>NZ_FOLS01000007.1:0-2609 GCF_900112375.1 Pseudomonas citronellolis | reverse complement strand
GGGGCAAGCCTTTTTGGTTCCTTTTTGCGGGGGTGGCCTTCCACCGTTTGACAAAAGGGACTCGCCCGAGGGGGCGAAACCAGAGACATCAACGCACTCGGAGCGGCGCGCTACACCCAAACAAGAAGTCTCTGGGTTCCCGCGTTCGCGGGAATGACGGGTTGGAAGGATGGTGCCTGACTTCCAGGCCACTCCGAACAGCCCCCTCTCCCTTCAGGGAGAGGGCTGGGGAGAGGGCGCTCTCAAACCAAACACCCAAGCCCCCGGCAAACCCCATTCACAAACAGCACTCCCCCCCATCCCCCACCCGCCGCAGCAACTCCACCAACGTCCGCGCACACCCCGGCAGCGCCTCGCGCTCCCGCACCAACACACTACGCTCACGCACCACCCAGGGTTCATCCAGCTGCAGGATGCTCAACCCCATGCTGCGCTGGTGTCGGCGCGCGGCGGTTTCCGGGAGCACGCCGATGCCCACCCCGGCCTCGATCATCCGGCAGGCCGCCTCGAAGCTGGCCACCTGGATGCGCAGGTTGAGGGTGCCGCCCAGGCGCTCCACCTGTTCGCGCAGGAAGCTCTGCAGGGTGCTGCCCTCGTGCAGGCCGACGTGGAAATAGCCGAGGGTGTCGGCCAGGGTAGGGCGGCCCAGGCGTTCCAGGGCATGGCCCGGCGGCACCACCAGCACCAGGTGGTCGGTGCTGAAATGGAGGATCTCCAGGCCCTCGGCGCGCACCGGGCCGGCGACGATGCCCAGGTCCGCCGAGCCGTCGAGGATGGCGCGGACGATGTCGCGGTTCAGGCGCTCCTGTAGGTCCACGGTAACGGCGGGGCGCTCGGCGAGGAAGCCGGCGAGCACTTCCGGGAGGAACTCGGTGACCGCCGTGGTGTTGGCGAAGATGCGGATGTGCCCGGCCTGGTCGCCGCCCTGTTCGCCGAAGTCGTCCTTGAGCCGCTCCACCTGGCGCAGGATCAGGCGCGCGTGCTGCAGCAGGCGCTGGCCACTGGGGGTCAGCTCCACGCCACGGTTGTCGCGGTACAGCAGGCGGCTGTCGAGCTGGCTTTCCAGGGCCTTGATGCGGGCGCTGGCGGCGGCCGCCGAGAGGTGCGCGCGGCGGGCGCCCTGGGTCAGGCTGGGGGATTCGGCGATGTGCACGAAGAGGCGCAGGTCGGCCAGGTCGAAATGCATGATGAGGGCGTCCGGGTGGCGTTCGGTTTCGGTTAACGCCGGATTATGAAAATGCGGATTCTCGGAACGCAAGCCCCTCGGCATCCTGTTCGGAAACTTCCACGGAAGAGAAACCATGAGTGAAATGTCCTACGCAGCCTGGATAGGCCGCACCCAGGAAAGCCAGGAAGAACTGAGCACGCTGCTGGTCAGCCGCCTGGCCGCCACCCTCGGCGAGCCGGCCCCCGCCGCCGGCGACGCGCTGCCGCCGCTGTGGCATTGGGCGTTCTTCCAGGACGCCGTGCCCGAGGCCACCCCGCGCGCGGCGGCTTCCTGCCGCCGGCGGATGGGCGCAACCGCATGTGGGCCGGCGGCCGCCTGGAGTTTCACGAGCCGCTGCGTGTCGGCCACGAAGCCAGCCGGGTGACCACCATCCTCAAGGTCGAGGAAAAGCACGGGCGCACCGGCGCGCTGCTGTTCGTCACCCTGCGCCACGACTACCTCCAGGACGGCCGCCTGGCCCTGCGCGAAGAGCAGGACATCGTCTACCGCGAACCCAGCCCGCCCAAGCTCGGCGGCACCGAGGTGCTGCCCGAAGGCGCCTGGCGCGAGGCGGTCGAGCCCAGCCCGGTGCTGCTGTTCCGCTATTCCGCAGTGACCTTCAATGGCCACCGCATCCATTACGACTGGCCCTACGTCACCGGCGCCGAAGGCTACCCCGGCCTGGTGGTGCACGGCCCGCTGATCGCCACCCTGAACCTGCGCGCCTTCTGCCGCGCCAACCCCCAGGCGCGCCTGCGCCGCTTCGCCTACCGCGGCCTGCGCCCGCTGATCAGCCCCGAGCCGTTCGAGCTGGGTGGCCGCCCCAGCGGCCCCGGCAAGGCCGAGGTCTGGGCCGGCAACGCGGCCGGCATCGCCCAGCGCGGCGAAGTGGAATTCGACTGAACCCCCATCGAGGAACCCCCATGAGCAGCACCCCGGAAGAACTGCAGGCCATCCGCGAAGGCGTGCGCGCCCTGTGCGCGGAATTCCCCAGCGCCTACTGGCGCGAGATCGACGAGCGCAAGGGCTTCCCCGAAGCCTTCGTCAAGGCCATGACCGAGGCCGGCTGGCTGTCGGCGATGATCCCGGAAGAGTACGGCGGCTCCGGCCTGGGCCTGGCCGAGGCCTCGGTGATCCTCGAGGAAGTGAACCACTGCGGCGGCAACTCCGGGACCATCCACGGGCAGATGTACAACATGTTCACCCTGCTGCGGAACGGCAGCGAGGAGCAGAAGCGTTATTACCTGCCGAAGCTGGCCAGCGGCGAGCTGCGCCTGCAATCCATGGGCGTCACCGAGCCGACCACCGGCACCGACACCACCAAGATCAAGACCACCGCCGTGCGCCAGGGCGACAAGTACGTGGTCAACGGCCAGAAGGTGTGGATCTCCCGCGTGCAGCA
>NZ_FOLS01000001.1 GCF_900112375.1 Pseudomonas citronellolis | reverse complement strand
TACCGGTGGCGCAGGTGTTGGGTTCAAGAGCGCCCTCTCCCCAACCCTCGGCTGCGCGCCCCGCCCTGAAGGGAGAGGGGGCTGTCCTGAGCGGGCGGGAAGGCAGGTGCCATCCTTGCACATCGTCATTCCCGCGAGCGGTTGTACGCCCTGCATCACCGGGTGGGCCTGGCGTAGGGCGGATAACCGTTCGCGGTTATCCGCCGTTTGGCCGTACGGCCTTGGGCGCGGCTTTGGCTTTTCGTAGGAGCGAGCTTGCTCGCGAAGGGTGTCTCCCGGTGGCTGCGGTGTTGGGGGTAAGAGCGCCCTCTCCCCAACCCTCGGCTGCGCGCCCCGCCCTGAAGGGAGAGGGGGCTGTCCTCTGCGGGCGGGAAGTCAGGTGCCATCCTTGCACATCGTCATTCCCGCGAACGGTCGTACGCCCTGCATCACCGGGTGGGCTTGGCGTAGGGCGGATAACCGTTCGCGGTTATCCGCCGTTTGACCTTGGCCCCAGGGCGCGCCGGATTCGAACCCGAAGCTCCCGTTTCCGAGCGCTCCGGGCTTGACTAGGAGGCCAACGTCGAGATGGGTGTAACGGCGTACAACCGCGAACGGTTGTACGCCCTACAGCGTCAGCGTGAAACGCTCCACCAGCGCGCCTGGCAGTAGCTGGGTGGCTGCGCTGCGGCGTCCGTAGGTGTTGGTGTCGATGCGCAGCGAGCGTTCTTGGGTCAGCGCCTGCAGGTGTTCGCCGAGCAGGCTGTAGAGGCTGTTGTCGAAGCGCATGCTGGCCAGGGGCGCGACTATCCGGCCGTCTTCCACCCAGAAGCTGGCGAAGCGCGTCATGCCGGTGATGCGCGCGGCGGCCAGGTCCGAGTAGTTCAGGTACCAGAGGTTGCCGATGTACAGGCCGGTGCCCAGGCGCGCCAGCACTTCGTCCTCGGGCAGTTCGCCGGCGGCCATGACCAGGGACTGCGGCGTCTCGTGGCTGTTGGCGCCGTAGGCGGGCAGGTTGAATTCCTTCGCCGAGCGCGGGCTGACCAGTTGGCCGACCATGCGCCCGCCCTCGATCAGCGCCTGGTCGCGGCGCAGGAAGCCGTCGCTGTCGAACAGCGGTTCCAGGCCGGCGCTGGCCGCTTCCTCCAGGCTGACCTGCGGCGACAGGCTGGCATGGCCCAGGTGCAGCGACAGCAGCGGGCTCTGGCGGGTGGCCAGTTCGCGGGCGGAGAAGCCGCCCCAGCACAGCAGCGAGATGATTTCCTCCAGCGCCGCCGGCGCCAGGTAGGCGCGGTAGGCGCCGGGTTGCAGCGTGCGCCGTGGGCGTTGCAGGTAGTCCAGCTGCTCGCGGGCGCGGACGAAGGCCTGGCCCAGGGCGGCGGCATCCCAGTCACGCGCGGCGTAGGTGGTCTTCACCGCCTCGCCGTTGCTGGCGAACAGGCTCCAGTCCAGGCTGGCGCTGCCGGCGGCGTGCCAGCCGAAGCTGCCGCGGGTGTTGGCGAAGCCGCGGTACAGCGGGCCGCCGGCGTAGATGCCGACCAGGTCCAGGCCTTGCGCCCGGGCGTCCACCTGGTCGATCACCTCGCGGACTTCCGGCAAGCGGCCGGGGGCTTCCTGGACGCGGGTCCAGGGCTCGTCCTCCAGCAGCAGGTACGGGTCTTCCGGGACCACTTCCAGGGTGCCGCGCAGTTGTTCCAGGCCTTGCTGCAGGCGCTGGCGGTCTTCCTCCGCGCTGCCGGTCAGGCTCAGTTCCAGGCTGGCGTGGCGCGCGCCGCGGATCAGCCGCAGCTGCGCCTCGATCTGCAGCACGCGGGTGGCCTGGCGCACCCGGGCGTGGTTGAAGCGCACGAAGTCGGAGTCCTCGGCGGCGAGCCACAGGCTGAATTCCTCGTCGCCGCGCAGCCGGCCCTTGAGCCAGTCGGCGAGTTCGCGCAGGTGGTCGGGGGACAGTCGCAGTTGCATCAGGCCTGCCCTCCGAACACGGTGACGTCCTTGAACACGCAGGCCGGCGAGGCGTGGCCGACGGTGATCGCCTGGTTGGGCTCGCCCTTGCCGCAGTTGGCGGTGCCCAGCACGCTGAAGGTGGAGGCGTCGCCCACCGCGCCCAGGCTGCGCCAGAACTGCGCGGAGATGCCGCGGTAGTTGGGGTTGCGCACCACGCCGGCGAGTTCGCCGTTTTCGATCAGCTGGCCCCATTCGCAGCCGAACTGGAATTTGTTGCGCGCGTCGTCGATGGACCAGGAGCGGTTGGTGGCCATGAGGATGCCTTTTTCGATGCCGCCGATCAGTTGCGCCAGGCTCTGGTCGCCGGGCTCGACGTTGAGGTTGGCCATGCGGTCGATGGGCGCGCGGTTCCAGCTGCTGGCGCGGCTGTTGGCCACCCCGGCGAGCTGGCTGCGGGCCTGGGACAGGGCGCCGCCCAGGGGGCGCTGAAGGATGCCGCCGGCGATCAGCAGCCGGCGCTCGGCGGGGGTGCCTTCGTCGTCGTAGGCGTAGCTGGCCAGTTCGTCGGGCACGTCCGGGGCGAAGCTGACGTTGAGCAGCGGCGAGCCGTACTGGTAATGGCCGAACATGTCCGGCGTGACGAAGCTGGTGCCGGCGTAGTTGCGCTCGTCGCCGAGGATGCGGTCCAGCTCCAGCGGGTGGCCGATGGATTCGTGGATCTGCAGGATCATCTGGTCGGGCATCAGCAGCAGGTCGCGGGTGCCTTCCGGGGTGTTGGGCGCCAGCAGCAGTTGCAGGGCCTCGTCGGCGATGCGCGCGGCGGCGCCGGCGAAGCCGCTGTGCAGCACCACCTCGGCGCCGCCCTGGCGCGCCACGTCGAAGGTGCGCGTCTGGCTCTGGCGGCCGTCGAAGGCGGTCACCGACAGCCAGGGGTAGAGGCGCTGGGTCTCGTGCAGCAGGTCGCTGCCGTGGCGGTCGAGGTACAGCTGTTGCTCGCGCACCACGCGCAGGCTGGCGCTCCAGTCGACGATGCGTTCCTCGCGCGGCACCGCGGCGCATTCCGCGCGCAGCAGGTCCAGCCATTGCGCCAGGTCCGGCAGCGGGGTGTCGAGGTTCGGGCTGCTGCGCCGCTGGCGGCCGAGGTCGGCGCCGGCCTGGGCCGGGCGCGGCAGGGCGCGGGCGGCGATGCCGGCGGCGAGCTGGCGGGCACGTTCGAAGGCCTGGCGCAGGCCCTGTTCGCTCAGGTCGCTGGTGGCGGCGAAGGCTTCCACGCCATCGACCTCGGCGCAGAGCATGGCGCCCTGGTCGAGGCCGTGGCGCACCGGGTCGGGCTGGTCGCGGGTCACGCCGCAATCGAGGCTGTGCCGCTGCACCAGGCGCAGGGAGCGGAAGGCCGGGTCGTGGCGCAGGGTGGAAACGAAGTGGCGCAGGGCCGCATGCAGGCTGTCGGGCATCCGGGGGCTTCCTGGGGAGGGGCGAACTCCGGATTGTGCTCCTGCCGCAAACTTCATTGCCAGTGTGGAAAAGGGGGAAGAGCGGAGGGGATGGCTTTGGCTTTTCGGCTTTTTGGCTTTTCGTAGGAGCGAGCTTGCTCGCGAACAGGGGTTACCGGTGGCGTAGGTGTTGGGGATAAGAACGCCCTCTCCCCAACCCTCGACTGCGCGCCCCGCCCTGAAGGGAGAGGGGGCTGTCCTGAGTGGGCTGGGGGTCAGGTGTCATCCTTGTACATCGTCATTTCTGCGAACGGTTGTACGCCCTGCATCACCGGGTGGACCTGGCGTAGGGCGGATAACCGTTCGCGGTTATCCGCCGTTTGACCTTGCTCCCCGGCGCGCCTCGGTTACGGGTAATGCTCCAGCACATAACGCAGCGACGCCGGCAACATGGGCCCATGACCCAGACCATCGAACCGCTGGTACTGCACCTGCAGGCCCGGCACCTTGGCCAGGTCGGCGCTCAGTTCGCGGGCCGGGCGTTCGGCGTCGCCTTTCAGCGGGCCGCGCGGGTTGCCCGGTTCGTCGCCGCCGCGCATCAGCAGCAGGCGCGGGCGGCTTTCGCCCAGGCGTTGTTGCAGGCCGGCGGCTTCGCGGACGATGGCGCCG
The DNA here is from genome assembly GCF_900112375.1 of Pseudomonas citronellolis. Classification (GTDB taxonomy): domain Bacteria; phylum Pseudomonadota; class Gammaproteobacteria; order Pseudomonadales; family Pseudomonadaceae; genus Pseudomonas; species Pseudomonas citronellolis. The sequence continues at coordinate 382,700 of NZ_FOLS01000001.1, read as the reverse complement.
TCGTGCCACCACAGCGAGGGGCTGGCGGCGGCGTAGGTGTTGAACTCGCCGGGGCGGGTGAACAGGGCGTGGAGCACGGCCAGGCCGCCGTAGGAGTGGCCCCAGAGGGTCTGCCGGCTGGCGTCGATGGGGGCGACGGCGGCGACCATGGGGCGCATGCGTTGGCGCAGCAGGTCGAGGAAGGCGTCGATGCCGCCGCTGGGCTGGCCGGTCAGCGGGTCGAGTTGCCTGGCTTCGCCGGGCAGCGGCGGGGTGTAGTCGTAGGTGCGGGCGTTGCGTTCGATGCGCTGCTCGGTCTGGTAGCCGACCGCGACCAGCAGCGGCGCCTGGCCGCTGGCGAGCTTGTCCAGGCTGGCGGCATCGAGCGCGCCGAGGGCGGCGTTGCCGTCGAGCATCCACAGCACCGGGTAGCCGGCGGCGGGCGCCGGGCGCTGGGGCTTGCCGACCCACAGGCGGTAGTGGCGCCGGCCGTCGGCGGAGTCGAGGTCCAGCTGGGTGAAGCGGTAGGCCAGGTCCTGGCGTTGCAGCAAGGTGGTGTCCATCTTCTGGTCCGGCGCCGGTTGCGCCAGGGCCGCCGGGGCCGGCGCGGCCAGTGCCAGCGCCAGGACCAGGGGCAGGGTGGTGGTTTTCATCAGGCGATCTCGTCTGCCGGCCCCCGCCGGGAGCGGGGGCCGGGTGGTCCTCAGAAGGACGCGGTCAGGCTGGTGTAGAGGGTACGGCCGGGTTCGTTGTAGGTGGCGGCGCCGGCGCCGGCGATGTTGGTCACGCCCTGGGCGTTGCCGGCGCGGTACAGGCGCTTGTCGAAGATGTTGTCGACGCCGGCGGTGAGGCTGAGGTTCTTGCTGATCTTGTAGGTGCCGCTGGCGCCGGTCAGCGCGTAGGGCGAGAGCTGGTCGTTGGCGCTGCCGGTCACGCGGTCGCCGTGGTAGTCGTACTTCTTCGGCTTCTGCTTGCCGTACCAGGCCACGCTCAGCTGCAGCGAGAGGTCGTCGCTGGCCTGCCAGTCGAGCATGGAGTTGAGGGTGTACTTCGGCGTCACCGAGAGCACGTCGCCGGTTTCCTTGTTCTTCGACTGCAGCATGTAGGTGAAGTTGTTGTTCCAGGTCAGCTGCGCGGCCAGCGGGATGCTCAGGGTGCCTTCCAGGCCCTCGACCAGTGCCTTGGGCACGTTCTCCCACTGGTAGATCGCGGCGTTGGCGTAGCTGCCGGTGCCGCCGGTCGCGCTGCCCACCGGGGTCAGGCCGGAGTCGATCTTGTTCTTGTAGTCGTTGCGGAAGTAGGTCAGCCCGGCGACCCAGCCGTCGTCCTTGTACTCGATGCCCAGTTCCTTGTTGACGCTGGTCTCGGCCTTGAGGTCCTCGTTGCCTTGCAGGTAGCAACTGGTGGTCTGCCCGTAGCAGCCCTGGCCGCGGCTGTAGAGCAGGTAGTCGGGGTTGAGCTGGTACAGGTTCGGCGCCTTGTAGGCGCGGGCGATGCCGGCCTTCAGGGTGAGGGTGTCGGTCAGCGCGTGGGACAGGTTGAGCGACGGGCTCCAGTTGTCGCCGACGATGCTGTGGTGGTCGAAGCGCAGCGCCGGGGTGAGCATGGTGCCGGGGAGGATCTCGATGTTGTCTTCGGCGAACAGCGAGAAGATCTGCGCCTGCGAGGTGGTGTCGCGGCCGCTGCTGGTCAGGCCTGCGACCGAGCCGCCCTCGGTGGTGGTCTGGGTGTTGGCGCTGGGGTCGTCGAGCTTCTGCTGGTTCCACTCGCTGCCCAGGGTCAGGGTCTGGTCGCGCCAGGCGTGCAGCGGCAGGTTGACTTCGCCGTGGGCGGTCAGGTCGCGCAGGGTCGAGGTGTAGAAGTCGGTGTTGCTGAAGATGCCCTCGGTGCCGCCGGCCAGGCCTTCGTTGATGCGGCTGTTGCGCGTCTTCTCGTACTGCAGGTAGGCCATCGAGCTGCCGAAGTCCCAGTCGCCGCGGTGGGTGAGCGAGTAGTTCTCGCGGTACATGATGTTGGTCTCGTGACCCAGCATGCTCTTCACGTTGGCGTTGCTGTTGGTGTTCTGGGTATCGCCGGTGTAGATGTTGCCCTGGCGGCTGAAGCCGCTCTCGAACTCGAGGCTCTGGTTGGGCGCCAGTTTCCAGCTCAGCTGGCCGTTGATGTCCTTGTTGCGCACGCCTTCGCGGCCGGCGGGGAGGGTGCCGGCCTGGTTGCCGGTGCGCGCCGATTCGTGGCCGGAGTTGATGTCCCAGTCGTCGGCGTCGGTCTTGGCCAGGTTGCCGTAGACGCGGTAGCTGAGGGTGTCGGTCAGCGGGCCGTTGAGGCCGAAGCTCACGCGCTTGCTGGCGCCTTCGTCGCCGTGCTGCGGGAAGTTCTGGTAGACGGTGAGGTTGCCGTGGGTTTGCTTGGCCGCCTGCTTGGTGATGATGTTCACCACCCCGCCCATGGCGCCGGAGCCGTAGCGCGCCGCCGCCGGGCCGCGGATGACCTCGATGCGCTCGACCTGGTCGGCCGGCACCCAGTTGGTGTCGCCGCGGGTGTCGCGCTCGCCGCGCCAGCCGTAGCGCACCGAGCTGCGGCTGCTGACCGGCTTGCCGTCGACCAGGATCAGGGTGTTCTCCGGGCCCATGCCGCGGATGTCGATCTGCCGGTTGTTGCCGCGCTGGCCGCTGGTGGAGTTGCCGGTCAGGTTGACCCCCGGCATGGTCCGGATGATCTGCGACAGGTCGTTGGCCGGCGGCCGCTTGGCGATGTCCTCGGCGGTGATGACGGACACGCCCGGAGCCTGCTTGGTCTCTTCCTGGGCGGTGGCGACCACGGTCTGGCTGTCCAGTTCGACGGGCTGCTCGTCCTGGCTGGCGGCGTGGACGGCGCTGGCCAGCAGGCAGCTGGACAGCAGCAGGAAGGGGACTAGGGGTTGGGCACGGGACGACATCTTCGATCTCCGGAAGTTCAGCCTGAAGGCGAGAGATCGAAGATGATAATTACTCACAATTGCGAGTAAAGCGCATTAACTTTCTAAACACTTCCAGGCCGCCGGCAACAGCAGGTGCAGGCACAGGCCGGGGTGGGCATTGGTGGCCCACAGGCGGCCGCCCTGCAGCTCGATGGCGCGGCGGGCGATGGCCAGGCCCAGGCCGAAGCCGGCGCCGCTGCCTTCCAGGCGCTGGTAGGGCTCGAAGATGCGCTCCAGGTCGGCCTCGGCCACGCCGGGGCCCTGGTCGCGCAGGCACAGGTGCCAGTGCCGGCCCTCGCGCCAGCCGTCGAGGCTGACGCGGCCGCCCGCCGGTGAGTGGCGGATGGCGTTGCGCAGCAGGTTCTCCAGGGCCTGGGCCAGGCTGTCCAGGTGCACCTGCGCGCAGCACTCGGTGCCCAGCGAGCAGGGCAGGCGCGCTGGCTCCCAGCCGCTTTCGAAGCAGGCGTCCTCGCGCAGCGCCTCCCACACCGAGAGCACCAGCACCGGTTCGGTGGGCAGTTGCGGGTGCTCGGTGTCCATCCAGGCCAGGTCGAGGGTGTCTTCCAGCAGCCGCTGCATGTCGGCCACTTCGCGGCCCAGGCGCTGGCGCAACTGCTCCGGCGGCAGCTCGCTGTCATGGGCGATGCGCAGCCGCGCCAGGGGCGTGCGCAGTTCGTGGGACAGGGTGCGCAGCAGCAGGCGCTGCTGGGCCAGGCTCTGGCGCAGGCGCGCGGCCATGTGTTCGAAGGCCTGGGCCAGCTCGCCCAGTTCGTCGCGGCGTTCCTGCAGCGGCAGGCCGGGGCTGTCGAGGTCGTCGGCGCGCAGGGCGTCGGCGCGGTCGCGCAGGCGGTTGAGCGGCACCACCAGGTGGCGGTACAGGGCCAGGCCGAGCAGCAGGGCCAGCAGGGTCGGCGCCACGCCGTGGGTGATGACGTGGGTCCAGGGCGTCAGGCCGCTGGGCAGCAGGCGCTCGGGCAGTTGGATGACCAGGCGGCCGTCCTCGGGGCGTTCGGGGAATTCGATGCTGACGTAGGGCAGCTCGTCCTGCAGGCGCCGGCTCATGGGCCAGTCGAGCTTGCGCATGAAGGTCAGGTGGCTGGCTTCCTCGGCGCTCAGCGCGGTGGTGCCGAGGCTTTCCAGGCGCGGGCCGACCAGGGCGACCCAGGTGTCTTCCTCGCGTTCCAGCTGGCGGCGGAAGGCTTCGGCGCCGGCCGCGCCGCCCTGGCGCCAGGCCTGCTCGGCCTGCAGGGCGTAGCGCGCGAGGTACAGGCGGTCGGCTTCGTCGAGGAAGTAGGTGCTGCGTTCCACCGACAGGCCCCAGTTCCAGATCAGCCAGGTCAGCGTCAGGCAGAAGCCCACCTGCAGCAGGGCTAGCTTCCACAGCAGCGGGTGGCGGCGCATCAGGCGCCGTCCGTTTCGACCAGCACGTAGCCCTGGCCGCGCACCGCCTGGATCTGCAGGTGCTGCGCGCCGATGGCAGTGAGCTTGCGGCGCAGGTTGCAGACGTGCACGTCCAGGCCGCGGTCCAGGCGGGTGTAGGCGCGGTGCAGCACGCTCTGGTAGAGGAAGGCCTTGCTCAGCGCCTCGCCGGGGTGGGCGCGCAAGGTCGCCAGCAGGCGGTATTCGGAGCCGGTGAGGCCGGCGGCGCGGCCCTGGTGGGTGACATCGCGGGCCTCTTCGTCGAGGCTCAGGCCGCCTTCGCTGCGCGGCTCGGCCGGGCGCCGGTCGAGGGCCACGCGGCGCAGCAGGGCGTCGACCCGGGCGTCCAGCTCGGCCAGGCTGAAGGGCTTGGGCAGGTAGTCGTCGGCGCCGCGGGTGAAGCCGCTGATGCGGTCCTGCTCGGCGCCCAGGGCGGACATCAGCATCACCGGCACGGTCTGCCGGCGGCGCAGTTCGTCGAGCAGGCTGAGGCCGTCGACGCCGGGCAGCATGATGTCCAGCAGCACCAGGTCGAAGCGGCCCTCGCGCAGCGCGGCCAGGCCCTGGGTGCCGTTCTCGCAGGCGCGCACGGCGAAGCCGCGGGCCAGGAAGTGGCGTTCCAGGTCCGGGCGCAGGTGGGCGTCGTCTTCCACGAGGAGTAGTTGCGGTGACACGTGATCAGCCATGGATGAGAACAAAAAGCAATTGCAAATGATCCCATTGGCGGTGGGGGCGGGGCAATGGCTGGGTGCTGGCATTTCGTCGCATCTGAGGTGCTGGGGGGGATGGTGCTTTTCTCGTAGGAGCGAGCTTGCTCGCGAACAATGGCGTCAAGCCTTGCTCCGGAGCGATGTCGAAGCCCGTCCCCTCTCCCCAGCCCTCTCCCTGAAGGGAGAGGGGGCTTGTCCGTGCCGAGAGGAGGAATGGCTTCAGTCGGAAACCAACGGTGCTGCCGGCTGACTCCAGAACATCCGTGTCTGCCCAACGGTCCCCTCTCCCTTCAGGGAGAGGGTTAGGGAGAGGGTGCTCTCAGTCTTGGCGCCGAAATCCCGGGAAACCCCATTCGCGAGCAAGCTCGCTCCTACGAAAAGCAAGCTCGCACCCGACTGGCCCCAACGATCAGCGGCGTGCCGCTGTAGGGATCGCTCAGCAGGGTGCAGCGCACGCCATACAGCGCCTCCACCAGTTCCGCCGTCACCACCCGGGCCGGCGCGCCCTCGGCCAGCACCTGGCCGCCCTTCATCGCCACCAGGTGGTCGGCGTAGCGGCAGGCGCTGGACAGGTCGTGGACCACCATCACTACCGTCTTGCCGGCTTCGGCCAGGTGGCGGATCAATTCGAAGACCTCGATCTGGTGGCCCAGGTCCAGCGCCGAGGTGGGTTCGTCGAGCAGCAGCAGCGGGGTGTCCTGGGCGATGGCCATGGCGATCCAGGCGCGCTGGCGCTGGCCGCCGGACATGGATTCCAGCGGCCGCTCGGCCAGCTCGCCGAGGTCGGCGGCGGCCAGGGCGGTGTCCACCACCTTCTGGTCCTCGGCGCTCCATTGCTGGAACAGGCCCTGGTGCGGCTGGCGGCCGAAGCGGATCAGCTCGGCCACGGTGAGGCCGTCCGGGGCGCTGGCGTCCTGGGGCAGCAGCGCCAGGCGCCGCGCCACTTCCTTCGACGGCAGGCTGGCGATGGCCTTGCCGTCGAGCAGCACGGCGCCGCCGCTGGGCTTCTGCAGGCGCGCCAGGCCCGCCAGCAGGGTGGATTTGCCGCAGCCGTTGGGGCCGACGATGGCGGTGACCTGGCCGGCCGGCAGGCGCAGGTCCAGGCCTTCGATGATCGGCCGCTTGCCGTAGGCCATGCACAGGCCGCGGGTTTCCAGCGGGGCGCTGGGGTTCGGGTTCATGGCTGTCTCCCGGAGGGTTGGCGCAGGATGATCCACAGCAGGTAGGGCGCGCCTATCACCGCCATGACGATGCCCACGGGGATTTCGATGGGCGCCAGCAGGGTGCGCCCCAGCCAGTCGGCCAAAAGCGTCAGCAGGGCGCCGGCCAGGGCCGCGTTGAGCACCGGCACGCCGTGCTGGCCGCCCAGGTAGCGCGCTGCCTCGGGGGCGATCAGCGCCACCAGGCCGACCGGCCCGGCCACCGCCACGGCCAGCCCGGTGAGGGCCACGCTCAGCGCCAGGGTGGCGATGCGCATGGCGCCCAGGCGCACGCCCAGGCCGATGGCCACGCTGTCGGAGAAGCGCATCGTCGTCAGTGGCCGCGTCAGCAGGCGCGCCGCCGGCAGGCCCAGGGCCAGGCCGCCGGCCAGCAGCCACACGGCCAGCGGCGGGCGGGCGTTGAGGCTGCCGACGGTCCAGGGATAGGCGGCGTTGGCCGCGTCTATGTCGGCGCGGGCCAGCATCAGGTTGGTCAGGGCGCCGAACAGCGCGCCTATGCCCAGGCCGACGACGATGAAGCGATAGCCGCGGGCGCCGGCCCCGGCGGCGAGCAGGAAGGTCAGCGCGGCAGCGCTGGCGGCGCCGGTCAGGGCCAGGGCCGAGGGCGCCAGGCTGGTCGGCACCGCGACTATGGAGGCCACGGCGAAGGCGGTGGCGCCGTTGTCCAGGCCGACCATGCCCGGGGTGGCCAGGCGGTTGCGCGCCAGGGTCTGCATCAGGCAGCCGGCGGCGCCCAGGGCGGCGCCGCTGAGCAGGCCGGCGAGCAGGCGCGGCAGGCGCAGCTCGCGCACCAGCAGTTGCTGGAAGGGGTCGCCCTGGCCGAGCAGGGTGGCGATGGCCTGGCCGGCGCCGAGGCCGTCGCCACTCAGGCAGAACACGAAGGCGGCGGCCAGCGCCGCCAGCAACGCCAGGCCGACCATGAGGCTGCGGCGGTGCCAGAGCAGCGACAGCCGGCCCAGGCGCAGCAGGCCGTAGCCGTGGGGAGAGGGCGCGTTCATTGGCGTTGCAGCGTCGGCAGGCGGTGCGAGCGCACCACGGCGATGAGGATGGGCGCGCCGACGAAGGCGGTGACCACCCCCACCGGCATCTCGTAGGGGCGCACCAGCAGGCGCGCGATTATGTCGGCCAGCAGCAGTACGCAGGGCCCCAGCAGCAGGCACAGGCCGAAGCAGCTGCGGATGTCGCTGCCCACCAGGCGGCGGGCGATGAAGGGCACGATCAGACCGAGGAAGGCGATGGGGCCGGCGGCGGCATTGGCCGTGCCCACCAGCAGCGCCACCGCCAGCAGGGTGGCCAGGCGCACCCGCTGCGGGTGGTGGCCGAGGCCGCTGGCCACGCGTTCGCCCAGGGCCAGGGCGGCCAGCGGGCGGACCAGCGGCAGTGCCACCAGCAGGCCGAGCAGCAGCCCCGGCAGGCTCCAGTGCAGGGTGTCCAGCGGCCGGCCGGCGAGGCTGCCGACCACCCAGAAGCGCACTTCGTCGGCGGTGCGCTGGTCCCACAGCAGCGCCAGGCTGCTCAGGGCGGTGAGCAGGCCGGAGAAGGCCACCCCGGCCAGCACCAGGCGCACCGGGTCGTCGCCCACCCCGCGCAGGCGCGACACTGCCAGCACCAGCAGGCAGCCGCCCAGGGCGCCGAGCACGGCCACCGCCAGGTTGAGGCCGGCGGCAGTGGCGCCGAGGTTGATCGCCAGGGTCACGGCGAAGGCCGAGCCGGCGCTGACGCCCAGCAGGCCGGGCTCGGCCAGCGGGTTGTGTGTCACCGATTGCAACAGCAGGCCGGCGGCGCCCAGGGCCATGCCCACCAGCAGGGCCAGCTCGGTGCGCGCCAGGCGCAGCACGCCGACGACGAAGCGGGTGTCTTCGTCGGCGCCGCCGAACAAGGCTTGCAGGCTGGCCCAGGGGCCGGCGTCGCCAGCGCCCAGCAGCAGGCTGGCCAGGCACAGCAACAACAGAAGCGAAGCCGCCAGCCCGAGGGCCAGCGGCTGGGGCAGGCGCGCGGGCAGCATCAGTTGGCCAGCGCCTTCTCCACGTCATCCAGCACCTGCTGGGCAGCCAGGTAGCCGGAGCTGCTGCTCCAGATCTGCCCGTCGACGCTTGCCAGGTGCCCGGCCCGCACCGCTTTCAGGCGGGTGAAGGCCGGTTGCTGGCGGGCTTCGGCCAGGGCCTTCTCGCCGTCGGGGTTGAGGGTGGCGAGGAAGATCCAGTCGGCATCGGCCTTGGACAGGTTCTCCAGGCTGAGGATGTCGGTGTGCGGGCGCTGGGTCTGCTGCGCCGCCAGCGGGTTGGGCCGCAGGCCCAACTGGTCGAGCAACTGGCCGGCGAACAGGTGGCTGGACATCATGATCGGCCCCTGCGGGTTCCAGCGCACCACGCTCAGGCTGGCGTCGGCCGGCAGGCGCGGGCGCAGCCCGGCGATGCGCTGGTCGAGTTCGTTCAGGCGCTGCTCGGCCTCGGCGTTCCTGTCCAGGGCCGCGGCGTAGGTGCGGAAGGCCGCGCGCCAGTCCTCCAGGGCCCCTCCCTTGGGCACCACGGTGGGCGCCATCAGGCTGAGCTTGGCGTACTGCTCGCGGGTCAGGCCGGGGCTGGCCAGGATCAGGTCCGGGCGCAGCTTGAGCACGGCCTCCAGGTTGACCTCGCGCACGGTGCCCACCAGCGGCAGCTTGCCGGCCTTGGCCTTGAGGTATTCGGGAATGTCGCTGCCGCCGCGGCTGGCCAGCGCGCCCAGGGGCTGCACGCCCAGGGCGAGGGCGGCGTCGAGGGTGTTCTCGCCCAGGGCCACCACGCGCTGCGGGTGGTCCTTGACCTGCACCGGGCCGAAGGCGGTGTCCAGGCTGGCGGCGCTGGCGCCGGCGGGGTGGAGGAGCAGGAAGGCGCTGGTGACGGCGGCGGCCGCGCAGGCCAGCAGGCGGCGGGAGAGGGGAAGGGCTCGGGCTTGCATGGAGGTTTTCCTGAGGCGCCGAAGATGGCGGGCGGTTGGGAAACGCCCATAGATACGACAGAAGCGAGTTGGAATCACTCGCATTTACCGTTTTTTTACAACTGCGATGATTTGTGTCAAAGCCGCGCGGCAGAGCGCCGCGCGGTTCGCCCGGGTCAGTGGCCGGCCCACACCGCGCGGGGAATGCACACCTGGCCGTCGAACAGCAGGCGCGCGCTGCGCACCAGGCCGCAGCCGGCGATGCGCCCGTCGTTCAGGCGGATTTCCACGCTGAATTCGCCGCTGGGATGTTCCACCGCCAGGCGCCGCACCTCGCCTTTGCCAGCGCGAGCGACGTCCTGCGCTACCGAGCCTTGCACCAGGCAGGCACTGGCCACGCTCACCGCGCCGAACACGCCGATGGAGGCATGGCAGCGGTGCGGGATGAACGAGCGGGTGTTGATCGCCCCGCCCTGGCGCGGCGCCGAGACCAGGCACATCTTCGGCACGTTGCGCTGGCCGACGTCGCCCAGGTTCATGCGCGGGCCGGCCTGCAGGCGGATGGATTCCAGGCGCGCCTTCAGCTCGGCGTCGGCGTCCAGTTCCTCGCGGCTCTCGCAGCCGCTGCGGCCCAGGTCCTCGGCGCGCAGCAGCACCACCGGCATGCCGTTGTCGATGCAGGTGACCTCGATGCCGTCGAAAGTGTCGCGGGCGTTGCCGGTGGGCAGCAGGGTGCCGCAGCTGGAGCCGGCCACGTCGGCGAATTCCACCACCAGCGGCGCGGCGCTGCCGGGCACGCCGTCGATGCGGGTTTCGCCGGCGTATTCCACCTCGCCGTCGGGCGTGGGGACGTGCGCCACGGCGATCTGCCCGGTGTTCTCCATGAAGATGCGCACCGCCGTGCTGGCGCCGCGCACCGGCACCAGGCCGCGCTCGATGGCGAAGGGGCCGACGCCGGCGAGGATGTTGCCGCAGTTCTGCCCGTAGTCCACCCGCGCCTCGTCCACCAGCACCTGGGCGAACAGGTAGTCGACGTCGGCGTCCTCGCGGCGCGAGGCCTGGACGATGGCGACCTTGCTGGTCAGCGGGTCGGCGCCGCCGAGGCCGTCGATCTGGCGCTTGTCCGGCGAGCCCATCACCGCCAGCAGCACGCGCTCGCGCAACCCGGCGTCGGCGGGCAGGTCGGTGCCGAGGAAGTAGGCGCCCTTGGAGGTGCCGCCGCGCATGAGCAGGCAGGGGATGCGGGTCTGGCTCATGTTCAGCCTCCCAGTTCGTCGAGGCTGTCCACGTAGCGCAGGCCCTTGGCGGCCAGGCGCGGGCGCATCTCGTAGATGTCCAGGCCGAGTTCGCCGGCGGCCAGGCGCAGGCGCTTCTGTTCTTCCAAATCGGCGCGCTTGCGTGCGGCTTCCAGCACCTGGGCCGCTTCGCCGTGGCGCACCACGACCACGCCGTCGTCGTCGGCGACGATGATGTCGCCGGCGTTCACCAGTTGCCCGGCGCACAGCAGCGGCAGGTTCACCGAGCCGAGCACTTCCTTCACCGTGCCCTGGGCGTTGATGGCCCTGGACCAGACCGCAAAGCCCATTTCGCGCAGGGTGTGGCTGTCGCGGATGCCGGCGTCGATGACCAGGCCGCGCACGCCGCGGGCCTTGAGCGAGGTGGCCAGCAGGTCGCCGAAATAGCCGTCGCTGCACGGCGAGCTGGGCGCCACCACCAGCAGGTCGCCGGGGCGGCACTGTTCGACGGCGACGTGGAACATCCAGTTGTCGCCCGGCGCCACCAGCACGGTCACCGCGCTGCCGGCCACCGCCACGCCCTGCTGGATCGGGCGGATGCCGGTGTTCAGCAGGCCCTTGCGGCCCTGGGCCTCGTGCACGGTGGCCACGCCGAGGCGGCCGAGTTCGTCGATCACTTCCGGCGCTGCGCGGGGGATGTTGCGCACCACGATGCCGGTCTTGCCGATCAGCGCGCTCATGCCAGGTTCTCCGTCACGCGCGGGAAGATGCTCTGGAAGCCTTCGGCGTAGACGATGTTGCGCGCGCTGGTGATGCCGACGTTGCGCTTGGCCTGCACGCCGCGCTGCAGGGCGACGCGGGTGTAGTACTCCCACAGGTGTTCCTGGCCGGCCATGCACTGGATGGCGGCGTACTTCCTGTCCCACACGCCGGTGATGTCGAGGAAGGTGTCCGGGCGCCATTCGCACTGCTCCGGCTGGTGCGGTTCGAAGGCGTATACGGGCGGCGCGCCGACGATCTTCTCGCCCGGCTTGTAGCCTTCGGCCTGGGCGATGATACGCGCCTCCTGGGCGAGGTTCATGGCCAGCGGGTGGTCGTAGTTGTACGGGTCCTTCAGCGAGTGGCTGAGGACGAATTCCGGCTGCACGCGGCGGAACACGTCGGCCAGGCGGAACAGGGTGTCCTGGTCGGCGCGCATCGGGTAGTCGCCGATGTCGAAGAACTCGACGCTGGCGCCGAGGATTTCGGCGGCGGCCAGGGCTTCCTCGCGGCGCGCGGCCTTGACCTTCTCTTCGGTCATCTCGCCCTTGCGCCACAGCTTGGCGGATTCGCCGCGCTCGCCGAAGGACAGGCAGACGATGTGCACGGCGTAGCCCTGCTCGGCGTGCAGGGCGATGGCGCCACCGGCGCGCCAGACGAAATCGGCGGAATGGGCGCTGACCACCAGGGCGGATTTTTGTGCTGCGTTCATGTGGGTGGGCTCCGGTTGGGAATGTGTCGAGGATGTCACCGAGGGCCACGGCGGACTAATGCGTTCAGTTGTTGGAGGTATGCGTTCTGCTTATTGCGCTTGTCGGGAGGGCTGGGCATAGTCCCGTCGGAGTAGGGCTGCGCGCCGGGAGGGGATATGAGCGACTTTGAGCTGCCGAACCTGATGCAGGTCCGCGCCTTCGTCCGCGTGGCGGACCTGGGCAGCGTGTCGCGGGCCTCGGAGGCGCTGTTCCGCGCGCAGTCGGTGGTCACCCGCGCCATCTCCGAGCTGGAGGCGCGGCTCGACGCGCCGCTGTTCGAGCGCCACGCCAACGGCATGCGCCTGACCGACTACGGCGACTGCGTGCTGCCCCGCGCGCGCCGCGTGCTGGCCGAGCTGGAGAGCGTGCCCAGGGTGCTGGGCGCGGCGCCGGTAGAGCCGCTGTACCTGTTCCAGGGGCGGCGCCTGGAGGTCTTCGTCAAGCTCTGCGAGACGCGCCACATGCAGACCGTGGCCAGCCACTTCGGCCTCAGCCAGCCGGCGGTCAGTTCGGCGCTCAAGGTGCTGGAGGGCGGCTGCGGCCGGCCACTGTTCGAGCGCACCCCGCGCGGCCTGCAGCCGACGCGGGCGAGCCACGAGATCCTCTTTCCGATCCGCCGCGCGCTCAACGAGCTGCGCCACATCGAGACCGACCTCAGCGCCATGCGCGGCAGCCTGCAGGGCGTGGTGCACGTCGGCGCGCTGCCGCTGGGGCGCACGCGCATCCTGCCCGAGGCCATCGTCCGCCTCACCGCCGAGCATCCCGGCGTGCGGGTGATCACCAACGAAAGTCCGTTCGACCTGCTGGCCACCGAGCTGCGCGCCGGCGACCTGGACTTCGTCTTCGGCGCCCTGCGCTCGGCGGACTACGCCAGCGACCTGGCCGGCGAGGCGCTGCTCACCGAGGAGATGGTGCTGCTGGCGCGCCGTGGCCACCCGTTGCTGGAAGGCCCCCGCGAGCTAGCGGAACTGCAGCGGGCGCGCTGGGTATTGCCGCGCGCGGGCTCCCCGGCGCGGGGCCTGCTCGACGCCTGCTTCGCCGCCTCGGGCATGGCCGCGCCCTGGCCGGTGGTGGAGAGCGGCGACCTGGCGACCATCCGCGGCCTGCTGCTGCGCTCGGACATGCTCGCGGCGGTGTCGGCACACCAGCTGGAACACGAGATCGCCTCCGGCGAGCTGTGCCGCCTGCCGGTGCAGCTGCAACAGACCACCCGCGCCATCGGCCTGACCTGCCGCAGCGGCTGCCTGCATTCGCCGGTGTCGGCGGCGTTGATGCAGAGCATCCGCGAGGTGATCCAGGGGACAGGGCCCCACACCCTGTAGGAGCGCGCCCTGCGCGCGAAATCGCGGGCAGGGCCCGCTCCTACATGGGAATGGTGCGGGTGAGGCAGCGTAGGAGCGGATCTCATCCGCGAATCACGCCGGAGGTTCCGGCTATCGCGGACAAGGTCCGCTCCTACGGGGGAGAATGCCATGCCTCGCGGAAACCTGTAGGAGCGGGCCCTGCCCGCGATTCGCGCGCAGGGCGCGCTCCTACATGGGAATGGTGTGGGTGGCGTAGCGTAGGAGCGGATCTCATCCGCGAATTGCGCCGGAGGTTCCGGCTATCGCGGACAAGGTCCGCTCCTACGGGGGGAGAATGCCATGCCTCGCGGAAACCTGTAGGAGCGGGCCCTGCCCGCGATTTCGCGCGCAGGGCGCGCTCCTACATTGGAATGGTGTGGGTGGGGCAGCGTAGGAGCGGATTCCATCCGCGATCGCGGACAAAGTCCGCTCCTACAGGGGGCGCCTGACAATCGTAGGATGGGTTTCGCAAGCTCAACCCATCCTACGAAAGCGCCTCGGCGTGGGGTCTACAACAGGTTCAACGGATAACTCACGATCAACCGGTTCTCGTCGAAGCTGTTGGTCCGTCCCCAGTCGCGGCGCATGTTGGAGTTGCGCCATTTGACGTTCAGCGTTTTCAACGGCCCGGACTGCACGGTGTAGGCCAGCTCGCTCTCGCGGGCCCATTCGGTGCCGTCGTCGGTGCTGGCGTTGTGTACGTTGTCGCCGTGGATGTAGCGGTTCATCAGGGTCAGGCCGGGCACGCCCAGGGCCGCGAAGTCGTAGTCGTGGCGCAGCTGCCAGGAGTGTTCCTTGGCGCTTTCGAAGCTGGAGCCGAAGGCGTCGTTGGCCAGGGTGCCGCCGCTGGCGCCGTTGACGCGGAACCACTCGTCGTCGCCCATGACCTTCTGCAGGCCGACGTAGAAGGTGTTGCCGCCGACCTTCGCCGAGAACATCCCCGAGGCGGTGCGGTTGTCCAGGTCGCCGGCCTTGGCGCTGCCGTCTTCCTGACCCCAGAAGTAACCCAGGTTGGCGCCCAGCACCCAGTCGCCCACGGGCTGGAAGTGCTGCACCTGCAGGTACTGCTGCTGGTAGATGTCCTTCAGCTCGGCGTTCCACAGGCCGACCAGGGTGCGCTCGTGGTTGAAGCGGTATTCACCGCCGACGAAGTCGAAGCGGTCGGAGGTGTAGGCCGTGCGGTTGAACAGGCTCATGTCCTCCATGCTGGCGTCGTTGCGCGGGCTGTTCTGGCGGAACTCGCCGCCGTAGAGGGTCAGACCGGCGATTTCCTTGGAGGTGAGCTGCGCGCCCTGGAAGGTCTGCGTCAGCGAGCGGCCGTCGTCGGAACGCAGGATCGGCAGCGCCGGCGCCCATTCGCCGACCTTCAGCTCGGTCTTCGATACCCGCGCCTTGCCGGCCACTGCCAGGCGGCCGAAGTCGTCGGCCGGGCGGCCATCGTCGTGCACCGGCAGCAGCTGGGTGCCGGCGGTGCCGCGGCCACCGTCGAGCTTGACGCTGTACAGGCCGAGCACGTCCAGGCCGAAGCCCACGGTGCCCTGGGTGAAGCCGGACTTGAAGTCGAGGATGAAGCTCTGCGTCCATTCCTCGGCCTTGCCCTGGGCGGCATCGCCGGTGTAGTCGCGGTTCATGTAGAAGTTGCGCAGGGTCAGGCTGGACTTGGCGTCGTCGAGGAAGCCTTCGGCCAGGGCCTCCAGCGGCAGGGCCGAGGCCAGGGCCAGGGTGCAGACGAGACGGTGCTTGGTCGGGCGGATCATTGTTGTTGTTCTCCGTTTCTTGGGCAAAGCGTCGCCGGCCAGCGGCGCGGGGCGTCGCTGGTGGGCGGTGAAGCTGGGGGGAGCGGGGTTAGCGCGGGGCCTTGCCGGCCACCGAGTAGCGCACCTGCTGGTTGCGCGTCTTCATGAAGTCTTCCAGGCTCTGGCCGCGCATGGCGGCGTAGATGTCCAGGTTGGAGACGCCGAGCACCGCGCCGAGTTTCTCCAGCACGAAGAAGATCACCCCGTAGTGGATCAGCCCGCGCCAGTCGCGGCGGCGCAACAGGTCGCGCTCTTCCTCGCTGAGTTCGGCCTCGGCGTACAGCGCCTCGGGCTCGGCGAGGAAGCGCTGGCGCCACTGCGGCTCGATCATGCGGTGCAGGAACTTGTTCAGCCGGTAGCCCTTGGCGCTGCGCTCCAGGGTGTAGGGGTAGGTGCCTTCGAGCCTCTCGGCGCCGGCCAACTGGTGCTGCATGTGCTGGCGGTGGCGCTCGATGGCCGGGGCCGGCAGGCGCTGGTCGCGGTTCTGCAGCAGCAGGGTGGCGATGCCGGTCATGGACGGCAGGTAGTAGTCCTGGTGCAGCTTGTCGACGCTGGCGGACAGCGCGCCGCGCATGATCAGCCAGGTGATCACTTCGGCGCCTTCCATGCCGCCGAGGGTGGCGTATTCGGCGACGGTCATTTCGGTCAGGCGCTCGGGGTCGTTGACCAGCAGCTCGATGAACTGCGCGTCCCATTCCGGGTTGTTGAAGCCGCAGCGCTCGCCGTGGACCTGGTGCGACACGCCGCCGGTGGCGACGATGGCGACCTTGAGGTCTTCCGGGTAGCTCTCGATGGCGCGGCGCAGGGCCTGGCCGAGCTTGTAGCAGCGCCGCGCGCTGGGGATCGGCAGCTGCAGCACGCCGACCTGCAGCGGCACGATCTGCAGCGGCCAGCCGTCTGCGCAGGGCAGCAGCGCCGACATCGGCGAGAAGAAGCCGTGGTCCAGCGGCTTGTCGCGGAAGAAGCTCATGTCGAACTCGTCGGCCATCAGGCTCTGCCCGATGTGCCGCGACAGCGCCGCGTGGCCGCCCACCGGCGGCAGCTCGCGCGGGTTGCCGCCCTCGTCGGCGACGCCGTAGCGGTCGTCGACGCCGAGGGTGAAGGCGCTGTAGTGGTCGAAGAAGAACGAGGTGACGTGGTCGTTGAAGATGTAGAAGAGCACGTCCGGGCGCTGTTCCTGGAGCCAGGCGCGGATCGGTTCGAAGCTCTTGAAGATCGGCGCCCAGGCCGCTTCCTCCTGCTTGTCGTGGTCGACGGCGAAGCCGATGGTCGGGGTGTGGGAGACGGCTAGGCCACCAATGATGCGTGCCATGACGGGGTCCTCTGGTTCAGGTTACTGCGCGGCCAGCGCCTGGCTCGCGCGGCGCCGGGCGTGGCCGTTGGCCAGGATCGCCAGGGCCGCGACGAACGCCGGCAGGCCGAGGAAGGTGAACAGCAGCGGCAGGCCCAGACCGAGGCTGAGCACCGCGCCGCCGATGAGCGAGCCGAAGATGGCGCCGAAGCGGCCGATGCCGAGCATCCAGCTTACCCCGGTGGCGCGGAACTCGGTGGGGTAGTAGCCCGGGGCGAAGGCGTTGAGGCCGGTCTGCGCGCCGCTCATGCAGAAGCCGGCGGCGGTCACGCCGACCACCAGCAGGCTGGATTCCAGGCTCAGCGCGCCGAGGCTGACGATGCACAGGCCGCCCAGGGCGTAGGCGATGGCGATGACGCGGTTGGGGTTGCGCCGGTCCATGATCCAGCCGACCACGATGGCGCCGACGGTGCCGCCGATCTGGAACAGCCCGGTGATGGTGGCGGCGCGTTCGATGGACAGGCCGCCGTCGCGCAGCAGGGTGGGCAGCCAGCCCATGGTCAGGTAGATCACCAGCAGGCCCATGAAGTAGGTGGCCCACAGCGCCAGGGTGCCCAGGCGGAAGCGCCCGTCGAACAGCTGGCGCACCGGCGTCTTGTGCCGCACCGGCGGCTCGCTGACGGTGAAGCGGGTGCCTGCGGCGAAGCGCCCGCCGAGCCTGGCCAGGGCCGCGGCGATCTGCTCGGCCGGGGCCTTGTGCGCGGCCATGAAGCGGGCGGATTCCGGCAGCAGCCACAGCAGCAAGGGCAGCAGGGCCAGCGGCAGCAGGCCGCCGGCGAGCAGCACCGCCTGCCAGCCGTGGTGCGGGATCAGCCAGGCGGCGAGGAAGCCGCCCAGGCCCGAGCCCATGTTGAAGCCGGTGAACATGATGGTGATCAGCAGCGAGCGGCTGCGCTCGGGCAGGTATTCGGCCAGCAGCGTGGTGCTGTTGGGCATGGCTGCGCCCAGGGCGACGCCGGTGAGCAGGCGCAGGAAGGCCAGTTCGTAGGGGCTGCGGGCGAAGGCGCAGGCCAGGCTGAGCAGGCTGAAGCCGGTCACCGCGATCAGCAGCACCTTCTTGCGGCCGAGGCGGTCGGCGTAGGGGCCGGCGGTCAGCGCGCCGATGGCCAGGCCGATCATCCCGGCGCTCATCACCGGGCCGAAGGCGGCGCGGGACAGCCCCCACTCCTGCATCAGCGACGGGGCGATGAAGCCCATCACGGCGACGTCGAAGCCGTCGAACAGGACGATGAGGAAGCACAGGGACAGGATCAGCCACTGGTAGGCCGAGATCGGGCGGCTGTCGATCCAGTCTTTGACATCGACGGTCTCCATGCCACCGGGGTTTTGCTTGAGCATTCGCGTTCACCTTTTGTTCTTGTAGTGGTGAAAATTCCAACAGGCTTCGAAAACGATGATGACCGGCAGGAATCACCTCGCCGTTTTTCGGCGTGGGGCGACTGTAAGGCTCAAGGGGCGGGGCCTGCCTCTGGGAAATCCTTAAGCGGGTATCGGTTTTGTTTATGAGGCGCTTGCGCAGGCGTTGCCGGGGCCGGCGACGCCTGGCGGGCGGGTTTCACTGGCTGAGTTCCTCGTGGTAGTCGGCCTGGCCCTGACGCCAGTAGGCGGCGACGCGCATGGCTTCCTTCGGCTGGCCCTTCTCCAGCAGCAGGTTGCGTACGCGGACCATGGCCGCGGCCTCGCCGGCGCCCCAGGCGAAGCCTTCGCCGGCAGGCAGGTGCAGGGCCTCGACGGCGGCCAGCAGGGTTTCGCCGTCATCGAACCAGTGCAATTGAAGGTCGGCGGCGCTGGCGAACTGGCGACGATCGGCCGCCTCGACCTGCAGCAGGACGATGGCGCGGGTGCCGGCCGGCATCTCCTCCAGGCGCCGGTGCACGGCGGGCAGGCCGGTGGCGTCGGCGACGAACAGGTGCCAGTCGAAGTCCAGCGGAACGATCATCGAGCCGCGCGGGCCGCCGATCACCGCGTTGTCGCCGACCTGGGCGTGCTCGGCCCACTGGCAGGCCTTGCCGTGGCCGTGCAGGGCGAACTCGACGGTCAGCTCGCGGGCCGAGGCGTCGAAGCGGCGCGGGGTGTAGTCGCGGCGCACGATGCTGCCGTCGTCGTCCTCGAACATGAACTTGACGTGGTCGTCGAAGCCGGCGGAAACGAAATCGGCCAGGGCCTCGCCGGCGAAGGTGAGGCTGACGAAGGTGAGGCTGACGAAGTGCGGGCTGAGCTGTTCGCGGCGGGCGACCTTCACTTCGCGCATGCGCAGTTCGTGGCGGACGCGTTGCACGCGGCGTTGTTGGGTGGCTTGGGTCATGGGTGGCCCTCTTGGGCTATGGTTGATAATATCAACGATCATAAGAATCATTAGTTGATAAAGTCAACCGTATAGCCATGAAAGCCGACGACGTTCTCGAAACCATCCATGCCGTCATGCACCTGTACCGTTCGCGGCAATACCGCGAACTGCGCGACGGCCCCCACGACCTGACGCACATGGAATTCAAGGTGCTGGCCTTCTTCGCCCGCCGCCCGGGCGCCACCCAGCGCCAACTGGTGGAACACAGCGGCCGCGACAAGGCGCAGATCGCCCGGCTGATCCAGGGTCTGCGCAACCGTGGTTTGCTGGAGGGCAGCGCCGATGTGCTGGACAAGCGCAGCGTGTGCCTGAGCTTGAGCGCTGCGGGTCAGGCGGTTTACGCCGAGGTGGAAGGGCAGGGCCGGCATTTGTCGGAGGTGGCGGTGCGGGGGTTCAGTGCGCAGGAGCGGGAGCAGTTGCAGGGGTTGTTGGCGCGGGTGGAGGCGAATTTGCAGGGGGAGTGAGGGGTGTTTTTTGTGGGGGCTCGCCGGTGGTTTTGGTGGGGGGCGCTCCCTCTCCCCAGCCCTCGGCTGCGCGCCCCGCCCTGAAGGGAGAGGGGGCTTGTCCGTGCCGAGAGGAGGAATGGTTTCAGTTGGAAACCTTCGGTATTGCCGGCTAACTCCAGAACATCCGTATCTGCCCAACGGTCCCCTCTCCCTTCAGGGAGAGGGTTAGGGAGAGGGCGCGGAGGTTGGCATGGCAGCGGAGCCGCCGGTTACCTCGTTCGCGAGCAAGCTCGCTCTTACGAAAAGCTGGCCAATACCCGAGCGCAATAGCGGCTCCCGTAGGAGCGGGCCCTGCCCGCGATTCGCGCGCAGGGCGCGCGGCGTAACTCAGCCCTCCACCACCCGATAGCACGGCTCATACGCCGCCCCACCCGGCAGCTTCATCCGGTGCTGCTTGACGAACGCATGCAGCAGTTCATCCAGGCGTCGCATCAGCGCGGGTTCGCCGTGGATTTCGTAGGGGCCGAATTCCTCGATGGCGCGCACGCCCTTTTCCTTGACGTTGCCCGCGACTATCCCGGAGAACGCCCGGCGCAGGTTGGCGGCCAGTTCGTGGGCCGGCAGGTCGGTGCTCAGCTGCAGGGCGGCCATGTGTTCGTGGGTGGGGTCGAAGGGGCGCTGGAAGCCGACGTCGATCTTCAGCAGCCAGTTGAAGTGGAAAGCGTCGTTGCGCTCGCGGCGGAACTGCTTGACCTCCTTCAGGCCCTGGGCCATGTGCCGCGCCACTTCGGCGGGGTTGTCGATGATGATCTGGTAGCGCCGCTGCGCCGCCTCGCCCAGGGTGGCGCCGACGAAGGCGTGCAGTTGCTCGAAGTAGGCCGAGGCGCTGCGCGGCCCGGTGAGCACCAGGGGGAAGGGCAGGTCCTGGTTGTCCGGGTGCATGAGGATGCCCAGCAGGTAGAGGAATTCCTCCGCCGTGCCCACGCCGCCGGGGAAGATGATGATGCCGTGGCCGACGCGGACGAAGGCCTCCAGGCGCTTCTCGATGTCCGGCAGGATCACCAGTTCGTTGACGATCGGGTTGGGCGCCTCGGCGGCGATGATCCCCGGTTCCGTCAGGCCCAGGTAGCGGCCGCCGTGGTGGCGCTGCTTGGCGTGGCCGATGGTGGCGCCCTTCATCGGCCCCTTCATCACGCCCGGGCCGCAGCCGGTGCAGACGTCCAGGTTGCGCAGGCCCAGTTCGTGGCCGACCTTCTTGGTGTACTTGTATTCCTCGGTGCTGATGGAGTGGCCGCCCCAGCACACGACTATCTTCGGCTCCACGCCCGGGCGCAGGGTGCGCGCGTTGCGCAGCAGGTGGAAGACGTAGTCGGTGATGCCCTGGGAGGTGTGCAGGTCGACGCGCTGGTTGTCCAGCTCGTTGGCGGTGTAGACGATGTCGCGCAGGGCGCTGAAGAGCATCTCGCGGGTGCCGGCGATCATCTCGCCGTCGACGAAGGCGTCGGCCGGCGCGTTGACCAGTTCCAGGCGCACGCCGCGGTCCTGCTGGTGGATGCGCACCTCGAAGTCGCGGTAGGCGTCGAGGATGGTCTTGGCGTTGTCGATGCGCGCGCCGGTGTTGAGGATGGCCAGGGCGCACTGGCGGAACAGTTGGTAGACGCTGCCCGAGCCGGCTTCGCTGAGTTGCTGGACTTCGCGCTGGGACAGGGTTTCGAGGGTGCCCTTGGGGCTGACCGAGGCATTGATGGTGGGTCTGGGGGACATTACAGCTTCCATTGGTGCGGATGCCCGGGAGGGCACCTGGGTACTCGACCGCGCGGTGGCGGTGTCCTGCCCCGGGATGGCCGCAAGGGCGGCCCGGTGAGGGTGGGGCTTAAGCGGATAGTAGTGCGTGGGGAGCGAGGCCGCGAGCCCTGCGGATTGCCATCACGGCTGCGGGAAGGCCTCGGCCACCCGCCGGGAAGGCGGGAGCCGGACGACGGGGCGGGGCGTTCAGCCGGCCAGGGCGGCCACCGGAATGCCCTGCTGGTTGGGCAGGTAGCCGTTGCCCAGGGACAGGCTGATCGGCTGGCGCTGTGGCTTCAGGAAGCCGAGCAGGGCATCGCGGGTGTCGTGCCAGCCCTGCTTGTGCTCGACATCGATGAAGTGCCCGGCATTGCGGATGGTGCGGAACTCGCAATCGCGGATCAGCTGCTGGAACAGCTTGGCCTCGGCCGGCGTGGTGTAGAGGTCCAGCTCGCCGTTGAGGAACAGCAGCGGGATGTCGATGGCGGCGAACTTCTCCATGTAGCTCTCGGCGCTGAGCTTGAGCACCTGGCAGATGTGGAAATGCATCTGCCGGTACTCGTGCTCGTCCAGGCCGGCGACGTGGCGGAAGTTGTAGCGCTTGAACAACTGCGGCAGGTAGCGGCCGATGGTCTCGTTGACCAGGCTGGCGACGTTCGGCCGGTCGCAGGCGCCCAGGTAGTCCAGGCCGCGGTGCAGGTAGTCGAGCATCGAGGCGTTGAGCAGCGGCGAGAAGGAGCTGATCACCGCCTTGCGGATGCGGCTGGGTCGCTGCGCCAGGGCCAGCAGGGTGGCCACCCCGCCCCAGGAGAAGGACATCACCACGTCGGCGCGGTAGTGCTCGATCAGCCCGAGCAGCAGCTGCGCCTCGTACTCCTTGCTGATGAATTCGCGGCAGTCGTTGTGCGCCTTGGACCCGCCGGCATAGGGCTGGTCGTAGCAGACCACGTTGAAGTGCGGTTGCAGGTATTTCACCGTTTGCGCAAAGGAGGCGGTAGTAGCCAGCGAGCCGTTGACCAGGATGATGGTCTGGCGTGCTTCCCTGTTGGCGTGGAACTCCGTGTAGACCCGGTGTTGCAGAATTTCGACGACGGCGGTTTCCGGCCTCATGTCGCTTCCTCCATACGCAGCTCGAATGGATGCACCCACGATTGGGTACGAGAGAACTACCAGGCAGAAGGAAAACGCCTCGAGGTGACAGCTTCATGTCACTCGGCGAAAGTTCATATTTCTTTTATTTTCAAAAACTTATAAGTGCAAAAGCGAAGCGCCGAACCTCTTCGGGAGGGCCGTGCACGGGGCTTTCGAGGCAGGTAGGAAAGGCTGGGCCGGGAAGTGCCGAGCGGAAAAAATCTTCTTGGACGTGATGCGTGACCGATGAGTCACGCATGGGGCAGAGTTAAGCAGGACGGTTCGCCCGCCGCAAGCCTGTGCCGGGCGTTTTCCCGCCGCCGCCGGGGTGGAATCCGACGAACTGCGTTTTTCCGGCAAAAGGCCAGCGTCCTATTACACTTTCCTACAGCTCTTTCTAACTAACTCTCCTGCCGCGGAAGAGGTCGTTGCGCTCCTCCCTGGCCGACACAACGGATGGGTCGGATTCATGGTCGTGCACCCTGTTTTGCGAACCGGGCTGGTTTTCGCCGTGCTGGCCTGCGCGGGTCCGCCCGCGGCCGCGGATGACCTCTACGGCTGCGCGCAACCGGTGCGCCTGGCGTTCTACCGCAACCAGGTGTTCTACCACGACGGCAAGGGCCTGGACGCCGACCTGGTGGCGGAACTGGCGCGCCGCACCGGCTGCGCCTTCGAGGTCTCGGTGCGGCCGCGGGCGCAGATCTGGACGGCCTTGCAGCGCGGCGAACTGGACATGGCCACCAGCGCCGTGGCCACCGTCGAGCAGCGCCGCTACGCCTACTTCGTGCCCTACCTGCGCCTGCGCGAACGGCTGATCGTGCCGCTGGACCTGTCCGCCGACCTGCACAGCCTGGACGACTTCCACGCGCTGCCGGGCGTGCGCCTGGGCGCGGTCGCCGGCTACAACCACGGCCCCTACCTGGACGCCATGCTGCGCATCCTGCGCAGCGAGGGGCGGGTGCGCGAATACGTCGACGAGACGGCCTGCTTCAACGCCCTGCTGGGCGGCGAGGTGGACGGGCTGATCGGCCACGAACTGAGCCTGTCCGGGCTGCTCCACGAGCCGGCGCTGCGCCACCGCTTCCGTGGCATCGACGTGGCCCGCGGGCCCGGCGTGCCGCGCAGCCTGGTGCTGGCCCGCGGGCATTTCAGCGCGGCGCAGAGCGCGCAGTGGCAGCGCCTGTTCGAGGACCTGCGGCTGGACGGCTCGCTGGTCCGCATCTTCCTGCGCAACGCGCCGCTGGACGTCGCAGCGTCGCTTCTCGACAACGGCTACCGGCCGACCCCCGACGGGCAAGGCGGACAGGACGAGGCACCATGAGGGCAGACAAGCGCGGCATCCCCCTGCAGGTCCTGGTGACCGGCGCCATCATCCTGAGCATGCTGGTGCTGGCCGTGTCCCTGCTGGTGCAGGGCTACCGGGGCGTGGAAGGGGCGCTGGTGACGGCGGCGGGGGAATCCGCGGCGCAGCTCGGGGTGACGGTCAACGAGCGCATCCGTAGGCTGCTCGACCCGGCGCAGAACACCCTGCGCCTGCTCAGCTACGACGGCATCTCGCAGACCGACAACCTGCCAGCGCGCCTGGAGCGCCTGCCGATGCTGGCCGAGAACCTGCGCGCCAACCGCACCCTCAGCGCGCTCTATATCGGCTACCCGAACGGCGAGTTCCTGCTGATCCGCGCCCTGCGCACGGCCAAGGCGCGCCAGGCGCTCAAGGCCCCGGAGAAGACCTTCTACCTGGTGCAGAGCCAGACCCTCGGCGAGCAGGGCGCGCTGGTCGGCGAGTGGCGCTTCTACGACGCGCGCCTGCAACTGCTGCAGCGCCAGGAACGCCCCGACTACCGCTACGACCCGCGCCAGCGCCCCTGGTACAAGGACGCCTACGCCGGCAAGGGCACGGTGCTGACGCAGCCCTACGTGTTCTTCACCACCCAGGAGATCGGCCTGACCCTGGCCCTGCGCAGCGTCGACGGCGCGGCGGTGATCGGCATGGACGCCTCGGTGGACGACCTGGCCACCGAGATGGGCGGCCTGCGCCAGACCGCCAACACCGAGCTGGCGGTGCTCGGCGCGCAGAACACGGTGATCGCCTACCCGGACCTGGAGCGTTTGCTGCTGCACCAGGGCGGCGAGGTGCGCCTGGCTCACCTCGACGAACTCGGCGTGCCCAGCCTGGAACGCCTGGTGGACCTTGGCGGCCCGCCCGGCACGCCGCAGCGCTACCAGGTGGCGGGGCAGGACTGGTACGGCATCTGGGTGCCGCTGGTGAACTTCGCCAGCGGCCAGGCGCGGGTGCTGATCGGCATCCCAGCCGACGAACTGCTGGCCGGCGCACGGCAGATGCTGTTGCACCAGGCCGCCTGGAGCGGTGCGCTGCTGCTGGCCCTGTTGCTGCTCGGCTGGCTGATCGGCCGGCGCATCGCCCGCCCGCTGCGGGCCCTGGCCGACCAGGTGGGGGCGCTGGCGGCCTTCGACTTCGCCCGGCCGGTGGGCGTCGACTCGAAGATCCGCGAGGTGCGCGAGCTGAGCCGGGTGCTCGGCGGCATGTCGCGGACCATCCACAACTTCCAGGGCATCACCCTCAGCCTGAGCCGCGAGACGCGCCTGGACAGCATGCTCGCCGAGGTGCTGTCGCGCCTGGTGGTGGCCACAGGCGTACAGGGCGGCGCGGTGTATCTGCTGCAGGAACAGGACAACCGCCTGGTGCAGGCCTGCGCGGAGAACGGCGAGCACTACCCGCAGTCACTGCTCATCGAGGGCTTCGACGAGGCACAGCTGGCCAGCCTGCTGGACCAGGCCCTGAGCGGCCGCGGCCGGCACATGGAGGTGCCGCTGCGCAACCGCAGCGAGGAGCTGCTGGGCATTCTGGTGCTGCAGCTGCAGGAGGAGGGCGAGCGCCGGCGCACGCCGCGGCGGCCGTTCAAGCGCTTCGTCGAGGAGCTGTCCGGCGCCGCCGCCGTGGCCATCGAGACGCGCCAACTGATCGAGGCCCAGCAGCGCCTGCTGGACGCCATCATCAAGCTGCTGGCCGACGCCATCGACGCCAAGAGCCCCTACACCGGCGGCCATTGCGAGCGGGTGCCGCAATTGGCCGACATGCTGCTGCAGAAGGCCATCGACGACCGCGACGGGCCCTACGCGGCCTTCGCCATGAGCGACGCCGAGCGCTACGAATTCCAGATCGCCGCCTGGCTGCACGACTGCGGCAAGATCACCAGCCCCGAGTACGTGGTGGACAAGGCCACCAAGCTGGAGACCCTGTACAACCGCCTGCACGAAGTCCGCATGCGCTTCGAGGTGCTCTGGCGCGACGCCGACATCCGCTACTGGCGCGGCCGCGCCGAGGGCGGCGAGGAAAGCCTGCTGCGCGAGCGGCTCGATACCGAGCAGCAGGCGCTGCGCGAGGACTTCGCCTTCGTCGCCCAGGCCAACGTCGGCGGCGAGTTCATGAAGGACGAGGACATCGAGCGCCTGGCGCGCATCGGCGAGCGCCGCTGGTGGCGGCACTTCGACGACCGCATCGGCATCTCCCACGACGAGGCCGAGCGCCTGGCCGCGACGCCGGTCGAGCCGCTGCCGGTGGAGGAACGCCTGCTGGCCGACAAGCCCGCGCACCAGGTGCCCTGGGGCGAACGCAAGCCGCCGGTGGCCAAGGACGATCCGCGCAACACCTGGGGCTTCGACATGCGCCTGCCGGCCTTCGCCAGCCACTACGGCGAGCTGTACAACCTGGGCATCCGCCGTGGCACCCTGACCGACGAGGAGCGCTTCAAGATCAACGAGCACATCGTCCAGACGCTGATGATGCTCAGCGCGCTGCCGTTGCCCCGGCACCTGCGCCGGGTGCCGACCATCGCCGCCAACCACCACGAGAAGATGGACGGCACCGGCTACCCGCGGCGGCTGTCGGGCGAGGCGATGAGCATTCCCGAGCGGATCATGGCTATCGCCGATATCTTCGAGGCGCTGACCGCCGCCGACCGTCCCTACAAGGCGCCGAAGACGCTGTCCGAGTCGCTGAAGATCCTCGCCTGCATGGCCCGCGACCGCCATGTGGACGCGGGGCTGTTCCGGTTGTTCGTGGCCAGCGGCGTGTACCGCGAGTACGGCGAGCGCTTCCTGCGGCCGGAGCAGATGGATGTGGTGGACGAAGCGGCGGTGCTGGCCATCGTCGAGGCGGGGCAGGCGGAGAAGGCCTGAGCCGCGGCGTAATGCTGATCACTACGGCGTTATCCGCCGAATCGCGGACAGAGTCCGCTCCTACGGGGGAGGCATGCCGTGCTTTCCGGCAACCTGTAGGAGGCCCTGCCCGCGAAATCGCGTCCTACATGGAAATGGCGTGGGTGGGGCAGCGTAGGAGCGGATCTCATCCGCGAATCGCGCCGGATCGTCCGGCTATCGCGGACAAGGTCCGCTACGGGGGAGGCATACCGTGCTTCCCGGCAACCTGTAGGAGCGGGCCCTGCCCGCGACTCGCGCGCAGGGCGCGCTCCTACAGGGGAATGGCGTGGATGGGGCAGCGTAGGAGCGGATCTCATCCGCGAATCGCGCTGGTGGCTCCGGCTATCGCGGACGGAGTCCTACAGTTCCAGGGAAGCCCCGTAGGATGGGTATCGCTTCGCTCAACGCCATCCTACGAAAAGCCGTGCTTCCTGGAACCGTAGGAGCGGACTCCGTCCGCGATGGGATTCACCGGCCACGCCGGACGTCCCGGTGGCACGAACAGCCCCTCTCCCTCCGGGGCGGCGTCAGCGCGGCGAGTCCAGCGCCACGCTGCCCTCGGCCTGGAACAGCACCAGGTGGTCGGCGGCCACGCCGATGCCCACTTCCTCGCCCGGCTGGTGGTCGGCATGGCTGGGGAAGATCGACTCCAGCAGGGTGCCGGTGGCCAGTTGCAGGCGGTACAGGGTTGCCGCGCCGAGGAACGACTTGCCGACGATGCGCGCCTTCAGGGTGCCCTGGGGGGCGTAGACCAGGTCGTCCGGGCGCAGCAGCACGTCCACCGCGCTGCCCTGGGGCAGGCTGTAGGCGCGGTTGCCGCGCAGCACGCCCAGTTCGGTCTGCACGCTGTCCGGGTCGAGCATCTGCCCGCGGATGAAATAGCCCTGGCCGATGAAGCTGGCGACGAAGGGCGTCTGCGGCTCGTGGTAGAGGTTGAAGGGGGTGTCCCACTGCTCCAGGTGGCCGTGCTTGAACACGCCGACCTGGTCGCTGACGGCGAAGGCCTCTTCCTGGTCGTGGGTCACCAGCACGGCGCTGGTGCCGCGCGCCTTGAGGATTTCGCGGACCTCGTGGCTGAGCTTGCGGCGCAGCTCCACGTCGAGGTTGGAGAAGGGCTCGTCGAGCAGCAGCAGCAGCGGCTCGGGGGCCAGCGCGCGGGCCAGGGCCACGCGCTGCTGCTGGCCGCCGGACAGCTCGTGGGGGTAGCGCCGGCCGAGCTTGTCGAGCTTCACCAGCTCCAGCAGCTCGGTGACGATGCGCCGGCGTTCGGGGTGCTTGCGGATGCCGAAGGCGACGTTGTCCTCCACCGTCAGGTGCGGGAACAGTGCGTAGTCCTGGAACACCATGCCGATGCGGCGCTTCTCCGGCGCCAGGGTGAAGCCGGGGCGCGAGATGGCCTCGCCGGCCAGATGGATCTCGCCTTCCTGCACCGGCTCGAACCCGGCGATGGCGCGCAGGGTGGTGGTCTTGCCGCAACCGGAGGGGCCCAGCAGGCAGCCGATGTCGCCGGCGTTCAGGTGCAGGCTGACGTCCTGCACCACGCGCTGCTGCCCATAGCCACAGGAGAGGTTTCTGAGTTCGAGCAACAGCGGTCGGGTCATGGATCGGGCCGTGGAGAAAGAAGCGGAGGCAGAGAGTTTACACGTGGCGAATGAGAATTACTCGCCGGCGCGAACGCGGCGACCCCGTGCCGCACGGCGGGCCGGGGCCGTGCGGCTGGGTGAAGGTCAGGCGTAGTGGGCGTGTTCGACCAGCAGTTCGAGCAGCGCCTTCTGCGCGTGCAGGCGGTTCTCCGCCTGGTCCCAGGCCACCGAGCGCGGGTCGTCCAGCAGGTCCTCGCTGATCTCCTCGCCACGGTGCGCCGGCAGGCAGTGCATGAACAGCACGTCCGCGGCGGCGCCGTCGAGCAGCTCGCGGCTCACCTGGTAGGGGCGGAAGGTGCGCAGGCGCGCCTGGGCTTCGTCTTCCTGGCCCATGGAGGCCCAGACGTCGGTGCTCACCAGATGCGCGCCGGCCACCGCTTCGCGCGGGTCACGGACCACGCGCACGCGCTCGCCGGCCAGTTCCTGCAGCGCGGCGCTGGGCTCGTAGCCCTCGGGGCAGGCCACGCGCAGCTGGAAGTCGAAGCGGATGGCCGCCTCGATGTAGCTGTTGCACATGTTGTTGCCGTCGCCGATCCAGGCCACCGTCTTGCCGGCGATGCTGCCGCGGTGCTCGTGGAAGGTCTGCATGTCGGCCAGCAGCTGGCAGGGGTGCAGGTCGTCGGACAGGCCGTTGATCACCGGCACCCGCGAGTTGGCGGCGAACTCGGTGAGGGTGCTGTGGGCGAAGGTGCGGATCATCACCGCGTCGACCATGCGCGACATCACCTTCGCCGCGTCGGCGATGGGTTCGCCGCGGCCCAGCTGGGTGTCGCGCGGGGAGAGGAAGATCGCCTGGCCGCCGAGCTGGATCATGCCGGCTTCGAAGGAGATCCGCGTACGCGTCGAGGCCTTCTCGAAGATCATGCCCAGCACGCGGTTCTTCAGTGGCTCGTAGAGCACGCCTCGGTCGCGCAGGTCCTTCAGCTCGCTGCCGCGGCGGATCAGACCGAGGAGTTCGTCGGTCGTGTAATCCAGCATCGAGAGGAAGTGCCTTGCGCTCATGATTCAGTACCTACTGCTTATTCTCAGAGTTGCGACCGAGGGTCTGGCCGGCTTTTCGAGAAAAAACGGACTGAACCTGCGGCCTGACCGCATGCAGCGGAAATTTAGGGGGAAGACGCGATCCTATAAGGAAATTACGCATCCACGCAAGTTTGCCGCGGAGAGCCCCGCCGGGCCCGGTGGCGGCGGGTTTCGGAACATTTCGGAAACGAACGGAAAGGTCCTATTGGGTCTGGCGAGCGGGACTACATAAACGCCCGCGTCTCCCTTGATAGCTTTTCGCCGCCGCCGAGTCCGGCGGCACAAGCCATTAGGAGAAGTTTTCAATGAAGAAACTATGGATGAGCACCGCCCTGGCAGCGGTGATCGTGACCGCCAGCGGTTGCACCAGCTACAACGTCAACCAGCCGTCGGCGCCCATGGATGGCGTGGTGAGCACCGACCTCAAGGCCGACGTCCGCGTCGGCGAGCCGATCACCGGCCAATCCTCGGTGAACATCCTGTTCGGCTTCCTCAAGTTCGGCGGCGACAACCAGTTCGCTGACGGCGTGGCCTACGGCGGCACCGACGGCGGCTCGCTGCTGTCCTTCGACCCGGTGTCCAGCGTCAAGTCCGCCGCGGCCTTCAAGGCCGTGAAGAGCTCCGGCGCCGACCTGATCGTCGCGCCGCGCTACGAAGTGTCGGTACAGGACTACTTCGTGTTCAAGAAGGTCGACGTCAAGGTCACCGGCAACAAAGGCAACATCGCCGGCATCCGCTGATGCCAGCACGGTCGGCATCCCCCCTCTGCCGACCGTCGTCCCCTGGTGGAGGGCCGGCCCCGTGCCGGCCCGATTCACGTCTATACCCCCCGATTCACTGCACTTAGGCTTGTGGCGTTCGCCGCGGCGCCGTTCCATAGTGCTCGCTCTGGTAACGACCGGCCCATGAAGGCCGGCGCAACAACAAGAGGCGAGCCATGAGCAAGACCCTCCACCACCGTGCGTGCCACCTGTGCGAGGCCATCTGCGGCCTGACCATCGAAACCGAGGAGCAGCGCATCCTGTCGATCAAGGGCGATGCGCAGGACAGTTTCAGCCGCGGCCACATCTGCCCCAAGGCAGTGGCCCTGCAAGACATCCAGAACGACCCCGACCGCCTGCGCCAGCCGATGCGGCGGGTCGGCGGCGAGTGGCAGCCGATCGCCTGGGATGAGGCCTTCGAGCTGGTCGCCGCGCGCCTGGCCGAGATCCGCGAGCGCCACGGCAACGACGCGGTGGCCGTGTACCAGGGCAACCCCAGCGTGCACAACTACGGGCTGATGACCCACAGCAACTACTTCCTCGGCCAGTTGAAGACGCGCAACCGCTACTCGGCCACCTCCGTGGACCAGCTGCCGCACCACCTGGTCAGCCAGCAGATGTTCGGCCACGGCCTGCTGATCCCCATCCCGGACATCGACCACACCGACTTCATGCTGATCCTCGGCGGCAACCCGCTGGCTTCCAACGGCAGCATCATGACCGTGCCGGACGTGGAGAAACGCCTCAAGGCCCTGAAGGCCCGCGGCGGCCGCCTGGTGGTGGTGGACCCGCGGCGCACCGAGACCGCGGCGCTGGCCGACCAGCACCTGTTCATCCGCCCGGGGCAGGACGCGGCGCTGCTGCTGGGCATCCTCGACGTGTTGTTCAGTGAGAACCTGGGGCGCGCCAGCCACCTGCCGGTGGCCGGGCTGGAGGAGGTGCGCACGGCGCTGGCGCCCTTCGGCGTCGAGGCCATGGCGCAGCGCTGCGGCGTGCCGGCGGCGAGCATCCGCGAGCTGGCCCGGGACTTCGCCGCCGCCGACAAGGCGGTGTGCTACGGGCGCATGGGCGTTTCCACCCAGCGCTTCGGCACCCTCTGCCAATGGCTGGTGCAACTGATCAACCTGGTCACCGGCAACCTCGACCGCGTCGGCGGCAGTCTCTGCACCACGCCGGCCGTGGACCTGGTGGCGAGCACTTCCGGTGGTGCCTTCGGCCGCTGGCGCAGCCGGGTGTCGGGCTTGCCGGAGTACGGCGGTGAACTGCCAGTGGCAGCGCTGGCCGAGGAAATGCTCACCGAGGGCGAGGGCCAGGTCCGCGCGCTGGTCACCGTGGCCGGCAACCCGGTGCTCTCCACCCCCAACGGGCGGCGCCTGGAGCAGGCCCTCGACGGCCTGGAGTTCATGCTCGCCATCGACCTCTACATCAACGAGACCACGCGCTACGCCGATCTCATCCTGCCGCCCACCGCGCCGCTGGAGCACGAGCACTACGACAGCACCTTCAATGTCTTCGCAGTGCGCAACGTCACCCGCTTCAACGAGGCGGTGCTGCCCAGGCCCGCCGGCGCGCTGCACGACTGGGAGATCTTCGTCGGCCTGGCCAAGGCCTATGCTGCGCGCCAGGGCACCGAGCTGAAGCCGACCGTGGCGCCGGAACAGATGATCGACATGGGCCTGCGCTTCGGTCCCTATGGCGATGCCAGCGAGCACAAGCTCAGCCTGGCGCGCCTGCGCGAGCATCCCCATGGCCTGGATCTTGGCCCGCTGCGGCCGAACCTGGCGGCGCGCCTGAAGACCCCCAGCCGGCAGGTGGAAGCCGCGCCGGCGTTGTTCCTCGCCGACCTCGGGCGCTTCGCCGACACCCCGGCGCCGGCCGAGGGACAGTTGCTGCTGATCGGCCGCCGTCACGTGCGCAGCAACAACTCCTGGATGCACAACTACCACCGCCTGGTGAAGGGCAAGCCGCGCCACCAGTTGCTGATGCACCCCCAGGACCTGGCCAGCCGCGGCCTGGTGGATGGCCAGCGGGTGCGGGTGCGTTCGCGGGTGGGCAGCGTCGAGATCGAGGTGGCGGCCAGCGACGAGGTGATGGCTGGCGTGGTCAGCCTGCCCCACGGCTGGGGCCATGCGCGCCCCGGCGTGCAACTGGCCATCGCCAGCGGGCAGGGCGGCGCCAGCGCCAACGACCTGACCGACGAGCGCCACCTCGACGCGCTGTCCGGCAACGCCGCGCTCAACGGCGTGCCGGTGGAGGTGGAGGCGGCCTGAGGCGCGCGGCAAAGCCGAGCGCTGTGCTCGGCTTTCCGGTACACTGTCGGCAAAGTACCGGCTGCATTGCCGGGCAGTAGCGAAGTTCAGCCGAGGTTAGCCAATGGACATCATCGATACCATCAAAGAGCAGATCGCCAACAACCCCATCCTGCTGTACATGAAAGGTTCGCCGAACGCTCCGCAGTGCGGTTTCTCCGCCCGCGCCGCGCAGGTACTGATGGCCTGCGGCGAGAAATTCGCCTACGTCGACATCCTGCAGAACCCGGAAATCCGCGCCAACCTGCCGAAGTACGCCAACTGGCCGACCTTCCCGCAGCTGTGGGTGGGGGGCGAACTGGTCGGGGGCAGCGACATCCTCGTCGAGATGTTCGAAAAGGGCGAACTGCAGCCGCTGATCAAGCAGGCCGTCGGCAACGCCGAAGCCTGATCGACGGCATAGCCGTCGTAGCGAAGAACCCCGCGCCAGCGCGGGGTTTTTCATTTGTGCGGAGAAAGGATTCGAACCGATGGACGACCGCAAGAGGGCCCGCGCGGCCCGTTGGGCCTGCGCCTTCTGCTTCGGCGCCGGCGGGCTGGTGCATGGCAGCGTCATGGGGCGCATCCCGGCGCTGAAGAGCCTCACCGGCGTCGACGAACAGGGCCTGGGCCAGGCGCTGCTGGGCGCCGGACTCGGCGCATTGCTGGCGTTCTCCTTCGCCGGCACGTTGGTGCGGCGCCTCGGTAGCCGGCGGGTGACCCTGGCCAGCGCCGCGGCGCTGCTGCTGGTGTTCCCGCTGCTGGGGCTGTGCCAGAGCTGGTGGGCGCTGGCTCTCGCGCTGCTGCTGGTAGGGCTGACCTTCGCCACCCTGGACGTGGCGATGAACACCCAGGCGGTGGAGGTGGAGCGCCTGCTGGGCCGGCCCTGCCTGTCCAGCCTGCACGGCATGTACAGCCTCGGCGGCCTGATCGGCGCGCTGGGCGCGGCCTTGCTGGCAGACCTCACGCCGTTCCGGCATTTCAGCCTGCTCGCCGTGCTGGCGCTGCTGGCCCTGCCGCTGTTCGGTCGGCGCCTGCTGGAAGGGCGCAGCGAACCTCAGGCCGACGCGCAACCGCGCCGGCGGGGGCTCCGGCTGCCGCCGGCGGCGCTGGTCGGCCTGGGGCTGCTGACGCTCTGCGCCTTCGTCTCCGAAGGCGCGGTGGCGGATTGGAGCGCGCTGCTGCTGCACAGCGTGCTGGGCGCTTCGGAGCGGATGGCAGCGCTGGGCTTCGCCGCTTTCTCGGCGACCATGGTGATCGGCCGGCTGTTCGGCGACCGCCTGCGCCTGCACGTCGCCGACGTCGCCCTGGTGCGCGGGCTCAGCCTGCTGGCCATCGCCGGCATGCTGCTGGCGCTGTTCGGCGGCCGCGTCGAGCTGTCGGTGGCGGGCTTCGCCCTGGTCGGCCTGGGCCTGTCGGTGGTGGTGCCGATCCTCATCGGCGCGGCCGGCAACCGGCCGGGCGTGGAGGCATCGAGCGGGGTCGCGGCGGTGGCGTCGTTCGGTTATGGCGGGTTGCTGCTGGGGCCGCCGCTGATCGGCATCCTGGCCGAGCACATCGGCCTGCGCCTGGCATTGCTGGTGGTGGTGGGGCTGTGCGCGGGGCTGCTGTTCTGGGCGCACCTGGTGCGCCGCCCGCAGCAGGCGGGGTAGGGAAGAACGGGGGCGCCGCGCGAGGCGGCGCCCGCAACCGTCAGTCGTCTTCGTGCATGTGCGACTGCAGGTAGTTCTCCAGGCCGACCTTCTGGATCAGGCCGAGCTGGGTCTCCAGGTAGTCGATGTGCTCTTCCTCGGACTCGAGGATGTTCTTGAGCAGGTCGCGGCTGACGTAGTCATGCACGCTTTCGCAATGCACGATGGCGTCGCGCAGGTCCTTCGCGGCCTTGAGTTCCAGGTTCAGGTCGCACTGCAGCATTTCCTGGGTGTTCTCGCCGACCAGCAGCTTGCCCAGGTCCTGCAGGTTGGGCAGGCCCTCGAGGAAGAGGATGCGTTCGATGAGCTTGTCCGCATGCTTCATCTCGTCGATCGACTCGTGGTACTCGTGGGCGCCGAGGCGCTTCAGGCCCCAGTCGTTCCACATGCGCGAGTGCAGGAAGTATTGGTTGATGGCGATCAGCTCGTTACCGAGGACCTTGTTCAGATGCTGGATGACTTTCTTGTCGCCTTTCATGCCGAGTCCTGCCGTGTGGAGTGGGTAGGACTGGAATTTTCGCCCTCTTATAACCGGATGTCAAACGTAAGCTATTGATTTAGTTATAAAAAGGAATATGAATACGAATGTTTTCATTCCGCAGTTAGACGCTAAATCCTTGAATTACGGGCATAAAAAAACCGGGCCTGGGCCCGGTTCTTCTGGCGTATGCCGAATCGGCATCGCTCAACTGGCGGCATAGGCCAGCGAGTAGTTCATCGTTTGCGCGCCCTGCAGGTCGCCGAGGGTCTCGCGCACCACCTGCTTGGCGAGGCAGGCGCACTTGCCGCACTGAGTGCCGACGCCGGTGCTTTCACGCACTTCGCGGTAACTGCAGCATCCTTCATAGATCGCGTCGCGGATCTGGGTATCGGTAACACCTTGGCAGAGGCAGACGTACATGGATGGCACTACTGGTGTGGGGTTGTTGGCGTCGATACTAATGTTAATGAGAATGATTGTCAAAAGTTGAGGGGAGACTTTTTGGCGTGTCGACGAACGGTCTTTCGGGGGGAAGGGCCCAATCGCGGACGGAGTCCGCTCCGGTTCCAGGAAGCACGGTTTTTCGTAGGATGGCGTTGAGCGAAGCGATACCCATCACCACGGCAGCATGGGTATCGCAAGCTCAACCCATCCTACGAAGAGCACCTCGGCATAAGCCTGAGGTTCAGGGAGGTACGGGCGTAGGAGCGGACTCCGTCCGCGATGGGGTTCACCGGCCACGCCGGACGCCCCGGTGGCACGAACAGCCCCCGGCATCGATCCAATAAAAAAGCCCCGCACCGGCGGGGCTTTTTCATAGCAGAGGGCCAAGAACCAGAATCAGTCCTCATCCTCCATCCACCCACCACATTCCTTCCAGCGGTTGACGATCCCGCAGAACAGCTCCGCGGTCTTCTCGGTGTCGTAGCGTGCCGAGTGCGCCTCGCGGTTGTCGAATTCCATGCCGGCGGCCTGGCAGGCCTTGGCCAGGACCGTCTGGCCGTAGGCCAGGCCGGCGAGGGTGGCGGTGTCGAAGCTGGAGAAGGGGTGGAACGGGTTGCGCTTGAGCCCGGTGCGGTTCACCGCGGCGTTGAGGAAGCCCAGGTCGAAGCTGCTGTTGTGGCCGACCAGGATCGCCCGCTTGCAGCCGTTGGCCTTCAGCGACTTGCGTACGCCACGGAAGATCTCGGTGAGCGCCTGCTCCTCGGCCACCGCCATGCGCAGCGGGTGGTCGAGCTTGATGCCGGTGAACTCCAGGGCCGCCGGCTCGATGTTGGCGCCTTCGAAGGGCTCGACGCGGAAGAAATGGGTATGTTCCGGGAACAGGTAGCCGTTCTCGTCCATGCCGATGGTCACCGCGGCGATTTCCAGCAGGGCGTCGGTGGCGCAGTTGAAGCCGCCGGTCTCGACGTCCACCACCACCGGCAGGTAGCCGCGGAAGCGGCGCGCCATGGGGTGGCGCGGGCCGGGGGGGAAGTTGCCGTCGAACTCTTCTTCGTAATGCTCCTCGCTCATGCGCCGGCCTCCAGCAGGCGCCAGCGCAGTTTTTCGCCGGCGCGCAGGGGCACCACCTCATGGTCGCCGAAGGGCAGGCTGGCGGGCGCCTGCCATTCCTCGCGGACCAGGGTGATGCTGTCGGCGTTGCGCGGCAGGTCGTAGAAGTCCGGGCCGTGGAAGCTGGCGAAGGCTTCCAGCTTGTCCAGGGCGTTGCGCTGCTCGAAGGCCTCGGCGTACAGCTCGATGGCGGCGTAGGCGGTGTAGCAGCCGGCGCAGCCGCAGGCCGCTTCCTTGGCGTGGCGGGCGTGGGGCGCCGAGTCGGTGCCGAGGAAGAACTTCGGGCTGCCGCTGGTGGCGGCGTCGAGCAGGGCTTCCTGATGCACGTTGCGCTTGAGGATCGGCAGGCAATAGAAGTGCGGGCGGATGCCGCCAACCAGCATGTGGTTGCGGTTGTACAGCAGGTGGTGGGCGGTGATGGTGGCGCCGACGTTGGCCGGGGCGGCCAGGACGAACTGCGCCGCATCGCCGGTGGTGATGTGCTCGAACACCACCTTGAGCGTCGGGAAGCGCTCGACCACGCGGGCCAGGTGCTCGTCGATGAAGCGCTTCTCGCGGTCGAACACGTCTACCTCGGCGCGGGTCACCTCGCCGTGCACCAGCAGCGGCAGGCCGACTTCGGCCATGGCCTCGAGCACGTGGAAGATGTTGTCGATGCTGGTCACGCCGGAATCGGAGTTGGTGGTGGCGCCGGCCGGGTACAGCTTGGCCGCGTGGACGAAGCCGCTGGCCTTGGCGTTGCGCACGTCCTCGGCGCTGGTGCGGTCGGTGAGGTAGAGCACCATCAGCGGTTCGAAGTGGCTGCCGGCCGGGCGCGCGGCGAGGATGCGCTGGCGGTAGGCGTCGGCTTCGCCGGCGTTGCGCACCGGCGGCACCAGGTTGGGCATGATGATGGCGCGGCCGAAGGTGCGCGCGGCATCGCCGACGGTCTGGGCGAGGGCGGCGCCGTCGCGCAGGTGGATGTGCCAGTCGTCGGGGCGCAGCAGGGTCAGGCGGTCGGACATGGGGATACCAGAGGACGATTTGCAGCGGAATTGAAGTGGGGAAATGCTACCGGAAAAGCCCGCCGCCGGCACTCGCTATCAAGTTTCGCCGGGACCGTCCGATATCTCCTGGGTACTTTCCAGCATTACCCGGAGCCGTCCGTGCGCCATTCCTACTTTCTCCTGCTCGGCCTGTGCGCCAGTCTGCCGGCCTGGGGGCTGACCTTCCAGACGCGCCTGGAGAACGCGCGCTGGACGGCGGCGGGCGACCAGTTCGAGTGCCGCCTGTCGCAACAGGTGGACGGCTTCGGCGTCGGCGAGTTCGTCTGGCGCGCCGGCGAGCAGCCGACCTTCCGTCTCAAGCCGCAGCGCAACTGGCCCGGCGGCGGTTCGGCGACGCTCCTGGCGGCGGCGCCGCCGTGGCGGCCGACCCAGGGCGACATCAACCTGGGCTCGGTGGCCCTGGTCGCCGGCGATGTGCCCTTCACCAGCAGCCAGCAGCAGGCCGGACGCCTGCTCGATGGCGTGCTGGAAGGGCGCAGCCCCGAGGTGCGCCTGCGCGCGACGGGCGGCCAGGACCTGCGGGTGCGCCTGCTGCCGGCGCGCTTCGCCGATGGCTACGCGCAGTTGCAGGATTGCTCGACGAAGATGCTGCCGGTGAACTTCGAACAGGTGCGCCAGGCGCAGGTCGGCTTCCCCGGCGGCGGCGACGCCCTGGACGCCGTGGCCCGCGCCAAGCTGGACATCGTCCTGCAGTACCTCAAGGCCGACCCGACGGTGAACCGCATCGAGCTGGACGGGCATTCCGACAACAGCGGCAACCGCCTGAGCAACCGTGACATCTCGCGGCGCCGAGCGGTGGCGGTGATGGAATACCTCAAGGCTCACGGCGTGCCCGAGGAGCAGATCACCGTGCGCTTCTACGGCGAACGCTACCCGCTGGTGAAGAACAACTCCGAGGCCAACCGCGCGCGCAACCGCCGGGTGACCCTGCACCTGTCCCGCGAGGCAGTGCCGGAAACCCCGCCGGCGCCCACCGCCGCGCCCAACGCGATGCCGCCCGTGCCGCCAGCCCCCGCGCCCGCGGCCCCGCAGGCCAAGGCCCCGGCCGGCAACGCCCCGGCTTCGGCGCCGCCGGGCCAGTCGCCAGCCCGTGGCGCCTAGTCGCACTCACGATAGAATCTGTCGCTTTGTCGTCAAAAGCTGTCGCGCCTCTGTAATTTCCTGAAACGCAGCAGTAGAATCGGGGGTTTTCGTGACAACCCCCCGTGGAGTGATGGCATGGCGGACGTGAAGAAGGTAGTCCTGGCGTATTCCGGTGGCCTGGATACCTCGGTGATTCTCAAGTGGCTGCAGGATACTTATAACTGCGA
This sequence comes from Pseudomonas citronellolis, assembly GCF_900112375.1. Lineage (GTDB taxonomy): Bacteria > Pseudomonadota > Gammaproteobacteria > Pseudomonadales > Pseudomonadaceae > Pseudomonas > Pseudomonas citronellolis. The sequence continues at coordinate 344,537 of NZ_FOLS01000001.1, read as the reverse complement.
AGTGGTGACCTTCACTGCCGATCTCGGCCAGGGCGAAGAGGTCGAGCCAGCCCGCGCCAAGGCCAAGGCCCTGGGTGTGAAGGAAATCTACATCGAGGACCTGCGAGAAGAGTTCGTCCGCGACTTCGTCTTCCCGATGTTCCGCGCCAACACCATTTATGAAGGCGAGTACCTGCTGGGTACTTCCATCGCCCGTCCGCTGATCGCCAAGCGCCTGATCGAGATCGCCAACGAGACCGGCGCCGACGCCATCTCCCACGGCGCCACCGGCAAGGGCAACGACCAGGTGCGCTTCGAGCTGGGCGCCTATGCGCTCAAGCCGGGCGTCAAGGTCATCGCCCCCTGGCGCGAGTGGGACCTGCTGTCCCGCGAGAAGCTGATGGACTACGCCGAGACCCACGGCATCCCGATCGAGCGCCACGGCAAGAAGAAGTCGCCGTACTCCATGGACGCCAACCTGCTGCACATCTCCTATGAAGGCGGCGTGCTGGAGGACACCTGGACCGAGCACGAAGAGGACATGTGGAAGTGGACCGTCTCCCCGGAGAAGGCCCCTGACGCTGCGACCTACATCGAGCTGACCTACCGCAAGGGCGACATCGTCGCCATCGACGGCAAGGAAATGACCCCGGCGCAGGTGCTGACCGAGCTGAACCGCATCGGCGGCGCCAACGGCATCGGCCGCCTCGACATCGTCGAGAACCGCTATGTCGGCATGAAGTCCCGCGGCTGCTACGAGACCCCCGGCGGCACCATCATGCTCAGGGCCCACCGCGCCATCGAGTCGATCACCCTGGACCGCGAAGTCGCTCACCTGAAGGACGAGCTGATGCCGCGCTACGCCAAGCTGATCTACACCGGCTACTGGTGGAGCCCGGAGCGCGAGATGCTGCAGCAGATGATCGACGCCTCCCAGGAGTACGTGAACGGCGTGGTGCGCCTGAAGCTGTACAAGGGCAACGTCATCGTGGTCGGCCGCAAGTCCGACGACTCGCTGTTCGACGCCAACATCGCGACCTTCGAGGAAGACGGCGGCGCCTACAACCAGGCCGACGCCGCGGGCTTCATCAAGCTCAACGCGCTGCGCATGCGCATCGCCGCGAACAAGGGCCGCAAGCTGTTCTGATAAGCTTGCCAGCCTGAGCCAGACAAGCCCCGGCCACGAGCCGGGGTTTGCTTTTATGCGCCCGAAACGGGCCGGATGAGGAGAACGACCCCCATGAGACTGCTGCATACCATGCTGCGCGTCGGCGATATGGACAAGTCCATCGCCTTCTACACCGAAGTCCTGGGCATGACCCTGCTGCGCCGCAAGGACTACCCGGACGGCCAGTTCACCCTGGCCTTCGTCGGCTACGGCGCCGAGGACGAGAACAGTGTCATCGAGCTGACCTACAACTGGGGCGTGGACAAGTACGAGCTGGGCACCGGCTACGGCCACATCGCCCTGGAAGTGGATGACGTCTACAAGGCCTGCGAGGACATCCGCTCGCGCGGCGGCAAGATCACCCGCGAGCCGGGCCCGATGAAGCACGGCACCAGCATCCTGGCCTTCGTCGAGGACCCGGACGGCTACAAGATCGAGCTGCTGTCGCCGCAGCGCAAGGACTGAGGTCGTTCCTGGGGGCGACCGCCTCCGACGCCATGTTCGAACCGCCTGGTCCCTCCGGCCAGGCGCCGGGTGTTACCGAATGAGCCGCGCACCGGCAGGGGCGTGGGCATGATCGCCTCACCCTGCCTATCCCTTCATCCGCTTATTCGGTAGTGAAACATCGAAAACCGGCCGGCATATCGGTCCTTGGCGAGTTTCCATTCAACCGGCTGATTCCAAAGGTTTAATGCCTGAAACAGGCATTTCCCTTCCTTCTCCATGAGCTGGCATGCCTCCTGCAATTTTCTCAGGGAAACATTGTTTCGCGGGGGAAATAGCTGAGTCAGAGCCTTGCTCAGGGACGAGCCGGGGGAGCGCTGCCAGTGGCGCTCCATTGAATAGCCATTTCGGTTCCTGAGCCTCCTGTGCGCTGCTCGTCGACGTGACGATCGCGGTCAAGGGACGGCTTTGCCCGAAGGTAGCGAATAACAAGAAAAGGAATGGAAATGAAAGCGTCACTTCTGGCCTTGGGCATCCTGGGCTGTATGTTGCAGCAGCCCGTTCTGGCAAAGAACATCGACCCGGTGAAACTGCCGCCGGTCAATCTCGGCGGTGGTTTTTTCTCCGAGGGACTGGCGAGGCCGGGGCATCACCTGATGTTCCAACAGAACTTCTATTCAGTCGAAAACATAAAGGACGGCGAAGGCGATGAAACACCCGGGGAGAAGAACAACCGGATAAGCACCAGTATCTTTCAGTACGCGCTCAATACCCCATGGAAGATATTTGGCGCCGAGTACGGTTTCACCGTCAGGGTGCCTGTCATCCACTCGGACATCGATGTCGAAGGCGGAGCCAAGGGGCGCGATTCCGGCGTGGGGGACATCACCCTGCGGCCGGTGAAACTGACCTGGCGCGACATGCCGCTGGGTTCCGGACGGCTCACCCTGCAGTCGATCCTGGCGCTGACGCTGCCGACCGGCGCATACGACGACAAGCGGTACGTCAATGTCGGGAGCAACTACCTCTACCTGAACCCCATGTTCGCCGGCACCTACTTCAGTGGGCGCTGGAGCCACAGCTTCAACCTCGGATACGTCTGGAGCGACCGCAACGACGATCCGGTCGGCGGTCGAGCCCGCAGCGCGCAGCCCGGCACCGCCATGAACCTGAGCCTGTCGAGCGGCTATCTGCTGTCGGAGCGCCTCAGGTTGGGCCTGGCGGGCTACAGGCTGGAACAGCTGAACGACGATCGCCTCGACGGGCGCAGGGTCAGCCGTTCGAAGGAGTCCGTCTCGGCGCTCGGACCGGCCTTTTCCTATTTCCATCGCCAGGCGCGGCTGGGCTTCGGAGTGGCCTGGTACGAGGAGTTCGATGCCAGGAACCGGGGCCAGGGCACCCGGGTGATCGCCAATATCCACAAGGGCTTCTGAGGAGGGGCTATGAACAACAAGCTGATCCTGTTGTTGCTGTCGCTCTGTGTCCTCGGTTTGCCGAGCGTCGCTGCGTCGAAGGATGAGGCTCCCCTCTACCGCACCGTCGACCTGGGCCGAGCGATGGGGACGGGCAGGGAATACCAGACGCGGATCGTCTTCCTGGGGACGGGAAGTCCCATCCTCGAGCCGAACAAGGCGGGGCAGTCGATCGCGATCGTGGTCAGGGACAGCGTCTACGTGTTCGATGCCGGGCACGGCAGCATGAACAACCTGTCCAGGTACGGCGACGGCAAGGTCTTCCCACCGTGGAAGATGCCTACCGGGTATCCGGGGGCCGGCTACATGGACAAGCTATTCCTGACGCACCTGGATAGCGACCATGTTCTCGACGTGCCGGCGTTTCTCCTGCGCTTCTAGATCTATGGCCGCCAGGGGCCGGCCCGGGTCCATGGCCCGCCGGGCACGGAGGCGCTGGTGCGCGGCGTGCTGAAGGGGAACAAGCAGTGGATAGACTATCGCCTGGCTTCGACGAGAACGAAGAACAAGGCGGGCATCACCGTGGAAACCAAGGAGTTTTCAGCTCCTGGCCCGGTCTTCTCCGATGAGCACGTTCGCGTTTCCGCCTTCCAGGTCGTCCATGGTAGTTGGGATCCCGGCAGGACCTACGGGTACAGGGTGGAAACACCGGACCTGGTGATATCCATCACCGGCGACTATTCGTACCGCCTGACGCCGGCGCTGGAAGAGAAGCTCGCGGGCAGCGACATCGTCATCAGCGAAGTCATGAGCTCGGCGGGCACCGCGAAGCTTCCCGGCGAGTGGCGCGACTACATGCTCGATGCCCACACCACGGAAACCCAATTGGCGGCGCTGATGGCCAAGGTGCAGCCCAGGCTGCTGATCGGCACCCACGCGCTGACGCACGGGGAGGCGCGCAGTGACCTGCTGCTGCGCTTGCAGGCGCTGTATGGAGGGCGCATCGCGCTGGCCGATGACAATATGGTTTTCCGATGAGCGCAGGCATGCACCCGTGCGTGCCGGAGGTGAGAACCGAAAAAAACGAAGCCCCGCCAAGTGCGGGGCTTTTTTCAGCTTGGGCGCAAGGCTCAGAGGTCGAAATCGTAGTCCGACAGCTGGCGCTGCAGGCGGCGCTCTTCGAGGTAGTTGTCGATGATGCGGCGCTTGGTGAGGTTGGTCTTGGCGACTTCGGCGGCAGCTTCGACGCTGTCGTCGGCATCGTCGGTGCTCACTTCGTCTTCGAGCTCGAGATCTTCTTTATCGGCCATAACGATCACTCCAACGTGCGGGGTGTGCTTGGCGCCCCTTATAGCGACAAAGCTCGGGGCGGTAAAAAAGATTTTTTCAATGAGCGGCGATGCTTTTGACGATAGCACTCAATCGTCGGAAGTCTTGTGCTTGTACTCGCACAGGTCCTCGATGCGGCAGCTGCCACACTGCGGCTTGCGTGCCTTGCAGACGTAGCGGCCATGCAGGATCAGCCAGTGGTGGGCGTCCAGCAGGTATTCCCTGGGCACGAACTTGAGCAGCTTGCGCTCCACCTCCAGGACGTTCTTCCCCGGTGCGATGTTGGTGCGGTTGGCGACGCGGAAGATGTGCGTGTCCACCGCCATGGCCAACTGGCGGAAGGCGGTGTTGAGCACCACGTTGGCGGTCTTGCGCCCGACGCCGGGCAGGGCCTCCAGGTCCTCGCGGTTCTCCGGCACCCGGCTGCCGTGCTTCTCGATGAGGATGCGGCAGGTCTCGATGACGTTCTTCGCCTTGCTGTTGTACAGGCCGATGGTCTTGATGTACTCCGACAGCCCGTCCACGCCCAGGGCGTAGATGGCTTCCGGGGTGTTGGCCACCGGGTAGAGCTTGGCGGTGGCCTTGTTCACCCCGACGTCGGTGGCCTGGGCGGAGAGGATCACCGAGATGAGCAGTTCGAAGGGCGAGTCGTAGGCCAGCTCGGTCTTGGGGTCGGGGTTGTCTTCTTGCAGACGGCGGAAAATCTCCGCGCGCTTGGCGGCATTCATTCGATCACTCCGGTCACGCGGACGCGCTGGCGCTCTGCGGCGGGTACGTTGCCCGCCTGCGCCTTGGCGCGTTCCGCCAGGCTTTCATCGATACGGTTCTTCAGGGCTATCAGCAGGCCCAGCAGGAGGAAGGCGCCGGGCGGCAGCACAGCGAGCAGGAAGCCCTGGTAATTGGCTATCTGCAGCTTCCAGCCGGCGGCGGCCGGGCCGAACAGCAGGTTCATGTCGGCCAGCAGGGTGCCGTGGCCGATGAGTTCGCGCAAGGTGCCCAGCACCAGCAGCACCAGGGCGAAGCCGGCGCCGGTCATCAGGCCGTCGAAGGCCGCGCGGGCGACGCCGTTGCGCGCGGCGAAGGCCTCGGCGCGGCCGAGGATCACGCAGTTGGTGGTGATCAGCGGGATGAAGATGCCGAGGATCTGGTACAGCTCGTAGGTCCAGGCCTGCATCAGCAGTTCGATGCAGGTGGTCAGCGCGGCGATGATCAGCACGAACACCGGCAGTCGCACCGCCGCGCCGACCCAGCGCCGCGTCGCGGAGATGGCGGCGTTGGAGCAGGCCAGCACGAAGATGGTCGCCAGGCCCAGACCGAGGGCGTTGACCATGGAGTTGCTGGTGCCCAGCAGCGGGCACAGGCCCAGCAGCTGGACCAGGCCGGGGTTGTTCTGCCACAGGCCCTGGCGGGCGATCTCGCGGTAGCTATTCATGTTGTTCGCCTCCGGCCGCCGGCGCCAGCAGCGCGGCCTTGTGCGCGTCGAAATACTGCAGCGCCTTGTGCGTGGCCTTGACCACGGCGCGCGGGGTGACGGTGGCACCGGCGAACTGGTCGAACCGGCCGCCGTCCTTCTTCACCTTCCAGCCGGCCTCGTCCGGGTCGGCCAGGGAGCGGCCGTCGAAGCCGTGCAGCCAGTTGCTCTTGCCCGGCTCGATCTTGTCGCCCAGGCCCGGGGTTTCCTTGTGCGCCACCACGCGCACGCCGAGCAGGCGGCCTTCGGCGCTGACCCCCACCAGCAGCTCGATGGCGCCGCTGTAGCCGTCCGGCGCGGTGGCCGGGAGTATGACGCCGGTGGCGCGGCCCTGCAGGCGGGCGACGAAGGCCTGGGCCGGCTGCGGCTTGCCCAGCAGCTTGGGCTCGAAGACTTCGACGGGGGCGTCCAGCGGGTGGTTGTCGTAGCTGCCCTTGGGCAGCAGTTCCAGCAGCAGGCGCCCGCGCGCCTCGCGCTGGGCCTGCTCGATGCGCGCCTGGGTGAACTGGTGGACCACCGCCACCAGGCCGACGCAGAGCACCGCGAAGGCTCCCAGCAGCAGGGCGTTCTTCAGCATGGAACGGCGGCTGTCGGCCATCTCATTCCCCCAGCTTGAAGCCGCGCTTGGGCTTCTTGTGCCCGTAGGTGCGCGGGCGGGTGTAGTAGTCGATGGTCGGCGCCGCCAGGTTCATCAGCAGCACGGCGAAGGCCACGCCGTCGGGGTAACCGCCCCAGGTGCGGATCACGTAGGTGACGATGCCCACGCCGAGGCCGAACACCAGGCGCCCGCGGTTGCTGGTGGCGCCGGAAACCGGGTCGGTGACGATGAAGAACGCGCCGAGCATGGCCGCGCCGCTGAACAGGTGGAACAGCGGCGAGCCGTGGGAATCCGAGCCCGAGCCGTTCCAGAACAGCAGGCTCATGACGAACAGGCCGCCGAGCATGCCCAGCGGCGCGTGCCAGGTGAACAGCTTGCGCCAGAGCAGGAACAGGCCGCCGGCGAGGAAGGCCAGGTTGACCAGCTCCACGCCGCGCCCGCCGACGTGGCCGAAGGCCGCGCTCTGCGCCGCCAGTTCGTCGATGGTCAGGCTGTGGTTGTTCTTCAGCACGTCCAGCGCGGTGGCGCCGGCCCAGGCGTCCGGCGGCGGCGCGCCCAGGCCGAGGATGCGCGACAGGCCGTCGACCAGGCCGAGGCCGGCGTCTGGGCTGGGCCAGCGCGTCATTTCCAGGGGGAAGGACACCAGCACCACCACGTAGCCGAGCATCGCCGGGTTGAACGGGTTCTGCCCGAGGCCGCCGTACAGGTGCTTGCCGAACACTAAGGCGAAGGCGCTGGCCAGCAGGCTCAGCCACCAGGGCGCGTAGGGCGGCAGGGCCAGGGCCAGGAGCACGGCGGTGACCAGCGCGCTGCCGTCCTTGAGGAATACTGCCAGCGGGCGCTTGCGCAGGTGCAGCATCAGCGCCTCGGTGCCCAGGGCCACCGCGCTGCACCAGAGCAGGTTGAACAGGGTGCCGACGCCGTACAGGGCGATCAGCGCCAGGGCGCCCGGGGCCAGCGCGGCGAGCACTTGCAGCATGACCTTCTGCGTGCGGTTGGCGCCGGTGGCGTGGGGCGAGGAAAAACGCGGCAGGGCCATGGGTCACTCCGTATCGCGCGCGGCCAGCGCGTTTTCCGCCGCCGCCAGGCGCTCGCGCGCGGCGGCCAGGCGGGCTTGGTCGGCGTCTTCGCGCTCGAGCTTCTTGAGGTCGGCGCGGGCGTAGGCCAGTTCGGTCTTGAGGGCGCGGGTGGCGGCGTCCACCGGGCGCTTGTCGATGCGTTGCAGGTCTGGCGCCGGCTTGCCGCTGGCGTCCTCGGCGGCATGCAGCTGGCGCTTGGCCTCGGCCAGGGCTTCGCGCAGCAGGGCCAGTTCGGCATCGCCGGCGCCGTCCTGCTCGGCTTTCCTCAGCTCGGCGCGGCGGCTGACCAGGGCGATCTTGGCTTTCTTCAGGTTCGCCATGCCGTCGCCGGCGGGCTCCGCCTTGGCTTCGGGCGCTGCCTGCAATTGCGCCAGGTGGCGCTCGGCCCGTTCGGCGGCTTCGCGCAGTTGGGCGAGGGGGGCCTGTTGCTGTTCGTCGGGCGCTTCGCCGAAGGCTTTCTCGGACTTCTTCAATTGGGCGCGGGCCATGGCGGCGTCGATCTTCGCCTTCTTCAGCGCCGCTTCGTCGCCGATTGCTGGCTTGGGAGCGGCGGGGGCTGGTTCGGCTTCGGCGGCTTCCAGGGCCTGGCGGGCCTGCTCGGCGGCCTGGCGCAGGACCTCGACCTGGGCGCGCAGTTGTTCGGTGTCGTGGGTGGCCAACTGCTTCTCGGCCTTCTGCAGGGCGACGCGGGCCATGCTGGCTTCGATCTTCAGCCGCTTGAGGTCGGCACCGGCGTTGCCCACGGCCTTCTCCGACTTCACCCGTTCGATGGCCGATTGCGGCGCTTCCGCCACCGGCGCGGCGGCCTGGGCTTCGCGGGCGCGGGCGGCGCGTTCCAGGCGGGCCTGGCGTTCCTCGGCCTTGCGTTGCTCCTCGCGGCGCAGGCGTTCCTGGCGGTGCTCGAAGCGCAGGCGCGAGTGTTCGGCCTTCTGCTGTTTCAACTGCAGTTCGCGGATGTCCGCCTTGGCCGCGCGGTAGTACTGCACCAGCGGGATGCTGGAGGGGCAGACGTAGGCGCAGGCGCCGCACTCGATGCAGTCGAACAGGTTGTAGGCCTGCAACTGCTCGTGGTCGTCGCCCTGGGCGAAGAAGTACAGCTGCTGCGGCAGCAGGCTGGCCGGGCAGGCCTGGGCGCAGTCGCCGCAGCGGATGCACGGCAGGGCGGCGGGCGGCGCCGGCAGCTCCTCGGCGCTGGCGGCCAGCAGGCAGTTGGCGGTCTTGATCAGCGGGGCCTGCAGGTCGCCGAGGGTAACGCCCATCAGCGGGCCGCCCATGAGCAGGCGGCCGAGCCGGCCGCGGTCCAGGCCGGCGAATTCCAGCAGTTCGCCGACCGGCGTGCCAAGCAGCGCCTCGACGTTCATCGGCCGTGCCAGGGCGGCGCCGGTCAGGGTGGTGATGCGTGAGATCAGCGGGCGGCCGAGGATAAGCGCATCGCGCAGCGCCACGACGGTGCCGACGTTGACGCAGACCATGCCGATGTCCGCCGGCAGGCCGCCGCTGGGCACCTCGCGGCCGCTGAGCAGCTGGATCAGCTGGCGTTCGCCGCCGGAGGGGTACTTGGTCGGGACCACCCGCAGTTCGATGGCGCGCTCGCCGATGGCCTGGCGCAGGGACTCGATGGCCTGGGGCTTGTCATCCTCGATGCCGAGCAGCACCTGCTGCGGTTGCAGCAGGTGCATGAGAATTTCGATGCCTTCCACCAGTTCGGCCGCGCGTTCGCGCATCAGCATGTCGTCGGCGCTGATGTAGGGCTCGCACTCGGCGCCGTTGATCACCAGGGTGTGCAGGTCCTCGGCGGCGCGGGCGGCCAGCTTGGCGGCAGTGGGGAAGCCGGCGCCGCCGAGCCCCGCGATGCCGGCCTGGCGGATGCGTTCCAGCAGGGCGGCGGGGCTTTCCTGGCGGTAGTCGGGGCAGGGCTGCAAGGGCGCCCATTCGTCCAGTCCATCGGCGTCGATGACGATGGCTTCGGCCAGCAGGCCGGAGGGATGTGGATAAGGCTGCTCGCCGATCACCACCACCGTGCCGGAGGTCGGTGCATGCACGGCGGCGCTGATGGCGCTGCCGGGGCTGGCGATCATCTGGCCCTTGAGCACGCGCTCGCCGACGTCCACGCAGGGCAGGGCCGGCGCGCCGGTGTGTTGCTGCAGCGGCAGGATCAGCCGGCTGGGCAGTGGCGCCCGGACGATGGGGCCGGCGGTGGATTGTGCCTTGTTGGTCGGCAGATGCAGGCCGCCGGGGAAGTCCCAGGCCTTGGCGTTCATGCGGCCTGCTCCCGGTCGCTGGCGATCAGCCGGGCATCGGGCAGCGGCCATTTCCAGTCGCGCACGCCGACTTCCAGGTCGAGCATGTCGATGCAGTCCACCGGGCAGGGCTCGACGCACAGATCGCAGCCGGTGCATTCGGCTGCGATCACCGTGTGCATCTGCCGCGCGGCGCCGACGATGGCGTCCACCGGGCAGGCCTGGATGCACTTGGTGCAGCCGATGCACTCGGCCTCGCGGATGAAGGCCACACGCGGCGGGGTTTGCGCCGGGGCGTCCAGGGGCGGCGCCTCGACGTCGAGCAGGTCGGCCAGGGCGGCGATGGTGGCGCTGCCGCCGGGCGGGCACTTGTTGATCGCGTCGCCCTGGGCGATGGCCTCGGCGTAGGGCTTGCAGCCGGCATAGCCGCATTGCCCGCACTGGGTCTGCGGCAGCAGGGCGTTGACCTGTTCGGCCACCGGGTCGCCCTCGACGCGGTAGCGCACCGCCGCGTAGCCGAGCAGGGCGCCGCTGGCCAGGCACAGGGCCAGCAGCACACCGACCGCGAGCAGCACGGCGCTCATAGCTTGATCAGACCGGTGAAGCCCATGAACGCCAGGGACATCAGCCCGGCGGTGATCATGCCGATGGCCGCGCCCTGGAACGGCTTGGGCACGTCGGCGATGGCAATGCGCTCGCGCAGGGCGGCGAACAGCACCAGCACCAGGGAGAAGCCCAGCCCGGCGCCGAAGCCCTGGACGCTGGACTGCAGGAAGCCGTACTCGGGCTTGTTGGCGTTGAGCAGGGCCACGCCGAGGACGATGCAGTTGGTGGTGATCAGCGGCAGGAAGATGCCCAGCACGCGGTACAGCAGCGGGCTGCTCTTCTTCACCAGCAGTTCGGTGAACTGCACCACCACGGCGATCACCAGGATGAAGCCGATGGTGCGCAGGTACTCCAGGTCCAGCGGGCGTAGCACGTAGCGCTGCAGGATGTAGCTGCAGATCGAGGCCAGGGTCAGCACGAAGGTGGTGGCCAGGGCCAGGCCGATGGCCGTCTCGATCTTGCGCGACACGCCCATGAACGGGCACAGGCCGAGGAACTGCACCAGCACGAAGTTGTTGACCAGGATGGCGCTGACCAGGATCAGGGCGAGTTCGGTCATGGCCGGGCGCCTCGGGCCGGGCGGTGGCGGAGCTTGGGCATGCTCAGATTCCCGTGATCAGCAGGTCGATGGCGGCGATGATGTCCAACCGCAGGTGCGCCAGGCTGCCCACCGGCTCGCCCAGCTCGCGGCGCGCCACGCCGGCCATCTGCGGGGTGAGCAGCAGCAGGTTCTCGCCCTCCACCGTCACCTCGGGCATCAGCCGGTCGATGCCGGCCAGGCCCTTGCCGCGGCTGAGCGGGATCACCACGCGGGTGTTCAGCGAGGCGAGCAGGTCGCTCTGCACGTCCAGCAGCAGCGGGATGTCTTCGCGGCTGCGCGGGCTGGGGTTGCGGTACAGGTCGAACTGCGGCATCAGAAGCTCCGCAGGTCGTCGGCGAACACGCCGGCGCCCTCCACATGCTGATTGTAGGCGTCTATCGCCTGGCGGTTCTGTTCCAGCCAGCGTTGCCGCAGGCGCTCGCGCACCACGTCGGCCAGCGCTTCCTCCAGCACCGCCGAGAGGTTCACGTCCAGCTCGCGGGCCTGCTTGAGCAGGTCGCTGTTCAGGCTGAGGTTGGTGGCTTTCTTCGGGGCTTGGGGATCGTAGGTCGTGTGCATGGGAACCTCCGAGACGGATGCGCATAGGTTATGCGCATGGTCGTACCCGGGCAAGGCAGAAACGACGACGCCGGCCCCGGGGCCGGCGTCGCGTTCGGCGCGTGCCGCTTACTTCACGCGCTGGCCCGGCTTGGCGCCGCTGTCCGGGCTGAGCAGATAGATTTCCTCGCCGCCGGGGCCGGCGGCCAGGACCATGCCTTCGGAGACGCCGAACTTCATCTTGCGCGGGGCCAGGTTGGCCACGTACAGGGTCAGGCGTCCTTCGAGCTTGCTCGGGTCCGGGTAGGCGCTCTTGATGCCGGAGAACACGTTGCGCTTCTCGTCGCCGATGTCGAGGGACAGGCGCAGCAGCTTGTCGGCGCCCTCGACGAACTCGCACTTCTCGATCAGCGCGATGCGCAGGTCGACGGCGGCGAAGGCGTCGAAGTTGATTTCCGCGGCCAGTGGGTCCTTGGTCAGTTCGCCATTGCCCTTGGGTTGGTTGGCGGCGGCGAGGTCTTCCTTGGAGGCTTCGATCATGGCTTCGATTTTCGCGGGCTCGATACGGGTCATCAGCGGGTTGAACGGGTTCAGCTGGTGGTTGGCCAGCAACTGCTCGTGGTCGCTCCACTTCAGCGGGGCGACGTTGAGGAAGGCTTCGGCGGCCTCGGCCAGCTTCGGCAGCACCGGCTTGAGGAAGATCACCAGCTGGCGGAACAGGTTCACGCCCAGGGCGCAGATGGCCTGGACCTCGGCCTGCTTGCCTTCCTGCTTGTTCAGCGCCCAGGGCGCCTTGTCGGCGATCCAGGCGTTGGCCTGGTCGGCCAGGGCCATGATTTCACGCATGGCGCGGCCGAAGTCGCGGGCTTCGTAGGCGGCGGCGATGCTCGGCGCGGCGGCCTTGAAGGACTCGACCAGCTCCGGCGCCGGATTGGCATCCACCAGCAAGCCGGCGTTGCCCTTGTGGATGAAGCCGGCGCAGCGGCTGGCGATGTTGACCACCTTGCCGACCAGGTCGGAGTTGACCTTCTGCACGAAGTCCTCGAGGTTCAGGTCGAGGTCGTCGACGCCGCGGCCGAGCTTGGAGGCGTAGTAGTAGCGCAGGTATTCCGGGTCCAGGTAGTCCAGGTAGGTGCGCGCCTTGACGAAGGTGCCGCGGGACTTGGACATCTTCTGCCCGTTGACGGTCAGGTAGCCGTGCACGTTCAGCGCGGTGGGCTTGCGGTAGCCGGCGCCTTCGAGCATGGCCGGCCAGAACAGCGCGTGGAAGTTGACGATGTCCTTGCCGATGAAGTGGTACAGCTCGGCCTTGGAATCCTTGTTCCAGAAGGCGTCGAAGTCCAGCTCCGGGCGGCGCGCGCAGAGGTTCTTGAAGCTGGCCATGTAGCCGATGGGCGCGTCCAGCCAGACGTAGAAGTACTTGCCCGGGGCCTCGGGGATCTCGAAGCCGAAGTAGGGCGCGTCACGGGAGATGTCCCATTCCTGCAGGCCGGCGTCCAGCCATTCGGCGATCTTGTTGGCCACCGACTCCTGCAGCGCGCCGCTGCGCGTCCACTGCTTGAGCATGGCGTCGAAGTCCGGGAGCTTGAAGAAGTAGTGCAGCGACTCCTTGAGCACCGGGGTGGCGCCGGAGATGGCCGATTTCGGGTCCTTCAGCTCGGTGGGCGAGTAGGTGGCGCCGCAGGCTTCGCAGTTGTCGCCATACTGGTCGGCGGTGCCGCACTTCGGGCAGGTGCCCTTGATGAAGCGGTCGGCCAGGAACATCTGCTTTTCCGGGTCGAAGTACTGCGTCACCGGGCGCGTGGCGATGTGCCCGGCGTCGCGCAGCTTCAGGTAGATGGCCGAGGACAGCTCGCGGTTCTCTTCCGAGTGGGTCGAGTAGTAGTTGTCGAAGTCCACCAGGAAGGCGGCGAAGTCGGCCATGTGCTCGGCGCGCACGGCGTCGATCAGTTGCTCCGAGGTGATGCCTTCGCGCTCGGCGCGCAGCATGATGGCCGAGCCGTGGGCATCGTCCGCGCAGACGTACACCGCCTGGTTGCCACGCATCTTCTGGAAACGCACCCAGATGTCGGTCTGGATGTATTCCAGCATGTGGCCCAGGTGAATGGAGCCGTTGGCGTAGGGCAGGGCGCTGGTGACGAGGATCTGGCGGTTTTCGGACATGATGCTCAGGCCATTGGGGTAAATCGAGGGAAGTCGGTAACTATATAGGAAGCGGCGAGCTGCAAGCCACAATAGGCTACAGGCGGCGAGCTGCCGGTAGGGGCGACCGGTCGTGCCGAGGTGTTCTGTAGGAGCGAGCTTGCTCGCGAATGGGCCTGTAGCGGACTTTGTTCGCGAGCAAGCTCGCTCCTACGAGAAGCCGTTCCCGCTCGTACGCCGGGAGCGAGGCGCCGTGTTCGCCTGAAGCCTGCCGCCTGCAGCTGCTGTTAGAATGTCCGCCTACCGTGCTCAGCCTTTTTTCGGGAGAACCCATGAGCGTCGTCACCCGCGCCACGGTGGAGGCCGTCCTCCGCCAGATCACCGACCCGCACAGCGGCCAGAACCTGCTCGACGCCGGCTACCTGCGCGATCTCGACATCCAGGGCGGGCGCATCGCCCTGGGCCTGGAGCTGGGCTATGCCTGCGGCCTGTTCAGGAATGGCCTGGCGCAGACCGTGCAGATGGCCCTGGAAGCCCTCGACGGCGTGGACTCGGCCCAGGTGAAGGTGGACGTGAAGATCGCCGCGCACAAGGCCCAGGCCCAGGTGCCGGGCATGAGCAACGTGAAGAACATCATCGCCGTGGCCTCCGGCAAGGGCGGCGTGGGCAAGTCCACCACCGCCGCCAACCTGGCCCTGGCGCTGGCCCGCGAAGGGGCGAAGGTGGGCATCCTCGACGCCGACATCTACGGCCCCAGCCAGGGCATCATGTTCGGCATTCCCGAGGGCACCCGGCCGAAGGTGCGCGAGCAGAAGTGGTTCGTGCCGCTGGAGGCCCATGGCGTGGAAGTCATGTCCATGGCCTTCCTCACCGACGACAACACCCCGGTGGTGTGGCGCGGGCCGATGGTTTCCGGCGCGCTGCTGCAACTGATCACCCAGACCGCCTGGAACGACCTGGACTACCTGGTGATCGACATGCCGCCGGGCACTGGCGACATCCAGCTGACCCTGGCGCAGAAGGTCCCGGTGGCCGGCGCGGTGATCGTCACCACCCCGCAGGACCTGGCCCTGCTCGATGCCAGGAAGGGCGTGGAGATGTTCCGCAAGGTCAACATCCCGGTGCTGGGCGTGGTGGAGAACATGGCGGTGCACATCTGCTCCAACTGCGGCCACGCCGAGCACCTGTTCGGCGAGGGCGGCGGCGAGAAGCTGGCGGCGCAGTACGGCGTGGATCTGCTGGCCTCGCTGCCGCTGTCCATGGCCATCCGCATGCAGGCCGACGGCGGCAAGCCGACGGTGATCGCCGACCCGGAAAGCCAGTTGGCGATGATCTACCAGGAAATGGCCCGCTGCGTGGGCGCGCGCATCGCTCTGAGCGAGAAGGACGCGCCGGCGATGCCGAGCATCTCCATCAGCGAGGACTGATCAAGGGCGCGGCCTGGCGGCCGCGCTCGTCATTTGCCGGACGCCATGGCCGCGGTGGCCTCAGTTGACCTTCAGCTTGCCGCCACGGCCCAGCCCGCCCTCGACGCTCTGGGCCTTGTAGTCCTGCAGGGACACGACCATCTTGTTCCAGGCATCGATGAAGGCGACCACCGTGGCCTTGCCTTCGGGCGTGCGGGAAAAGCCGCCCAGCCCTCCGCCGACGCCACCGCCGAAGCCGGCCAGCGCGGCTCCGTAGTTGGTCGCGGTCGAGTTGCCTTCGGCTGCGGCGATCTGCACCGAGGAGCGAATGTCGAACAGCGAGAGCGTGACCACCGAGGCCTTGGTTTGCAGCGCGCCGGCGAGTTGGCCGATGGCGGCGTTGCCGATCAGCCCGCCGAGGGTTCCGGCCAGGCCGCCAATGGCGGAGTCGTTGATGATGATCTGCGGTTCCAGGTAATAGTCGGCGGCGACCCGCTGGCCCTTGTGCTGTTTAGAACCGGCACGGTATTCGCCGGATAGCCGCTGTATCTCGGTGATGCGCGAGAGGCGGGCGTCGGATCGCTGGTTGCCGATCGAGGTGATGACGAAGCAGTTCGATTGCTGTACCGCCAGGCGCAGCAGGGGTTCGATGGAGGTCATCTGCGTGGCGCTGCCGAAGGGGCCGTACCAGTCGGCCTCGCGCCCGTCGTCCACGGCGATGGTGCCCAGTGGCTTGTCGCAGCGCTGCAGCGATTGCTGCGCGCCGTTGCTGTTGCCGCCGGCCGCCGCGCCGGAAACCCCGGCATGCTGTCCCCCCGGCGAGATCAACCCCCCGCCCAGTGCCGCGCATCCATTCAATGTGCCGGCAATGGCCGCGCCCAGCATGTATTTAACAATGCTCTTCGATTTTGATTTCATGTTGTTTTGCCGTTTGGTGTTGGGGGGTGTTTGTTCTTCTGCCAGTTGCCGTTGCGGAAACTTTCGACTTGTGACTTCCAGCTAGCGCCAGTGCCAGTTGTCATCCCGCCAATAACTGCGATAGGGATAGGCCGAGTACCAATAGCGCAGGGTCATTTCCCGCCAGTCGCTCTTCCACTTGAAATAGGCGGCTTCGGAACTTTTGGCGGCGCGGGCCTGGGCCAGGAGTTGCATCGACTCCTGATCGCCTCGGCCCGCGGCCATCGCCAGCCATTTCTCGGCTTCCTGCGGGTCCGCGCCCATTTCCTCGAGGCCGCCCAGGTAGAGGCCACCGAGGGCCTTCTGCGCCTCCAGGTCCCCACGCTCCGCGGCGCTGCGCATCCACTGCAGCGCCTGGTAGCTGTCCTGGGCCACACCATCCCCGCGGAAATAGCGCAGCCCCAGGTCGTAGGCCGCGCGCGGGTCGGTGGCGGCGAGGGACAGGAGCGCGCTCGAGGCTCGGTTCGCGTCGGTATCCGTGGAGTTATTGCCGGCAGCTGAAGATGACGCCGGGGGCAGTTGTGCTCCACAGCCTTGTTCATCGCAAACCGGTTTCGGGTCGTTTGTCGCGCACGCAATTAGCAATAAGGGAAACAGCAGGAGGGGAATCTTTGGATTCATGGGAGTTCCCTGCGGGGCGTTTATTGTGATTTCCGCTGTAGGCAACTTATGGCGGGGCAGGGGGCAAAGTATCTTTCACGTCCGGTTCAAGGTGCAGGTGAAGTTTCTTTTGAGTCTTGTGAGATTTTTCTTAAAAAGTTGGAAGTATCTCGGCAATATCTGAAATACGCGTTGGCCCGCTACCCTCGCGGCCAGCATTCGTGTGTTGCTGGACAGTCTTCGGCGGGCCCGTGTGCAACGCGTTTTCGACGTTGGTCATGCAGCCTTTGCTGCCGACGGGCGCTGCCGGTAAGATTCGCGTTTCTTTTTCAGCAGCTACGGGACGCCCGCCATGAGCATCAAATCGGACAAGTGGATTCGCCGCATGGCCCTGGAGCACGGGATGATCGAGCCCTTCGTCGAGCGCCAGATCCGCGGCGCCGACGACAGCCGGGTGATCTCCTACGGCGTCTCCAGCTACGGCTACGACGTGCGCTGCGCCGCGGAATTCAAGGTGTTCACCAACATCCACTCGGCGGTGGTGGACCCGAAGAACTTCGACGAGAAGAGCTTCGTCGACATCAACAGCGACGTCTGCATCATCCCGCCGAACTCCTTCGCCCTGGCGCGCACCGTGGAATACTTCCGCATCCCCCGCGACGTGCTGACCATCTGCCTGGGCAAGAGCACCTACGCCCGCTGCGGCATCATCGTCAACGTCACCCCGCTGGAGCCGGAGTGGGAAGGCCACGTGACCCTGGAGTTCTCCAACACCACCAACCTGCCGGCGAAGATCTACGCCCACGAGGGCGTGGCGCAGATGCTGTTCCTGCAGTCGGACGAGGCCTGCGAGGTGTCGTACAAGGATCGTGGGGGCAAGTACCAGGGGCAGACTGGTGTGACGCTGCCCAAGGCCTGAGGCTTTAGGCGGATGCGAGAAACCGGGCTTTGGCCCGGTTTTTTGTTGCCTGGCGGTTGGCGCGGAGCAGTCCTGGACGCAGCGACCATCTTGCCGGCTGCGCCGTGGCGCTTTTCGTAGGATGGGTTGAGCCTGCGAAACCCATGCTGCCGTGGCGATGGGTATCGCTTCGCTCAACCCATCCTACGACTGAGCCCCCCCTCACTTCAGATTCCCACTGAGAAACTGCCGCAACCGCTCGCTCTTCGGCTGACCCAGCACCTCCTGCGGCGGCCCCTGTTCCTCGACGCGGCCCTGGTGGAGGAACAGCACCTGGCTGGAGACCTCGCGGGCGAAGGCCATTTCGTGGGTCACCAGGATCATGGTGCGGCCTTCCTCGGCCAGGGCCTTGATCACCTTGAGCACCTCGCCCACCAGTTCCGGGTCCAGCGCCGAGGTGGGTTCGTCGAACAGCATGATCTCCGGCTCCATCGCCAGCGCGCGGGCGATGGCCACGCGTTGCTGCTGGCCGCCGGAGAGGAACGCCGGGTACTTGCCGACCACCTGTTCCGGCAGGCCGACCTTGTTCAGGTAGGCGCGGGCGCGCTCCTCGGCTTCCTTGCGCTCCACGCCGAGCACCCGGCGCGGCGCCAGGGTGACGTTCTCCAGCACCGTCAGGTGGCTCCACAGGTTGAAGTGCTGGAACACCATGGCCAGGCGCGTACGGATGTGTTGCAGCTGCGCCGCGTCGGCCACGCGCATGCCGCCGGGGCTGGCGACCATGCGGATTTCCTCGCCGTCCAGGCTCATGCGGCCTTCGTCGGGCTGTTCGAGGAAGTTGATGCAGCGCAGGAAGGTGCTCTTTCCCGAGCCGCTGGCGCCGATCATGCTCACCACGTCGCCGGTGCGGGCTTCCAGGGACACGCCCTTTAGCACCTCGTTGTCGCCGTAGCGCTTGTACAGGGCGTCGATCTTCAGTGTGGTCATGGAGTCCTCAGGTTACGGCCGCCGCGCGGCCGGGATGGGGTTCAGCCATGGCTGGGGCCGAGGAAGGCCAGCCAGCGGCGTTCGGCGAGGCGGAACAGGCCGACCAGGGTGAAGGAGGTCACCAGGTACAGCGCCGCGGCTATGCCGAAGGACTGGAAGGAGAGGAAGGTGGCGGCGTTGGCGTCGCGGGCGATCTTCATGATGTCCGGCACCGTGGCGGTGAAGGCCACGGTGGTGGAGTGCAGCATGAGGATCACCTCGTTGCTGTAGTAGGGCAGCGAGCGGCGCAGCGCCGAGGGCATGATCACGTAGCGGTACAGGCGCCAGCCGCTCAGGCCGTAGGCGCGGGCCGCTTCCACCTCGCCGTGGGCGGTGTTGCGGATGGCCCCGGCGAATATCTCGGTGGTGTAGGCGCAGGTGTTCAGGGCGAAGGCCAGCAGCGTGCAGTTCAGGCCGTTGCGGAAGAAGGCGTCGAGGATCGGCTGCTCGCGCACCGCCGCCACGCTGTAGATGCCGGTGTAGCAGACCAGCAGCTGGATGTAGAGCGGCGTGCCGCGGAACACGTAGGTGTAGAACTGCACCGGCCAGCGCAGCAGCGGGTTGCGCGAGACGCGGGCGATGGACAGGGGAATGGCGAAGGTGAAGCCGAAGGCGATGGACACCGTCAGCAGCCAGAGCGTCATGGCCAGGCCGGTGATGTGGTAGCCGTCGGTCCAGAGGAAGGCCTTGCCGTACTGCTGCAGCAACTCGATCATCGCAGGGCCTCGCGCACACCGATGGCGTAGCGGCGCTCAAGGGCGTTGAGCACGATGTTGGAGACAGTGGTGAAGAGCAGGTAGATGGCTCCGGCCACCAGCAGGAAGAACAGCAGGCGGTAGCTGCTCTTGCCGGCGTCCTGGGCGGCGCGCACCACGTCGGAGAGGCCGATGATGGAGACCAGCGCGGTGGACTTGATCAGCACCATCCAGTTGTTGCCCACCCCCGGCAGGGCGAAGCGCATCATCTGCGGGAAGAGCACGAAGCGGAAGCGCTGCAGGCGCGTCAGGCCGTAGGCGCTGGCCGCCTCCAGCTGGCCGCGCGGCACGGCGAGGATGGCGCCGCGGAAGGTCTCGGTGAAGTAGGCGCCGTAGATGAAGCCGAGGGTGATGATGCCGGCGCTGAAGGGGTCGATCTCGATGTAGTCCCATTCCATGTAGTCGGTCAGGTCCGCCAGCCAGGTCTGCAGGCTGTAGAAGATCAGCAGCATCAGCACCAGGTCGGGCACCCCGCGGATCAGCGTGGTGTAGCAGGTGGCGGGGAAGCGCAGCAGCCTGGAGCCGGACAGCTTGGCGCTGGCGCCCAGCAGGCCGAGGGTCACCGACAGCAGCAGCGAGCAGATCGACAGCTTGACGGTCATCCAGGTGCCGTCGAGGAGGATGGAGCCGTAGCCCTTGAGGCTCATGGTCTCGGCCAGGGTACGGAAGAAGTCCTGGAGCATGCGCAGGCAACTCCTTGTGCGGCGTTATCAGCAGAATAGACCGCGCCCGGCAGCCGCCAAGGCTGCCGGGCGCGGTGGCGCGGGTCAGTCGTTGTAGATGTCGATGTCGCCGAAGTATTTCTTCTGCAGCTTGTCGTAGGTGCCGTCGGCGTGGATCGCCTTGATGCCCTTGTTGATCATCTCGCGCAGTTCGTTGTTGCCCTTCTTGATGCCGATGGCGATGTCGGCCGGCATCAGCGGGTCATGCACCGGCTTGCTGATCTCGAAGCCCTTGCCCTGGTCGGTGGTGAGGAAGCCCTGCTCGGCCTGCAGCATGTCCTGCAGCGAGACGTCCAGGCGCCCGGACACCAGGTCGGCGTAGACCTGGTCCTGGTTCTGGTAGCTCTTCACGTTGACCCCGGCCGGCTCCAGCTTGGCCTTGGCGAAGGTTTCCTGGATGGTGCCCTGCTCGACGCCGACGGTCTTGCCCTTGAGCGATTCGGCGGTGGCTTCCAGGCCCGAGCCCTTCTTGCTGATCATCGCGGTGGGGCTGGTGAACAGCTTGTCGCTGAAGTCGATTTCCTTCTGGCGCGCCTCGGTGACGGTCATCGAGGAGATCACGCCATCGAACTTGCGAGCCTTCAGGCCCGGGATCATGCCGTCGAAGTCGTTGGCCATCCACACGCACTTGACCTTCAGGTGCTCGCAGATGGCGTTGCCCAGGTCGATGTCGAAGCCGACCAGGCTGCCGTCCGGCGCCTTGGACTCGAAGGGTGCGTAGGACGGGTCGGTGGCGAAGCGGATTTCTTTCCATTCCTTGGCCTGCAAGGCTCCGGCGCCAGCCAGCAGCACCAGGGCGGAGAGGGTCAGCCATGCTTTTTTCATCGGTTGGAATCCTTGGTGGTTGATTCAAGCAGTGGAACCAAAGGCATAACATCAATGTGACAGCAAGTTTCGAACCAGGGGCGCAACCACGGGCCTCGGCGGTAGGAGACGGACGACGGGCGCGTTCCTACGACAGGTATAGCAGCCGGTCGGGGAAGGGATGCCCCAAGACGGGGCGAGGGGGCGGGGTTTTCGGTAACAGCCTGGTGCGCCGATTGTGGCGCAGGCACCAAAAAGAAAGGCACCCGAGGGTGCCTTGAAGATGATCATGGAGTAAGTCGACTAATCCGACCCGCCGGCGCGGTGGAAGTTCCGCGCCGCGCGCTCATTTCTGCGGGACGAGGGTCAGGCGCTTGCTGCCGTAGACGCGGTCGAGGTTCTGGCTCTGGAACGGGAAGCTCATGTAGTCGCCCTTCAGCCAGGCGTCGATGCCGTCGGCGTAGTGTGGGCTGGCCGGGTTGCCGGACTGGCCGCTGCTGTTGAGCCCGAGCATGGGCTCGCTCTGGCCGAAGTCGACGACGATGCGCATGGCCGGGATCAGCCAGGTGTCGAAGTTCTGGCCCCAGTTGTAGGCGGAAACGTTCAGCGTGCTGTGGTCGCCGCCGGCCGGGTAGGGGCCGCGGTCCAGGTAGCCCTTGATGGCGCCTAGGCCGGCGCGCTGTCCGGCGTCCAGGTAGGGCGCCATCTTGGTGCTGTCGCTGACCCAGTTGTAGGTGTGCAGCTTGCCCCACTGCCAGGCATGGCGGTCGCTGCCCAGCTTCTGTTCGCAGAAGGCGGTGGCGGCGGCCAGGCTGCGCGCGAGGATGGCCGGCTTGTCTTCCTTCTGCGGCGTCTTCACGTCGTCCCAGAAGGGGCTGTCGTCGCGGCCCAGCAGGTGGTCGGCCTGGGCCGAGTAGGAGAGGTCGGCGTTCTGCACGAAGGCCTTCCAGGCCGGGCTGTCTTCCGGGCCGAGTTCGTCGAGGAAGATCTGCTTCGCGCTTTCCTGCAGGAAGGCCTCGTAGAGGGCTGCGTCGGCGGAGCTGGCGGAGAGCTTGCCGTCGAAGGCCATCAACCGGTCCAGGGCCTCGCGGGCGCGCTCGCGCTGGCCTTCGGGCAGCGCCTGGATCGCCTGTTTCAGCGGCGCGGCCATGCCGGGCGCGTCGAGCATGCCCTGCAGCTTGGCGGCGAAGGGCGTGGTCTGGTCGTACTGCATGGCGATCATGCTGCGCGCGTCGTGGCGGTTGCTGGCGTTGGCCAACTGGGCGATGCGCTCGGCGCGTTCGGGGTAGTACCAGGAGCTGGACAGCTGCGCGCCGTAGCCGGGCTGCACGGTGCGGTTGTTGGCGGTGCCCAGCCAGCCCTGCTGCGGGTCCTGGTCGGAGGGATGGAGGATCGGGTCGGCATAGCCGTCCCAGTCGTAGCGCCCGTCCCAGCCCGGGGAGGGCAGCAGGCCGCGGCCGTCCTTGCGGTTGGGGAAGCGCCCGGTGACCTGCCAGCCGATGTGCTTCTCGTCGGCGAACACGATGTTCAGCGGCATGGCGCGTATTTCGCGGGTGGCGTCGAAGGCCTGCTCGACGCTCTTGGCCCGGGACAGGTCGAAGAACGCGTCCAGGCTCTTGTCCGACACCGCCTGGATGCTCTGGTAGGCCAGGCCGTAGCCGCTGGACAGCGGTAGTGGCTGCAGGTCGTTCTTCTTCGCGCCGAGCAGGGCGCTGTTGAGCAGCGGGCCGTGGCGGGTTTCGTAGATGGTCTCGCGCACCGGGCGCTGGCCCTTGATGAAGAAGGTCTCGACGCGCTCGCTGGCCGGCTTCCACTGGCCGTCGGCCAGGTAGTAGAGCTTGCCGCCCTGGCGCCGTACCTGTTCGAGGAAGACGTCCTGGTTGTCGCCCATGACCATGGTCATGCCCCAGGCCAGCTTGCCGTTGAAGCCGGCCACCACGCCGGGCACGCCGGCGATGGTGACGCCTGCGGCGCTGTACTTCGGCGAGCGGATCTGCATGAAGTTCCAGATCGACGGCATCGACAGCGGCAGGTGGGTGTCGTTGGCCAGCAGGCTCTTGCCGCTGCGGCTGCGCTGCGGGGCGATGGCCCAGTTGTTGGAGGCGGCCACGCCGAGCATCTGCAGCCCGGCCACGGCCTGGGCGGCGCCACCGACCTCGGCCAGGCCGGGAATCTGCCCGGCGAGGTTCAGGCCCTTGAGCTTGTCGGCCTCGGCGAAGGGCAGTTCCTCGTCGGGGTAGATGGGCGTGAGCCAGGCGAGCTTCCCGGCGCCGACCTTCTGCGCGAGCACCAGGGAATCCAGTTCTTCCTGCAGGTTCACCGCCAGGCCGAAGTTGAGCAGGGCGAAGACCAGCGCCGAATCCTCGGGTTTCCAGTATTCCGGGCGGTAGCCGGACTCGGCGATGTCCATCGGCAGCTTGTCGCGGTAGCGGAACAGGTAGGCGTTGACGCCGCGCGTGTAGGTTTCGAAGAAACGCTTCAGGCGCGGCGAGGAGCCGGTGTAGAGGGCATTGGAGGCCTGCCTGAGGTTGACCGTGCGCATGAAGCGGTCGATCTCCAGGGCGCCCGGCCCGACCATCTCCGACAGCCGCCCCTGGGCCATCAGGCGCAGGCCGACCATCTGGCCGATGCGGTCGCTGGCATGCACGTAGCCCATGGCGAAGAGCGCGTCGTGGAAGGTGCTGGTCTCGATCAGCGGCATGCCCAGGGCATTGCGGCGCACCGATACGCTTTCGGCCAGGCCCTTGAGCGGCTGCACGCCGGAGGTGGGCGGCAGGCTGCCGGCGTAGCGGTCGTTCAGCCAGGTCTGACAGCCAGTCAGGCTGACGGCGGCGCTGAGGGTGGCGGCGAGGCCGAGTCGGGGAAGCGGGCGGAAGGCTCGCGAGGCCATGGAAGCGTGCTCCTGCACAGGGCTTGCGGAAAGCCGCTACGTTAGAGAGGCGCGCACCTTCGCGCAAGCCGCGGGGCAGGGAATTCGCGGGGTGTGGGTGGTTCGGGAGGGTGGGCGCGGGGATGCTCGCGATGGGTGTTCGTGCCACCAGGGCGTCCGGCGTGGCCGGCGAGTCCAATCGCGGACGGAGTCCGCTCCTACGCCCGTGCTTCCCTGGAACTGTAGGAGCGGACTCTGTCCGCGATTCGTGCGGATAACGCCGTAGGCATTATGCGCCCTACGGATTTCCAGAGAACTTCGGGTGCTGGGTTCAAGAGCGCCCTCTCCCCAACACCATCGCCACCGGTAAACCCCGTTCGCGAGCAAGCTCGCTCCTACAGGGGCTTTTGTGCCCGCCGGAAACGAAAACGCCGTTTCCCCTCACGGAAGAAACGGCGTTCTCACCTAGCCCACCCGCCTCAGGCGCCGTGGCACTTCTTGAACTTGGCGCCGCTGCCGCAAGGGCACGGATCGTTGCGGCCAACGTCCTTCAGCGGATTACGCACCGGCTCGTGGCTGTGATTGCAGTGCGGGCCGTGCACGTGGTGATGATGGTCATGATCATGGTCGTGGTTGCAGTCGGGACCATGTACATGGGGTTCCTGGCTCATGGGTGCCTCACTCCGGGATGAAATCGCCGGGGATTATCTCGCCATTGCGCGCGATATGCACGGTGCGGCCGAACAGCAGGCCGGTCTTCACGTCGCCTTCGAGGCTGTAGCGGATCGGCTTGTCCGGGTCTTCCAGCAGCTTGACGATGTACTTCATGTGCCGCCAGAGGTTGGTCTGCACCGGCACCTCGAAGAACTGCCGGCCGTTGGCGGGCACGGTGAACCAGACGCTGGATTCGCCTTCGGCCAGGTCGACGTCGTTCAGCTTGACCTTGTAGGCCAGGCCGCGCACCGGCAGGCTGAAGTCGTTCGGGTTGTCGATACGGAAGTGCAGTGTGAACTGTTGCTCTAGCAGGCGGGCTTTCACCACGTCCACTTTCATCAGCTTCACGTCGGGGCTTTCGAAGCTACCGGTCATCCAACTGCAACCGGAGAGGAGCGCGAAAATCCAGACTAGGCTGATAATTCTTATCGTTTGCGCCTGATAATTCATTTCAATCCCCCAAGACGCCCCAGTGTACCAAGCGGCTGCTTGGCCGCAAGTTGTTGTTGCGTTAAAAGAAGTTGTCCCATACTGGGCCGCCCGTCGGCAGACGGGAGAACACAGGAGTGTGATGGATGAGCCGTTTCGAAATCGTCTTTTCCGGTCAGACGCTTCCAGGCGCCGATCCGGAAGCGGTGAAGGCCAACCTGGCCAAGCTGTTCCAGGCCGATGCGCAACGCATCGCCCTGCTGTTTTCCGGCCGCCGCCTGGTGCTGAAGAATAACCTCGACGCCGCCGCCGCCGACAAGTACCGCGCCGCTCTGGAACGGGCCGGCGCGCGCGTCGAGGTGGTGGACATGGCCCCCGCGGTGGAGGAGATCGAACTGGCCCCGCCGCCCGCCGCCGAACCCGCTCCTACCCCGGCACCGGCTGCGGCTACGCCGGGACGGCTGAAGGTAGCCCCGCGCGACGAGTACATGGCGGCCTTCGCCGAGGTGGACGCGCCGGACTTCGGCCTGGCCCCGGTGGGCGCCGACCTGCAGGACGACAAGGCCGAGCCGCGTGCGCCGCAGGTTGACCTCAGCCAGTTCAGCCTGGCCCCGGTGGGCAGCGACATGGGCCAGGCAAAGGCGGACCCCGCCGCGCCGGCGCCCGACACCAGCCATCTGAAGCTGGCCGACTGAGCGCTCAGCCGTTCTGCTGGGGATCGTCCTTGTAGACGAACTTGGGCATTTCCCAGTGGAAACGGATCGCCAGCAGGCGGAACAGGAAGCCGGCGAACAGGGTGATCAGCATGGCCTGCTCGTTGGGCAGCGCCAGCTGGATGCAGATCAGGTAGCACCAGGCGCTGGCGAAGGACACACTGGCGTACAGCTCGCGGCGGAAGATCAGTGGCACGTCGTTGCAGAAGATGTCGCGCAGGATGCCGCCGAACACCCCGGTGATCACCCCGCTGACCGCGGCGATCAGCAGGCTGTGGCCCATCTCCAGGCCGACCTGGCAGCCGATCAGGGTGAAGGCCACCAGGCCGATGGCGTCGAGCACCAGGAACAGCGAGCGCAGGTGGCGCATCAGCGGCGCGATGAACACCGTGACCAGCGCGGCGCCGGCGGTGAGCGCCAGGTATTCCGGGTGGCGCACCCAGGTCAGCGGGTAGTGCCCCAGCAGCATGTCGCGCATCGAGCCGCCGCCCAGGGCGGTGACGCAGGCCACCAGCACCACGCCGAACAGGTCCATGCTGCGGCGCCCGGCCGAAAGCGCGCCGGTCATGGCTTCGGCGGTGATGGCGATGATGTAGAGGACGGTCAGCAGCATGGCGAGGGGCCCGCGAAAAAGCGTGCATTCTAGCCGATGGGCCCGATGCACCCAATGGGTGCATGCGGTGTCCCTCTTTAGGTGGGAACGAATCCTTCGCTATCCACGCCCGCCGGAAAGCCCTGGCTACAGGTGCAAGAGAAGCTCTGACGTAGGATGGGTTGTTGCGATACCCATCACCATGGCCCGATGGGTATCGCTTCGCTCAACCCATCCTACGAGGCACGCCCCGGTGCGTCCGCCGTGTCAACCGATCCACGGCCCGCAGCATTTCTTCAGCTTGCCGCCGGCGCCGCACGGGCAGGGATCGTTGCGGCCCAGCTTGAGCGGCACCGTCGGGTCGAGGAAATACCAGCGGCCGTCGCGCTGGACGAAGCCGGAGCATTCGCGGTGGCTGTGCTCGCCGTTGGCGTCGTGCCAGCGCGCGGTGAAGGTGACGCGGGCATGCTCGGGCGTGCCGCCGAGCACCTCGTGGCTTTCCACCTCCAGGCCCAGCCAGGTGCTGCCCAGGCTCCAGGCGCGGATGGCCTCCAGGTCCAGGCCGGGCTGCTGGGCCGGCAGCGTGGTGTCGCGCAGGTAGTCCACCAGGCCCAGGGCGTAGGCGCTGTAGCGCGAACGCATCAGCGCCTCGGCGGTGGGCGCCGGCTGGCCGGCGTGCAGGCGGCCGCAGCAGTCCGCCAGGGACAGGCCGCTTCCACAGGGGCAGCAGGGCTCGGTCATGGTCACCACCAGTACTTGCCGAAGTTTTCCGGGTTGGCCCAGAACTTGGCGTTCAGCCAATCCGGGACCTGCTTGTATTCACGCAGATCGTAGGTGAACAGCGTGAGTGTCTGATCGTCGCGCTGGAAGCGTTCGCTGGCCTGCATGCCCAGGGCGTAGAAGTCGGTTTCGGCGACGCCGGCCTCGGCCAGGTCGACCAGCACGGCGACGCGGCTGCTGTTGAGGTTGCGGATGCCGCCGACCAGTTGCAGCGCCGCGCGCCGCTCCAGGTGTTCCAGGCAGTCGGCCAGCAGCGCCAGGTCGTAACGCTGCGCCGCCAGTTCCGCCGGCAGCTCGCCCGCGGCGGCGCCGTGCACCTGGCAATCGGGGTGGGCCTGGCGGAAGGCTTCCACGGCGGGAATGCCGCTGGCGCCTACCAGCAGCAGGCGTTGCGGGGCGTAGCGGTCGAGCAGGGCGGCCAGCGCCTGCTGGGGCGTGCGATCGGAAATCATCGGTGTGCGGAAACTCTCGTTCGGAATGCGCAGAGACTAGCCTGTGAACCCCTTCATGGCCTAGTGCTGGCGTATTCGTGCATCGCCGTCTTTACTCGGTAATTGTCGGTTCAGACCCATCTCACAGGAGAGACTGATATATGAGCATCAAAAGGACCGCTTTACCCCTGCTGCTGGTAAGCACGCTGCTCACCGGTTGCGCAGGGTTGCAGAAGTCCGACTGGCCGACCTGCGCATTGGTCGGTGGTGTAGGGGGCGCTGGCCTGGGCTCCATCGAAAGCAGTGCCTGGGCGGGCTGGGGCGCGCTGATCGGCGGCGTGCTCGGCGCGTCCTACTGCTGGGTGCATGGCGAAGGCGAGAAGGTGGTCGAGGCGCCGCCGCCCGCACCGGCTCCCGAACCGGCTCCGGCACCGCTGCCGAAGGAAGAGACCATCGTTGTCAGGGACCTGCACTTCGCCTTCGACTCGTCGAAGATCGACAACCGTGACAAGGACAAGCTCGACACCATCGCCACCCGCCTGAAAGAGGAAGCCTCCACCACCACGCTGGATATCTCCGGCCACACCGACAGCGTCGGCACCGACGCCTACAACCAGAAACTGTCCGATCGCCGCGCCCACGCGGTGGCCAACTACCTGGTGGATGCCGGCGTGCCTGCCAGCAGCATCAAGTCGGTGGAAGGCTACGGCGAAAGCAAACCGGTCGCCGACAACAAGACCAAGGAAGGCCGCGCGGAAAACCGTCGCGTGGAAATCCTGATCAAGCGCCAGTGACACCCGGCGTGTGCTGAAGCGAAAGGGGCCTTTGCGCCCCTTTCGTGTTTCCGCCGCCTATGGAAATCGTCACCGCCTCCGGAGTATGGTGCCGGCACAAGAAACCGGGGGAGCATCTACATGAAGGCTTTTGTGGGGCTGGGCAAGCTGGTTGCCCTGTTGTTCTGGCTGGCGGTGCTGGCCAATCTGCTGCATCCCTTCGCCCAT
Source organism: Pseudomonas citronellolis (assembly GCF_900112375.1). Classification (GTDB taxonomy): domain Bacteria; phylum Pseudomonadota; class Gammaproteobacteria; order Pseudomonadales; family Pseudomonadaceae; genus Pseudomonas; species Pseudomonas citronellolis. Next base: position 316,234 of record NZ_FOLS01000001.1, on the reverse strand, counting down.
CCGTTCGCGACCCTGCTGAAGGTCGCCGGGGGCCTCATCCTGCTGATCCACATCCTTGAACTGCTGGCGCTCGGCGCACGCCTGAAGGGGCGTTCGTCCCCCTGGCTGGACCGCATCCAGGTCCTGCTGTTCGGCATCTTCCATTTCCTCTCGCTGCCGGCACCGGCCAAGGAGGGCGGTCATGCGTAAGCTGCTGCTGGGCCTGATGCTGCTGGCGCCGATCGAGGCCGCCAGCGCCGCTTCGGTGCAGGTGGAGGCCAATACCGTGCTGCGCCTGCCGGTGAAGGGCGAGTCCCTGAGCCTGGAACACGTCCGCGTGGCGGAGGGCGGCGCGCTGCTGATCCCGTCGCGGGTGAAGGTGCTGCACATCGACGAACTCGACCTGCAGAAGAACGCCCGCCTCGGCGTGTTCCCCGGCGAGCAGCCGCTGCGCATCGAGGTGGCCCGCGGGCACCTCGCCGATGGCAGCGTGATCGCCGCCCAGGGCGCTGCCGGCAGCTTCCATCGCCCGGCCAGCGCCGGCCGCACCCTGACCCTGCACCTGCAGGACGTGCAGGTGGAGAACCTGATGGTCGACGTGCGCGGCGGCGTCGGCGCGCCGGGCTACGACGGCCTCGACGGCGCCAACGCGCGCAGCGGCGGCTGCCTGTGGGGCGGCGCGGAGCAGGGCGGCGACGGCCAGGACGCCGGCGACGGCCAGACCGGTGGCGCCGGCGGCGTGGTGCGCCTGGAAGTGCCCCAGCAATTCCCCGTGGAGTCGCTCAAGGTGCGCCTGGAAGGCGGCGCCGGCGGTGCCCCGGGCAAGCCGGGCAAGGCCGGCGCGCGCAGCGGCGAGAAGGACTGCCTGCTGTACTCGGTGGACGGCGGCAGGGCCGGCCACGACGGCGGAGCCGGCAAGCCCGGCCCCAGCGGCGCCCAGGGCCGTCTGGACGTCGTGCGTTTCTGATTGAAACCGGCGCGGGCCCCGCGGCCCGCGCCAATGTTCACCAGTGCGGGCGCGCGGCGACTATCGCCACCAGCGCCATGCCCAGCAGCAGGTTGCCGCCCACGGTGCGGCGGATGCGTCCCAGCGCCGCGCCGCCGGCGGGCCAGTCGGACGCCTCGATGGCGCGGCGCAGCTCCGGCAGCTGCAGCGCCTGCACCCGCAGGAACAGCGCCAGCATCGCCACGTACAGTCCCATCATCACCTGCACGTAGCGCGGCGCGCCGGCCACGCCATTGAAGCTCAGCTGCAACATGCCGATACCAGTCACCGGCAGCGCCAGCACCGCCACCCAGACCCACACGAAGAAGCGCCGGAACACCTCGGCCCACAGCTTCAGCCGCGCCGGCGCATCCAGCGCGGCGACGGCCGCAGGCCGCAGGATCATCCAGGCGAAGAACATCCCTCCGACCCAGACCAGGGCGGCCAGGACGTGCAGGGCGTAGACGGGGGCAAAGGCGGTCATTCGGCGATCTCCGCTGGCGGTTGAAAATAAGCGCGCTATCATAGCCGCCCAATCGAACCACTGAAAATTTATCCAGCATCCGGACATGTCCCGATGGACAGTCCCGGTGCCCGGGAATTCCATGCTCAGCAACGAACTCAAGGCCACCATCCAGGGCGCCTATACGCGCTTCCTGGAAGCCAAGGAACTCAAGCCGCGCTACGGCCAGCGCCTGATGATCGCCGAAGTGGCCAAGGTCCTGGGCACCATCGAGACCGACGAGGAAGGCCATCGCACCGGCGAGGCCGCGGTGGTGGCCGTGGAGGCCGGCACCGGCACCGGCAAGACCGTGGCCTACAGCCTGGCCGCCATCGCCTGCGCCAAGGCCGCCGGCAAGCGCCTGGTGATCGCCACCGCCACGGTGGCGCTGCAGGAGCAGATCGTCCACAAGGACCTGCCCGACCTGCTGCGCAACAGCGGCCTGGCCTTCAGCTTCGCCCTGGCCAAGGGCCGCGGCCGCTACCTGTGCCTGTCCAAGCTCGACCACCTGCTGCAGGAAGGCCAGGCGCAGAACGCCACGGCCCAGCTGTTCGAGGAAGAAGGCTTCCGCATCGACGTCGACGAGAGCGGCACCAAGCTGTTCAACCAGATGATCGAGCGCCTGGCCGGCAACCGCTGGGACGGCGACCGCGACTCCTGGCCCGAGGCCATCGAGGACGCCCATTGGGCGCAGCTGACCACCGACCACAGCCAGTGCACCAACCGGCATTGCCCGAACTTCCAGCAGTGCGCCTTCTACAAGGCGCGCGAGGGCATGACCAAGGTCGACGTCATCGTCACCAACCACGACCTGGTGCTGGCCGACCTGGCCCTGGGCGGCGGCGCCATCCTGCCGGACCCGCGTGAGACCCTCTACGTCTTCGACGAAGGCCACCACCTGCCGGACAAGGCCATCGGCCACTTCGCCCACTTCACCCGCCTGCGCGCCACCGCCGACTGGCTGGGGCAGGTGGAGAAGAACCTGACCAAGCTGCTGGCGCAGAACCCGCTGCCCGGCGACCTCGGCCGGCTGATCGAGCAGGTGCCGGAACTGGCCCGCGAGCTGCGCACCCAGCAGCAGTTCATGTTCACCGCCTGCGAGGAGATCGGCGACTTCCGCGCCGGCGAGGACATGGAAGGCCGCGAGCGCCCGCGCCACCGCTTCGAGGGCGGGGTGGTGCCCGAGCACATCCGCGAGATGGGCATCGAGCTGAAGAAGGGCTTCGCCAAGCTCACCGACCTCTTCACCCGCCTCACCGACCTGCTCAAGCAGGCCATGGACGGCGAGGGCACCGCCGGCGTCGCCAGCTACCAGGCCGAGGAGTGGTACCCGCTGTTCGGCAGCCTGCTGTCGCGCGCCCAGGGCAACTGGGAACTGTGGACCGCCTTCACCTGCGAGGACCCACAGGACAGCCCGCCCATGGCGCGCTGGCTGACCCTCGCCGAGAGCGGCAGCTTCTACGACATCGAGGCCAACGCCAGCCCGATCCTCGCTGCCGAGACCCTGCGCCGCAACCTGTGGAACGTGGCCTACGGCGTGCTGGTGACCTCCGCCACCCTGACCGCCCTGGGCACCTTCGACCGCTACCGCATGCGCGCCGGCCTGCCGCGCGCGGCGGTCACCGCCGTGGTGCCCAGCCCCTTCCACCACGCCGATGCCGGCCTGCTGCGGGTGCCGGACCTGAAGGCCGACCCGCGCGACGCCGCCGCCCACACAGCGGCCATCGTCCGCGAGCTGCCGGCCATGGTCGAAGGCGCGCGGGGCACCCTGGTGCTGTTCGCCTCGCGGCGGCAGATGCAGGACGTGTTCGACGGCCTGGAGCGCGACTGGCGCAAGCGCGTGCTGATCCAGGGCAACCTGTCCAAGCTGGAGACGCTCAACAAGCACAAGTCGCGGGTCGACGACGGCGAGCCCAGCGTGCTCTTCGGCCTGGCCAGCTTCGCCGAGGGTGTCGACCTGCCGGGGGCCTACTGCGAGCACGTGGTGATCGCCAAGATTCCCTTCGCGGTGCCGGACGACCCGGTGGAGGCGGCGCTCTCGGAGTGGATCGAGGCGCGCGGCGGCAACCCCTTCATGGAGATCGCCGTGCCCGACGCCTCGCTGCGCCTGGTGCAGGCCTGCGGGCGGCTGCTGCGCACCGAGCAGGACCGCGGCACCATCAGCCTGCTGGACCGCCGGGTGGTGACGCAGCGCTACGGCAAGGCCATCCTCAACGCCCTGCCGCCGTTCCGCCGCGAGATCGCCTGAGGCGTGCGGCACCCGTAACAGGGGACGGCGCGCCGTCCCAGGTCGCAAACCCCGGTGGCGCCCGGCGCTGCCCCAAGGACAAGGTTGCATGCGTTCATCCCGTTGGCATCTGCCCCTGCTGTTCAGCCTGAGCCTCGCCTGCGCCCCGCTGTGGGCCGCGCCCAGCGACGACACCCTGTTCAACTTCGTCAAGCCGATGGCCGTGGTCGGCGTCGGGCTGCAGGACGCCGACCTGCCCAGCTCCACCGCCGAGGCCACGCCCGAGGGCGAGATCCTGCGGCGGGTGAAGTTCCACCCGGCGGCGCGCCCCACGCTCACCCTCAAGCCCGCCAGCGGCAGCTGGGACTGGTCGCGGGCCGACGCCATGAGCCTGCGCATCCAGAGCGCCATGGACTGGGCGCTGACCCTGGAGATCGACATCGACAACCTCGACGGTACGCCGGGCCTGCACGCCAGCGTCGCACTGCCCGCCGGGCCGGCGCAGACCCTGCTGGTGCCGCTGCAGGCCACCGCGCCGCAGCTGTTCGGCATGCGCGCCGGGGTGCCGATGCCGATGAGCCTCGACGGCCAGCGCGTGCTCATCGCCCCGGTAGTCACCGGCGAGCTGCAGCGCAACAAGGTCGGCGCGGTGCGCATCTACCTGAACGCCCCGAAGGCGGCCCAGGACATCCTCGTCGGCCGCTTCGGCACCCGTTCCGGCGGCGACGAGCTGCGCAAGGCCTACACCGGCATCATCGACGCCTACGGCCAGTCCACCCGCAGCGACTGGCCGGAGAAGGTCAAGAGTGTCGAGCAACTGGCCAACGCCTGGAAGGCCGAAGGCGAGCAACTGAAGAAATGGCAGGCCCAGGCGCAGCCCACCGACACCTTCGGCGGTCTGCTGGAAGGCCCGGACTTCCAGGCCACCGGCTTCTTCCGCACGGAGAAGCGCAACGGCCGCTGGTGGCTGGTGACGCCGGACGGGCACCCGTACTGGTCCCTGGGCGTGAACACGGTGAACAGCGAAAGCAGCCAGACCTACGTCGAAGGCCGCGAATACATGTTCGCCGAGCTGCCCGCCGAGGGTGAGCCGCTGGCCGACTTCTACGGCCAGAGCGACGACCGCGACGGCGTCGGCGCCCAGCAGGGCAGGGCCTTCGGCCACGGCCGCTGGTACGACTTCTACGCCGCCAACCGCTACCGCGCCACGGGCGGGCTGAGCGGCCAGCCGGCTGCTGACGCCTGGCTGGAGCGCACCCTGGCGCGCCTCGACGCCTGGGGCTTCAACGGCCTGGGCAACTGGAGCCAGCCGGCCTTCGCCGGCGCCTCGCGGATTCCCTACAGCCTGCCGCTGGCCGTCGGCGGCGACTACGCCACGGTCAGCACCGGCTACGACTGGTGGGGCGCCATGCCCGACCCCTTCGACCCGAAATTCGCCATGGCCGCCGAGCGCGCCATCGCTATCGCCACCCGCGACCACCGCGAAGACCCGTGGCTGCTCGGCTACTACGCCGACAACGAACTGGCCTGGGCCGGACAGGGCAGCGAGCCGCGCAACCGCTACGCGCTGGCCTTCGGCACCCTGGCGCTGTCCACCGACAGCCCGGCCAAGCGCGCCTTCATCAAGCAACTGAAGGACAAGTACCACGAGCACGAGGCCCTGGCCAAAGCCTGGGGCGTCGAGCTGGGCGCCTGGGAAGACCTGGACGCGCCGGGCTACCAGGCCCCCGCGGTGCAGGCCGAACACCCGGCCATCGAGCAGGACTACAGCGCCTTCCTGCGCCTGTACGCCGACCAGTACTTCAAGACCCTGCGCGACTCCCTCAGCTGGCACGATCCCAACCACCTGCTGCTGGGCGGGCGCTTCGCGGTGAACACCCCCGAGGCCCTGGCCTCCTGCGCGCAGTATTGCGACCTGCTGAGCTTCAACCTCTACGCACCGACGCCGCAGCAGGGCTACGACGCCGCCTACGTGCGCAGCCTCGACAAGCCGGTGCTGATCAGCGAGTTCCACTTCGGCTCGCGCGACCGCGGCCCGTTCTGGGGCGGGGTTTCCGAGGTGTACAACGAACAGCAGCGCGGCGAGCGCTACCAGCAGTTCCTCGCCGCCGCGGTGAAGGACCCGCAGATCGTCGGCGCGCACTGGTTCCAGTACCTCGACCAGCCCGCCAGCGGCCGCCTGCTCGACGGCGAGAACGGCCACATCGGCCTGGTCGGCATCACCGACCTGCCGTTCGCCGGCTTCATCGACGCGGTGCGCAAGGGCAACCAGCAGGTGATGAAGGCCATGCTGGAAGAGGCCCGCGCCGCCGCCAAGGCGGCGCCCGAGGCGCCCACCCCGCGGGTCGATCCGGACGCCACCGCCAGCGCCGCGCCGGAAGCGCCGGCGGTGCAATAGAGCGGCATTCGCCGCGGCCATGATGGCCGCGGCCCTACCCGGGTCGGGTTCACAAGCCGGCGGGGGGCTGGAAGAATGCGTCTTTCGCCCACAGCCCGGAGTGCCCCATGACCCTGCAAGGCCATTGCGACAGCCGCTTCACCCCCGTAGCCGACGCCTTCGCCGCGCTCTTCGAGGACCCGCAGGAGCGAGGCGCCGCGCTGTGCATCCAGGTCGGCGGCGAGACCCTGGTGGACCTCTGGGCCGGCAACGCCGGCAAGGACGAGGGCCAGGCCTGGCAGGCCGACACCATCCTCAACCTGTTCTCCTGCACCAAGACCTTCGCCGCCGTGGCCGCCCTGCAACTGGTGGGCGAGGGCCGCCTGGAGCTGGACGCCCCGGTGGCGCGCTACTGGCCGGAGTTCTCCGCCGCCGGCAAGCAGGCCATCACTGTGCGCCAACTGCTCTGCCACCGCGCCGGGCTGCCGGCGCTGCACGAGATGCTGCCCGCCGAGGCGCTGTACGACTGGCAGGCCATGACCGCCGCGCTGGCCGCCGAAACGCCCTGGTGGACGCCGGGCAGCGAGCATGGCTACGCGCCCATCACCTACGGCTGGCTGATCGGCGAGGTGATCCGCCGGGTGGATGGCCGCGAGCCCGGCGCCGCCATCGTCGAGCGCACCGCCAAGCCGCTGGGGCTGGACTTCCACGTCGGCCTGGACGACGCCGAGTTCCCACGCGTGGCGCACATCGCCCGGGCCAAGGGCAACCTCGGCGACGCCGCGGCGCAGCGCCTGCTGCGCACCCTGATGAGCGAGCCGAGCGCCCTGAGCACCCGCGCCTTTACCAACCCGCCGTCGATCCTCACCAGCACCAACAAGCCCGAGTGGCGGCGCATGCAGCAGCCGGCCGCCAACGGCCACGGCAATGCCCGCGCCCTGGCCGGTTTCTACGACGGCCTGCTGCAGGGCAAGCTGCTGGATGCCGCGCTGCTCGCCGAGTTGACCTGCGAGCACGCCCGCGGCGAGGACCGCACCCTGCTCACCGGCACCCGCTTCGGCCTGGGCTGCATGCTCGACCAGCCGGAACTGGCCAACGCCACCTACGGCCTCGGCCCGCAGGCCTTCGGCCACCCCGGCGCCGGTGGCTCGGTGGGCTTCGCCGACCCCGAGCGCAGCCTGGCCTTCGGCTTCGTCACCAACACCCTCGGCCCCTACGTGCTGATGGACCCGCGCGCCCAGAAGCTGGCGCGCATCGCCGGCGACTGCCTGTAGGCGCCCCGGGCCAGACGCCGCGCAGCGCCTGGCCGACGAAGCGGCGGAACCTTCCGCCGCGGCTCCGCTCGAATGGCGACTTCATGGGGAAACCGCGCCGGGTTTCGTCGCGTTTTTTCCCCCGCTGCTACGGCCGGGGTTCCACCGCTCGTCAGTTGAAGAGCAAAATGCCCATTTCCCTTAGTAAGTTATGTTCGAATCTTGATTCGCGACATTAACTTGTGTCCGTCCCTGTTGCCCAAGACCGTCCAATGGAATTCCGCCCATGAGACTGCTCAAGCTTTCCACCCTGACCCTCTGCGTCACCCTCGGCGCCTGCAGCCACTTCCAGTCCCAGGACGCCGCCGCGCCGGCGCCTAGCCAGGCCAAGGCCGACGGCGGCAGCCACTGGTGGTGGCCGTTCGGTAACACCGAAGCCAGTGCCCAGACCGAGACCAAGGCTCCCGCCGCGGTGCCCAAGCCGGTGGTGGCCCAGGTGGACGCGGCCACCGACAAGTCCGCCGGTGGCCACTGGTGGTGGCCCTTCGGCGATTCCGCCTCGGCCCAGGCCAAGGCCGACAACCCGGTGGCCGCGCCCAGCGCCCAGGACACCAAGGCCTGGCTGGACCAGCACGAAGCCGCCGTGCGCGCCGCCGTGGCCGGCAGCAAGTTCAGCGTCGAACGCCGCGACAACGCCCTGGTGCTGACCGCGCCGGTGGACGGCTCCTTCAATCCCAAGCGCCAGGAACTGCTGCTGCCGATCACCCTGGCGCCGCTGGCCAACGTCGCCAAGATCGTCGAGAAGGACCCGCAGGCCGGCGTGTTCATCCTCGGCCACAGCGACAGCAGCGGCGACAAGGCGGCCAACGACAAGGTCAGCCAGCAGCGCGCCGTGGCCATCGCCGCGATCTTCCGCCTGAGCGGCCTGGGCAACGACCGCCTGCGCTACAAGGGCGTGGGCGACGCGCAACCGATCGCCGACGACAAGACCAAGGCCGGCCGCGCCAAGAACCGCCGCGTCGAAGTCATGCTGACCCCGCGTGGCGGCCTGCTGGCCCTGGCCCAGAGCAACTGAAGCAGCGCGGCGCTTGTCGCCGGTCAAGCAATCTCGCCTGCCACTGGTTAAGCTAATGCACTGGCTTTTTCGAGGAGACGACGATGGCCCAGACCCTGGCCGACATGCGCCGCGAATACACCCGGGACGGACTCTGCGAGGCCCAGGCGCCCGCGGAGCCCTTCGTGCTGTTCCAGCAATGGTTCGAGGACGCGGTGAAGACCGAGCAGTTGCCGGTCGAACCCAACGCCATGACCCTGGCCACGGTGGACGCCGACGGCCAACCGCATTGCCGCGTGCTCCTGCTCAAGGGGCTGGACGACCGCGGCTTCACCTTCTTCAGTAACTACGACAGCGCCAAGGGCGACCAACTGGCGGCCAACCCGCGCGCGGCCATGACCTTCTTCTGGCCGGCGCTGGAGCGCCAGGTGCGCATCGAAGGCCGGGTGGAGAAGGTCTCGCCGGAAGAGTCCGACGCCTACTACCGCGTGCGCCCGCTGGGCAGCCGCCTGGGCGCCTGGGCTTCGCCGCAGAGCCGGGTGATCGGCAGCCGCGAGGAGCTGGAACGGCTGCTGGCGGAAACCGAGAAGCGCTTCATGGACGTCGCCCCGCACTGCCCGGACCACTGGGGCGGCTACCGCCTGCTGCCGCAGCGCATCGAATTCTGGCAGGGCCGCCCGAGCCGCCTGCACGACCGCCTGAACTACCGTCTGGTGGACGGCGCGTGGCAGCGCGAGCGCCTGGCGCCCTGATCCCGCACGGTGCTTTTCGTAGGATGGGTTGAGCTTGCGAAACCCATGCGGTCACAGTGATGGGTATCGCTTCGCTCAACGCCATCCTACGGCGGCTCGTACAAAGCTCCGCGCCCTTCTATGTAGGAGCGCGCCCTGCGCGCGAATCGCGGGCAGGGCCCGGCGGGCACGGCTTCTCGTAGGAGCGAGCTTGCTCGCGAACAGACTCCGCTGCGGGGCTCATTCGCGAGCAAGAACTAGGCGTCCCCCTCTATCCTACGAAGAGCGTCCCGGCGCGGCCTGCAAGGCAGCTGCTCCTACAGGTGTAGGGCGTACAACCGTTCGCGGTGTACGCCGTTACACCCATCCCAGCATCGACACCATGGTCGAGCCGAACCCGCAGTCCGCCCCGGCTCCCGGCATGAGTCCGAGTGGGATACGGCCAAGGTCAAGCGGCGGATAACCGCGAACGGTTATCCGCCCTACGCCAACCCTTTCCTCCGCTGCACGGCGTTGTAGGATGCCCCCTACATACCGACACCGGACCCGCCCATGAAACTCGTCATCGCCCCCGATTCCTTCAAGGAAAGCCTGTCCGCCCCCGAGGTCGCCGCCGCCATCGCCCGCGGCTGGTCGCGGGCGCGGCCGCTCGACGAGATCCTGCTGCGGCCCATGGCCGACGGCGGCGAGGGCACCGTGGATGCGGTGCTGGCGGCTACCGGCGGCGAGCGCCGCGAATGCGCGGTGCGCGGGCCGTTGGGTGCGCCGGTACAGGCCCATTGGGGCTGGCTGGAGGAGGGCGCCGCGGTGATCGAGATGGCCGCCGCCAGCGGTCTGCACTGGGTCGCTCCTGAGCTGCGCGACGCCACCCGCACCACCAGCTACGGCACCGGCGAGCTGATCCGCGCGGCGCTGGACGCCGGCGCGCGCAAGATCATCCTCGGGCTCGGCGGCAGCGCCACCAACGATGGCGGCATGGGCCTGCTGCAAGCCCTGGGCGTACGCTTCCTCGACGAACGCGGCGAGCCCCTGGGCGACGGCGGCGCGGCGCTGGCCGGGTTGCACGCGATCGACCTGGCGGGCCTGGACCCGCGCCTGGCTGCAGTCGAAGTGGAAGTCGCCGCCGACGTGAACAATCCACTGTGCGGCGAACACGGCGCCTCGGCGGTATTCGGCCCGCAGAAGGGCGCCAGTCCCGAGCAGGTCCGCCAGCTCGACGCCGCGTTGGCGCGCTACGCCGAAGTCGCCGCGCGCACCCTCGGCCAGGATCACAGCCTGTTCCCCGGTGTGGGCGCGGCGGGTGGCCTGGGCTTCGCCGCGCGGGCCTTCCTCAGGGCGCGCTTCCGTCCCGGCGTGGAGCTGGTGGCCGAGGTTTCCGGCCTGGCCGAGGCGCTGCGGGGCGCGGACCTGGCGATCACCGGCGAGGGCCGCCTGGACGAGCAGAGCCTGCACGGCAAGACGCCCATCGGCGTGGCTCGGCTGGCACGGGAGGCCGGGGTTCCGTTGATCGCCCTGGCCGGCAGCCTGGGCAAAGGCTATGGTCGCTTGCACGAGGCGGGCATCGCCGCGGCCTTCAGCCTGGTCCCGGGGCCGATCAGCCTGGCCGATGCCATGGCCGGCGCCGCGGGCGAGCTGGAGGCGCGCGCCGAGGAACTGGCGCGCCTGTGGAGCCTGGCTCAGCCGGCGCGGTAGTCGTCGGCGGCGCGCTGCAGCCAGGCCGGTAGCTCGCTGCGCGACACGCCTTCGTCGCGGGCCAGTTGCAGGCACTGCAGCAGGTACTCGCGCTTGTGCGGGTCGTCGCCGGCCAGCGACAGCGCCAGGTCGCGGTCCATCCAGCGGCGGATGCGCACGAACAGCCACCAGTGGAAGTACAGGCCGGCGGCGGTGGTGACGACGATGATGAAGTAGTCCATGGGCCTTCCTCGTGGGGATGCTGACCTTACCCCTGGCGGGATGGGGGAATGAACGCGCGCTTTTGCCGCAGCTGTCGGAAGAAGCTGTACGGCGGCTGAATCGAACGAAAACTTTGACCTGGCCGGCGTGACAGCAAGTGGCGCGGCAGAGTCTAATATTCACATATCTATCCGGAGGTTCCCGTATGCGTAAATCCGCCTTCCTGCTCGCCGGTTTCACTGCAGTGGCCCTGGCCCTCGGCGGCTGCCAGTCCAGCCTGACCGGCGACACCTACAGCCGTGACGAGGCCCGCACCGTGCAGAACGTGCGCTGGGGCACCATCGAAGCCCTGCGTCCGGTGAAGATCGAGGGCACCAAGACGCCGATCGGCGCCGCGGCGGGCGCCGCCGTGGGCGGCATCGGCGGCAGCGCCATCGGTGGCGGCAAGGGCAGCTACGTGACCGCCATCATCGGCGCCGTGGCCGGCGGCCTGCTGGGCGCGGCCACCGAAGAGGGCCTGACGCGCACCCAGGGCGTGGAGATCACCGTCCGCGAAGACGACGGCAGCTCCCGCGCCTACGTGCAGGAAGTCGACCAGGGCGCCATCTTCCGCGTCGGCGAGCGCGTGCGCATCCTGACCGTCAACGGCACCAGCCGCGTTTCCCACTGATCGGCCCGCTCCGCCCACCCGGGCGGCAGCCTTTCCTGGCGCGCGACACCGGTTTCCGGTGTCGCGCGCTATCGTTTCCGGGTAGCGCTTTTTCCCGTGCCCAGCCTTTCGTAATAGTTCTATCCAAGACGCACATTCGATAGATATGGATAATCGCCCGGTTCCATGGCTTTCCTGGTAAGTCAGCCATGTCTGAAGGATTAAGGAGAAGGTGATGATGCTGGCGCTGTTGATCGCGCTGCCTTTCCTGGGCTGTTGCCTGCCGGCGCTGTTCGAGCGCCTGGGCCGCAACGCCTGCGCCGCGGCGGCGGCCGTCGCGCCACTGCTGGGCCTGGGGCTTCTGTTCGGCCAGCGCGGCGTGCTCGGCGGCGAGCGGCTGCTGGCGCGCTACGACTGGCTGCCGGAGCTGGGCCTGAACCTCAGCCTGCGCCTGGACGGCCTGGGCTTCCTGTTCGCCCTGCTGATCCTCGGCATCGGCCTGCTGGTGATCCTCTACGCCCGCTACTACCTCTCCGAGCGCGAGCCCACCGGGCGCTTCTACGGTTTCCTGCTGCTGTTCATGGGTTCCATGCTCGGCGTGGTGCTCAGCGAGAACCTGCTGCTGATGCTGGTGTTCTGGGAGCTCACCAGCCTGTCGTCGTTCCTGCTCATCGGCTTCTGGAGCCACCGCTCCGACGCCCGCCGCGGCGCGCGCATGGCCCTGGCGGTCACCGGCGGCGGGGGCCTGGCGCTGCTCGCCGGCATCCTGCTGATCGGCCAGGTGGTGGGCAGCTTCGAGCTGAGCGACGTGCTCGCCGCGCGCCAGGTGCTGCAGGCCAGCGCGCTGTTCCCGCTGATCCTGGTGCTGGTGCTGCTGGGCGTGTTCACCAAGTCGGCGCAGTTCCCCTTCCACTTCTGGCTGCCCCATGCCATGGCGGCACCCACGCCGGTGTCGGCCTACCTGCACTCGGCGACCATGGTGAAAGCCGGCGTGTTCCTGCTGGCGCGCCTGTACCCGGCGCTGGCCGGCAACGACCTGTGGTTCTACCTGGTCGGCCTGACCGGCCTGGCGACGCTGCTGCTGGGCGCTTTCCTGGCGCTGTTCCAGAACGACCTCAAGGGCCTGCTGGCCTACTCGACCATCAGCCACCTGGGCCTGATCACCCTGCTGTTCGGCCTGGATTCACCCATGGCCAACGTCGCGGCGATCTTCCACATCATCAACCACGCCACCTTCAAGGCCTCGCTGTTCATGGCCGCCGGGATCATCGACCACGAGACCGGCAGTCGCGACATGCGCCGCATCAACGGCCTGTGGAAGTACATGCCGCACACCGCGGTGCTGGCGATGGTGGCTTCCGCGTCCATGGCCGGGGTGCCGCTGCTCAACGGCTTCCTCAGCAAGGAGATGTTCTTCGGCGAGACCCTCTCGCAGAACATGGCCGGCGCCTTCAACTGGCTGATCCCGACCCTCGCCACCGTGGCCACGCTGTTCTCGGTGGCCTATTCGGTGCGCTTCATCCACGACGTGTTCTTCAACGGCGAGCCGGTCGACCTGCCGAAGACGCCCCACGAGCCGCCGCGCTACATGAAGGTGCCGGTGGAGGTGCTGGTGGGCCTGTGCCTGCTGGTGGGCATGGCCCCGGCCTGGACGGTGGCGCCGCTGCTGTCGGCAGCCGCCTCGGCGAGCCTGAACGGCGCGCTGCCGGCCTACAGCCTGGCGATCTGGCACGGCTTCAACGCGCCGCTGGCGATGAGCCTGATCGCGCTGGTCGGCGGCATCGCCCTGTACCTGCAGCGGCGGCCGCTGTTCGCCTGGTTCGCCGGCTTGCCGGCGGTGGACGCCAAGCAGGTGTTCGAGGCGCAGGTACAACGCCTGGCGCGCTTCGCCCGTGGGCTGACCGGGCTGCTGGAGAACGGCTCGTTGCAACGCTACGTGCTCTGGCTGCTGCTGGCGGCCGTGGTGGTGGTCTGCGCCGGCCTGGCGGGCCTGCCCGCGCTCGCCGGCAGCCGCGCCTTCGTCGAGGTCGACGCCGTCACCGCCCTGTGCCTGGCGCTGCTGGCCCTGGCCGGGCCGCTGACCGTCGTGTTCCACCGCCAGCGCCTGGTGGCGCTGGTGCTGCTGAGCATCTCCGGGCTGTTGGTGGCCCTGGCCTTCGCCCGCTTCGCCGCGCCGGACCTGGCGCTGACGCAGTTGGCGGTGGAAGTGGTGACCATGGTGCTGCTGATGCTCGCGCTCTACTACCTGCCGCAGCGCACGCCGAAGGAAAGCAGCAGCCTGCGCGGCCTGCGCGACTTCCTGGTGGCGCTGGCCTGCGGGGTGATGGTGGCGCTGCTGGCCTACGCGGTGTTCAGCCGGCCCTACGACAGCATCGCCGGCTACTACCTGCAGCACAGCGTTTCCGGCGGCGGCGGGCACAACGTGGTGAACGTCATCCTGGTCGACTTCCGCGGCTTCGACACCCTGGGCGAGATCAGCGTGCTGGCCATCGCCGCGGTGGGCATCTTCGCCCTGCTCGACGGCCTGCGCCTGCCGCGCCGCGCCCGCGACGCCGAGGGCCTGGCCTGGTCGGCCGACGCCCACCCGCCGATCCTCGCCACCCTGGCCCGGCTGCTGCTGCCGCTGGCCCTGCTGGTGGCGGTGTTCATCTTCCTGCGCGGGCACAACCTGCCGGGCGGCGGCTTCATCGCCGGGCTGGTCACCGCGGTGGCGCTGATCCTCCAGTACATCGCCTGCGGCAGCCGCTGGGTGCATACCCGCCTGCCGCTGAACTACTCGCGCACGGCCGGCCTGGGCGTATTCGTCGCCGGCCTCACCGGACTGGGCAGCTGGGCCTTCGGCTATCCCTTCCTGACCTCGTCCTTCGGCCACTTCCAGCTGCCGCTGGTGGGCGAGTTCGAGCTGGCCACGGCCATGCTCTTCGACCTGGGCGTCTATCTCACCGTGGTGGGCGCGACCCTGCTGATCCTCGCCGGCCTCGGCGAACTGAACGCGCCGCCGCAGCCGGCGCCGGCCAAGGAGGCCCGCTGATGGAAGCGCTGTTCGCCATCACCCTCGGCCTGCTCACCGCCAGTGGCGTGTACCTGCTGCTGCGGGCACGCACCTTCCCGGTGGTGTTGGGCCTGACGCTGATCTCCTACGCGGTGAACCTGTTCCTCTTCGCCATGGGCCGCCTGGCCGGCGAGCCGGCGGTGCTGGGCCAGGTGGCCAACCCCGGCGACCCCATCCCCCAGGCGCTGGTGCTGACCGCCATCGTCATCGGCTTCGCCATGACCGCCTTCGTCATCGTCCTGGCCCTGCGCGGCCTTGCCGAGACCGGTGACGACCATGTCGACGGCAAGGCGCGGGAGGACGGCGAATGAATCACCTGCTGATCGCCCCGGTCCTGCTGCCGCTGTTCGCCGGCTGCCTGCTGCTGCTCGCCGGGCACGCCTCGCGCGCCGCGCGGGGCATCTCGCTGCTGGCCACCCTGGCGCTGCTGCCGATCGCCGCGTTGCTGCTGCAACAGGCCGCCGGCGGCCAGGTGCAGTTCTACGCCCTGGGCAACTGGCAGCCGCCGTTCGGCATCATCCTCGTGCTCGACCGCCTGAGCGCGCTGATGCTGCTGGCCAACGCGGTGCTGGCCAGCTTCGCCCTGGTCTATGCGCTGCGCGGCGACGACCGCCGCGGCAAGCACTTCCACGCGCTGTTCCAGTTCCAGCTGCTCGGCCTCAACGGTGCCTTCCTCACGGGCGACCTGTTCAACCTCTTCGTGTTCTTCGAGATCCTGCTGATCGCCTCCTACGCGCTGCTGCTGCACGGCGGCGGGGCAGGGCGGGTGCGCGCCGGGGTGCACTACGTGGTGCTCAACCTGGTGGGTTCGGCGTTCTTCCTGATCGCCGTGGGCACGCTCTATGGCGTCACCGGCACCCTGAACATGGCCGACATGGCGGATCGCGTGGCCCAGCTGGGGGCGGCCGACGCGCCGCTGGTGCGCGCCGCGGCGCTGCTATTGCTGGTGGTGTTCGGCCTCAAGGCGGCGCTGCTGCCGCTGTATTTCTGGCTGCCGCGGGCCTACGCCGAGGCCAGCGCGCCGGTGGCGGCGCTGTTCTCGATCATGACCAAGGTGGGCATCTACTCGATCCTGCGGGTGTACACGCTGATCTTCGGCGACCACGCCGGCGAGCTGGCCAACCTGGCCCAGGCCTGGCTGTGGCCGCTGGCCCTGGCGGGCATCCTGGTCGGCACCTTCGGGGCGTTGGCGGCGACGCGCCTGCAGGGCCTGCTGGCCTACCTGGTGGTGATTTCCGCCGGCACCCAACTGGCGGTGCTGGCGCTGGGTTCGGCGCAGTCCCTGGCGGCGCTGCTGTTCTACCTGCTGCACAGCACCTGGGTGGTGGGCGGGCTGTTCCTGCTCGCCGACCTGATCGCCCGCCAGCGCGGCGACAAGGCCGGGCAACTGGTGCAGGGCCCGGCGTTGCTGCAGCCGCAGCTGCTGGGCGCGCTGTTCTTCGTCGGCGCCATCGCGGTGGCCGGCTTGCCGCCGTTCTCCGGCTTCTTCGCCAAGCTGCTGATCCTGCGTTCGGCCAGCGGCGGCGAGGCGCTGGCGCTGTGGGCGGTGGTGCTGGGCAGCGGCCTGCTGGTCACCGTGACCCTCAGCCGCGCCGGCAGCGCGTTGTTCTGGAACACCGGGCGCAGCGTCCTCGGCAACGCCGAGCGTGACCCGCTGCGCCTGCTGGCGGCGGTGGCGCTGCTGGCTGCGGCCGTGCTCCTGGTGCTGTTCGCCAAGCCGCTGCAGGCCTACCTGCAGGCCACCGCCGAGCAGTTGCTGGATGTCGACCTCTACCGCCGGACGATCCTGGCCGGAGGTGGCGCATGATCCGCCGCCTGCTGCCGCATCCCCTGCTCAGCCTGTGCTTGCTGCTGGGCTGGGTGCTGCTGGTCGATGACTTCTCCCTCGGCCACTGGCTGCTCGGCGCCGTGCTCGGCCTGGCCTTGCCGCTGCTGTGCCGCGACATGCTGCTGGCGCCGCTGCGCATCCGCCGCCCGGGCCTGCTGCTGCGCTTCATCGGCCTGGTGCTGTACGACATCGTCATGGCCAACCTGCAGGTCGCGCGCCTGGTGCTCGGGCCCACCGGCAAGCTGCAGCCGGGCTTCGTCGAAGTGCCGCTGGAGCTGCGCGAGGACTTGCCCATCGCCATCCTCGCCAGCGTCATCACCCTGACCCCCGGCACCGTCTCCGCCGACCTCAGCGCCGACCGCCGCAGCCTGCTGGTGCACGGCCTGGACGTGCCCGACCCGCAGGCCCTGGTGGCGGACATCAAGGCGCGCTACGAGGCGCCGCTGAAGGAGGTGTTCGAATGCTCGCCTACGTGATCCCGCTGTGCCTGGCGCTGATCGCCCTGGCCCTGCTGCTGACGGTGGCGCGCCTGGTGCGCGGGCCGAGCGCGGCCGACCGCATCCTGGCGCTGGACACCCTCTCGGTGGAGGCCATCGCGCTGATCCTGCTGTACGGCCTGTGGAGCGGCAGCAGCCTGTACTTCGAGGCGGCGCTGCTGATCGCGGTGATGGGCTTCGTCAGCACCGTGGCGCTGTGCAAGTTCCTGCTGCGTGGAGACATCATCGAATGAACCTGTTGGTGGAAATCCTCGTCAGCCTGCTGCTGCTGGGCGGCAGCCTGTTCGCCCTGCTCGGCGCCCTGGGCCTGTACCGCCTGCCGGACTTCTACACGCGCCTGCACGCGCCGACCAAGGCCTCGACCCTCGGCGTGGGCGGCGTGGCGCTGGGTTCGCTGCTGTACTTCAGCACCAGCGGCAACGGCGTGAGCCTGCACGAGGTGCTGATCACCCTGTTCCTGTTCATCACCGCGCCGGTCAGCGCCCACCTGCTGGCCAAGGCCGCCATGCAGGCGCGCCTGCCGCGCACGCCGCGTACCCGCGGGGAGCCTTGGGAGTAGCTTCCGGCGTAGGAGCACTATCTTGCCAACTGCGCCGAGGTGCTCTTCGTAGGATCGAGGGGGACGCCTAGTTCTTGCTCGCGAACAAACCCCGCTGCGTAGCCTGTTCGCGAGCAAGCTTGCTCCTACGCGAAGCCGTGCCTGCCCGTACGGTTGGAGCGGCGCGGTTCGCGGATGAGATCCGCTCCTACGCTGCCCCACCCACGCCATTCCCTGTAGGAGCGCACCCTGCGCGCGAAATCGCGGACGGAGTCCGCTCCTACGGGCGGGAGAGACGCTGGCGCAGGCGGCCATTACAGTTTTCCCCCGGCGCTGTGCCTGTCGGCCACCCGCGGCGCGCTTCTATACTGCGGGGATTCATTTCCTGGAGCGTCCCGTGCAGCAGTCCCGGCCCTTCGCCCTGGCATGCCTGGTCCTGGCCATGGCGCTGTGGGGCAGTTCCTTCATCGCGCTGAAACTGGCCTTCGCCGAATGGCCGGCGATGTGGGTGATCTTCGCGCGCATGGCCATCGGCAGCCTGATCTTCCTCGCCGCCTGGCGCTGGCGCGGGCGGATGGACTACCGGGCGGGCGACTGGAAGTACCTGGTGGGCCTGGCGGTGTGCGAGCCGTGTCTGTACTTCGTCTGCGAGTCCTTCGCCCTGCAGTACACCAGCGCCGCCCAGGCCGGGATGATCACCGCGCTGCTGCCGTTGCTGGTGGCGGTCGGCGCCTTCCTCCTGCTGCACGAGCGCATCGCCCGCAACACCTGGGCCGGCTTCGCCCTGGCGGTGCTCGGCGCGCTCTGGCTGACCCTCGCCGGCGAGCCCGACCAGCATGCGCCGCAGCCGCTGCTGGGCAATTTCTTCGAGCTGCTGGCGATGGTCTGCGCCACCGGCTACACCCTGCTGCTCAAGCACCTGTCGGCGCGCTACTCGCCCTTCATCCTGACCGCCATGCAGGCCTTCATCGGCTCGGTATTCTTCCTGCCGCTGGCGGTCGTCGGCTCGGGCGTGCCGCCAGCGCCCAGCGGCCAGGGGCTGTTCGCCCTGGTCTACCTGGGCAGCGTGGTCACCGTCGGCGCCTACGGCCTGTACAACTTCGGTGTCAGCCGGCTGCCGGCGAGCCAGGCCACCGGCTTCATCAACCTGATCCCGGTGTTCACCCTGGTTTTCGCCTGGCTGCTGCTGGGCGAGCGCCTGAACGGCCAGCAGTTGCTGGCCGCCGGCCTGGTGTTCGCCGGCGTCGCCCTCAGCCAGTGGCGCAGCGCCACGCCCGCGCCCGCCGGGGTGCTCGACTGATCGAACGAGGAACCGCCCCATGTCCATCGACATCCGTGACTGGACCCGCGAAGCCATCCGCATCATCGAGGCGGACTTCCAGCGCAGCGCCGACACCCACCTGATCCCCCTGGAGGCGCCGGGCCTGCCCGGCATCGACCTGTACTTCAAGGACGAGTCCAGCCACCCCACCGGCAGCCTCAAGCACCGCCTGGCGCGCTCGCTGTTCCTCTACGCGCTGTGCAACGGCTGGCTGAAGCCGGGGGCGCCGGTGATCGAGGCTTCCAGCGGTTCCACGGCGATCTCCGAGGCCTACTTCGCGCGCCTGCTGGGGCTGCCCTTCATCGCCGTGGTGCCGGCCAGCACCTCGAAGGAGAAGATCGCCCAGATCGCCTTCTACGGCGGCCGCAGCCACCTGGTGGACGACCCCACGCAGATCTACGCCGAATCCGAGCGCCTGGCCCGCGAGAGCGGCGGGCACTTCATGGACCAGTTCACCTACGCCGAGCGCGCCACCGACTGGCGGGCGAACAACAACATCGCCGAATCGATCTTCCAGCAACTGCGCCACGAGCGCTTCCCCGAGCCGGCCTGGCTGGTCTCCAGCCCCGGCACCGGCGGCACCCTGGCCACCCTCGGGCGCTTCGCCCGCTACCGCCGGCACCAGACCCGTGTGCTTTGCGCCGACGCCGAGCGCTCGGTGTTCTTCGATGCCTACCGCATCGGCGACCGCAGCCTGACCCTGGACTGCGGCTCGCGCATCGAGGGCATCGGTCGGCCGCGGGTGGAGGCGTCCTTCCTACCCGCGGTGCTCGACGCCATGGTCAAGGTGCCCGATGCCTGGTCGCTGGCGGCCATGCACTACCTGGCGCAGCGCCTGGGCCGGCGCGTCGGCGGCTCCAGCGGGACCAACCTGGTGGGCGCGCTGCTGGCGGCGCGGAGCATGCTCGATCGCGGCGAGTCCGGCTCGATCGTGGCGATCCTCTGCGACGGCGGCGAACGTTATGCGACCAGCTACTACGACCCGCTGTGGTTGATCCAGCAGGGCTTCCAGCTGGAGCCGCTGATCGACGCGGTGCGCGCCTGCGTGGAGCAGGGCAGCGCACTGCCGGAGGAGCTGCCGGCGCTGGGCTTGTGAGGGGCCGGCTTATTCCTGGTAGGCGGCGCCGGGGTAGGCGCAACCGCGCATGACCTTGTCGTCCAGGCGCAGCTCGGCGGTGAGGTTGTTCACCGCGCCGCTCATGCTGTTGACGCAGCGCGCCGGGGCCACCCACAGCTCCAGCTTCTCGCCGTTGGCCTCGGTGGAATAGCTGCTGCTGCCGCCGGGCACGCTTTCCTCCACGTAGGGCAGCACCTGGTCCGGCTGCCCCGGGCGCTGCAGCAGCAGGCCCTGGGCGTTGACCATCACGCTCCAGCCCGGCTCGTTGCCGCCGGCCTGGACGATGGTCTGCCTGAAGTTGGGGTCGTCGCAGCCGTGGCCCTCGTTCTGCAGGCGGTACAGCGAGCGCACTTCGAACTTGCCGTCGGTGTTGCTGGCCTGGCCGCCGGAATAGGCGCCGCGGGCGTCGATGAACAGCTTGCCGGCGCCGTCGGCGAACAGGTCGCGGGACTCGCGGGACACGGCACTGTCGGCGCCGTCCACCAGGTTGAAGCGGCGCTGCTCGTTGCACGGCCGCAGCACCAGGCCGCCGTCCTCGCGGGTGACCTCGCCCTGTACCCGCGTCGGCGCGTCCTGGCGGGTGGGCTCGGGCTTCCACACCTGGCAGGCGGCGAACAGGGGCAGCAGGGCATAGAGGAAGAGACGGGCTTGGCGCATGAGATAGGGCTCCCGGAAAAATGCGCCCACGTTACCGAGCCAATGGCACCTGCTCAAGGGCTACAGTGGTAGGGACAGTCGCAAAAGGAGGCATCCGATGATTCGCTACAAGCGCGCCTACGAGACCCCGGCCGCGGAGGACGGCTACCGGGTCCTGGTGGACCGGCTCTGGCCCAGGGGCATCAGCAAGGAAGAACTGCACATGGACGAATGGCTCAAGGACGTGGCGCCGTCCACCGAGCTGCGCCAGCGCTTCCACCACGATCCCGGCCTGTTCGAGGAATTCCGCCGCGCCTACCACGCCGAACTGGCGGCGCACCCGGAGCACTGGTGGAAGCTGCTGGGGATCGCCGGCAAGGGCGAGCTGACGCTGCTCTATGGCGCGAAGGATACCGAGCACAACAATGCGCGGGTGTTGGCGGAGTTTCTCGAGGATGAGATGGAACGGGTGGGGGAGGGAAGTTCGCCGGTGTGCTATGCGGGGAAGAAGGAGTGAGGGGGTGGCTTTTCGTAGGAGCGAGCTTGCTCGCGAACGGAGTAACCGGCGGCTCCGCTGCTATGCCTACCTCCGTACCCTCTCCCCAGCCCTCTCCCTGAAGGGAGAGGGGGCTTGTCCGTGCCGAGAGAGGGTCAGGTTTCAGCCGGTAGCTTTCGGTGTTACCGGCTAGCTCCAGAACATCCGTGTCTGCCCAACGGTCCCCTCTCCCTTCAGGGAGAGGGTTAGGGAGAGGGCGCTCTTGAGGATTCGCGAGCAAGAACTAGGCGTCCCCCTCGCTCCTACAAGTAGCAAGTAGCCCCCGCCCCACACTCACCAAACCTTGTAGACCCGCCCCGTCTCCGCCCCTTCCACACTCCGCGCGAACCCCAGCGCCGCATCCGCCGCCGGCACCGGCTTGAAGCCGCGGAAGAACGGCCCGTAGCCCGCCATCGACTCCACCAGCACATTCGGGCTCACCGCATTGATCCGCTGCCCGCGCGGCAGTTCTATCGCGGCGCTGCACACGAAGCCTTCCACCGCCGCGTTGACCAGGGTTGCCGAACTGCCCTGGCGGATCGGTTCCTCGCTGAGGATGCCGGTGGTCAGGGTGAAGGAGGCGCCGTCGTTGGCGTAGCGGCTGCCGATCAGCACCAGGTTGACCTGGCCCATCAGCTTGTCCTTCAGGCCGACGGCGTACTCCGCTTCGCCCATCTCGGCGAGCGGGGCGAAGTGCACCTTGCCGGCGGCGCTGACCAGGGCGTCGAAGGGGCCCACCTGCTCGAACAGGGCGCGGATCGAGGCGCTGTCGGTGATGTCCACGCGCAGGTCGCCGCTGCTGCGGCCGACGCGGACGATCTCATGGCGCTGGCCCAGTTCGCTGGCCACGGCCTGGCCGAGGGTGCCGCTGGCGCCGACGAGGATGATCTTCATGCTGACTCCGGGAGTGAGTGGGTGACGGAGCCAGTCTAGGGACGTATTTTGTTGGGATAACCGGGGTAATCGGCAACCTGGCGTTTTCGTGGGGAAACAATCATGGGCGAACTGGAAGACCTCTCGGCCTTCGCCGTGCTGCTGGAATGCGGCAGCTTCACCCGCGCCGCCGAGCGCCTGGGTTGCAGCAAGGGGCAGTTGTCCAAGCGCATCAGCGCCCTGGAGCAGGCCCTGGGCGTGACCCTGCTGCACCGCACGACGAGAAGCTTGGCGCTGACCGCCGCCGGCCAGGCCCTGCTGCCCGAGGTCCAGGCGCTCAACGCCCAGGCGGCGCGGGCGCGGCAGGCGGTGGCGCGGTTGCAGGAGGAGGCGCGTGGCACGGTGCGCATGAGTGTGCCGGTGTCCCTCGGCGAGACCTTCTTCGACGCCTGGCTGGTGGAGTTCTCCCGCAGCCATCCGGGCATCCGCCTGGAACTGGACCTGGCCAACGAGCGCCGCGACCTGGTGGCCGACGGCTTCGACCTGGCGATCCGCTCCGGCGTCGGCGGCGACGAGCGCCTGGTGGCGCATCCGCTGTTCGCCCTGCAGGAACTGACCTGCGCCACCCCGGCATACCTCGCCGCCCACGGTGAGCCGCAGCGGCCGGCGGACCTGGCCGGGCACAATTGCCTGCTCAACACCCACTACCCGGGCCCTGGCCCGTGGCTGTACCAGCGCCAGCACGAGCTGTTCCGCGTGGAGGTCGGCGGGGTGCTGGCGAGCAACCACTACACCCTGCTGAAGAAGGCGGCGCTGGCCGGCGTCGGCATCGCCCGGCTGCCGTCCTACATGCTCCAGGACGAACTGGCCGACGGCCGCCTGCGCTGGCTGCTGCGCGACTACCAGACGCGCAGCACGCCGGTGTTCCTGGTGCACCCCTACCAGGGCGGGCTGCCGCGGCGCACGCAACTGCTGGTGGACTACCTGCTGGCCTGGTTCGAGCGCGCCCGCCAGCGTCTGCTGCAATTGCAGGGCTGAAAACGGCTTCGTTCAGCTTCGTTCAGTGCGGGTTCAGCTGGAGTTCAGGGGGTGTTCAGTGACGAGGGAATAGGCTTTGTCCATTCCCTTAGTGACCGTCCGCGAGGACCCGAGCATGAAAACCCCGACCCCGAAAGCCTCCCGCTCCCTGCTGCTCGCCGCCTTCGTCGGCAGCGCCCTGGTGCTGTCCGGCTGTGCCTCGAACCTGTCCGGCAGCAGCTATTCCCGCGCCGATGCCCGCGCGGTGCAGAGCGTGCGCATGGGCACCATCGAATCCCTGCGCGCGGTGCAGATCGAAGGCACCAGGACGCCGATCGGCACCCTGGCCGGTGCCGCCGTTGGCGGTATCGCCGGCAGCGGCATCGGGGGTGGCCGTGGTGCCGCCATCGCCACCGTCCTCGGTGGCGTCGCTGGGGGTGCCGCCGGCTCGGCGGTGGAAGAGGGCCTGACGCGTACCCAGGGCGTGGAAATCGTGGTCCGCGAGGACGACGGCATGTCCCGCGCCTACGTCCAGGCGGTGGATGCCGGCCAGCGTTTCCGCGTTGGCGACCGCGTCCGCATCATGAGTGTCAACGGCGCCAGCCGCGTGACGCTCTGAGGCCGCCGTGCAGGAGGCACCGTCATGAACAAGGCACTGATCCTGCTGGTGGCGCTGCTGGCGGCACCCGTCGCCTGGGCCGGCGAGGGCGATTCCTGGTACCTGCAGACCAGCGTGTTCACCCGGCACTGGAACCACGACCCGCAACACAACAATCACCAGGACCTGATCGGCGTCGAGCGCAACCGCGCCGATGGCTGGGTGTGGGGCGGCGCGACCTTCCGCAATTCGTTCCGCCAGCGCTCCAACTACGTCTACGCCGGCAAGCGTTTCGACCTGGATGACTCGCCGTTCTACTTCAAGGTCACCGGCGGCGCCATCCAGGGCTACCACGGCAAGTACCGCGACAAGATCCCGCTCAACCGCTACGGCGTGGCGCCGGCCGTCATCCCCTCGGTCGGCGCCCAGGTCGGCCGTTTCGCCAGTGAGTTCGTGGTACTGGGCAACTCGGCCGGGATGATCAACCTGGGCGTGAACCTGTAACGGCGCACCCCGCTCAGCCGGCGGTTTCGGCCAGGGCGGCGTCCAGGGTGTCGATCAGCAGGTCGGCGTGCTCCTGCTCGAAGGCCAGCAGCGGGCGGATCTTGAGGATGTTCTCCTGCGGGCCGGCGGCGCTGATCAGCACGCCGCGCTCGCGCATGGCGTTGACCACCCGGCGCGTCTGCGCGGCGGCCGGGGCCTTGCTGGCGCGGTAGGCGACCAGCTCCACGCCGAGGAACAGCCCGGCGCCGCGCACGTCGCCGATCAGCTCGTGGCGCTGGGCCAGGCGCTGGAAGCCTTCGCGCAGGTAGTTGCCGAGCCGTTCCGAACGTTGTTGCAGGCCTTCGTCGCGGATCACGTCGAGTACCGCCTGGCCGGCGGCGCAGCTCACCGGGTTGCCGCCGAAGGTGTTGAAGTAGCGCACGCTGCGGCCGAAGCTTTCCAGCACCTCGGGGCGCGCCACCACGCCGGCGATCGGCTGGCCGTTGCCCATGGGCTTGCCCAGGGTGACCAGGTCCGGCTGCACACCGTGGCGCTGGAAGCCCCACATGCGTTCGCCGGTACGGGCGAAGCCGCTTTGCACTTCGTCGGCGATGTAGAGCAGGCCTTCGCTGCGGGCCGCGGCCACCGCCTCGGCGAGGACGCCGGTGGGGCCTGCGAACACGCCGTCGCTGGCGAAGATGCCGTCCACCAGCAGCGCGGCGGGCTTGATGCCATTGGCGCGCAGGTCGGCGATGGCTGCGCGCACGTCCTCGGCGAGCAGGCGGGCGACGTTCTCCGCGCCTAGGCGGTAGGCGTCCGGCGCGCGCACGGTGCGCGCGTGGGCGGGCAGGGTGATGCCGCTGCCCAGCGCCGGCGAGAGTTCGGAAATGTCGCCGGTGACGCCGTGGTAGGCGAAGCGGGTGACGATCACCCCGCTGCCGCCGGTGTGGTGGCGGGCGATGCGCAGGGCCAGGTCGTTGGCCTCGCTGCCGGTGCAGGTGAACATCACCTGGCCGAGTTCTGCGGGGAAGGTGGACAGCAGGTCCTCGGCGTAGTCGAGGATGCCTTCCTGCAGGTAGCGCGTATGGGTGTTCAGCACCGCCGCCTGGCGGGCGATGGCCTCGACCACCCGCGGGTGGCAGTGGCCGACCGAGGCGACGTTGTTGTAGGCGTCGAGGTAGCGCCGGCCCCGCTCGTCGTAGAGCCACACGCCCTCGCCGCGCACCGTGTGCAGCGGGCGCTCGTAGAACAGCCGGTAGGCCGGGCCGAGCAGGCGCTCGCGGCGCTCGATCAGGCTGCGTTCCTTGTCGCTCAGGCGCTCGGCGTCGGCCGGGCTGTAGCCATTGGTCATGGTCATGCGGGGGACTCCTCGTGGCAGGCGCGGGCGATGCGTTCGCGCGCCTCGGATCGGGACAGCCCGGCCAGGCCCTGCAGGCTGGCGCGGGCCTGGCGGGCGTTGCGCAGGATGTAGTCGCGGTTCTCCGGGTGCAGGCTGGCGCGCCAGGCGGTGATGCCCAGGGTGAGCACCAGGCGGGTGGCCATGAGGTTGCAGAGGATGTCCTGCTCGGCTTCCAGCAGCGGGTTGCGCGCGTGATAGGCGGCGATGAATTCCAGGGCCGGGGTCAGCACGTCGCCCTCGCTGCCCAGCTGGTAGGCGGCGGCCACGCCGAGGTCGTTGACCAGCGGGGCATGGACCATGTCGCCGAAGTCGAGGATGTTGCGCAGCCGCTCGGGGTGCGCGGCGTCGACTATCACGTTGTGCGGGTTGAGGTCGTTGTGGATCACCTGGGCGCGCAGCGTCGGCAGGCGCGGCAGGGCGTGTTCCTCGAAGTTGTCCAGGGCGCGCTCGACCAGGCCGCGCAGCTCGCCGTCGTCGATGTGCCGCAGCAGCGGGCGCAGGCGCTGGGCGTGCTGCAGGTCCCAGAGCAGTTCGTGGCCGGAGGCCGGGTGCTGGTAGCCGTGCAGGGCCAGGTCCAGGCGCGCCAGGGCTTCGCCCAGGTTGCGCCGCAGCGCCGTCGAGCGCTGGGGCACGCGGTGCAGCGGCAGGCCTTCGACGAAGGACATCAGCCGCGCCAGCATGCGCTGGCCGTCCACTTCCACCCAGGTCTGGTACTGGCCGTCGAGGGCCGGGTAGACGCGCTGCACCGGCAGGTTCGGGTCGGCCTGCTGGACGCGCAGCAGGGCGCGGTTGTGGAAGTCCACCACCTGTGGGTCCTCCAGCGGGTGGGACAGCTTGAGCAGGCGGCTGGCGCTGTCGTGGGCGCCGATCTGGAAGTTCAGGTCGCGCTCCCCGGCCAGGCGTTGCAGCGGGCCTTCCAGGCCGAAGCAGTCGCGGGCGATGGCCGCGGCCTGGTCCGGCGTGACCTGGGCGGGCGCGGCTTCCAGCAGGGGATCGTGGGCGAGGGCGGTCAGCGGCATGCGCGGGGACTCCGGTTCTTGTCGTGCTTGTCGTTCTTGTGGGGCTGGCGGCCATTAAAGCATAAAGAAAATATGATGCATCATATTTTATTCGACGGCCGATTGCGTCATTATCGAACGCACTCCGCAAGCCCGAATGGATGGACACGCACATGAGCGAACCCAGGACCCTGCTGCTCACCGGCGCCAGCCGCGGCATCGGCCACGCCACCGTGAAGCACTTCAACGCCGCCGGCTGGCGGGTGTTCACCGCCTCGCGCCAGGACTGGGTGGCCGAATGCCCCTGGGCCGAGGGGCTGCTCAACCACATCCACCTGGACCTCGAGGACATCGCCAGCGTCGAGGCCGCCCTGCCAGCCATCCGCGAGAAGCTCGGCGGCCGACTGGACGCCCTGGTGAACAACGCCGGCATTTCGCCCAAGGGCCCGGAAGGCCAGCGCATGGGCGTGCTGGAGAGCGACTACGGCACCTGGCTGAAGGTGTTCAACGTCAACCTGTTCTCCACCGCGCTGCTGGCCCGCGGGCTGTTCGAGGAGCTGAAGGCGGCCCAGGGCAGCATCATCAACGTCACCTCCATCGCCGGCTCGCGGGTGCACCCTTTCGCCGGCGTCGCCTACGCCTCGTCCAAGGCCGCGCTGGCGGCGCTGACCCGCGAGATGGCCTACGACTTCGGCCGCCACGGCGTGCGGGTGAACGCCATCGCGCCGGGGGAAATCGATACCTCGATCCTGTCGTCGGGCACCGAACTGATCGTCGAGCGCGACATCCCCATGCACCGCCTGGGCAAGCCGGAGGAGGTGGCCTCGCTGATCCACTTCCTGTGCACCCAGGGGGCTTCGTACGTGAACGGCGCGGAAATCCACGTCAATGGCGGCCAGCACGTCTGAGCGGGTGGCTGGCAATTCGCCGGCGACCGCCGCATCATCGCGCCCGGAATAGCACGAGGAGCCCATGAACTATCCCATCGACGGCCTCAACCACGCCTACCTGGGCAGCGGCGTCTACGCGTTGCTGCGCGAGGCGCTGATCACCGGACGCTTCCAGCCCGACGACCGCCTGCGCATCCGCGACCTGGCGCAGCAGCTGGGCACCAGCGTGACGCCGGTGCGCGACGCCATCCTGCAACTGGCCAAGGAGCAGGCCCTGGTGCTGCGCACGCCAAGGGACATCCGCGTGCCGGTGCTGAGCCGCGAGCAGTACCTGGAAATCCGCAGCATCCGCGTGGCCCTGGAGGGCCTGGCCGCCGAGACCGCGGCCGGCCGCGTCACGCCCGCGCAACTGGCGATGCTGGAGAAGAACATCCGCGACAACCTCGCGGCCATCCACGCCGACGACCTGGTGGCGGCGCTCAAGCTCAACCAGGCCTTCCACTTCGCCCTCGCCGAGATCGCCGGCATGCCGCTGCTCAAGGGCTTCCTCGACAGCCTGTGGATGCGCACCGGGCCGCTGATCGCGCGGACCTACGGCAGCTTCAACGAACGCATGGCGGTGGAGCACCACTGGGAAGTGCTGCACGCGCTGCAGAAAGGCGATGGCGCCGCGGCGCGCGCAGCCATCTGCGCCGACCTCACCGATGGCAGCCAGAAGATGCTGGAGTTCCTCGCCCAGCGCGAAGAGGACGAGGCGCGGGCGGCGGGTTGAATCCCTCATGGGAATGGCGCGGGTGGGGCAGCGTAGGAGCGGATCTCATCCGCGAATCGCGCCGGTGGTTCCGGCTATCGCGGACAAGGTCCGCTCCTACGACCGTGCATTCCTGCGGCTATCCGCCATGCCATGCCAATGTAGGAGCGGGCCCTGCCCGCGATTTCGCGCGCAGGGCGCGCTCCTACTCGCGAACGGTGTTTACCGGCGGCAACTGTGTTTCGGATTGACGCCGCTCCCTCTCCCCAACCCTCTCCCGCAAGCGGGAGAGGGGGCTGTCCGTGCGATCGGGGAGGGAGGTTTCATCCTGCCGTTTTCGCAGGTCTGCAGAGGGCGCAGTCCAATGTAGGAGCGCGCCCTGCGCGCGATTCGCAGGCAGGGCCTGCTCCTACGCTACAGGCGTGCACGGCTTTTCGTAGGAGCGAGCATGCTCGCGAACAGATTCCGCAGCGGCACCTAAGGCGATGGGGCTACGGTCCAGTCCTCCAGGCGCAGCCCCGGCACCCGCTCGAATTCGCGCAGGTTATTGCTGACCAGGATCAGCCCGCGGGAACGGGCGTGCCCGGCGATCATCTGGTCGTAGGGGCCGATGGGCTTGCCGATTCGCGCCAGCTCGGCGCGCAGTTGTCCGGTGTGGGCCGCCGCGTTGCCGTCGTAGTCGAGCACTTCCAGGCGGGCGGCGAAACCTTCGACGATGCCCAGGTTGTGTTCCGGCATGGAGGACTTCTCGGCGCCGTATATCAGTTCCATCAGCGTCACCGAACTGATCGCCAACTGCCCATGGTGCTGGTTGAAGGCCTCGCGAACGACTTGCGGCTTGTTCTTGATGGTGAAGATGCAGATGTTGGTATCGAGCATGAACTTCAGCATCAGAACCCCTCGCGTTCCTGTTCCGCCGGTTGCTCGCGCTCGCTCATGAAGTCGGCGCTGACGTTCTCGCCGTCGAACCAGCTGTCCCAGCTCTCTCCGGCCGGGGTGAGGATGCGGGTTCGGCCGATGGCCACGACGTCTACGCGCTTCACGTCTTCAGGCAGCGCGACGGCCTTGGGCAGGCGCACGGCCTGGCTGCGGTTGCTCTGGAATACGGCGCCTTGTTCCATGCTCGGCCTCCGGGATGGGGAAAGGGGAGGCTTCATGGTAAGGATGGTGAGGGATATGTCAATGGGATATACATTGCTGGAGAGCCAAAGAAAAACGGCCCCGAAGGGCCGTTTCCTTTTGCCGCAAGAGGCTCAACCACCCAGGTAGGCGTCGCGCACCTTGGGATTGACCAGCAGGTTGGCGCCGGTGTCCTGCATCACGATGTGGCCGTTCTCCAGTACGTAGCCGCGGTCGGCGAGCTTCAGCGCCTGGTTGGCGTTCTGCTCGACGAGGAAGACGGTCACGCCTTCGCTGCGCAGCTGTTCGATGATGTCGAAGATCTGCTGGATGATGATCGGCGCCAGGCCCAGGGACGGTTCGTCGAGCAGCAGTAGCTTGGGCTTGCTCATCAGCGCGCGGCCGATGGCGAGCATCTGCTGCTCGCCGCCGGACATGGTGCCGCCGCGCTGGCTGAAGCGTTCCTTCAGGCGCGGGAACAGGCCCAGGACGCGGTCCATCTGCTCCTGGTAGTCGCCCTTGCTGGTGAAGAAACCGCCCATGGCCAGGTTTTCCTCGACGGTCAGGCGGGCGAACACCCGGCGGCCTTCGGGGACCACCGCGATGCTCTTGCGCATGATGTGCGAAGACTCCTGGCCGACCAGTTCCTCGCCGAGGTACTTGATGCTGCCGGAGGCCGCCCGCGGCGAGCCGCAGAGGGTCATCAGCAGGGTCGACTTGCCGGCGCCGTTGGCGCCGATCAGGGTGACGATCTCGCCCTGCTGCACTTCCAGGCTGACCTCGTGCAGGGCCTGGATCTTGCCGTAGAAGGTGGAGACCTTGTCGAACTTCAGCATGGCTCAGGCCTCCCCCAGATAGGCTTTGATCACGTCCGGGTTGTCGCGGATCTGCTCCGGGGTACCGTCGGCCAGGGGCGTGCCCTGGTTGATCACGTAGATGTGGTCGGAAATGCTCATCACCAGCTTCATGTCGTGCTCGATCAGCAGCACGGTCACGCCGTGCTCGGCGCGCAGCATGGCGATCAGCGCCTTGAGGTCCTCGGTCTCGCGCGGGTTGAGGCCGGCGGCCGGCTCGTCGAGCATGAGGATCTGCGGGCGCGTCATCATGCAGCGGGCGATCTCCAGGCGGCGCTGCTGGCCGTAGGCCAGGGTGCCGGCCGGGCGGTTGGCGACGTCCTTGAGGTTGACCACTTCCAGCCAGTGCGCCGCGTAGTCCAGCGCCTCGGCCTCGGCGCGGCGGAACCCGGGGGTCTTCAGCAGGCCGGCGAAGAAGTTGGTGTTGATGTGCCGGTGCTGGGCCACCAGCAGGTTCTCCACCGCGGTCATTTCCTTGAACAGGCGGACGTTCTGGAAGGTGCGCACCACGCCGCGGTGGGCGATCTTGTGGCCCGGCAGGCCCTGGATCGGCTCGCCGCGCAGCAGGATCTGCCCGCCGGTGGGCTGGTAGAAGCCGGTCAGGCAGTTGAACACGGTGGTCTTGCCGGCGCCGTTGGGGCCGATCATCGAGACCACCTGCTTTTCCTCGACCTTGAGCGCGACGCTGTTGACGGCCAGCAGGCCACCGAAGCGCATGGTCAGGCCGGATACTTCAAGAATCGGTCGACTCATTTACGCAACTCCAGGTGCGGGCGCTGCATCGGCAGCAGGCCCTGCGGACGCCAGATCATCATCAGCACCATGATGGCGCCGAACATCAACATGCGGTATTCGCTGAACTCGCGCATCAGTTCGGGCAGCAGGATCATCACCACGGCGGCGAGGATCACGCCCAGCTGCGAGCCCATGCCGCCGAGGACGACGATGGCGAGGATGGTGGCCGACTCGATGAAGGTGAACGACTCCGGGGTCACCAGGCCCTGGCGCGCGGCGAAGAAGCTGCCGGCGAACCCGGCGAAGCAGGCGCCGAGGGTGAAGGCCGAGAGCTTGATCATGGTCGGGTTCAGGCCCAGCGCGCGGCAGGCGATCTCGTCCTCGCGCAGCGCTTCCCAGGCGCGGCCCAGGGGCATGCGCAGCAGGCGGTTGATGACGAACAGCACCAGCAGCACCAGCAGCAGCGCCACCAGGTAGAGGAACACGACCTTGTAGTTCGAGTTGTAGGCGATGCCGAAGAACTCGTGGAAGGTCTGCATGCCCTCGGGGGCGCGGCGCTCGAAGGTCAGGCCGAGCAGGCTCGGCTTCTCGATGTTGCTGATGCCGTTGGGGCCGCCGGTCAGGCCGGTGAGGTTGCGCAGCAGGACGCGGATGATCTCGCCGAAGCCCAGGGTCACGATCGCCAGGTAGTCGCCGCGCAGGCGCAGCACCGGGAAACCGAGCAGGAAGCCGAACAGCGCGGCCATCGCCCCGGCGATCGGCAGGCAGGTCCAGAAGCCCAGGCCGTAGTAGTGCGAGAGCAGCGCGTAGCTGTAGGCGCCCACGGCGTAGAAGCCGACGTAGCCGAGGTCGAGCAGGCCGGCGAGGCCCACCACGATATTCAGGCCCAGGCCCAGCAGCACGTAGATCAGCACCAGGGTGGCGATGTCCACCGCCCCGCGCGAGCCCCAGAAGGGCCAGGCCAGGGCGACCAGGATCATCACGATGATCACCTTGCGCTGCACCGAGGGCTGCGTCAGCGAGCGGTACAGGAAGTTGTTCTCGCCCAGGTGCAGGGTACGGCCACGGCTGAAGCTGAAGCGGTCGCGCACCAGCTGCCAGACGAACATGGCCACGGCGCACGCGGCGATGGTCCACAGGGTGCTGGGGCTGACGCCTTCCAGCTGCAGGCCGATGCCGATGACGCTGAGTTTCAGGCCGAGGATCGGGTAGGCCACCGCCAGCACCAGCAGGGCGCTGAAGAAAGCCGTCTTGAGTCGCTTGTTCATACCTTCTCCACCTCCGGACGACCGAGCAGACCGGTGGGGCGGAACAGCAGCACCAGGACCAGCAGGCTGAAGGCCACCACGTCCTTGTACTGGTCGCCGAACACGTCGGCGCCGAAGGCTTCGGCGACGCCCAGCACCAGGCCGCCGAGCATGGCGCCCGGAATGCTGCCGATGCCACCGAGCACCGCGGCGGTGAACGCCTTGATGCCGGCGAGGAAGCCGATGTTCGGGTTGATCACGCCGTACTGCAGGCCCAGCAGGACCGCGGCCACGGCCGCGAGGCTGGCGCCGATGACGAAGGTCAGGGCGATGATGTTGTTGGTGTTGATTCCCAGCAGGTTGGCCATCTTGATGTCCTCGGCGCAGGCGCGGCAGGCGCGGCCCAGGCGGGAACGGGAGATGAACAGGCTGAGGCCGTACATGGCCAGCAGGGTGACGATGAAGATCAGCACCTGCATGTACGAGACGGTCACCCCGTAGCTGGGATCGCCGAAGACGAAGTTCCCCGGCAGCAGGTTGGGGATGGCCTTGTCCTTGGAGTCCTGGGCGAGCAGGACCTCGTTCTGCAGGAAGATCGACATGCCGATGGCCGAGATCAGCGGGATCAGCCGGTTGCTGCCGCGTAGCGGGCGGTAGGCGATCCGTTCGATGCTGTAGCCATAGGCGCTGGTGACGATGATGGCAGCGGCGAAGGTGCAGAAGATGACGATCGGCAGGCTGACGATCCCCATCATGGCCAGGCCGGTGATCACGATGAAGGCTACGTACGAGCCGATCATGTAAACCTCGCCATGGGCGAAGTTGATCATGCCGATGATGCCGTAGACCATGGTGTAGCCGATGGCGATCAGGGCATAGGTGCTGCCAACGGTAAGGCCGTTGACCAGCTGTTGCAGGTAGTGATAGAGCTCAGGCATCACCTAACTCCTCGGGCGTCGCGTGAAGCGGCGCTTGTGGCGCGACGGACCCCCGGAATACGCGGAATAAACAAAGCCCACTGCGGGTGCAGTGGGCTCTGGACCTCAGGCGGCAGACCTTATTTGACTTCGGTCTTGGTGCCGTCCTTGTGCCACTGGTAGACCACGAAGTTGAAGTTCTTCAGGTCGCCCTTCTCGTCGAAGGCCAGGGCACCGGTGGGCGTATCGAAGGTGTTGCTGCGCAGGGCGGCGGCGACCTTTTCGGTGTCTTCGCTGCCGGCTTTCTTGATGCTGTCGGCGATGACCTGCACGGCGGCGTAGGCCGGGAACACGAACGGGCCGCTCGGGTCCTGGTTCTTGGCCTTGAAGGCGGCGACCAGGGCCTGGTTCTTCGGATCCTGGTCGAAGGACTTCGGCAGGGTCACGTACAGGCCTTCGGAAGCGGGGCCTGCGATGGCGGAGATTTCCTTGTTGCCGACGCCTTCCGGGCCCATGAAGCCGACTTTCAGGCCTTTCTCGGAAGTCTGGCGCAGCAGCAGGCCCAGTTCCGGGTGGTAGCCGCCGTAGTAGACGAAGTCGACCTTGGCCTGCTTGAGCTTGGCGATCAGCGAGGAGAAGTCCTTGTCGCCGGCGTTGATGCCTTCGAACAGGGCGACTTTCACGCCGGCGTCTTCCAGAGTCTTCTTGACCGCGGTGGCGATGCCTTCGCCGTACTGCTGCTTGTCGTGGATGACCGCGACGATCTTCGGCTTGACGTGCTCGGCGATGAACTTGCCGGCGGTCGGGCCCTGCATGTTGTCCAGGCCGATGGTGCGGAAGATCAGCTTGTAGCCGCGGCTGGTGATGTCCGGGCTGGTGGAGGCCGGGGAGATCATCAGGATGCCTTCGTCCTCGTAGATGTCCGAGGCCGGCTGAGTGGAGCTGGAGCACAGGTGGCCGACGACGAACTTGACGCCGTCGTTGACGATCTTGTTGGCGACCGCCACGGCCTGCTTCGGATCGCAGGCGTCATCGTAGACCACGCCTTCGAGCTGCTTGCCGTCGACGCCGCCGGCCTTGTTGATCTGCTCGATGGCCATCTTGGCGCCGACGAACTCCATCTCCCCGTACTGGGCGACCGCACCGGTCACCGGACCGGCCAGGGCGATCTTGATGGTATCGGCGGCCATCGAATAGCTGGCGACGCCGGCCAGGGCCATGGCGGTCAACAGTTTGGAAAGACGTTGGGTACCCTTTTTCATAATGCTCCACTCTTTCTTGTGTTTTCGTTCTTGTGGTTCGTGGCCGCGGTTCGACGGGCTTTGCGCCCGGGGGAAGCCGCCGGCAACTGTACCGGTACAGTGTAGAGTGCCGCTTCGCCGCTTGAAAAGCCGCTGGCGGCGGGGCGTTTCGCCCCATGTCGCAAAGTCGCAATAAACGTATAGAAAAACGGCGTTGTGCCAGTACCCTCCTTTGGTCCCATCCGCCCCCGCGGCTCCCGGGAAACTTGCCTGGCGCCGACCGGGCGGTATCATGGCGCCGCCTGATTTCCCGGTGAGCACCATGACTGAACAAACTAGCACCCTCTATGCCAAGCTGCTCGGCGAGACCGCGATGATTTCCTGGCAGGAGCTGCAGCCGTTCTTCGCCCGCGGCGCCCTGCTGCTGGTGGGCGAGGCCGTGGACCTGGTGGAGGCCGCGCAGGCCGTGGCCGAGGACGACCGCCAGAAGGTCGCTGCCTGGCTGGCCAGCGGCGACCTGGCGCGGGTCGACGAGGCCCGCGCCCGCGACTTCCTCGAACGCGACCCGCAGCTGTGGGCGGTGGTGGTGGCGCCCTGGGTGCTGGTGCAGGAGCGTGCGGAAAAAAACCGCCTGCATTGACCCGGGGCGGCTTGCGTTGCCCGCAGGCGAGCTAGACTTGCGGGACCACTGCAAGGAGTCACGTCATGTTCGAGCCTGGTCACCTGCATCTCCACGCCCTGCCGGGCCTTGACCAGCAGGCGCTGGATATCCACCTGTACTACGAGATTCGCCACGACGCCGAGAAGGGTGCCTATGTCCACTTCACCATGGACGGCAGCATCGACGGTAATGCCTTCAAGGAAGAGTTCGACATGCCGAAGGACCAGGCCTTCAACTTCGCCAGCGATGCTACCCGCATTGCGCAGAAGCATGGCCTGCACCCGCGCTTCGGGCCGATCGTGCGCATCCACAAGGAATACGATGCGATGTTCGAGGACATCCGCGTCAAGCTGGGAACCCATCCCGGGGATCCGGTGGACCTGGACAAGGTGCTCCACGGCGGTGAGTGAGCTCTGATACGCGGAAGCCCGGCGGGCGCCGTGATGTTGTTTACTTAAAAGAGGATGCCGTTTCTCTGGCTGGGGGAAACGGCATTTTTCATATGGGGTGGGCTATGGCTTGGTTTGCGGAGCGGGGGACCTCGGCTCTGTGCTCCGATCTCCACCCCGTCATTCCCGCGAACGCGGGAACCCAGAGACTTTTGGGGGTTGGGCTCGGTGTAGCGCGCCGCACCGAGTGCGTTGATGTCTCTCGTTTCGCCCCCTCGGGCGAGTCCCTTTTGTCAAACGGTGGAAGGCCACCCCCGCAAAAAGGAACCAAAAAGGCTTGCCCCGCATACGGGCCCGATGAAGCCGGGCTACCCTCGCGAATTCCCCCGCCACGGAGGCCCGCCCCGAGGGTACGTCCCTGTAGCCCGCGGGGCTCTCGCGACATCCATGTCGCATGACCTCCTGCGCGCGGGTTTCGCTCGGCCTTCTGAAGGGGCGTTCTGGTGCGCGCGGATGTTTCTCTGGAAATCCAAGAGCAAACGCGCTTTTGCTTTTGCTTTTCGTAGGAGCGAGCTTGCTCGCGAACCCGGCAGCCACTGGATTCCCGCGTTCGCGGGAATGACGAGGTGGGGGTTGGGCGTATCAGGATGACTCAGGATTCTCCCCTCACTCCGAACAGCCCCCTCTCCCGCTTGCGGGAGAGGGCTGGGGTGAGGGCGCTCTTGAACCCAGCACCCAAAGTTCTCTGGAAATCCGTACGGCGTTATCCGCCATTGTTGTTCGGCTCCGGTGTTCCGCCCTATGCCCTCAGGCACTGACCCACCGCTGCCGCGCCCAGGCGCTTAGGCTGTCGACGCCCAGCACCAGCACCAGCATGGCGAGGATCACCGTGGCCGCCTGGGCCTGCTGGAACAGGCTGAGGCTGAAGTAGAGCATCTGTCCCAGGCCGCCGGCGCCGACGAAGCCGAGCACGCTGGCCATGCGGATGTTGTTCTCCCAGCGGTAGAGGATGTAGGCCACCAGTTGCGGCCAGACCGCCGGCAGGGTGCCGTAGGCGAAGGCCGCGACCCGCCCGCTGCCGCCCAGGCGCAGGGCCTCGGCGGGTTCGGCCGGGGTGTTTTCCAGGGCTTCGGCGAACAGCCGGCCGAGCACGCCGCCGGTGTGCAGGGCCAGGGCCAGGGTGCCGGCGTTGGGGCCCAGGCCCGCGGCCAGCACCATGAGCGCGCCCCACACCAGTTCCGGCACCGCGCGCAGGGCGTTGAGGACGAAGCGCGCCAGGCTCTGCGCGGCGGCGCCGAAGCGGCCGGCGGCCGGTAGCGCGAAGAGCATCCCCAACACGGCCGCGAGCAATGTGCCCAGGGCCGACATGGCCAGGGTTTCCAGGGCGCCGCGGCCCACCGCGCTCAGGTGCGTGGCGGACAGGTCCGGCGGGAAGAAGTCGCCGGCGTAGCCGAGCATCTGCCGCAGGCCTTCGCCGCTGAGCAGGCCGTCGCTGTCGACTTGCAGGTAGACGAAGGAGGCCACCACTGCGAGGAGGATCGCCAGGCTCCAGCCGATGGCGCGCAACAGTCCGGCGCGGGCTCGGTTCATTCCAGCCACCGGCGCAGGAAGCGGCTGAGCTGGTCGGCGCCCAGCACCAGCAGCAGGAAGGTCAGCAGGATGCTGGCCACCTCGCCGCCGGCGAACATGCGCAGCGACAGGTCGACCTGCTGGCCGAGCCCACCGGCGCCGACGAAGCCCATGACCACCGAGGCGCGGATGGCACACTCCCAGCGGTACACGGTGTAGGAGATCATCTCGCTGGCCGCCTGGGGTAGCAGTCCGTAGGCGAAGGCGCCCAGGCGCGAGCCGCCGCCCAGCAGCAGCGCGCGGGTGGGGCGCGGGTCCACCGATTCGAAGATTTCCGCGTAGACCTTGCCGAGCATGCCGCCGTAGGTGATGGCGATGGCCATGACGCCGGCTGTGGGGCCCAGGCCGACGGCGCGGACGAACAGCAGCGCCCAGACGATCTCCGGGATGCTGCGCAGCACGATCAGCAGCAGCCGCACCGGCCAGCGCAGGGCCCGCGCCCACCAGGCCGGCAGGCCGCCGCGGGGCAGGGCGGACAGCGACAGCGCGCGGGTGGCCAGCAGCGCCGCGGGGAAGGCGATGAGCCAGGCCAGGGCCATGCCGGCGGTGGCGATGGCCAAGGTTTCCAGGGTGGCGCGGCCGAGAATGGCGAGGAATTCGGCGTCGTGGGCCGGCGGCCAGAAGCCGGCGAGGAAGCCGGCCATGGTGCGCGCGTTGTCGCCAGTGAACAGGCCGGGGATGTCCAGTTCGCTCAGGCGCAGGCCGGGCCACAGCAACAGCAGCGCCAGGACGGTCAGCAGCAGCCGCGGCAGGGCGGCGGGGTCGCGGGGTTTCAGCATCGCGGGATCTGCACCACGTGCAGGGGCTCGACCGGCGCCGGAGCATCCAGGCTCAGTTGCTCGTTGGCGTAGAGCTGCTGCAGGTCGTCCGGGCTGACGCTGGCGGCCGGCTTGTCGAAGACGATGCGCCCGTCGCGGATGCCGACGATGCGCGGGAAGTGCGCCAGCGCCAGGTCCACCGCATGCAGGCTGGCCAGCAGCGTCAGGCCACGGTTGGCGGCCTCGCGGGTGAGCAGGTCGAGGGTGTGCCCGGCGAGCACCGGGTCCATCGCCGAGACCGGCTCGTCGGCCAGCAGCAGCTGCGGCTGCTGGTACAGCGCACGGGCGATGCCGACGCGCTGCAGCTGGCCGCCGGAAAGCTGGTCGCAGCGCTGGAACAGTTTGTCGGCCAGGTCCAGGCTGCGCAGGGCCTCGCGGGCGCCGTCGATGTCCAGCGGGTAGAGCAGGCTGGCCAGGCTCTTCCACAGCGGCCACTGGCCGAGGCGCCCGGCCAGCACGGCGTTGACCACCCGCTGGCGCGGCGGCAGCGGCGGCGCCTGGTGGATCAGGCCGATGCGCGCGCGCAGGCGCTGGCGGGCCCGGGCGCCCAGGCGCCAGGGCTGGCTGCCGAGCAGTTCGATCTCGCCGTGGCTGGGTTTCAGCGCGGTGGCCAGCACGCGCAACAGGGTGGTCTTGCCGGCGCCCGAGGGGCCGATGATCGCCACCCGCTCGCCGGCCTCGACGTTCAGGTCGATGCCGGCGAGGGCGCGCTGGCCGTTGGCGTGCTGGTGCTCCACGCCGGTCAGGCGCAGGCTCACTTCAACAGGCCGGCGGCGCGGGCCGACTCCTCGATGCCCTTGTAGTTCTCGGGCTTGGTCTCGATGAAGCGGCTGGCCGCCTGCAGGTCGAGGATGGCCTTGTCGCGCGGCTTGCTCGGGTCGAGGTCGAGGAAGGCCTGCTTGATCTTCTCGGCCAGGGCCGGGTCGAGGTTGCCGCGCACCGTCCAGTTGTAGTCGTAGTAGGTCGGGGTGGTGGCGAAGACCTTCACCTTGTCGGTGTCGACCTTGCCGGCGTCCACCAGCTTCTGCCACACCGAGGCGTTGAGCACGCCGGCGTCCACCTTGCCGGCCTGGACCCAGGCCACGGTGGCGTCGTGGGCGCCGGAGTAGGCCACGCGGGAGAAGAACTGCTCGGGGACGATGCCGTCCTTCTGCATGAAGTAGCGCGGCATCAGGCTGCCGGAGGTGGAGGACACCGAGCCGAAGGCGAAGGTCTTGCCCTTGAGGTCCTGCAGCGACTTCACGTGCGGGTCGGCGCTGATGAATTTGCTGGTGAACTGCTGGTCCTGCTCGCGCTGCACCAGGGGGATGGCGTTGCCGGTCTTCAGCCGCGCCTGGACGAAGGTGAAGCCGCCCAGCCAGGCCATGTCCAGGCGGTCGGCGGCCAGGGCCTCGACCACGCCGGCATAGTCGGACACCGGGATGAACTTCACCGGCATGCCCAGGCGTTCCTGCAGGTATTCGCCCAGCGGCTTGAACTTGCGCAGCAGCTCGGTGGGGGCTTCGTCGGGGATCGCCGAGACCTTCAGTTCCTTCAGGGTTTCGGCTTGGGTGAAGCTGGCGGAAAGGGACAGCGCAAAACAGGCGGCGAGCGCCAGGGTGCGTTTCAGCATGGGAGCAGTCTCCGGTTCAATAGCGGAAAAAGCCTGGGAAGTATAGTGGCGGTCTGCCGGTGCGCGTGGAAATGACCACGGCGGCGGGCTCGCAGGCTCGGCGAAGGCGGCGGTGGACGGTTAAGATGGCCGTCCCCGTGCCCGCTATTTTGCCCGACAGGAGCCATCCATGTCTGCCTTGCCCTCCATCGCCTTCGCCGGCCTCGGCCTGATGGGCGTGCCCATGAGCCGCCGCCTGCTGGCCGCCGGCTACCCGTTGACCGTGTGGAACCGCTCCGCCGCCAAGCGCGAGCTGCTGGCCGGGGAGGGCGCCCGCGCCGTGCAGAGCCCCGCGCAGCTGTGCGCGGATGCCGAGATCGTCATGCTGTGTCTGGCCGACACCGCCGCCGTGCGCGAGGTGGTGTTCGGTCCCGGCGGCATCGTCGAAGGGGCGAAACCGGGGCAATTGCTGGTGGACTTCTCCAGCCTGGAACCGGCCGCCACCCGCGAGATGGCCGCCGAGCTGGAGGCGCGCAGCGGCATGCGCTGGATCGATGCGCCGGTTTCCGGCGGCACGCCGGGCGCCGAGGCCGGCAGCCTGGCGATCATGGCCGGCGGCCGGGTGGAGGACATCGAGCGCGTCCGCCCCGTTCTCGCCCACCTCGGCCAGCGCCTGACGCGCATGGGCGAGGTCGGCGCCGGCCAGGTGACCAAGGTGTGCAACCAGATGATTGTCGCCTGCAACGCCCTGGTGATCGCCGAAGTGGTGGCTCTGGCGGAGAGCGCAGGGGTCGACGCCAGCCTGATCGCCCCGGCTCTGGCCGGCGGTTTCGCCGATTCCAGGCCGCTGCAGATCCTCGCCCCGCAGATGGCCGAGAGCCGCTTCGAACCCATCAAGTGGCACGTGCGCACCCTGCTCAAGGACCTGGACACCGCGGTGAAGCTGTCCCGCGAGCAGGGTTCGGCCACGCCCATGAGCGGCCTGGCCGCGCAGCTGATGCGCCTGCACGGCAGCCAGGGCCACCTGGCGCACGACCCGGCCACCCTGGTCGAGCAGTACCGCCAACCCCGCGATTGAGGAATGCCGCCATGCCGATCTGCGCCAACCTGTCCCTGTTGTTCACCGAGCTGCCGCTGATCGAGCGCGTGCGCGCCGCCGCCGAGGCCGGTTTCGCCGGGGTGGAGATCCAGTTTCCCTACGAGGTGCCGGCCGCGGCATTGCAGGCCGAGCTGCAACGCAGTGGCATGCCGCTGGTGCTGTTCAACCTGCCGGCCGGCGACCTGATGCAGGGCGGCGCCGGGCTGGCCGCGGTGCCGGGGCGCGAGGCGCAGTTCGCCGCCGGGCTGCGCCAGGCCCTGGAGTACGCCGAGGTGCTGCGGCCGCAGAAGATCAACGTGCTGGCCGGGCGCCTGGCCGAGGGCGTCGAACGCGAGCAGGCGCTGGCGCTGCTGGCCGAACACCTGCGGCAGACCGCCGAGGCCTTCGCCGAGCGCGGCATTGCGGTGCTGATGGAGGCGATCAACCTGCACGACATGCCCGGCTTCCTGCTCAACACCCCGCAGCATCTGCTGGACATGCTGGCGCGCGTCGGCCACCCGAACCTGGCGGCACAGCTGGACTTCTACCACATGGCGCGCATGGGCCTGGACCTGGCCGACTGCGTGCGCCAGCTGCAAGGGCATATCGGCCACGTGCAGTTCGCCGACGCCCCCGGGCGCGGTGAGCCGGGCAGCGGCGAACTGGACTTCGGACCGGCGCTGGCGGCCTTGCGGGCCCAGGGCTACGCCGGCTGGCTGGGCGCCGAATATCGCCCGGTTGGCGCCACCAGCGCCGGCCTGGGCTGGCTGCCGACGTGGCGGGAGCGTCTGCAATCGGCCTGAGCCGACAAACGTTGTATCGATTCAGTGGCAAATTTGACACTTTTTTGACTAACTGATCAGTAGATTCGGCGCGCCCGCCGTGACGGTGGGCGATGCCGTTCTTCCGCTGCGCCCAGTCAAGGAGTGCCTCGATGTCCGAGGACAACCGCCACCTGTTACCCACGATCAGTTCCAACCGCCTGGTACTGCTG
The DNA here is from genome assembly GCF_900112375.1 of Pseudomonas citronellolis. Taxonomy (GTDB): domain Bacteria; phylum Pseudomonadota; class Gammaproteobacteria; order Pseudomonadales; family Pseudomonadaceae; genus Pseudomonas; species Pseudomonas citronellolis. Next base: position 274,778 of record NZ_FOLS01000001.1, on the reverse strand, counting down.
TTTTCCCTGGCCCTGGTGCTGTTCTACAACCTCGCCACCTGGAAGGCCCTGGACGGCCTGGTACCGTTGCAGGGGGCGTACCGCATCGCCTTCTTCGCGTCCTTCGGCGTCTTCCTCTGGGCTGCTTTCACGCTGCTGCTGACCCTGGTGTCGTTCCGCCCGCTGTTAAAGCCGGCGCTGACCCTGGTGGCGTTGTGCTCGGCGGCGGCCGCCTACTTCATGAACAGCTACGGCATCGCCATCGACACGGTGATGGTGCAGAACGTCTTCGAGACCAACCCGGGCGAGGCCGAGGCGCTGTTCAGCGGCAGGCTGGTGGCCTACCTGCTGCTGCTCGGGGCGCTGCCCTCGGCGCTGGTCTGGGCGCTGCCGGTGGCCTACAAGCCGTTCCTGCGCGGGCTGCTGAACAAGGTGCTGGTGGTGTTCGCCTGCGTGGCCGCGGTGGCGGTGATGGTGGGCGGCTTCTATTCCACCTACGCGCCCATCTTCCGCGAGGAAGACAAGCTGACCCACTTCATCAACCCGACCAACTACATCTACGCCGTGACCAAGTACGGCAAGCAGCGCCTGGGCATCAAGAAGGCCGAGCTGGTGGTACAGAAGATCGGCGAGGACGCGGTGCAGAGCGCCAAGGCCTCGCAGCGGGCGAAGAAGTCGCTGTTCGTCTTCGTCGTCGGCGAGACCGCGCGGGCCGACCACTTCTCGCTCAACGGCTACGCCCGGCAGACCAACCCGGAACTGGCGAAGCTGGACATCCTCAACTTCACCCAGGTGCATTCCTGCGGCACCTCCACCGCGGTGTCGGTGCCCTGCATGTTCTCCAAGTTCCCCCGCGAGGACTACAGCGACAAGAAGGGCAAGACCTACGAGAGCCTGCTGGACGTGCTGCAGCGCGCCGGCCTGCAGGTGATCTGGCTGGACAACAACAGCGACTGCAAGGGCACCTGCCTGCGCGTGCCGCACCGCGACATCCCGAAGAACCAGCCCGGCCCATTCTGCGACGGCAACCGCTGCCTGGACGAGGCCCTGCTGCAGGACCTGCAGGCATACATCGACGGCCTGAAGGACAACGCCATCATCGTCCTGCACGCCGACGGCAGCCACGGCCCGGAGTACTACGACCGCTACCCGGCGGACATGGAGCGCTTCAAGCCGGTGTGCCGCACCAACCAGCTGGGCAGTTGCTCGAAGGACGAGCTGGTGAACGTCTACGACAACACCATCCTCTACACCGACTTCTTCCTGTCGAAGGTCATCGAGCTGCTGAACAAGAACAGCGACCGATACGACACCTCGATGCTCTACGTCTCCGACCACGGCGAGTCGCTGGGCGAGAACGGCGTGTACCTGCACGCCGCGCCCTACGCCATCGCCCCGGCGGCGCAGGTCCACGTGCCCATGGTGATGTGGTTCGGCCCCTCGACCCTGCGCGACCTGGGCATCGACCGCGGCTGCCTGGCCGGCAAGCGCGACGAGCAGGACCTGAGCCACGACAACCTGTTCCACTCGGTGCTCGGCCTGCTGGACGTGCGCACCAGCCTGTACCAGCCGGGCCTGGACATCTTCCATTCCTGCCGCGGCAACGCGGTGGCGGCGGGCGAATGACGCCGATGCCGTAGCCTTCCGCTTTTCGTAGGAGCGAGCTTGCTCGCGAACAGAGTCCGCAGCGGGGCTCGTTCGCGAGCAAGCTCGCTCCTACAGGGGGGCTCCAGGCGAAAAAAAGGCCGTGCGGGGTGACCCGCACGGCCTTTTTTGTTTCGTGGGTTGCCGTTACTTATCGCGGACCAGCAACACCGGGCGGTTGCTGACGCGCAGCAGGCCCTCGGCCACGCTGCCCAGCATCAGCCGGCGCACGCCGCGGCGGCCGTGGGTGCCCATGACGATCACGTCGGCCTTGGCATCCTCGGCCTCCAGTTCGATGCGCTCGGCGACTTCCTCGCTGGCGCGTTCCTGGCAGACGCGGTCGAACTTCGCCTTGACCTTGTCGCCCACCTGCTCGCGGGCCTTGGCCAGCACGTCGTCGGCGGCCTTCAGCGCGGCCTCGCGCAGCGGCTCGGGGTTGTAGTACACGGCATAGTCGGGCAGATGGCGCAGCGGGCTGTCGACGATAGTGATGACGCGCAGCTCGCCGCCAGTCAGTTGCGCCAGCTTGACCGCCTCGCCCAGCGCGCGGTCGGAAACCGGGCTGCCGTCCACTGCTACCAGAATGCGCTCGTACATGATGTATCCCTCAATGAGTGGCTTGGTGGGAAAACTCTAGCTCTCCCCGGGGTGGATTCCCTTGCGCAGCGTCAATAGTAGACCGTGAGGGCGGATGTGCCGGCGGAAGGGGCTCCGCGCGAGCGGACTTCGTCCGCGGTTTCGCGCGCAGGGCGCGCTCCTACATGGGAATGGTGTGGGTGGGGCAGCGTAGGAGCGGATCTCATCCGCGAATCGCGCCGGATCGTCCGGCTATCGCGGACAAGGTCCGCTCCTACGGGGGAGGCACGCTGTGCTCCCCTGCAACCTGTAGGAGCGGGCCCTGCCCGCGATTTCGCGCGCAGGGCGCGCTCCTACATGGGAATGGTGTGGGTGGGGCAGCGTAGGAGCGGATCTCATCCGCGAATCGCGCCGGATCGTCCGGCTATCGCGGACAAGGTCCGCTCCTACGGGGGAGGCACGCTGTGCTCCCCTGCAACCTGTAGGAGCGGGCCCTGCCCGCGATTTCGCGCGCAGGGCGCGCTCCTACATGGGAATGGCGAGGGTGGGGCAGCGTAGGAGCGGATCTCATCCGCGAATCGCGCCGGATCGTCCGGCTATCGCGGACAAGGTCCGCTCCTACGGGGGAGGCACGCTGTGCTCCCCTGCAACCTGTAGGAGCGGGCCCTGCCCGCGATTTCGCGCGCAGGGCGCGCTCCTACATGGGAATGGCGAGGGTGGGGCAGCGTAGGAGCGGATCTCATCCGCGAATCGCGCCGGATCGTCCGGCTATCGCGGACAAGGTCCGCTCCTACGGGGGGACGCCAATTGGGCAGGCATGAAAAAGGCCGCCGCGGTTTCCCGGGGCGGCCTCTTTGATGTGGCGCGGTTCAGCCGGCGACCAGTACGCGGATCGCCTCCAGGCGCAGCGAGGCCTTGTCCAGCAGGGCAACGCTCTCGTCGCGCTGGGTGCGCAGGGCTTCCAGCTCGCTGTCGCGCACGCTGGGGTTGACCTGCCTGAGCGCGGTCAGACGCGCCAGTTCCTCGTCCAGGCTCGCCACCAGTTGCTGGCGGGCCTTCTCCACGCGTTCGGCGTGGCGCGGGGCGATCTTGGCCTCGCCGATGGCGAACTGCTTGGCCAGCACGTCGCGCTGGGCCTGGACGAACTTGTTGGCGCTGGCGCGCGGTACGCTTTCCAGCTGCTCGTGCAGCGTCTCGAAGGCCACCCGGGTGGCCAGGTCGTTGCCGTTGGCGTCGAGCAGGCAGCGCAGCGCCACCGGCGGCAGGAAGCGGCCCAGCTGCAGCTTGCGCGGGGCCACCGCCTCGCTGACGAAGAGCATCTCCAGCAGCACGGTGCCGGGCTTGAGCGCCTTGTTCTTGATGATCGCCACCGAGGTGTTGCCCAGCGAGCCGGACAGCACCAGGTCCATGCCGCCCTGCACCATGGGGTGCTCCCAGGTGAGGAACTGCATGTCCTCGCGGGCCAGGGCCTGGGCGCGGTCGTAGGTGACGGTCACGCCCTCGTCGTCGCCCAGGGGGAAGCTGGCGTCGAGCATCTTCTCGCTGGGCTTGAGGATCAGCGCGTTCTCGGAGTGGTCCTCGCTGTCGATGCCGTAGGTGTCGAACAGCTTCTCCATGTAGATCGGCAGGGCGAACTGGTCGTCCTGTTCCTCGATCTCTTCCACCAGCGCCTCGCCCTCGCCGGCGCCGCCGGAATTCAGCTCCAGCAGGCGGTCGCGGCCGCTGTGCATTTCCGCTTCCAGGGCCAGGCGCGCGGCCTGGCCTTCTTCGAGCAGGGCGGCGAAGGCATCGTCGTCGCTGCCTTCGAGCAGTTCCACCAGACGCGGGCCGTAGCGGTGCTGCAGGGCGTTGCCGGTGGGGCAGGTGGCGAGGAAGGCGTTGAGCGCCTGGTGGTACCACTGGAACAGGCGTTCCTGCGGGCTGTTCTCCAGGTGCGGCACGTGGATCTGGATGGTGTGCCGCTGGCCGATGCGGTCCAGGCGGCCGATGCGCTGTTCCAACTGGTCCGGGTGGGCCGGCAGGTCGAACAGCACCAGGTGGTGGGCGAACTGGAAGTTGCGGCCCTCGCTGCCGATTTCCGAGCAGATCAGCACCTGGGCGCCGAATTCCTCGTCGGCGAAGTAGGCCGCGGCGCGGTCGCGCTCGAGGATGCTCATGCCCTCGTGGAACACCGTGGCCGGGATGCCCGAGCGCAGGCGCAGGGCGTCTTCCAGGTCCAGGGCGGTCTCGGCGTGGGCGCAGATCACCAGCACCTTGAACTGCTTGAGCATCTTCAGGGTGTCGATCAGCCATTCCACGCGGGGGTCGAAGCGCCACCAGCGGGCGTTCTCGTCGGTGTTGTCGTCGACTTGCGCCTGGAAGCTCACCTCCGGGTACAGGTCCGGGTGCTCGCCGACCGGCAGCTCCATGTATTCCACCGGGTTGGGCAGCGGGTAGCTGTGCAGCTGTCGCTCGGGGAAGCCCTGCACCGCGGCGCGGGTGTTGCGGAACAGCACGCGGCCGGTGCCGTGGCGGTCCAGCAGCTCGCGGACCAGGCGCGCGCGGGCATCGTCATCGCCCCCCTCGACGCTGGCCAGCAGTTCGTCGCCGGCTGCGCCGAGGAAGCCGTGGATGGCCTCGCGCGCGGTGGGGGACAGGCGGCCGTGGTCGATCAGTTCCTGCACCGCCTCGGCGACCGGGCGGTACTGGCTGCTCTCGCGGCGGAAAGCCTCCAGGTCATGGAAGCGGTCCGGGTCGAGCAGGCGCAGGCGCGCGAAGTGGCTGTCCAGGCCCAGCTGTTCCGGGGTGGCGGTGAGCAGCAGCACGCCGGGGATGATCTGTGCCAGGGTTTCCACCAGCTGGTACTCGCGGCTGGCCTGCTCCGGATGCCAGACCAGGTGGTGGGCCTCGTCGACCACCAGCAGGTCCCAGCCGGCGGCGCACAGGGCGTCCTGGGCGCGCTCGTCGGCGCGGATCCACTCCAGGGCCACCAGGGCCAGCTGGCTGTCCTCGAAGGGGTTGCTGGCGTCGCTTTCGGCGAAGCGCTCGCGGTCGAACAGCGCCACTTCCAGGTTGAAGCGCCGGCGCATTTCCACCAGCCACTGGTGCTGCAGGTTCTCCGGCACCAGGATCAGCACGCGGCTGGCGCGCCCGGAGAGCAGCTGGCGATGGATCACCAGGCCGGCCTCGATGGTCTTGCCCAGGCCCACTTCGTCGGCCAGCAGGACGCGCGGGGCGATGCGGTCGGCGACCTCGCGGGCGATGTGCAACTGGTGCGCGATGGGCTGGGCGCGGGCGCCGCCCAGGCCCCAGAGCGAGGATTGCAGCAGGCGGGTGCGGTGTTCCAGGGTGTGGTAGCGCAGGGCGAACCAGGGCATGGGGTCGATCTGCCCGGCGAACAGGCGGTCGCTGGCCAGGCGGAACTGGATGAAGTTGGACAGCTGGGTTTCCGGGAGTATCTTGGCGTCGTTATGCGAGTTGATGCCGTGGTAGACCAGCAGGCCGTCGACCTCCTCGACCTCGCGGACGGTCATCTTCCAGCCTTCGAAGTGCGTCACCTCGTCGCCCGGGGCGAAGCGCACGCGGGTCAGCGGGGCGTTGCGTTCGGCGTACTGGCGGGTATCCCCGGTGGCCGGATAGAGCACGGTGAGCAGCCGTCCGTCGAGCGCCAGGATGGTGCCCAGCCCCAATTCTGCTTCACTGTCGCTGATCCAGCGTTGACCCGGTTGATACTGCGCCATGGACACCTCCCGCAAAAAGCCGGCTATGGTAACGGAACACGCGGCTTTCAGCGACGCCCGTTCGCACGCAGCGGCCGGGTGGCATCGCCGCCTTGGGGGGGCGATGGACCTGCGCCGGCTCCGCGCCGCCGGCCAGGACCGGGATGGATGCGGATTGTTCCGTGAAGTGTAGCGACGGCCCCGGCGCCTGCCGCCGCCAGCCGACAACCTGAAGCCCGCGAGGAGCCAGCGACAGCCATGATCCCGCCGATCCCCAGCGACGTACTGCCGGTCACCGCGCAGCAGGACCCGGCGCGCTCGCGCCCGGATGTCGCCCCGGTGGCGCCGGTGGTCCCTGCCACGGGCGATGCCGCCGTGGGCCTGGAGCGCCGCCCGGCGGAAATGACGCCGGAGGAAGAGTACCCGCAGCACCAGCGGCGCCGGCAGCAGGCGCAGGGCGAGGAGGCTGAGCCCGAGGCGCCGGAGGAGCCCGCCGACGACGGCCTGGGCGAGGCGCCGCGCAAGGGCGTGTGGATCGACATCGAGGTCTGAGCGCGCCGCGTAGTAAGCTGTCCTTTTCTTTCCGACCCGCCTCCCGTCACCGCCATGCTCTTCGCCGACGCGCCCATCCACCTCGAACACGCCGAGCTGCGCCTGATCCCGCACTGGTGCGATGAAGCCTGCGCCACGGCCTGGTTCGCCGAACTGGTCGAGAATACTCCCTGGGAGCGGCCCAGCGTGCACCTGCACGGCCGCGACTACCCGGTGCCGCGCCTGGTGGCCTGGTACGGCGATGCCGAGGCCAGCTACCGTTACTCCGGGCTGGTGCACCGGCCGCTGCCGTGGACGCCGCTGCTGGCGGAAATCCGCGAGCGCGTGCAGGCCGAGGCCGGCCAGCGCCTGAACGGCGTGCTGCTCAACTATTACCGCGACGGCCAGGATTCCATGGGCTGGCACAGCGACGACGAGCCGGAGCTGGGCCGCAACCCGCTGGTGGCCTCGCTGAACCTCGGCGGCACGCGGCGCTTCGACCTGCGCCGCAAGGGCCGCACGGCCATCGAGCACTCCCTGGCGCTGGATTCCGGCAGCCTGCTGGTCATGTCCGGCGCAACACAGCATTATTGGCAGCATCAGGTGGCCAAGACGCGGCGCCCGGTCGCCCCCCGCCTGAACCTGACTTTCCGCCTGGTGCACGCCTGATCATGAGCAACGACGACAAGCTGATCGACTTCAACGCCGAGCGCGACAAGCGCATCCACGACGTCCACGAGAAGCGCCTGCAGGAAGTGCGCAAGGCCTTCGAGCAGGCCCTGCCGCTGGGCAAGGCACACAAGAAGGGCAAGGGCAAGCCGAAGAAGCGCTGAATCCGCTCCGCCCGTTCCGAACATCCCGCCAGAAGCCGCCCCGCGCGGCCATGCACCGCATCCTAACCCGCCCCGAACTTGATCTGGATCAGTTATCCGAAGCCCCGTGAACCGGGGCTTTGCGGCCATTGATCCAGGTCAATATCGCGCCCCCGGCCGACGCTAACCTGAGCCCATCTTCAAAACGCACAGGGATTCAGGAGGCCAGCATCATGTTCATCGACGAAGTGGTTCTCGCCGGCATTGTCACCGTTGGTCTGATGGTCCTGTTCTGCGGTGGAGTCGGATATTTCATCTGGAAGGACAGCCACAAGAAGGGCTGATCGCCTTCCCGATCACAGAGCACGCAAGGCACTTGGGGCGACTTCGGTCGCCCGTTTTTTTTTGCCTGCGATTTTTCCCCGCGGACGGAGTCCGCTCCTGCATCCGTGCTTCCCACTCTTGCAGGCTGGGCCGGAATGCTCTTCGTAGGAGCGAGCTTGCTCGCGAACGAACACGCTGCCATGCGGTTCGCGAGCAAGCTCGCTCCTACGAGAAGCCAGAAGCAGTGCCCGCCGGTATGGACCGCATGGGTTTCGCAGGCTCAACCCATCCTACGAAGAGCATCTCGGCGCAGTCGGCTTCGAGGCAATGAATAAAAAACGCCGCTTCCCCCTCGGGGGAAAGCGGCGTTTTTTTGTGGGCGCGGATCAGCCGATGGTGATCGGCGGCAGCGCCGGCAGTTCGATGTCCAGCTTCTGCTTCGGCGCCAGCACCTCGGCTTCGCCTTCCACCACCGCCTCGCCGTTCTGGTTGAGCACGCGGGTGCCGATGCGCACGCGGTTCTTCGGCAGTTTTTCCAGCACTTCCAGCTCCACGTCGAGCACGTCGCCGATCTTCACCGGGCGGGTGAAGCGCAGGCTCTGGCCCAGGTAGATGGTGCCCGGGCCGGGCAGGGTGGTGGCGATGGCGGCGCTGATCAGCGCGCCGCTGAGCATGCCGTGGGCGATGCGCTCCTTGAACAGGGTGGTGGCGGCGTAGTCGGCGTCCAGGTGGACCGGGTTGCGGTCGCCGGAGACTTCGGCGAAGAGCTGGATGTCGCGCTCGCCGACCGGGCGCTGGAAGCTGGCCTTCTGCCCGACTTCGAGCTCGGCATAGGGAACGTTCTGCACCTGGGTCATGGCTTTTCCTCGTGGTTCGCGCCGGGACCGGCGGAAAGGATTCCGTCCAGCCAGGCGATCAGGTTGCGGGTGACCTCGTCGCGGTTGGTCTCGTTGAACAACTCGTGGCGGGCCTCGGGGTAGATCTGCGTCTGTACGTCGCGCAGCCCGGCGCGGCCCAGCGCCCCGGCCAGGTCGCGCAGGCGCTTGCCCTGGCTGACCGGGTCGCGCTCGCCGCCGATGATCAGCAGCGGCAGGGCCTTGTCGATGCGCGCCAGGTGCTGCATCGGGGTGATGTCCTCCAGGCCGCCGAGCAGGTCCAGCCACAGCTGGTTGCTGCAGCGGAAGCCGCACAGCGGGTCGCTGATGTACTTGTCCACCTCGCGGGTGTCGCGGCTGAGCCAGTCGAATTCCGTGCGGTTGGGCTTGAAGGCCTTGTTGAACGAGCCGAAGGAGAGGAGCTCGATCAGCGCGCTGCGCCCCAGCGGGCCCTGGCGCCAGCGCTCGAAGCGGGCCACCAGGCGCGCGGCGCGGTACAGCGTGATGCTCTGGTAGTTGGAGCCGGAGAGCACCGCGCCTTGCAGCGTGGCGCTGTGCTGCAGCAGGTAGGCGGTGGCGATGTAGCTGCCCATGCTGTGGCCGAGCAGGACCACCGGCAGGCCGGGGTGCTGTTCGCGCGCGTGGCGGTTGAGGCTGAGCAGGTCGCCCACCACCTTGCCCCAGCCGCCCTGGTCGGCGTAGTGGCCCAGGTCGCCGTGCTCGGCGGTGCGGCCGTGGCCGCGCTGGTCGATGGCCAGCAGCGACCAGCCGGCGGCGTTCAGCGCCTCGCCCAGGCGGGCGTAGCGCCCTGCGTGCTCGGCCATGCCGTGGGAGAGCATCACCACGCCCTTGGCTGCGTCTGCGGTCCAATGGTGGGTGTACAGCGGGGTCTGGTCGCTGGCGGTCAGCCAGTAGGCGGCGTACGGCATGGGCAATCCTTGTGCCGGCTCGGAGTGGCGGCATTCTAGCAGCGCCTGGCGCTGCGCAGCATCCCGCCGGCGGTGGCGCAAGATTCACGAAGTAAATGGGAATGGCCGAACTATTTGCGCTGCACCGGGCAACTGCTACTTTGCGACGGATGCCCCTGCGCCGGATGCCCGAGGGAGCCGGCCGGGAACAGCCTTGCAGGTAATAAAGAGGACAACAGCCAATGCAAGCGGAATTCTGGAACGACAAACGTCCCGCCGGCGTGCCCAGCCAGCTCGACCTGGGCGCCTACAAATCGGTGGTGGAGGTGTTCGAGCGCTCCTGCAAGCGCTTCGCCGACCGCCCGGTGTTCAGCAACATGGGCGTGACCCTCACCTACGCCGAGCTGGACCGCCTGTCCGCCGCCTTCGCCGCCTACCTGCAGCGCAACACCGACCTCAAGCCCGGCGAGCGCATCGCCGTGCAGATGCCCAACGTCCTGCAATACCCCATCGCCGTGTTCGGCGCCCTGCGCGCCGGCCTGGTGGTGGTCAACACCAACCCGCTGTACACCGCCCGCGAGATGCGCCACCAGTTCAAGGACTCGGGCGCGCGGGCGCTGGTCTACGTCAACCTGTTCGGCAAGCTGGTGCAGGAAGTGCTGCCGGACACCGGCATCGAATACCTGATCGAGGCGCAGATGGGCGACCTGCAGCCGGCGCTCAAGGGCCTGCTGGTCAACGCCGCGGTCAAGCACGTGAAGAAGATGGTCCCGGACTACCAGCTGCCCCAGGCGGTGCCCTTCAAGGAGGTGCTGCGCCAGGGCCGCGGCCATGCGCTGCAGCCGGTCAAGGTCGGCCTGGAGGACCTCGCCGTGCTGCAGTACACCGGCGGCACCACCGGCGTGGCCAAGGGCGCCATGCTCACCCACGGCAACCTGGTGGCGAACATGCTGCAGGTGGACGCCTGCCTGTCGCAGCACGGCCCCGACGGCCGCCCGCTGATGAACGAGGGCGGCGAGGTGATGATCGCGCCGCTGCCGCTGTACCACATCTATGCCTTCACCGCGAACTGCATGTGCATGATGCACAACGGCAACCACAACGTGCTGATCAGCAACCCGCGGGACATCCCCGGCTTCATCAGGGAGCTGAAGAAGTGGCGCTTCTCCTCGCTGCTGGGGCTGAACACCCTGTTCGTGGCGCTGATGGAGCACCCGGAGTTCAAGGACCTGGACTTCTCCAACCTCAAGGTCACCAACTCCGGCGGCACCGCCCTGGTCTCGGCCACCGCCGAGCGCTGGAAGGCCGCCACCGGCTGCACCGTGGTCGAGGGCTACGGCCTCACCGAGACCTCGCCGGTGGTCAGCACCAACCCCTACGGCGAGCTGGCGCGCCTGGGCACCGTGGGCATCCCGGTGCCGGGCACCGCGCTGAAGGTGATCGACGACGAGGGCAACGAGCAGCCCGTGGGCGAACGCGGCGAGCTGTGCGTGCAGGGCCCGCAGGTGATGAAGGGCTACTGGCAGCGCCCGGAGGCCACCGAGGAGGTGCTGGACGCCGAGGGCTGGCTGCGCACCGGCGACATCGCGGTGATCGACGAAGATGGTTTCGTGCGCATCGTCGACCGCAAGAAGGACCTGATCATCGTCTCCGGCTTCAACGTCTACCCCAACGAGATCGAGGACGTGGTCATGGCCCACCCGAAGGTGGCCAACTGCGCCGCGGTCGGGGTGCCGGACGAGCGTTCCGGCGAGGCCGTCAAACTCTTCGTCGTGGCCCGTGAGCCGGGCCTGACGGTGGAGGAGCTGAAGGCCTACTGCAAGGAGAACTTCACCGGCTACAAGGTTCCCAAGCAGATCGTCCTCAAGGAGGCCCTGCCGATGACCCCGGTGGGCAAGATCCTGCGCCGCGAGCTGCGCGAAAGCGCCTGACCGCTTCAGCCCTCGCAACCCTCCGAACGGAGGCCGGTCCGACGACCCGCCTCCGTTTTTTTTGTCTCGCTTTCCCTGGCAGCGTCTTTGTCAGACAATCCAACAAGGCCGCAGCCCTTCTGGCACGGGCTTTTCCGACCGATGGACGGGTTGTGACCGATTTGCCTGCTTTTGGTCATTTTTATGACTGGGTAGGCTGTGTTTGGTGCTGGTCGGGTTTTGGCAAAGCTGTTAATCTCGGCCCGCTTTTCGCTCCCCGACTCAAGGGAAAGCGGCACAAACACAACAAAGAACCGCGTACGCGGTAAAGATAAGCTGTTGCTTAGGAGTGGGCTTCCATGATCGACAATTTCTGGAAGGACAAATACCCAGCAGGTATCGCTGCCGAGATCAATGCCGACCAGTACCCGAACATCCTCGCGGTGCTCAAGGAGTCCTGCCAACGCTTTGCCAACAAGCCTGCCTTCAGCAACCTTGGCAAGACCCTGACCTACGGCGAGCTGTACCGCCTCTCCGGTGATTTCGCCGCCTACCTGCAGAACAACACCGACCTGCAGCCGGGCGACCGCATCGCGGTGCAGCTGCCCAACGTCCTGCAATACCCCATCGTGGTGTTCGGCGCCATGCGCGCCGGCCTCATCGTGGTCAACACCAACCCGCTGTACACCGCGCGGGAGATGGAACACCAGTTCAACGACTCCGGCGCCAAGGCGCTGGTGTGCCTGGCCAACATGGCCCACCTGGCCGAGGAAGTGCTGCCGCGCACCGGCATCCGCCACGTGCTCATTACCGAGGTCGCCGACCTGCTGCCGCCGCTCAAGCGCCTGCTGGTCAACGCGGTGGTCAAGTACGTCAAGAAGATGGTCCCGGCCTACCACATCGGCAACGCCGTCAAGCTCAACGACGCCCTGGCCAAGGGCCGCGGCAAGAGCGTGCGCGAATCCTCGCCGAAGGCCGACGACGTGGCCGTGCTGCAGTACACCGGCGGCACCACCGGGGTGGCCAAGGGCGCCATGCTGACGCACCGCAACCTGGTGGCCAACATGCTGCAGTGCAAGGCACTGATGGGCGCCAACCTCAACGAGGGTTGCGAGATCCTCATCGCGCCGCTGCCGCTGTACCACATCTACGCCTTCACCTTCCATTGCATGGCGATGATGCTCACCGGCAACCACAACATCCTGGTGACCAACCCGCGCGACCTGAACGCCTTCTCCAAGGAGCTGGCGCAGTGGAAGTTCACCGGCTTCGTCGGCCTGAACACCCTGTTCGTCGGCCTGTGCAACAACGAGGCGTTCCGCAAGCTGGACTTCTCCAGCCTGAAGCTGACGCTCTCCGGCGGCATGGCCCTGCAACAGGCCGCGGCCGAGCGCTGGAAGGAAGTCACCGGCTGCGCCATCTGCGAAGGCTACGGCATGACCGAGACCAGCCCGGTGGTGTCGGTGAACCCGTTCCAGAACATCCAGATCGGCACCATCGGCATCCCGGTCCCGTCGACCCTGTGCAAGGTCATCGACGACGCCGGCAACGAGCTGCCCCTGGGCGAGCGCGGCGAGCTGTGTGTCAAGGGCCCGCAGGTGATGAAGGGCTACTGGCAGCGCCAGGAAGCCACCGACGAGATCCTCGACGCGGACGGCTGGCTGCGCACCGGCGACGTGGCGATCATCCAGGAAGACGGCTACATGCGCATCGTCGACCGCAAGAAGGACATGATCCTGGTCAGCGGCTTCAACGTGTACCCCAACGAGCTGGAAGACGTCCTCGCCACCCTGCCGGGCGTGCTGCAGTGCGCCGCCATCGGCGTGCCGGACGAGCGCTCCGGCGAGGTGATCAAGGTGTTCGTGGTGCCGCGCCCGGGCGTGACCCTGACCAAGGAGCAGGTGGTCAAGCACATGCATGACAACCTGACCGGGTACAAGCGTCCGAAGTACGTGGAGTTCCGCGAGAGCCTGCCGACCACCAACGTCGGCAAGATCCTCCGTCGCGAATTGCGCGACCAGGAGCTAAAGAAGGCCCAGGCCTGAGCCGATAACAAGAAACCCGCCCCACGGCGGGTTTTTTGATGCCGTCGCCCCTGCCTATGGAGGCTGCCACCGTGATTCCCTCCCTGCGCCTGCGCGCCAAGGTCCTGAGCCTGGCGCTACTCCCGATCCTGATCCTCACCCTGGTGCTCTGCGCCGTGGCCCTGGTGGCCCTGCAGCGGCTGTCCGGCCAGCAGGAAGAACAGATCCGCCAGAGCCTGATCGACGACCGCCAGGTCCAGCTCAAGCAGTTCGTCGACGTCGCCCTGGCGGCGGTCGGCCCGCAGTACCAGGCCGCGGCCGAGGGCGATGCGGCGGCGCGCGAGGCCGGGGTGGCGCTGCTCAAGCGCCTTGCCTACGGCAACGGCGGCTACTTCTGGGGCTACGACACCCGCTCGGTGCGCGTCTTCCAGGGTACCAGCGAAGAGCGCATCGGCGAAGACTTCAGCAGCTTCCGCGACCCCAACGGCGTCTACGCCATCCGCGAGCTGGTGCGCGCCGGCCAGGACGACAGCCACTACGTGCACTACAGCTTCACCCGCCCGGGCAACAGCGCCGTCGTGCCGAAGATCGGCTACGCGCAGTACCTGCCGAAGTGGAACCTGGTGTTCGGCACCTCGCTGAACCTGGACGACATCGAGGAAGACGTGGCCAAGGCCCGCGAACATCTGCACGGGCAGATCAACAGCCTGCTGACGCTGATGATCGGCTCGGCCCTGGCGCTGCTGGTGATCATCGCCCTGGTGGCGGTGCCCACCGGCAACGCCATCGTCCGCCCGCTGCTGCGCGTCAAGGCCAACCTCGACGACATGGCCGCCGGCGACGGCAACCTGACCCACCGCCTGCCGGTGGAAAGCCGCGACGAACTGGGCGAGCTGGCGCAGTCGTTCAACCGCTTCGTCGAGAAGATCCACACCCTGGTGCAGCAGGTGGCCGGCACCACCGGGCAACTGTCCGGGCTGGTCGGCAACGTCGCCCAGCAGGCGCAGCGCTCGGAGCAGGCGATGGCCGGCCAGCGCAGCGAGACCGACCAGGTGGCCACGGCGATCAACGAAATGACCGCCGCCGCCCAGGAAGTGGCGCGCAGCGCCCAGCGCGCCGCCGATGCCGCCCGCGACACCGACCGCGAGGGCCAGGCGGCCAAGCGCGAGGTGGACCTGTGCGTGGCGCAGATCAACGACCTGGCCGGCGAGGTGAGCAGCAGCAGTGAGGCCCTGGACACCCTCAGCCAGGACGTGCGCGGCATCGTCGGCGTGCTGGAAGTGATCCGCTCCATCGCCGAGCAGACCAACCTGCTGGCGCTCAACGCCGCCATCGAGGCGGCGCGGGCCGGCGAGGCCGGGCGCGGCTTCGCGGTGGTCGCCGACGAAGTGCGCGCGCTGGCCAGCCGCACCCAGCAGAGCACCGGCGAGATCCAGCAGATGATCGACCGCCTGCAGGCCACCACCGCCGGCTCCGTGCAGGCCATGCAGCGCGCCAGCGAGATGGCCGGGCGCACCCGCAGCCAGGCCGACCAGGCCGGGCAGTCGCTGGACGCCATGGCCAACCTGATCGGCACCATCAACTCGATGAACGCGCAGATCGCCAGCGCCGCCGAGGAACAGACCGCGGTGGCCGAGGAGATCAACCGCAGCGTGCACCAGATCGCCGACGGCGTGGACCGGGTGGCCGAGGACGCCGTGCAGGGCGCGCGCACTGCCAGCGAGCTGAGCGGCCTGGGCGAGCGCCTGCGCCAGCTGGTCGGCCAGTTCCGCATCTGATCCGCGCCTGAAACCCCGCCGCCACGCACTGGGCGTGGCGACGCGGGGCGTTACTCTGCGACAATCGCGCCTTTGCCCCTTTCCGGAAGCGGCCGCCGCCAGGCGCGCGGCCGCCTCCGGCACAGACGCCAGCGCAGCCGATGACCGACGTAACGCCCAGCCCCGAACAGCTCCTGCAACGCCTCGACCACGCGTTGATCCGCGACCGCCACCGCCTGCGCCGGCAGTTCCACGAACTGCGCAAGCACCCCGACGACGGCAAGCTGGCGCAATGGGTGGAGCGCTTCCAGGCCTCCTGCGCCAAGGTCGAGGCGCGCCGCGCCAGCGTCCCGGCGATCCGCTACGACGACAGCCTGCCGATCGCCGCCAAGCGCGACGAGATCAAGGCCGCGCTGCTGAAGAGCCAGGTGGTGGTGATCGCCGGCGAGACCGGCTCGGGCAAGACCACCCAATTGCCGAAGATCTGCCTGGAGCTGGGTCGCGGCAGCCACGGCCTGATCGGCCACACCCAGCCACGCCGACTGGCCGCGCGCAGCGTCGCAACGCGGGTGGCCGAGGAGATCGGCACGCCGCTGGGCTCGCTGGTGGGCTACCAGGTGCGCTTCGAGGACCAGAGCGACGACAGCACCCTGGTCAAGCTGATGACCGACGGCATCCTGCTGGCCGAGACCCAGCACGACCGCTACCTGGAGCGCTACGACACCATCATCGTCGACGAGGCCCACGAGCGCAGCCTGAACATCGACTTCCTGCTCGGCTTCCTCAAGACCCTGCTGCCGCGCCGGCCGGACCTGAAGCTGATCATCACCTCGGCGACCATCGACCTGGAGCGTTTCTCCAAGCACTTCGGCGATGCGCCTATCGTCGAGGTTTCCGGGCGCACCTACCCGGTGGAAACCTGGTACCGCCCGCTGGCCGCCGAAGTGGACGAGGACGGCGAGGCGCTGTTCGACGACCTCTCGGTGGACGAGGGCATCCTCCGCGCCCTGGACGAAATCGCCGCCCACGAGCGCGAAGTCGGCAAGCGCCCCGGCGACGTGCTGGTGTTCCTCCCCGGCGAACGGGAAATCCGCGATGCCGCGGACATGCTGCGCAAGGCCAACCTGCGCCACACCGAGGTGCTGCCGTTGTACGCGCGGCTGACCCCGGCGGAGCAGCAGAAAATCTTCGCGCCCATGCCGGGACGCAAGATCGTCCTGGCCACCAACGTCGCCGAGACTTCGCTGACGGTGCCGGGCATCCGCTACGTGATCGACAGCGGCACCGCGCGCATCAGCCGCTACAGCTACCGCGCCAAGGTCCAGCGCCTGCCCATCGAGGCCATCTCCCAGGCCAGCGCCAACCAGCGCAAGGGCCGCTGCGGGCGGGTCGAGCCGGGCATCTGCGTGCGCCTGTACAGCGAGGAGGATTTCAACGGCCGGCCGGCCTTCACCGACCCGGAGATCCTGCGCACCAACCTGGCGGCGGTGATCCTGCAGATGCTCCACCTGCGCCTGGGCGACATCGAGGCCTTCCCCTTCATCGAGCCGCCGGACGGCAAGGCGATCAAGGACGGCTTCACCCTGCTGCAGGAACTCTCGGCGGTGAACCGCGAGGGCCAGCTGACCCCGCTGGGCCGCCAGCTGGCGCGCCTGCCGGTGGACCCGCGGCTGGGCCGCATGCTGCTGGAGGCGGCCCACCAGGGCAGCCTGAACGAAGTGCTGACGGTGGCCAGCGCGCTCTCCGTGCAGGACCCGCGCGAACGCCCGATCGAACGCCAGCAGGCCGCCGACCAGGCCCATGCGCAGTGGAAGGACCCGGATTCCGACTTCGCCGCGCTGATCAACCTCTGGCGCGGTTTCGAGGAACAGCGCCAGGCCCTGGGCTCCAACGCCCTGCGCGCCTGGTGCCGGAAGAACTTCCTCAACTATCTGCGCCTGCGCGAATGGCGCGACGCGCACCGCCAGCTCACCCTGATCTGCCGCGAACTCAAACTCCCCTTCGGCAAGGGCGATGCTTCTCGTAGGAGCGAGCTTGCTCGCGAACAACCCAACGCTCCGAAACCCCAGGCCGGCAAAGACGCAAAGAGCGTTCGCGAGCAAGCTCGCTCCTACAAAGACGGGGAGCAGCCCAAGCGCGACATCGACTACGCCGCCGTGCACAAAGCCATCCTCTCCGGCCTGCTCAGCCAGATCGGCCAGAAGTCCGAGGACGGCGACTACCTGGGTGCGCGCCAGCGGCGCTTCTGGGTCCACCCCTCCAGCGTCATCGGGCGTAAGAAGCCGCAGTGGATCATGGCCGCCGAGCTGGTGGAGACCACCAAGCTGTTCGCCCGTATGGTCGCCAAGATCGAGCCGGACTGGCTGGAGCCCCTGGCCGGCCACCTGGTGAAGAAGAACCACCTGGAGCCGCACTGGGAGAAGAAGCGCGGCCAGGTGGTGGCCTACGAGCAGGTGACCCTCTACGGGCTGATCATCGTCGGCCGCCGCGCCGTGCACTATGGCCCCATCGACCCGCCGGTGGCCCGCGAGCTGTTCATCCGCGAGGCCCTGGTGCGCGGCGAGATCAACAGCCGCGCCAGGTGCCTTGCCGCCAACCGCCAGTTGCTGGAAAAGCTCGACGAGCTGGAAGCCAAGGCGCGCCGCCGCGACATCCTCGCCGACGAGGAAACCCTGTTCGCCTACTATGACGCGCGCCTGCCGGCGGACATCTACCAGACCGCCAGCTTCGAGAAGTGGTACGAGCGCGAGCACAAGCAGCAGCCCGACCTGCTGATCATGCGCGAGGAAGACGTGCTGGCCCGCGACGCCAGCGAAGTCACCGCCGGCCTCTACCCGGACCGCCTGCGCCTGGGCGAGCTGCAGCTGCCGCTGACCTACCACTTCGAACCGGGCCACCCGCGCGACGGCGTGACCCTGCGTGTACCGGCGCCGCTGCTGCCGCAGCTTCCCGCCGAGCGCCTGGAATGGCTGGTGCCGGGCCTGCTGGAAGCCAAGTGCGTGGCCCTGGTGCGCAACCTGCCCAAGGCCATCCGCAAGAACTTCGTACCGGTGCCGGACTTCGTCCGCGCCGCGCTGGGCAAGATGACCTTCGCCGAAGGCGCGCTGCCCGGGGCCCTGGGCCGCGAACTGCAACGCATGACCGGCAGCCGCGTGGCCGAGGAAGCCTGGGCCGAGGCCGCCGCGCTGGTGGAAAGCCACCTGCGCATGAACATCGAGGTGGTGGACGCCCGCGGCAAGTTCCTCGGCGAAGGCCGCGACCTCGCTGAACTCACCGCGCGCTTCGCCGAAGCCAGCCAGGCCGCCCTGGCCATTCCCCAGGCCGACAAGCCGCAGAAGCCGGTGGAAGCCAAGGGCTTCGCCGAGGTGGCGGAAAAGGCCCAGCAGAAGATCGCCGGGCTGTCGATGACGGTCTACCCGGCGCTGGTGGAAGAGGGCGGGGTGGTCAAGGAAAACCGCTTCCCGACCCAGGCCGAAGCCGAGTACCAGCATCGTCGCGCCCTGCAGCGCCTGCTGCTACAGCAACTGGCCGAGCCGGCGAAGTTCCTCCGTGGCAAGCTGCCGGGGCAGACCGAGATGGGCCTGCTGTACCGCGAACTGGGCCGCGTCGAGGCGCTGGTGGAAGACATCCTCCTGGCCAGCCTGGACGCCTGCATCCTCGAAGGCGAGGCCAGCCTGCCCCGCGACGGCGCAGCCCTGGCTTCGCTGGCGGAGAAGAAACGCGGTACCTGGACCGAGCACGCCGAACGCATCGCCCGCCTGGTGCTGGACATCCTCAAGCTGTGGCACGGCCTGCAGAAGCGCTTCAAGGGCAAGGTCGACCTGGCCATGACGGTGCCGCTCAACGACGTGAAGGGGCAACTGGCCAACCTGGTCTATCCCGGCTTCGTTCGCGACACCCCGCTGGAATGGCTGAAGGAATACCCGCGCTACCTCAAGGCCGTGGAACAGCGTCTGGACAAGGTCGCCGGGCAGGTCCAGCGCGACCGCGTCTGGAGCGGCGAGATGGCCGGTTACTGGGACCAGTACAAGGCCCGCCAGGCCAAGCACGCCCAGGAGGGCAAGCGCGACCCGGAACTGGTGCTGTACCGCTGGATGCTGGAGGAGTACCGCGTGTCGCTGTTCGCCCAGCAATTGGGGACGAAGGTGCCGGTGTCGGACAAGCGGCTGAGCAAGCAGTGGGGCCAGGTCGAGGCCTGACGCAGGGCTGATCGCTTTTCGTAGGAGCGGACTCCGTCCGCGATGGGCCGAGCCTGCGCACAGAACATCGCGGATAAGCGAGCATGGCTTTTCGTAGGATGGTGTTGAGCGAAGCGATACCCATCACCGCAACCGCATGGGTTTCGCAAGCTCAACCCATCCTACGAAAAGCGCCTCGGCGCGGTCGGCAAGACAGTCGCCCCTACAGGCGTACCGCTCAACCCCGCTCCGGAATCCCCAACCCCCGCTGCACCGCCGGCCGCGCCAGGAACGCCTCCAGCACCCGCTTCACATTGCTGAAGCGCTCGAACTGCACCAAGCCCCCCGCTTCGTAGAAGCCCACCAGGTTGCGCACCCAGGGGAAGATAGCGATGTCGGCAATGCCGTACTCCTGCCCCATCACCCAGTCGCGCCCTTCCAGGCGCTGGTCGAGCACCGCGAGCAGCCGCCGGGACTCTTCCACATAGCGATTCAGCGGCCGCTTGTCCTCGATCTCGCGGCCAGCGAACTTATTGAAGAAGCCCAACTGGCCGAACATCGGCCCGATGCCGCCCATCTGGAACATCAGCCACTGGATCGCCTCATAGCGCCGCGCCGGGTCCTGGGGCAGCAACTGGCCGGTCTTCTCGGCCAGGTAGATGAGGATGGCGCCGGACTCGAACAGCGCCAGCGGCTGGCCGCCGGGGCCGTTGGGGTCGAGGATGGCGGGAATCTTGTTGTTCGGGTTCAGCGAGAGGAATTCCGGGCTGAACTGGTCGTTGCGCTCGAAGCTGACCAGGTGCGGCTCGTAGGCCAGGCCGGTTTCCTCCAGCATGATCGAGACCTTCACCCCGTTGGGCGTGGGCAGCGAGTACAGCTGCAGGACGTCGGGGCGGGTGGCGGGCCATTTGCGGGTGATCGGGAAGTCGGCGAGCGAAGGCATGGGAACTCCGGTCTGAAAGTCGAACGCCCAGCATACGCCGCCGATCGCGCAGGGGGGAGGTGCCAGCGGCGCCGCGAGCCGGTATGGTGCCGTCTCCGATCCACCGCTCAAGGACAGCGCCATGAGCCTGCAAGGCACCTACGATGCGCAGAACATCTTCGCCCAGATCATTCGCGGCGAGGCACCCTGCTACAAACTGTACGAAGACGACGACGTGCTCGCCTTCCTCGACCTCTTCCCGCAGTCCCGCGGCCATGCGCTGGTGGTGCCCAAGCGCAGCGCCGCGCGCAACATCCTCGAAGTCGACCCCGATGCGCTGTGCAAGGTGATGGGCGTGGTGCAGCGCCTGACCCGCGTGATAGTCGAGGAGCTGAACCCCGACGGCGTGCAGGTGGCCCAGTTCAACGGCGCGCCGGCCGGGCAGACGGTGTTCCATATCCACGTGCACATAGTGCCGCGCTACGCCGGCCAGGGCCTGGGCATCCACGCCGCGCAGAAGGCCGACCCCGCCGAGCTGGAGCAGCTGCAGGCGCGCCTGGTGCGGCGTATCAACGGGTAAGGCGGGGAAGGGCGGGGCCGTGGCCCCGCCCGGGCGTCAACGCTGGGCCGGGAGGATGTCGAAGCCTTTGTTGGCGTCGCTGAGGATGCGGAACTGCGCGGTCTCGCCGGCGGCGAGGTCCACCAGCAGTTCGCGGCGCAGCAGGCCCTTGCTGCACAGGCCCTCGCCCTGTTCGTCGGCGCCGATGCCGACGATGTGCTGGCCGGGCGGCAGCTGGAAGCTGGCGGTCTCGCCCACGGCGATGCGCGCGGCCAACTGGCGGTCGATCTTGAAGGCGACCATGCAGCCGCCGCCGAGGAAGCCCAGGTCGCGCTCGACCTCGACCTTGGCGTCGCCCTGGGCCTCCTGCTGGAAGCCTAGCAAACGGTCGGCGGGCACCGGGCCGGTTTCCTTGGCCTGGTAGGACGAGCAGCCGGCCAGGGCCAGCAGGGACAGCGAAGCGATCAGTACGCGCATGGGCGCCCTCCGTGGTTGGGGTTCCTCGAAGGCTAGCGCAGCGGCGATGAAGCTGCCGTGAATTCGCCGTGGCGGCGTTGGTCGCCATGCTTGCACCGTCCGGCGGGCGACGACCGGCTGTCATGCCGGGCGGGCGGACTGGCTAGACTCCATCCACGCGGATGGGCGGTCGTTTCGTCCAGCGCTCCGCCATGCCGGGCGGGGCCAGGGAAAGGTAGCCATGCACGACAAGGCCAAAGCCAATGCGCCGGGGGAGCCGGCGGCCAGCACCAGCGGACTGGACCTGGCCGACCAGCGCCTGCTGATGCGCCTGATCTTCTTCTGCACCGGGCTGACCCTGGGGATCTTCTCGGTGCTCCAGTGCCTCAACGGCAACTACCTGCTGGCGGGCCTGGAGGCGCTGGTCTGCGTGCTGCTGCTCTGGGCCACCTGGCGCCTGGCGCGGGTGCGCGACCTGACGCCGTGGATCTACGCCTACCTGCTGCCCACCTTCTGCTTCCTGGTCTACATCATCATCATGCCGCAGGCCTCGGCCACGGCCTTCGTCTGGCTCTACCTGATGCCGGTGATGGCCTACCTGCTGCTGGGCGCGTGGCGCGGCTTCTTGCTCTCGGTGCCCTTCGTCGGCGTGGCCGCGCTGCTCTACCTGCGCCAGCACCCGCTGCGCCTGGACGCCCCGGGGATGATCGACCTGGGCAACGCCATCCTCTGCGGCCTGCTGATCATGGCCTTCGTGCACATCTACGAAACCCGCCGCGCCCAGGCCCAGCAACTGCTGCAGCGCTTGGCGCTGAGCGACGCGCTGACCGGCGTGGCCAGCCGCGAGGCCTTCCAGCGCGCGGTGCTGCGGTGCCTGGAGGAGTCCCGCGGCAACGGCCAGCGCTGGGTGCTGGTGCTGCTGGACGTGGACCACTTCAAGGACGTCAACGACCGCTGGGGCCACGACGCCGGCGACAAGGCCCTGCAGTACCTCTGCGCCCGGCTGCGCCTGCACCTGCGCGCCGGTGACATGATCGGCCGCCTGGGCGGCGAGGAGTTCGCCCTGCTGCTGCGCAACACCGTCCGCTTCGACGCCGCGCCGCTGGTAGAGCGCCTGCGCACGGACCTGGCGGCCAACCCGCTGCTGTACCGCGGCCATGTCATCCCGCTGTCGGCCACCTTCGGCCTGGCCGAGTGGCCGGTGGACGGCGACGACGCCGAGGCCCTGTACCGTTGCTGCGACCACCGCCTCTACCGCGGCAAGGCCCAGGGGCGCAACCGCCTGGTCTGCGGCGACGGCTAGGCCGGCACCGGGCGCGGCGCCCAGGCCCGCTTCAGGCGCCGGCCCAGGCGCAGCTCCACCCATTCGTAGCTCAGCCAGGACAGCAGCAGGATCGCCGGCAGGCACAGCGCCAGCGTCTGGTACGGGCCCAGGCCCAGGCGCTGGTGCAGCCAGTAGCTGGCCAGCCACAGCACTATCACGTGGACCAGGTACACCGAATAGCTCCAGTCGCCCAGCGCCTTGAGCGGTCGGCAGCCGGCGAACCACGGCTCCAGCGCCACGCAGGCGGCCACCAGCGCCGCGCTGGGCAGGCCCCAGGTCAGCGGGCGCCAGGGATGGTCGGCGGGGAAGTGCAGCAGCACCAGCAGCGCGCCCAGCGCCAGCGGCAGTGCCAGCGATGCCCGCAGGCGCAGCAGGCCGCGGCGGTACAGCTCGGCCAGCAGCAGGCCGAAGAGGAATTCGCAGACGATGGGGTTGCGGTAGAAATTGCTCAGCCACGGCGCCTTCGCCAGCACGCCGCTGACCAGCGCCAGCAGCGCGCCCACCAGCCAGGGGCGCCAGCGTTCGCCCACGGTGAAGGAGAGGGCGAACAGCAGGTAGAAGAGCATTTCGAAGTTCAGCGTCCAGCCCACCGGCAGGATCGGGTAGAAGCCGAAGCCGCCGGGGTTCTGGCTGGGCAGGAACAGCAGCGACAGCAGCAACTGTGGCAGGGCCACGCCGTAGACCGGCATCAGGTTGCCGAAGGCGTAGAGGATCAGCGCGGTGATGGCGGTGTACAGCCAGTAGGCCGGGGCGATGCGCGCGAACCGCTGGGCCAGGAAGGTCAGGCCGGGCAGCTGGCGCCCGGCGCAGGACAGCTGGATGACGAAACCGCTGAGGACGAAGAAGATGTCCACCCCGACCTGGCCGCGGGTAGACAGAAGGCGCCCGCCGAGGCTGTCGGCGCGAAAATCGAAGAACACCTGCATGAAGTGATGGAACACCACCAGCCAGGCGGCCAGGGCCCGCAGCGCCTGAAGGGAAACCAGCATCGCTACCTCTGTGCTTGCCAATGAAAAGGGGCGCCGGCGGGCGCCCCTTTCCTCGACAGCGGTTTTCCCGCCGGGGTTCAGCGCACCTGCCCGGTGGCATGCGGGCATTCGCCCCAAGGGCATTTGCGCAAGAGCGCAGGGCGCTTCCGCCAACTCGCCTGGATGGCCTGGCTATAGCGGCTTTCGGGAATTTCAATCACCGGCCGGTACAAGGTCTGTATGCTGGAAAACTGCGCCGCGGTAGCGGCATTTCCCGGCGATTTGCCGCATAATTGGCGGTTATTCGAGCGCCGCGCAGCGCCGTCGCCGTTGGGCGGTGGAGGATGCCAGCGCGCCACCTTCGATGGCACACTGCCTGGTCATCAGGCCGTGCCCTCAGGCCCTCGCGGGCCGAACCCCTTTTGCAGTGCCGGCCCGCGGGCGGGCACATCGATGCCTAACCATGCTGCCGGGGCCGGCAGCCAGATTGAGAAGAGGATTGACCGTGCATAAAGTCGTGATCAGCGGAACCGGTCTCTATACCCCGCCGTTCAGCATTTCCAACGATGAACTGGTGGAGTCCTTCAATGCCTACGTCCGCCAGTACAACGACCAGCACGCCGAAGCCATCGCCAAGGGCGAACTGGAAGCGCTGAGCGAATCCAGCTCGGCGTTCATCGAGAAGGCCTCCGGCATCAAGAGCCGCTTCGTGGTCGACAAGCAAGGCATCCTCGACCCGCAGCGCATGGTCCCGCGCATCCCCGAGCGCAGCAACGACGACTGGGGCATCCTCTGCGAGATGGCCGTGCACGCCGCCAAGGAGGCGCTGCACCGCGCCGGCCGCAGCGCGGCGGACATCGACGGCGTCATCGTCGCCTGCTCCAACCTGCAGCGCGCCTACCCGGCGGTGGCCATCGAGGTCCAGGCCGCCCTCGGCATCCAGGGCTTCGGCTTCGACATGAACGTCGCCTGCTCCTCGGCCACCTTCGGCCTGCAGGCCGCGGCCAACGCCGTGCAGTTGGGCCAGGCCCGCGCCATCCTGATGGTCAACCCGGAAATCTGCACCGGCCACCTGAACTTCCGCGATCGCGACAGCCACTTCATCTTCGGCGACGCGGCCACCGCGGTGATCGTCGAGCGCGCCGACCAGGCCATCGGCAAGCAGCAGTTCGACATCGTCAGCACCAAGCTGCTGACGCAGTTCTCCAACAACATCCGCAACAACTTCGGCTTCCTCAACCGCGCCGCGGAAGAGGGCATCGGCCAGCGCGACAAGCTGTTCGTCCAGGAAGGCCGCAAGGTGTTCAAGGACGTCTGCCCGATGGTCGCCGAGCTGATCGGCGAGCACCTGGCGCAGAACGACATCCCGGTCGGCGACGTCAAGCGCTTCTGGCTGCACCAGGCCAACCTCAACATGAACCTGCTGATCACCCGCAAGCTGCTCGGCCGCGACGCCGAGGCCCACGAGGCGCCGGTGATCCTCGACACCTACGCCAACACCAGCTCGGCCGGCTCGGTGATCGCCCTGCACAAGTACCACGAGGACCTGCCCGCCGGCTCCATCGGCGTGCTCAGCTCCTTCGGCGCCGGCTATTCCATCGGCAGCGTGATCCTGCGCAAGCGCTGACCGGGTGGGCGAAGCCGACGGCGAACTGCTGGCGCGCCTGCGCGCCGGCGAGGACGCGGCCTTCCGCGAGATGGTCGCGGCCTACCAGGGCGCCATGCGCGCCGTGGCCCTGGCCATCGCCGGCAGTGCCCACGCCGATGAGGTGGTGCAGGACGCCTGGCTCGCCGTGGTGCGCCACCTGGACGGCTTCCAGGGGCGCTCCAGCCTCAAGACCTGGCTGCTGACCGTTACCGCCAACACCGCCAAGAGCAAGCTGCGCCAGGTGCGCCGGGAAGTCTCCCTGGACGACCTGCCGGCGCCCCACGGCAGCATCGACGACAGCCGCTTCGCCGCCGACGGCCACTGGAGCGCCGCGCCCCTGGCCTGGCATTCGGACTCGCCCGAGGCTCTGCTGGCCGAGGACGAACTGCGCGAATGCCTGGAAAAGACCCTGCTGAGCCTGTCGGACCTGCAGCGCAGCGTGGTCCTGCTGCGCGAGCGCCAGGGCCTGGAATTGCAGGAGATCTGTAATCTTCTGTCGCTTTCCCTCTCCAATGTCCGGGTGCTGCTGCACCGCGGGCGGCTGAAGCTGTTCGCCACCCTGGAGCATTTCGAGGAGACCGGCCAATGCTGACCTGCAAGGAACTGGTGGCCCTCTCCAGCGACCTGCTGGACAGCCAGCTCGGCCTGCGCGAGAAACTTGCGGTGCGCCGCCACCTGCTGCTGTGCCGCCACTGCCGGCGCTTCATCCGCCAGATGCGCCTGACCCAGGCGACAGTGCGCCGCCTGCCGGAAGACCGCGACGCCGGCCTGGACCTGCTGGCCGCCCGCCTGGCCGAACTGCGCCGGGACCACTCGCGGCGCTGAGCGCAATCGCGCCGGGATGGCCGGCTATCGCGGACAAGGTCCGCTCCTACGGGGGAGAAATACCGTGCCTCCCGGTAACCTGTAGGAGCGGGCTCTGCCCGCGATTCGCGCGCAGGGCGCGCTCCTACAATGGGAATGGCGCGGGTGGGGCAGCGTAGGAGCGGATCTCATCCGCGAACCGCGCCGATACGTCCGGCTATCGCGGACAAGGTCCGCTCCTACGGGGGGAGGAATACCGTGCTTCCCGGCTACCTTGTAGGAGCGGGCCCTGCCCGCGATATCGCGCGCAGGGCGCGCTCCTACATGGGAATGGCGTGGGTGGGGCAGCGTAGGAGCGGATCTCATCCGCGAACCGCGCCGGAGGTTCCGGCTATCGCGGACAAGGTCCGCTCCTACATGGGAATGGCGCGGGCGGGGAGACACCGTAGGATGGGTCGAGCGAAGCGATACCCATCCTACGAAAGCCCATCGGCCCTGCCCTGGCTCGCCTGCCACGCTTCCAGCCCGCCGGATAGCGCCCAGGCGCGCGGGTAGCCGTGCTTGCGCAGGCGCTCGGCGAGCATGGCCGCGGAGAGTTCGTTGGGGCAGGCGCAATAGATGACCACGTCGGCCTGGCCGAGGCTGTCGGCGAGCCCGTCCAGCGGGGTGTCCAGGGTCATCGGGATGGCGCCGGGGATGCCGTCCTCGCCGGCCTCGGCGCGCACGTCGAGGATCAGCGGGGTGTCGCCCTGGTCCAGGCGTTCGCGCAGTTCCTCGACGCTGATCCTGGGAATCCGCGCGGTGCGTCGCAGCAGGCTGTAGCGCTGCCACAGGCGCCAGGCGATGAACAGCGCGAAGGCCGCCAATAACAACAGCAGGCCGCGGGTGGCGTAGTCGTGCAGCCAGCCGAGCAGGCTGTCGACGGTGTCGCTGAAGATGGCGCCCAGCATTAGCGCCGAGCCCACCCACAGCGCCGAGCCGGCGAAGTCGTAGCCGAGGAAGCGGCGCAGCGGCGTGCCGGTCATGCCGGCCAGGCTGGTGGACAGCGCGCCGGCGCCGGGCAGGAATTTGCTGATCAGCAGCGCGCGCGGGCCGATGCGCAGATACAGGCTCTGGCTCTGGCGGATGCAGCTGTCGCGCGACAGCGACACCCTGCAGATGCTGCGCAGCAGGAAGCCGCCGTAGCGGCGGCCGGCGAAGTACCAGGCGGTGTCGGCGATCAGGCAGGCCAGGGTGGCCACCGCCAGCGCCTCGCCCAGGGACACCCCGTGCCCCTGCAGCGCGAGGGCGCCGGCGACGATCAGCGCCGGGTAGGCCGGAATCGGCAGGCCCAGTTGCTCCAGCAGCACATTGAGGAAGAGCAGGGCGGGGCCGTAGCGTTCGATCAGCGGTTGCAGTTCTTGCATGGAATGGGCGCAGCGGAGGAGGGGGAGGCGACAGCATACTGCCGCTCGTCCGGTGCGTCAGTCCCCGCTGACAGCCGCTGCTTTCAGCCCATGACCGCGTAGTCGAATTTTTCGGAAAAGTTCAGCTGTAACAAAAAGTTTATATCTATGCAGTCGATCTGAAATAACCCCCCGCCAAGATTCCCCGCAACACAGAAGAGCCGCCAAACGGCTGCGCGAGACCATGGGGGCCGCGCCCTGCATGCCAGGCGCTCAGCGTGTTCAACGCTTAAAACACCATAAGGGGAATCCTGATGATCCGTAAGAACTACGCCGGTTTTGCCATGGGCGGCCTGGCGCAGGCCGTGCTCGGCGCCAGCATTGTCGTACCCGCAGTCGCTCACGCCGACTTCATTTCGGACAGCAAGGCCAACGTTGAACTGCGCAACTTCTACTTCAACCGCGATTTCCGCAGCTCCACCCAGGCGCAGCAGAGCAAGCAGGAAGAGTGGGGCCAGGGCTTCATCCTGAAATTCGAGTCGGGCTACACCGACGGCACCATCGGCGTGGGCGTCGACGGTATCGCCGCGCTGGGCCTGAAGCTGGACTCCAGCGCCGACCGCACCGGCACCGGCCTGCTGCCGAAGACCGCCGACGGCGACGCGCCGGACGACTTCAGCAAGGGCGGCGCCACCCTCAAGCTGCGCTACGAGAAGAACACCCTGAAGATGGGCACCCTGACGCCCAAGCTGCCGGTCGTGGTGACCAACGACAGCCGCCTGCTGCCGCAGCTCTTCGTGGGTAGCGCGGTCAACTCCACCCAGCTCGACGGCCTGAACTTCGACGCCGGCCGCCTGAACCAGACCAACCGCCGTGACTCCTCCAACTACGAGGAAATGACCGTCACCACCGGCGGCAAGAAGAACATCACCGTGCGCAGCGGCAACACCACCAACGAGTTCGACTACGCCGGCGCCACCTACAACTGGACCAAGAACTTCAGCACCGGCTACCACTACGGCCAGCTGGACGACTTCTACAAGCAGCACTACCTGACCCTCGGCTGGACCCTGCCGATCGCCGAAGGCCAGTCGCTGAAGTCCGATGTCCGCTGGGCCAAGTCCACCGACGACGGCGGCAGCAACGTCGACAACAAGGCGTTCAACGCCATGGTCACCTACAACCTGGGCTACCACGCCTTCGGCGTCGGCTACCAGAAGATGAGCGGCGACACCGGCTTCGCCTACATCAACGGCACCGACCCCTACCTGGTGAACTACATCCAGATCCTGGACTTCGCCAACAAGGACGAGAAGTCCTGGCAGGCCCGCTACGACTACAACTTCGCCGGCCTCGGCATCCCCGGCCTGACCTTCATGACCCGCTACGTGAAGGGCGACAACGTCGACCTGCTGAACGCCAGCGGCGACGACGGCAAGGAATGGGAACGCGACACCGACATCGCCTACGTCGTCCAGGAAGGCGCGCTCAAGGGCTTCGGCGTCAAGTGGCGCAACGCGACCACCCGCAGCGACTTCGCCCGCAACAGCGCCTCTTCCAACAAGGCCGACGAGAACCGCCTGATCCTCAGCTACACCATGCCGCTGTGGTAATGGCGCTGAAGTAAGACGTCACTCCTATGGTTTGAGCCCCGCCACCTGGCGGGGCTTTTTTTCGTCTGCGGCAAGTGGTAGCGCCGTCGTAGGATGGGTTGAGCGAAGCGATACCCATCACCATGGCCCGATGGGTTTCGCAAGCTCAACCCATCCTACGAAAAGCACCTCGACTCAGTCGGCTGCGGAAACATCCGCGTGGTTTCCTCCATGGACGAAAGCGTCAATCCAGGCTGAGCGCTGCCGTCATTGAGGCGCGGCGGGGCTGGCACCTAACCTGCCGGCACTTCCACCGACCAGGGTTCGCCAGCATGCAGCGCATACATTTCGAGACCGAGCACAACCTGTTCCGCGACGCCTTCGCCGCCTTCCTCGCCAAGGAAGTGGTGCCGCACCAGGAGGCCTGGGAAGAGGCCGGGGTGGTCGACCGCAGCGTCTGGCTGAAGGCCGGCGAGCTGGGCTTCCTGCTGCCCTGGGCCGACGAGGAGTACGGCGGCGCCGGGCTGAAGGACTTCCGCTACGAGCAGATCATGTGCGAGGAGCTGGCGCGCATCAACGAGCCGGGCTTCATGATCCCGCTGCACTCGGCGCTGTGCGGGCCCTACATCGCCGAATACGGCAACGCCGAGCAGAAGGCGCGCTTCCTGCCCGGGATCATCCGCGGCGAGACCATCCTCGCCGTGGCCATGACCGAGCCTTCGGCCGGCTCCGACCTGGCCGGCATGCGCACCACCGCCGTGGACAAGGGCGACCACTACGTCCTCAACGGCTCCAAGGTGTTCATCTCCAACGGCCTGCTGGCCGACCTGGTGATAGTCGCGGCCAAGACCGACCCGAACAACAAGCACGCCATGGGCCTGTTCCTGGTCGAGCGCGGCATGCCCGGCTTCGAGCGCGGGCGCAACCTGAAGAAGCTGGGCATGAAGAGCCAGGACACCGCCGAGCTGTTCTTCAACGACGTGAAGGTGCCCAAGGAGAACCTGCTGGGCGACGCCAAGGGCGGCTTCTACTACCTGATGAACATGCTCGCCCAGGAACGCCTGACCAACGCCTGCGGCGCGGTGGCCGGAGCCGAGGCGGCGCTGCAGGCCACCATCGACTACGTGAAGGAGCGCAAGGCCTTCGACCGGCCCATCGCGCACTTCCAGAACACCCGCTTCAAGCTCGCCGAGATGCGCACCCAGGTGGACGTGGCCCAGGTGTTCACCGACCGTTGCGTGATGGACCACAACCAGAAGAAGCTCAGCCCCGAGGTGGCCGCCGAGGCCAAGCTGTTCACCACCGAACTGCTCGGCAAGGTGGTCGACGAGGGCGTGCAACTGCACGGCGGCTGGGGTTACATGTGGGAATACCCGATCTGCCGGATGTACGCCAACGCGCGCATCCAGCGCATCTTCGCCGGCACCTCGGAGATCATGAAGGAGATCATCAGCCGCGGCATGAAGCTCTGAGGCGCGGCTGCTTCACTGGCTCTGCGCGTTCGCGGGAATGACGGGGAAGGCCCGTTCACGGACAGCGTCTTCCCCGCGAACGCGGGGATCCAGAAAACCACATCCAGGAGTTCCCCATGAAAGGCCCGCTCGCCTCGCTGAAAGTCCTCGACTTCTCCACCCTGCTGCCGGGGCCCTTCGCCTCGCTGCTGCTGGCCGACATGGGCGCCCAGGTGCTGCGGGTGGAATCGCCCACGCGCATGGATCTGGTGCGCGTGCTGCCGCCCCATGACGACGGCGTCTCGGCCAGCCACGCCTACCTCAACCGCAACAAGCGCAGCATCGCCCTGGACCTGAAGCGGCCCGAGGCGGTGGAGGTGGTGAAGCAACTGGTGCGCGAGTACGACATCGTCCTGGAACAGTTCCGTCCCGGCGTCATGGACAAGCTGGGTGTCGGCTACGAGGCGCTCAAGGCCATCAACCCGAAGCTGATCTACGTCTCCATCACCGGCTACGGCCAGACCGGGCCCTACCGCGACCGCGCCGGGCACGACATCAACTACCTGGCCCTGGCCGGTGTTGCCAGCTACACCGGGCGCAAGGACACCGGTCCGCTGCCCCTGGGCGTGCAACTGGCGGATATCGCCGGCGGCTCGTTGCACGGGGTGATGGGCTTGCTCGCTGCAGTCATCCACCGCCAGCAGACCGGCGAAGGCCAGCAGGTGGACGTCAGCATGACCGACTGCGCCTTCAGCCTGAACGGCATGGCCGGTGCCGGCTACCTGGCCTGCGGCGTTGAGCCGGGCATGGAGGCCCAGGCGCTGAACGGCGGCAGCTTCTACGACTACTACCGCACCCGCGACGGCCGCTGGTTCTCCGTCGGCAGCCTGGAGCCGCAGTTCATGCAGCAGTTCTGCGCCGCCATCGGCCGCCCGGAACTGGCCGCGCGCGGCCTGTCGCCCAAGGCCGAGGACCAGCGACTGCTCAAGCGCGAGATCGCCATCGAGTTCGAGAAGCGCGATTTCGCCGACTGGTGCGAACGCTTCGCTGCCGTGGACGCCTGCGTGGAGCCCATGCTGCCGCTGTCCGAAGCGGTGGAGCACCCGCAGATCCAGGCCCGCGGCCTGGTCACCGAAGTGCCCCGCGGCGATGGCCGCAGCCAGCGGCAGATGGCCTGTCCGATCCGCTTCTCCGCCGGCCTGCCGGCACCGAAGCACATAGGCGTGGCGGCGGGGGCGCACAGTGCCGAGGTCCTGGCCGAACTGGGCTATAGCGACGAGCAGGTGGCGGCGCTGAAAGCCGCGGGCGCGGTGGGCTGAAGCTACTCGCGGACCACTTCCCCGGTGAACACCAGGGTGGTGCGGCAGCGCCGGCAGTAGTAGCGGCGGCCCTGGGCCACCAGGTTGTGGCGCTGGGCGGAGAAGGGGAAGTCGGGGTTCTCGTCGCAGCGGCAGCGGTAGATGTAGCGCGTGGCGCGGCGCCGCTTGATCTCGTAGGTGTGGCAGCGGTCCGGCGGCAGGCCGTAGACGCCGCGCATGATCAGCTGCCACTCCTCGCCGTGGGGGCGGATGCGCGGGCCGAACATCTGGTGCGCGATCAGGTGCGCGACCTCGTGGGCCACGGTCTGCTTGAGGAAGTGCTCGCGGTTCTCGCGGTAGAGCTGGGGGTTGAAGCGCAGCAGGTTCTCGTCCAGGTGCGCCACCCCGGCCTTCTGCCCGCGCAGGCGGAAGCTCACTTCCGGACGCGGGAAGCGGCGCTGGAAGAAGCTTTCCGCCAACTGGTAGCAGGCTTCGACACGGGCGTTGAGCTGTTCGGGCATACAGTATTTTCTCCGACGGCTGCCGATTATGCCGGAGCCGCGGGCGTTGTGCAGGCCGCTCGTCTGCCGTGCAGGTTCGGGCAAGTGGCGGGGAGTTCCAGGCAAGGAAGAGCCGGTGTTGTAGGAGCGAGCTTGCTCGCGAAGGGAGTTTGCCGGTGGCGTAGGCGCCATATTCAAGAGCGCCCTCTCCCCAGCCCTCGGCTGCGCGCCCCGCCCTGAAGGGAGAGGGGGCTTGTCCGTACCGGCTGATGGGCATGGTTTCAACCTGTAACTTCGTTTCCGGCTGACACCGAAACATCCGAGCACGCCGAACGGTCCCCTCTCCCTTCAGGGAGAGGGTTAGGGAGAGGGCGCGGACTTCGACAACGCTCCTGGAGCCAAGCCAGAAACCGACCCCCCACAAACGAAAACCGGGCCCCCAGGGCCCGGTCTGCATTCGCCAGTCAAGCCTCAGGTATATTCCGGCCCCACCCCGCTCCCCCAGAGGATCACCGACAGCGCGATCATCGCCACCAGCACCACCAGGCCCACCGCCAGCACCGAGCTGGAGAACAGGAAGCCTTCGTCCTTGGGAATGTTCATGAAGGCCGGGATGCCGACGTAGAGCAGGTAGACCGTGTAGCAGATCGCCGCGGTGCCGATGACCATGCCCAGCCACAGGTGCGGGTAGAGCGCGGCCACGCCGCCGATGAACAGCGGGGTCGCCGTGTAGGCGGCGAACACGATGCACTGGGTCATGCTCGGAGTGGCGTCGTAGGTGCGCGCCATCCAGTGGATGAAGGCGCCCATGACGGCGACGCCGGCGAGCATCGCCACGTAGGTGAGCACGGTGAGCTGGATCGCGCTCGCCGGTGTCAACTTGACCGGCCCTGCGCTGCCCAGCACCCAACCCACCTGGGTGGTGCCAATGTAGGCGCAGATGACCGGGATGGCAGCCAATATCAGCACATGGGTCAGGTACATGTGGCTGATGCTTTCTTCTTCGCCGCGGATTTCCTGCCATTCCTGATCGGGATGGGTGAAGAGCCCCCACACATGATGGATCATCTCGGCAACCTCCTCGTTATTATGCAGGCCGCCTCCCAGCGCCGCGCCGGGGACGCATGGCCAGCGCCTTCCGGTGCCCGTCAGACTCGTGCGACCTTGTGTCGCAGTATAGGAAAGCCCCGAAGGCCGCGTCCTGCCTGGGGTTAGAGCAAATCGGAGCTTCATGGGCGGCTGTAATAGCGCTCGAGAATTTCCATCGCCTTGTTGATCGACTGCAGGCGCGTGGTGCTGCCGCCGCGGTCCGGGTGGTGCTGGCTGACCAACTGGC
The DNA here is from genome assembly GCF_900112375.1 of Pseudomonas citronellolis. GTDB lineage: Bacteria > Pseudomonadota > Gammaproteobacteria > Pseudomonadales > Pseudomonadaceae > Pseudomonas > Pseudomonas citronellolis. The sequence goes on along the minus strand of NZ_FOLS01000001.1, from coordinate 241,319 downwards.
GGTAGCGCAGCTTGATCAGCGCGTAGTCCACCGGGCCGTCCTCCAGCTCGAACAGGGCCAGCGCGGCGGCCTTCTCGCCGTCGCCCTGCATGCGCGTCCAGAAGCTTTCCAGCAGCTTCTCCACGTCGCGCTCGGTGGTGTCGCGCAGGTTGCTTTCGTCCAGGTAGTAGTCGCGCAGCGGGTCGCTCTCCACCAGGCCCGGCGCGCCGGGTTGCCAGGGCAGCAGGCGGATCTGCAGCGGGCCGATCTGCAGGAAGCCGGCCTCGTCGGCGCAAAGCTCATCGCGCAGGCGGTAGAGGGCGTTGAACACCAGGAAGTGAGTGCGGAACAGCACCAGCTTGTCCAGCAGCGGCAGGTGCGGGACATGGGTGGAATGCCGCGCCTTCAGCTGCTGGATCAGCTGATATTCGGAAAGGCCTTCAGGGGCCTCGCGCAGCAGTTCGAGCAACTGCCCGGCGAGGTCGAGGCGGGCGTCGAGGTCGGGAGTCATGGGCATGAGCCTAGCATCAGGCTACCGATGAAGGCGGGGTGCGCGTAAAATAACCAGCTTTTCGTCTTCCCCCCGGATTCCACAGCACCATGGCCAGCACCCTTTCGGTCAACCAGAACAAACTGCAGAAACGCCTGCGCCGCCAGGTCGGCGAGGCCATCGCCGACTTCAACATGATCGAGGACGGCGACAAGGTCATGGTCTGCCTGTCCGGCGGCAAGGACAGCTACACCCTGCTCGACGTCCTGCTGTACCTGCAGAAAGTCGCGCCGATCAAGTTCGAAATCGTCGCGGTGAACATGGACCAGAAGCAGCCCGGCTTCCCCGAGCACGTGCTGCCGGCGTACCTGGAGTCCATCGGCGTGCAGTACCACATCATCGAGAAGGACACCTATTCGGTGGTGAAGGAGAAGATTCCCGAGGGCAAGACCACCTGCTCGCTGTGCTCGCGCCTGCGCCGCGGCACCCTCTACACCTACGCCGACGAGATCGGCGCGACCAAGATGGCGCTGGGGCACCACCGCGACGACATCCTCGAGACCTTCTTCCTCAACATGTTCTACGGCGGCACCCTCAAGGCCATGCCGCCCAAGCTGCTGTCCGACGACGGCCGCAACGTGGTGATCCGCCCGCTGGCCTACTGCAACGAGAAGGACATCGAGGCCTACTCGGTGCTCAAGGAATTCCCGATCATCCCCTGCAACCTCTGCGGCTCGCAGGAGAACCTGCAGCGCCAGGTGGTCAAGGAAATGCTGCTGGAATGGGAGCGCAAGACCCCCGGCCGCACCGAGATCATGTTCCGCGCCCTGCAGAACGTGGTGCCCTCGCAACTGGCCGACCGCAACCTGTTCGACTTCGCCAGCCTGCGTATCGACGACAACGCCACGCCGCGCTTCGTCGACGTGATGAACCTGTAATAAAGGAAGGGCGATGCGCGACTACCAATGGCTGCACGAATACTGCCTGAACCGCTTCGGCTCGGCGGCGGCGCTGGAAGCGCGCCTGCCGCAGCCCAAGAGTCCGGCCGAACTGGCCGCGGTGAGCGATGACCGCTACCTGTCGCTGATCAGCCTGCGCATCTTCCGCGCCGGCCTCAAGCACAGCCTGGTGGACGCCAAGTGGCCGGCCTTCGAGGAAGTGTTCTTCGGCTTCGACCCGCAGAAGGTGGTGCTCATGGGCGGCGAGCGCCTGGAGAACCTGATGCAGGACACCCGCCTGATCCGCCACCTGGGCAAGCTCAAGAGCGTGCCGCGCAACGCCCAGATGATCCTCGACATCGCCCATGAGCACGGCAGCTTCGGCAAGCTGCTGGCGGACTGGCCGGTGACCGACATCGTCGGCCTGTGGAAGCTGCTGGCCAAGCGCGGCAACCAGCTCGGCGGGCTGTCGGCGCCGCGCTTCCTGCGCATGGCCGGCAAGGACACCTTCATCCCCAGCGACGACGTGGTCGCCGCGCTCAAGGCCCAGGAAATCGTCGACAAGGCGCCCACCAGCCAGAAGGACCTCGCCGCCGTGCAGACCGCCTTCAACACCTGGCACGAACAGAGCGGCCGGCCGCTGTGTCAGCTCTCGATGATGCTGTCGTACACCGTCAACCATTAGAGCCCCAGGCGGCCGCTGCCGACCATCCACAGCGCGGCCAGCGCCAGGGCCAGCACCAGCGCGCCCAGCGCCCGCTCCCCGGCGTTGCCGAAGGCCGCGAGGCCGCGCTGGCGCCGGGCGTGGATGAAGAAGCCCAGCCCCGGGGCGTAGAGAATCATCGACAGCAGCAGGTACTTCAGGCCGGCGGCATACAGCAGCCAGAAGCCATAGAGCGTGCCCAGCGTCGCCATCGCCAGCAGTGCCGGGCTCGGCTGCCGCAGCACGCGCTTGAGGCAGAAACCGGCGCACAGCAGGTAGGGGATCAGCGCCATCGAGGTGGCCAGCTGGATCAGCGCGTTGTAGCCGGAGGCGTTGAGGAAGGCGACCAGCAGCAGCGCCGAGATCAGCGTGTTGGTCAGCCATAGCGCCGGCGCTGGCGTATCCACGTCGTTGGTCCTGCCGAACAGCGCCGGCGCGGTGTGCCCTTCGCCGCGGCTGGCCAGGTAGAGCATCTCCACCGCCAGCATGGTCCAGGCCAGCAGGGCGCCGCCCACCGAAACGATCAGGCCGACGTTGATCAGCGTGGCGCCCCAGGGGCCCACGGCCGCGGCCATCACCTGGGCCATCGACGGGTTCTTCATCTGCGCCAACTCGTGCTGCGGCACCACCCCCAGCGACAGCACCGAGACGCAGACCAGCAACAGCAGAGTGATGACGAAGCCGAGCAGGGTGGCCCGGCTGACGTCGGCCGCGCGCCGCGCGTGGCTGGCATAGACGGTGGCGCTTTCGATGCCGAGGAAGACCCACACGGTGTACAGCATGGTGGTTTCCACCTGGCGGGTGACGCTGCCCAGCGCCGGGCTGCCCCAGAAGTCCAGGCGGAACACCTCGACGCGGAAGGCCAGGGCGACGCAGAGGATGAACAGGGCGATGGGCACCACCTTGGCCAGGGTGACGATGGCGTTGGTGATGGCCGCGTTGTGCACCCCGTGCAGGACGAAGGCGTGCATCAGCCAGAGCACCGCCAGCTCGCCGAGCAGCGCCGGCCAGGTGGTGCCGTCGCCGAAGAAGGCCAGCGCGCCGAACGAGCCCAGGGCGCTGAACAGCACGACGAGGTAGCCGGCGTTGCCGACCCAGGCGGAGATCCAGTAGCCCCAGGCGGCATTGAAGCCCAGGTACTCGCCGAAGCCCTCGCGGGCGTAGCCGTAGACGCCGTCGTCCAGTTCCGGGCAGGTGGTCGACAGCCACTGGAAGACCCGCGTCAGCGTCAGCATGCCGACGAAGGTGATGCCCCAGGCGATGAGAATGGCCCCGGCGCCGGCGCCTTCGGCCATGTTCTGCGGCAGGCTGAAGATACCGCTGCCGATGATGCCGCCCACCACCAGGGCGGTCAGCGCCGGCAGGCCGAGTTTTCCTTTATCCGAAATCGACATCTTGCGCCTCCGAGACGGCAACCGGTGGCGTGGCAGCACTTGCCGCCACGCATGACGCCGACGCAGGGGAGGGGGCCCGCGCCGACGCGACGGGCCAGGAGGCCCGCCGCTGGAGCGGCCGTTCAGAAGCGCAGGGACATGCAGCTGACGCCGCCGTCGATCTTGCGGTACTCGGAGGTGTCGACCTCGATCACCCGGTAGCCGAGGTCGGCGATCTTCTGCCGCGTGCGCGGGTAGCCGGTGGGCATGATCACCCGTTCGTTGACCCAGATGCAGTTGGCCGCGTAGGCCTCCTCCTCGGGGATCTCGACGATGTTCAGGTGCTGGAACTCCGGCTTGTCGATGAACTCGCCGGCGGCCAGCAGGTTGCCGTGCTCCAGGTAGGCCAGCCCGGTCTTCAGGTGCAGCACCTTCTCCAGGCGTACCACCGAGCCGGTGAAGCCGTGCCTGGCGAGGAGGGCGATCATCTGCCGGGCGCCCTCGGCGTTGGTCCGCGCCGATTCACCGATGTAGAAGTGCTCGCCGACCATCATGATGTCGCCGGCTTCCACCGTGCCGGGCGCTTCGATGCGCTCGACCTTGCCCGGATAGAAGCGCTGGATGGTCTCCTCGATGATTGCGGTCTCGCCGCGCCGCGACTCGGCGCCGGGGCGGGTGATGATGGCGCAGCGCGAGGTGCAGAGCACCGGGTCCTCGACGAACACCGAGTCGGGGAAGCTCTCGTCCGGCGGCAACAGGGTGATGTCCACGTCGCAGGTCTGCAGCGCGCGGATGTAGGCGTTGTGCTGCTCCAGGGCCCTGGCGAAGTCCGGTTTGCCCAGGTGGCTGGAGGTCAGGCCGTCGACCAGGCTGCTGGCCGGGGTGCGGGCGATGATGTGCTTGAACATGGCGTTTCCTCTTGCAGGTGGATGCTTGCCGTGTTGCAAGGCGTGCGCCAGGCGGGTCGGCGCGCCGCAGACGGTTTTCCTGGCCTGGCGTTGACCCGCAGCGGGGCGGGCTCGCGCGCTTTCGTCGAAACTGGGACAGTTGTCGAAAACCCGACGGATATAAAAGGCTGGGCTGCCATGGCTGTTGTCGAGAATGCGACGGTTCCTACGGAAAAGGACGAATTGCGCTGGCTGGTGGACAGCCTGGCGCCGATCTTCGATGGGCTGCGGCAACCGGTCACGGTGGTCGATACCCAGGGGCGTTTCGTCTACTACAACCAGGCCAGCGGCCTGCTCGACGGCCTCGACCCGCGGCAGGCGCTGGGCATGCACGTGCTGCAGAGCGCGCCTTGGCTGCAGGCGGAGCAGAGCACCTTGCTGCGTTGCCTGGCCCAGGAGCGGCCATCCATCGATACGCTGCAGGCCTATGTCGGCGCCGGCGGCGAGCTGTTGCAGTACCGGCACCGGGCGATCCCGCTGCACGGCCGCGGCGGCCAGTTGCTCGGGGCGATGGAGGTGGGCGAGGTGGTGGCGGAATGCGCCGCAACGGACGACGAGCCGGACTGCCCGCCGATCCTCAGCGTCACCCCCAGCCTGCAGCGGCAGTTGCAGCGCCTGGACATCTTCGCCGCGACCGACCTGCCGCTGCTGATCCATGGCGAGACCGGCACCGGCAAGGAACTCTTCGCCCGCCGCGCCCACGCCCTCAGCCCGCGGCGCAGTGGCCCGATGATCAGCCTGAACTGCGCGGCCATCCCCGAGACGCTGCTGGAGAGCACCCTGTTCGGCACCACTCGCGGCGCCTTCACCGGCGCCGAGAACCGCAAGGGCATGTTCGCCCTGGCCGAAGGCGGCACACTGTTCCTCGACGAGATCAACTCCATGCCCATGGCCCTGCAGAGCAAGCTGCTGCGCGTGCTGCAGGACGGCAGCTACCTGCCGCTGGGCGGCCTGCGGCCGTTGCGCGCGGACGTGCGCCTGGTCGCCGCGAGCAACCAGGCGCCGCGCCAGGCGATCGCCGAGGGGCGCCTGCGCGAGGATCTCTACTACCGGCTGGAGGTCGGTTGCCTGAGTATTCCGCCGCTGCGCGAACGCCCGGCTGACGTCGAATTGCTGGCCCGGGCCTTCGTGCGCCGCGACGCGCGCAGCCTGAACCCGCGGGTGACGGCCCTGGGGCCGCGGGCGTTGGCGCGCCTGCAGGCCTGCGCCTGGCCGGGCAACGTGCGCCAGCTGGAAAACGTGATCCGCCGCAGCCTGCTGTTGCATGGCCAGGGCGGACCGGTGCTCGACGAAGTGGTCTTCGCCGATGAGGAGCCGCGGGACATGGCGGTGGCCGGAGACGAGCCGCCGGCGCTGGGCCTGCGCGAGAGGCTGGCGGAACAGGAGCGCAAGCTGATAGAAGAGGCCTTGCGCCGGGCGCGGGGCAACCTCTCGCAGGCCGCCGCCAGCCTGCGCATCCCACGGACGACGCTGCTGGGGCGCCTGCAGCGCCTCGCCGTACAGTACCCACCCGCCGGCGACACGCTGGCCTGACAGGAACCCGCCCATGGACTCATCAATGGCCGCGCTCGTCCAAGCCGTGCAGGCCGCCGAACGCATCCTGGTGATCACCGGCGCCGGCCTCTCGGCGGATTCCGGCATGCCCACCTACCGTGGCCTGGGCGGCCTGTACAACGGCGTGACCGAGGAGGGCATCGCCATCGAGGCGGCCATCTCCGGGCCCATGCTGCGGCGTGACCCGGCGCTGTGCTGGAAGTACCTGGCGCAACTCGGCCGGGCCTGCCTCGCGGCAGCGCCCAACGCCGGCCACGAGGCCATCGCCGAACTGCAGCGGCGCAAGCCGGAGTGCTGGGTGCTGACGCAGAACATCGACGGCTTCCACCGCCGCGCCGGTTCGCCGATGGAACGGCTGATCGAGATCCACGGCGAATTGCGGCCGCTGTTCTGCCAGTCCTGCGGGGCCGAGAGCGATGAACTGGAGGAACACCTGCAGCGTCCGCTGCCACCGCAATGCGCGGTCTGTGGCGGTGTGCTGAGGCCGCCGGTGGTGCTGTTCGAGGAGATGTTGCCGGAGGCGGCGATCGACAGCCTCTACGGCGAATTGCGCAAAGGCTTCGAAGTCGTGCTGCTGGTGGGGACCACGGCGAGCTTCCCCTACATCGTCGAGCCGGTGCTGCGCACACGGGCCGCCGGCGGCTTCGTCGCCGAGGTGAATCCGGCGCCGACCGACCTCAGTTCGAGGGGCGATGTAAAAATTGCAGGACGAGCCTTAGACATTCTGCCGCAACTGATAGGTCACATTTCGCGATAAAAAACTTGCATCGGCTCGATCGAGCGGGCAAATTAGCGCGCTAATGGAACTAATGAGACACGGTCGTGCCCATGCTTAGACGCTTCGCACCCCTCGTGCCCATGAGTTTCGTCTTGCTGCTGGCCGCTTGCGCCAGCCATTCGCCAGAGTCCCAGCCGGGTCAACAGCAGGTCGCCGTAGAGCAGGCCACCCGCAGCTGGGCTCAGATTGACCACCATCAGGCAACGCTGGCGGATGTAGAAGACGAGGGGGCAGGAAATGATAACGGGAACCCGTCAGGGCGGGTTTCCAGCATTCTGGATCGCGCATTCGAACTGATCGGCACGCCGTATCGCTTCGGGGGCCGTTCGGAGAAAACCGGTTTCGATTGCAGCGGCTTCGTCGGCTACCTGTTCCGCGAAGAGGCTGGGATCAAGCTGCCGCGTTCCACGCGCGAGATGATCACCATGGACGTCCCGCTGGTCTCCAAGGAAGACCTGCAACCGGGCGACCTGATCTTCTTCAACAACCGTGGTCGCGGACGTGTGAGCCACGCCGGCATCTATATTGGCGATGGCCAGTTCATCCACTCCGCCAGCCGCCGTGGCGGTGGTGTACGGGTGGACAACCTGGACGACAGCTACTGGCGCCTGAGCTACATGGAAGCCAAGCGCGTCCTGGAGCCGGGTTACCAGGCACAACAGACGGTAACGCGCTAATCTTAAAGTTTTACTTTAAGTATTGCGCTTAAGCGTTTGACGGTGCAAAGTGATGGCATTCCTGAACAGGGGATGCCATCACATGCATACCTCCCTCCGAATCATCACCCTCGCACTCGTTTCCCTGCTGGCCGCCTGCGCTAGCCATACACCGCCCGCGCCGCCGCCGGTGGTCTACGCGCCCTCGAACAACTTCAGCGATTCCCAGGCTGCGGACGACGTGCTGATCCGCGCCATCGGCCTGGTGGGTACTCCCTATCGCTGGGGTGGCAATACCCCTGATGGCGGTTTCGACTGCAGCGGCCTGATCGGCTACGTCTACCGCGATGCCACCGGCCTGCAACTGCCGCGCTCCACCCGCGAGATGATCGGCATGCGCGTCCCAGCGATCGGCCGCGAGGGCCTGCAGAGCGGCGACCTGGTGTTCTTCGCCACCAACGGTGGACGCAACGTCAGCCATGCGGGTATCTATGTCGGCGAGGGGCGCTTCGTGCATGCGCCCAGAACGGGCGGGACCGTACGCCTGGACAGCCTCGACAGCCCCTACTGGCAGCGGGCCTTCCTGGAAGCCAAGCGCGTCCTCGCGGTACAGAGCCTCGCCCTCCACCCCTGATCTTCAGGAGGGCCCATGACCACCCGTACGCTCAACCTCGATGACGCGCTCTACCAATACCTGCTCGACACCTCCCTGCGCGACACCCCGCTGAAGGCGCGCCTGCGCGAGGAAACCGCCGCCCTGCCCATGGCGCGCTGGCAGATCGCCCCCGAACAAGGCCAGTTCCTCGCCCTGCTGGTCAAGCTGACCGGCGCCCGGCGCATCCTCGAAGTGGGCACCTTCACTGGCTACAGCGCCCTGTGCATGGCCGAGGCGCTGCCCGAAGACGGCCACATCCTCTGCTGCGACCTCCCTGGCGACTACAACGCCACGGCGCAGTCCTACTGGCGCGAAGCCGGCGTCGAAACCCGCATCGAACTGCGCCTGGGTCCCGCGCTGGACACCCTGGCTGGCCTGGAAAGGGAAGGCCAGGCGGGCAGCTTCGACATCGCCTTCATCGACGCCGACAAGGCCAACTACCCACGCTACCTGGAACACGCCCTGACCCTGCTGCGCCAGGGCGGCCTGGCGATCTTCGACAACGTGCTGTGGAGTGGCCGGGTACTCGAAACCAACCCGCAAAGCGCTGACACCCGCGCCATCCAGCAATTGAACCTGGCGCTGAAAAGCGACGCGCGGGTGGACTATTCGCTGCTGCCGCTGGGCGACGGCATGGGGCTGTGTCGCAAGCGCTGAATTGGTGCTGAGAGGGCGTCTATTTTTCCGACAGTGCCATCGTTGCCTGCAGATAGTGCCTGGGTTAGATTCCTACCCTATCGGGCCGATAGCTCAGCTGGGAGAGCGCCGCGTTCGCAATGCGGAGGTCGGGAGTTCGATCCTCCTTCGGTCCACCAGCTATTAGAGAACCCAGCCATTCGGCTGGGTTTTTTATGCCTTACATGGGCGCTGCTTTATATATATAAAATATTTTTATGTTTACTTTTGAGGGTTATGGATTGAAGGCGCTCGTAGGGCAAAGAAGCGATTTATTTAGGCAATTTACGTGGAGTGGGGCGATATCTCTGCTCTTTGTCTTGGTGGCTTTCTTGTGGTTTGGTCATCGGGGCTTGAATCTGTGGGATGAGGGTTTCCTGTGGTATGGCGTTCAGCGGACTATGTTGGGCGAGGTACCGCTCAAGGACTTTATGTCATATGATCCGGGGCGTTATTACTGGTCGGCGGCGGTGATGTCCATGATGGGGGGGGATGGAATAGTCTTTCTTCGTGTGGCAGTTTCTATTTTTCAATTTTTTGGGCTGTTCTGTGGGGTATATCTAATCGCTCGGTCTCGTCCCCGCTTGAGGAGCGTAGATGGGGTCGTTCTCCTGTTTGCTGCAGCTGTTTTTGTGCTTTGGATGTTTCCGCGTCATAAGTTGTTTGATATTTCCATTTCGATATTTCTGGTCGGGATATTGGCATGTCTTGCGGGCTCCAGAACTCCTCGTCACTATTTTGGGGCGGGAGTTGGGATCGGATTGATTGCTTTTTTAGGGCGTAACCACGGAGTGTATGGGGCTGTGGCGAGCGTGGCTGTAATGGCTTGGTTATTGATTGGGGAGGGGGCGAGAGAGGCTGCAGTAAAGAAAATTTCTTCTTGGTGTGTAGGCGTTGTGGTGGGATACGCTCCTATGCTTTTCTTGATTCTCTTTGTTCCTGGTTTTGAGGATGCATTTTTAAATGGAGTGAAATTTCAGATTTCCCGAGGCTCAACGAACCTCCCTCTCCCTATTCCCTGGCCATGGCTTGTTGATTTTTCCACGTCATTTTGGCTGGACAGCCTGCGAGCATTTTTGGTTGGTGTTCTTTTTGTTTCTTTATTGATATTTGGGGGCCTTTCTCTTCTGTGGGTTTTTTTTGAAAGGCTGAGAGGTAGGGCCGTTCCGCCGGTTTTTGTAGGTGCTGCTTTCTTGTCGCTACCTTACGCGCACTATGCTTATTCACGTGCGGATGTAGGTCATCTTTCTCAAGGGATTTTTCCTCTGCTTATAGGTTGCTTACTCCTGATCTTCCGACAGAATGGGAAGAGGAGGGGGCTTTTGCTATTGGGGCTATTGGCGATTAGCCTAATCGGTGTCGGAGCCAATCAGCCAGGTTGGAACTGTAGTGGAGATAACCGATGCGACAAGCTAGTGGTAGCTGGCGATCAGTTGGAAGTGGACTCTGCGACTGCAAAAAATGTCCAGTTCATATTGGATCTTGCTGAAAAATATTCAGGAGAGCATCACGCATTTATAGCGACCCCGTATTGGCCGGGTGCCTATGCGCTGCTTGGTGTCAAGTCTCCACTTTGGGCGAACTATGCCCTGTGGTCGCGTGGGATCGCTTTTGAGCAAGAGGAAGTTGAGCGAATCAAAGCGGCGAACCCAGGTGTGATAATTGTTGTCGACCTTCCTCTGGATGGTCGTGAGGAGCTGAGGTTTAGAAATACTAATCCGCATATATATGAATATGTAGTGGAAAATTTCCGTGCTTTACCTGACTCCGATGCTCGTTGTCCGTCTTGTCGTGTGTTCGTAGCTAAGGATTTTCCTGGCGAGGATTGATATGTTTTTGTTTCATGCCCTGCGAGGAGCATTTGAGAGGTTTAAAAGTGAATGACTTTGTCGCGTATAGTGTCGTTGTTCCAGTTTATGGTTCGGAGCTTATCCTTCGCGAACTTCATGAGCGCCTGACAGAGACGTTGAAGACGCAGGGGAAGAGTTATGAGATCGTTTTTGTTGATGACTGTGGGCCCGGGAGTACGTGGGCTATCCTACAGTCGCTTGCCGAAAAGGATTCTCATACTACTGCTATTCAGCTTATGCGCAACTTCGGCCAAGGCAGTGCCACCTTGTGCGGCATGGCTCATTCGCGCGGTCAGGTTGTAGTGACCATTGACGACGATCTACAAAGTGCACCGGAGGATATCCCGCTTTTACTGAGGGGGCTGGAAAGTGATGTAGACGTCGTAATGGGGGTTCCAGCCGAAAAGCAGCATAGTTTGTTTCGGCGCCTGGGGAGCCACCTGGTAAATGAAATGAACGCGCTGTTCCTGGGGAAACCGCGGGATTTGAGGTTTACCAGTTTTCGAGCCATTCGGCGGCCGGTGGTTGATGCTTTGCTTGAGCTACGAGCATTGAATCCTGTGTTAGGCGTTATGCTAAGTTCGGTAACGCGGCGTATCGCCAATGTCACTGTTCCGCATTATCCCCGTCGAGCGGGTAAAAGCGGGTATACCTTGGCGCGCCTGCTGCGGGCCACGATGAGCAACTTCATCGGGCAGTCCGTTCTTCCCCTTCGTCTCCTGGGAGTGATCGGTGGTTTCGGGATCATTTTCAGCGTGCTGTTCTCCGTTTATCTGCTATGCCGGTATTTTCTGGGCGGTATCGCGGTTCCGGGTTGGATGACCACAACCTTGCTGTTGCTGTTCCTCTCCGGTTTCAACTTCTTCGCCTTCGCCGTGATCGGTGAGTATGTTTTACGGATTCTCCAGCGGGTCAATGCCACTCCCCAGTACTTCGTGCGCAGGCAGACGAGCGTTACGGAAGCCGAGTTGCATGGGGGCTATGATGGTGGTAGCCAGCGCTAGGACGGATGGATGAGGGCTTGGAGTGACTAAAAGATTTCTGGTACTGGGAATTGGTGCAGCGCAGGCTGATCTGTTGGCGCGTTTGTCGGGCGAATTTGAAACGCATGCATTGAGCAATACCACGGCTGGCCCAGGTCGAACCCATGCACGGCATTTCGCTCAGGTGGACATTACCGACAGAGGCTCCGTCCTGCGCTATGCCCGCGACCATGCCGTGGATCAGATCTACTCCGTCGGGTCTGATGTCGCAATGCCTACGGTGGGGTACGTGGCGGAGCAACTTCATTTGCCGCGGCTGGCCAGTGAAGAGGTTGCGGTGACCTGTAACAACAAGGGGTTGTTGCGGCATCACTTGCAGGGCTTGCCCGGATCTCTGGAGTTCGAGGTGCTGGAGCATGCGAACCAGGCGACCGACGTGCCCTTGCCAGCGATGCTCAAGCCGGTCGACAGTCAGGGGCAGCGGGGTGTCTGCAGTGTGTCGGCGTACGCGCAGATACCGGCGGCTTTTGCCGCGGCCGTAGGTTTCTCTCGTTCCGGTCGGGTCATAGTCGAGCAGAAAGTCGAGGGGCGGGAGATATCCGTGAATGCCTTCTTCGCCGAGGGTGAGATGGTTTTCTTCCTCCCTTCCGACCGGGAGTCCTGGGCTCAGTTCGATGGTGGCATCATTCGCCGACACATCCTTCCAGCCAGCCTTTCGGACGGGGCGGAGCAGGCGGTTCGTGAACTGGTGCTACAGACAGCGGCACAACTGGGTGTACAGGAAGGACCGCTGTATTTTCAGATCAAGATGAATGGGGACTTCCCCTATTTGATCGAGGTTGCCCCGCGGCTGGATGGCTGCCATCTGTGGCGCCTGATTCTGGCCAGCACCGGTGTCGATCTGCTGGATGGATGCATCAAGCGGTTGCAAGGGCGGACGGTCACCATGCCCGCTACCCTGAGCGTCCGGCCAGCCTATCTGGAGTTCTTTTGTCAGCCGCCCGGCGAGAGCTTCGCCTTGGTCGATGCGCATCCTGATGCCGTTCATGTCGAATTCTATTACGCACCTGGCGAGTACGTTCGTAGCACCAACGGGCTCATGGAAAAGTGCGGCTATCAGATCGTGATGGGAGAGCTTTAGCCCATGAAGCTCGCCATCACCGGGGCTAACGGTTTCGTCGGCAAGCATCTGGTCGAGTTGCTCGGACCACGATACGAAGTATTTGCTTTGTCGCGTACGGTTCCTGACGAGCGATTGCCGGGAGTCACCTATATTGCGACTGACTACTCCCTTGAGTCCCTGCGGCGTCATCTCGCGGGGATGGATGGCTTGGTTCATCTCGCTGCCGCTCGGCCCAAGGGGGATATCGATTCCGATGTTCTGGGTAATGTAAGCCTGGACTACCGGGTGCTGCTCTGTGCTGAACAATGTGCACTCCAACAGGTCGTACTAGCCTCGACACGGGGTGTCTATGGGCGATTGCCCGTGCCGTGGAGCGAGGCTCAAACGCCAGCGCCGGAGTCGCCTTATGCCTTGGCCAAGAGGCACTCAGAACTGACTGCGGATTACTTCATGCAGCGTGGGCTGAATATCGTGACCCTCCGTCTGGCCCAGGTATTCGGACTGGGGGAGTATCCGAGCAGTGCCATCGCCACCTTCATTCGCAAGGCTTATCGTGATGAACCGGTGACCCTGACAGTGACAGGTATTCTTCGGGAATATCTTTATATCAGGGATATAGCTACTGCCATCGAGGCTACGCTGCTTAGATCTGGCAATGGAGTCTTCAATCTGGGCTCGGGAGAGTGCTCATCGTTGGAACAGATCGCGCGGACGATATTCCGGGCATTCGGCCGGGAGTACCGAGTAAGTGAGGCGCAGAGTATGAAGAGCGTACCGGAGCATTCATTGATGGACAGTTCGTGCTTCCGCCGAGAGTTCGATTGGGCCCCTGTATGGACTCTGCAGGCTGCTGCCGAAGACATTGCAATGACGCTGCGCGATGAACGGGAGGCGGCCAGGTATGGATTATCAGGAGATTGACAGCCAGATAGACCCGCTGGCCACAGTGTACTCTGGCGCACGAATCAAGGCGTCTACTTTGGCGGAGCATGTTTCGGTCGGCAACTTCTCTCGTGTCGACTTCAGCCAGTTGGCCAGCCGAGTCAGGATAGAGCGTGCCAATCATCTGCTTCATGCGAGTCTGGGGCGACATTCCTATACCGGCATGAATACGGTGATCATGTATGCCGATATTGGCAGTTTCTGTTCCATCTCATGGAATGCCAGCATTGGTGGCGGCGAGCATGATCATTCACGCATCGTTCAACACTCGTTCTTATATAACGATCATGACCAGCTCCGTCCGTTCTCGGCAGAAATTCCTTATGACCGTTTCGCGTTGCCGTTGAGCATCGGACACGATGTCTGGATAGCCGCGGGTGCAGTGGTCTGTCGCGGAGTACGCATAGGTAACGGCGCTGTCGTTGGAGCCAATGCCGTAGTTACGACTGACGTTGAACCCTATGCCGTGGTGGTCGGGGCTCCGGCCAGGGTGGTGAAGTACCGCTTCCCCGCAGCGATCATCCAGAAGCTGGAAAAGTTGCAGTGGTGGGACTGGTCAGCCGATGACATTCGGCGGCATTTCAATCTGTTGAGTTCGGCACCCGATGCTAACGCACTGGAAGCCCTATTGAACCAAAACTCTCAAAGCTGACGGATTGTCGATGTCTCGTCGTATGTGGCTGGTTGTCTTCCAGGCAAGCTTTTCCGTTGCCGTGGTCGTCTATCTGATTCGTTTTCTCGACTGGTCGGCTGTCGCCTCGCTGCTGCGCGATGGGAGCCTCTATCGCCTTTGGCCTGGACCATTGATTCTTCTCGTGGGGCTGGTCATGGCTGCCAATCGTTGGCGTCTGGTTCTTGCCGCTTTAGGTATCGCCCTGCGATCTTCGAGTGCTCTCTATCTGTATCTGGTGGGCACCTTCTACGGTGTCATGTTGCCCGGTGTGCTGGGTGGCGATGCTGTACGGGTGGCTCTGTGTGCGGCGCGCCAGCGTGGAGCCGTATCCAGGGTTTTGGCTTCGGTGGCCATCGAGCGCGGACTGGGGCTCTGCGGTGTGGCTTTGGTCGGTTCGCTGGGTGTGCTTGTGCTGAATGATGCCCTTCGTCGAAAGCTAGGCTCGGAGGCCCTGTTGATTGCCCCGACGATTGTGGCTTCGCTATTGGTTTTAATCGTGGTGCTGAGCGGTGCCCCACGGTTGTTGAAATGGCTTGGCGGCAGGTTTGTCGGCCAGCGCCTGGACGGATTGGTGGTGCTCTACCAGAAGTTATGGAGTCTCCCGTCTGGGACCTTGTTGTCTACTTTGCTGCTTAGCACTTTGTTCCAGGCCGCAGATATCCTGGTTTTCTATTACTTCGCGCATGTCATGGAACTGGAACTGCCCCTGGCACTCTGCCTGGTAGTCATTCCAATCATCTATCTGTCAACTGTATTACCCATTTCACTGGGGGGCATAGGCGTTCGGGAAGGTGTGATGGTCTGGTTGCTGGGAAGAATCGGTGTGCCAGTCGCGGACGCCGTGCTGCTCGCCTTCCTGATGTATCTCAATCGTGTGGCGCTTGCTCTGGTCGGTGGTGCCGTAGCGGCAGTGCATACCCTGACCAGCGCTGGAAAACGCACGTGAATTCGATATCGGTTTCTGTCCGCTGGGCGCGTATCCTGCCATTGGCATTGCCGTTGCTGCTCTGTGTATTGTTGTTGAGTGCATTGTCGGTATGGGAGCCCTACTGGCAGACCAACGACGATGTAGGCATGGCGATGCGTGTGCAAGGGTTCGGCTCGATTGCCGTGCCTAGCCGCAATCTGATCTTCTCCAATGCCCTATGGGGGGCGTTCATTCAATGCATACCGAGTATCCGTGGACTACTTGGATATTCGTTGGTCACTTATCTGGTTCTGCTGGCAGTTGCGCTAGTGGCCTGCCATTTTCTCATCCGTCGAGGCATGGGCCCCTGGGCCGCCGTGGTTGCGGTATTCAGCGTATTCTTTTACCCGTGCGTCTTCCCACAGTTCACAGTTGTTTCAGGGCTGGCTGGGATGGCCGCTGTGTTGGCGCTGCTGGATTATCGGGAGCGACGTGGCAACGGGGAACTGTTCCTGTGCTTCATTCTGGCCCTGGTGTCCTATCTGATTCGATGGAACGAGTTTCTCTTCATCGTTGCTGTTTCGATACCGCTCTGGTTGTCGCTCCGTATCCTGCGTGATCGGGCGTTTCTCTTGCTGTTCCTTGCAATTACTGCTGCCAGCCTTGCGGCAATCGCTTTCGATCGCGCGTCCTATTCGGATGTCAGTTGGGCGAAGTACAACGCCTTCAATGCCGTAAGGGTGAAGCTTACGGACTATGGCCTGGCGGACTATCTGAAAACCCTTCCCCTGCATTCTTCCAGCGAGTTGAGCGTCAATGACTTCGACCTGTTGAGGAACTGGTTCTTTGTCGATGACAACCTGACGTCTTCGCGGACCATGGAGGCGTTGCGCCAGGCTGTGCCGGGTGAACTCAGCGCGCCGCGTAGCGTTGGGAGAGGGATCGAATCCATCCGTTCTGCTTGGCAGGATCCACGTGCTTTTCCACTTGCGCTGGCAGGGCTGGTCATCGGTGCGCTATTGGGTAGTTTGCGAGTGTGGCTATGCCTTTTTTTATTTTACGCTGGTCTGTTCTATACCGGTTATATAGGTAGGCCAGGTGTCTTCTGGGCTTATTATCCAGCGTTGAGTGCTTGCCTCCTGTGGATGATTGCACAGGCGTCGACGTTGCGAGGTACGCGCCGGTGGCTGGCATATATAGCACTTTGTTCTTTGGCAGCCAGTACCTTTTGGCAAACAGTAAAACAGCATCAGCAGATAGACGGGATGGTCCAGGACATCCGGCGCGACGTCAAAGAGCTGGGTACGGATGTGATCGTAACCTGGGGGGGTTATTTCCCTTATGAATATGTCTACTCGCCGTTTGATCGTAATCTGCACAACGCAGGGTTTCGTTTTTACTCCCTCTCATCCGGAACCTATGCTCCGACTTCGCTGGCCTATCGGCTGGAAAGTGAGAAGCCGGGCTGGTTCGTGCAACGCCTGTTGTCCTCGCAAGGCCTCGACTTCAGTGGCTATGCCGATAGACCGATTCCAGCCCAGGGGGAATATCTTCGCAACTACTGCATGCAACGGCATCAAGGTGAGTTGGAACTCAAGGTTGTGAAGAATCTTGGCAGCATTGTTGTCGTCAATGCCAGATGCATAACCGGAAACAAGGGATAAGCCTGTGTCGAAGAAGCTTCCATTCAATCGCCCGTACATTTCCGGACGAGAACTTTACAATATCGCCAATGCTCATCTTTCCGGGCATCTTTCTGGAGATGGTCAGTACACCAAGTTGTGCCATGCCTGGCTGGAGCGATACACCCGATCGGCCAAGGCGCTCTTGACCCATTCCTGCACTGCGGCCTTGGAAATGGCTGCTCTGTTGCTGAAGATCCAGCCGGGGGATGAAGTCATAATGCCTTCATTCACCTTTGTTTCCACAGCTAATGCCTTTGTCTTGCGCGGAGCAGTGCCGGTCTTCGTGGATATCCGCGAGGATACTCTCAATCTTGATGAGCGCCTCATCGAGTCGGCAATCACTGAACGTACCCGTGCAGTGGTACCGGTCCACTATGCGGGTGTCGCCTGTGAAATGGACAGCATCATGGCCGTCGCGCATAAACGGCAGATCAAGGTCGTGGAAGATGCTGCCCAGGGTGTGATGGCATCTTACAAGGGGCGTGCTCTGGGAAGCATTGGAGACCTTGGGGCATATAGCTTCCATGAGACCAAGAATGTCATCTCCGGAGAGGGCGGGGCATTGCTGGTCAACGAGCCGCTGCTGGTCCAGCGTGCGGAGATCATTCGCGAAAAGGGGACCGACCGCAGTCGCTTTTTCCGAGGCGAAGTGGACAAGTACACCTGGCAGGAAGTGGGGTCCTCATTCCTCCCTGGCGAATTGATAGCGGCATTCCTCTGGGCGCAGCTCGACGAAGCCGAACGCATCACCGAGGAGCGTCTGGCATGCTGGGAGCTGTATCACCAACTGCTCGAGCCGCTGGAGAAGGAAGGCCTCCTGCGTCGCCCCGTGGTGCCTGCCGACTGCCAGCACAACGCCCACATGTACTATGTGCTACTGGATTCCGCTGCAAGTCGGGAGCAACTGCTGGACGATCTGAAGCGACAGGGGATAGGGGCCGTTTTCCATTACGTGCCGCTGCATGCCTCCCCGGCAGGTGAGCGCTACGGTCGAGTTCACGACAGCATGGCGGTGACTGAACGGCAATCCGAGCGCTTGGTACGTTTGCCCTTGTGGCTGGGGATTTCCGAAGCGGAGCAGAACCAGGTCGTCGAACAGATCAAAATCAGCCTTAAGTGCAGTGGTTGATGGACCGAAAAAGGCACGCCGAGGCGTGCCTTTTCGTTGTAGATGGGGATCAGGCAACATCCACCAGAATCACCTCGCTGTCCTCCAGCGCCGTCACCTTCACCACCGCTTCCTCGGCGATGGCCGCGCCGTCGCGGGCTTCCAGGAGCATGCCGTTGACTTCCACCTTGCCAGCCGCCGGCACCAGGTAGGCGCGGCGTTCGTTGCCCAGGGCGTATTCGGCGCTCTGGCCGGCTTTCAGGGTGGCGGCGGCCAGGCGGCCGTCAGCGCGGATGCGCAGGGTGTCTTCGTCGTTTTCATCGCCGCTGGCGAGGATCACGAAGCGGCCGGCGCGGTCGCCTTTGGGGAAGGGCTTGGCGCCCCAGGATGGCGTGCCGCCGCGTTGCGTCGGCAGGATCCAGATCTGGAAGATCCTGGTCACGTCCTGCTCCAGGTTGTATTCGGAGTGGACGATGCCGCTGCCGGCGCTCATCACCTGCACGTCGCCCGCCTCGGTGCGGCCCTTGTTGCCCAGGCTGTCCTGGTGGGTGATCGCACCCTGGCGCACGTAGGTGATGATTTCCATCTCGCGGTGCGGGTGCGGCGGGAAGCCGGTGCCCGGGTCGATCTCGTCGTCGTTCCAGACGCGCAGGTTGCCCCAGTTCATGCGCTCGGGGTCGTAGTACTCGGCGAAGGAGAAGTGGTGCTTGGCGTTGAGCCAGCCGTGGTGGGCGCCGCCGAGCTGGGCGAAGGGTCTGCGTTCGATCATGGGATCAGTCCTCTTGGGGCGCTGGGCCGGCGAGTTGGCCGGCCTGCGCGGTTCATAGAGGCTATGTTGATCCCGATTGAGTCGATATAAAAGCGCAAATATCCGAGCTAATTTATCGAATTTACAGATTTATTCAGATCGCCCCTGATCAGGATTGAGGAACTTGCTGAGGAACTGCCGGGTGCGTTCCTCGCGGGGCTGGGCGAACAGCGTCTTGGCGTCGCCCTGTTCGACGATCACGCCCTTGTCGATGAAGATCGCCCGGTTGGCGACGTCGCGGGCGAAGCTCATCTCGTGGGTGACGATGACCATGGTGCGCTTTTCCTGGGCCAGGCCGCGGATGGTCGCCAGCACTTCGCCCACCAGCTCCGGGTCGAGGGCCGAGGTGGGTTCGTCGAAGAGGATCACGTCCGGCTGCATGGCCAGGGCCCGGGCGATGGCCACGCGTTGCTGCTGGCCGCCGGAGAGGCGCTTGGGATAGGCGTCTTCCTTGCCGGCCAGGCCGACCTTCGCCAGCAATTGGCGGGCGCGTTGCACGGCGCTGTCGCGGGGCTCCTTCTTGACGATCACCGGGCCTTCGATGACGTTTTCCAGCGCGGTGCGGTGGGGGAACAGGTTGAAGTTCTGGAACACGAAGCCGACGTGCTGGCGCAGCTTGCGGATCAGCCCCTGCTGCGGCTTGAGCGGGCGCGAGGCGTCGATCTCGATGTCGCCGACGCGGATGGTCCCGCCGTTGGGGATTTCCAGCAGGTTCAGGCAGCGCAGCAGGGTGGTCTTGCCCGAGCCGCTGGGGCCGATGATCGCCACCACCTCGCCGGCCGCGACGGAGAGGTCGATGCCCTTGAGCACCTCCTGGCCGCGGAACTGCTTGGTGAGCTTGCGTACCTCGATCATGCCTCGTGCTCCCGGTCATGGCGGTTGACCCGCTCTTCCAGGCGGTTCTGCAGGTGCGCCAGGACGCTGGCGAGCACCCAGTAGATGAGCGCGGCGGTGAGGTACATGGTGAACACCTCGAAGGTCCGCGCGGTGATCAGCTGCGCCTGGCGGAACAGCTCCGGCACTTGGATGGTGGCGGCCAGGGCGGTGTCCTTGACCAGCGAGATGAAGCTGTTGCCCAGCGGCGGCAGGGCGGTGCGCGCGGCCTGGGGCAGCACCACCCGGCGCAGCGTCTGGGCGCGCGTCATGCCGATGCTGGAGGCCGCTTCCCACTGGCCGCGGTCGATGGAGCCAATGGCGGCGCGGAGGATCTCGCAGACGTAGGCGGCCATGTTCAGCGAGAAGCCGATCAGCGCCGCCGGCAGCGGGTCAAGCTCCAGGCCCAGCTGCGGCAGGCCGTAGTAGATCATGAACAACTGCACCAGCAGCGGCGTGCCGCGGAAGAAGGACACGTAGATGCGCGCCAGCCAGCTGAACACCGCGTGGCCATACAGCCGCGCCAGGGCGAGGATGAACCCCAGCAGCAGACCGAAGAACATCCCGCCGATGCTGAGGACTACGGTAAAGACCGCGCCCTTGAGCAGGAAGGGCGCGGAATCCAGGGCGAGCTGCAGGCTTTCGTCGATCATTGGGTGACGTCAGCCTGGAACCACTTCTCCGAAAGCTTTTTCAGCGAGCCATCGGCCTTGAACTTCTCGATGGCCTTGTTCAGCGCGCCGAGCAGCTCGGGGTTGCCCTTGCGCAGGGCGATGCCGGCTTCCTGGCGGGCGAAGGGCGCGCCGGTCAGGGCCATGGCGCCCTTGGTCTTGTTGACCATGTCGAAGGCGGCCAGGCGGTCCACCAGGATCACGTCGATGCGCCCGCTGCGCAGGTCCTGGAACTTGGTCGGGTCATCCTCGTAGGTGCGCACGTCGGCCTGCGGCACGTTCTGCTTCAGCCACTGCTCGTAGTTGGTGCCCAGGCCCACGCCAACCTTCACCCCGGCGAGCTTCTCGGGCGTGTCGTACTTGCTTTCGTCGCCCTTGCGCACCAGGGCCTGGATGCCGGAGACGGTGTAGGGCTCGGAGAAGTCGTACTTCTTCTTGCGCTCCTCGGAGATGGTCACCTGGTTGATCACCACGTCCAGGCGCTTGGACTCCAGGGCGGCGAGGATGCCATCCCACTTGGTCGGCTGGAACTTGGCCTTCACCCCCAGCTCCTTGGCCAGCAGCTCGGCGAAGTCCACTTCGAAGCCGGACAGCTTGCCGTTCTCGTCGACGAAGCTGAAGGGCGGGTAGGTGCCTTCCAGGCCGACCTTGATCGCGCCGTTGCCCTGGATCTGTTTGAGCAGGTCCTCGTCGGCCGAGGCCTGCTGGCCGAGGAAGCTGGCGCCGAGGGCCAGGGTCAGGCCGGCGAAGATGAAACCGCGTCGCAGGATGGAGAAGTTCATGGTTGCCCTCGTTCTTGGTGTTTCAAGCAGGTTAGTAGGCTGCGCGACTATAGGGGGTCAATGGTTATGCAATAAAATAATGAAATATCCTGTTCATATAACTTGAATGAATTCACAGCCGCGACGGGTAGGCGAACAGCGCCGGGGCGCCGCCGGTGTGCAGGAACAGCAGCGGGCCTTCGGCGAAGCGGCCGTGGGCCACGCCATCGAGCAGGCCGGCCATGGCCTTGCCGGTGTAGACGGGGTCCAGCAGCAGGCCCTCGGTCGCGGCGAGCAGGCGCACCGCGTCGAGGGTGCCGGCGTTGGGCTCGCCATAGCGCGGGCCGAAGTAGGCGTCCCACAGGTGCACGGCGAAGTGCGCTGCCAGCGGCCGGCCGAGCAGGTCCGCAGTGCGTTGCGCCAGGCCTTCCACCTTGGGCCGCTGGGTGACGTCGGGACGCGAGACGGTGACGCCGATCACCGGGGTTTCCGGCAGCGCCTCGGCCAGCGCCAGGGCCAGCCCGGCATGGGTGCCGGCGCTGCCGGAAGCGAGAACCACGGCGGCGAAGTGCTGGCCGCTGGCGCGTACCTGCTCGGCCAGCTCCAGGCCGGCGCGCACGTAGCCCAGGGCGCCGAGGGCGTTGGAGCCGCCAATGGGCACCAGGTAGGGCTTGCGCCCCTGGGCGCGCAGGCGCTCGCAGGCGTCCTGCAGCAGGGCGTCGGCGTCGTCGAGGTTGGCGACCGCTTCCACCTGGGTGCCGAACAGGTCCAGCAGCAGGCGGTTGCCGTTGCCCAGGTAGTTGGCGTCGTCAGTGCCGATGGGGTTTTCCAGCAGGGCCAGGCAGCCCAGGCCCAGGCGCGCGGCCAGCGCCGCGGTCTGGCGCACGTGGTTGGACTGGATGGCGCCAGCGGTCACCAGCACGTCGGCGCCGGCGGCGAGGGCATCGGCGGCGAGGTACTCCAGCTTGCGCACCTTGTTGCCGCCCATGGCCAGCGGGGTGAGGTCGTCGCGCTTGACGAAGAGTTCCCGGCCCAGCTGCGCCGACAGGCGCTCCAGCTTGTCCAGTGGGGTAGGGGCGCCGACCAGGTCGAGGCGGGGGAAGCGGGCGAGGGATTCGCGCAGGCTGCTCATCGGGGGACCTCGGCGGTATTTGAACGATCCGCCAAGATAGAACGGGGCAGGGGAGCGCGGCAATTCGCCGGCGGGGCTTTTCTTTGCGCCGCGTCTCGACGAGAATTTCACGCCGATTGTTATAAGGTTACATTTTGTTTCCCTGCGCGCCGATGTACCGGCTGGCCTCCTGGCCGCCTCTGGAGTTGTGATGCGAGTCGACCTGGACACCGCGGGCGAGGACCTGCAGGCGCTGCCGCGCTTCCAGCAGGCCGCGGTGCATGCCCGGCGCCTGTTCGCCCTGGCCCTGGGCAGCGGCGTGCTGGCCGTGCTGCTGTTCCTCCTGGCGATTCTCATCGGCCTGTTCGCCGCCCGCTCGCCCTGGCTGCCGCTGTTGTGCAACAACGCCGCGGCCTTGCTGCTACTGGCCGCGGCGGCGCAGTCGGCCTGGCGCGTCGACGCCTGGCGGGCGCGCGCCCTGGGACAGGAGCCTTCGCTGCGCTGGTTCGGCGGGCGTGAGACGGCGGACGAACCGCTAGCCCCCGAGGCGCTGAGCGCCTATGACCGCTTCCTCGACAGCATCGGCCGTGGCATCCGTTCGCTGCTGCGGCGCATCGGCCCGGGCTCGCTCTGGCTGGCGGGGCTCTGCGTCGCCGCGCTGCTGGTGATCCGCGCCGGCTGGAGCCTGGCGCTGCCGGGCGCCGACCTCGGCCAGGCGGCCTATGTTGGCGCCGGCCTGTTGTTGCTGGGCGCCTTCGGCCTGCTGGTGCTGGAGCGCCACTTCGCCGCCAGCGGCGAGGCCCAGTGGCCGGAAGCAGCCGCCCTGGCGCCGCTGCTGCGGCTGGTCATCGCCGTGCAGTTGCTGTCGCTGCCCGGCCTGCTGTTCGCCAGCGCCGACAACCTCTGGCCGGTGCGCCTGCTGGTATTGCTCGGCCTGCTGCCCGCCGCGGTGGCCGTGGAGTTGCTGGCGCGCGCGGTGTTTTCCGCCTTCCTGCCGCAACGCGAGCGCGAGGAGCCGCGCCTGGTCGCCCGCAGCCTGGTGGCCGGGCAACTGCGCTGGCCGCCGCGGCCGCTGCAGTTCCTGCAGGACGAACTGCAGCAGCGCTTCGGCATCGACCTGCGCCAGGTCTGGGCGTTCGCCTTCATGCGTCGCGCCTTCCTGCCGGTGGCCGCGCTGGTGGCGCTGGTCGGCTGGCTGCTCAGCGGCATACACGAGGTGTCCCTGGACGGCCGCGGCGTCTACGAGCGCTTCGGCAAGCCCGAGGCGGTGCTGCAGCCGGGCCTGCATGTTGGCCTGCCCTGGCCGTTCGGGCGGGTGATCGCGGTGGAGAACGGCGTGATCCACGAACTGGCCACCTCCGGCGATTCCGCCGTCGCCGACCCGCCGGGCCCGGCCGATGGCCCCGCGCCGGACAGCGCCAACCGCCTGTGGGACGCCTCCCACCGCAGCGAGAAATCCCAGGTGATCGCCAGCGCCGCCGAGGGCAAGCAGAGCTTCCAGGTGGTCAACATGGACGTGCGCTTCGTCTACCGCATCGGCCTGGACGATGCCGCGGCCCTGGCGGCGACCTACAACAGCGCCGACGTGCCGGCGCTGATCCGCAGCACCGCCAGCCGCGTGCTGGTCCATGACTTCGCCTCGCGCACCCTGGACGGCGTCCTCGGCGGCGAGCGCGAGGCTCTGGCGCAGGACATCGGCAAGGCCGTGCAGGCCGACCTCGACGAGCTGCACAGCGGCGTGGAAATCCTCGCCACCGTGGTCGAGGCCATCCACCCGCCGGCCGGCGCGGCGAACGCCTACCATGGTGTGCAGGCGGCGCAGATCACCGCCCAGGCGCTGATCGCCCGCGAGCGCGGCAAGGCCGCCGAGCAGGGCAACGAGGCCCGCCTGGCCGCCAGCCAGGCGGTGGACAAGGCCAATGCCGACGCCCGCGAGACGCTGGCCGCGGCGCGGGCCGCCGACCTGCGCTTCGGCGCCGAGCGCAAGGCCTGGCAGGACGCCGGCCAGTCGTTCCTGCTGGAACAGTATTTCGCCCGCCTGGGCCAGGGCCTGGGCAATGCCAACGCCCTGGTCATCGACCATCGACTGGGCGCCGGCGATGCGCCGACCCTCGACCTGCGCGGCTATTTCACCGCGCCCTTCGATCCGGCGCGCAAGCCGGCCAAACAGGAGCTCGCCCCTTGAGTTCGTCGCACAGCCACGATCACGCGCACCACGACCACGACCATGAGCACGGCCACTACCATCACGAGCATGAGCACGGCGGCGCCGGGCCCTTGCCCTGGCGGCGCCTCGGCCTGGCCGCGCTGCTGGTGCTGTTCGCCGCCGCCACCGCCTGCCTGGTGCAGGTGCGCTCCGGCGAGGCAACCGTGGTCACCCGTTTCGGCAACCCGGTGCGCGTGCTGCTGCAGCCGGGACTGGCCTGGCGCCTGCCGGTGCCGTTCGAGGCGGCCATCCCGGTGGACCTGCGCCTGCGCACTACCTCCAGCGGCCTGCAGGACGTTGGCACCCGCGACGGCCTGCGCATCATCGTCCAGGCCTACGTGGCCTGGCAGGTGCAGCCCGACGCGGACGACGTGCAGCGCTTCATGCGCGCGGTGCAGAACCAGCCCGACGAGGCGGCGCGGCAGATCCGCACCTTCGTCGGCTCGGCCCTGGAAACCACCGCCAGCGGCTTCGACCTGGCCGACCTGGTGAACACCGACGGCAGCAAGGTGCGCATCGCCGATTTCGAACAGCGCCTGCGCGGGCAGATCGACAAGACCCTGCGCGACACCTACGGCGTGCGTGTGCTGCAGGTGGGCATCGAACGCCTGACGCTGCCCTCGGTGACCCTCGGCGCCACCGTCGACCGCATGCGCGCCGAGCGCGAGACCATCGCCACCGAGCGCACCGCCGAGGGCAAGCGCAAGGCCGCCGAGATCCGCTCCGCCGCCGAGCGCGACGCGCGCATCCTGCAGGCCGACGCCACGGTCAAGGCCGCCGACATCGAGGCGCAGTCCCGCGTCGAGGCGGCGGACATCTACGCCAAGGCCTACGCCGGCTCGCCCGAGCTGTACAACCTGCTGCGCTCGCTGGATACCCTGGGCACCATCGTCAACTCCGGCACCCGCCTGGTCCTGCGCACCGACGCCGCGCCCTTCCGCGTGCTGGTCGACGGCCCGCCGCAACTGCCGGCGCCCAAGGCGGGCGCGCAGCATGAGTGAGCGCGAGCAGGGCGGCAGCCCCTGGCTGCAGGCCGGGCGCCTGGCGTTCGTCGCGCTCTATGGTGTGACGCTGCTGGCGGCGCTCGGCTGGGCGCTGTCCAACGTCCGCGAGATCGGTCCGGACAGCCGCGCCGTGGTGCTGCGCATGGGCGCCCTGCAGCGCATCGCCAACCCCGGCCTGCTGCTGGCCTGGCCGCGGCCCTTCGAGCAGGTGGTGCTGCTGCCGGCGGCCGAGCGCGTCATCGAGCGCCGGGTGGAAACCCTGCTGCGCTCGGCCCAGGCGCAGAAGGCCGACCTCGACGTCAGCCTGGTCAACGACGCCACGGCCGGCTCCGGCTACCTGCTGACCGGCGACGCCGGCGTCGTGCAGCTGGACGTGCGGGTGTTCTACAAGGTGGTCGACCCCTACGCCTACGTGCTCCAGGGCGAGCACGTGCTGCCGGCGCTCGACCGCCTGGTGGCGCGCAACGCCGTGAGCGTGTGCGCGGCCCGCGACCTGGACACCATCCTGGTCGCCCGCCCCGAACTGGTCGGCAGCGACAGCGCCGTGGCCGAGCGCCGCGAGCGCCTGCGCGGCGACCTGCAGCAGGGCGTCAACCAGAGCCTGGCGGCATTGGCCGCCGCCGGCAGCGGGCTGGGCATCGAGATCGAGCGGGTGGACGTGCAGTCCTCGCTGCCGCGCGAGGCGGTGAGTGCCTTCAACGCCGTGCTCACCGCCAGCCAGTTGGCCGAGCAGAACGTCGCCAGCGCGCAGAACGACGCCGCGCGGCAGACCCAGGCGGCCACCCAGGCCGCCGACCGCACCCAGCAGGTGGCCCGCGCCCAGGCCGGCGAGCGCCTGGCCAAGGCCCATGCCGACACCGCGACCATCACCAGCCTGGCCGCCAGCCAGGACCCCGGCCTGCTGCTGCGCCTGTATCGCGAGCGGGTGCCCGGCATCCTCGGCAAGGCCGGCGCGGTCACCACCGTCGACCCCCGCGACGCCGGCCGCTTGATCCTCCAGGGGCCGCAGCCGTGAAGCAATGGGCGGACAGATGTCACACGGACGCGCTAGGCTCGCCGAGGGCCGCAGGCCCGACACCCACATTCCGAGAAAACACCTAGGGCGGGACACTCCATGAACGCTGTCGCTTACCGGCACTCCTCCACTTCGTCGCGGGGCAACCGCTGGCGCCCCCTGGGCGCGCTGCTGCTGGCCCTGAGTCTGCTGCTCGGCACCGGCAGCGCCGAGGCCGGCCGCGAACTGCCCTCGGGCATGCTGGTGGGCGTGGTGGACAGCGCCAGCTTCCCGGTCATCACCCTCAAGCGGCCCAAGCCCAACCTGCTCAAGCAGGTGGTCAGCCTGGGCCTGTACCAGAAGACCGTGAGCTACCCGGTGGCGGTCTCGGTGCGCATCCGCAACGAGAACAACCTGTTCATCGTCAACGGCCTGATGCCGCAGCTGAAGGACAAGTTCGTCGCCCTGAAGAGCGGCCTCAGCGGCCAGGTCAACCAGATCTGGGTGCTGACCGAGGCCGAGGCCGAGGAATACGTACAGCGCCCGGACACCCGCTTCCCGCCCCGGGCCACCATCCTCAAGGACGACGAGACCGCGTCGAGCCAATGACCTGAGCGATAGATGAGCGCACACCACCACCACGGCCACCACCATGGCCACAGCCACGGCCACCTCACCGGAGCGATGCTCAGCCGCGACGAGCAGCGCGCTGCCGCCCGCCAATTGAGCCTGGCCATGCTCGCCCTCGGCCTGCTGCTGCTCGGCCTGCTCTGGCGCTGGCTGGCGCCGCAGCAGGAAGGCGTGGCGCAGATGCTGCTGGGCGTCGCCTCGCTGCTGGTGGCGGTGCCGGTGCTGCGCTCGGCCGCCGCCAGCCTGCGCCACCCCAGCCTGCACGGCATCACCGACCAGCTGATCGCCCTGGCGATGCTCGGCGCCTGGGCCACCGGCGACCTGCTGACCGCCGCGCTGCTGCCAATCATCATGATCTTCGGCCACGTGCTGGAAGAGCGCAGTGTGATCGGCTCCCAGGAAGCCATCGAGGCCCTCGGCCGCCTGACCCGCAGCCAGGCCCGGCGCATCCGCGCCGACGGCGCCGTGGAGGAAGTGGACAACGCCCAACTGCGCGCCGGCGACCAGGTGGAAGTGCGCGCCGGCGACCGCGTGCCGGCCGACGGCCGGGTGCTGGACGGCCAGGCCAGCCTGGACACCGCGCCCATCACCGGCGAATCGGTGCCGCTGGAGGCGCAGGCCGGTATGGAAGTCTACGGCGGCGCCATCAACCTCGACGGCCTGCTGCGCATCGAGGTGACGCGCACCGGCGAGGAATCCACCCTGGGCAAGGTGATCGCCCTGATGCAGCGCGCCGAGCGCGCCAAGCCGCCGATCACCCGCCTGCTGGAACGCTACGCCGGGCGCTACATGGTGCTGGTGCTGCTGATCGCCGCGGTCACCTGGTTCGTCACCAACGACCCGCAGGCCATGCTCGCCGTGCTGGTCGCCGCCTGCCCCTGCGCCCTGGTGCTCTCGGCGCCGGCCACGGCCATCGCCGGCATCGCCGTGGCGGCGCGCCACGGCATCCTGATCCGCAGTTCGGCCTTCCTCGAGGAACTGGCCGACCTGACCTCGCTGGTGGTCGACAAGACCGGCACCCTGACCCACGGCAGCCTGCGCCTGCAGGCCCTGTGCGGCGAGCCCGGGGAAGACCCGGCGGCGCTGCGCCAGTTGGCCGCCAGCCTGGGCGCTGCCAGCAGCCACCCGGTCAGCCGCGCCTTGGCCGCGCTGGTGCCCCACGATGCCTACCACCCGCTGGAAGACATCCGCGAACGCCAGGGCCTGGGCGTCATAGCCCACACCCCGCAGGGCGAGGCGGCCCTCGGCCGGCCCGAGCTGTTCGCCCAACTGGGCATCGCCACCGCGCCGGTGCCCGAGCACGACGGCCCCATCGCCGGCCTGGCCCTGGGCGGGCGCTTCCGCGCCTGGCTGCTGCTGGCCGACAGCCTGCGCCCGGAAGCGCCGCAGGCCATGGCCGAACTGCGCGAGCTGGGCCTGGGCCGCCAACTGCTGCTCACCGGCGACCGCCAGAGCGTCGCCGAAGGCGTGGCGCGCGAGGTGGGCATCGCCGAAGTCAGCGCCCAGGCGCTGCCGGAAGACAAGCTGCACCGTGTCGGCGAGGAAATCGACAAGGGCTTCCGCCCGCTGGTGGTGGGCGACGGCATCAACGACTCGCTGGCGCTCAAGGCCGGCGTGGTGGGCGTGGCCATGGGCGCCGGCGGCGCCGACATCGCCCTGGCTTCGGCCGACGTGGTGCTGATCGGCAGCGACCTGCGCCGCCTGGGCACCTGCGTGCGGTTGAGCCGCCAGTGCCGGCGCACCCTGCAGGTGAACGTGGCGATCGGCCTGGGCTGGACCCTGGCCATAGTCGCGGCGGCCGCCTTCGGCCTGCTCGGCGCCGCCGGGGCGATGATCGCCGCCGTGCTGCACAACCTCAGCACCCTGCTGGTGCTGGGCAACGCCGGGCGCCTGCTGCGCTTCGACGAAAGCCTCGGCCAGGCGCACCCGGAGGGGGCTTCCGGCCAGCCGGTCGGCGCCTGAGGAGCAGCGGGCACGGTGCCTATCGGGTATGATGGGCGCCGTTTCCGCATCTTTCACCCGGTCTCTATCATGACTTCCTCGCAACAGCCGCCGCGCGACGACAGCGCGGACACCCCGGCCCAGGCCCCGCTGTCCCTGGCCGAACTGACCCGCGCCGCCCTCGCCGCGCAGAAGGACGCCGCCGCCGGCTACCAGCCGCGCAAGGCCCACGACAAGGATGTACGCCGTCCGCCGGCGCCCCGCGGTTCGCGCCGCTCCATGGGCAAGCGCTGAGCGCCCCGGCGGGGAGCAAATGGCCGCCGGGCTTGTCGAAACAGGCCCGACATCCTCAGAATGACCGGCTCGCACCTTTGCCGGTCGCAGACAAGGAGAGGCAATGAAAGCGATTCCCCTGTTGCTCGGCGCCAGCCTGCTGGTGCTGGGCGGCTGCAAGACCTTCGGCGGCCACTACGAGATAGACGCCGTCGACGCCAACGGACAGAAGCTCAACAAGAAGTCCTTCCTGGCCCAGGGCAGCGGCATCTACACGGTGCGCAACGCGCTCTGCTCCAGCTATCCCAAGGCCACGGTGATCATCCGTGACATCGACGCCGACCAGGAACTGGAAGGCGAAAGCCCCTACCACTGCAAATGACCATGAAACGACTGCTGCTGATCGGCGTGGGCGCCGGCGATCCCGAGCAACTGACCCTCCAGGCG
Organism: Pseudomonas citronellolis; assembly: GCF_900112375.1. GTDB lineage: Bacteria > Pseudomonadota > Gammaproteobacteria > Pseudomonadales > Pseudomonadaceae > Pseudomonas > Pseudomonas citronellolis. The sequence goes on along the minus strand of NZ_FOLS01000001.1, from coordinate 211,581 downwards.
GTCAAGGCATTGAACCGCGCCGACGTGTTCTTCCTGCTCGACAAGGGCGCCAGCAAGACCAAGCTGCTCGACCTGCGCCGCGACATCTGCGAGCGCTACGTCGAGCGCAGCGATTACCGCGTGGTGGAGGCCGAACTGCCGGAGCGCGAGCGCGGCGTGGCCGACTACGCCGGCAGCGTGGTGGACCTCAACGCGGCCAAGCAGGCGCTGTTCGAGCGGCTGATCGACGAGCACGTGGCCGAAGACGGGTGCGGCGCCTTCCTGGTCTGGGGCGACCCGGCGCTGTACGACAGCAGCATCCGCATTCTCGACGCCATCCTCGCCAGCGGCCGGCTGCGCTTCGACTACGAAGTCATCCCCGGCATCACCAGCGTGCAGGCCCTGGCCGCGCGCCATCGCATCCCGCTCAACCACATAGGCGGCGCGCTGCAGATCACCACCGGCCGCCGCCTGGCCCGCGAAGGCCTGCCCGCCGGCGTGCAGGACGTGGTGGTGATGCTCGATGCCCAGGACAGCTACACCGGCCTGCGCGGCCAGGACCTGGAAATCTTCTGGGGCGCCTACGTCGGCACCCCGGACGAACTGCTGATCGCCGGCCGCCTGGACGAAGTCGCCGAACGCATCCGCGACACCCGCCTGAAGGCCCGCGAGGCCAATGGCTGGATCATGGATACCTATCTGTTGCGGCGGGTGGAGAACCAATAACGTGCGCTCGGTGTTTGCCACGGGTGGCAGTGCCGCCAATGTACGCACTATCGCTTCGGATGCCTGCGCAGACTCGGACCCGATATCGCCATGAAGGCCTATGAACCACCGCTTGCCCTTTCCGCTTCACTGCTGCGATTGGTCGGTGAAATCTGCGAGCGGGTCGGTCGGCTTTCGGTGGGTGGCGACTCGGCATTGACGCCTCAACTACGGCGCGGCAACCGTATCCGTACCATCCAGGCCTCTCTGGCCATCGAAAACAACACCCTCAGCGTCGAGCAGGTCACTGCCGTGCTGGAGGGGAAGCGGGTGCTGGGATTGCCCCGTGAAATCCAGGAAGTGCGCAATGCCTTTCGCGCCTATGAATACCTGCCTTCCTGGCACCCGACCTCTCAACCCGATCTATTGGCAGCCCACGCCAGCCTGATGGAAGGGCTCATCGACGACGCGGGGCATTTTCGACAGGGTGGTGTCGGCATCTACCGGGGTGACCAATTGCTACACATGGCGCCGCCGGCCAACCGTGTCCCGACGCTGGTGGGGCAGTTGCTGGAGTGGCTGGGCCATACGGACTGGCACCCGCTACTGGCGAGTTGTGTTTTTCATTACGAGTTCGAATTCATTCACCCGTTCGCCGATGGCAACGGGCGCATGGGACGACTCTGGCAGACCTTGATACTCAGTCGCTGGAATCCGCTGTTGGCTTACTTGCCGGTGGAGACGGTCATCCATGCCCAGCAGGAGGCCTACTACGCGGCCTTGGCCGAGGCCGATCATGTTGCACAGGCGACGCCCTTCGTTGACTACATGTTGCGGGCATTACTGGCAGCCATGGACGAAGTCGCGCAGACCGAACAAGTAAGCGATCAAGTTACCGACCAAGTAAACGAGAGCGTGCAACAGCTGTTGCAGGCTTTCAGCAAGGGAGAAGCCCTCAAGTCCTCGGAAATCATGCGCAGGTTGGGGTTGTCGCACCGGCCAACCTTCCGGAAGAACTACCTGGGGCCGGCGATGGTGTCCGGATTGCTGGAAATGACCCAACCGGATTCTCCGCGCAGTCCCCTGCAGTGTTATCGCTTGACCGATCCGGGTTGGCGCAGGCGAGTTTCCGACTAGCCGTGGCGATGGGTATCGCTTCGCTCAACCCATCCTACGAAAGGCGCTCCGTAGGGCGTATAACCGTTCGCGGTTATACGCCGATACGCCGAGGCCACAGCCAACGCCACGGTTGGCCTTGGCGCCGCCGGGGACCGAGGCCAAACGGCGGATAACGCCGTAGGCGTTATGCGCCCTACGTGCCATGGGGTGCGGTCTTTCACCGCTCGAACTTCTGCGCCTGCCCCTGCTGCAACGTCCAGCCCACCACCTCGGCGGCCAGGCGGTCGGTGGCCTGGCCGAAGGCGGTGACCACTTCCGGCACCTTTTCCCCTGCGGACGGCTGGCGGACCTCGAAGCGTCGCGTCGCGATGATGCGCTGGGTGGCGCTGCGCACCAGGCGGGCTTCGAGGATGACCACCGCTTCCACGCCCTTGTCGCGGTATTCGGCCTGGAAGGCGCGCAGGTCGCCGCCCAGTTCCAGGTCGGCCTGCAGGCTGACTTCGTCGCTGCTCAGGGCCTGGATGCGGCCGTCGGCGCGGAAGGCGTCGAGCAGGCGGTCGCGCAGCAGCGGCGGGGCGCCGTCGGCCCAGCGCGCTCCCTTGTAGACGCTGAGCAGGTCGCCCCTGGGCTGCACGGCGATGCGGTTGCTGTCCAGCACCTGGCTGGCCCTGGGCGCCAGCACCCGCAGCGACCAGTCCACCGCCGGCGTGGCGCGCGGCGGTTGCTGCTGCGCCGGCAGCAGGTAGATGTCCGGGGTCTCCGCCTTGGGCAGGATCGAGCAGGCCCCGAGCAGGGCGGCGAGGGCGCTGTAGCCGAGCAGGCGCAGGGGGGCCTTCATGGTTGGAACTCCTTGGTGCGGTTGCCGCCGAACAGGTAGTTGGTCGGGTTCTCTTCCAGGCGTCGGGTGACCCGCTGCAGGTTCTCCAGGGTGGCGCGCAGTTCGCGCACCGCCGGGCCTATCTCGCCCAGGCCGTTCAGCCCGCCGTTGACCGAGTCGTAGTTGCTGTCGAGCAGGCGCTCGACCTTCTCGCTGCTGCGTTGCAGCGCGGCAAGGGTCTGCTGGGCGCTGACCAGCGAATCCTTGCCCTGGCTGCCGAGCAACTGGTTGGCGTTGCCCAGCAGCTGGCTGGCGTTGGCCAGGGTCAGCTTGGCCTGTTCGCTGGCCGCGGCCAGTTCCTGCACGGTGCGGCGGATGTCGCCGCGCTGCTCGGCGATCACCGCGGTGGCCTGGTCGATGTGGTCGAGGGTGCGGCTGATGCGGTCGACGTTTTCCTGGGAGAACATGCGGTTGACGTTGTTGATCAGGTTGCTGACGTTGGTGGCGATGTCCTCGCCGTTGGCCAGCAGCTTGCTCAGCGGCGAGGGGATGGTCTTGATCACCGGCACCTGGCCGTCCTTGCCCACCAGCGGCGGGCTTTCCGGCGAGCCGTTGCTGAGCTGGATGATGGCGGTGCCGGTGACCCCGGTGATGGCCAGCTTGGCGCGGGTGTCCTGGCGGATCGGCGTCTGGTCGAACACGCGGATGCGCGCCAGCACCTTGCGCGGGTCGCGCGGGTCGAGCCGCAGGCTGACCACGTCGCCGACCTTGATCCCGCTGTACTGCACGGTGCCGCCCTGGGACAGGCCGGTCACCGCCTCGGTGAAGATCACGTCGTAGTAGCTGTACTGCTGGTCGCTGCTGTTCTTGGCCAGCCACAGGCCGAAGAGCAGGCCGCCGGCCGCCACCAGCACGGTGAACAGGCCGATGACCACGTGGTGGGCGCGGGTTTCCATTCAGTTCTCCTCCCGCAGGCGGTCCGCCGCCTGCTGCGCGGCACGGCCGCGCGGGCCGTGGAAATAGTCCTGGACCCAGGCGTCGGGGTTGGCCGCCACCTCGTCGAGGCTGCCGACCACCAGCACGCGCTTCTGCGACAGCACGGCGACGCGGTCGCAGATGGTGTAGAGGGTGTCCAGGTCGTGGGTGACCAGGAACACGGTGAGGCCGAAGGCCTCGCGCAGGGTCAGGATCAACTGGTCGAAGGCCGCCGCGCCGATCGGGTCGAGGCCGGCGGTGGGCTCGTCGAGGAACAGGATGTCCGGGTCCAGGGCCAGGGCGCGGGCCAGGGCGGCGCGCTTGACCATGCCGCCGGACAGCTCCGAGGGGTACTTGGCGCCGGCCTCCGGCGGCAGGCCGGCGAGGGATATCTTCACCTTGGCCAGGTACTCGGCGTCGTCGCGGGACAGCCCGGCGTGCTCGATCAGCGGCAGGCAGACGTTCTCGCTGACGGTCAGCGAGGAGAACAGCGCGCCGTTCTGGAACAGCACGCCGAAGCGCCTTTCGATCTTCGAGCGCTGCTCCGGCGGCAGTTCCAGCAGGTTCTGCCCGAACACGTGGATCTGCCCTTCCTGGGGCCGGCGCAGGCCGATGATGGCACGCAGCAGCACCGACTTGCCGGTGCCCGAGCCGCCGACCACGCCGAGGATTTCGCCGCGGCGCACGTCCAGGTCCAGGTGCTCGTGCACCGCGTGGTCGCCGAAGCGGTTGCACAGGTCGCGGACCTGGATGATGGCTTCTTCGCTCACCAGCCCATCTCCATGAAGAACAGCGCGGCGATGGCGTCGATGACGATCACCGCGAAGATCGACTGGACCACCGCCGAGGTGGTGTGCTCGCCCACCGACTGCGCGCTGCCGCTGACGCGGAAGCCTTCCAGGCAGCCGATCACGGCGATGACGAAGGCGAATATCGGCGCCTTCACCAGGCCCACCAGGAAGTGCTGCACGGCGATGTCGTTCTGCAGCATGACCATGAACATGCGCGGCGAGATGTCCAGCGACAGCGCGCAGACCACGCCACCGCCGACGATGCCCGAAAGCATCGCCAGGAAGGTCAGCAGCGGCAGCACCAGCAGCAACGCCAGCACCCGCGGCAGCACCAGCAGTTCCATCGGGTCCAGGCCCAGGGCGCGGATGGCGTCGATCTCCTGGTTCGACTTCATCGAGCCGATCTGCGCGGTGAAGGCGCTGGCGGTGCGCCCAGCGAGGAGGATGGCGGTGAGCAGCACGCCGAACTCGCGGAGGAACGAGAAGCCCACCAGGTCGACGGTGTAGATGGCCGCGCCGAACTTGTTCAGCACGGTGGCGCCGAGGAAGGCCACCACGGCGCCGACCATGAAGGTCAGCAGGGCCACGATGGGCACGGCGTCCAGGCCGGTCTGCTCCATGTGCGCGGCCAGCGAGGTGGGCCGCCAGCGCCGGGGATTCAGGGCGCAGCGCGCCAGGCTTTCGAGGGTCAGGCCGATGAAGCCGAGCACGCCCACCAGGTCTTTCCAGAAGACCTCCATGGCGCGGCCGATGCGTTCCAGCAGGTCGGCCAGGGCATTGCCCGGCGGCGGCTTTTTCTCGTGCAGGCGGCACTGGGTGATGGAGCTGCCCACCGCGCGCAGCAGGTCGCGGCGCTCCCTGGGCACGTCGGCGGCGATCTCGTCCAGGCGCTGCAGGCCGCTGGCGCCGATCAGGTCGGCGAGCAGGCTGGCGCCGGCGGTGTCGAGGGCGCCGAGTTGGCTGAAGTCGAAGCCCCCGGCATGGGCGCGCTGGCCGTCGAGGGCGCCGACCTGGCGCTGCAGGTCGGCGAAATGGGCGAGCGTCCAGTCGCCGCTGACTTGCAGCAGGGGCGGGGAGGCGGAGGTGTCCAGGCGCAGCTGGCCGGCTTGAGCGGTTTCGGTCATCCCACGGAGTCTAGCGGAGTTGTGTGACGGGACCATCCGTCGCCTTCCACTCAGGGAGGTTACAGGATGTTTCTTGACATTGTTAGCAAGCTATTTAATAGTTCGGTCAACGATTTTGCCGGTATGTCTGCATGCCTGCCTTCCTCTCGCTGTTCACCGAGTTCTTCCGCGCCGTGCTGCGCCCGCGCCGCACGGACCTGCAGTTCGCCAGCAAGTCGCTGCTGGCCGGCATTCTCGCGCTCTACCTGGCGTTCCGCTTTGAGTTGCAGCAACCGCAATGGGCGCTGGTCACGGTGTTCGTGGTCAGCCAGCCGCTGAGCGGCATGGTGCTGGCCAAGAGCGTGTTCCGCCTGCTCGGCACCTGCATCGGGGCCATGGTCTCGGTGGCGCTGATCGCCCTGTTCGGCCAGGCGCCGCTGCCTTTCCTCCTGGCCATGGCCGCCTGGCTGGCGTTCTGCACTGCCGGCGCCTCGCTGCTGCAGAACTTCTCTTCCTACGGTTTCGTCCTCGCCGGTTACACCGCGGCGATCATCGCGCTGCCTTCCAGCGCCGCGCCCATGACGGTGTTCGACCAGGCCGTGGCGCGCTGCTCGGAGATCGGCCTGGGCATTCTCTGCGCCTCGCTGGTCAGCATCGTGCTCTGGCCGCGGCGCGTGCAGCAGCAGTTGGCGGAGCAGGGCAGGGGCGCCTGGGAAACCGGCCTGCAAGCGGCGGCCGCTGAGCTGACCGGCGCCGACGAGCGCGGCCCGCTGATCCGCGCCATGGGCCGCATCGTGGCGGTGGACGCGCAGCGCGAGCACGCCTGGTTCGAGGGCGAGAGCGGCCGGCGCCGGGCCCAGGCGCTGCGGGTGCTGAATGCCGACCTGCTGGGCCTGCTGCGTGCGGCGCGCAAGGTGGCGCGGGAATGGCGGCTGCTGGACCAGGCCGCGGCGGCCGCGCTGGAGCCCTGGCGGTGCGAGGTCATGGCTCTGCTGGATAAGGCCGAGTACCGCGCCTTCGAGGACTGCCGTGAACGCCTTGGCGTCGCCGCTCGGGAACTGGACAACGCCCAGCAGCGCCTGTGCCTGGAATGCCTGGCGCGCACCCTGGAGATGGCCGGCGAGGCCCAGCGCAGCATGCAGGCGCTGGTCTACGGCGAGGCGCCGCGCAACGCGCCGGGGGTGATCGTCTGGCACCGCGACATCGAACGCGGCCTGCTCTACGGGCTGCGCAGCGCCCTGGCGTTCCTCTGTGTGTCGGCCTTCTGGCTGGCCACGGCCTGGCCCAGCGGCCTGGGCGCGGTGTCCATCACCGGTGTGGTGCTGAGCCTGTTCGCCAGCCGCGACAACCCGGCCGGCGCCGGGCTGAACTTCCTGCGCGGCATCGTGCTGTCGGTGCCCTTCGCCGGTGTCGCGGGCCTGGTGATACTGCCGTTGTGCGATGGCTTCCCGGCATTGGCGCTGGTGCTGGGCGTGCCGCTGTTCATCGCCGCGCTGTGCATGACGCGGCCGCCGATCGCCGCCATCGCCTCGTCCTTCTGCATCTTCTATGTGAAGAACATCGGGCCGAGCAACGAGATGAGCTACGACCTCGGCCACTTCCTCAACTCGGCGCTGGCCACCGTGGTCGGCGTGGCCTTCGCCGTGCTGGTGTTCAACCTGGTGCGCCTGGCGCCCGGGCAGCGCCATTACCGCCGCGTGCTGGCGGCCATCCTCGCCGACCTGGCGCGGCTCACCCGCGGCCCGCTGCCGGTGGCGGAGGTGTGGTTCGACGGCCGCAGCGCCGACCGCCTGCTGCGCCTGGCGCAGTTCTACAAGAACCTGCCGGCCGAGCGCCGCGCGCGCTGGCGCGGTGGGCTGCTGGGGCTGGACCTGGGCGACGAGCTGCTGTTCCTCCGTGCGCGCCTGGCCGCTGCCCGCGGCCCCGTACGCCGGGCCCGCGACGCCTACCTGCTGCGTCTGCACGACCTGCTGCTCGCCGGAGGCCCGCGCGCCGGCCGCGAGCAGGCCCTGGACGCGGTCAGCGTGGCGCTGTTCAAGGCCCTGGAAAACGACCACCGGCTGCCCGCCGAAGAGCGCGAGCTGGCCCGCGCCACCCTGGTCCAGCTGCAGTTCATCTGGCTGCGCTGGTGCCGCCAGGACCCGGCCGCCGCGCCCGCGCCGGCGGCGCGACCCATCGCCGCCGCCGATTGACCGGCCACCCCGCCAGCCTCTAAGCTGCGCGCCTGCTACAGGTGCCTCCAGCCACGGCTGGAGGTGAAACAGGGAAGCCGGTGCAACCGAGCCAATTCGGTCATTCCGGCGCTGCCCCCGCAACGGTAGGCGAGTCACGCGGACGCAACAGCCACTGTGCCAACGGCATGGGAAGGCGCAGCCGCAGAGGTCCAATGACCTTCACTCGCGAGCCCGGAGACCGGCCCGTAGCGCAAGACGACGCGCAGGAAGCCGTCGGGCGCTGCCCAGGCCGCGCTCCGATCGCCCCGCGTCATCCCGGTTTACTAGCCGCGCGGGTGAGAGCGGTGGAGCGATCAGGCAGATGAGCATTCTCCTTCCAGCCATGGCCCCGCGCCGCGCGGCTGCTTTCCTTCGTCACTCCCGCACGCCCCTTCAGCCCCGGTGCCTTGGCATCGCGAGCACGGCCGCCTTCGGCCAGGAGACACAACGATGAGCGAATCCCCGGAAAAGGACGAGCGCCACCGCGCGCGCATGCAGCGCAAGAAGGACGTGATCGACGAGAAGATCGCCCAGGCCCGGGACGAGCGCGGCGTGCTGCTGGTGCTCACCGGTAACGGCAAGGGCAAGAGCAGCTCGGCCTTCGGCATGCTCGCCCGCGCCCTCGGCCACGGCATGCAGGCCGGCGTGGTGCAGTTCATCAAGGGCGCCGCGAGCACCGGCGAGGAAGCCTTCTTCCGGCGCTTCCCCGAGCAGGTGCGCTACCACGTGATGGGCGAGGGCTTCACCTGGGAGACCCAGGATCGCCAGCGCGACATCGAGAAAGCCCGGCAGGCCTGGGACGTGGCCCGCGAACTGCTGGCCGACCCGGCCGTCGGTCTGGTGCTGCTGGACGAGTTGAACATCGCCCTCAAGCACGGCTACCTGGAACTGGACGCCGTGCTGGCCGACATCGCTGCACGCCCGGCGCACCAGCACGTGGTGGTCACCGGCCGTGCCGCCCAGCCGGGCATGATCGACGCCGCCGACACCGTCACCGAGATGGGCCTGGTCAAGCACGCCTTCAAGGCCGGCATCAAGGCGCAGAAAGGGGTGGAGTTCTGATGACCCAGGCGCGCCAGTGCCCGGCGCTGCTGATCGCCGCTCCCGCCTCGGGGCAGGGCAAGACTACCGTCACCGCCGCCCTGGCCCGCCTGCACGCGCGCCAGGGGCGCCGGGTGCGGGTGTTCAAGGTCGGCCCGGACTTCCTCGACCCGATGATCCTCGCCCGCGCCAGCGGCGCGCCCGTGCACCAGCTCGACCTGTGGATGGTCGGCGAGGCGCAGAGCCGCCGGCTGCTCTGGGAAGCGGCGGGGGAGGCCGACCTGATCCTCATCGAAGGGGTAATGGGCCTGTTCGACGGCACGCCCTCGGCGGCCGACCTGGCGCGCACCTTCAATGTGCCGGTGCTCGGCGTGATCAATGGCCAGGCCATGGCGCAGACCTTCGGCGCCCTGGCCGTGGGCCTGGCCACCTATCAGCCGGGCCTGCCGTTCTCCGGCGTGCTCGGCAACCGCGTCGGCAGCCAGCGCCACAGCGACCTGCTGCGCGACAGCCTGCCGGAGTGGATCCGCTGGTACGGCGCGCTGCCGCGCAGCGCCGACCTGGAACTGCCCAGCCGCCACCTGGGCCTGGTGCAGGCCGAGGAGCTGGCCGATCTGGACGCGCGCCTGGATGCCGCCGCCGATGCCCTGGCCGCCAGCAGCGCGGTGGACCTGCCGCCGCCGGTGACTTTCGCCGCGCCCACCGAGCGCGAACTGCAAGCGTCCCTGGCCGGTGTGCGCATCGGCGTGGCGCGGGATTCCGCCTTCGCCTTCCTCTACCAGGCCAACCTCGACCTGCTGCGCGAACTGGGCGCCGAGCTGAAGTTCTTCTCGCCGCTCACCGACGAACGCCTGCCGGAAGTGGATAGCCTCTATCTACCCGGCGGCTATCCGGAACTGCACCTGGCGCAGTTGGAGAACAACCGCGCCATGGCCGAGGCCATCCGCGCCCACCACGCCGCCGGCAAGCCGCTGCTGGCCGAATGCGGCGGCATGCTCTACCTGCTCGACGGCCTGACCGACGCCGAGGGGCGCAGCGGTCGGCTGCTCGGCCTGCTGCCCGGCCGCGCCACCCTGCAGAAGCGCCTCGCGGCCCTGGCCCTGCAGGAAGTGGAGCTGCCGGAAGGCCCGCTGCGCGGCCACACCTTCCACCATTCGCTGCTGGACAGCCAACTGGAACCGGCCCTGCGCGGCACCTGCCCGAACGCCAAGCCGGTGGCCGAGGCGGTGTTCCGCCTGGGCCGCCTGACCGCGACCTACATCCACTTCTACCTGCCGTCGAACCCGGCGGCCGCCGCCGCGATCTTCCGCCCATGAACGAGCACGCCTACAGCCCCGAGGAACGCGCGGCCATCTACCGCGCCATCGCCGAGCGCCGCGACATGCGCCACTTCAGCGGCGGCGAGGTGGCCCCGGCGCTGCTGGCGCGCCTGCTGGAAGCGGCGCACCAGGCCCCCAGCGTCGGCCTGATGCAGCCCTGGCGCTTCATCCGCATCACCCGCCCGGAACTGCGCGAGGCCATCCACGGCCTGGTGGAGGCGGAGCGGGTGAAGACCGCCGAGGCCCTGGGCGAGCGTTCCGAAGAATTCATGCGGCTGAAGGTCGAGGGCATCCGCGACTGCGCCGAGCTGCTGGTGGCGGCCCTGGCGGACGGCCGCGAGGCCCACGTCTTCGGCCGCCGCACCCTGCCGCAGATGGACCTGGCCTCGCTGGCCTGCGCCATCCAGAACCTCTGGCTGGCGGCCCGCGCCGAAGGCCTGGGGATGGGCTGGGTGTCGCTGTTCGAACCCGCCGCCCTGGGCGAACTGCTCGGCCTGCCCGCCGGCAGCGAGGCGGTGGCGGTGCTCTGCCTGGGCCCGGTGGCGGAGTTCTACCCGGCGCCCATGCTGGCCCTGGAAGGCTGGCGCCAGCCGCGCCCGCTGAACGAACTGCTTTACGAAAATCACTGGGGAGAACGCCCATGAGCCTGGCCCTGCTGAGCGTCGCCGGCGTGGCCCTGGACGGCCTGCTCGGCGAGCCGAAGCGCTGGCACCCGCTGGTGGCCTTCGGCCGCCTGGCCGACCGCCTGGAACGCCGCTTCAACCGTTCACGTACGCCAGACTTGCCGGTTGGCACGGAAAGCCCCCTCTCCCTTCAGGGGGGGCCGCCTTCCGGAGAGGGCCGGGGAGAGGGCGCTCTTCTTCCAACCTCCCCAACCTCCGATAACCACACCCCCGGCCTAGGCTGGCGCAGCCACGGCGTCACCGCCTGGGCCCTGGCCGTGCTGCCACTGACCTTCCTCACCTGGCTGCTGACCCTGGTCCCTCATCTAGGCTGGCTGGTCTCCGCCATCGCCCTCTACGCCGCCATCGGCCTGCGCAGCCTGGGCGAGCACGCCGAACCCGTGGCCCTGGCCCTGCGCGACGGCGACCTGCCCGAGGCGCGCAAGCGCGTGGGCTACATGGTTAGCCGCGAGACCGCCGAACTGGACGACAGCGCGGTGGCCAAGGCCGCCACCGAATCGGTGCTGGAGAACGGCAGCGACGCGGTGTTCGCCGCGCTCTTCTGGTTCGCTGTGGCCGGCGCGCCAGGCGTGGTGCTCTACCGCCTGAGCAACACCCTGGACGCCATGTGGGGCTACCGCAACCCGCGCTTCGAACGCTTCGGCTGGGCGGCGGCGAAGATCGACGACGCCCTCAATTACATCCCCGCACGCCTGGTCGCGCTGACCTACGCGCTGCTCGGCAACACCCGTCTGGCCCTGCGCAGCTGGCGCCGCCAGGCGCCGCAGTGGGACAGCCCCAACGCCGGCCCGGTGATGGCCGCCGGCGCCGGTGCGCTCGGCGTGGCCCTGGGCGGCAACGCCGTTTACCACGGCGAACTGCATGAACGCCCGCAACTGGGCGAAGGCCCGGCGCCGGGCGCCCGCGACATCTGGCGGGCCTTGGCCCTGGTGCGCCAGGGCGTGCTGCTGTGGCTGCTGGCGATCCTCGGCCTGGGGGCGCTGCTGCATGCTTGAGCACGGCGGGAAGCTGCGCGCGGCCGCGCAGCGCTACGGCATCGCGCTGGAGGACTGGCTCGACCTGTCCACCGGCATCGCGCCCTGGCCCTGGCCACTGGCGGACATCCCCGCCAGCGCCTGGCAGCGCCTGCCGGAAGAGGATGACGGCCTGGAGCAGGCCGCGCGCGATTACTACGGCTGTGACTCATTGCTGCCGCTGCCCGGCAGCCAGGCGGCGATCCAGGCCCTGCCGCGCCTGCGCGCACCGGGCCGGGTCGGCGTGCTCGCGCCTTGCTACGCCGAACACGCGGCGGCCTGGAAACAGCATGGTCATGAACTGCTGGAACTGGCCGACGATGAGGTGGACGGCCTGGTCGACCAACTCGACGTGCTGCTGCTGGTCAACCCGAACAACCCCACCGGCCGTCGCTTCGACTGCGAACGCCTGCTGGCCTGGCACGAGCGCCTGCGGGCCAGCGGCGGCTGGCTGGTGGTGGACGAGGCTTTCATGGACTGCACCCCCGGCCACAGCCTGCTGCCCCTGGCCGGCGGCCAGCCGGGCCTGGTGGTGCTGCGTTCGCTGGGCAAGTTCTTCGGTCTGGCCGGCGCGCGCCTGGGCTTTGCCTTCGCCGAGCCGGCGTTGCTGCGGGGCCTGGCCGAGCTGCTCGGGCCCTGGGCGGTGAGCGGGCCGACGCGCTGGGTGGCGCAGCACGCCCTGGCCGACCATGCGCGGCAAGGTGAACGCCGCGCAGCGCTGGAACAGGCCGGCGCACGCCTGGCCGCGCTTCTGAAAACGCACCGGTTGCTGACCCAGGGCACCGCGCTGTTCCAGTGGCTTGCCTACCCTCGGGCCGACGAACTGCACGAGCACCTGGCTCGCCGCGGCATCCTCGTACGCCTTTTCGACAGCCCGCCGAGCCTGCGCTTCGGCCTGCCCGCCGACGAAGCCGGCTGGCAGCGCCTGGGCCAGGCCCTCGGCGAATGGAGCCCGACATGACCACCCTGATGGTGCAAGGCACTACTTTAATGGTGCAGGGCACCACCTCCGACGCCGGCAAGAGCACCCTGGTGACTGCGCTGTGCCGCTGGCTCCGCCGCCAGGGCGTGGCGGTGGCGCCGTTCAAGCCGCAGAACATGGCGCTGAACAGCGCGGTGACCGCCGACGGCGGCGAGATCGGCCGCGCCCAGGCGGTGCAGGCCCAGGCCTGCCACCTGGCGCCGCACACCGACATGAACCCGGTGCTGCTCAAGCCCAACAGCGACGTGGGCGCCCAGGTCATCATCCACGGCCGCGCGGTGACCAGCATGAACGCCGCCGCCTATCACGATTACAAAAGGGTCGCCAAACAGGCTGTGCTCGAATCCCACCAGCGCCTGCTCGACGCCTACCAGGTGGTGATGGTGGAAGGCGCCGGCTCCCCGGCGGAGATCAACCTGCGCGCCAACGACATCGCCAACATGGGCTTCGCCGAGGCGGTGGATTGCCCGGTGATCCTCATCGCCGACATCGACCGTGGCGGCGTCTTCGCCCATCTGGTCGGCACCCTGGAACTGCTCTCGGAAAGCGAGCGAGCGCGGGTGAAGGGCTTCGTCATCAACCGCTTCCGCGGCGACATCGCCCTGCTGCAGCCGGGCCTGGACTGGCTGGAGGAACGCACCGGCATCCCGGTGCTGGGCGTGCTGCCCTACCTGATGGACTTCCACCTGGAAGCCGAGGACGCCATCGACACCCGCCAGGCCGCCAAGGCCGGGGAAAGCCTCAAGGTGGCGGTGCCGGTGCTGCCGCGCATCAGCAACCACACCGACTTCGACCCGCTGCGCCTGCACCCGCAGGTGCAACTGACCTTCGTCGGCCCCGGCCAGCCGCTGCCGGCGGCGGACCTGGTCATCCTGCCCGGCTCCAAGAGCGTGCGCGCGGACCTGGCCTTCCTCCGCGCCCAGGGCTGGGACGCCGCCATCGAGCGCCACCTGCGCTACGGCGGCAAGCTGCTGGGCATTTGCGGCGGCTTGCAGATGCTCGGCCGCACGCTGTCCGACCCCCACGGCCTGGAAGGCGCCGCCGGCGGCAGCGCCGGCCTCGGCTGGCTGGAGTTGGACACGGTGCTGGAGCCGGAGAAGCAGCTGCGCAACGTCCGTGGCCGACTGGCCCTGGAAGACGCCGAGGTCGGCGGCTACGAAATCCACGCCGGCGTCACCAGCGGGCCCGCATTGGAGAGCCCGGCGGTGCGCCTGGACGACGGCCGCTGCGATGGCGCCCTGAGCGCCGACGGCCAGGTCATAGGCACCTATCTGCACGGCCTGTTCGAATCCCCCGCCGCCTGCGCCGCGCTGCTGCGCTGGGCCGGCCTGGGCGAGGTGGTCGAGCAGGACTACCACGCCCTGCGCGAGCGCGACATCGAGCGCCTGGCGGACCAGGTGGAGGCGTATCTGGACACGCAGAAGCTGAAATCCCTGTGTGGCCTTTGAGCCAAGGGCCGCAGTTACCGCTCTTCGTAGGAGCGAGCTTGCTCGCGAACGGGATCGCAGCGAGGCGGGTTCGCGAGCAAGCTCGCTCCTACAGGACATGACTTCCCCGGAGAAAACCCATGCTTGAACTCATCCTCGGCGGCGCCCGTTCCGGCAAGAGCCGCCTGGCCGAGCGCCTGGCCCGGGACAGCGGCCTGCCGGTCACCTATTTCGCCACCGCGCAGATCGGCGACGGCGAGATGGGCGAGCGCATCCGCCAGCACCGCGACCGCCGTCCCGCCGAATGGGGCCTGGTGGAGGAACCGCTGCACTTGGCGCGGGCCCTCGCCGAGCACGCCGCGCCGGACCGCTGCCTGCTGGTGGACTGCCTGACGCTGTGGCTGACCAACCTGCTGCTCGCCGACGACGGCGCGCACCTGCAACACGAAGTGAACGAACTGCTGGCCACGCTGCCGGCCCTGCCGGGCCGCATCCTGCTGGTCAGCAACGAAACCGGGCTGGGTGTGGTGCCCCTGGGCGAGCTGACGCGGCGCTACGTCGACGAGGCCGGCTGGCTGCACCAGGCCCTGGCCGAGGCCAGCGAGCGGGTGCTGTTCACCGTCGCCGGCCTGCCCATGACCCTCAAGGGAGACCCCGTATGAGCCTGCAATGGTGGCGCGAAGCGTGCCAACCCACGGACCGCGTGGCGCGCGACAAGGCCGCCGCGCGCCAGGACCAGCTGACCAAGCCGCGCGGCGCCCTGGGCCGCCTGGAAGAGGTGGCCGTGCACCTGGCCAGCCTGCAGGGCCGCGAGCGGCCGAGCCTGGAGCACCTGTGGATCGCCCTGTTCGCCGGCGACCACGGCGTGGTGGAGGAGGGCGTCTCGGCCTACCCGCAGGCGGTGACCGGCGAGATGCTGCGCAACTTCGTGCGCGGCGGCGCGGCCATCAGCGTGCTGGCCCGCGACCTGGGCGCTCGCCTGGAAGTGATCGACCTGGGCACCGCCGTGCCCCTGGAACCGCTGCCCGGCGTGCTGCACCTGATGGTCGGCGCCGGCACCCTGAACTTCGCCCGCGAGCCGGCGATGACCGCCGCGCAGTGCCTGATCGCCCTGGAGGCCGGGCGCGAATCCGTGCGCCGCGCGCAACAGGCCGGCAGCGAGCTGTTCATCGGCGGCGAGATGGGCATCGGCAACACCACCTGCGCCGCGGCGCTGGCCTGCGGCCTGCTGGGCGAGCGCGCGGCGCCTCTGGTTGGCCCCGGCACTGGCCTGGACGCGCGAGGCGTGGCGCACAAGGCCGAGGTCATCGAACGCGCCCTGGCCCTGCATGGCGGGCACTGTGCCGACCCCTTCGAGGCCCTGTGCCGCCTCGGCGGCTTCGAGGTGGCGGCCCTGGCCGGCGCCTACCTGGCCTGCGCGCAGAAGGGCATCGTCGCCCTGGTGGACGGCTTCATCTGCAGCGTCGCGGCGCTCTGCGCGGTGCGCTTCAACCCGCAGTGCCGCGACTGGCTGCTGTTCGCCCACAGCGGCGCCGAGCCCGGCCACCAGCGCGTGCTCCAGGCCCTGGAGGCGCAGCCGCTGCTGGACCTGGGCCTGCGCCTGGGCGAGGGCAGCGGCGCCGCCCTGGCCGTGCCGCTGCTGCGCCAGGCCTGCCGGCTGCACGCCGGGATGGCCACCTTCGCCGAGGCGGCGGTGTCGGACCGCCCGGCATGAGCCTGCGCCTGGACCTGCTGCGCCACGGCGAAACCGAACTGGGCGGCGGCTTCCGCGGCCGCCTGGACGACGCCCTGACCGCCGCCGGCTGGGCGCAGATGCAGGCCGGCCTGGGCCTGGAGCAGCCCTGGGAGGCCCTGGTCAGCTCGCCGCTGCGCCGTTGCGCCGCCTTCGCCGAGCGCCTGTCGGCCGCAAGCGGCCTGCCATTGCACCTGGAACCGGACCTGCGCGAGATGGATTTCGGCGAGTGGGAAGGGCTTTCCGCAGCTAAGCTGATGGAGACTGATAGCGATGCGCTAGCCCGCTTCTGGAACGACCCCTACGCCTTCACCCCGCCGGGCGGCGAACCGCTCGCGGCCTTCGAGGCGCGGGTGTTCGCCGCCCTGCAGCGGCTGTACGCGACGCATGCCGGAAAGCACCTGCTGCTGGTGACCCATGGCGGGGTGATGCGCCTGCTCGGCGCGCGCGCCCAGGGCCTGCCGCGCGAGTACTTGCTGCAGGTGAGCGTCGCCCACGGCGAACGGCTGGCGCTGCGCATCGAGCCGCAGGCCGGCGGCTGGAACATCCAACCGGTCGAGTCCGCCGTGAGCGCGCCCCGATGAGCAACCTGTTCCTGCCGTTGATCGCCCTGCAGTTCCTCAGCCGCATCCCGATCCGCCTGGGCGAGGTGCCCACGCCCGAGCAGTTCGGCCGCGCCACGCTGTTCTACCCGCTGGTGGGGGCGCTGATGGGGGGCGGGCTCTATGCGCTGGGCTACTTCTTCGGCGAGACCTACCTGCTGCTGCACGCCGCGCTGCTGCTGGCCGTATGGGTGGCCTTCAGCGGCGCCCTGCACCTGGACGGCCTGGCCGACACCGCCGACGCCTGGGTGGGCGGCCTGGGCGACCGCGAGCGCACCCTGGCGATCATGAAGGACCCGCGCAGCGGCCCGGTGGCGGTGGTGGTGCTGGTAGTGCTGTTGCTGGTGAAGTTCTGCGCCATCGCGGCGCTGCTCGACGCCCACCACTTCTGGGCCCTGCTGCTGGCGCCCTGGCTCGCGCGGGTGGCCCTGCCGCTGCTGTTCCTCACCACTCCCTACGCCCGCCCCGGCGGCCTCGGCCAGGCCCTGGCCGACCACCTGCCGCGCCGCGCGCTGCCCTGGATGCTGGTGCTCAACGCCGCGCTGATGCCGCTCACCGGCCTGAGCGGCCTGGTGGCGCTGGTGGTGGCGCTGGCGGTGTTCCTCTGGTGGCGCAACCGGCTGATGGCGCGGCTGGACGGCACCACCGGGGATACGGCGGGGGCTTTGGTGGAGTTGGTGGAGTGTGCGGTGTTGGTGGGGTTGGCGATCTAATCAGCCGGAACCCTGTGGTGTGTGATTCGACCGCGCAACCCTCTCCCCAGCCCTCTCCCTGAAGGGAGAGGGGGCTTGTCCGTGCCGAGAGAAGGAATGGTTTCAGCCTGAAACCCTCGGTGTTGCCGGCTGACTCCAAAACATCCAAGCGCTCCGAACGGTCCCCTCTCCCTTCAGGGAGAGGGTTAGGGAGAGGGAGCGGACTTCCCGCCGGGCACCTCACCCTCAGGCGAACACCCTCACCCCAACGTCTCCGGCGGCGCCTCGTAGCTCCCCGACTCATAGCTCACCCCATGCCGCATCTTCGGCGGCGCATCCCCCGCATGCAGGCTGGTGACCGTGTCGATGATGGTCTTGTCCTCCAGCGTCATGCGGTCGAGCATCCTCAGGTGGGCGATCCAGTTGTCCACCAGGAACACCTCCTGCCAGGCCTCCTTGTCGCTGATGTCGCGGTACAGCGCCCAGCGTTCGGCGCCGTTGCGCAGGCGCAGGCGGCGCAGCGCCTTGGCCGCGCGGACGAAGTCGCGGGTGCGCTCGGCCGGGATGCGGTATTCGATGGTCACCAGCACCGAGCCGCGCTGGGTGTCGAAGACGAAGGTCGGCTCCCCCGGCAGGGTGCTGGGCGCGCGGGCGATGCTGCCGGGGTTGAGCTCCGGCAGGCGCGAGTTGTACAGCAGCGCCACCGACACCAGCAGCAGGCAGCCGGCGGCCAGCAGCGCGCCCTGCACGCCCAGGGTGCCGGCGAAGTGGCCCCAGAGGAACGAGCCCAGCGCCAGGCCGCCGTAGATGGCCGTCTGGTACAGCGCCAGGGCGCGCGCCTTGACCCAGTCCGGCACCAGTATCTGCACCGCCGAGTTGTAGCTGGCCACCGCGGCTATCCAGCAGCTGCCGCCGAGGATCAGCGCCGGGAACAGCACCCAGAGGTTGTCCACCGTGCCGAGGACCAGCAGCACCAGGCCGAGGGTGCCGCCGCCCAGGCTGATCAGCCGGCTGGTGCCGATCACCTTGCGCAGGCGGCCGACCAGGGTGCTGCCGAGGATGGCGCCCAGGCCCAGGGCGCCGAGCATGTAGCCGTACACCGAGGCGTTGCCGTCGGGGTTGCGGTGCGCCAGCAGCGGCAGCAGCGCCCAGACCGCGCTGGCCGACAGGCCGAACACCGCCGAGCGCAGCATCACCAGGCGGGTGACGCTGGAGTACTGGGTGAAGCGCAGCGCCGCCACCACCCCTTCGACGATGTGCTCCGGCGGCAGGGTGCGCTTGGGCACCTCGCGGCGCCATTGCCAGATGGCCCAGATCAGCGAGGCGTAGCACAGGCAGTTGAACAGGAACACCCAGGGCGCGCCGGTGGCCGACAGCAGCAGGCCGCCGATGGCCGGGCCGACCGCGCGGGCGACGTTGTAGTTGACGCTGTTGAGCAGCACCGCGTCGCCCACCAGGCGCGCCGGCACCTGCTCGTTCACCGCCGCCTGCCAGGCCGGGATGGTGATGGAGCTGCCCAGGGACAGCCAGAGGATGGAAGCGATCAGCAGCAGCGGGTCGAGGTAGCCGAGGAACGCCAGCAGCGTCACCAGGGCGGCGCCGGACAGTTCGATGGACAGGCCGACGAGCATGATCTTGCGCCTGTCGTGGTTGTCCGCCAGCACCCCGGAGAGGATCGACAGCAGCACCAGCGGCAGCGCCGAGGCGACCTGGATCATCGCCACCATCAGCGGGCTGGCGTGGGCCTCGGTGACCACCCAGGCGGCGGCCACCGACTGCGCCCAGGTGCCCAGGTTGGCGAACAGGTTGCAGATCCAGATGATGCGGAAGGCCGCGATGCCGAACGGGGCGAGCACGCCGCTGCGCTGGGGATCGGCCTCGTTCTTCAGCGGCAGGTCGTTCTTCGGTGAAACGGATTGCAGCATGGGGGAAATGCCTTCTTGCGATGGCCGGCGACGACGGCGCCCTGCCGGCAGGTCATGCCCGGCAAGTGTAGTGGCTGGCCCCGCGCTCGCCATTGATGATGGTCAGCCTGGCCTTATCGGTGAATCGCCCTGGCCCTCTGCGACAGTGCCCCGCGGCGCCGGGATTGCTAGGCTGCGGGGCATCGTCCGAGAAGAGTGGAGGCCCCATGAGCCACCGGTTGCGCATTTGCCTGCTGCTGTCCCTGCTGATCCTGCCGCGTTGCCTCTGGGCCTGGTCCAACCATGCCCTGGGCAGCTACCAGGCCCTGGCCCGACTGCCGGCCGTGGCCGCTGCGCCGGCGGCGCCCATGGAGCCGCTGGAGACCTTCCTCGCCGCCGAACGCGAGGGTTTGGTACCACTGCTCGACGAGCAGGAGCGCTTCGCCCGCGAGCACTTCCGCCAGTACCCGGCGCGGCCCGACGCGCTGCGCTTCACCGGCACGGAGCAGGATTTGCGCCTGGCCTTCCTCACGGCGCTGCGGCTTAACCCGGAGATCAAGCTGGCCAATGCCATCCAGCCCGCGCCGGGGCACGACCAGCCCGGGCGGCCGCACCTGAAGGCGTCCGACGTGCTGGTGTTCCACGACCTCGCCGGCTGGGTGCGCTGGCGCTTCATCGCCTTGCAGCCGGGCGAGCCGGTGCCGGCCCTGGCGGTGCTGGCCAGCGCTAGCGACGAGCCGGACTTCGGCCACGACATCCACCTGTTCAGCGACAACCCTGGCACGGCTGGCCAGCGCTATGGCTTCGGCCCGCAGCCGTTCGGCGACCCGGGCTACGAGTTCAGCTCCCAGGCGCCGTTCCACATGGGCTTCTACCACGAGTCGCCGATCATCTTCGCCGGCGCGCCCTACCTGCAGCGCAGCTGGCCGGAATGGCGCGCCTACCAGTTCCACGGCCTGGCGCGCTACGCCTTCGAACATGGCCACCCGTACTGGGGCTACCGCTTCCTCGGCTGGTCGATGCATTACCTCCAGGACCTGACGCAGCCCTACCACAGCACGCCATTACCCGGCGAAACCACCGCCAGCATGCTGTGGACCGCGCTCAAGGCCATGGCCGGTTTCGACGCCGACAAGAAGGCCGCCATCAGCCGCGTGGCCAGCCGCCACCTGGGCGTGGAGCGCTACCAACTGGACTGGCTGCTGGAATCGCTGCGCAAGCCGCAGGGTTCGGCGCTGCTCGCCGCCTATGCCGATGCTTCCGGCGACGGGGGCTATCCGGCGTATTCGGCCGATTACCCGAGGGAGGTGGTGGCGGTCGAATCCCATGCCCATGCGGCGGCCTTCGACGCGGCGATCGGTCATTGGCTGGCGACGGTCCCGGCGGATGCCGGCGTCGGTTTCAGCGCCGGCAACGAACTGGCGCCGCTGCAGCACGATGCGCAGCTGGACGAACAGCTATTGGCGTTGATCCGGGCGTTCGGGGTGCACAGCCGCAACCTGGCGAGGTCGGTGCTGCAGCGTTAGGGAAGGGGGAGGGGAGAGAACCTGCAACGCGCCGCGAAGGGGGCGTGGACCCTTCGCGGTTGCGTTCCGGATGGGCCTAGCCGCCAGTGCAGCCGTTGCCCCAGACCTGGTACTCGATGGTGTGACGCTCGCCTTTCGAGTCGTCGTAGGTCATCTGCGCGGGCACGACCCCGCACTGGTTGGAGACGTCGGTGGTGGAAACCACGTGGGCGACGTCCAGGTTCATTCCATAGGTGTATTGCTCCACTGCCGGACTCTGAGGTTGGACAGCATCGTCCGCCTGCGCAGCGAGGGCGAGCGAGGAGAGGCTGGCCAGGGCCAGAACGACTAGGGCTTTCATGAATTTTCCTGCCTTTTTCCCGAGCGGGAGCCGCATCCGGGCGCACGCGGCCAGGACGAAGTTCATCGGCTTCATCGGGAAGATGTCTTTAGGGATGTTGCAATCGGGTTCTTGGGTGTTGCGGCGCGCTTCAACAGCAAGCAAATGGTAGGTCCGCGGCGGGCATATTCATATGCCTGGAAGCCAAAAATACCTCGTACTAAAAGGCAACAATCCAGCAACGGCGCGGGTTCGCGGGGCGAGGGTGGCCATGATGACGCTGCGCGGTCGTGTCGCGGTCGTTGTGCGATAGGGGCCGGTGTAGGAGCGGGCCCTGCCCGCGATTTCGCGCGCAGGGCGCGCTCCTACAGGGGAATGGCGTGGGTGGGGCGGCGTAGGAGCGGATCTCATCCGCGAATCGCGCCGGTACGTCCGGCTATCGCGGACAAGGTCCGCTCCTACGCCTGTGCTTCCCGGGAACCGTTGGCGTTATGTTCTCTGCTGTAGGAGCGGGCCCTGCCCGCGATTCGCGCGCAGGGCGCGCTCCTACAGGGGAATGGCGTGGGTGGGGCGGCGTAGGAGCGGATCTCATCCGCGAATCGCGCCGGTGGTTCCGGCTATCGCGGACAAGGTCCGCTCCTACGGGGAAATGTCATGCCTCACGGAGCAACTGTCTTGTCGACTGCGCCGAGGTGCTCTTCGTAGGAGCGAGCTTGCTCGCGAACCGCATGGCACCGCGTTTGTTCGCGAGCAAGCTCGCGCCTACGAGAAGCCGGTAGGAGCGCGCGGCTTCCTCAACCCCGCGAGCTCTCCCGCAGCGGCGAGCTGGGGTCGAGCAGCGAGGTGCGGATGAAGTGCAGGTAGCTGCACATGCGCCGCAGCGGCGAGGTGTCGAAGTGCGGCGGGCGCGGTTCCTGGGTGCTGCGGGTGCTGTGGATGGCGTGCTCCACCGCCGCCAGGGCGCGCAGGCGGTTGTGCTCGCTGGGCTGGATGAACAGGCGGATCAGCGCCCGGCCCATGGCGCGGATGGCGCGGCGCCAGGGCATGTGCTCGGCGTACCAGGGCTCGTCGGGCAGCACCGCCTGCTCGCGACGCAGCTCGATGATCGCCAGGCCCACCTCCTGCACCTGGAACATCCAGCGCAGCAGCCGGCGCTGCACGTCGGGGCGGCCGCTGGCCAGGCCGTAGGCCTGGTTGAGCAGGTCGCGGGTGCCGCTTTCGAAACCGGCCGACAGGCCCTTCAGCGGGTCGCTGATGGTGTGCACCACGCGCATGCGCAGTTCGGCCTCCAGGCGTTCCCACAGCCAGGGGCGGTTCGGTGGCAGTATCACCATGGCCGCCACCACCGCCATGCCCATGGACAGCAGCATGGCCAGGTATTCGTTGATGAAGGTGTAGGCGTCGTAGCGCGCCAGGTTGGCCGGCAGCGAGGCGATGCAGAACCACACCAGCAGGCCCACGCCGTAGCCGCTCCACTGCGGGCGGGTGATGAGGAAGGCGCCGAGGGCGAACACCGGCGCCAGCACCATGCACAGCAGCGGGAAGCCATCCAGGTGCGGCAGCACGCGGAAGGTGAGGATGAAGCCCAGCGTGGCGCCCAGCAGGGTGCCGAAGGTCAGCTGCAGCGACAGGCGTTTGGGGTTGGGCGAGGCCGAGGACAGCGCGGCGATCAGCACCGAGGTGAGGGTGAAGGTGGCGCCGCTGAGCCACGAGGTCTCGATCCAGAACACCCCGCCGACCAGCACCAGCAGCGCGCAGCGCAGCCCGGCCACCGCCGCGGCCACGGCGTTGGCCTTGGGCGTGAAACGCTCCTTCCACTGCTCGCGGGCGTGCCTGTGGGCGGCCAGGGAGGCGTGGGTCTGGGCGTAGTCGTGGAGGTCGCCGGCGAAGCGGAACAGCAGCTCGGCGGCGGTCTCGAAGTCCAACTGGTCGGCCTCCCGCGGGCAGGCGTGGGCGAGCCTGGCGCGGGCCTCGCGGATGTGCGGCATCAGTTGCTGGCGGCAGTGCTCCAGCTGGGCGGCGAGGAAGGCCGCGTCGGCGTCGCGCAGCGGCCGGCCATGCCAGCCGGCGAGCAGGCCGCCGACCTCCACCAGGCATGGCATCAGCACTTCCAGCACGGCGCCGGCCTGGCGTTCGCGCAGGCGGTCGAGCAGGCGCTGCAGGGCATGGAAGCGCGTGGTCAACTGCATGAACTCGCTGTTCAGGCGCGCCAGGCGGCCGCTGCGCAGGCGCATGTGCGGGTCTTCGAAGGCGGTGACGTTGCGCAGGTTCTCCAGGCCCACGGCCTCGGCGGCGATGCGCGCGGCGGCCTGCTCGAAGCGGGCGTGGTCGAGGGTGCCTTCCAGGCCGGCGGCGGCCAGACCGGCGAAGTCGCCGAAACGTGTGTCCAGGGCATTGCGCAGCACGGCGCTGCTGGTCTGCGGCAGCACCAGTGCGCTGACCAAGCCGGTGCAGAAGATGCCCAGGGTGATCTCCAGCACCCGCCACAGCGCCGCCATGAAGGCGCCCTCCGGGTGCAGGGTGGCGGGGATGCCGATCATCACCGCGGTGTAGCCGGCCAGCAGGCAGGCGTAGGCGCGGAAATCGCGGTAGCGCGCGGCGCCGGCGGTGCACAGGCCGACCCAGATCGACACGCAGAGCAGGAACAGCACGCGCTCCTGGGCGAACAGGGCGATGAAGGTGACCATCACCGTGAGCCCGGCCAGGGTGCCGAGGATGCGGTAGAAGCTCTTGGCCAGGACCTGCCCGCTCTGCGGCTGCAGCACGATGAAGGCGCTGACCAGCACGGTGTTCGGCTGCGGCAGCTCCAGGCGGTAGGCCAGCCACAGGGCGAGGAAGGCGGTGAGCAGGGTCTTGCCGATGAACACCCAGGTCACCCCGTCGCTATGGGCCCAGGCGGACGCCGCCTGGCGCAGCGCGTCGGCGCCGGGCAGGCGCGCGCTGATGCGGGTGAGGCTGTTCATCGGGGCAGCGGCGAGTCGGGAACTGTGCAACCGCAGGGCTGCGGGAAGGGCGACGGAGCAGGGGCGAAACGAGCCTGGCGCGTATGGCGGAACACAGCTGTGAATCCTGGGAACTGCGGAGGGGCCGCGGTGGGGAGGCGATTCTAGAAAACCGCCGGAGGCAGGATAAGCTGACAGTTGGGCGAATTATTGTTGCCTGAAAAACAACAATTCGCCGTGGGCAGTTATGCGACAATTCGCCGCCTGTCGCGAATCTGTAACAAGACTTTGCTGTAGCCGGCATCGCCCGGCACGGCGCGCGGACAGGCTCTCAGGAGAAATGATGGACCTGCTGCACAACATGCGTGCCTTCGTCTGTGTCGCCGAGACCGGCAGCTTCACCGCCGCCGCCCAGCGCATGGACCTCACCACGGCCTACGTCTCGCGTACCGTGGCCAAGCTCGAAGCCCACCTGCGTACCCGCCTGCTGCACCGCACCACCCGCCGCATCGCCCTCACCGAAGCCGGCCAGCGCTACCTGCTGCGCTGCCAGCAGATCCTCGGCTACATCGAGGAAGCCGAGGCCGAGGCCAGCGACGCCCACTCGCGCCCGGCCGGCAAGCTCAAGGTGCATGCCATGACCGGCATCGGCCAGCACTACCTGATCAAGGCGATCTCCCAGTACAGCGAGATGTATTCGGAAGTCAGCTTCGACCTGACCCTGGCCAACCGCACCACCGACATCCTCGACGAGGGCTACGACATCTCGGTGGTGATCGCCCCCGAGCTGCCCGACTCCGGCTTCGTCTCCAAGCGCCTGGGGCAGACCCACAGCGTGCTCTGCGCGGCCCCCGCCTACGTGACGCGGCATGGCTCGCCCAAGGTGCCGGCGGAACTGGCCGGGCACCGCTGCCTGCGCCTGGTGAACAGCGTGATGTCGCTGGACAAGTGGCTGTTCCACGGCCCGGACGGCGAAGAGCTGGCGCACATCGACCACACCCACTTCCAGGTCAACACCGCCGACGCCCTGACCGAGGCGGTGGTGGCCGGCATGGGCATAGGCGCGCTGCCGGTCTACTCGGCGGTGGAGGGGCTGCGCAACGGCAGCCTGGTGCGGGTGATGCCCGGCTACAGCCTGTTCCACCTGAACATCTACGCGCTCTACCCGTCGCGGCAGTTCCTCGATGCGAAGATCCGCACCTGGGTCGAATTCCTCCGCGACTGCATCCCCGGCATGCTCGCCGAGGACGAGCAACTGATGCTCGAACACAGCGCGCGCCTGCCCAACTGAGGCGCCAGGCCGTCTGATCCGCGCCGTCCGCCCGGGCGGCGCCTTCCTTCTTCCCGAGTTTTCCTACATCCCCCGGCCCTCGGCGTTTTCGTGCCCGCATTCCGGAGTTCCGAATGCGGCCTTGGGAAATCGCGAATTCTCCGAACGCCATCGTTGCGTCAGTCTGGGCAGCCCCGGCCGCCCTGCGGCCTGCCTCGCCAATACAAGAAAAACGAGGGTGACGCGATGTTAGGTTCGACTTTACGGGCGCTGTTGGGCGTCCTGGCAGTGTTCGGCGCCGGCCTGGCGCAGGCTGCCGAGGCTCCGGTGGTCATCAAGTTCTCCCATGTGGTGGCGGAGAACACCCCCAAGGGCCAGGGCGCGCTGCTGTTCAAGCGCCTGGCCGAGGAGCGCCTGCCCGGCCGGGTGCGCGTGGAGGTCTACCCGAACTCCTCGCTGTTCGGCGACGGCAAGGAAATGGAGGCGCTGCTGCTGGGCGACGTGCAGATACTGGCGCCGTCGCTGGCCAAGTTCGAGCACTACGCCAAATCCATCCAGGTCTTCGACCTGCCGTTCCTGTTCGACGACATCGACGCCGTCGACCGCTTCCAGCGCAGCCCGCAGGGCAGGGCGCTGCTGGCCAGCATGCAGGACAAGGGCATCCTCGGCCTGGGCTACTGGCACAACGGGATGAAGCAGTTGTCGGCCAACCGCGCGTTGCTCGAGCCGGCCGATGCCCGCGGCCTGAAGTTCCGCGTGCAGGCCTCGGCGGTGCTCGACGAACAGTTCCGCGCCCTGCGCGCGATCTCCCGCAAGATGTCCTTCGCCGAGGTCTACCAAGGCCTGCAGAGCGGCGTGGTGAATGGCACCGAGAACACCTGGTCGAACTACGCCAGTCAGAAGGTCTTCGAGGTGCAGAAGCACTTCACCGCCTCCAACCACGGGCTGGTGGACTACATGGTGATCACCAATGCCGCCTTCTGGAACGGCCTGCCGGCGGACCTGCGCGAGCCGCTGCAGGCGGTGATGGACGAGGTTTCGGCGGAGGTCAACCGCCAGGCCGCCGAGCTCAACCTGCAGGCCCGCCAGCAGATCGCCGGCAGCGGCGCCAGCCAGATCCACGAACTCACCCCGGCCCAGCGCGCCAGCTGGCGCCAGGCCATGCAGCCGGTGTGGCGCAAGTTCGCCGACGACATCGGCCCCGAGCTGATCCAGGCCGCGGAAGCGGCCAACCATCCTCTCTGAATCCTCCCCCGAACCATCCCGGAGCGAAGTCATGCAACGACTCAAGCGTGCCTGCGAGCGCCTGGAGGAGGGCCTCATCGCCCTGCTGCTGGCGGCCATGGCCCTGGTGACCTTCTTCTACGTAGTGGTGACCAACGTCTTCACCCTGTTCTACGACCTGGGCGACGCCTGGCCGGCGCTCAGCGGCCCGAGCTACGCCGTGGGCGACGCCATCCTCGGCCTGGCCCAGGACATGAGCTGGAGCAACGCGCTGACCAAGGCGCTGTTCGCCGCCCTGATCTTCCTCGGCTTGGCCTATGGCGTGCGCACGGCCGGGCACATCGGCGTCGATGTACTGGTGCGCCTGGCGTCGCGCCCCGTGCAGCGCTGGCTCGGCCTGCTCGCCTGCCTGTGCTGCCTGGCCTACGCCGGCCTGCTCGCGGTGGGCAGCTTCGACTGGGTGAACACCTTGCGCGGCGCCGGCATCGGCGCCGAGGACCTGGCCCACTTCGGCGTGCGCCAGTGGCACATAGCGCTGGTCGTGCCCCTGGGCTTCGCCCTGGTGTTCGTCCGCTTCCTCCAGGTGCTGGTGCGCATCCTGCGCGGACGGCAGACCGGGCTCGGCCTGGCCGATGAGGCCGCCGAGGCGCTGAAGCTGCAGGACGCCGAGGAGGTGCGGCCATGACGGTGCTGGTTCTGTTCATCCTGCTGTTCGCGCTGATGTTCATCGGCGTGCCCATCGCCATCTCCCTGGGCCTGGCCGGCTCGCTCACCCTCATGCTGTTCAGCCAGGATTCGGTGCGCTCGCTGGCCATCAAGCTGTTCGAGACCAGCGAGCACTACACCCTGCTGGCCATCCCGTTCTTCCTGCTCTCCGGCGCCTTCATGACCACCGGCGGCGTGGCGCGGCGGCTGATCGCCCTGGCCAACGCCTGCGTCGGGCACATCCGCGGCGGCCTGGCCATAGGCGCGGTGCTGGCCTGCATGCTGTTCGCCTCGCTGTCCGGCTCGAGCCCGGCCACGGTCGCCGCGGTGGGCTCCATCGCCATCGCCGGCATGGTCCGCGCCGGCTACCCGCAGGCCTTCGGCGCCGGCATCCTGTGCAACGCCGGCACCCTGGGCATCCTCATCCCGCCGTCGATCGTCATGGTGGTCTACGCCGCGGCCACCGAGCAGTCGGTGGGCACGCTGTTCATGGCCGGGGTGATCCCCGGCGTGCTGCTGGGCCTGGTGCTGATGCTGGCGATCTACGTGGTGGCGCGGGTGCGCCGCCTGCCGGCGCTGCCGAGGGCCAGCCTGGCGCAGTTGCTGGGCGCCGTGCGCGAGGCGGTGTGGGGGCTGCTGTTGCTGGTGATCATCCTCGGTGGCATCTACGGCGGCCTGTTCACCCCCACCGAGGCGGCTGCCGTGGCCGCGGTCTACTCCGCCTGGGTGGCCCTGTGCGTGCACAAGGACCTGGCCTGGCGCGAGGTGCCGCGGGTATTGCTGGAGTCGGGCAAGCTGTCGGTGATGCTGATGTTCATCATCGCCAACGCCATGCTCTTCGCCCATGTGCTGACCACCGAGCAGATTCCCCAGCAGGTCACCGCCTGGATGGTCGACCTGGGCCTGCGCCCCTGGCAGTTCCTGCTGCTGGTGAACGTCCTGCTGCTGGTCGCCGGGGCCTTCATGGAACCGTCGGCGGTGATCCTGATCCTGGCGCCGATCCTCTTCCCCATCGCCATGGAGCTGGGCATCGACCCCATCCACCTGGGCATCATCATGGTGGTGAACATGGAGATCGGCCTGGTCACCCCGCCGGTGGGGCTCAACCTGTTCGTCACCTCGGCGGTCACCGGCATGCCGCTGGGTGCCACGGTGCGCGCGGCCCTGCCGTGGCTGAGCGTGCTGCTGGTGTTCCTGCTGCTGATCACCTACGTACCCCTGATCTCCCTCGGACTGCCTCGTCTATTGGGACTGTGACGCATTGCCGCAGGCCCCGTCAGCCGGGCTGATGGGGCCGATCACTACGACTAAGGATTGGTAAGACCATGGTCGTATGGTCCCTGCGCACCCCGGCCGTTACAACTTGGTCCCAACAAGAACAACACTCCGAACCGAGGTAATGCGTCATGAGTGCGGCATCCGTGTATCCCGTGCGTCCCGAAGTGGCCGCCAATACCCTGACCGACGAAGCCAGCTACAAGAAGCTGTACCAGCAGTCGGTGGTCAACCCCGACGGCTTCTGGCGCGAGCAGGCCCAGCGGGTGGAGTGGATCAAGCCCTTCACCAAGGTCAAGCAGACGTCCTTCGACGACCATCACGTGGACATCAAGTGGTTCGCCGATGGCACGCTCAACGTTTCCTACAACTGCCTGGACCGGCACCTCGCCGAGCGCGGCGACCAGGTGGCGATCATCTGGGAAGGCGACGACCCGTCCGAGCACCAGGAAATCACCTACCGCCAGTTGCACGAGCAGGTCTGCAAGTTCGCCAACGCCCTGCGCGGCCAGGACGTGCACCGCGGCGACGTGGTGACCATCTACATGCCGATGATCCCGGAAGCCGTGGTGGCCATGCTCGCCTGCACCCGCATCGGCGCCATCCACTCCGTGGTGTTCGGCGGCTTCTCCCCCGAAGCCCTGGCCGGGCGCATCATCGACTGCCGCTCGAAGATCGTGATCACCGCCGACGAAGGCGTGCGCGGCGGCAAGAAGACCCCGCTCAAGTCCAACGTCGACGACGCCCTGACCAACCCGGAAACCAACAGCGTGCAGAAGATCATCGTCTGCAAGCGCACCGGTTCGGACATCAAGTGGAACGCGCACCGCGACGTCTGGTACGAAGACCTGATGAAGGTCGCCGGCACCACCTGCGCGCCGAAGGAAATGGGCGCCGAGGACCCGCTGTTCATCCTCTACACCTCCGGCTCCACCGGTAAGCCCAAGGGCGTGCTGCACACCACCGGCGGCTACCTGGTGTACGCCTCGCTGACCCATGAGCGGGTGTTCGACTACCGTCCCGGCGAGGTCTTCTGGTGCACCGCCGACATCGGCTGGGTCACCGGCCACAGCTACGTGGTCTACGGTCCGCTGGCCAACGGCGCGACCACCGTGCTGTTCGAAGGCGTGCCGAACTACCCGGACATCAGCCGCGTCGCCAGGATCGTCGACAAGCACAAGGTCAACATCCTCTACACCGCGCCCACCGCCATCCGCGCCATGATGGCCGAGGGCAAGGCCGCGGTCGAAGGCGCCGACGGCTCCAGCCTGCGCCTGCTGGGCTCGGTGGGCGAACCGATCAACCCGGAAGCCTGGCAGTGGTACTACGAGACCGTCGGCCAGTCGCGCTGCCCGATCGTCGATACCTGGTGGCAGACCGAGACCGGCGCCTGCCTGATGACCCCGCTGCCGGGCGCCCACGCGCTGAAGCCGGGCTCCGCCGCCAAGCCGTTCTTCGGCGTGGTGCCGGCCCTGGTGGACAACCTGGGCAACATCATCGAGGGCGCGGCCGAGGGCAACCTGGTGATCCTCGACTCCTGGCCGGGCCAGGCGCGCACCCTGTACGGCGACCACGACCGTTACGTCGACACCTACTTCAAGACCTTCAAGGGCATGTACTTCACCGGCGACGGTGCCCGCCGCGACGAGGACGGCTACTACTGGATCACCGGCCGCGTCGACGACGTGCTCAACGTCTCCGGCCACCGCATGGGCACCGCCGAGATCGAGAGCGCCATGGTCGCCCACCCGAAAGTGGCCGAGGCCGCGGTGGTCGGCGTGCCGCACGACATCAAGGGGCAGGGCATCTACGTCTACGTCACCCTGAACGCCGGCGAGGAAGCCAACGAGCAACTGCGCCAGGAACTCAAGGCCTGGGTGCGCAAGGAGATCGGCCCGATCGCCACCCCGGACGTCATCCAGTGGGCCCCGGGCCTGCCGAAGACCCGCTCGGGCAAGATCATGCGCCGCATCCTGCGCAAGATCGCCACCGCCGAGTACGACGCCCTGGGCGACATCTCCACCCTGGCCGACCCGGGCGTGGTGCAGCACCTGGTGGACACCCACCGGGCGATGAAAGCTGCCTGATCCGCCTCCGCAACGAAAAACGCCCCGGCTTGCCGGGGCGTTTTTCTTTCTTCCACTGTAGGACAGACCGCGCCAGGATGCTCTTCGTAGGAGCGAGCTCGCTCGCGAATGGGCCCCGCAGCGGAGTGTGTTCGCGAGCAAGCTCGCTCCTACGAGAAGCCATGCTCGCCTGCAACGTAGGAGCGGATCTCATCCGCGATAGCCGGCTGTCCCGGCGCGATTCGCGGATGAGATCCGCTCCTACGCCACCCTGCCCACGCCATTCCCATGTAGGAGCGCGCCCTGCGCGCGAATCGCGGGCAGGGCCCGCTCCTACAGGTTGATGCCCGACGCCGAACGGCATGCGGTAACACCGCCCCGCCCCGCTGCGACAAAATGAGGCGCCTGGAAACATTTCGCACGCTTTCTGTGCGCCTTTTCTGAACTCCAGAAAACCGCCCACAGGCTGGAGGCCCCGTATTCATTGAGGCGTACATCCGTTGGCCCGATATCTGCAATGAAAATTGGTTTTACTCTTCCCGCCTTGATCACCTAAAATCCGCCCCGTCAAGACGTCGGAGCCCGCTCTCCGGTGCTTCTATAATTAGTTGTCGCATTGAAGAAATAACCGCCCAGGGGCTGTCGCTAGAATGCCGCTCACCCTGGATGGCGTGGTTTTCCACGAGAAACCCGCCACGGCAATGCGCGCAGACGACAAGAACCTTCACTTCTGCACGGGCAGCCTGGGCCAACCCCTTTCTCCTGCCAATCGAAGTCCTACCCTCGAAGGAGTTACTGATGAAGAAGTTCGCACTTCTCGGCGCGCTGGCGCTCTCCGCTATCACCGCTATGGCCCACGCCGACGACAAGCCCGTGCGTATCGGCATCGAAGCGGCCTACCCGCCGTTCTCCTTCAAGACCCCCGATGGCCAGCTGGCCGGCTTCGACGTCGACATCGGCAACGCCCTGTGCGAAGAGATGAAGGTCAAGTGCACCTGGGTCGAGCAGGAATTCGACGGCCTGATCCCGGCGCTGAAAGTGCGCAAGATCGACGCCATCCTCTCGTCGATGACCATCACCGACGAGCGCAAGAAGTCCGTGGACTTCACCAACAAGTACTACAACACCCCGGCCCGCTACGTGATGAAGGAAGGCTCGGCGCTGAACGATCCGCTGACCGACCTCAAGGGCAAGAAGGTCGGCGTGCTGCGCGGCAGCACCGCGGACCGCTACGCTTCCGGCGAGCTGACCCCGGCCGGCGTGGAAGTGGTGCGCTACAACTCCCAGCAGGAAGCCAACATGGACCTGGTGGCCGGCCGCGTGAACGCGGTGGTCGCCGACTCGGTCAACCTCGACGACGGCTTCCTCAAGACCGACGCCGGCAAGGGCTTCGCCTTCGTCGGCCCGCAACTGACCGACGAGAAGTACTTCGGCGAAGGCGTGGGCATCGCCGTGCGCAAGGGCGATAGCGCCCTGGCCGGCAAGTTCAACGCGGCCATCGCCGCGCTGCGCACCAACGGCAAGTACAAGCAGGTCCAGGACAAGTACTTCAAGTTCGACGTCTACGGCTCGAACTGACCCCTGACCGGAAAGTGGCGCAAACCCGGGCCGAGGCCCGGGGACCGTTGCCGTTTCGGCGCGAGTCGCGTTGCTGTGACAAATGACGCCAGGCTAGGCGCGGGATGCAGGCAATGGTGTTCCCTTGCCAAATCCCGCAACGACGCATGGCGTCATTTGCCGCGCAACCCGAAGGGACGGGCTATTTTTTGTGCGGGGGCCTCGCTCGCTGTTCATCTGGGATGACCGAGCCGTGACGCGTGCACCTTGCCCCGCGCAAAAAATTGTTCCGGCGCGGCCGTGACGAAACGGTAACGGTCCCTGCTGTTTGTGCCACTTTTTTATTGGGCGGCGGACGCTGGGCGACCGCGGCCGGTTTTCCCGGGCTCCGTGGCCCGTCGTTCTGCGTTCGCCGCTGCGGCGAGCGGTTGCATGAGGTGCTGACCATGTTCAACGGTTACGCGGCCACCATCGTCGATGGTGCCTGGCTGACCCTCCAGCTCGCCCTGTTGTCGATGGCCCTGGCGGCGGTGCTCGGCCTGGTCGGCGCGGCCTTCCGCCTGTCGCCGGTCAGGTGGCTGGCCTGGTGCGGCGACGCCTACTCCACGGTGATCCGCGGCGTACCCGACCTGGTGCTGATCCTGCTGATCTTCTACGGCGGCCAGGACCTGGTGAACCGCGTCGCGCCGCTGCTGGGCCACGACGACTACATCGACCTCAACCCCTTCGTCGTCGGCGTCGGCACCCTCGGCTTCATCTTCGGCGCCTACCTCTCGGAAACCTTCCGCGGCGCCTTCATGGCCATCCCCAAGGGCCAGGCCGAGGCCGGTTTCGCCTACGGCATGAGCCACCTGCAGGTGTTCTTCCGCGTGCAGGTGCCGCAGATGATCCGCCTGGCCATCCCCGGCTTCACCAACAACTGGCTGGTGCTGGTCAAGGCCACCGCGCTGATCTCGGTGGTCAGCCTGCAGGACATGATGTTCAAGGCCAAGCAGGCCGCGGACGCTACCCGCGAGCCGTTCACCTGGTACCTGTTCGTCGCCGCCCTCTACCTGGTGGTGACCAGCGTCTCGCTGCTGTTGCTGCGCCTGCTCGAGCGCCGCTACTCGGTGGGCGTCAAGGTCGCGGATTTGTAAGGGGAGCCACGCGATGATCTTCGACTACACCGTCATCTGGGAAAACCTGCCGCTGTACTTCGGCGGCCTGCTGGTGACCCTCAAGCTGCTGCTGATCTCCCTGGCCGTGGGCCTGCTGCTGGCCGTGCCGCTGGCGCTGATGCGGGTGTCCAAGCGCCCGGCGGTGAACCTGCCGGCCTGGCTGTACACCTACGTGATCCGCGGCACGCCCATGCTGGTGCAGCTGTTCCTGATCTACTACGGCCTGGCCCAGTTCGAGGCGGTGCGCAACAGCGTCTTCTGGCCCTGGCTGTCCAATGCCAGCTTCTGCGCCTGCCTGGCCTTCGCCATCAACACCAGCGCCTACACCGCGGAAATCCTCGCCGGCAGCCTCAAGGCCACGCCCCATGGCGAGATCGAGGCGGCCAAGGCCATGGGCATGTCGCGCCTGAAGATGTACCGCCGCATCCTCCTGCCCTCGGCGCTGCGCCGCGCGCTGCCGCAGTACAGTAACGAGGTGATCATGATGCTGCAGACCACCAGCCTGGCCTCCATCGTCACCCTGGTGGACATCACTGGCGCCGCGCGCACCGTGAACTCGCAGTACTACCTGCCGTTCGAGGCCTTCATCACCGCCGGGGTCTTCTACCTGATCCTGACGCTGATCCTGGTGCGCCTGTTCAAGGCCGCCGAACGCCGCTGGCTGGCCTACCTGGCGCCGCGCAAGCACTGAGCCGGAGGAGGGGAGCATGCAACGCATCGATCACCTGTTGCCCTGCGCCAGCCTCGGCAGCGAACGTCGCCTGAGCGTGTTCCGCTACGGCGCCGGCCCGCGCAAGGCCTACATCCAGGCCAGCCTGCACGCCGACGAGCTGCCGGGCATGCGCACCGCCTGGGAGCTGAAGCTGCGCCTGGCCGCGCTGGAGGCCGAAGGCCGCCTGCGGGGCACGGTCGAGTTGGTGCCGGTGGCCAACCCCATCGGCCTCGGCCAGTGGCTGCAGGCCAGCCACCTCGGGCGTTTCGAGGCGAACAGCGGGCAGAACTTCAACCGTGGCTTCGTCGACCTGGCATCCCTGGTCGAGCCGCGCGTCGCCGGCCAGCTGGGCGCCGATGCCGAGGCCAACGTGCAACTGATCCGCCAGCACATGCGAGAAGTCCTCGACGCGCTGGCGCCGGCCACCTCCGAGCTGCAAGCCATGCAGCGCCTGCTGCTGCGCCATGCCTGCGACGCCGACGTGGTGCTCGACCTGCACTGCGACTTCGAGGCCTGCATCCACCTCTACGCCATCCCGCAGCACTGGCCGCAGTGGCGTTCCCTGGCCGCGCGGCTGAAGGCGGGCGTGGCGCTGCTGGCCGAGGACTCCGGCGGCAACTCCTTCGACGAATCCTGCTCGCTGCCCTGGCTGCGCCTGGCCCGTGCTTATCCACAGGCCGCCGTGCCTGCGGCATGCATGGCCACCACGGTCGAGCTGGGCAGCATGGGCGATACCCGCGTCGAGCAGGCGCGTGACAACGCCGAGGCGATCCTGGCCTTCCTCGCCGAACAGGGGCTGATCGCCGGCGAATGGCCGCAAGCGCCGGCCGAATGCTGCGAAGGCATGCCCTTCGAGGGCACCGAATACCTCGCCGCGCCCCACGCCGGGGTGGTCAGCTTCCTGCGACGCGCCGGCGAGTGGGTGGAGAAGGGCGAGGCGCTGTTCGAAGTGGTGGACCCGTTGAACGACAAGGTCAGCACCGTGTACGCCGGGACCGCCGGCGTGCTCTTCGCCCTCGAGCGGGGGCGCTACGCGCTGGCGGGACACTGGATGGCCAAGGTGGCCGGGCGCGAGCCGTTCCGTACGGGCCGGCTGATCAACGACTGAATTCGAGTAACCGACATGTACAAACTGGAAATCCAAGACCTGCACAAGCGCTACGGCACCCACGAAGTGCTCAAGGGCGTTTCCCTGGCGGCGAAAGCGGGCGACGTGATCAGCATCATCGGCTCCTCCGGCTCGGGCAAGAGCACCTTCCTGCGCTGCATCAACCTGCTGGAGCAGCCCCACGCCGGCAAGATCCTGCTCAACGGCGAGGAGCTGAAGCTGGTGCCGAACAAGGACGGCGCGCTCAAGGCCGCCGACACCCGCCAGCTGCAGCGCATGCGCTCGCGCCTGTCGATGGTGTTCCAGCACTTCAACCTGTGGTCGCACATGAGCGCCCTGGACAACGTCATCGAGGCGCCCGTGCACGTGCTCGGCGTGTCGAAGAAGGAAGCCCTGGAGAAGGCCGAGCACTACCTGGCCAAGGTCGGCGTGGCGCACCGCAAGGATGCCTACCCGGCGCACATGAGCGGCGGCGAGCAGCAGCGCGTGGCCATCGCCCGCGCCCTGGCCATGGAGCCGGAGGTGATGCTGTTCGACGAGCCGACCTCGGCGCTGGACCCGGAGCTGGTCGGCGAGGTGCTCAAGGTCATGCAGGACCTGGCCCAGGAAGGCCGCACCATGGTGGTGGTGACCCACGAGATGGGCTTCGCCCGCGAGGTCTCCAACCAACTGGTGTTCCTGCACAAGGGCCTGGTGGAAGAGCGCGGTTGCCCGAAGGAAGTTCTGGCAAATCCTCAATCGGACCGCCTCAAGCAGTTCCTTTCCGGCAGCTTGAAGTAAGCTGTCCCCCGACGACGTCGACAGAAGCCTCCGCATGACTGCCCAACGCATCGGTTTCCTGCTCTGGCCCCAGACCCGCGCGCTGACCCTGGCGCTCGCCGAGGAGGCCCTGCGGGTCGCCCGGCGCCTGCACCCCGAAGCGCTCTACGACCCGGTGTTCATGAACGCCGAGCAACCCGCCGAGGGCGAGGGCTGGCGCCTGCCGGGGCAGGCCTGGCTGGGCGTGCTGGAGCAGTGCCAGCGCGTCTTCCTGGTCGCCGACGAGGCACCGCAGCAGGTCTCCGCGCCGCTGGCCGCCGCGCTCAAGCAGCTGGCCCGCGGCGGCGCCAGCGTCGGCGCGCTGTCCGCCGGCATCTACCCGCTGGCCCAGCTCGGCCTGCTCGACGGCTACCGCGCCGCGGTGCACTGGCGCTGGCACGACGACTTCACCGAGCGCTACCCCAAGGTCATCGCCACCAACCACCTGTTCGAGTGGGACCGCGACCGCCTCAGCGCCTGCGGCGGCATGGCCGTGCTCGACCTGCTGCTGGCGGTGCTGTCCCGCGACCACGGCGCGGAACTGGCCGGCGCGGTATCCGAGGAACTGGTGGTCGAGCGCATCCGCGAAGGCAGCGAGCGCCAGCGCATCCCGCTGAAGAACCGCCTCGGTTCCAGCCATCCGAAGCTCACCCAGGCGGTGCTGCTGATGGAAGCGAACATCGAAGAGCCGCTGACCACCGACGAGATCGCCCAGCACGTCTGCGTGTCGCGCCGCCAGCTGGAGCGCATCTTCAAACAGTACCTGACCCGCGTGCCCAGCCAGTACTACCTGGAACTGCGCCTGAACCGAGCGCGGCAGATGCTGATGCAGACCAGCAAGTCGATCATCCAGATCGGGCTGTCCTGCGGGTTTTCCAGTGGGCCGCACTTCTCCAGTGCTTACCGTAATTTCTTTGGCGTTACCCCTCGTGAGGACCGGAACCAGCGTCGTGGGCAGGGGGCTGCCGATGGTGCGCTGGGGCCGGGGGAGCGGGGGTGAGCTGAGTGGGGGAGGCTCCCGGTTACGCTGATGTTGGGCGTGGCCGCGTTCCCTCTCCCTAGCCCTTGGCTGCGCGCCCCGCCCTGAAGGGAGAGGGGGCCGTTGGGCAGATGCTGATGTTTCGGCGTTAGCCGGCTAGCACAGAAATTACCGGCTGAAACCATGCCTCCTCTCGGCACGGACAAGCCCCCTCTCCCTTCAGGGAGAGGGTTGGGGAGAGGGGCGGAGCCGAGCCCAGGCACCGTAGCCACCGGGGAACCCCCTTCGCGAGCAAGCTCGCTCCTACAAGAGCAAGCGCGGTGCTGCGTGGGCTTTTCGTAGGAGCGAGCTTGCTCGCGAACAATCGGGATTTCCCGGCAACGCCGAGCGTCCCGGAGAGGAAGGGCCAGGCGTCCTCTCTCCCCCACGAAAACCCCACCCAACCTTCCCCCGTCCGACCATCGAACAAATTCCCCCGCGCCTTGTACCCGCAGGCCCGCCCTGGCTTTACACTGCGCCTTACCGACGCTTTCTGTCGCATTTCCGAAAGCCTCGGAAATCCACGGGTTGGCGCTATAAGAAGTTGTCGCTTGGCGGCAATGCCAACCGGTCTTTCGTCCCTACAATCCTTCCATCGATAGCCGCCTCACCAGGCAGGAGAACACCGATGTCCGCTCCGCACGCTCAGGTACAACGCTCCGACTTCGACCAGCTGATGGTCCCCAACTACTCCCCGGCCGCTTTCATTCCGGTGCGTGGGCAGGGTTCGCGAGTCTGGGACCAGAGCGGCCGCGAGCTGGTGGACTTCGCCGGTGGCATCGCCGTGAACTCCCTGGGCCACTGCCACCCGGCGCTGGTGGGCGCGCTGGCCGAGCAGGCCAACAGGATCTGGCACGTATCCAACGTGTTCACCAACGAGCCGGCCCTGCGCCTGGCGCAGAAGCTGATCGACGCCACCTTCGCCGAGCGGGTGTTCTTCGCCAACTCCGGCGCCGAGGCCAACGAGGCCGCGCTCAAGCTGGCGCGCCGTTACGCCCACGACGTCTATGGCCCGCAGAAGTACGAGATCATCTCGATGGTCAACAGCTTCCACGGCCGCACCCTGTTCACCGTCAACGTCGGCGGCCAGGCCAAGTACTCCGACGGCTTCGGGCCGAAGGTCGAAGGCATCACCCACATCCCGTTCAACGACCTGGACGCGCTCAAGGCGGCCATCTCGGACAAGACCTGCGCGGTCATCATCGAGCCGGTGCAGGGCGAGAGCGGCGTGCTGCCGGCCGACAAGGCCTACCTGGAAGGCGTACGCA
The DNA here is from genome assembly GCF_900112375.1 of Pseudomonas citronellolis. Taxonomy (GTDB): domain Bacteria; phylum Pseudomonadota; class Gammaproteobacteria; order Pseudomonadales; family Pseudomonadaceae; genus Pseudomonas; species Pseudomonas citronellolis. Next base: position 173,539 of record NZ_FOLS01000001.1, on the reverse strand, counting down.
AGCTGTGCGACGACAACGGCGCGCTGCTGATCTTCGACGAAGTGCAGAGCGGTTTCGGCCGTACCGGCTACCTTTACGCCTACCAGCACTACGGCGTGGTCCCGGACATCCTCTCCAGCGCCAAGAGCCTGGGCGGCGGTTTCCCCATCGGCGCCATGCTGACCACCGCGAAGATCGCCGAACACCTGGTCGTCGGCACCCACGGCACCACCTACGGCGGCAACCCGCTGGCCTGCGCGGTGTCCGGCGCGGCCTTCGATGTGATCAATTCGCCTGAAGTGCTTGAAGGCGTGCGCGCCAAACACGAGCGCTTCAAGGCGCGCCTGGAGAAGCTCGGCCAGGAATACGGCATCTTCACCCAGGTCCGCGGCCTCGGCCTGCTGATCGGCGCGGTGCTGGCCGATGCCTGGAAGGGCAAGGCCAAGGACGTGTTCAACGCCGCCGAGCGCGAAGGCCTGATGATCCTGCAGGCCGGCCCGGACGTGGTGCGCTTCGCGCCCAGCCTGGTGATCGACGACGCCGACATCGACGAAGGCCTGGATCGCCTGGAACGCGCGGTGGCCAAGCTCACCCGCGGCTGATCCGCAGTACGGCGCCGGGCATCCCGCCGGCGCCGGTTCGACGCGGCCGGCTTGCCCGGCCGTTTTTCGCAGGCCCCGAATGCGTTGGCGCAGGCTGTGCCGTGCCCGCGACGCGACGGGGAAGTTCATATGGTTTTGTCTGGTTAGAGGAGTGACGCCATGCTGGTGATGCGCCCCGCCCAAGTGGCCGACCTGCAGCAGGTGCAGCGTCTCGCCGCGGACAGCCCGGTCGGCGTCACGTCGCTGCCGGACGACGCGGAACGGCTGAAGGAAAAGATCCTGGCCTCGGAGGCCTCGTTCGCCGCCGAAGTCAGCTACAACGGCGAGGAAAGCTACTTCTTCGTCCTCGAGGACACGCAGACCGGGCAACTGGTCGGCTGCTCGGCCATAGTCGCCTCGGCCGGCTTCTCCGAGCCCTTCTACAGTTTCCGCAACGAGACCTTCGTGCACGCCTCGCGCGAGTTGAAGATCCACAACAAGATCCACGTCCTCTCGCTGTGCCACGACCTCACCGGCAACAGCCTGCTGACCAGCTTCTACGTGCAGCGCGAGCTGGTGAACACGTCCATCGCCGAACTCAACTCCCGCGGCCGCCTGCTGTTCATGGCCAGCCACCCGGAGCGCTTCGCCGACGCCGTGGTCACCGAGATCGTCGGCTACAGCGACGACCAGGGCGAATCGCCGTTCTGGAACGCCGTGGGGCGCAACTTCTTCGACCTCAACTACAGCGAGGCCGAGAAGCTCTCGGGCCTGAAGAGCCGCACCTTCCTCGCCGAGCTGATGCCGCACTACCCGATCTACGTGCCGCTGCTGCCGGACGAGGCCCAGGAAGCCATGGGCCAGGTGCACCCGCGGGCGCAGATCACCTTCGACATCCTGATGCGCGAAGGCTTCGAGACCGACAACTACATCGACATCTTCGATGGCGGCCCGACCCTGCATGCGCGCACCTCGGGCATCCGCTCCATCGCCCAGAGCCGCCTGGTGCCGGTGCGCATCGGCGAGGTGCCCAAGGCCACGCGCAGCTACCTGGTCACCAACGGCCTGCTGCAGGACTACCGCGCCGTGGTCGCCGAACTGGACTGGGTGCCCGGCAAGCCGGTGACCCTCAGCGCCGAAACCGCCGAGGCCCTGGGCATCGGCGAAGGCGCCAGCGTGCGTCTGGTAGCGGTATGAGTCAGGGGCTGCAGGCTGCCAGCGGCAGGCTGCGGGCCCAAACGGAAGCTTTCGCCTGTGGCCTGCAGCCTGCGGCCTGAAGCCGAAACGGAGTGAATATGATCGTTCGTCCTGTCACCAGCGCCGACCTGCCGGCCCTCATCGAACTGGCGCGCAGCACCGGCACCGGGCTGACCACGCTGCCGGCCAACGAACAGCGCCTGGCGCACCGCGTCGGCTGGGCCGAGAAGGCCTTCCGCGGCGAAGCCGAGCGCGCCGACGCCGACTACCTGTTCGTCCTCGAGGACGATGCCGGCAAGGTCGTCGGCATCTGCGCCGTGGCCGGCGCCGTCGGCCTGCGCGAGCCCTGGTACAACTACCGCGTCGGCCTCACCGTCAGCGCCTCCCAGGAACTGGGCATCCACCGCGAGATCCCCACGCTGTTCCTGGCCAACGACCTCACCGGGCAGTCCGAGCTGTGCTCGCTGTTCCTGCATGCCGACCACCGCACGGGCCTCAACGGCCGCCTGCTGTCCAAGGCGCGCTTCCTGTTCATCGCCGAGTTCCGCGAGCTGTTCGGCGACAAGGTGATCGCCGAGATGCGCGGCATGTCCGACGCCGACGGCCGCTCGCCGTTCTGGGAAAGCCTGGGCCGGCACTTCTTCAAGATGGAGTTCAGCCAGGCGGACTACCTGACCGGTGTCGGCAACAAGGCCTTCATCGCCGAACTGATGCCGAAGTTCCCGCTATACACCTGCTTCCTCTCGGAAGAGGCGCGCAACGTGATCGGCCGCGTGCACTCGGACACCGAGCCGGCGCTGGCCATGCTCAAGGCCGAGGGCTTCAGCTACCAGGGCTACGTCGACATCTTCGACGCAGGCCCGGCCATCGAGGCGCCGACCGAGAAGATCCGCGCCATCGCCGACAGCCAGGCGCTGGTGCTGGCCATCGGCACGCCGGGCGATGACGCCGAGCCCTACCTGATCCACAACCGCAAGCGCGAGGAATGCCGCATCGCCGCGGCCCCGGCGCGGGTCGCCGCCGGCTCCCTGGTGGTCGACGCGCAGACCGCCAAGCGCCTGCGCCTGTCCGCCGGCGCCTCGGTGCGCGCGGTGCCGCTGTCCGCCGGAAAACGCTGATCCCGCGCGGATCGGAGGAGAACAAGAGATGACTACCCACTACATCGCCGGCCAGTGGCAGGCGGGCGAGGGCGCTACCCTGGAATCCCTCGACCCGGTCAGCCAGGCCGTGGTCTGGAGCGGCCGCGCCGCCAGTGCTGCACAGGTCGATGCCGCCGTGGCCGCCGCCCGCGCCGCCTTCCCGGCCTGGGCGCGGCGCCCGCTGGAGGAACGCATCGTCGTGCTGGAAGCCTTCGCCGCCACCCTCAAGGCGCGCAGCGACGAACTGGCCCGGGCGATCGGCGAGGAAACCGGCAAGCCGCTGTGGGAAGCCGGCACCGAAGTCACCAGCATGGTCAACAAGGTGGCCATCTCGGTCCAGGCCTACCGCGAGCGCACCGGCATCAAGAGCGGCCCGCTGGCCGACGCCAGCGCCGTGCTGCGCCACAAGCCGCACGGGGTGGTCGCGGTGTTCGGCCCCTACAACTTCCCCGGCCACCTGCCCAACGGCCACATAGTGCCGGCGCTGCTGGCCGGCAACTGTGTGATCTTCAAGCCCAGCGAACTGACGCCCAAGGTCGCCGAGCTGACCGTTCGCGCCTGGATCGACGCCGGCCTGCCGGCGGGCGTGCTCAACCTGGTGCAGGGCGCCCGCGACACCGGCGTGGCCCTGGCTGCGCACACGGACATCGACGGCCTGTTCTTCACCGGCTCCAGCCGCACCGGCAATCTGCTGCACAGCCAGTTCGGCGGCCAGCCGCAGAAGATCCTGGCGCTGGAGATGGGCGGCAACAACCCGCTGATCGTCGATGAAGTGAAAGACGTCGACGCCGCGGTCTACACCATCATTCAGTCCGCCTTCATCTCCGCCGGCCAGCGCTGCACCTGCGCGCGGCGCCTGCTGGTGCCGGCGGGCGAGTGGGGCGACGCCCTGCTGGCGCGCCTGGTGGCGGTGACCGCGAGCATCAAGGTCGGCCGCTTCGACGAACAGCCGGCGCCCTTCATGGGCTCGGTGATTTCCCTGGCCGCCGCCGAGCACCTGCTCAAGGCCCAGGAGCACCTGCTGGCCAACGGCGCCGTGGCCCTGCTGGCCATGTCCCAGCCGCTGGAAGGCGCGGCCCTGCTGACCCCCGGCATCCTCGACGTGACCGGCGTGGCGCAGCGCCCGGACGAAGAATTCTTCGGCCCGCTGCTGCAGGTCATCCGTTATGGCGATTTCGACGAAGCAGTGCGCGAAGCCAACGCCACCCAGTACGGCCTGGCCGCCGGCCTGCTGTCCGATTCCCGCGAGCGCTTCGAGGGCTTCCTGCTCGACAGCCGCGCCGGCATCGTCAACTGGAACAAGCAACTGACCGGCGCCGCCAGCAGCGCGCCCTTCGGCGGTATCGGCGCCTCCGGCAACCACCGCCCGAGCGCCTACTACGCCGCCGACTACTGCGCCTATCCGGTGGCCTCGCTGGAAAGCGAAAGCCTTGCCCTGCCTGCAACCCTGACTCCGGGAGTGAGCCTGTGATGACCGCCTATGAAATGAACTTCGACGGTCTTGTCGGCCCGACGCACAACTACGGCGGCCTGTCCTACGGCAACGTCGCCTCGCAGAGCAACAGCCAGGTGGCGTCCAACCCGAAGGAAGCCGCCAAGCAGGGCCTGGCGAAGATGAAGGCGCTGATGGAAATGGGCTTCAAGCAGGGCGTGCTCGCCCCGCAGGAACGCCCGGCCGTGGCCTCGCTGCGAGCCCTCGGCTTCAGCGGCAGCGACGCCGAGGTGATCGCCAAGGCGGCGAAGGAAGCCATGCCGCTGCTCGCCGCGGTCAGCTCGGCCTCCTGCATGTGGACGGCCAATGCCGCCACCGTCAGCCCCAGCGCCGATACCGCCGATGGCCGCGTGCACTTCACCGCGGCCAATCTGAACTGCAAGTTCCACCGCTCCATCGAGCACCCGGTCACCAGCCGCATCCTCGGCGCCATGTTCCGCGACGAGAAACACTTCGCCCACCACGCGGCGCTGCCGGCGGTGGCGCAGTTCGGCGACGAAGGCGCGGCCAACCACACGCGCTTCTGCAAGGGCTACGGCGAGGCCGGCGTGGAGTTCTTCGTGTTCGGCCGCAGCGCCTTCGACAGCCGCTTCCCGGCGCCGCAGCGCTACCCGGCGCGGCAGACCCTGGAAGCCTGCCAGGCGGTGGCCCGCCTGCACGGCCTGGGCGAGGAGGGCGTGGTCTACGCCCAGCAGAACCCGGCGGTGATCGACCAGGGCGTGTTCCACAACGACGTGATTTCCGTGGGCAACGGCGAGGTGCTGTTCTACCACCAGGACGCCTTCCTCGACACCGACAAGGTACTGGCCGAGCTGGACGCCAAGCTGGGCCGCCGCGGCGGCCGCTTCCAGCCGGTCTGCGTGCCGGGCGACCAGGTGAGCGTGGAAGACGCGGTCAGGTCCTACCTGTTCAACAGCCAGCTGCTCAGCCGCGCCGACGGCAGCATGCTGCTGATCGTCCCGGAAGAGTGCCGGCAGAACGAGCGCGTGTGGAACTACCTGTCGCGCCTGACCGCCGGGGGCGGGCCGATCCGCGAAGTGAAGGTCTTCGACCTCAAGCAGAGCATGCAGAACGGCGGCGGCCCGGCCTGCCTGCGCCTGCGCGTGGCGCTCAACGAAGCCGAGCTGGCCGCGGTGAACCCCGGCGTGGTCATGACCCCGGCGCTGTACGACACCCTGGTGGCCTGGGTCGACAAGCACTACCGCGACCGCCTGTCCGAAGCCGACCTGGCCGACCCGCAGCTGCTGGTGGAGTGCCGGACGGCATTGGATGAACTGAGCCGGATCCTTAAACTGGGCTCCGTCTATCCCTTCCAGATGAGTTGAACATCATGACCACCGAAAGCCTTCCGCTGATCCTCGAAGACGCCACCGGCGCCCGTCGCGAGACCCACAGCGCCCGCCTGGCCATCCGCCTGGAGGGCCGCGACCTGTGGCTGGAGGCCGACGGCAAGGGCGGCCTGCTGATCTACGCCGAGTCCTTCGAGGAGGACACCGAGGTGCCGCTGCTGGTGGTCCGCCCGCAGGCGGTCAACCAGCTCAGCCTGAGCCTGGAGCTGGAGGCCGCCGAAGTCCACGAACATGGTCCAGACTGTGGATGTGACCATCACTGATCGCAGGGGCCGCCGCCCGCAGGTGCCGGCGGCCAACCGGGAGACCCGCGCATGCTAGCACTGGGCAAGCTGCTCGACCTGACCCTCGTCGGTCGCGAGCCGACCGAGAAGATCCAGCTCACCGCCGACGGCACGCGCCTGCACTGGCTGGCCGAAGGCGCCCTCGAGGTGACCCCCGCCAGCGGCCGCGACAATGGCCTGGACCTGCTGCTCTCGGCCGGCATCCACGGCAACGAGACGGCGCCCATCGAACTGCTCGACCGCCTCGTCCAGCGCATCGCCCGCGGCGAGCTGAAGCCGGCGGCGCGCCTGCTGTTCCTGCTTGGCAACCCGGAGGCCATGCGCCGCGGCGAGCGCTACCTGGAACAGGACATCAACCGCCTGTTCTGCGGCCGCCACGAGGACGGCAGCGGCAGCGAGGCCCTGCGCGCCGCCGAACTGGAACGCCTGGCCGCGGCCTTCTTCGCCCGCGATGGGCGCCAGCGCCTGCACTACGACCTGCACACGGCGATCCGCGGCTCGAAGATCGAGCAGTTCGCCCTCTACCCCTGGAGCGAGGGCCGCGAGCATTCCCGCGCGGAGTTGGCGCGCCTGCGCAGCGCCGGGATAGACGCGGTGCTGCTGCAGAACAAGACCGGCATCACCTTCAGCTCCTACACCTACAGCCGCCTGGGCGCCGAGGCCTTCACCCTGGAGCTGGGCAAGGCGCGGCCCTTCGGGCAGAACCAGGTGGTCAACCTGGGCCGCCTGGAGGCGCTGCTGCAGGTGCTGGTCGACGGCAGCGAGGCGCCGGCCGGGGAGGGCGGGCTGGACGGCCTGCAGCTGTTCGCCGTGTCCCGCGAGGTGATCAAGCACAGCGACCACTTCCGCCTGCACCTGGACGACGCTGTGGACAACTTCACCGAGCTGGACCACGGCTACCTGCTCGCCGAGGACATCGGCGGCACCCGCTGGATAGTCGAAGAGAAGGGCGCGCGCATCATCTTCCCCAACCCGAGGGTGAGGAACGGCCTGCGCGCCGGCATCCTCGTGGTGCCCACGGAACTCTGAGCGCCTGGCGTTTGGGGCTCTTCGTAGGAGCGAGCTTGCTCGCGAACAGATTTTCCCGGCGGCTGCGGTGCCATGCGGTTCGCGAGCAAGCTCGCTCCTACGAGAAACCAGGCTCGCCTGCAACGTTGTCCGCAATAGCCGGAACCACCCACGCCATTCCCCTGTAGGAGCGCGCCCTGCGCGCGAAATCGCGGGCAGGGCCCGCTCCTACAGGTTGCCGGGAGGCACGGTATTCCTCCCGCCGTAGGACCTTGTCCGCGATAGCCGGACCCACCGGCGCGATTCGCGGATGAGATCCGCTCCTACGCCGCTCCACCCGCGCCATTCCCCTGCCCGCGAAGAGCCGCCTTCCGAGCCTTGTCCCCAGGCAGCCAAGCACATAGCATCGGGCTCTTTCCCCGCTTTCCAGGAGCCCCGCCATGTCCGTCATCGACCTTCGCAGCGACACCGTCACCCTGCCCAGCGCCGGGATGCGCGAGGACATGGCCCGGGCCGAACTGGGCGACGACGTGTATGGCGAGGACCCCACCGTCAACCGCCTGGAGGCCGCCCTGGCCGAGCGCCTGGGTTTCGAGGCCGGGCTCTTCGTGCCCAGCGGCACCATGAGCAACCTGCTCGGGCTGATGGCCCACTGCGAGCGCGGCGACGAGTACATCGTCGGCCAGCAGGCCCACACCTATAAATACGAAGGCGGCGGCGCCGCGGTGCTCGGCTCCATCCAGCCGCAGCCCATCGAGGGCGAGGCCGACGGTTCGCTGGACCTGGCCAAGGTCGAGGCGGCCATCAAGCAGGACGACTTCCACTTCGCCCGCACCCGCCTGCTGGCGCTGGAGAACACCATGCAGGGCAAGGTCCTGCCGCTGGCCTACCTGGCCGCCGCCCGCGAGCTGACGCAGCGCCGCGGCCTGGCCCTGCACCTGGACGGCGCGCGCCTGTACAACGCCGCGGTCAAGCTGGGTGTGGACGCCGGCGAGATCACCCGCCACTTCGATTCCGTCTCGGTGTGCCTGTCCAAGGGCCTGGGCGCGCCGGTGGGCTCGGTACTGTGCGGCAGCGCCGGGCTGATCGGCAAGGCCCGGCGCCTGCGCAAGATGGTCGGCGGCGGCATGCGCCAGGCCGGCGGGCTCGCGGCGGCCGGGCTGTACGCCCTGGACCACCAGGTGCAGCGCCTGGCCGAGGATCACGCCAACGCCGAAACCCTCGGCCGTGGCCTGGCGGACCTGGGCTACGCCGTCGAGCCGGTGCAGACCAACATGGTCTACGTCGACCTCGGCGAGCGTGCCGCGGCCCTGCGCGACTTCCTCGGCGAGCGCGGCATCCGCGTCAGCGCTGCCCCGCGCCTGCGCCTGGTTACCCACCTGGACGTGAAAACCGCGGACATTCCCCGTATCGTCGAGGCTTTCGCCGCCTTTCGTCGCGACTGACTAGGATGGAGGCGCAATAGCTGCCATCTATCGTAGAAACACACTGTACCCGGTGCGCAGGGCCGATATAATGCGGCCCTTTGCCGGCGATTCGTGGCCGCATTTTTCCGTGGAAGAACCTATGAAAAGCGCTGAAATCCGTGAAGCCTTCCTCCGCTTCTTCGAAGAGAAGGGGCACACCCGCGTAGCGTCCAGTTCGCTGATTCCGGCGAACGACCCGACCCTGCTGTTCACCAACGCCGGCATGAACCAGTTCAAGGACTGCTTCCTCGGCCTGGAAAAGCGCGCCTACACCCGCGCCACCACCAGCCAGAAGTGCGTCCGCGCCGGCGGCAAGCACAACGACCTGGAAAACGTCGGCTACACCGCGCGCCACCACACCTTCTTCGAAATGCTGGGCAACTTCAGCTTCGGCGACTATTTCAAGCGCGACGCCATCCACTACGCCTGGGAATTCCTCACCTCGGACAAGTGGCTGAACCTGCCCAAGGACAAGCTCTGGGTCACCGTCTACGCCAGCGATGACGAGGCCTACGACATCTGGACCCAGGAAGTCGGCGTGCCCGCCGAGCGCATGGTGCGCATCGGCGACAACAAGGGCGCCCCCTACGCCTCCGACAACTTCTGGGCGATGGGCGACACCGGCCCCTGCGGCCCCTGCACCGAGATCTTCTACGACCACGGCGCCGACATCTGGGGCGGCCCGCCCGGTTCCCCGGAAGAGGACGGCGACCGCTACATCGAGATCTGGAACAACGTGTTCATGCAGTTCAACCGCACCGCGGACGGCGTCATGCACCCGCTGCCGGCGCCGAGCGTGGACACCGGCATGGGCCTTGAGCGCATCAGCGCCGTGCTGCAGCACGTCCACTCGAACTACGAGATCGACCTGTTCCAGAGCCTGCTCAAAGCCTCCGCCGAAGCCATCGGCTGCGCCAACGACGACGCGCCGTCGCTGAAAGTGGTGGCCGACCACATCCGTTCCTGCAGCTTCCTCATCGCCGACGGCGTGCTGCCGTCCAACGAGGGCCGCGGCTACGTGCTGCGCCGCATCATCCGCCGCGCCTGCCGCCACGGCAACAAACTGGGCGCCAAGGGCAGCTTCTTCCACAAGATCGTCGCCGCGCTGGTGGCCGAGATGGGCGAGGCCTTCCCCGAGCTGAAGCAGCAGCAGGCGCACATCGAGCGCGTGCTCAAGACCGAGGAAGAGCAGTTCGCCAAGACCCTGGAGCAGGGCCTGAAGATCCTCGAGCAGGACCTGGGCGAGCTGAAGGGCAGCGTCATCCCCGGCAACGTGGTGTTCAAGCTGTACGACACCTACGGCTTCCCGGTCGACCTGACCAACGACATCGCCCGCGAGCGCAGCCTGACCCTCGACGAGGAAGGCTTCGAGCGCGAGATGGAGGCCCAGCGCGAGCGCGCCCGCTCCGCCAGCGCCTTCGGCATGGACTACAACGCCCTGGTGAAAGTCGACGGCGACACCCGCTTCCTGGGCTACCAGGGCGTGTCCGGCGCGGGCCAGATCATCGCGCTGTTCAAGGACGGCAAGGCCGTCGAGAAGCTCAATGAGGGCGAGGAGGGCGTGGTCGTCCTCGACCAGACGCCGTTCTACGCTGAATCCGGCGGCCAGGTCGGCGACTGCGGCACCCTCTCCGGCGCCGGCGTGCGCTTCGACGTGCGCGACACCACCAAGGCCGGCGGCGCCCACCTGCACCACGGCATCGTCGCCCAGGGCAGCCTGAGCGTCGGCGCCGCGGTCAAGGCCGAGGTCGACGCCAACGTGCGCCAGGCCACCGCGCTGAACCACTCCGCTACCCACCTGCTGCACGCCGCGCTGCGCCAGGTGCTGGGCGATCACGTGCAGCAGAAGGGCTCGCTGGTGGACAGCCAGCGCCTGCGCTTCGACTTCAGCCACTTCGAGGCGATCAAGCCTGAGCAACTTAAGCGGCTGGAAGACATCGTCAACGCCGAGATCCGCGCCAACAGCGAGGTCGAGACCGAAGAGACCGACATCGACACCGCCAAGGCCAAGGGCGCCATGGCGCTGTTCGGCGAAAAGTACGGCGACCAGGTGCGCGTGCTGACCATGGGCGGCGGTTTCTCCGTCGAACTGTGCGGCGGCACCCACGTCGGCCGCACCGGCGACATCGGTCTGTTCAAGATCACCAGCGAGGGCGGCGTGGCCGCCGGCGTGCGCCGCATCGAGGCGGTGACCGGCGCGGCTGCGCTGGCCTACCTCAACGGCGCAGAAGAGCAGCTCAAGGAAGCGGCCGGCCTGGTCAAGGGCAGCCGCGACAACCTGCTGGACAAGCTCGCCGGCCTGCTGGAGCGCAACCGCCAGCTGGAGAAGGAGCTGGAACAGCTCAAGGCCAAGGCCGCCAGCGCCGCCGGCGACGACCTGGCCGGCTCGGCCGTGGACGTGGCGGGCGTCAAAGTGCTGGCCGCGCGTCTCGACGGCCTGGACGGCAAGGCGCTGCTGGCGCTGGTCGACCAGTTGAAGAACAAGCTGGGCAGCGGCGTGATTCTGCTCGGCGGCGTGTTCGAGGAGAAAGTGGTGCTGGTCGCCGGGGTGACCCAGGACCTGACCGCCAGGCTCAAGGCCGGCGACCTGATGAAGCAGGCCGCGGCAGCCGTGGGCGGCAAGGGCGGCGGTCGCCCGGACATGGCCCAGGGCGGCGGCACCGACGCCGGCAAGCTGGACGAGGCCCTGGCCCTGGCCAAGGCCTTCGTCGAACAGGGCCGGTAAGCACCGGCAAGGCCAGGCCCGCGGCGCGCCCGGCGGGCCTTGGCAAGGGGCAGCGATGTCTGTCTAATGGGCGCCCTTCAGGAATCAGGCGGCTTTTGAAATGGCTTTGATCGTACAGAAGTTTGGAGGGACCTCCGTCGGCACCGTCGAGCGTATCGAGCAGGTAGCCGAGAAGGTGAAGAAATTCCGCGAGGCGGGTGACGATATCGTGGTGGTGGTTTCCGCCATGAGCGGCGAGACCAACCGCCTGATCGGCCTGGCCAAGCAGATCATGGACCAGCCGGTTCCGCGCGAACTGGACGTCATGGTCTCCACCGGCGAGCAGGTGACCATCGCCCTGCTGAGCATGGCCCTGATCAAGCGCGGCGTGCCGGCGGTTTCCTACACCGGCAACCAGGTGCGCATCCTGACCGACAGCGCGCACACCAAGGCGCGTATCCTGAGCATCGACGACGCCAACATCCGCAGCGACCTCAAGGCCGGCCGCGTGGTCGTGGTCGCCGGCTTCCAGGGCGTGGACGAGCACGGCAACATCACGACCCTCGGCCGCGGCGGCTCCGACACCACCGGCGTGGCCCTGGCCGCGGCGCTGAAGGCCGACGAGTGCCAGATCTATACCGACGTCGATGGCGTCTACACCACCGATCCGCGCGTAGTGCCGCAGGCCCGCCGACTGGACAAGATCACCTTCGAGGAAATGCTGGAAATGGCCAGCCTCGGCTCCAAGGTGCTGCAGATCCGCTCGGTGGAGTTCGCCGGCAAGTACAATGTTCCGCTGCGCGTGCTGCACAGCTTCCAGGAGGGTCCGGGCACCCTCATTACCCTTGATGAAGAGGAATCCATGGAACAGCCGATCATCTCCGGCATCGCCTTCAACCGCGACGAAGCCAAGCTGACCATCCGTGGCGTACCGGATACCCCCGGAGTGGCCTTCAAGATTCTCGGGCCGATCAGTGCCGCGAACATCGAAGTCGACATGATCGTGCAGAACGTCTCGCACGATAACACCACCGACTTCACCTTCACCGTGCACCGCAACGACTACCTCGCGGCCCTGGAAATCCTCAAGCAGACCGCCGCCAACATCGGCGCGCGCGAGGCCACCGGCGACACCAACATCGCCAAGGTCTCCATCGTCGGCGTCGGCATGCGTTCCCACGCCGGCGTCGCCAGCCGCATGTTCGAGGCGCTGGCGAAGGAGAGCATCAACATCCAGATGATCTCCACCTCGGAAATCAAGGTGTCCGTGGTCATCGAGGAGAAATACCTGGAGCTCGCGGTACGTGCGTTGCACACCGCCTTCGAGCTGGATGCCCCGGCCCGCCAGGGCGAGTAAGAGGGCATCATGCAAAAGGCGCGGCTCATCCCGCGCCTTTTGTCGTTTTTGACCGGGCCACCGGAACTTTCATTCCGCGCGGACTGGTCAATACTTGGGTGAAGGAGCACACACTTGATATTCAGTGGCTCTGCCGCCATTTCTTTTTTTGCAGACTGCTTATCCGAAACACGAAAGGAGAAAGGAATGCTGATTCTGACTCGCCGGGTCGGAGAGACCCTGATGGTTGGTGATGACGTCACTGTGACCGTGCTGGGCGTCAAGGGAAATCAGGTGCGCATTGGCGTGAACGCGCCGAAGGAAGTCGCTGTTCACCGCGAAGAGATCTACCAGCGCATCCAGAAAGAGAAAGACCAAGAACCAAACCATTAATTTTTCTATAAAAAATTCTTTGCAAACGGGGAAAACATGGATATCATGCGCCCCGTGTTGCGGAGAGGTGGCCGAGTGGCCGAAGGCGCTCCCCTGCTAAGGGAGTACACCTCAAAAGGGTGTCGGGGGTTCGAATCCCCCCCTCTCCGCCATTTGCACGTTCTGGTGCGAATGACGAGTCAGGTAGCTAAGCTACTGAAAAGATTGAAAAATCTGTTTGACACGTCTGAATTTTCGAACTAGAATCTGCGCCCCATCAGCGCACTCATAGCTCAGCTGGATAGAGTACTCGGCTACGAACCGAGCGGTCGGAGGTTCGAATCCTCCTGAGTGCGCCACTACACAGGCGGTACGCGCAAGCGGACGCCAGCAGCGACGAAAGGCCTCGGCCCCAGAAGCTGCACCAGTTGGTGAACCTGGCTAAACTGCACCAACCAGCGCACTCATAGCTCAGCTGGATAGAGTACTCGGCTACGAACCGAGCGGTCGGAGGTTCGAATCCTCCTGAGTGCGCCATACACCGAAAGGGCCTGCAGAAATGCAGGCCCTTTTTCTTTGCCCCGCGTTTTTTCGCGTCGGGCCGGGCTCAGCGCCGCTTGCGTGTGGCCTTGCCCTGCACGCAGCCGAACTCGTCGAAGGTCACCGTGCGCCGGCCCTGGCCGGGCCTGGCGTCGTAGTGGTAGCGCTGCCGGTCATCCAACTGGCTGATCCGGTCCGGGCGGCCGAAGGCGCTTTCCACGTCCGTGCGGGTCATGCCGGTGCGGATGCGCTTCTGCAGGATCGCGGTGCGCCTTTCGCGCTCGTCGAGGCGGTTGCCGCAGCCATCCTCGCGCTCGCCAACCACCACCAGCGGGTTGTCGGATGGCGCGCGCCGGCTCTCGTGGGGAGGGTGGGCTAGGGGCACCGGCCTGCCGCTGCCCGGCGTCGGGTTGTGCGCCCGCTGCCGGCTTTGCGCCTGGCCCGGCGGGCAGCCATGCTGGTGGAAGCTGACATGGCCATCGGCGGTCTCGCAGCGGAACGGCGTGGCGGCGGGGCGGTCCATTGGCATGAGGGCGAGCAGCGGGAGCAGGCAGTACAGGGGCGACAGGCGCATCTCCGATCCTCCGTGACAGGGTTGCATGCAGCCTATCCCGCCTGGCCTTCGCGAAATTTCCGGGTGTCTCGACAGCTTTTTCCGGCGTCTGTGATAGCGAGTGAAGTCACCCTCAACTTTGTGCCGCAAGCGATTGTTCTAGCCGCTATTTTGTAACGCTGAACAGGCTCCGGAGTGTTATCATTTCTCCTATCTGCCCGATATGGGCGCGTGGGCACACCACCATGGACTTACCCAGTAGTTACCCAGAACCCCGATTGCCTCAACACGACCTGATGTTTTAAGCCCCCGTGCGCGCTCCGCCGCTGGGGGTGGAGCGTGCTATGACCGAAGTAGAAGCCAAGAAGCCGCAGGAAAGCCTGCAGGACCGCCTGAACCAGGTGGTCGAGCTGCTGAACAAGCACAAGCTGGTCGAAGACCTGGCGCACCGCCAGGAAGGCCAGCACCAGGATCTCGTCGAGAACCTGGTACACCGGCAGAACCTCGCCGAGCTGCAGCGCAAGCTCGATGACCTGCACCCCGCCGACATCGCCCACATCCTCGAATCGCTGCCGCTGAGCGACCGCCTGACGGTCTGGCAGCTGGTCAAGGCCGAGCGCGACGGCGACATCCTCCTGGAAGTATCCGACGCCGTCCGCGAGACGCTGATCGCCGACATGGACGATCACGAGATCCTCGCCGCGGCCAAGGAGATGGACGCCGACGAACTCGCCGACCTGGCGCCGGAACTGCCGCGCGACGTCGTCCACGAGCTGATGGAAACCCTCGATGCGCAGCAGCGCGAGCGCGTGCGCTCGGCGTTGTCCTACGAGGAAGACGAAGTCGGCGCGCTGATGGACTTCGAGATGGTCACCATCCGCGACGACGTCAGCCTGGAAGTGGTGCTGCGCTATCTGCGCCGCCTGAAGGAGCTGCCGGGGCATACCGACAAGCTGTTCGTGGTCGACTACGACGGCCTGCTCAAGGGCGTGCTGCCGATCAAGCGCCTGCTGGTCAACGACCCGGACAAGCAGGTGGCCGAGGTCATGGCCACCGACCCGGTGACCTTCCAGCCCGACGAGGACGGCTACGACGCCGCCCAGGCGTTCGAGCGCTACGACCTGATCTCCGCCCCGGTGGTGGACAAGAACGGCAAGCTGATCGGCCGCCTGACCATCGACGAGATGGTCGACCTCATCCGCGAGGAGAGCGAGACCGAAGTGCTGAACATGGCCGGTCTGCGCGAGGAGGAAGACATCTTCGCCTCGGTGTGGAAGTCGGTGCGCAACCGCTGGACCTGGCTGGCCACCAACCTGATCACCGCCTTCGTCGCCTCGCGGGTGATCGGCCTGTTCGAAGGCTCCATCGAGAAGCTGGTGGCGCTGGCCGCGCTGATGCCCATCGTCGCCGGCATCGGCGGCAACTCGGGCAACCAGACCATCACCATGATCGTCCGCGCCATCGCCCTGGACCAGATCCAGACCAGCAACGCCACGCGCCTGCTGCGCAAGGAGCTGGGCGTGGCGCTGGTCAACGGCCTGGTCTGGGGCGGGGTGATAGGCGTGGTGGCCTTCTACCTGTACGGCAACTGGGAGCTGGGCGTGGTGATGACCGCGGCCATGACCCTCAACCTGCTGTTGGCTGCGCTGGCGGGGGTGCTGATTCCGATGACCCTGCTGCGCCTGGGGCGCGACCCGGCGATGGGCTCCAGTGTGATGATCACCGCCATGACCGACAGCGGTGGGTTCTTCATCTTCCTGGGCCTGGCCACGTTGTTCCTGATGTAGGCTCACAGTGGCCGCGAGAAACCGCCTTCGGGCGGTTTTTGCATTTCAGGGGCGGGGCTTTGCGGGCAGGAAATCGGGGCTCTCGCTACATCCGTATCGCAGGACCTCCTGAGCGCCGGATCGCGGACAGAGTCCGCTCCTACGGTTCCGGGAAGCACGACTTTTCGTAGGATGGCGTTGAGCGAAGCGATACCCATCATCAGGGGGCGATGGGTTTCGCAAGCTCAACCCATCCTACGAAGAGCACCTCGGCGCAAGCCTAAGGTTCAGGGAGGGCACGGGCGTAGGAGCGGACTTTGTCCGCGATTGGATTCACCGGCCACGCCGGACGGGGCATGGCCCGCTGGAATGAAAAATGCCGTTTCCCCCATGGGAGAAACGGCATTTCTCTTTAAGCGAACAGCGCTTCTTCGGTGCAGTTGGGCTCAGGCGTTGCTGGCCATTTCCGCATCGTGGGCGATCAGGGCGATCAGCGCATTCTGCTGGCGGTGGGTCAGCTGGCGGAAGCGTTGCAGCAGCTCACGCTCGTGCAGGCTCAGCTCGGGGCTGTCCAGGCGGATGCCGAGGTTGTCCTGCAGGGCGCCCTCTTGCAGCAGGCTCTGCTCCAGGCGGGCGATGATTTCCGAGTTCATGCTGCGATGGTGATTGCGGGCGACCTCGGCGATACGCTCACGCATGCCTTCGGGCAGACGGACGACGAACTTGTCGGCGGTGCGACTGGAGTAGCTTGGGGTTGCCTGTTTCAATGGGCGCATACATTAAACCTGTAAGTCAGGGAAACGGTGCCAAGGGGTCTGTGTTCGAGTCCCTATGACAGCGAAATCCGTTGGCCGTTCAGCGCAAGGGCAGTAATCAGGTGGCCGACCAATTACTTGACGTCAATTCTGCGACGTATTTTGCGTCGCATGAAGGCTAAATGCCAGCACCAATCGTCCGAAATGCGAGGCTATCTGCATATCTTTCTTTCGATGGGTGGCGCGGCCCATGGGCTCCATTCGCTCAGATTAGCTCAAGTCCCAGGTCCCGGCCGCCATTGCGCCATCATCCGACCACCCGCACGGGCAATGGTTCACGAGGGGCGCGGATGATGTCACAACCTGGCTCGCCATGCAGCGCCGGGCCGGCCATTTTCCCGCTTCCGCGGCGCCGGCGGGCGGGTATCATACGCGGCGTCCGCGCCCCGGGAGGCGCGGTGCAGAGATGAGCATGAGCGGCAAGTTGATCTATCTGATGGGGCCTTCGGGCTCGGGCAAGGACAGCCTGCTCCAGGCTGCGGCGGCGCCGCTGGCCGAGCGGGGCGGGCACGTCGTGCGGCGGGTGATCACCCGTTCCGCCGAGGCCCGCGGCGAGGATGCCGAAGCGGTGACCCCCGAAGCCTTCGAGCGCCTGGAGCGCGAGGGCGCCTTCGCCATGAGCTGGCGGGCCAACGGCCTGTGCTACGGCATCCCGCGGCAGATCGACCACTGGCTGGCCCAGGGGCGCGTCGTGCTGGTCAACGGCTCGCGCGGCTATCTGGAGGAAGCGCGACGACGCTATCCCGGCCTGCTCGCGGTGCTGTTGCAGGTCGCCCCCGAGGTGCTGCGCCAGCGCCTGGTCGCCCGCGGCCGGGAAACCCTGGCGGAGATCGAGGCGCGCCTGGCGCGCAATGCCGCCTTCGCCGAGGGCCTGGCGCCGCCGTTGCGGGTGCTGGACAACTCCGCCAGCCTGGAGACCAGCGTGGGCGGCCTGCTGGCCTTGCTGGACGACGCCGGGGTCAGCGCAGCGGCAACGCCAGGCTGACGCCGCTGTTCGTTCAGGCGGGCCTTCTCGGCAGGTGCGAAATCCGCGCCGTGGCATGACAAATGCGCCGACGCTGGTTAACATGCCCACCCGGTCCCGGCAGCCGCCGCGGGCCCAGGCGTGTCCCCATAGTTCAAGGGATAGAATAAGCCCCTCCTAAGGGCTAGATACTGGTTCGAATCCAGTTGGGGACGCCATCCTTCCCGCCGTTTCCTCATTGCCCCCGGTTTCTTGCCATTGCGCCTGGATTCGTAGCGCGCCTGGCACCGATACCCGATAGTCGAATCCAGACGTCTGGCGATGACGGAGAAGCGATGAGCCATTTCCCTGAGCGGTCCGAGCGATGCTGAGCGCCGAACTCAAGGCCTTCTATATGGTGGCGCGCCTGGGCAGCATCACCCAGGCGGCGAAGAAGCTCGGCCTCAGCCAGCCGACGGTGACCACGCAGATCCGCAGCCTGGAAGGCCAGTACGCCGTGGAGCTGTTCTACCGCGGCGGCCGCCGCCTGACCCTCACCGACGAAGGCGCGCGCCTGCTGCCCATGGTCCAGGCGCTGCTGCAGCAGGAGTCGGATATCGAGTTCTTCCTGCGCAATTGCGGGCAGATGCAGGGCAGCCTGCGCATCGGCGCCACCTCGCCCTACTACGTGCTGGGGCTGATCAAGGCCTTCCGCGAGCGTTACCCGCAGATCGAGGTATCGGTGGAGATCGGCAATTCGCAGCAGGTGCTGGAGGCCCTCTACGAATGCCGGGTGGACCTGGCGGCCTCGTCGCAGCCGGTGGAGGACGCGCGGCTGATCCACCTGGTGCTCGGCCGCGACCCGCTGGTGCTGGCGGTGCACCGCAGCCACCCGCTGGCGGCGCAGCGCTCGGTGGCCCTGGGTGAGCTGCGCAACCATTGCCTGCTGATGCGCGAGGCCGGTTCCACCACCCGCGAGCTGACCGAGAAGCTGCTGCGCGAGTCCGCGGTGACGCCGGCCTCGATGCTGGAGATCGGCAGCCGCGAGTCGATCCGCGAGGCGGTGATCCGCAACCTCGGGGTGAGCATCATCTCGCGCCAGGAAGTGCCGGATAACCCCGAGCTGCGCGTGCTGGAGCTGCAGGGCGCGCCGCTGATCGACGAATACCTGTTCTGCCTGAAGGAACGCCGCCAGGCGCGCCTGACCAGCGCCTTCCTGGCCCTGGCACGGGAAACCGCGCCCGCCGCGTAACTGCAATTGCCTGGGGTTTTTCGTAGGAAGCCGGGCCTGCCCGTACCGTAGGAGCGGACCTTGTCCGCGATAGCCGGACGTTCCGGCGCGATTCGCGGATGAGATCCGCTCCTACGCTGCGCCACCCGCTCCGTTCCCCTGTAGGAGCGCGCCCTGCGTGCGAATCGCGGGCAGGGCCCGCTCCTGCAAAAAGCCTTTCGCCATCGCAAATCTGCCTATACCTCTATCGGCGCAGTTGCACCCATCGCAACAGAGCCTTCGCATTCCTTCCCTAGCATGGCCCTCCATCGAGCCCCGCGGTCTGTCGCCGCGGGCCAGCTGCAAGAGGTTCCGCCATGCACGATTCCCTCCCCACCGGCACCCCGCTGCGGGTGCGCGACATGCACAAGCGCTTCGGCCACTTCGCCGCCCTCGACGGCGTTTCGCTGGATATCGAGGGCGGCGAGCTGGTCTGCCTGCTCGGCCCCTCCGGCTGCGGCAAGACCACGCTGCTGCGCTGCATCGCCGGGCTGGAGCGCCAGGACGGCGGCATCATCCATATCGGTGAGCGCGACGTCTCGCGCCTGCCGCCCCAGGCCCGCGACTACGGCATCCTGTTCCAGTCCTACGCGCTGTTCCCCAACCTCAGCGTCGAGCAGAACGTCGCCTACGGCCTGACCGGCGCCAGCCGCGAGGAAGCGCGCCAGCGCGTGGGCGAGATGCTCGAGCTGGTCGGCCTGGCCGGCAGCGAGAAGAAGTACCCCGGCCAGCTCTCCGGCGGCCAGCAGCAGCGCGTGGCCATGGCCCGCGCGCTGGCCCCGGCGCCGTCGCTGCTGCTGCTCGACGAGCCCATGTCGGCGCTGGACGCCCGGGTGCGCGAGCACCTGTGCGGCGAGCTGCGCCAGCTGCAGAAGAGCCTGGGCATCACCACCCTGATGGTCACCCACAACCAGGACGAGGCCATGCTGATGGCCGACCGCATCGCCGTGATGAACCACGGCAAGGTCGAGCAGTACGGCACCGCCCAGGACATCTACAGCGCCCCGGCCACGCCCTTCGTCGCCGAGTTCGTCGGCCAGGGCAACTGGCTGCCCTTCGAGCGTGGCGCCGACGGCCTGGCGCGGGTCGGCGGCCTGAGCCTGCGCCTGCATGGCGAGCGGGCCAACGCCACGCGCGGACGGCTGTTCTGCCGCCCGGAGGCGATCGGCATCAACCCGGTGGTGCACCAGGAGAACCTGTTCCGCGCCCAGGTCCGCGAGATCACCTTCCTCGGCAACCGCTGCCGCATGAGCTTCGAACTGCACGAGCTGCCCGGCCACGCGCTGCTGGCCGAGCTGGCCCCGGAACAGATGCCGCGCCTGGGCAGCGCGGACATCTGGGTCTCGCTGCCGCCGCAGAGCCTGCAGGTGTTCGCCTGACATGAGCGCGGTGATGAAACTCGACCCGACCCTGGCCGCCGGCCAGGCCCGCGGCGACCTCGGCGACCGCCTGTTCATCCTCGGCGGCAAGCTGTTGCTGCTCGCCCTGCTGGCCCTGGCCGTGCTGCTGCCGCTGCTGGCCATCTTCTGGCGCGGCTTCAGCGGCGCCGAAGGGCAGGGCGGCGGCCTGGCGGCCATGGCCGAGCTGCTGGCCAGCGCCAACTTCCACTGGCTGCTGGGCAATAGCCTGAAGGTCTCGCTGAGCGTGGCGGCCATCGTGGTGCCGCTGGCCTATGGCTTCGCCTACGCCCTGCAGCGCACGCTGATCCCGGCCAAGGGCCTGTGGCGCGGCATTTCCCTGCTGCCGCTGCTGGCGCCGTCGATGCTGCCGGGCATCGCGCTGATCTACCTGTTCGGCAACCAGGGCCTGCTGCGCAGCTGGGTACCGGACAACATCTATGGCTTCTGGGGCATCGTCCTGGGCGAGGCCATCTACACCTTCCCCCACGCGCTGATGATCCTCCTTTCGGCGCTGTCGCTGGCCGACGCGCGGCTGTTCGACGCCGCCTCGAGCATGGGCGCCAGCCCCTGGAAGGCGTTCCGCAGCATCACCTGGCCGGCCTCGCGGCAGGGCGTGTTCGCCGCCTTCTGCCTGGTGTTCACCCTGACCATCACCGATTTCGGCGTGCCCGTCGTGGTCGGCGGCGACTACCAGGTGCTGGCGCTGGAAGCCTACAAGGCAGTGGTCGGCCAGCAGCAGTTCGGCCGCGGCGCGCAGATCGGCATGCTCCTGCTGTTGCCGGCACTGCTGAGCTTCGCGGTGGACGCCTGGCTGCGCCGGCGCCAGGGCGGCGCCATGAGCGGCCGCGCCCAGGTCTACCAGCCCAAGCCCTCGCGCCGCCGCGACGGCGCCTACCTGGCGCTGGTGCTGCTGGTCAGCGCGGTGATCCTCGGCGTGCTGGGCATGGCCGTGTATTCCTCGCTGGTGAAGTTCTGGCCGTACAACCTGTCGTTGTCGCTGCGCCACTACGCCTTCGAGGAAACCGCCGGCGGCGGCTGGCTGGCCTACCGCAACAGCCTGACCCTGGCCTGCTGCACCGCGCTGTTCGGCAGTGCGCTGATCTTCACCGGCGCCTACCTGATCGAGAAGACTCGCGAGCAGGCCTGGCTGAACCAGTTGCTGCGCATGTTCTGCTTCGTGCCCATGGCGGTGCCGGGCTTGGTCCTGGGCCTGGGCTACGTGTTCTTCTTCAACCTGCCGGGCAACCCGCTGCACGTGTTCTACGGCAGCATGACCCTGCTGGTGGTGTGCACCATCGCCCACTACCTGACCACCGCGCAGATGACCGCCACCACCGCGCTGCGCCAGCTCGACGGCGAGTTCGAGGCCGCCGCGCTGTCGCTGAAGATGCCGCTGTGGCGCCATTACCTGAAGGTGACGCTGCCGATTTGCCTGCCGGCGCTGCTGGACATCGTCCGCTACCTGTTCGTCTCGGCGATGACCACGGTGTCGGCGGCGATCTTCCTCTACAGCCCGGACAGCATCCTCGCCGCCGTCGCCGTGCTGAACATGGACGACGCCGGCAACGTCGGCGGCGCCGCCGCCATGTCCACTCTGATCCTGCTCACCTCGGCGGCCGCTTCCATCGTCCTGGCCCTGGCCTCGCGCGGCCTGCTGCGCCGGTCCCAGGCCTGGCGCCGGAGCGGCCACTGATTCCCCACGACCCACGTTGCACCTGACCGCCACCCCCGCGAACGCGGGGGCCCAATAAACAGAAGGAGCGCACCATGTTCAAACGCCTCGCCCTCGCCGCCGCCGTGCTCGCCGGTTTCAGCCTGAACGCCAGCGCCGCCACCGAACTGACCGTCTACACCGCCCTGGAGCCGGAACAACTGAAGGCCTACAAGGAAGCCTTCGAGAAGCAGAACCCGGACATCGAGATCAAGTGGGTGCGCGACTCCACCGGCATCGTCACCGCCAAGCTGCTGGCCGAGAAGGACCGCCCGCAGGCCGACGTGGTCTGGGGCCTGGCCGCCTCCAGCCTGGCCATCCTCGACCAGCAGGACATGCTGGAGAAGTACGCGCCCCAGGACCTGGCGGCGATCGGCAAGAACTACCGCGACCCGGCCAACCCGCCGGCCTGGGTGGGCATGGACGTGTGGGCCGCGACCATCTGCTTCAACAGCGTGGAAGCCGAGAAGCAGGGCCTGTCGAAGCCCATCAGCTGGCAGGACCTGACCAAGCCCGAGTACAAGGGCAAGATCGTCATGCCCAACCCGGCGTCCTCCGGCACCGGCTTCCTCGACGTCTCCGCCTGGCTGCAAACCTTCGGCGAGAAACAGGGCTGGGCCTACATGGACGCCCTGCACGAGAACATCGGCCAGTACGTCCACTCCGGCTCCAAGCCGTGCAAGCTGGCCGCCGCCGGTGAGTTCCCGATCGGTATCTCCTTCGAGTACCCGGCCGTGCAGCTCAAGCGCCAGGGCGCGCCGCTGGACATAGTGCTGCCCAAGGAAGGTCTGGGCTGGGAAATCGAAGCCACCGGCATCGTCAAAGGCACCCAGCACCTGGATGCGGCGAAGAAACTCGCCGACTTCTCCGCAAGCCCCGCGGCCATGGAGCTGTACAAGGAGAACTTCGCCGTGCTCGCCCAGCCGGGCATCGCCAAGCCGCAGACCGAACTGCCGGCGGACTACGAGCAGCGCCTGATCAAGAACGACTTCGCCTGGGCCTCGAAGAACCGCGACGCCATCCTGGCCGAATGGCGCAAGCGCTATGACGGCAAGTCGGAGAAGGTGGCGCAGCAGTAAGCGCGAAGCAGAGGAGAGCACCCTCTCCTTAGCCCTCTCCCTGAAGGGAGAGGGAACCCTCCTCTGCACTGGTTGCCATCACCGAGTTCATCCTGAGGTTCCAGGCGGGCTCCGATGCCGATCCACGCACCGAACAGCCCCCTCTCCCTTCAGGGAGAGGGTTGGGGAGAGGGGCTCTTCGATCCCAGGAATCCACCCATGTCCCAACAAAACACCGACATCGCCATCATCGGCGCCGGCATCCTCGGCCTGTCCCACGCCTATGCCGCCGCCCGCCGCGGCCTGCGCGTGCGCGTCTTCGAACGCAGCGCCACGCCGCTCGGCGCCTCCATCCGCAACTTCGGCCAGGCCCTGGTCGGCGGCCAGCCGCCGGGCGTCATGCTCGACCTGGCCCGCGCCAGCCGCCCGCTGTGGGCCGAATGGGCCGAGCGCGCCGGCTTCGCCATCCGCCGCAACGGCTCGCTGCTGTTCGCCCGCAGCGAGGCCGAGGAAAACCTGCTGGAAGCCTTCTGCGCCGGTCGCGCCAGGGAGCACGGCTACCGCGCCGAACTGCTCCGCGGCAAGGCCTTGGACGCGCTCTACGACGGCGCTTTCAGCAAGCATCGCGCGGCCCTGCACAGCCTCGACGACCAGCAGCTGTATTCCCGCGAGGCGCTGCCGGCGCTGATCGACTGGCTGCGCCGCGAGCTGAAGGTGGAATTCCACTTCTCCACCCTGGTGCGCGACATCGAGCCGGGCCTGCTGCGCACCACCGCCGGCACCTTCCAGGCCGGACAGATCCTCGTCTGCTCCGGCCACGACTACCAGACCCTGCTGGCCGAGCAACTGGCCGCGCTGAAGCCGCAGGTGTGCCGCCTGCAGATGCTCCGCGCCCGCCCCGAGCGCGACCTGGGCCTGGGCCACGCGCTGCTGACCGGGCTGAGCTGCGTGCACTACGGCGCCTTCGCCGACCTGCCGCAGGCCCAGGCGATCCACGCGCAGATCCGCCGCGAGACGCCGGCGCTGGAGCGCCATGGCATCCACCTGCTGATCAGCCCTACGCCCTACGGCGAGCTGATCATCGGCGATTCCCACGACTACGGCAGCGATGCCGCGCCCTTCAACGCCGAAGTGGTGGACCGCCTGATGCTCGACCTGGCCGAGGACACCCTGGGCATGCGCGTCGAGGTGGTCGAGCGCTGGCAGGGCGTGTACGGCGCGCGTGGCCCGGCGCCGTTCTCGGTGTTGCAGGTGGAGGCGGGCATCAGCGCAGTGCTGATGCACACCGGCGTGGGCATGAGCGTGGGGCCGGCGCTGGGCGAGCGGACCATCGCCGGGCTGTTCGGCTGAAGCATTCGTCATCGTCTTGTCACCGGAACGTCATGCCGGCCTGCTAAGCAGGAAGGTCGCCGGCCCGGCCCAGGGCGATGCCACATTCAGCGAGCGCGCATGAACCAACGTTTCACCCAGGCCCCCTGGGATTCCGACCTGTTCGGGCTGCTCTACGGCTTCCGCTTCCACCCCGGGCAGCGCGGCCAGGAGCTGGATTCCAGCGCCGCGCTGCGCTGGCTGGAGGCGCCGGGGGAGGGCGAGGACTTCGTCTGGCTGCACCTGAACCTCGCCCACGCCGCCTGCGAGCGCTGGATGAAGAGCCACCTGGAGCTGCCCGAAACCTTCTTCGAGACCCTGCGCGAGGGCTCGCGCTCCACGCGCATCGAGCACGTCGACGCGGCGCTGCTGGCAGTGGTCAACGACGTGGTGTTCAACTTCGGCAGCGTCTCCTCGGACGTGGCCACCCTGTGGGTCTGCGCGCGCCGCCGCCTGCTGGTGACCGCCCGCATGCAGCCGCTGCGCTCGGTGGACCGCCTGCGCTCCTCGGTCAAGCACGGCGAGTGCTTCCGCTCGCCGCTGGAGCTGCTGGTGCACCTGCTGCGCGACCAGGGCGACATCCTCACCCAGATCGTCCGCGAGACCACCGTGGGCGTGGACCGCATCGAGGACCGCCTGCTGTCGCAGAACCTCTCCGACAACCGCGCCGACCTGGGCGCCATGCGCCGCGTGCTGGTGCGCCTGCAGCGCCTGCTGGCGCTGGAGCCGGGCTCGCTGCTGCGGCTGCTCAACCGCCCGCCGGAATGGCTGCAGGAGGCCGACGTGCGCGATCTGCGCGAGGCCACCGAGGAATTCTCCCTGGTGATCAGCGACCTCACCTCCCTGGGCGAGCGCATCAAGCTGCTGCAGGAAGAGATCGCCGCGCAGCTCAACGAACAGAGCAACCGCACTCTGTTCACCCTGACGGTGGTCACGGTGCTGGCGCTGCCGATCAACATAGTCGCCGGCTTCTTCGGCATGAACGTCGGCGGCATTCCCCTGGCGGAGAACCCCCACGGCTTCTGGCTGCTGGTGATGCTGGTGGCCAGCTTCACCCTGCTGGCCTGGCGCTGGGCCTTCCGCAAGCGCAACGACGCCTGAACTGTCACGCGGCTGACACCGGCGCGGCCTAGGCTGGCGCGACACGCATCCCGCCAGCGAGGTCCCGGCCATGCCACTGAGCAACGATAACCTGATCCGCCGCATCCACCGCGAGCTTCTCGACCACAGCGACGAGGAACTGGAGCTGGAACTGCTGGAGGACGTGCGCAACCTCGACGAGCTGTTCGACGACCACATCCCCGACGGCGACGAGGAGAAGATCGCCCGCCGCCGCTACTTCAGCGAGCTGTTCCGCCTGCAGGGCGAGCTGGTGAAGCTGCAGAGCTGGGTGGTCAAGACCGGGCACAAGCTGGTGATCCTCTTCGAAGGCCGCGACGCGGCGGGCAAGGGCGGGGTGATCAAGCGCATCACCCAGCGCCTCAACCCGCGCGTGTGCCGTGTCGCGGCGCTGCCGGCGCCGAACGACCGCGAGCGCACCCAGTGGTACTTCCAGCGCTACGTCTCACACCTGCCGGCGGCGGGGGAGATCGTGCTGTTCGACCGCAGCTGGTACAACCGCGCCGGCGTCGAGCGGGTGATGGGTTTCTGCAACGACGAGCAGTACGAAGAGTTCTTCCGCAGCGTGCCGGAATTCGAGCGCATGCTGGCGCGCTCGGGCATCCAGTTGGTCAAGTACTGGTTCTCGATCACCGACGAGGAGCAGCACATGCGCTTCCTGAGCCGCATCCACGACCCGCTCAAGCAGTGGAAGCTCAGCCCCATGGACCTGGAATCGCGGCGCCGCTGGGAGGCCTACACCAAGGCCAAGGAGATCATGCTCGAACGCACCCACATCGCCGAGGCGCCCTGGTGGGTGGTGCAGGCCGACGACAAGAAGCGCGCGCGGCTGAACTGCATCCACCACCTGCTCGGCCAGGTGCCCTACGAGGAAGTGGCGCACCTGCACGTCGAGTTGCCGATGCGCCAGCGCCATGCCGACTACGTGCGCATTCCCACGCCGGGAGAAATGGTGGTGCCGGAGCATTATTGAGTCCAGACCAGGCGTAGGGCGGATAACGTTCCACGTTATCCGCCGTTTGACCTCGCCCGCCAGCCGCTCGCTGTCGAGCTTGGCGCAGGTCACGCATTTCCCCGGTTCGGCCGGGACAGGGTCGGAGAGGAAGGTGAGGCGGCGTATAACCGCGAACGGTTATACGCCCTACGCCAGGTTCGGCCTTCGCGTAGGGCGTATAACGCCTCTGGCGTTATCCGCCGTTTGACCTTGGTCGCCGGCCCGCTCGGTGTCGAGCTTGGCGCAGGTCACGCATTTCCCCGGTTCGACCGGGGCAGGGGCGGAGAGGAGGGTGAGGCGGCGTATAACCGCGAACGGTTATACGCCCTACGCCAGGGATGTTCTCGGCCTCCAAGACATAAATTGTCACACTTGCCCGTCATGCTGGCGCGGTCATCCCCCGCAACCGGATTCCCGCATGACTAGCGAAACCCTGGCCAGGGACGGCGCCGCCGTTCTCGAAGGCCGTCCGCACCTGGACAGCAAGCCCGGCCGCCTCACCGCCCTGGCGTTCTATGCATTGCTGGCCGTCGGCCTGCTGTTCTCCGCCTGGAGCCTGGTCCACGACGTCGACGAGGTGGCCAGCGCGGTCACCACCTGGACGCCTTTCCTGCTGCTCGGCGTGGCGCTGCTGATCGCCCTGGGGTTCGAGTTCGTCAACGGTTTCCACGACACCGCCAACGCCGTGGCCACCGTCATCTATACCCATTCGCTGCCGCCGCACTTCGCGGTGGTCTGGTCCGGCTGCTTCAACTTCCTCGGCGTGCTGCTCTCCAGCGGCGCGGTGGCCTTCGGCATCATCGCCCTGCTACCGGTGGAGCTGATCCTGCAGGTCGGCTCCTCGGCCGGCTTCGCCATGGTCTTCGCCCTGCTGATCGCCGCCATCCTGTGGAACCTCGGCACCTGGTGGCTGGGCCTGCCGGCATCGTCCTCGCACACCCTGATCGGCTCGATCATCGGCGTCGGCGTGGCCAACGCGCTGATGCACGGCCGCGACGGCACCAGCGGCGTGGATTGGGCGCAGGCGACCAAGGTCGGCTACTCGCTGCTGCTCTCGCCGCTGATCGGCTTCGCCTGCTCGGCGCTGTTGCTGCTGGCCCTGCGCCTGCTGGTGAAGAACCGCGCGCTGTACAAGGCACCCAAGGCCAAGGCGCCGCCGCCGTGGTGGATCCGCGGCCTGCTGGTGCTGACCTGCACCGGGGTGTCCTTCGCCCACGGCTCCAACGACGGGCAGAAGGGCATGGGCCTGATCATGCTGATCCTGATCGGCACCGTGCCCATGGCCTATGCGCTGAACCGCACCATCCCGGCCGACCAGACCACCGCCTTCGTGGTCCTCGCCGAAGCCACCCAGCAGGGCCTGCAACGTAGCGCCCAGGGCACGGCGCCGGCCGATCCGCGCCCGGTGCTCTCGGAGTACATCCGCACCCATGAAGTGAAACCGGCCGTGGTGCCCTCGCTGGCCGCGCTGACCGGCAGCATCGGCGCCGAGGTGAAGAGCTACGGCAGCCTGGCCAAGGTGCCCGCCGAGGCCATGGCCAACGTGCGCAACGACATGTACCTGGCCTCCGAGACCATCCGCGTGCTGGACAAGGACAAGGCCGGCGACTTCGACGCTGATACCCAGGCGCGGCTGATGGCCTTCAAGGGCAAGATCGACGACGCCACCCGCTTCATCCCACTGTGGGTGAAGATCGCCGTGGCCATCGCCCTCGGCCTGGGCACCATGGTCGGTTGGAAGCGCATCGTGGTGACCGTCGGCGAGAAGATCGGCAAGAGCCACCTGACCTACGCCCAGGGCGCCTCGGCCGAGGTGGTGGCGATGCTCACCATAGGCGCGGCGGACATGTACGGCCTGCCGGTGTCCACCACCCACGTGCTGTCCTCCGGCGTGGCCGGGACCATGGCGGCCAACGGCTCGGGTCTGCAGATGCGCACCATCCGCAACCTGCTGATGGCCTGGGTGCTGACGCTGCCGGCGGCCATCGTGCTGTCCGCCTCGCTGTACTGGCTGTTCACCAAGCTGTTCTGACGGATAGCCAGGTTCGCAGCGCCGCCCCTCGGGGCGGCGTTTTCGTTCATGGGCGCGGTGTGTGGCGTACCCGTAGGAGCGGGCCCTGCCCGCGATATCGCGCGCAGGGCGCGCTCCTACATGGGAATGGCGCGGGCGGCGCAGCCCCGTAGGATGGGTTGAGCGAAGCGATACCCATCGCCTCCACTGTTCGCGATGGAGCAGCGTCCCGCGAACGCGGGAAACCAGCGGCGGTTCGCGAGCAAGCGCGCTCCTACAGAGTGGGGCCGTGCTCTTCGTAGGAGCGAGCTTGCTCGCGAACAAAAAACATCCCTTTTGCCTGCTTGAAATATCGAACGACCGGTGCGTATTTTGTACAGGTCGCACAGCCTGTGTGCGGCCGTACTACAAGGATAAGAAGTCATGACTAGCGAAGGACGCAGCCCGCTCGCCGAGCGCCTGGCTGGAGTCGAAGAGATCGAATGCGTCACCCCCGACCTCAACGGGGTGCCGCGCGGCAAGGTGATGACCGGCGAGGGCTTCCTTTCCGGGCGGCGCCTGCAGCTGGCCCGCGGCGTGCTGCTGCAGTGCATCATGGGCGGCTACCCGCCGGCGCGCTTCTACGGCAGCGACGACGGCGACCTGGCCCTGGTCGCCGAGCCCACCCAGGTCCACCGCCTGCCCTGGAGCGACACTCCGCGCGCCCTGGCCATCTGCGACGCGGTGGAGCTGGACGGCCAGCCCTCCGGCCTGTCCAGCCGCGGCCTGCTCAAGCAGGTGGTGGCGCTCTATGCCGAACATGGCTGGCAACCGGTGGTGGCCACCGAGCTGGAATTCTTCGTCTTCGCCCCCAACCCGGACCCGCAACAGCCGTTCCAGCCGCCGCTGGGCCTGGACGGCCGCCGCGAGATGGGCCATTCGGCGTTCAGCGTGTCGTCCAACAACGGCCTGCGTCCGTTCTTCGAGGACGTCTACCGCTGCATGGCCGCGGTGGGGCTGGAGCGCGACACCTTCATGCACGAGATGGGCACCAGCCAGTTCGAGATCAACTTCCTGCACGGCGACCCGGTGCTGCTGGCCGACCAGACCTTCCTGTTCAAGCACCTGCTCAAGGAAGTGGCGCTCAAGCACGGCCTGCTCGTCGTGTGCATGGCCAAGCCGCTGGCGCACACCCCGGGCAGCTCCATGCACATCCACCAGAGCGTGGTAGACGGCGAGGGCCGCAACATCTTCAGCGACGCCGAGGGCGAGGCCACGCCGGCCTTCCGTCATTTCATCGGTGGCCTGCAGGCCTGCCTGGCCGACTTCACCCTGCTGTTCGCGCCCAACGTCAACTCGTTCCAGCGCCTGTGCCACCCCTACGCCTCGCCGAACAACGCCTGCTGGTCCCACGACAACCGCGCCGCCGGCCTGCGTATCCCGGCCAGCCCGCCGGTGGCGCGGCGGGTGGAGAACCGCCTGGCAGGCGCCGACGCCAACCCCTACCTGGCCATCGCCGCCAGCCTGGCTGCCGGCCTGCATGGCATCGACAACGAGCTGGAGCCCAGCGCAGCCATCCAGGGCGAGTTCGAGGTGCCGGACGAACTGCTGCTGCCCTGCACCATGTACGACGCCTTGCGCCGCCTGAAGCGCAGCGAGCTGGCGCGGCGGATGTTCGGCGCCGAATTCGTCGACGGCTACGTGGCCAGCAAGGAGCTGGAACTGACCAGCTTCTTCGACGAAATCACCCCCTGGGAACGCCGGGTGCTGGCCGCCCAGGCCTGAGGCCGAGCGGAGCCCGCCACGGCGGGTTCCGACCGCCGGCTTTGCCGTGGACGACACCTTCCTTTGTGTACCCGTCAAAGGGCTCGACGCGCCCTGCGGCAGGCTCTAGGCTGGTAGCGAACGCCCGCCTTCGCGCGGGCGTGCTTCGTGTAGTACGGCGGCGTCCTGCCGCCCGTCTTGGACCGGAGGTCCGATGCGGATTTTCACTGCCTTCCGTGCGCTTTACTTCGCCACCCTCACCCTGCTCACCGGCTCCGGCCTGCTGAGCACCTACCTGGGCCTGCGCCTGGCCGCCGAGAAGGTCGACGGCCTGTGGATCGGCGCCATGATGGCGGCCTACTACCTGGGCCTGGTGCTCGGCGGCAAGATCGGCCACCGGCTGATCGCCCGCGTCGGCCACATCCGCGCCTATGTCGCCTGCGGCGGCCTGGTGGTGGCGGCGGTCCTGGGCATCGGCCTGACCAACTGGCCGGCGATCTGGCTGCTGCTGCGCACGCTCATCGGCCTGGGCATGATGTGCCAGTACATGGTCATCGAGAGCTGGCTCAACGAGCAGGCCGAGGCACGCCAGCGCGGCGCGGTGTTCGCCGGCTACATGGTGGCTTCCTACCTGGGCCTGGTGGCCGGCCAACTGATCCTGGTGGCGCACCCGGGGCTGGGCCCGGACCTGCCGATGATGATCGCGCTGGCCTTCGCCCTGTCGCTGATCCCGGTGTCCATCACCCACAAGGTCCACCCCGCGCCGCTGCGCCCGGCGCCGCTGGAGCCGCGCTTCTTCATCCAGCGGGTGCCGCAGTCGCTGACCACGGTGCTGGTCTCCGGGCTGGTGATCGGCTCCTTCTACGGCCTGGCGCCGCTGTACGCCACCGAGCAGGGCCTGAGCGTCGAGCAGATCGGCGTGTTCATGGGCGTGTGCATCTTCGCCGGCCTGCTGGTGCAGTGGCCGCTGGGCTGGCTGTCGGACCGCTACGACCGCGCGCTGCTGATCCGCAACGCCGGCATCCTGCTGCTGGTGTTCGCCTTGCCGTTGGCGGTGCTGCCGTCGCTGCCGATGGAGGCCATGGTGCCGATGGGCTTCATGGTCTGCCTGGTGCAGTTCACCCTCTACCCGCTGGCGGTGGCTTTCTCCAACGACCACGTCGAGGGCGAGCGGCGCGTGTCGCTGACCGCCATGCTGCTGGTCACCTTCGGCGTCGGCGCCTGCATCGGCCCGCTGGCGACCGGCGCGCTGATGCGGGCGTTCGGCCCGAACATGCTCTATGCCTTCGCCGCGGCCTGCGCGCTGATCGTCATCTGGCGCGTGCGCCCGGAGAAGGTCAGCGGCCTGCACCGTGTCGACGAGGCGCCGGTGAAGCACGTGCCCACGCCGGACAGCCTGGCCAGCTCGCCGCTGTCGGCGGCGCTCGACCCGCGGGTGGCCGACGAAACGGTGGAAGAACAGATGAAGACCACCCCGGCGCCAGCGCCTGCGGCGCCCGAGACAGCCGGCGTGCCCGAGGCGGAAGAGGAAAGTCGGCCGGGGTAGGGCGGGGAAGGGCGGGCGCTAGAACAGTTCGTCCTTCTCGAAGCGCCGCGCTTCGCGCTGCAGCTGGTAGACGAAGCGCTCGATGTGGCGCTGCTCCAGGCCGCTCAGGCGGTTGAAGCGCAGGCCGGCGAAGCTGGCGTTGACCTTCTCGTCGAAGTGCACGTGGCGCAGTTCCACTTCCAGGGTGATGGCGCCGAACGGCAGGCGGGCGGTGAAGCGCTCGTAGAGCTGGCCGGGTTGCAGGCGCTCGTGCACGTCGCCGGCGAAGCGCACTTTGCAGCCGGTGGCGGAGATGTCCAGCAGGTTGCCGCTCAGCGCGGCCTTGAGCTTGTCGCCGGCCAGTTCCACGGCGACCGGCTGGGTCTGCTTGAGGGCAGCGCGGTAGGCGTTGCGGCGCTGGTGGTAGAGCATCTCGGCGGGCATCGGCAGCCAGTAGCAGCGGGCGCCGTCGAGTTCGCTGAACTGCGCGGCCTGCTGGCATTCCCAGGCGATCCGCACGCCTTCGTGGAAGGCCTCGATGCGGAAGTTTTCGCCGTTTTGCAGGAAGCGCTCGCCGTCGTTGGGGATCAGTTCGTCCAGGGCTACCCGGTTGCGTTCGCGGTCCACCGCGACGACGAAGCTCTGGAAGCGCTGGTTGCGCTCGGCGAAGCTGATCACCAGCGGGTCATGGCTATCCATCAGGATTCGCAGGTTGGCCTGGATCTCCACGGCCGCCTTGAGCGTTTTCGGCGGTTGCGGGCCATTTTCCTCGGCGAACGGGCTTGCCACTGTCCTACGATCTCCAGATGTATTTATTGTGGGAATTTTCTTTTGCAAGGCGATGGCATTCTGCCGCATCGCCCTGCCGGGCGCCAGGGTTCAGGCCTGGCTGAGGGGACGCTGGCGGCTGCCCTGGGTCGCGCCGCCGCGGCGGTCGTAGAGACTGGGGGTGTCCTGGCCGCGGAGGATGTCCAGCAGGCGACCGGTGGCGTGCTGGTTGTTGCGGATGATGCGGCCGTTGCGCAGGTTGGCCTGCTGGCACTGTTCCAGCAGCGCCGCCAGGCGCTCGCTGAGTTCCACGGTGCCCGGCTCCACCTTGCCCTGCGCGGCCAGCGCGGCGAGGCCGGCGCGGTCGCTGCTGACGCCGGCCTGGCGCAGCGTCTCGCTGCGCTGGCGGCCATTGCGCTCCAACTGCTGGAGCAGCGGCAGCTTGCTGTCGAGCAGGCCCTGCAGGCGCTCCAGGTCACGCGCGTCGAGGGCGTGGAATTCGTCCTCGATCAGCTGCAGAAGAGCCTCGGCGGCGCCGATATCCTCGGTGATCAGGTGGAGCAGGCTGGCGTTTGGCATGACGGCTCGGCGTTCAGGGCGTCCTTGGGGAACCCCGCGCTCAGCGCTGGGATTCGAAGTCGAGCAGTTTGCCGGCGACTTTCTGGCTGTCGACCTGGTAGCTGCCATCGGCGATGGCCTGCTTCAGCCGCGCGACCTTTTCCGAGTCGACGACGGGTTGGTCTTTCAGCTGGTCGCTGGCTTTCTGCAATTGCTGGGCGGTGCTGCTCAGTTGCACGGACTCACCGCTGCCAGCGGCCGACGCGCTGCCGGCGCTTTCGCTGCCGGCGGCTTCGCTGCGGCCGGCCTGGGGCTTGCCGGTGCTGCCGGTGGAGACCGGCGCGCTGGCATTGTTCAGCCGGTTGAAGTCGATGACCATGGTAGTGAACCTCTGCGGGTTTAGGACGCTTGCCTGTAGGTTTCGGCTGACATCCGTAAAACTTTAGGGCGGTTTTTCGTGCGCCTTCGCACAGTTTAGTGAAGGCTGGCGCGCAAGCGCCAGACTTCCGCCGCTAGAGCGTGACCTGCACCGCGCCTGGTTCCACCACCCGGGCCCTGATGATGCGCTGCGAACGCAGGTTGCGCACGCGAATCTGCTCGCCGGGCACCCCGTCGGCCATGGCCTCGCCGGGCATCACCACGTTGACCGCGCCGGTCTGCGCGCGGATCACCACCTGGTCGCCCTTGCGCACCGCCGCGGCCTGTTCGAGGAAGACCGGGGCGAGGATCTGGTCGCTGACCGCCGGTCGCTTGAGCTTCTGCCCCACGGCCTGCTGCGGGTCGGTCAGGTAGCCCTGGCTGAGCAGGCCGATGTCGCGCTCCATCAGGCTGATGTCGCCCGGCTCCAGCACGTGGTCGCGCTTGAGCGGCTGGGTGGTGACCACCACCTGGCGGAACAGCTTGACCTGCGCCGGCACGTACACCGACCAGGGCGAGGAGCCTTCGCAGCGCACCAGCACCGAGACGCGCCCCACGGGCTGCGCGGGGCTTTCCAGGGATTGCGTCAGGTCCTTGTCGCAGGCCGCCAGGCGCAGGCGCGGGTCGATGCGCGCCACTTCTATCTCGTAGCGTGCGTCGATACCGCTGCGTTGCAGATAATCTTCCACCTTGAACTCAAGAAAGCCCTGGGTGGAGCCGATAAGAATCTCGGGCGCGGTGAAGTCGTCGGCCCAGGTCGGACCCGGGGCGAACGCGCCCAGCATGCCGAGCACTCCGCAGAGTGACAGGGCATGGGCTCGGGACCGTCGGAAAAACGTCGTTGGCAGTTTCATGCCACGACTTCAAGCAAGGCTCGTGCCGATTGCCGCCCTGGGCGGCACGGCGGATACGAAGGGGGCGCAATGGCCGGAGTCATGGATTCGGTCAACCAGCGAACGCAGCTGGTTGGGCAGAATCGTCTCGAACTGCTGCTGTTCCGGCTGGATGGCAGCCAGTTGTACGGCATCAACGTGTTCAAGGTGAAGGAGGTACTGCAGTGCCCGCGCCTGACCGTGATGCCCAAGTCCAGTCCGGTGGTGCGCGGGGTGGCGAACATCCGTGGCGGCACCATTCCGATCCTCGACCTGTCGATGGCCACCGGCCGTCGCGGCCTGCGCGAGATCGACAACAGCTTCGTGATCATCACCGAGTACAACACCAAGGTGCAGGGCTTCCTGGTGCATTCGGTGGAACGCATCGTCAACATGAACTGGGAGGAGATCCATCCGCCACCCAAGGGCACCGGCCGCGACCACTACCTGACGGCGGTGACGCGGGTGGACAAGCAACTGGTGGAGATCATCGACGTGGAGAAGATCCTCGCCGAGGTCGCGCCCACCAGCGAGGACATCTCCGAAGGCGTGATCGACGCCGACACCCAGGCCCAGGCGGTGACCAAGCGGGTGCTGGTGGTGGACGACTCCTCGGTGGCGCGCAAGCAACTGATCCGCTGCCTGGAGACTGTCGGTGTGGAAGTGCTCGCGCTCAATGACGGACGCCAGGCGCTGGACTACCTTCAACAGATGCTGGCCGCCGGTGGCAATCCGGGCCAGGAATTGCTGATGGTGATCTCCGACATCGAGATGCCGGAAATGGATGGCTACACCCTGACCGCGGAGATTCGCCACGATCCGCGGCTGCAGGACCTGCACATTCTCCTGCATACTTCGCTGTCCGGGGTGTTCAACCAGGCGATGGTGCGGAAGGTCGGCGCCAACGACTTCCTCGCCAAGTTCCGGCCCGATGATCTGGCGGCGCGTGTCGTCGAGCGCATCAAGGCGGCGGACGCACGCTGAGGAGGGCACTTCGGGGTAGTCTGCAACGGCCGGGGGCGACCCCGGCCGCCTGGCGTCGGGATCGACGCCCGGCCAACTGGAAAGAGGCGTGATCGGTGACATCGACCAACATGGAATTCGAGCTGTTCCGGGACTTCCTGGAAAAGGCCTGCGGCATCGTCCTGGGTGCCAACAAGCAGTACCTGGTCGCCAGCCGCCTGAACAAGCTGATGGAGCAGCAGGGCATCAAGAGCCTGGGCGAGCTGGTGCAGAAGATCCAGGTCCGCAGCCAGCTGCGCGAGCAGGTGGTGGATGCCATGACCACCAACGAGACCCTCTGGTTTCGCGACACCTACCCCTTCGAGGTGCTGAAGAACCGCATCCTCGCCGAGCTGATCAAGGCCAACCCGGGCCAGCGCCTGCGCATCTGGTCGGCGGCCTGCTCCTCGGGGCAGGAGCCCTATTCGCTGTCGATGACCATCGACGAGTTCGAGAAGACCAACCTCGGCCAGCTCAAGGCCGGCGTGCAGATCGTCGCCACCGACCTCTCCGGTTCCATGCTCAACGCGGCGAAGGCCGGCGAGTACGACAGCCTGGCCATCGGCCGCGGGCTGTCCCAGGAGCGCCTGCAGCGCTACTTCGACACCAAGGGGCCGGGGCGCTGGGCGGTGAAGCCGGCGATCAAGGGCCGCGTCGAGTTCCGCGCGCTGAACCTGCTGGAGAGCTACGCCACCCTCGGCAAGTTCGACCTGATCTTCTGCCGCAACGTGCTCATCTACTTCTCCGCCGAGGTCAAGCGCGACATCCTGCTGCGCATGCACGCGGCGCTCAAGCCCGGCGGCTATCTGTTCCTCGGCGCTTCCGAGGCGCTCAATGGGCTGCCGGAGCATTACCAGATGGTCCAGTGCAACCCGGGGATCATCTACAAGGCCAAGTAGCCGGGCATTATGCCGATCACAGAAGGGCGCCCCTGGGGCGCCCTTCGCCTATCCGCACGAGCCGTTCGCCGTCTTGCCGGCTGTGCCTGGGGGCTTTCGTCGGATGGATTGAAGGGGCGTTTCGGAGTGTGCGGAGGTTTCATCGTAGGGCGCATGACGCCTGCGGCGTTATCCGCCGAATCGCGGACGGAGTCCGTTCCTACGCTTCCGGCAAACACCACACCCCGTAGGATGGGTTGAGCGAAGCGATACCCATCGTCACCACCGCATGGGTTTCGCAGGTTCAACCCATCCTACGGTTCCAGGGAAGCACGGGCGTAGGAGCGGACTTGTCCGCGATTGGACCCACCGCCCACGCCGGACGCCCCGGTGGCACGGAGGGTGTTCTTGAGCCCAACACCTACGTCACCGCTCACCCCTTCGAATGGGCAGAACGCATTGCCGCCGGGCGGTAAGGCCTTGCCGCTTGCCGCGGTTTGCCGCCCTTTGCCGCTCGCGGATCATCGGCAATTCATTGATTCATAAGGATTTAACGTTTTGGCACGCACCTTGCTGAAGTGCTGGCAAGCCCACACCGGCAAACAGGTTCGTGACCATGAGCATCAGCTTCGACTCCGCCCTCGGCATCCACGCACAAGCGCTCAGCTTCCGCTCGCAGCGCGCCGAAGTGCTGGCCAACAACCTGGCCAACGCCGACACCCCCAACTACAAGGCGCGCGACCTGGACTTCGCTTCGGTGCTCGCGGCCCAGGCCGACAAGGCCAAGAGCGGCACCTTCAGCACCGCCGTCACCAACGCCCGGCACATCGAGGCCGACGGAGTGGCCATGGGTGACGACTCGCTGAAATACCGCATCCCGACCAATCCCTCCATCGACCAGAACACCGTCGACGAGCAGGTCGAGCAGGCCAACTACGCGCAGAACGCCGTGCAGTTCCAGGCCAGCTTCACCTTCCTCAACAGCAAGTTCAAAGGCCTGATGGGCGCCCTGCGCGGAGAGTGATAGCCATGTCCCTTGCCAGTGTCTTCAACATCGCCGGTAGCGGCATGAGTGCCCAGACCACCCGTCTGAACACCACCGCCTCGAACATCGCCAACGCCGAGAGCGTGTCCTCGAGCATCGACCAGACCTACCGCGCCCGCCACCCGGTGTTCTCCGCCATGTTCCAGCAGGCGCAGAGCGGCCAGGGCTCGCTGTTCCAGGACACCGACCAGGCCGGCACCGGCGTGCAGGTGATGGGCGTGGTCGAGGACCAGAGCCCGCTGGTGCCGCGCTACGAGCCGAACCATCCGGCCGCCGACGCCAACGGCTACGTGTACTACCCCAACGTCAACGTGGTGGAGGAGATGGCCGACATGATGTCCGCCAGCCGCTCCTTCCAGAGCAATGCGGAAATGATGAACACCGCCAAGCAGATGATGCAGAAGGTCCTGACCCTGGGTCAGTAAGCGCAGAGGACGCCCCATGAGCATCGATAACACCAGCAGCACTTCGAACTCGATCCTCTCGTCGCTGAACGCCGGGTCGAGTTCCTCGTCTTCCACCTCGGAAACCGGCACCAGTGCGCTGGGCAAGGATTCGTTCCTGCAACTGCTGGTCACCCAGCTGAACAACCAGAACCCGCTGGACCCGCAGGACAACACCCAGTTCGTCTCCCAGCTCGCCCAGTTCAGCAGCCTGGAGAGCATGGAGAACCTGGATACCACCCTGGGCAACTTCTATTCCTCGTTCCAGTCGTCCCAGGCGCTGCAGGCCTCGTCCCTGGTCGGCCGCTCGGTGATCGTCAACTCCAGCAAGGTCCAGGTCGACGACCCCAGCGCCGGCGTGCAGGGCTCGCTGGTGATGCCGTCCAACGGCGATGGCGTGACCCTGAAAATCTATGACGACGACGGCGAGCTGGTGCGCACCATCGACATGGGCAGCCAGAAGAGCGGCAACATCGACTTCACCTGGGACGGCAAGGACGACAGCGGCGAGCAGGTGGCCTCCGGCACCTACACCATCAAGGCCACGGCCTCGCTGGACGGCACCAGCACCGCCCTGACCACCTATCTGCCGGCCACGGTCAACAGCGTCACGCTGGGCCAGAGCGGCGGGGAAATGACCCTCAATCTAGCTGGCATAGGCAGTGTCTCCGCCTCCAGCATTCAGACCATCGGAAAATAACGCCGTCCTTCGGCACGGGAGCTGACCATGTCTTTCAATACCGCCCTGAGTGGTTTGAACGCCGCTAGCACGGACCTGAACGTGACCGGCAACAACATCGCCAACGTCGGGACCACCGGCTTCAAGTCCTCGCGCACCGAGTTCGCCGACCTGTATGCCGCCTCGATGCTCGGCACCGGGCGCAACGCCGTGGGCAGCGGCGTGATCACCCAGTCGGTCTCGCAGCAGTTCACCCAGGGCAACCTGACCTCCACCGGCCGCAGCCTGGACCTGGCCATCAGCGGCAACGGCTTCTTCATGGTCAGCGACAACGGCAGCCGCCTGTACACCCGCAACGGTTCCTTCAATACCGATGCCAACGGCTACATCGTCGACGGCTCCGGCAACCGCCTGCAGGGCTATGGCGTCAACGGCAACGGCTCGGTCGTCAACGGTGTGATCACCGACCTGAAGGTGGACACCGCCAACCAGCCGCCGAGCCCGACCTCGAAGATCACCTCGACGCTGAGCCTGAACTCGGCGGCCAGCACGCCGACCAACGCCACCTTCGACCCGGCCGATTCCGACAGCTACAACTGGTCGACCTCGGTGGACATCTACGACTCCCAGGGCAACTCGCACACCATGACGAACTACTTCGTCAAGGACAGCAGCAACAACTGGACCATGCACACCCTGGTGGACGGCCGCTCGCCGACCGACCCGACCAGCACCACGCCGCTGACCAGCCAGCTGAGCTTCAACAGCTCCGGCCAACTGACCGGCGTCACCTCCACCGGCATGACCGTCAATGCGGACAAGACCATGACCCTCACCGGCTGGGTGCCGGCGGCGATCACCGATTCCACCACCGACCCGGTGACCTGGGGCGCCAACGGCGCGGCCGGGGCCACCGGCGGCATCAGCCTCGACCTGACCAAGACCACCCAGACCAACGCCGCCTTCGCGGTCACCGCGGTGACCCAGGACGGCTACGCCACCGGCCAGATGTCCGGCCTGTCGGTGGACGTGGACGGGCAGATGTATGCCACCTACACCAACGGCCAGTCCAAGGTGATCGGCCAACTGGTGCTGGCCAACTTCGCCAACACCCAGGGCCTGACCCCGGTCGGCAGCACCGCCTGGAAACAGTCGCTGGCCTCGGGCGAGGCGGTGATCGGCACGCCGACCTCCGGCACCCTGGGCTCGGTGGGTTCCGGCTCGCTGGAGGAGTCCAACGTCGACCTCACCGCGCAGCTGGTCAACCTGATAGTCGCGCAGCGCAACTACCAGGCCAACGCCAAGACCGTGCAGACCGAGAGCACCATCTCCGACACCATCATCAACCTGCGTTGATGGCGGCAAAGCGCTCTTGCCGCAGGCGGCAGCCCCTCGCCGCCTGACGGCCCCTCAGGCTCCTTCGGGAGCCTTTTCTTTTTCATTCGTCCTTTCGAATCAGCGGCTTGCGCTGATTTTTCAATTCTGGCACAGCCCTTGCTGAGACACCTCCAGCACCGCCGGGAATCCGACCCGGCACTGGAGGAATGCCTTGGACAGAATGCTGTATGTCGCCATGAGCGGCGCGAGCCAGAACACGCAGGCCATGCAGGCTCACGCCAACAACCTGGCGAACATTTCCACGACCGGTTTCCGTCGCGACTTCGAACAGGCGCGCGCGATGCCGGTCTTCGGCGACAGCTTTCCGGCGCGCGTGTTCGCCATGAGCGAACGCCCGGCCACCGACTTCACCGCCGGCGCCCTGCAGGAAACCGGACGTGACCTGGACGTCGCCGCCAAGGGCGACGCCTGGATCGCCGTGCAGGCCCCGGACGGCGGCGAAGCCTACGTGCGCACCGGCAGCCTGGAAATCGACGCCCTCGGCCAACTGCGCACCGGCGACGGTTTGCCGGTGCT
This sequence comes from Pseudomonas citronellolis, assembly GCF_900112375.1. Taxonomy (GTDB): domain Bacteria; phylum Pseudomonadota; class Gammaproteobacteria; order Pseudomonadales; family Pseudomonadaceae; genus Pseudomonas; species Pseudomonas citronellolis. The sequence continues at coordinate 133,240 of NZ_FOLS01000001.1, read as the reverse complement.
CGGCAACGGCGGGCCGATCGCCATTCCGCCGGAAGAAAAGATCGAGATCGGCGAGGACGGCACCATCACCGTCCGCGGCCAGGGCAACAATCCCAACGCGCTGGCCACCGTCGACCGCATCAAGCTGGTCACCCCGGACCCGAAGCAACTGGAGAAGGGCACCGACGGCATGATCCGCATGAAGCAGGGCCAGCCGGCGCCGCAGCCCGACGCCAACGCCAGCGTGCAGTCCGGCTTCCTCGAGGCGAGCAACGTCAACGCGGTGGAAGAGATGACCTCGATCCTGGCGCTGTCCCGCCAGTTCGAGCTGCACGTGAAGATGATGCGTACCGCCGAGGACGATTCCCAGGCCATGGCGCGGGTTTTGCAATTTAGCTAATCACCAGATCGAGGCGTCATGAATCCGACGCCCGAGGAGAAGACATATGCTTCCGGCACTGTGGGTCAGCAAGACCGGCCTGTCCGCCCAGGACATGAACCTGACCACCATTTCCAACAACCTGGCGAACGTCTCGACCACCGGCTTCAAGCGCGATCGCGCCGAGTTCCAGGACCTGCTGTACCAGATCAAGCGCCAGCCCGGCGCCCAGTCGACCCAGGACAGCCAGCTGCCCTCGGGCCTGCAGCTGGGTACCGGTGTGCGCATCGTCGGCACCCAGAAGAACTTCACCGCCGGCAGCCTGCAGACCACCGACAACCCGCTGGACATGGCGGTCAACGGCCGCGGCTTCTTCCAGGTGCTGACCCCGGACGGCACCGTCGCCTACACCCGCGACGGCAGCTTCCACCTGAACTCCGACGGCCAGATCGTCACCTCCAACGGCAACGCCCTGGAGCCGGCCATCGTGGTCCCGGCGGAAACCCAGACCTTCACCGTCGGCAACGACGGCACCGTCTCGGTGACCGTGGCCGGCAACTCGCAGCCGCAGATCATCGGCAACATCCAGACCGCCGACTTCATCAACCCGGCGGGCCTGCAGGCGACCGGCAACAACCTGTTCCTGGAAACCGCCGCCAGCGGCGCGCCGCAGGTCGGCACCCCGGGCCTGAACGGCCTCGGCACCGTGCAGCAGAACACCCTGGAGAACTCCAACGTCAGCGTGGTGGAGGAGATGGTCAACATGATCACCACCCAGCGCGCCTACGAGATGAACTCCAAGGTGATCTCCACCGCCGACCAGATGCTGTCCTTCATCACCCAGAACCTTTGATGCATGACGCGGGCCCCGCGGCCCGCCAGTTAGTGGCTCTCCCCGAGAGGTAGTTGCAATGAACCGTTCCCATCTTCTCCCGCTGCTGGCGCTCGCCGCGCTGGCCGGTTGCGTCAGTCCTCCGCCGAAGCCGGACGACCCGTACTACGCGCCGGTCATGCCACGCACGCCCATGCCCGCGGCGCAGAACAACGGTTCCATCTACCAGGCCGGGTTCGAAAACAACCTCTACGGCGACCGCAAGGCCTTCCGCATCGGTGACATCATCACCATCACCCTCAACGAGAAGACCCAGGCGAGCAAGAAGGCCAACTCGGACATCTCCAAGGACAGCAGCAACAAGATGGGGCTGACCTCGCTGTTCGGCAGCAAGGCCACCACCAACAACCCCTTCGGCAGCGGCGACCTGAGCCTCAGCGCCGAGTACAGCGGCAACCGCGAGACCAAGGGCGACAGCGCGGCGGGGCAGAGCAACAGCCTGACCGGCTCGATCACCGTGACCGTGGCCGAAGTCATGCCCAACGGCATCCTCGCCGTGCGCGGCGAGAAGTGGATGACGCTGAACACCGGCAACGAGCTGGTGCGCATCGCCGGGCTGATCCGCGCCGACGATATCGCCACCGACAACACCGTGTCCTCGACCCGCGTGGCGGATGCGCGCATCACCTACTCGGGCACCGGCGCCTTCGCCGACGCCAGCCAGCCGGGCTGGCTGGACCGCTTCTTCCTCAGCCCGCTGTGGCCGTTCTGAGGGTGGCCGACATGGCTTTCACAGGAGCGAGACTGCTCGCGAAAATCGGCGCTGGAAGGGTTCGCGAGCAAGCTCGCGCCTACGGCCTGGCATTGCTGTGCCTGTTCCTCTGCCTGCCGGCCCACGCCGAGCGCCTGAAGGACATCGCCAGCATCCAGGGCGTGCGCAGCAACCAGCTGATCGGCTACGGCCTGGTGGTCGGCCTCAACGGCTCCGGCGACCAGACCACGCAGACGCCCTTCACTCTGCAGACCTTCAACAACATGCTGGCGCAGTTCGGCATCAAGGTGCCGGCCGGCAGCGGCAACGTGCAGCTGAAGAACGTCGCCGCGGTGTCGGTGCACGCCGACCTGCCGCCCTTCGCCAAGCCGGGCCAGACCATCGACGTGACCATCTCCTCCATCGGCAACGCCAAGAGCCTGCGCGGCGGCAGCCTGCTGATGACCCAGCTCAAGGGCATCGACGGCCAGACCTACGCCATCGCCCAGGGCAACCTGGTGGTGGGCGGCTTCGACGCCGAGGGCCGCGACGGCTCGAAGATCACCGTCAACGTGCCGTCGGCCGGGCGCATTCCCTCCGGCGCCACCGTCGAACGCGCGGTGCCGAGCGGCTTCGACCAGGGCAACAGCCTGACGCTGAACCTCAACCGTCCGGACTTCACCACCGCCAAGCATATCGTCGACCGCATCAACGACATGCTCGGCCCGGGCGTGGCCCAGGCCATCGACGGCGGCTCGGTGCGCGTCAGCGCGCCGCTGGACCCGAACCAGCGGGTGGACTACATGTCGGTGCTGGAGAACCTGGAGATCCAGTCCGGCGAGGCGGTGGCCAAGGTCATCATCAACTCGCGCACCGGCACCATCGTCATCGGCCAGAACGTGCGCGTGTCGCCGGCCGCCGTCACCCACGGCAGCCTCACCGTGACCATCACCGAGGACCCGATCGTCAGCCAGCCCGGCCCCTTCTCCAACGGCGAGACCGCGGTGGTGCCGCGCTCGCGGGTGAACGCCGAGCAGGAAGCCAAGCCGATGTTCAAGTTCGGCCCCGGCACCACCCTGGACGAGATCGTCCGCGCGGTGAATCAGGTGGGCGCGGCGCCCAGCGACCTGATGGCCATTCTCGAAGCCCTCAAGCAGGCCGGCGCGTTGCAGGCCGAGCTGATCGTCATCTGAGGACGCCGCCATGGACGCACGACTGCTCAACTCCGGCACCAGCGCCAGCGACAGCCAGGCCTACACCGACCTCAACCGCTTGAGCCAGCTGAAGAGCGGCGACCGCAACAGCCAGGGCAACATCCGCAAGGTGGCCCAGGAGTTCGAGTCGCTGTTCCTCAACGAGATGCTCAAGTCGATGCGCTCGGCCAACGAAGTGTTCGCCAAGGACAACCCGCTCAACAGCGAGACCGCCAAGCAGTACCAGGACATGTACGACCACCAGCTGTCGGTGTCCCTGGCGCGCGAGGGGCACGGCATCGGCCTGGCCGACGTGCTGGTCAAGCAGATGGAGAAGATGCAGGGCGTGCGCCACACCGGCAACAACCCCTTCGCCCAGGTGCAGGCGCAATCCGACACCCAGGCTACCCAGGCCACCCAGGCTGTAGCGGGGCAGGACCGGCAGCGGGCCAGGAGCCTGTGGTCCGCCAGCGGCAAGCCGCTGGCGCAGCCCGAGCCCGGCCGCGACGACCGCCAGGCGCTGAACGCGCGGCGCCTGGCCCTGCCGGGCACGCTGGCCAAGCGCATAGCCGCCGGCATAGTGCCGGACGCCAATGCCACCAGCGCCAGCCAGCCGACGCAGCTGGCCAGCGGCGACTGGCGCAACGGCAGGGGCTACGCCCGCCAGGACGATACCGCCGGCAGCGCCGCCGTCGCCGATACCTCGGCCATCTCGACCAAGCCGGGCAAGTCCATGTTCGCCTCGGCCGACGACTTCGTCGCCACCATGCTGCCCATGGCCGAACGCGCGGCCAAGCGCATCGGCGTCGACCCGCGCTACCTGGTGGCCCAGGCCGCGCTGGAAACCGGCTGGGGCAAGAAGATGATCGCCCAGCGCGACGGCAGCAGCAGCCACAACCTGTTTGGCATCAAGAGCGGTTCGAGCTGGAGGGGCGACTCGGCGCGAGCGGTCACCAGCGAGTACGAGAACGGCAAGCAGGTGAAGGAAGTGGCCTCGTTCCGTGCCTACAACTCCTTCGAGCAGAGCTTCCAAGACTACGTCAGCTTCCTGCAGAACAACGACCGCTACCAGGGCGCCCTGGACTCCGCCGCGCGCCCCGAGCAGTTCATGAAGGAGCTGCAGCGCGCCGGCTACGCCACCGACCCGCAATACGCGCGCAAGGTCTCGCAGATCGCCAGGCAGGTGCAGGTCTACCAGACCGTGGCCATGGCCGACGCCCCGACCCGTACGCTTTGAAGAATGGAACGCTCTAAGGAAAGCCCATGAGCCTGTTATCCATAGGATTGTCCGGTCTCAACGCCTCGCAAACGGCGCTGAGCACCACCGGCAACAACATCACCAACGTCGACACCGCCGGCTATACCCGCCAGCAGTCGATGCAGGTCAGTTCGGCAGCGCAGTTCTCCGGGCGCTACTACGTGGGCACCGGCACCACGGTGCAGGACGTGCGCCGGATGTACAGCGAGTTCCTGGCCAACCAGCTGCGCGGCGCGACGGCGGTGAACAGCGATGCGCAGACCTACCTGAGCCAGGTCAACCAGGTCGACTCGCTGCTGTCGGACAGCACCACCGGCCTGTCCTCGGTGATGCAGAACTTCTTCGCCTCGCTGCAGACCGCGGCCGGCACCCCGACCGACTCCGCCTCGCGGCAACTGGTGCTGACCCAGGCGAAGAACCTGGCGCAACGCTTCAATTCCATCTCCACCCAGCTGGGCACCCAGAACGGCTACGTCAACACCCAGATGAGCAGCCTGGCCGGGCAGGTCAGCGACCTGGCCAAGACCATCGCCCAGTACAACCAGGCGATCACCGCCGCCGAGTCCGCCGGCGCCAGCGCCAACGACCTGCAGGACAAGCGCGACCAGGCGGTGGTGCAGCTGTCGGACATGATCGGCGTCAGCGTGGTCAAGCAGGGCAGCAGCTACAACCTCTACCTGGGCTCCGGCCAGCCGCTGGTGGTGGGCAGCAACGCCTCGACCCTGAGCGCCGCGCCCAGCGCCAGCAACCCGTCGCAGTACAGCCTGTCGCTGAACTCCAGCTCCAGCGGCGTGACCGTGGACGTCACCTCGGTGGTCACCGGCGGCCAGATGGGCGGCCTGCTGCGCTACCGCAGCGAGGTGCTGAACACCACCCAGAACGAACTGGGGCGCATGGCCATCGTCCTCGCCGACACCTTCAACAGCCAGTTGGCCCAGGGCCTGGACCTCAACGGCAACTTCGGCGCCGCGCTGTTCAAGGACATCAACGACGCCAGCGTGATCGGCAACCGCAGCCTGGCCAACGGCCTCAACAGCGGCACCGGCAACCTCAACGTCAGCATCGACGACAGCAGCGCGCTGACCACCAGCGACTACGAGGTGACCTTCACCTCGGCCACCGGCTACACCGTCAGGCGCCTGTCCGATGGCGAGGTGATGGGCAGCGGCGACCTCACCGACGATCCGCCCAAGGAGTTCGACGGCTTCAGCCTCAGCCAGCAGAGCGTCGGCACCATCCAGGCCGGCGACCGCTTCACGGTGATCCCCACGCGCACCGCGGCGGCGGACATCTCCGTGGCGATGACCGACGCCAACCGCCTGGCGCTGGCCTCGCCGCTGGTCTCCACCACCACCACCGGCAACATCGGCAGCGGCACCATCAGCGGCACCAGCCTGACCACCGAGCTCGACGCCAGCAACAGCGCCGACCTGGCGGCGGCGATCAAGGCCGGCATGCCGGTCAAGCTGGTGTTCGACGCCGCCGCCGGCGACGGCACCCAGGGCTACACGATCTACGATTCCGCCGGCAACTCGCTGGGCACCGGCAGCATAGTGCCGGGGCAGAGCAACGACATCAGCGTCACCGTGCCCGGCACGCCGTCGTTCAGCTTCCAGACCAGCATCGGCGGCTACCCCGGCAGCGGCGACAGCTTCACCGTCGCCTTCAATTCCGATGGCGACGCCGACAATGGCAACGCGCAGAAGCTCATCGACCTGCAGAGCGCCAAGACCGTGGGCAGCGGCACCGGCAGTGGCAGCGGCATGAGCCTGACCGGCGCCTACAGCAGCCTGACCGAGACCGTCGGCGCCCAGGCCAACCAGGCCCAGCTGGACGCCACCGCCACCAATGCGGTGCTGACCCAGGCGCAGAACACCCGCGACTCGCTGTCGGCGGTCAACCTCGACGAGGAAGCGGCCAACCTGGTGAAGTTCCAGCAGTACTACACGGCCTCCGCGCAGATCATCAAGACCGCGCAGACGCTCTTCGACACCCTGATCAACAACATCTGAGGCGGCCGTGATGCGTATTTCCACCCCGCAGATCTTCAGTTCCAACATCGACAACTACAACCGCGGCTACGCCAGCCTGGCCAAGACCCAGGAGCAGATTTCCAGCGGTGTGCGCATCCAGACCCCCGCCGACGACCCCGTCGGCGCCGCACGCCTGCTGCAACTGCAACAGCAGCAGGCGCTGCTGACGCAATACAGCAGTAACATGACCACCGCGCAGAACGCCCTGAACCAGGAAGAGAGCGTGCTGTCCTCGATCACCAACGTGCTGCAGCAGGCCCGCGAGGTCGCGGTACGCGCCGGCGACGGCTCCCTCACCGACGACGACCGCAAGGCCCTGGCCGACCAGCTCGGGCAGATCCAGCAGCAACTGCTGACGCTGATGAACAGCAAGGACGCCAGCGGCAACTACCTGTTCTCCGGCAGCAAGAGCACGGTGCAGCCGTTCATCCAGAACGCCGACGGCACCTACAGCTACCAGGGCGACCAGAGCTCGCTGAACCTGCAGATCGCCGACAACCTGCTGCTGCCGACCAGCGACAACGGCTGGAGCATCTTCGAGATGGCGGCCAACGCCAGCCGCACCACCAGTTCGCTGAGCAGCAACCCGAACAGCGACGGCGTGCAGCGGGCGTTCCTCTCCCAGGGCACGGTGACCAGCGACAGCACCTACAACGCCAGCTTCCGCGATGGCGCGCCCTACACCCTGAACGTGCTCAGCGGCACCCAGTACCAGATCCTCGACAAGGACGGCAACGACGTCACCAGCGAGGCCAACACCAACGGCACCTATGACGCCACCTCCGCGGACAGCAACGCCATCAGCTTCCGCGGCGCGCAGTTCCAGCTCGACGTCTCGCTGCCCAGCAGCGACGACGCCAGCGACATGGACAGCCTGGTCGGCGGCTACAGCTTCAGCTTCGGCATGGCCCCCGACGACATCTCGATCAAGCGCAGCGCCACCAACACCTCGGGCGCGCAGATCACCAGCGGCACGGTCAGCAACCAGACCGCCTACGCCACCCAGTTCCCGGCCAACGGCGTGCAGCTGAAGTTCACCAGCGCCACCGACTACGAGGTCTACGCGCTGCCGGCCAGCCAGGGCGCCACGCCGATCTCCAGCGGGACCCTCGGCGGCACCTTCCCGCAGACCATCAGCGTGGCCGGCGTCGACCTCTCGATCAGCGCCTCGCCGGCCGCCGGCGATCAGTTCAGCGTCACCGCCAGCTCGCCGGAGCGGCAGAACATCCTCAACACCATCGGCGACCTGCGCACTGCGCTGAGCGCCTCCACCGCCGACGATCCCCAGGCCCAGCTGAACATCCGCAACATGGTGGCCTCGGCGCTGACCAACATCGACAACGGCATGAACCAGGTGATGAACGTGCAGTCGTCGGTGGGCTCGCGGTTGAACACCATCGACGTGCTCAGCCAGGAAAACCAGAGCCTGAGCCTGACCAACAGCACCACCCAGTCGTCGATCCGCGACACCGACATGGCCGAGGCCACCTCCAAGCTGGTGCTGCAGCAGACCATGCTCGAAGCGGCCCAGGCGGCCTTCGCCCGGGTCAGCCAGTTGAGTCTGTTCAACAAGCTCTGAGCCTACTCGATCGCCGTGCGTCTTCCGTGGGAGGGCGCGCGGCGTTTCCTTCGGCGGCAATCCCTTGCCGCTGCCTCCCGCCTTCTCCTGCCAGCGCTTCAAGCCTTCCCCAATCCCTCATACGCCGCGTCCCGCGCACCTTCGCGGAAGATGGCATTCAATTTGCTGAGGTCCTGTCGGGGCGGTTCTTTCAGTCAGCGAATTGACGCCCCGTCCACTGGCTGGATTCCTACGGGAGCTCAACCGCCAGTGCTTTCGGAACCTTCGCCAGACCTTGCCGCAGCGGCAGGCGGGGAGAGATGCAGCATGTCGAACACGATCATTCCCTCTGGAGCCCCGGCCAGGTCCGGTATTGGCCAGGAGTCTTCGAACCGCCTCCGCATGAATGATGGATACGAGGGGAAGCCCGACTTCCCCCTGTCGTATTCCCGTCGCTGCGTCTGTCCGATGTCGGTCGGCAGGGAGTAGTCATGACCAAGATCATCCCGGTCACCCGGCCCCTGCTGCCGCCCCTCGAAGAATTCCTGCCCTACCTGGAACGGGTCTGGGCCAGCGGCATCCTCACCAATGGCGGTGACATGCACCGTGCGCTGGAGAAAGCGCTGTGCGAGTACCTGGGCGTCGAACACATCGCCCTGTTCGCCAACGGCACCCTGGCGCTGGTCACCGCCCTGCAGGCATTGCGCGTCACCGGGGAAGTGATCACCACGCCTTACTCCTTCGTCGCCACCGGCCATTCGCTGCTGTGGAACGGCATCCGCCCGGTGTTCGTCGACATCGACCCGCAGACGTTCAGCCTGGACCCGGCGAAGATCGAGGCGGCGATCACCCCGCAGACCACCGCGATCATGCCGGTGCACTGCTACGGCAACCCCAGCGACGTCGAGGCCATCCAGGCCATCGCCGACAACTACAACCTGCGGGTCATCTACGACGCGGCCCATGCCTTCTCGGTGCGCGACGCCGGCGGCAGCATCCTGCGCCATGGCGACCTGAGCGTGCTCAGCTTCCACGCCACCAAGGTGTTCAACACCTTCGAGGGCGGGGCGATCATCTGCCCCGACGAGAAGACCTACCGGCGCATCGGCCACCTGAAGAACTTCGGCTTCGTCAACGAAACCACGGTGGTGGCCCCCGGCATCAACGGCAAGATGAGCGAGATCAACGCCGCCTTCGGCCTGTTGCAGCTGCAGCACATCGACCGCGCGCTGGCGCGGCGCAAGGAAATCGACGGCCTCTACCGCGAGCGCCTGGCCGGCTTGCCGGGGCTGAGCTTCATCGAGTTCCGCGCCGGTTGCGTGCCCAACCACGCCTATTTCCCGGTGCTGATCGACGAGGACTTCGCCCTGGAGCGCGACCGGCTGTACGAACTGCTGCGCGATCAGGGCATCGTGGTGCGCCGCTACTTCTATCCGCTGATCAGCGACTTCCCGATGTACCGCGGGCTGCCGTCGGCCGAGCCGAGCAACCTGCCGGTCGCCCGCCAGGTGGCGAGCCGCGTCCTGTGCCTGCCGATCTACCCGGACCTGGCCGACGAGGATGTCGAGCGCATCTGCGACCTGGTCGTCAGCGCAGGAGTCCGGGCGTGATTCTCGCGGTCATGCAACCCTATTTCTTCCCCTACCTGGGCTACTACCAGTTGGCGGGGAGCGTGGATCACTTCGTCTTCCTGGACGATGTGGCATTCATCCGCCGGGGGTTCATCCACCGCAACAACATCCTGCTCGACGGCCAGCCGTTCCGCTTCACGCTGCCGGTGGCTGGGGCCAGCCAGAACATGCGGATCGACCAGCACCATTTCGTCGGTGAGCACGACAAGTTCCTTCAGGTGCTGCGTCATGCCTACCGGCAGGCTCCGTTCTTCGACGAGGTTTTCGCCCTGGTCGAGTCCATTTGCAGGATGCCCGAGCAGAGCGTCGCCAGCGTCTGCGCCGCGTCCATCCAGGCGGTGTTCGCCTATCTCGGCAGGCCGTTTTCGGTTTCCTTCGCTTCGCAGAGGCCCAGCGCGCTTCGGGGGCAGGAGCGCATTCTGGAGCTTTGCCGGCTCTTTGACGCCGACACCTACCACAACGCCAGCGGTGGCCGTTCGCTGTACAGCGCCGCCGCGTTCCGGGAACAGCACGTGCAACTGCGTTTCGTGCATGGCTGCTTTCCTGCCTACCAGCAACAGAAAGTGGAGAACTTCATGCCAGGCCTGTCGATGATCGATGTGCTGATGCACAACCCGCCTCAGGCCGTCGAGCGGATGCTGTCGATGGGCGAGTTGGAGGATGCAGCATGACCACCCGTGCAATCGAATCCCCGGTCATCGCCGTAGTGCTCGCTGGAGGGCGTGGCCTGCGCTTCGGCAGCGAGGTGCCCAAGCAGTTCGTCAAGCTGGCTGGGCGCATGGTCATCGAGCATACCGTCGAAGTCTTCGAGCACTCGCCGGCAGTGGAGCAGATAGTGCTGGTGGTGCCCGGCGGCTACGAAAGCGTGCTGTGGGAGGCGGTCACCCGCAACGGCTGGCGCAAGGTGGCGAAGATCGTCGCCGGTGGCCGCGACCGTGCCGACTCCACCGCTTCGGCCATCGCCGCCCTGGACGGGCAGCCGGAACAGGCGCGGATTCTCATTCACGATGCGGCTCGCCCGCTGCTGGACCAGCCGACCATCGTTCGTTGCCTCGATGCGCTGGAGCGATACGAGGCCGTGGACGTGGTGGTGCCAGCCAGCGACACCATCGTCGAGGTGGCAGAAGAGGGGCACATCCGCGACATCCCCGACCGCAGCCGGCTGCGCCGTGGGCAGACGCCGCAAGGGTTCCGGCTGGGCATCCTGCGTGAAGCCTATCGGCTCGCCCTGCGGCATGGACTGGAGGGCGTGACCTGCGATTGCGGCGTACTGCGCCGGGAGATGCCCGAGGTGACCATCGCCACTGTTTCCGGCTCTCCGTCCAATCTGAAGATTACCGACGGGGTGGACCTGTATATCGCCGAAAAGCTGATCCAGATCCGCAGCACCGAGGCTGCGCAGGACGACGGCCTGCAAGGGCTGCTGCGTGACCGCGTGGTGGTGGTGATCGGCGCAAGCTACGGCATCGGCGCTTCGGTGGCCGAGCTGGCCAGGGCCCATGGCGCTCGCGTCCATGGCGCCAGCCGTGGCGACGGCAACATCGATATCTCCCGGCGCAGCGACGTGGAACGCTTCCTGGCCGAAGTGGCACAGCGTGAAGGGCGGATAGACGCGGTGGTCAATACCGCCGGCATGCTGTTGCACAAGCCATTGACGCTGCTGAGCGAGTCCGAGGTCGAGCAACTCATCGCCACCAACCTCACCGGCACCATCCACCTGGCCCAGGCCGCCCATGGGTATCTGCGAGAAAGCCGCGGCTGCCTGGTGAATTTCGCCTCCAGCTCCTACACCCGGGGCCGCGCATTCTACGCCGCCTACAGCGCCACCAAGGCCGGCGTGGTCAACCTCACCCAGGCATTGGCCGAGGAGTGGGCGAGCGAAGGAATCCGCGTGGTCTGCATCAACCCCGAACGGACCCGCACGCCGATGCGCACGCGCAACTTCGGTGCCGAGCCGGTCGAGAGCCTGCTGGACCCTTCGGCGGTGGCGCTCGCTACCCTGCAGGCGCTGGGCTCGACCCTGACAGGCATGGTGTTCGATGTCCGCCGTCATGCTTGATCGGGCCACGGTGGCCGGCGTGCCTCTGGAGCAGATCCAGCAGCGGGCCTTCGCCGTGCTGTGCGCGCTGGTCGATTTCTTCCGGGCCCATGCAATCGACTACTACTTGGTCGGTGGCACGCTGCTGGGCGCCGTGCGCCATGGCGGTTTCATTCCCTGGGATGACGACATCGACATTGTCGTGCCGCGCAAGGATTACCGCCGTCTGCTCGGGTTGCTGGATCGATTGCCGTCGACGTTGCGGGCGATCCATCCGTCCATCGATGCCCATACGCCTTATCCGTTCCTGGTGGTGACCGATCGCCATTCGCGTTGGGTGGTGGATTATGCACGCCCGTTCGACCGGGGCATCGGGGTGGACGTCTTCCCGCTGGACGGTGTTCCGCCTCCCGGCCTGCGTCGCCGTCTGTTGCACAAGTCCATCGCGCTGCTGCGCTCGATGACCATGAACAAACAGAAGGGCTACTACCCGCGTCCCGTCCCGCCGGGCCAGCGTTGGCGTTTCGCGCTGGTGGCGCTGGCTGCGAGCCTGGTGCCCCGCGCCCTGCTTTTCGCCGCCTACGACCGCCTGGTGGCAATGGTTTCGCTGAGCGATAGCGGGTGGCAAGGCAACCTGTACGGCCTGTATGGCGAGCGCGAAATAGTGCCCACCCAGGTGTTCGGCAAGGGGGCTTCGGTCGTGTTCGAAGGGCGCGATTTCCGCGCGCCGGAGCAGACCGAGGCCTATCTCACCAGCATCTATGGCGACTTCCGGCAACTGCCTCCGCTGGAGCGACGCCACTCCGGCCACCGCATAGCCCTGGCTTCCCTGACTTCCGCCGATGGCGCATGAGCGCCTGCAACAAGCTGACCAATGGACCGCACCATGTCACAGAACAGCAGAAACGACAGCATCTGGGTGTTCAATGCCGGGATGAACTTCGCTGGCAATCCGAAATGGCTGTTTGCCTACATCCAGTACAAGCGGCCCGATATCCAGGCGCACTGGCTGTGCGACGACGACCAGACCATTGCGCTGGTGCGCCGGCAAGGCTGGAGCGCCCATCGCTACGACTCGCCGGCTGCCCGCCGGATCATGCGGCAAGCCGGCGTGTACGTGGTGGAGAACTTCAAGGAAGTCATCCAGGAGGAATTGCAGGGGATCACCATCCTCAACCTGTGGCACGGCGTGGGCTGCAAGACGGTCGAGCGGGGCGTCAGCAGCGGTTTCCTGCATGAAAGGATCGTCAAGAAGCACATCGTCCATCACGAAACCTATCGCAATCACCAGCTGTTTCTGACCACTTCTCCGCTGATGGAGAAGCACTTCATCGAGCAGTGCGCCCTGGAGCCTCATTCGATCCTGCGGGGAGCCTATCCCCGCTGCCATGAGACGGTCGCGGTCAAGACCTTCGACCACGACCTGCTGGGGCGCAGGAACCTGCCGCCGGACACTCGGATCGTCGCCTATTGCCCCACCTATCGGGAGAAGTCGCATAACGACTTCTTCAATCGCGCCCTGCCGGACATGGAGAAGCTGCTCGGCACGCTGGAGGAGAACGGTCTGCTGTTCATCCTCAAGGTCCATCCGATGATCGAGGGGTATCAGAAGTACAAGGCGCTCAAGCAGCGCTATGCCGACCAGCCTCGTCTGCTGTTCTGGGACAACCACGAGGATTTCTACGAGGTCATGGGCCAGGTCGATGCGGCGATCATCGACTACTCGTCAATCTTCTACGACTTGCTGGCAGCCGGGGTTCCGTACTTCATCCGCTATTTCTTCGACTACGGCACCAACGGCAACTGCCGCGATTTCGTCTACGACTGCCGGGAAATGACCTGTGGCCTCGAATGCGATGACTTCGACCAGCTTCTGCAGGCGCTAGGTCGCTACCGCGAGCAGTCCGACCACGAGCGGGCGGCCATTTCCGAGCTGTTCTGGTCGTACTCCCGGGCGGACAACAACGACTACCTGATCGAGTCGGCGCGCGCCTTCCGTACGCCGGCCCTGGTCTCACCCACCCTGTATTCGTTCGACGTGTTCGACACCCTCATTCAGCGCACGACGCTGGAACCTGCAGGGGTGTTCTTCCGGGTACAGCGGGCGATGCGCGATTCCGGCCTGGGCTTCCCTCAATCGCTGCTGTCCGACTACCCGAAAGCGCGCATGGGGGCCGAGTCCAACGTTCGCTACATGTACAGCGCCACGAAGCTTCAGCGTGGCAGCGACTTGTTGGAAATCACCTTTGACGAAGTCATCGAGCGCCTGGCCGATGTCTATGGGCTGACGCCGGAACAGGCGGCATTCCTGCGCGAGCAGGAGCTGGAAAGCGAGTTCGTCTCCTGCCAGCCATGCCCGGACAAGATCGCTGACGCTCTCGAACTGTTGCAGCGCGGCGAACGGGTGATCCTGCTGTCCGACATGTACCTGCCCGAGGACTTCATCCGGCGTTTGCTGGCCAAGGCCGAGCCGCGCCTGGCCGAGCTGCCGCTGTTCCTTTCGTCCACGCGAGGCACCCAGAAAAGCACCCGTACCCTTTATCTGGATGCGTTCCGGGAGGCGGGATATCGTTTCTCCAGATGGCTCCACCATGGCGACAACCCCAACGCCGACGGCAAGAGTGCCGCTGCGCTGGGAATCGCTCCGGTACTGCATGAACTACCGCAGTTCGATGCATTCGAGCGGGAGATCGTCGAGAGCCTGGGCAGCTATGACGCCTATTGCGTCGCCGCGCTCATGGCTCGCTTCCGCCATCGGAATCAGGATGGCAAGGCCTGCTATGCCTACACCCGGGCCTCCCTGTATCTGGTTTGCTATGCGATGTGGGTGGTGCGCGATGCGCTGGCGCGCGGTATCGAGTGCCTGTACTTCGTCGCCCGCGATGGCCACCATCTCAAGCGCATCGCCGATGCGATCATAGAGGAGTGCGGTTTGCCGTTGCAGACCCGCTATCTCTATGGCTCGCGCCAGGCCTGGTGGGTGGCGTCCTATGTCGATGAGATCGATGCGGAGTTCTTCGCCAGCATTCTCGCCTACACGGGGGCGATTTCCTTCGACGGCCTGCTGGAAGGGCTGCGGCTTGACGCCAGCCAGTTCGCGGAGTTCTTCCCCGACCTGAGCGTGCCTGCCAGGCGGGATGATCTGCCGACGACCTTCGTCACCCTGGTGGTGCACGAAGCGAAGAACGCCGAGCGATACCGTCGGCACTTGCTGGAGGTGGGGAACCGGGAGCGCCCCACGGCGATTGGTTACCTGCGTTCGCAGATCGATTTCGATCAACGCTTCGCTTTCGTCGAGTACTGGGGGCGGGGCTATACCCAGGATTGCCTGGCGCGGCTCCTGGAGCTGGCCGCGGGCAGCCCCGTGCCTGCCGATTTCTACTACGCGCGAAGCATCTACCGCAGCCAGCCCGGCAGGGCGCGGTACAACCTGACGGTGAGCAGGGCATCGCTGCTGTTCGTGGAGACCCTCTTCGCCAACCTGCCCTATGCGAGCACCAGCGGCTATGAGCTGCGTGACGGAGACTTCATGCCGGTGATTCCGCCGCGCGACTGCGACATGGCATTGCATGAGGCCATGGAGCGCGAACTGCCGAAGTTCGCCCGCGAACTCTGCCGGCTGCCGCTGCAGGACGAAGTCGACGCCATGCGCACATTGTTCGACTGGTCGATCGATCACTTCGCCCGCAACAGATTCAACCCCGAGGTGGTCAAGGAGATTTCCCACCTGACCGACTCCATGTACAGCCATGGAAGCAACACCGAATACTCACCTGCGCTCACGCTGGCGGACATCGTGCGCAACCTGCGGGGGGAGCCGATCAGGTCCCAGTCGCTGGACACGTCCCTGGCTCGTTCGCCGCGCTGGCTGGCCTTGCTCTACGTCATCACCAGCCTACCGATACTGCAGCGCCCGCCCAAGTTGCCCGTCGGGCACTCGGCCGAGTTGCGCCGCCCCCTGCCTTAAGCGAAACAGGTTGCCAGAACCGCAAGGATCAGAATCATGACCACCCTACAATGCAGCGCGTGCGGAAGCACCGACCTTTCCTTCGAAACCGTTACCTGCACCATCCAGAAATGGCTGGGTAAAACCTGTGACTTCGTGATCTGCAGTTGCTGCGGGTACGCTGGCAACCCGGGCAACACCCACGATTATCGTTGCGCCCCCTTCGACCCCGGCAGCCAGCCCGAGACCAGCGTGCGCGCTGGCGATGGGGTTACTCCGCGCCGCGAGTACCGGATGGCGGAGATGGGCATCGAGATCCTGCAAAATCACTTCGGCAAAGCCTTCGCTCCCGATGTGGTGGTCTATGGCGCCGGCTTGTCCCAGGACCATGTGCTGATCCAGCAGCAATTGCCGGTTTCCAGGGTCGCCGTATCCGACCTGGGCAATTTCCAGGAAGCGCAGGATTTCGTCTCCTTCGATTCGCGCGAGGCGGAATTCGACCTGATGGTCGCCTGCGAAGTGGTGGAGCACTTCGTCGACCTGGACGAGGACTTCGCCAACCTGCTGCACAAAGTGCGCGATAGCGGGCTGGTCATCGCCAGTACCAACTTGCGCGATGACCTGCCGCTGGAGACTGTCACCTATCCGTTCGAAGAAGGGCACACCTCCTATTATTCCGGTCGCTCGCTCATCGAGATCGGCAGGCGCTTCGGCGTGAAGGTTGATTTCCGCACCCCCGCCATCGCGCTGAAGATGAGTACTGGCGGCCCGCGCAAGCGCTACGTGTTCTTCTACCGCGATCCGGCTATCGGCGAGTGCATTTCCCAATACTTCGCCGACCACCACCTGGCGCCGTCGGAATGAGCAAGGTCCGGGTATTGGTGTTTCCCTGCGGCACCGAAGTGGGGCTGGAGATCGCCCGTGCCCTGGAGCACTCGCTGCACGTCGAGCTGCACGGCGCCTCCAGCCGTGTCGACCACGGCGAGCAGGCCTATGTCCGGCACGCACACCTGCCCAACATTGCCGATGCGACCTTCGATGAGTGCTTCGCGCACTTGCTGGCGCAGTGGAACATCGACCTGGTGTTCGCCACCCACGACAGCGTGCAGGACTACCTGGCGCCCCGTGTCGAAGGCCTTGGCGTGCAACTGGTCAACGGTGACGCTCGAACGGCGCGCATCGCCCGGCGCAAATCGTTGACCTATGAATTGCTGGACGATACGCCATGGGTTCCGCGTCGATATGCCAATGCCGCGGCCGTGGAGGCCTGGCCCGTGGTGGTGAAGCCCGACCAGGGGCAGGGCGGGCAGGGGGTGACCCTGGTCGCCGATGCCGATGAGCTGGCCGTGGCGCAGGCTGTCGTGCAGCAACCGCTGGTCTGCGAGTACCTGCCGGGCGAAGAGCTGACCGTGGATTGCTTCACCAGTCATCGTGGCCAACTGCTGCACGTCGGGGCGCGCTCCCGCGAGCGTGTGGTGGGCGGCATCGCCATGCGCTCGGGACCTCGGCCCACCGATACGCAACTGAACGACATCGCCACCACGCTCAACGCCCGGCTCGCCCTGCGTGGGCCCTGGTTCTTCCAGGTTCGCCGGGACCGCCAGGGCGACTGGAAACTGCTGGAGTTCAGCAGTCGCTTGTCCACCGGCTCGGTCGTGGCGCGCGCCCTTGGTGTCAACCTGCCATTGCTGGCGGTGCAGGACTACCTCGGGCGAGACTTGCTGCTGTTGCCGGAGCCGCGCCTGCAACTGGTCGAGCGCCGCCTGGAGAACAAGGCGGTGCTCGATTACGACTTCGATACCTGCTACCTGGACCTGGACGACACCCTGGTGTGCGCTGGCCGCGCCAACCCCCAGGCGATGCGCCTTGCCTACCGGTTGCTGCAACTGGACAAGCGGCTGGTGCTGCTCACGCGCCATGCCGGTGATCTGACGGCCACCCTGGAGGCCGCGCATATCCCGTTGACGATGTTCGAACGGATCGTCCATCTGCGTGAAGGCGAGCCCAAGTCCGACCATGTGCGCGCGCCGGCGATCTTCATCGACAACCATTTTCCCGAACGTCTGGACGTGTCCCGACGCCATGGCATTCCCGTATTCGATGTGGATGCGATGGATCTGCTGTTCTGACGAGTTCAATTCGCAAGCCGTGGGCATGGTGCCCGCGGATTGCCTGAAGCCAAGTTGAGGTGTGATGGTGAACCAACCCAACGATATCAACCCGCTGGTCAGCGTCGTAATGCCGGCCTATAAGGCGGCCTACCTCAAGGAGGCCCTGCAGAGCCTGCAGGATCAGACCTATCGCCCCCTGGAACTAGTGATCTGCGATGACTGCCGGACGGACGAAGTCCGGGCGGTCGTGGACGAGTACCGCGGCATTCTCGATTTCCCCGTGCACTACTCGTACAACGAGACGCGCCTGCACGAATCGAAGAACCTGGCCAAGTGCGTCAGCCTGGCCAGCGGCGAATACCTGAAGTTCCTGTATGACGACGACGTCTTGCATCCGGAGTGCGTCGAACGCATGGTCGACGCCATGCGCGAGCGGCCGGGGATTGAACTGGTCAGTTCGCGGCGGCGGCGCATCGACGATCAGGGACGGCAGCTGCCGGACATCCTGGCCACCGCATTGCCGTTCGTGGAGGATGCGCTGGTCGATGGTATCGGCCTGACATCGTTCCTGGCCGAACACACGGTCAACTTCATCGGCGAGCCCAGCACCGTGTTGTGCCGCCGGGAGGCGGTGGCTGCGTTCGGCGACCAGGTCATGGCGCTCAATGGCGTGCCCATCCGCTGGGTGGGCGACCTGGCGCTCTATGTCAAGCTGCTGCAGAAGGGGGACCTGGCGTTCCTCTCCGCCCCCCTGGTGGACTTCCGCGTCTCCCGCGAGCAGTTCAGCCAGCTCGGCCGCGACAAGCCGGGCATCGGCGACAAGGGCCACCAGGACTTCCGCCAGGCCGTGCGTGACCTGGGTTGGTACATCGAGGGCGGCGACCAGCTGGTTGGTGTTTCGCCGCTGCATCGGGAACAAGTTCCGGAGCGCGTCGACCTGCTTGCCGCCTTGCGCCAGGCCCATGCCCTGAGCGAGATGATCGAGCGCTTCGACGAGTGGCTGGAGGCGCGCAAGCCCAGCCCGGTACAGAAGCGCCTGATCGACGAGCACCTGCAGGCCAACGGCATGGGCGTGCACATCGAGGTGCTGCTGGTGGGCGAGGATGCCGCGGCATTGCAGGCGACGCTCGACAGCCTGGCGGTCGCCGCCGGGCTCTATCCGAACGTCAGCGTGACGCTGCTGGCCGACCAGCCTCCGAAACTGCACAACGGGCTGCGCCTGCGGCACCAGCCGGTGGATGCCGATGGTCTTGGCGTAGCGCTCAACGCGGCGCTGCACGGCAGTACGGCGGATTGGCTCCTGCTGGCCGACGCCGGCGATATCTTCACCACTTCCGGCCTGATGATCGCCGGCCTCGAACTGATGACGGCCGCGGGGTGCCGAGCCGTTTCCACCGACCTGGTGATGCGCGGCGAGGACGGATCCCAGGGGCCGGCGCTGCGCCCGGACTTCAACCTCGACCTGCTGATCAGCTTCCCGGCGTCCCAGGCGCGTCACTGCCTGTACAACCGCGAGGCGCTCCTCGAAATGGGCGGCTTCGATGCGGGCTATCCACGGGCCCTGGAATTCGACCTGCTGCTGCGCCTGGTGGAAGAGGGCGGGCTGGGCGGCCTGGCGCATCTTTCCGAACCGCTGCTCAGCACCCCGGCCGCGCGCCTGCAGGCCAACCCCGACGAGGAGCGCACCCTGCAGCGCCACCTGCTGGCGCGTGGCTACGAGCGGGCGCGGGTCCTGAGTCCGCTGCCGGGCCGCTACCAGATCGACTATGGCCATGCCGGACAGCCGCCGGTATCCATCCTCATCGTCCTGCGCGATCAGCTCGCGGCCGTGCAGCGCTGCGTGATGAGCCTGCTCGAACACACGGCCTACCCCAACTACGAAATCCTGCTGGTGGACAACGCCAGCGAGAACCCGGCCACCCGCCAGTGGCTGGAAGGCGTCGAGCAGATGGCCGCCGAGCGCGTCCGCGTGTTGCGCTCGGGCGAGCCGCTGGCCGATGCGCGCCTGAAGAACCTGGCTGCTGCCCACGCCCGTGGCGACTACCTGTTGCTGTTGCGCCCGGAGGCCGCCGTCTTCCAGGGCGAGTGGCTGGGCGAGCTGGTCAACCAGGCGCAGCGTCCGGAGGTTGGCGTCGTCGGCGCGCGGACCATCGACGGTGACGGACGCATCACCCATGCCGGGCTGGTGCTGGGCCTGCGCGGCATCGCCGGGCACGCCTTCATCGGCGAGGACATGAACGCCACCGGCTACATGAACCGCCTGCAGGTGGCGCAGAACTACAGTGCGGTCTCCGATGGCTGCCTGATGATCCGCAAGGCGCTGTTCGACGAACTGGGTGGCCTGGACGAGGGCGACTTCGCCGAGCGTGGCGGCGATGTCGACCTCTGCCTGCGCGCCGGCGAGGCCGGTTACCTGGTGGTGTGGACGCCCCATGCGACCCTGCTGCACAGCCCGGCTACGGAAGCCGAACCGGTGGAGCTGCAGGACGCCTTCTACGCCCGCTGGCTGCCACGCCTGGCCCGCGACCCGGCGTACAACCCGAACTTCTCGCGGGTCCGCAGCCGCGCCGGCTTCGTCCTCACGGATACCCAGCTGACCTGGCGCCCGCTGACCTGGCAGCCGGTGCCGACGGTGCTGGCGCACTTCGCCGATACCTTCGGCTGCGGCCACTACCGCGTCATCCAGCCGTACCTCGCGCAGCGCGAGCAGGGCTTGATCGAGGGCGTGGTGACCCACTCGCTGCTGCCGGTGGTCGACCTGGAGCGCTTCGCGCCGGACGTGATACTGCTGCAGCGCCAGATCGGCGACGAGCGCCTGGACGCCATGCGGCGCATGAAGGCCTTCTCGAACGCCTTCAAGGTCTACGAGCTCGACGACTACCTGCCCAACCTGCCGGTCAAGAGCGTGCACCGCAGCCACATGCCCAAGGACATCGTCCGTTCGCTGCGTCGGGGCCTGGGTTATGTCGATCGCTTCGTGGTCTCCACCGAGCCGCTGGCAGAGGCGTTCGCCGACCTGCACCCGGACATCCGCGTCGCCCATAACTGCCTCGCTCCGGGCTGGTGGGGCGGCTTGCCGTCAAGCCTGCGCCGTCGTGGAGCCAAGCCGCGGGTGGGCTGGGCGGGTGGTGTCAGCCACACCGGCGACCTGGAACTGATCGCCGACGTGGTCAAGGAACTGGCCAACGAAGTCGAGTGGGTCTTCTTCGGCATGTGCCCGGAAAGGATCCGTCCCTATGTGCACGAGTTCCACCCGGGCCTGCCGATACAGCAATACCCGGCCAAGCTCGCCAGCCTGGATCTCGACCTGGCCCTGGCGCCGCTGGAAGACAACCTGTTCAACCAGTGCAAGAGCAACCTGCGCCTGCTGGAATACGGCGCCTGCGGCTTCCCGGTGGTGTGCAGCGACAACCGCGCCTATGCCGGCGACCTGCCGGTGACCCGGGTGAAGAACCGCTTCCGCGACTGGGTGGAGGCGATCCGCATGCACCTGGCCGACCTCGACGCCACGGCGCGAATGGGCGACGAGCTGCGTGACAGGGTGCGTGCCGAATGGATGCTGCAGGGCGACAACCTGCAGGCCTGGCACTACGCCTGGCAGCCGGACTGAGGCTTTTCGCCTGTCCGTGCGGAACCTCGAAAGCCCCGTTTCCCGGGGCTTTCGACTTTTTTCCGGAGCCCTGTGCAAGAAGGGCTTGAAAAAAAATCGAAAATCGCCCTAAAGCAAAATCCGCCACGGACGATAACCCTAACGAAGGTTCTCCAGGCCATATCGGGCGGCACTAGCCAGCGGCCAGGGACCAACTGAAAGCAGTCGCCTATCCACGAGGATCTCGTCATGGCCCTTACCGTCAATACCAACATCTCTTCGCTGACCGTTCAGAAGAACCTGAACAACGCTCAGAAAAACCTGAACACTGCCATGACCCGGCTCTCCACCGGCCTGCGCATCAACAGCGCCAAGGACGACGCCGCCGGTCTGCAGATCTCCAACCGCCTGAGCAGCCAGATCAACGGCCTGAACAAGGCAGTGGACAACGCCAACGACGCCATCTCCATCGCCCAGACCGCAGAAGGCGCGCTGCAGGAATCCACCAACATCCTGCAACGCATGCGTGTCCTGGCCGTGCAGTCCGCCAACGGCTCCAACAGCGAAGACGACCGCTCCTCGCTGAACCAGGAGTTCGAATCGCTGACCGCCGAACTGACCCGTATCTCCGACACCACCACCTTCGGTGGCGGCAGCACCGCGGTGACCCTGCTCAACGGCAACGCCGGCACCAATGGCACCATGACCTTCCAGGTCGGCGCCAACGCCAACGAAACCGTCAGCTTCACCCTGAACGACATGAGCGCCCAGGCGCTGAAGGGCACCTACTCCTCGGCTTCGGGCACCGTCGACATCTCCTCCAAGCTCGATGCCACCACCAGTGGTGCCAGCGCTGCCGGTTCGCTGAACCTGAGCGTCGATGGCAAGGCCTACACTGTCGATTACGACAAGGGCGCCACCGTCAACGACATCGTCAGCGCGCTCAACAGCAACATCAGCGGCATCACCGCCGTGGCCGACAGCTCGGGCAGCATCACCCTGACCTCCAGCAAGGCGCTGGGCGGTTCCGACGTGACCGGTGCGGCCATGACCTCCGGCTCGCTGAACATCCAGTCCCTGGACATCAAGAGCGCAGACAGTGCCCAGAAGGCCATCCAGGTCATCGACGGCGCGCTCAAGCAGATCGACACCCAGCGCTCGGCCCTCGGTGCGGTGCAGAACCGTCTGGACAGCACCATCTCCAACCTGCAGAACATCGCGGAGAACGCCACCTCGGCACGCAGTACGATCCAGGATGCCGACTTCGCCGCGGAAACGGCGGAGATGACCAAGCAGCAGACCCTGCAGTCGGCAGCCACCGCTGTACTGGCTCAGGCCAACCAGCTGCCTTCTGCCGTACTCAAGCTGCTGCAGTAAGGTCATCGGCGGTTGATACGAAGGAAGGGCGCACTGCGCCCTTCCTGCATTTGTCCAGAATAATGAGGAGTCGATGATGAGCGTGACTTTCTCTACGATCGGACTGGGAGCCCCCGTCAGGGCTGACCAGGCCCAGGCGGCCACGCCCATCGCGGCCGGCGGCAAAACCGTTGCCGTCGACGGCAAGGGCTCGCCGTCCACCGGCAGCGCCCAGGCCGAGCCGGACAAGGCTACCCTGGATCGTGCGCTGGACAGCCTGCGCAGCAATGCCCAGGTCATCCATCGCAACCTGGAGTTCTCGGTCGACCAGGAGTCGGGCATCACCGTGGTCAAGGTGGTGGACAGCACCAGTGGCGACGTGATCCGGCAGATTCCCTCGGAGGTCGCGGTGAAGCTGGCGGAGAGCATCAAGGAAGCCGGCAACCTGCTGTTCCGCGAGCAGGCCTGACAGCCTGGCCTGCTTCTTGCTGAAAGCACGGGCACAGACGCCGATGCGTCAAGAAATCGATTGAAGGAGGTTGGCAATGGCAACGGGCAGTATCGCTTCGACAGGTCTGGGATCGGGCCTGAAAATTGACGATATCGTCAGCGCCCTGGTGAAGGCACAGACCAGCGCCAAGCAGACGCAGATCACCAACCTCACCACCAAGAGCACCACCCAGCTGTCGGCGACCAGCCAGCTCAAGAGCGCCCTGTCGACCTTCCAGCTGGCGCTGGCGACGCTGAACACCGCCGACTCCTTCTCCGGGCTCAAGGCCACTTCCTCCAACGAGGACGCGGTAACCGCCAGCACCACCTCTTCGGCGACCCCGGGCACCTATACCCTGGACGTCGAAAAACTGGCGACTTCCTCCAAGGTGGCCAGCCAGTATGTCGGCACTTCCGACAAGTACGGCGCCGGCCGCCTGACCCTCAGCCAGGGCGGCAAGAGCTACTTCGTGACAGTGTCCGCCGGCGATTCGCTGTCGACCATCCGCGACAACATCAACAAGCTCAGCGAAACCAGCGGCATCTCGGCCAACGTCGTCACCGACTCCAGCGGTTCGCGCCTGGTGCTCAGCTCCACCACCACCGGCGCCGGCACCGACATCAGCGTCAAGACCTCGGGTGACAGCACCCTGGGCAAGCTGGCCATCGATGGCAGCGCCGCCTACAGCAGTTCCACCGGTGGCTACCTGGTGCAGGCCGGCGATGCCGAATTCAAGCTCGACGGTCTGTCGATGACCAGTTCCAGCAATACCCTGGACAAGGCCGTCAGCGGTGTGACCTTCGACCTGGTGAGCACTGGCAGCTCCACAGTGACGGTAGCGACCAACACCGACGACCTGACCGCCAACATCCAGCAGTTCGTCGATGCGTACAACACCCTCATCAAGGCTGTGTCCAGCCTGACCGACATCACCACTACCACCAACGAGGACGGCACCACCAGCAATAGCGTCGGGCCGTTGGCCAGCGATGCCATGACCCGCAGCCTGCTCAACAGCCTGCGTAACGAGTTCGTCAACCTCTCCAGCAGCAGCGGTTCGCTGAAGGTACTGTCGCAGTTGGGCATCACCAGCCAGAAAGATGGCACCCTGAGCGTCGACAGCACCCAGCTGAAAAAAGGCCTGGCGACTTACTCGAGCAGCATCCAGAGCTTCTTCACCGGCAGCGACGGCTTCCTCAAGCGCATGTACAACGCCGTCGACACCTACGCCAAGACCGACGGGCTGCTCGACCAGCAGACCGATTCGATCAACTCCACCATCGCCAGCCTGAAAAAGCAGCAGACCGATCTCGACGACCGCACCACCAAGCTGACCGACATCCTGTACGCCAAGTACAACGCCATGGACAGCCTGGTCGCCCAGCTCAATGCCACCAGCAACAGCGTGATGACCACGCTGAACGCGCTGAACAAGAGCTCCGACGACTGATGCCGGCGGCGTCTAGCCGACCGGCAGCGCCCGGCGCAGACGCAATTCGCGATTAAAGTCTGGCGCCGCCGCGCCGATACCCTGGACATCGGATATGAAACCTTCCACACCAGGGGATCTCGAAATGAATGCGATGGCAGCGCTTCGCCAATATCAGAACGTGGGTGTCCAGGCACAGCTCCACGAGGCGAGTCCGCACCGCCTGATCCAGATGCTGATGGAAGGCGGATTGAGCCGCATCGCCCAGGCCCGCGGCGCCATGCAGCGCGGCCAGATGGCGGAGAAGGGCCAGCTGATCGGCAAGGCCGTGGCCATCGTCGGTGGCCTGCGCGACGGCCTGAACCTGGAAGCCGGCGGCGACTATGCCGAGCGCCTGAACGCCCTGTACATCTACATGGGGCGCCGCCTGCTTGAGGCCAACCGGCAGAACGACGAACATATGCTCGACGAAGTGGCCAACCTGCTTCGCAGCATCAAGGAAGGTTGGGACGGTATCCCGCAGTAATACCGTCCCTCCAGGAGACACGAAGCATGACCCTCGCCGTCGAGCGTATCGAACAAACCCGCAGCGCCCTGGGCACCGCCCTGGCGGAGCAGGACTGGGAAGCCATCGCCCGGCTGGACCTGGAGTGCCGCCAGCACGTGGATGCCGCCATGCACGAGCCGCTGGACGACGACAGCGACCTCAAGCGCAGCCTCGAAGGCCTGCTCGTGCTGTACCGTGAACTGGTCCAGGAAGTCACCCGTCAGCGTCAGGGCGTGGCCGAGGAAATCATCCGCGTCAATCGGTCGCACAAAGGCGCCAAGGTCTATCAGCTTTTCGGCTGAGCCCCGCGGGTCGCCCGTTCGGCGCGGCCCCCCGTTTTCGCCGTTGCCGCCGTTCGTGCCAGCAGGTAAGTTCTTCCGTCGGAAACAACGAATAAATCACGCCATAAATTTGACTCCTGCCACATTTTTGACTTTACTTGGTGGCTAAATGATGGCGGATTGTTTCCGCCTCTTTCCCGTTGCCGTTCGCCGGCCCACATGCCTTCGGAAGACAAGAGCAAGATGTGGCGTGAAACCAAGATTCTGCTGATTGACGACGACCTGGAGCGTTGCCGCGAACTCTCCACCATCCTCAACTTCCTCGGCGAGGACCAGTTGTCCTGCCGCAGCCGCGAATGGCGTCTGGCGGTCGACGACCTGTCCAACGGCAGCCGCGGCGTGCTCTGCGTGCTGCTCGGCAGCGTCGAGCACAAGGGCGGCGCCCTGGAGTTGCTCAAGCAGCTTTCGGCCTGGGACGAATTCCTGCCGGTGCTGCTGATCGGCGACTCGGCGCCGACCGACTGGCCGGAAGAGCTGCGCCGCCGCGTGCTGGCCAGCCTGGAGATGCCGCCCAGCTACAACAAGCTGCTCGATTCCCTGCACCGCGCCCAGGTCTACCGCGAGATGTACGACCAGGCCCGTGAGCGCGGCCGCCAGCGCGAGCCCAACCTGTTCCGCAGCCTGGTCGGCACCAGCCGGGCCATCCAGCAGGTACGGCAGATGATGCAGCAGGTGGCCGACACCGACGCCAGCGTGCTCATCCTCGGCGAGTCCGGCACCGGCAAGGAAGTGGTGGCGCGCAACCTGCACTACCACTCCAAGCGCCGCGAAGCGCCCTTCGTGCCGGTTAACTGCGGGGCCATTCCCGCCGAGCTGCTGGAAAGCGAACTGTTCGGCCACGAGAAGGGCGCCTTCACCGGCGCCATCACCAGCCGCGCCGGGCGCTTCGAGCTGGCCAACGGCGGCACCCTGTTCCTCGACGAGATCGGCGACATGCCGCTGCCGATGCAGGTCAAGCTGTTGCGCGTGCTGCAGGAGCGCACCTTCGAGCGCGTCGGCAGCAACAAGACGCAGAACGTCGACGTGCGCATCATCGCCGCGACCCACAAGAACCTGGAGAAGATGATCGAGGGCGGCAGCTTCCGCGAGGACCTGTACTACCGCCTCAACGTCTTCCCCATCGAGATGGCACCGCTGCGCGAGCGGGTGGAAGACATCCCGCTGCTGATGAACGAGCTCATCTCGCGCATGGAGCACGAGAAGCGCGGCTCCATCCGCTTCAACTCCGCCGCCATCATGTCGCTGTGCCGCCACGACTGGCCGGGCAACGTGCGCGAGCTGGCCAACCTGGTGGAACGCCTGGCGATCATGCACCCCTACGGGGTGATCGGCGTGGGCGAGCTGCCGAAGAAATTCCGCCACGTCGACGACGAGGACGAGCAACTCGCCAGCAGCCTGCGCGAGGAGCTGGAAGAGCGCGCCGCCATCACCGCCGGGCTGCCGGGCCTAGACTCGCCGGCGATGCTGCCGGCCGAGGGCATCGACCTCAAGGACTACCTGGCCAACCTCGAGCAGGGGCTGATCCAGCAGGCCCTGGACGACGCCAACGGCGTGGTCGCCCGCGCCGCCGAGCGCCTGCGCATCCGCCGCACCACCCTGGTGGAGAAGATGCGCAAGTACGGCATGAGCCGTCGCGAGGAGGAAGTGGCGGAGGATTGACGCCGCTTGCCACTGCCTTCCAATAAGTGCCTGAAAATAAAGGACTAATTTTTAGGCACGCAGATTGCTAAGACTCTGCCAGCCGACGCTTTCACGACGTCGGATGGAAGAGAGACAGCATGATGCCAGCCGTACCCCAGCAGTCCCAGCCGACCTCCAGCGATGCGCCGGAGGAGAACGGCCGCGCCGGCCTGGACCAGGCCTTCGCCCTGTTCAACCAGATGTCCACCCAGCTGAACCAGTCGTACAGCATGCTGGAGGCGCGGGTCAGCGAACTGAAGGGACAGCTGGCCCTGGTCAGCGCCCAGCGCATGCAGGAGCTGGCGGAGAAGGAACGCCTGGCCAACCGCCTGCAGAGCCTGCTGGACCTGCTGCCCGGCGGCGTCATCGTCATCGACGGCCAGGGCGTGGTGCGCGAGGCCAACCCGGCGGCGCGCGGCCTGCTCGGCCAGCCCCTGGTGGGCATGCTGTGGCGCCAGGTCATCGCCCGCTGCTTCGCGCCGCGCAAGGATGACGGCCACGAGATTTCCCTGCGCGACGGGCGCCGCCTGTCCATCGCCACCCGCTCGCTGAACGGCGAGCCGGGGCAACTGGTATTGCTCAACGACCTCACCGAGACCCGCCGCCTGCAGGACCAACTGGCCCGCCACGAGCGCCTGTCGGCCCTGGGCCGGATGGTCGCGTCCCTGGCCCACCAGATTCGCACGCCGCTGTCCGCGGCCATGCTCTATGCCGGCCACCTGAGCGAGCAGGCGCTGCCGCTGGAGCAGCAGCAGCGCTTCGCCGGGCGCCTCAAGGAGCGCCTGCAGGAGCTGGAGAACCAGGTGCGCGACATGCTGGTGTTCGCCCGCGGCGACCTGCCGCTGCCGGATCGCCTGAGCCCGGCGGAGCTGTTCGCCGGCCTGCGCGCCGCCGCCGAGGCCCATGTCGCCGGCCTGCAACTGCGCTGGCAATGCGACGTGCGCGGCGGCGAGCTGCTGTGCAACCGCGACACCCTGGTCGGCAGCGTCCTCAACCTGCTGCACAACGCCATCCAGGCCGGCGGCCAGGACGTGCGCCTGAAAGTCCATCTCTACGCTCGTGGCGACAGCCTGCGTCTGGCCATCAGCGACAGCGGCCCGGGCATGGACGCCGCCACCCTGGCGCGCCTGGGCGAGCCCTTCTTCACCACCAAGACCACCGGCACCGGCCTCGGCCTTGCGGTGGTCAAGGCGGTGGCCAAGGCGCACCACGGCGAACTGCGCCTGCAATCGCGATCGGGCCGTGGCACCTGCGCCAGCCTGGTCCTGCCGCTGATCGCGGCCCCCGTCCGTGAACACAAGGAATAACCCCATGCCCGCCAGAATCCTGCTCGTCGAAGACGACCGCGCCCTGCGCGAAGCCCTCTCCGATACCCTGCTGATCGGCGGCTGCGAGTTCACCGCCGTGGACAGCGCCGAGGCGGCCCTGGTCGCCCTGCAGCGCGAGGCCTTCGGCCTGGTGGTCAGCGACGTCAACATGCCCGGCATGGACGGCCATCAGTTGCTCGGCCTGATCCGTGCCCGCTACCCGCAACTGCCGGTGCTGCTGATGACCGCTTTCGGCGCCGTCGAGCGCGCCGTCGACGCCATGCGCCAGGGCGCCGCCGACTACCTGGTGAAACCCTTCGAGCCCAAGGTGCTGCTGGAACTGGTGGCCCGCCACGCCCTGGGCCAGGCGCCCGTCGCCGAAGGCGAGGGGCCGGTGGCCGTGGAACCGGCCAGCCGCCAGTTGCTGGAGCTGGCCGCGCGGGTGGCGCGCAGCGATTCCACCGTGCTGATCTCTGGCGAGTCCGGCACCGGCAAGGAAGTGCTGGCGCGCTACATCCACCAGCAGTCGCCGCGCGCCAACAAACCCTTCATCGCCATCAACTGCGCGGCCATCCCCGACAACATGCTCGAGGCCACCCTGTTCGGCCATGAGAAGGGCGCCTTCACCGGCGCCATCGCCGCGCAGCCGGGCAAGTTCGAGCTGGCCGACGGCGGCACCATCCTCCTCGACGAGATTTCCGAGATGCCCCTGGCGCTGCAGGCCAAGCTGCTGCGCGTGCTGCAGGAACGCGAGGTGGAGCGCGTGGGCGCGCGCAAGCCGATCGAACTGGACATCCGCGTGCTGGCCACCACCAACCGCGACCTGCTCGGCGAGGTGGCGGCGGGGCGCTTCCGCGAGGACCTGTACTATCGCCTGTCGGTCTTCCCCCTGGCCTGGCGCGCCCTGCGCGAGCGCCCGGCGGACATCCTGCCGCTGGCCGAGCGCCTGTTGGCCAAGTACGTGAAGAAGATGAACCTGGGCGCGGTGAGCCTGGCCGCCGATGCTCGCGACGCCCTGCTGACGCACCCCTGGCCGGGCAACGTGCGCGAGCTGGACAACGCCATCCAGCGCGCGCTGATCCTGCAGCAGGGCGGCCAGGTCCGCGCCCTGGACCTGTGCCTGAACGCCCCCATCGGCATGGCGCCCGTAGCGCCCGTGATCCCCCTGGTGCAGCCCGCCCCGGTGGCGGCCGCCGCCAGCGCCGGAATTCCGTCGGCGCCCGCGGACAACGCCGGCGGCCTCGGCGAAGACCTGCGCCGCCGCGAGTTCCAGATGATCATCGACACCCTGCGCAGCGAACGTGGCCGCCGCAAGGAAGCCGCCGAACGCCTGGGCATCAGCCCGCGTACCCTGCGCTACAAGCTGGCGCAGATGCGTGATGCGGGGATGGATGTGGAGGCCTACTTGTACGCCAGTTGAGTGGCGCCGATTTCCCCTGTTCGGGCCCGCTGTTCGCGGGCCTTTTCTTTGTCTGGTGAGGGGAGTTTCCCGTGGTGGTTTCAGCGCTTGCCGGCAGTCGTGAGGGCAGTGGGTGGCGCAGGGTTCTGCTTTTCCATGAAGGAAGGGCAGGGCATGTCGAAGCCAACGGAATTCGCCCGGGAACTGCGGCGTCGGCAAACCGACGCGGAGCGGTTGTTGTGGAGTCGTTTGCGGGATCGCCGGCTACTCGGCTGGAAATTCAGGCGTCAGGTGCCGCTGGGGCCGTATGTGGTGGATTTCTACTGTCATGAGCGGCAGTTGGTGGTGGAGTTGGATGGCGGGCAGCACCTGGGAAGTGCCGCGGATGTCGAGCGGGATGCCTGGTTGAGGGGCCAGGGGCTGCGGGTGTTGCGGTTCTGGAACCATGACGTGCTGGTGCGGACGGAGGGGGTGTTGGAGGCCATTCTGTTGGTGTTGGAGTCTGGTTGAAGCACCCTCACCCCAGCCCTCTCCCAGAGGGAGAGGGGGCCGTTCGGCGCGGCGATAGGCGATGGTTTTCTCCTGGCGCATAGGTGTGGCTGACGCCGATATGCCAGGCTGCATGCCTTGATTCGCACGGCAGAGGAGGGCTCCCTCTCCCTCCGGGAGAGGGCTGGGGTGAGGGGGCTCTTTACCCCAATAGCCACATCCTACAAGTCCCCCCTGAAACCTGGCACCCTTGTTGCAATCCCCTATGCCAAAGCGCCGCGGCGTCAAAAAAGCCGCGGCCCGTAGTCAGAGGGAAAGCCAATGAGTCAGGGTATCGAGTTCAACCGCCTGCTGCTGGAAATGCGCTCCATGCAGATGGACGCCATGGCCAAGGCCAAGCCGGCCGCCTCGGCGCCGGCTGCCGTGGAGGGCGCGCCGAGCTTCTCGGACATGCTCGGCCAGGCGGTGAACAAGGTGAACTCCACCCAGCAGGCCGCCAGCGCGCTGGCCAATGCCTTCGAGGTGGGCCAGAGCAACGTCGACCTGACCGACGTGATGATCGCTTCGCAGAAGGCCAGCGTGTCCTTCCAGGCCATGACCCAGGTGCGCAACAAACTGGTCCAGGCCTACCAGGACATCATGCAGATGCCCATCTGAGCCACGGGGTAGGTAGATAGTTCATGGCCGAAGCCACTATAGACAACCAGGTCCCCGCCAAAGCCGGCGCAGCCGAAATGCTGAAGAAGCCGCTGATGGGCCTGCAGTTCCTCGAAAGCCTCGCCGAGATGCCGGTGCTGCGCCAGGTCGGCCTGCTGGTCGGGTTGGCGGCGAGCATCGCCATCGGCTTCGGCATGGTGCTGTGGTCCCAGCAGCCGGACTACAAGCCGCTGTACGGCAGCCTCAACGGCGTCGACGCCAACAAGGTGGTCGAGACGCTGAACGCCGCCGACATCAACTACAAGGTCGACCCCAACTCCGGCGCCCTGCTGGTCAAGGCCGACGACCTCGGCCGCGCCCGCATCAAGGTGGCCGGCGCCGGCCTGACGCCCACCGACAGCAACGTCGGCTTCGAGATCCTCGACAAGGAACAGGCCCTGGGCACCAGCCAGTTCATGGAGGCGACCAATTACCGTCGCGGCCTGGAAGGCGAACTGGCGCGCACCATCTCCAGCCTGAACAACGTCAAGGCCGCCCGCGTGCACCTGGCCATCCCGAAGAGCTCGGTGTTCGTCCGCGACGAGCGCAAGCCCACCGCCTCGGTGCTGGTCGAGCTGTACCCGGGGCGCAGCCTGGAGCCCAGCCAGGTGCTGGCGATCGTCAACCTGGTGGCCACCAGCGTGCCGGAACTGGACAAGTCCCAGGTCACCGTGGTCGACCAGAAGGGCAACCTGCTCTCCGACCAGCAGGAGCTGTCCGAGCTGACCATGGCCGGCAAGCAGTTCGACTATTCCCGGCGCATGGAAAGCATGTTCACCCAGCGCGTGCACAGCATCCTGCAGCCGGTGCTGGGCGACGGCCGCTACAAGGCCGAGGTGTCCGCCGACGTCGACTTCAGCGCCGTGGAATCCACCGCCGAGTCCTACAACCCGGACCAGCCGGCCCTGCGCAGCGAGCAGGTGAACAACGAAGAACGCCAGAACAGCAACGGCCCGCAGGGCGTGCCGGGTGCGCTGTCGAACCAGCCGCCGGGCCCGGCCAGCGCGCCGCAGCAGACCGGCAAGAGCGCCGGCGGCGATTTCGTCGCCCCGGGCCAGCCGCTGAAGGACGCCAACGGCCAGACCATCATCGACCCGAAGACCGGCCGTCCGGTGCTGGCGCCGTACCCCACCGACAAGCGCGAGCAGAACACCCGCAACTACGAGCTGGACCGCTCCATCAGCTACACCAAGCAGCAACAGGGCCGCCTGCGCCGGCTTTCCGTCGCGGTGGTGCTGGACGACCACATGGTCGCCGACCCCAAGACCGGCGAAGTCAGCCACAAGCCCTGGAGCGCCGACGAACTGGCGCGCTTCACCCGCCTGGTGCAGGACGCGGTGGGCTACGACGCCAGCCGCGGCGACAGCGTCAGCGTGATCAACGCGCCCTTCGCCCCGGAGCAGAACCTGGAGATCGCCTCGCCGCCGTTCTACTCGCAGCCGTGGTTCTGGGACATCGTCAAGCAGGTGCTGGGCATCGTCTTCATTCTGGTGCTGGTGTTCGGCGTGCTGCGCCCGGTGCTGAACAACCTCGCCGGCAACAAGAACAAGGCCCTGGTGGCCGGCGCCGGCGGCGACATGGCCCTGGGCGAGATGGGCGGCCTGGAAGGCGAGCTGGCCGAGGACCGCGTCAGCCTGGGCGGCCCGCCGAGCATCCTGTTGCCCAGCCCCAGCGAGGGGTACGATGCGCAGCTGAACGCGATCAAGAGCCTGGTGGCTCAGGACCCGGGCCGCGTGGCCCAGGTAGTGAAGGATTGGATCAACTCCGATGAGTGATGCGGTATGAGCGAGACCCGGTTGAACGCCAAACTGACCAAGGTCGACAAGGCCGCCATTCTCCTGCTGTCCCTCGGCGAGACCGACGCGGCCCAGGTGCTGCGGCACATGGGCCCGAAGGAAGTGCAGAGGGTCGGCGTGGCCATGGCGCAGATGCGCAACGTGCATCGCGAGCAGGTCGAGCAGGTGATGAGCGAGTTCGTCGAGGTGGTCGGCGACCAGACCAGCCTGGGCGTCGGCGCCGACGGCTACATCCGCAAGATGCTCACCCAGGCCCTGGGCGAGGACAAGGCCAACAACCTCATCGACCGCATCCTGCTGGGCGGCAACACCAGCGGCCTGGACAGCCTGAAGTGGATGGAGCCGCGCGCCGTGGCCGACGTCATCCGCTACGAGCACCCGCAGATCCAGGCCATCGTCGTCGCCTACCTGGACCCGGACCAGGCCGCCGAAGTGCTCAGCCACTTCGACCACAAGGTGCGCCTGGACATCGTCCTGCGCGTGTCCTCGCTGAACACCGTGCAGCCCTCGGCGCTGAAGGAACTCAACCTGATCCTCGAGAAGCAGTTCGCCGGCAACGCCAACGCCACCCGCACCACCATGGGCGGGGTGAAGCGCGCGGCGGACATCATGAACTACCTCGACAGCTCGGTGGAGGGCGCCCTGATGGACGCCATCCGCGATGTCGACGAAGACCTCTCCGGGCAGATCGAGGACCTCATGTTCGTCTTCGACAACCTCGCCGACGTCGACGACCGCGGCATCCAGGCGCTGCTGCGCGAAGTGTCCTCGGACGTGCTGGTGCTGGCTCTCAAGGGCTCGGACGAGGGCATCCGCGAGAAGATCTTCCGCAACATGTCCAAGCGCGCCGCCGAACTGCTGCGCGACGACCTGGAGGCCCGCGGCCCGGTGCGCGTCAGCGAAGTGGAGGGCGCGCAGAAGGAAATCCTCACCATCGCCCGGCGCATGGCCGACTCCGGGGAGATCGTTCTCGGCGGCAAGGGTGGCGAGGAGATGATCTAAGTGAGTGGTCCCGCGAAACCCAAGGGTGAGGAACACGATGGCCTGATCCGCGCGCGCGACGTCGCCGGCTTCGACCGCTGGGCGTTGCCCAGCTTCGACCCGGTGGTGGAGCGGCCGCCGGAGCCTGCGCCCGAGCCGGAGGAGCCGGAAACCCCGGCGGTGGAGGAAGTCCCCGTCGAGGAAGTCAAACCGCTGACGCTCGAGGAGCTGGAAGCGATCCGCCAGGACGCCTACAACGAAGGCTTCGCCACCGGCGAGAAGGACGGCTTCCACGCCGGCCAGCTCAAGGCCCGGCAGGAGGCCGAGGCGGCGCTGCAGGAGCGCCTGGCTGGCCTGGAGGCACTGATGGGCCAGCTGTTCGAGCCCATCGCCGAGCAGGACCTGCTGATCGAGCAGATGCTGGTCAACCTGGTCGGCCAGGTGGCGCGCCAGGTCATCCAGCGCGAGCTGGAGGGCGACTCCAGCCAGCTGCGCCAGGTATTGCGCGAGGCGCTCAAGCAACTGCCGATGGGCAGCGACAACGTGCGCATCCACGTCAATCCGCAGGACTTCGAGCTGGTCAAGGCGCTGCGCGACCGCCATGAGGAAAGCTGGCGCATCCTCGAGGACGAGCAGCTGCTGCCCGGCGGCTGCCGCATCGAGACCGAGCATTCGCGCATCGACGCCAGCATCGAGACGCGCCTGGCGCAGATCACCAAGCAGCTCTTCGAGCAGCAGCGCGAGCAGGCCACCCACGCCCTGGAGCCGGACCTGCACATCGACCTGGACCAGCCCGATGCGCCTTGACCGGGTGAGTTTCGCCAAGCGCCTGGAAGGCTATATGGAAGCCGCCAAACTGCCGGCGCAGCCGGTGGTGGAGGGCCGCCTGCTACGCATGGTCGGCCTGACCCTGGAGGCCGAGGGCCTGCAGGCGGCGGTGGGCAGCCGCTGCATGGTGATCAACGATAGCGGCTACCACTCGGTGCAGGTGGAGGCCGAGGTCATGGGCTTTTCCGGCAGCAAAATCTTCCTCATGCCGGTCGGCAGCCTCGCCGGCATCGCCCCCGGCGCCCGCGTGGTGCCGCTGCCCGACAGCAGCCGCCTGCCCATGGGCATGTCCATGCTCGGCCGGGTGCTCGACGGCGTCGGCCGCGCCCTGGACGGCAAGGGCGGGATGCGCGCCGAGGACTGGGTGCCGATGGACGGCCCGACCATCAACCCGCTCAAGCGCGAGCCGATCCACGAACCCATGGACGTCGGCATCCGCTCGATCAACTCGCTGCTCACCGTCGGCCGCGGCCAGCGCCTGGGCCTGTTCGCCGGCACCGGCGTGGGCAAGTCGGTGCTGCTGGGCATGATGACCAAGTACACCAAGGCCGACATCATCGTGGTCGGGCTGATCGGCGAACGGGGCCGCGAGGTGAAGGAATTCATCGAGCACATCCTCGGCGAGGAGGGCCTCAAGCGCTCGGTGGTGGTCGCATCCCCCGCCGACGACGCGCCGCTGATGCGCCTGCGCGCAGCCATGTACTGCACGCGCATCGCCGAATACTTCCGCGACAAGGGCAAGAACGTCCTGCTGCTGATGGACTCGCTGACGCGCTTCGCCCAGGCCCAGCGCGAGATCGCCCTGGCCATCGGCGAGCCGCCGGCGACCAAGGGCTACCCGCCATCGGTGTTCGCCCGCCTGCCGCGCCTGGTGGAACGCGCCGGCAACGGCGAGAAGGGCGGCGGCTCGATCACCGCCTTCTACACCGTGCTCAGCGAGGGTGACGACCAGCAGGACCCGATCGCCGACTCCGCCCGCGGCGTGCTCGACGGCCACTTCGTGCTGTCGCGCCGGCTGGCCGAGGAAGGCCATTACCCGGCCATCGACATCGAGGCCTCGATCAGCCGGGTGATGCCCCAGGTGGTCAGCCCCGAGCAGCTGCAGCACGCCCAGCGCTTCAAGCAGCTGTGGTCGCGCTACCAGCAGAGCCGCGACCTGATCAGCGTCGGCGCCTACGTCGCCGGCGGCGATGCCGAGACCGACCTGGCCATTCAGCGCTTCCCGGTGATGCGCCAGTTCCTCCGCCAGGGCCTGAACGAAAGCCAGAGCCTGGAAGACAGCGCCCAGCTGCTGGACGCCGTGCTGTCCGGCAAGGCCGGCTGAGGTTGCCGCATCATGCCTGAGGCCCGCCTGCCATGAATCGCCGCGCCGACCGTTTGGCTCCTGTCGTGGAAATGGCCCTGAAGGCCGAACGCGAGGCCGCGCGCCAGCTCGGCCAGGCGCAGAACCAACTGCTCCAGGCGCAGCGCAAGCTGGCCGAACTGGAGCGTTTCCGCGCCGACTACCAGCAGCAGTGGATCGACCGCGGCCGCCAGGGCGTCAGCGGCCAGTGGCTGCTGGACTACCAACGCTTCCTGGCGCAGCTGGAAACCGCCGTGGAGCAGCAGAACCGCAGCCTGGCCTGGCACCAGGACGTGGTGGAGAAGGCGCGTGTCACCTGGTCGGAGAAGTACGCCCGCCTGGAAGGCCTGCGCAAGCTGGTGGAACGCTACCGCGAGGAAGCGCGGCTGCTGGCTGACAAACAGGAACAGAAGCAGCTCGACGAATTCGCCCAGCGCCTGCGGCCGCCGGTCTACTGAGCTAGGCTCAGCCCAGGTCCCCCGCCTGGAACGCCACGCATGCTGCTCAGCCGTACCCTGCTGCACACCCATCCGCGCCTGCTCCTCGCCTGCGCCGCCGGCCTGGCGCTGGGGCTGGCCTGCTACCACCTGCCGCCGCTGATGCGCACGCTGGTCGGCTGGAACGTCGCCGCCTGGGGCTATGTGCTGCTGATCACCGTGCTCGCCCTGCGCGCCGGGGCGGACCAGGTGCAGCGCCTGGCTGCCATCGAGGACGAGAACGCCCAGGCGGTGCTGGTGCTGGTCAGCGCCGCGGCCATCGCCAGCCTGGTGGCGATCGTCTATGAGCTGGCCGGCGCGCGCCAGTTGCCGGGGAGCGAGCGGCTGCTGCGCTACGCCTTCACCGGCAGCACGGTTTTGGGTTCCTGGTTCCTCATCGGGACCATCTTCGCCATGCACTACGCGCGCATGTTCTACACGGCGGCGGATGGCGAGGCGCCGCTGCAGTTCCCCGATCGCGGGCGGCAGCCGGACTACTGGGACTTCGCCTACTTCTCCTTCACCCTCAGCGTCGCCGTGCAGACCTCGGACGTGGCCATCGCCTCGCCGGCGCTGCGCCGGGTGGCCCTGGCGCAGTCGATCATCTGCTTCCTGTACAACACGGCGATCCTCGGCCTGAGCATCAACATCGCCGCCGGCATCCTCGGCTGACGCGCCTCAGTGGCGCCAGAAGGCCGGGGTGAACAGCACCAGCACGGTGAGGATCTCCAGGCGCCCGGCGAGCATGCCGGCGCACAGCAGCCACTTGGCGGTGTCCGGCAGGGACGAGAAGTTGCCCGAGGGACCGATCACCGGGCCCATGCCCGGGCCGACGCCGGAGACGGTGCTGGCGGCGCCGGTCAGCGCGGTCATCCAGTCCAGGCCGAGGAAGGTCAGGGCCAGGCCCAGGCCGCCGACGGTGGCGCCGAAGAAGAACGAGAAGGTCAGGATCGAACGCACGATCTCCTCGTCCAGGCGGTGGCCGTTGTAGCTCTGGCGTAGCACTGCGCGCGGGTGGATGAGCTGGTACAGGCTGGCCTTGAGCAGGATGTAGGCGACCTGGAAGCGGAAGATCTTCAAACCGCCGGCGGTGGAGCCGGAACAGCCGCCGATGAAGCCCAGGTAGAAGAACACCATGATCGAGAAGTGGCCCCACAGGCTGTAGTCGCCCAGGGCGAAGCCGGTGGTGGTGACCACCGAGGTGACGTTCACCGCCACGATGCGGAAGGCATCCTGCCAGGACAGGTCGGAATTGAAGGCGTACCAGGTGCCCATCACCAGCCAGGTGAATACCAGCAGGCCGATGAAGCCATGCACCTGGCTGTCCCTGAGCAGAGCCTTGCGATGGCCGCGCAGGGTGGCGACGTAGAGGGCGAAGGGCAGGCTGCCGAGGATCATGATGACCACCGCCACCCAGTGCACCGCCGGCTGGTGCCACTTGGCCAGGGACTGGTCGGAGGTGGAGAATCCGCCGGTGGAGATCGCCGACATGGCGTGGTTCAGCGAGTCGAACAGGCCCATGCCGGCCCACCATAGGCCCAGGGTGCCGAGGATGGTGATGCCGACGTACACCGCGACTATGTACTTGGCGACCATGTGCGAGCGCGGCATGACCTTGTCGCTGCGGTCGGAGGATTCGGTCTGGAACAGGCGCATGCCGCCGATGCGCAGCATCGGCAGGATCGCCACCGCCATGCCGATGAAGCCGATGCCGCCCAGCCAGTGCAGCATCGAGCGCCAGATGAGGATGCCCGGCGACATCTTGTCCAGCCCGGAAAGCACCGTCGAGCCGGTGGCGGTGATACCCGACATGCTCTCGAAGAAGGCGTCTGTGACGCTCATGTGGCGGGCGATGATGAAGGGCAGGGCGGAGAAGAAACAGACGATCACCCAGCTCGACACCGTGAGCATGTACATGTCCCGCGGGCGCAGGTGGGCCTGCTCGGGGCGGCCCGGCAGGACCAAGCCGAGGCCGGCGCTGAAGGTGATCAGGCTCGACCAGATGTAGGGCGAGAGTTCCTGCGGGCGGTGGTAGTAGAGCAGGGTGGCCATGGGCACCAGCATGGCCACCGCCAGGGTGATCAGGAACAGGCCGATGATGTATCCGAGGGTGCGTAGTGTCGGCAGCGCCATGAAGCGGACTCGATGGACATGAACCCTCCATTGTACCTGCCCTCGGCGCGATGCGCAGCGCGCCGGAGGGCTCTTCACAACGGCTGCGCAATCGCTAGAATCCTGCGCTGCCCGCCGGCGCTCGCCGGTTTCTTCTGGTGCATTCGCACATCATGTCCATCGACAATCCGTGTTTGAACTGCGGCGCCTGCTGCGCGTATTTCCGTGTGTCCTTCTACTGGGGCGAGTGCCGTTCCGCCGGCGGCAGCGTACCCGACGACCTGGTGGTGCAGGTCGGCCCGTACCATGCCGCCATGCGCGGCACCGAGGCCAAGCCGGTGCGCTGCGTGGGGTTGCTGGGCGAGGTCGGTTGCGGCGTGCGCTGCACGGTCTACGAGCAGCGCTCCAGCACCTGCCGGGAATTCGAGGCCTCCTGGCTCGACGGCCAGCACAACCCCAACTGCGACACGGCCCGCGCCGCCTACGGCCTGCCGCCGCTGCAGCCGATCATCACGCCGTCGCCGGAGCGGGTGGCTTGACTGTGGGCGCATGACTTTGGGCTCCCTGTAGGAGCGAGCTTGCTCGCGAACAGCTCTACCGGCGAACGCTGGTGTTCATCCTGAGAGCGCCCTCTCCCTAACCCTCTCCCTGAAGGGAGAGGGGACCGTTCGGGGTGTGCTGACACTTCGGCGTTAGCCGGCTTGCATTGAGTATCCGGTTGAAACCAGAGCCCTTCTCGGCACGGACAAGCCCCCTCTCCCTTCAGGGCGGGGCGCGCAGCCGAGGGCTGGGGAGAGGGATCGGAGCTAACCCGAAACGCAGGAGTCGCCGGTAAGCCCCCTTCGCGAGCAAGCTCGCTCCTACACGGATACGAAGCACCCTGGCTGCAGGTGAGCAGGCAGATGAGAAGCCTTTGCGACTACAATGGCCGTCCTTGTGTGTACAGGAGGTAGCCCATGGAGGCCTACGAAGCGCTGGTCAACCGTGTATCCCATGCCCGCCTGGGCGAGCCGGCGCCCACTGCCGGGCAGCTCGAGCGGCTGTTCCGCGTTGCCT
The DNA here is from genome assembly GCF_900112375.1 of Pseudomonas citronellolis. Lineage (GTDB taxonomy): Bacteria > Pseudomonadota > Gammaproteobacteria > Pseudomonadales > Pseudomonadaceae > Pseudomonas > Pseudomonas citronellolis. The sequence continues at coordinate 93,617 of NZ_FOLS01000001.1, read as the reverse complement.
TGCGCGCGCCGGACCATGGGCAGTTGCGCCCGTGGCGCTTCCTCACGGTGGAAGGCGAGGCGCGCCAGCAGCTGGGTGAGTTGTTCGCCCGCGCGCTGAGCGCCGAGCAACCCGACGCCAGCCCCGAGGCGCTGGCCAAGGCCCGCGCCATGCCGTTGCGCGCGCCGACCCTGGTGGTGGCCATCGCGCGCCTGCAGGAGCACCCCAAGGTGCCGGAGATCGAGCAGATGCTGGCCGCCGGCTGTGCTGCCTACGGCATCGTCCAGGCGGCGTTCGTCGAGGGGCTGGGGGCCATGTGGCGCACCGGCGCCATGGCTTTCGATCCAGTTGTGCACCAGGGGCTGGGCCTGGCGGCCAACGAGCGCATCGTCGGTTTCATCTACCTGGGCACGCCCATGGGTGAGCTGCGCCAACCGGCGCCGCTGGACCCGGCGGCCTTCGTCAGCGCCTGGCGGGGCTGAGCGGCAGGCTCAGGCGGACTTTCCAGCGCGCCCCGCCGGCCCGCCAGAGCAGCCGGCCGCCCTGCCAGGCGGCCAGGCGCTGGGCGGCGCGCAGGGCCCGGGGCAGCCAGCGCCGGGCCTGTTCGTCGGTGCCGCCGAGGTCCAGGCGCAGCAGGCCGCGCTCCAGGCGCGGTTCCAGCACGATGGCGGCGTCCTGCTGCCATTCCACCGCGGTATCCAGCAATTCATCCAGGGCTTCGTGCAGCGCCTGCGGCCAGCTGTGCAGCGGCCAGGTGCCGCCGCGCGGCAGGCTCAGGCGCAGTTCCGGCCAGCGGCGCCGCCAGCGCTGCGCCAGCAGCCCCAGCTCCACCGCCAGCACCAGGCTCTGCGGCTCGTCCCGCGGGCGCTCGCGTGGCAGGCCGGCGGCCGCCAACGGCAGGGCCGGGGAGGGGGACGGCAGGTATTCGGCGGCTAGGTTCATGATCGGGCTCCGGGGTCAGGCGGCGTGGCGCGCCAGCGGTATTTCCAGGGTGGCGACGAAACCGCCGTCGGGATGATTGGCCAGGCGCAGGCGGCCGGCGTGGCGCTCCACCGCGCGGCGGGCGATGGCCAGGCCCAGACCGTGGCCGGGGCTGTCCTGGTTGGGCGCGCGGAAGAAGGGCTCGCCCAGCTGCGCCAGGTGCTCGGCGTCGGCTCCCGGGCCATGGTCGCGGACGCGCACGCGCAGCACGGCGCCGTCGCTGTCGGCCTCCACTTCCAGCGGCTTGTCCGTCGGGTTGAAGCGCAGGGCATTGCGCAGCAGGTTGTCCAGCGCCCGTTCGAGCATGTCGGGCCAGCCGTCCAGGGCCAGGTTGGCGGGGACCTGCAACTGGATGTGCTGTTCCGGGGCGAGCAACTGGGCGTCCTCGCGCAGGCGTTCGAGCAGCGGCAGCAGTTCGACGCGGCTGGTCGGCCCGGGCTCGGCGTCCAGGCGGGCGAGGGCGAGGATTTCGGCGATCAGTGCTTCCAGGCGGTCGCACTCCTGCTCCAGGCGCGGCCACATGCTGGCGCGCTGTTCCGGCGTGGCGCGCTCGGCCAGGGCCAGGGCGATGCGCAGGCGCGCCAGCGGCGAGCGCAGTTCGTGGGAAACGTCGCGCAGCAGCTGGCGCTGGCTGCTGATCAGCCGTTGCAGGCGCGCGCCCATGCGGTTGAAGTCGCGGGCCAGCACGCCCAGCTCGTCGCCGCGGCGGGCCAGGCGCGCCAGGCTGTCCTGCTGGTAGGCGGTCTGCCCGAGGTCGTGCACGGCGCGGCGCAGGCGGTTGAGCGGGCGGGTGATGGAAAACGTCACCAGCAGGCTGAAGATGGTCAGCACCACCAGGGCGATGCCCAGCGCGCTGAGCGGCCACAGCAGGCTGCCGCGGTGCCAGGCTTCCAGCGCGCCGTGGGGAATCCGGTAGATGAACAGGTAGGTGTGGTCGCTGTCCGCGCTGGTGTATTCCTGGCTGAGCTGGCGCCAGGGGAAGCGCGGCAGGCTGCGGCGGTCGAAGCCTTCGTTGCTGCGCCGCGGCGGGCGCGGCAGGTAGGTGCCGTCGACCAGGCGCTGGCCGCTTTCGTCGAGCACCTGCACCGACAGGTCATAGTCGCGGCGGCGTTGCTCCAGCAGTTGCTGGGCAGCGGCGGGGCCCTGGTTCTCGTAGAGCTGGGTCCACTGTTTGGCGAGATCGTGCATGCCGGGGTAGCGGGCGATGATCCAGGTGTCCTGGTTCAGCGCGCGGCCGAGCAGGATGGACAGGCCGGCGACCAGCAGCAGGGCGAGCCAGAAGGCGGCGAGGATTCGCCAGAAGAGCGAGCGCATGGTCTTTCGGTTCAGTCGCATGTCCGTTTCGGGTCAGGGGCGCGGGCACGCCGAGGCGCCGGGGGTGAGCCCGGCGCCCGTGTGGCTGGCGCTATCAGTTGGTCTTGCCATCCTTCTGCGCTTTCCATTGCTGGAACTCGGCCCATTCGGCCTTGCGCTGTTCGCGCTGGGTCTTCAGCTCGTCGAACTTCTTCTGCTGTTCGGGCGTCAGGAGCGCGCGGATGTCCTTCTGGGTCTTGTCGTGGCTGGCCTTGAGCTCATCCTGCATGGCCTTGCGGTCAGCGGCCGAGAGCTTGCTCAGGTACTTGTCGGTGATGTCGTGGCGGCTCTTCATCGAGTCGCCCATCAGCTTGCCGACCTGCTGGCGCTGTTCCTTGCTCAGGTTCAGCTCGCGCATCGGGCCGCCGCGGTCGCCGTGGCCGAAGCGCGGGCCGTGGCCGTCCATCATCGGGGCGCCGGCGGGCGGCGGGGGAGCGTCGGTCGGCGCCGGGGTGGCGGCCATGGCCAGGGTCGGCAGGGCGGCGGCGAACATCAGGGCGGTGAGGGTCTTGCGCATGAATCTTCTCCTTTCGTGGACCGGTTTCTGAACCGGATGTGCCCAGTCTAGGGATGGCAAGGTCAAGGGCGGTCAGGGCCGGGTAAAGCTTCGGTAAAGATTGCGTCTACCGCTCTAGGGCGGGGTTCCCGGCCGTTCGCTCAGGGCGCGTAGAAGTAGCCGCGCCCGCGCAGGGCGAGGATGCGCGGACGCCCGTCCGGGTGCGCGCCGAGCTTCTTGCGCAGGTTGCTGACGTGCATGTCCAGGCTGCGGTCGTAGAGCGTCAGCTTGCGGCCCAGGGCGATCTGCGCCAGGGCCTGCTTGTCCAGCGGCTCGCCGGGCTGGCGCAGCAGCGCCTCGAGGATGCGGCTCTCGGACAGCGTCAGGCTGACCTCCTGGCCGGCGACGCTGGCCACGCCGCGGGCCAGGTTCAGGCTCAGGTCGCCGAGGTCGACCTGGGCGCTGGGCTGCGCCGGATGGCTGCGGCGCAGCACGGCGCGCAGGCGCGCGGTCAGCTCGCGCGGATCGCACGGCTTGGCCAGGTAGTCGTCGGCGCCCAGCTCCAGGCCGAGGATGCGGTCCAGCGGCTCGCCGCGGGCCGAGAGCATCAGCACCGGCAGGTCGGGGTGCTCGCTGCGCAGCTGCTTGAGCAGCTCCAGGCCGCTGCCGTCGGGCAGCATCACGTCCAGCACCACGGCGTCCGGCGTGCGGCTGGCCAGGGCGCTACGGGCCGCGCCGCCATCGTGGCTGGCGCGCACGCTGAAGCCTTCCTGGGTCAGCCAGGTGCACAGCAGTTCGCACAGTTCACGGTCGTCGTCGATCAGCAGCAGCTCACTCATTGCTCGGGCTTCTTTCAGTTGATCCATTCACGCCGCCGGCGGCGTCGGCCGCGGCTCAGGGCGCCGAGGACGAAGGCGACGAGGGCGACGGCGCCGCCGGTCGCGAACCAGGTCTGCTCGTCGCTGAGCAGGCGCGGCGGTTGTTGGGCCTGCAGCTCGCGCAATTGCAGCTTCAGGCGCTGGTTTTCCTGGCGCAGGTGGCCCACCACGGCGCTTTCCGCCCCTTGCAGCTGGGCGGCGAGGTCGGCGCGCTGCTTCTCGCTCTCGTCCAGGCGCTGTTGCAGTTGGGCGAAGTCGTCGCTGGCCGGGGCCGGCGCGGCAGTGGGAGCCGGCATGGCGCCGGGGTCGTCGGTGACGGGCTCCTCGCCGTGGGCGGCGAGCGGCAGGCTCAGGCAGAACAGCAGGGGCAGCAGATGACGTCGGGACATCGGAACTCCTTGTACGCTGATGAGCCGCCGGGCACCGCGCTCCGGGCGCTGTCCGGTCGCGGGGCCGGGCCTGTGTGTCCGGCCATGCGGCGCCGTCCGTACGCCGCCGCTCGCCGGTTTACGGCAGGACTTTCTTGAACGGCTTGACCACGACTTCGGCGTAGACGCCGGCGGCGCGGTACGGGTCGGCATCGGCCCAGGCCTGGGCGGCGGCCAGCGACTCGAACTCGGCGACGATCAGGCTGCCGGTGAAGCCGGCCGCGCCCGGGTCGGGGCTGTCGATGGCCGGGTGCGGCCCGGCCAGGACCAGGCGGCCCTCGTCCTTGAGCAGCTCGAGGCGGGCCAGGTGCGCCGGACGCGCGGCCAGGCGGCGTTCTTGGGAAGCGGTGATGTCGCGGGCGATGATTGCGTAGAGCATGTCAGTCCTTGGGCTTTTCGCCGGTTGGGGCGTCGTGCATGTGGCGAGCCAGGAACACACCCTGGCCGATCAGGAAGAGCAGGGTCATGCCCAGGCTGCCGAACACCTTGAAGTCCACCCAGAAACGCTCGAAGGTGAAGGCGACGAACAGCTGGACGCAGCCGCAGAACACGAAGAACAGCACCCAGGCCAGGTTCAGGCGCTGCCAGATCGGTTCCGGCAGGTGCACGGCATGGCCCATGATGCGCTGGATCAGCGGCCGGCGGTCGCCCACCAGGGTGCTGCCGAGGAAGCCCAGGGCGAACAGCCAGTTGACCACCGGGGCCTTCCACTTGAGGAAGGTCTCGCTGTGGAAGGCCAGGGTCATGCCGCCAAACACCAGGCAGGCGGCCAGGGTCAGCCACTGGCCCTTGTCCAGCTTGCGCTGCTTGATCAGCAGCGCGCCGTAGACCACCACCGAGGAGGCGATCAGCACCGCCGTGGCGCTGTAGATGCCGCCCAGGCTGAAGGAGTGTCCGGCGAGTTCGACCGTGCGCGGGTCCAGCTTGTAGACGATGAAGAACAGGATGAGGGGGATGAAATCGATGAATTGCTTCATTACGGCAGCCAGAGCCCAGTTGTGGCGGCATAATACCAACCTGCGGAAGAACTGAAATAGTCACCCGTCTCGTGCCGTTGCGCTCGCACGCCGTGAATCGCCGCCGCGCAGCGTCTATACAGAAGTAAAACCCGTCCCGGTATGCCCATGCGTGTCGACCTGCATTGCCATAGCACCGCCTCCGACGGCCAGCTGCCGCCCGCCGCCGTGGTGGCCCGCGCGCACCAGCGCGGCGTACGCCTGCTCGCCCTGAGCGACCACGACACCCTGGAAGGTTTGCCCGAGGCGCGCGCCGCCGCCGAGGCGCTGGGGGTGACCCTGGTCAACGGCGTGGAGCTGTCCTGCACCTGGGGCGGGGCGACCATCCACGTCCTGGGTTACGCCTTCGACAGCGCCGCCGAGCCACTGGTTCGCGCCCTCGATGACCTGCACCGCGGGCGCTGGGCGCGAGCCGAGGAGATCGGCCGGCGCCTGGAAGCCAAGGGCATGCCCGGCGCCTTCGAGGGCGCGCGGGCCGTCCAGCGCGAGCTGGGCGACAGTGAAAATGCCCCGGCGCGCCCACACTTCGCCGAGTTCCTGGTGCGCGCCGGTCACGTCGCCGAGCGCGCCGAAGCCTTCCGCAAGTGGCTGGGCGCCGGCAAGCTGGGCGACGTCAAGCAGCACTGGCCGAGCCTCGCCGAGGCGGTGGGCACCCTGCGCGCGGCGGGCGCCTGGGTCAGCCTGGCGCACCCCTACCAGTACGATTTCACCCGCACCAAGCGGCGCAAGCTGATTGCCGACTTCATCGACGCCGGCGGCCACGCCATCGAAGTGGTCAACGGCCTGCAGCCGGCCGAGCAGGTCGGCGTGCTGAGCATCCTGGCCCGCGAATTCGGCCTGCTGGTCAGCGCCGGCAGCGATTTCCACGGCCCCAGCGACTGGTCGGAGCTGGGGCTGTACCGGCCCGTGCCGGACGACCTTCCGCCCTTGTGGACGCGCTTCGCCGGCGCGGCCCGGGCCCTCGAGGAGACTTCATGAGCCAGTTCTTCCAGGTCCACCCGGAAAACCCCCAGCCACGCCTGATCAAGCAGGCGGTGGAGATCGTCCGCCAGGGCGGGGTGATCGCCTATCCTACCGATTCCTCCTATGCCCTGGGCTGCCGCCTGGGCGAGAAGGGCGCGGTGGAGCGCATCCGCCGGCTGCGCAAGCTCGACGACAAGCACAACTTCACCCTGGTGTGCCGCGACCTGTCCGAGCTGGGCCTGTACGCCAAGGTCGACACCCGCCTGTTCCGCCTGCTCAAGGCCCACACGCCCGGGCCCTACACCTTCATCCTCGACGCCACCCGCGAGGTGCCGCGCATGCTGCTGCACCCCAAGCGCCGCACCATCGGCCTGCGCGTGCCGGCCTGCCCGATCGCCCAGGCGCTGCTGCAGGAGCTGGGCGAGCCGCTGATGAGCGTGAGCCTGATCATGCCCGGCGAGACCGAGCCGATGAGCGACCCCTATGAAATGCGCGGCGCGCTGGAACACCAGGTGGACCTGGTGCTGGACGGCGGCTACGGCGGCGTCGAGGCTTCCACGGTGATCAACCTCACCGGCGAGGAGCCGGAGGTGGTGCGCGTCGGCTGCGGCGACCCGGCCCCCTTCGAGGCCTACGCCTGAAGCGCTCTTCCATACTGCCGCCCTTGCCGAGGTCCCGCGCTTGAGCAATGTCGAATCCCAGCGCCGTGTGCTGTCCGGCATGCGCCCCACCGGGCGCCTGCACCTGGGCCACCTGCACGGCGTGCTGCGGAACTGGGTGCGCCTGCAGCACGAGTACGAATGCTTCTTCTCCATCGTCGACTGGCACGCCCTGACCACCGAGTACGATGACGTCGGGCCGATCCGCCAGCACGTCCGCGACATGGCCGTGGACTGGCTGGCGGTGGGCGTCAGCCCCAGCGCCGCGACCCTCTTCATCCAGTCCCAGGTGCCCGAGCACGCCGAGCTGCACCTGCTGCTGTCGATGATCTGTCCGCTGCCCTGGCTGGAGCGGGTGCCGACCTACAAGGAGCTGCAGGAAAAGCTCGGCCACAAGGACCTGTCGACCTACGGCTTCCTCGGTTACCCGCTGCTGCAGGCGGCGGACATCCTGGTCTACCGCGCCGGCCTGGTGCCGGTGGGCTCGGACCAGCTGGCCCACGTCGAGTTCGCCCGCGAGGTGGCGCGGCGCTTCAACCACCTCTATGGCGGCGAGGTGGACTTCGAGGACAAGGCCCAGGCCGCCGTCGCACGCCTGGGCAAGAGGACCTCGAAGCTCTACAGCAGCCTGCGCAAGGCCTGGCAGGAACAGGGCGACGAGGATGCCCTGGAAACCGCGCGGGCACTGCTCAAGGAGCAGCAGAACCTGACCCTCGGCGACCGCGAGCGGCTGTTCGGCTACCTCGAAGGCAGCAGCCGCGTGCTGCTGCCCGAGCCGCAGACGCTGGTCGGCAGCACCTCGCGCATGCCGGGGCTGGACGGGCAGAAGATGTCCAAGTCCCACGACAACACCATCAGCCTGCGCGAAAGCCCGGCGGAAGTGGAGGAGAAGATCGCGCGCATGCCCACCGACCCGGCGCGGGTGCGGCGCAACGACCCGGGCGACCCGCAGCGCTGCCCGGTGTGGCAGTGGCACCTGATCTACTCCGACGACGCCTGCCGCCAGTGGGTGCAGGAGGGCTGCAGCAGCGCCGGCATCGGCTGCCTGGACTGCAAACGGCCGCTGATCGAGTCGATCAACCAGGAACTGGCGCCGATCCGCGAGCGCGCCCAGGACTACGAGGACAACCCTGAACTGGTGCGCAGCATCCTCGCCGAGGGCGCCGAACACGCCCGCGAGGCGGCGCGCGAGACCCTGGTGGAAGTGCGCCAGGCCATGGGGCTGGTGTACCGCTAGGTTGCCCGGTATTGCGGACAAAATCCTGCGTTGCAGGCGAGCATGGCTTTTCGTAGGAGCGAGCTTGCTCGCGAACAAACGCGGTGCCATGCGGTTCGCGAGCAAGCTCGCTCCTACAGGGAAATGGCGTGGGTGGGGCAGCGTAGGAGCGGATCTCATCCGCGAATCGCGCCGGCGGTTCCGGCTATCGCGGACAAGGTCCGCTCCTACGGGGGAGGAATACCGTGCAACCTGTAGGAGCGGGCCCTGCCCGCGATTCGCGCGCAGGGCGCGCTCCTACAGGGGATGGTGTGGGTGGGCGCCATTCCGTCCAATTCCCTCACCATCGCCGCTGAAAAGCAGGGATAATGCCGCTCTGAGCCCGCCCCGCCCGACGAGAGGCCGATGAGCGACCTGAACGAGCCGCAAACCCCGCCCAGCCCCGCCGAATATCGCGAACCGGTGCAGCTGGCGCTCGTCTATGGCGAGGCGGTCACCGAGCTGCCCCAGGACCTGTACATCCCGCCGGACGCCCTGGAGGTCTTCCTCGAAGCCTTCGAAGGCCCGCTCGACCTGCTGCTGTACCTGATCCGCAAGCAGAACATCGACGTCCTCGACATTCCGGTGGCGGAAATCACCCGCCAGTACATGACCTACGTCGAGCTGATGAAGTCGGTGCGCCTGGAGCTGGCCGCCGAATACCTGGTGATGGCCGCCATGCTCGCCGAGATCAAGTCGCGCATGCTGCTGCCGCGCTCGGCCGAGGCCGAGGAGGACGAGGAAGACCCGCGCGCCGAGCTGATCCGCCGCCTGCAGGAATACGAGCGCTTCAAGCAGGCCGCCGAGGACCTCGACGGCCTGCCGCGCCAGGGCCGCGACTACGTGGTGCCGACCGTGGCGGCGCCGGAGGCCAAGGCGCGCAAGCTGTTGCCGCAGGTGGACATGCAGGAGCTGATGCTGTGCATGGCCGAGGTGCTGCGCCGCGCCGACCTGTTCGAGAGCCACCAGGTGACCCGCGAGATGCTCTCCACCCGCGAGCGCATGAGCGAAATCCTCGAACGCCTCAAGGACGCCGGCTTCGTGCCCTTCATCGAGCTGTTCAGCGTCGAGGAAGGCCGCCTGGGCGTGGTGGTGACCTTCATGGCGGTGCTGGAACTGGTCAAGGAACAACTGGTGGAGCTGGTGCAGAACCAGGCCTTCGCGCCCATCCACGTGCGCGCCCGGATCGAGGTGGAGGAGGGCGCAGCGCCGCTCGAGGAGCTGGAAGAGGGCGACGAGGGCGTCTTCGAGCCGGTCGAGGCGCCGGCGCCGGAGCCGACCTTCGAGGACGGCGGCTTCGACGAGACGGCGGACGCCGAGGACTTCGACGAAGAGCCGCTCTGAGCCGCCGGCGTTGCCCTGGCGCCGCGCATTGAGTAGTTTTCCCGCCAGACCGGCGATTCCCGCAACCCGAACCGAGCGACCCGATGAACCTCTCCGACCCCCACGAACTGGCGACCCTGCTCGAAGGCATCCTGCTGGCTTCCGGCCGGCCGCTGTCGCTGGAGCGCCTCGGCGAGCTGTTCGAGGAGGCCGAGCGCCCGGAGCCGCAGCAATTCCGCGACGCCCTGGCGATCCTGTCGCTGTCCTGCGCCGGGCGCGCCTTCGAACTCAAGGAAGTGGCCAGCGGCTACCGCCTGCAGATCCGCGAGCCGCTCTCACCCTGGGTCGGCCGGCTATGGGAGGAGCGCCCGCAGCGCTACTCCCGCGCGCTGCTGGAAACCCTGGCGCTGATCGCCTACCGCCAGCCCATCACCCGCGGCGAGATCGAGGACATCCGCGGCGTGGCGGTGAACACCCAGATCGTCAAGACGCTGATGGAGCGCGAGTGGATCCGCATCGTCGGCTACCGCGAGGTGCCGGGGCGCCCGGCGATGCTCGCCACCACCCGCACCTTCCTCGACTACTTCAACCTCAAGAGCCTGGAAGAGCTGCCGCCGCTGGCCGAGCTGCGCGAGATGGAAGCCGAGCCGGAAGACGTGCAACTGGTGCCGGTCCACCTGCCCAGCCCGATCCTCGATGAGGACTACGTGCCGGCATCCATCCAGGCCCTGGCCGACCAGGCGCTGCGCGAGGCCGGCGAGGAGCCGGAAGCCGCGCCGCCGGAGGAGAAGCCCGAGGAAACCAGCTTCCGCAGCCTGCTGGCCGAACTGGACGAGATGGAGCAGGGCCTGAAGACCGACTTCGACGACCTGATCGAACCGCCGCCGGTCGCCGAAGCGGACGCCGTGGACGACCCAGCAGCGGCCGAAGAAGCCCCTCCGGCAGCGCCCGACGACGCCGTCGAGGTAGCCCCGGAACCCGCCGCAGAGCCCGCCGCGCCGGCGCCCGAGGCCGAGGAATACGACGAGGAGCGCGCCCTGGCCGAGGCCATGCGTGAGGAACTCGAGGCCATGGCCAGGGAACGCGACCACTGATCCGCGCGTCCGAAAGTCGGGGGCGCCGCCCCTGAAAGCTTTCAACCGTTGACTTCCATCGCGCGCGGGACGACCTTATGTGCCGCGCCGCACGGGCGCCGGCGGCAGCACCTGGGGGAGCCGCCGGAACAGCGCCGGGCATGGCCGTCATCGATCCTTCCAACATTCAACAGTCGGCCGCCGCCCTGGCGCGGGCCACTGAGTGCGCATACATAATGAAGAGAACACACCTCTGCCTCGGCCTCCTGCTGGGGTTGAACAGCGTTTCCCTGTTCGCTGCCGAGGGGCCGGCGGTTCCGCTGCCGGGGCAGTCCAAGGACGCCTTCATCAGCCAACTGATGCAGCAGATGACGCAGGACGAGAAGATCGGCCAACTGCGCCTGGTCAGCGTCGGCCCCGAGCATCCCAAGCCGGTGCTGCTGGAAGAGATCAAGACCGGCAATACCGGCGCCATCTTCAACACCGTGGTCCGCCCGGGCATCCGCGACCTGCAGGACGCGGCCATGCGCAGCCGCCTGAAAATCCCGCTGTTCTTCGCCTACGACGTGGTCCACGGCCATCGCACCGTGTTCCCCATCGGCCTGGGCCTGGCCGCCAGCTGGGACATGGACGCGGTCGCTACCAGCGCGCGCATCGCCGCTCTAGAAGCCAGCGCCGACGGCCTCAACCTGACCTACTCGCCCACCGTCGATATCGCCCGCGACCCGCGCTGGGGGCGCGTGTCCGAAGGCTTCGGCGAGGACACCTACCTGGTCAGCCGCATCGCCGGGACCGTGGTCAAGGCCTACCAGGGCAAGGGCCTGGACCAGCCGGGCACCATCATGGCCGGGGTCAAGCACTTCGCCCTGTACGGCGCCGGCGAAGGCGGGCGCGACTACAACACCGTGGACATGAGCCTGCCGCGCATGTTCCAGGACTACCTGCCGCCGTACCGCGCGGCCATCGACGCCGGCGCCGGCGCGGTGATGGTCTCGCTGAACAGCGTCAACGGCGTGCCGGCCACCGCCAACAAGTGGCTGCTGCAGGACGTGTTGCGCAAGCAGTGGGGCTACAAGGGCGTGCTGCTCAGCGACCATGGCGCGGTGATGGAGCTGATCAAGCACGGCGTCGCCGGCGAACCGCGCGAGGCCGCGCGCCTGGCGATGACCGCGGGCGTCGAGATGAACATGAACGACGACCTCTACGGCAAGGAGCTGCCGGAGCTGCTCAAGACCGGGGCCATCACCCAGGCCGACATCGACCGCGCCTGCCGCGACGTGCTGGCGGCCAAGTGGGACATGGGCCTGTTCAAGGACCCGTACCGCTACCTGCAGGGCGCCGACCCGCTCGACACCGACGCCGAAAGCCGCCTGCACCGCGCCGAGGCCCGCGACGTGGCGCGCCGCGGCATGGTGCTGCTGAAGAACGAAGGCGACGTGCTGCCGCTCAAGCGCGGCGGCACCATCGCCCTGGTCGGCCCGCTGGCTGACAGCAAGCGCGACGTGATGGGCAGCTGGTCCGCCGCCGGCAAGGCCTTCCAGGCGGTGACCCTGCTCGAAGGCATGGGCCACGCCACCCGCGGCAAGGCCGCGCTGCTGTACGCGAAGGGCGCCAACGTCACCAATGACGAAGAGATCATCAAGTACCTCAACGAATACAACGAGGACGTGAAGATCGACCCGCGCAGCCCGCAGGCAATGATCGACGAGGCGGTGGCCAAGGCCAGGCAGGCCGACGTGATCGTGGCGGCGATCGGCGAGGCCCAGGGCATGGCCCACGAGGCATCGAGCAAGACCAACTTGCACATCGCCCAGAGCCAGTACGACCTGCTCAAGGCGCTGAAGGCCACCGGCAAGCCGCTGGTGCTGGTGCTGATGAATGGCCGCCCGCTGGACCTGCGTTGGGAAACCGCGAACGCCGACGCGGTGCTGGAGACCTGGTTCAGCGGCACCGAGGGCGGCAACGCCATCGCCGACGTGCTGTTCGGCGACTACAACCCCTCGGGCAAGCTGCCGATGACTTTCCCGCGCTCGGTGGGGCAGATCCCGATCTACTACAACCACCTCAACACCGGCCGCCCGTTCGACCACGAGCACCCGAACAAGTACACCTCGCGCTACTTCGACTCGCAGAACGGCCCGCTGTACCCCTTCGGCTACGGCCTGAGCTACACCCGCTTCAGCGTTTCCGACGTGCAGATGTCCAGCCCGAAGCTGCACAAGGGTGACACCCTGAAGGCGTGGGTGACGGTGAAGAACACCGGCAAGCGCGCCGGCGAGACCGTGGTGCAGCTGTACCTGCGCGACGAGGTGGCTTCCATCAGCCGTCCGGTGAAGGAGCTCAAGGGCTTCCGCAAGGTCATGCTGCAGCCGGGCGAGTCGAAGGTGGTGGAATTCCCGATTCGCGAGGAAGACCTGCGCTTCTACGACAGCAACCTGCGCTACGCCTCGGAACCGGGCGAGTTCAAGGTGATGATCGGCCTGGACTCGGATGATGTGAAGGAAGGCCAGTTCACCCTGCTCTGAGCCGGCTTGCCGAACCACGACATCGCCCTGATTGGCCCGGCCAATCGGGGCGATGTCTTTTCTGCGTTGGACCTTTCGTCGCCTGTGCCTTCAAGTAGGCCCGGCGCACCCCCATGGTGGAGGTGTGCGGAACGCACCGGGAGGCCCTGTGAAAGATCCCTGCATCAAGGTCTGCGAATTCGACGACGGCGTCTGCCGCGGCTGCGGCCGCAGCCGCGCCGAGGTCAAGGCCTGGAAAAAACTCGACAAGCCCGAACGCCTGGCGGTGCTGGCCGAAGCCGACATGCGCCTGCTGGTGCTGCAGGCGCAGGGGCGGCGCAAATACCGCTAGCGGTGACAGGGAAGCACGGGCGTAGGAGCGGACTCCGTCCGCGATTGGATTCACCCGCCACGCCGGATGCCCCGGTGGCACGGCGGCGGCGTATAACCGCGAACGTTTATCCGCCCTGCGGTTCTGTTCGCGAGCAAGCTCGCTCCTACGAAGAGCGGCTTGGCACGGCCTTGCAGGCTGGCTCTGTACTTGCCGTCCGCACCGGATGGCCCCCTCTCCCTTCAGGGAGAGGGCTGGGGAGAGGGAACGGAGTTCGCCCGGACAAGGGAATCATCTCCTACGGTTCAGGGAAGCACGGGCGTAGGAGCGGACTCCGTCCGCGATTGGACTCACCCCGCCACGCCGGACGCCCCGGTGGCACGGATGGCGGCGGATAACCGCGAACGGTTATCCGCCCTGCGGTTCTGTTCGCGAGCAAGCTCGCTCCTACGAAGGGCGCCTTGGCACGGCCTTGCAGGCTGGCTCTGTACTTGCCGTCCGCACCGGACGGCCCCCTCTCCCTTCAGGGAGAGGGTTGGGGAGAGGGAGCGGAGTTCGCCCAAACAATGGGGTCTCCGGTAAGGCACCCGCCGCAAAGGCCGATGGACGCCAGCTATCAATTCCCCCTGGACAGGAAAAGGCCCACGACACTCGCGGAACCAGGGCCTTCAGCGAGAGCCGGGCTCTGATGTTAAGTGGCGCCAACCTCAACCGAGCCACCAGGAGCCCCGATGAACGAATCCCACTGCTGCCCGCACCATGCACCCGAGGACCCGCGCCGCCGCGCCCTGCTCAAGGGCGGCGCCGGCCTCGCCGCCCTCGGCCTGCTCGGGGCCGCCGGCTGGCTGGGCGCGCCGGGCCAGGCCCATGCCGCTGCGCTGGGCAAGGCCGAGCGCGACGCCCTGACGCCCGACCAGGTCATCGAACGCCTGCGCCAGGGTAACCGGCGCTTCCGCAGCGGCCAGGCATCGCAGCATGACTACCTGGCACAGAAGCGCGCCAGCCGCGACGGCCAGTATCCGGCGGCAGTGATCCTCAGCTGCATCGACTCCCGCGCGCCGGCGGAAATCCTCTTCGACCTCGGCATCGCCGACACCTTCAACACCCGCGTGGCGGGCAACGTGATCAACGCCGATCTGCTCGGCAGCCTGGAATACTCCTGCGCGGTGGCCGGCGCCAAACTGGTGCTGGTCATGGGGCACACCGGCTGCGGCGCGATCAAGGGCGCCATCGACGATGCCCGGCTCGGCCACCTGACCGGCCTGCTGGACAAGATCGAGCCGGCCGTCGCCGCAACGCCCTATGACGGCGAGCGCAACGCCAGAAATGCCGCCTTCGTCGATGCCGTGGCCAGGACCAACGTGCGCCTCACCCTCGAACACATCCGCAAGGAGAGTGAGGTGCTGGCCCAGCTGGAGCGGGAAGGGCGGATCAAGCTGGCCGGGGCGCTCTATCACCTGAACGGCGGCGAGGTCGAGTTCTTCGCCTGAGTTCGTTCGCAGCGGCGGGGCGCAAGGCCCTGCCGCCTTCTGCGCCGCCACGCCTCAGGCCGGTGCGCGCCACAGCGCCAGGGCGTTGTCCAGCATGCGGTTGGAGAAGCCCCATTCGTTGTCGTACCAGGCCATGACCTTGAGCAGCCGGCCGCTGACCTTCGTGTGGTTGGCGTCGAAGATGGCCGAGCGCGGGTCGTGGTTGAAGTCCACCGAGACCAGCGGCTGGCTGTTGTAGCCGAGGATGCGCGAGCCCTGGCTGGCTATCCTGAACAACTGGTTGACCTCCTCGACCGTGGTGTCGCGGCCGACCTGCACGGTCAGGTCTACCAGCGAGACGTTGATCACCGGCACCCGCACCGCAAGGCCGGTGAGCTTGCCGGCCAGCTCCGGCAGCACCAGGCCCACCGCCTCGGCGGCGCCGGTGCGCGTGGGGATCATCGACTGGGTGGCCGAGCGCGCTCGGTAGACGTCGCCGTGGTACACGTCGGACAGGCTCTGGTCGTTGGTGTAGGCGTGTATGGTGGTCATCAGGCCCTGTTCGATGCCCAGCTCGCGGTGCAGCACCTGGGCCACCGGGGCCAGGCAGTTGGTGGTGCAGGAGGCATTCGAGATGATCTGGTGCGAGGCGCGCAGCAGCTCGTGGTTGACGCCATGGACGATGGTGGCGTCGACGCCGGCCCCCGGCGCCGAGACGATCACCTTGCGCGCGCCGGCGGCCAGGTGCGCGGCGGCCTTGTCGCGCTGGGTGAAATGTCCGCTGCACTCCAGGACGATATCGACGTCCAAGCCTTTCCAAGGCAGCTGCGCCGGGTCGCGCAGGGCCGTGACGGCGATGCGGTCGCCGTTCACCGTGAGGCTCTCGTCGTCGTGCTCGACCTGCCCGGCGAAGCGCCCGTGGACGCTGTCGTACTGCAGCAGGTGGGCGTTGATGGCGGCGTCGCCGAGGTCGTTGATGGCCACCACTTCGAGCTGTTGGCGGTAGTCGGCGGTATAAAGGGCGCGGAGGACGTTGCGGCCGATGCGGCCGAACCCGTTGATCGCCAGGCGAATGGTCATGGAGGTCGTCTCTTTTGTGTTTTTGTGGTAAAAACAATTAAATTTTTTCGTCAAACAAAAGTAAATATCCTTTAACCGATGATTATGTTGTAAAAACAACAATCGTTAGTCTGCAGGAGAATGCTGCCATGCACCCGCGCGTGCTCGAAGTCACCCGTCGCATCCAGGAACGCAGCGCCGCCACCCGCCAGCGCTACCTCGCCATGGTCAAGGCCGCCGCCACCAAGGGCCCGCACCGCGGCACGCTGCCCTGCGGCAACCTGGCCCACGGCGTGGCCGCCTGCGGCGAGCACGACAAGCAGGCGCTGCGCCTGATGAACCAGGCCAACGTCGGCATCGTCTCTGCCTATAACGATATGCTCTCGGCGCACCAGCCGCTGGAACGCTTCCCGGCGCTGATCAAGGACGCCCTGCGCGAGATCGGCTCGGTGGGCCAGTTCGCCGGCGGCGTGCCGGCCATGTGCGACGGCGTGACCCAGGGCGAGCCGGGCATGGAGCTGTCTCTGGCCAGCCGCGACGTGATCGCCATGGGCACCGCCATCGCGCTGTCCCACAACATGTTCGACGCCGCGCTGTGCCTGGGCGTGTGCGACAAGATCGTTCCCGGCCTGCTGATCGGCGCGCTGCGCTTCGGCCACCTGCCGGTGGTGTTCGTCCCCGCCGGGCCCATGCCCACCGGCATCTCCAACAAGGAGAAGGCCGCGGTGCGCCAGCTCTACGCCGAAGGCAAGGCCAGCCGCGAGGAACTGCTGGTCTCGGAGATGGCCTCCTACCACGCACCGGGCACCTGCACCTTCTATGGCACCGCCAACACCAACCAGCTGCTGGTGGAAGTGATGGGCCTGCACCTGCCGGGCGCCTCCTTCGTCAACCCGAACACCCCGCTGCGCGACGAGCTGACCCGCGAGGCCGCGCGCCAGGCCAGCCGCCTGACCCCGGAGAACGGCCAGTACGCGCCCATGGCCGAGGTCATCGACGAGCGCGCCATCGTCAACTCGGTGGTGGCCCTGCTGGCCACCGGCGGCTCCACCAACCACACCCTGCACCTGCTGGCCATCGCCCAGGCCGCGGGCATCCAGCTGACCTGGCAGGACATGGCCGAGCTCTCCGAGGTGGTGCCGCTGCTGGCGCGCATCTATCCCAACGGCCAGGCCGACATCAACCACTTCCAGGCCGCCGGCGGCATGTCCTTCCTGATCCGCCAGCTGCTCGACGGCGGGCTGCTCCACGAAGACGTGCAGACTGTGGTCGGCAAGGGCCTGCGCCGCTACCTGGAGGAACCCTTCCTCGACGGCGGCAAGCTGGTCTGGCGCGAGGGCCCGGCCGACAGCCTGGACGAGGACATCCTGCGCCCGCTGTCGCGCCCGTTCTCCGCCGAGGGCGGCCTGCGCCTGATGGAAGGCAACCTCGGCCGCGGCGTGATGAAGGTTTCCGCCGTGGCCGCCGAACACCAGGTGGTCGAGGCGCCGGTGCGCATCTTCCACGACCAGGCCAGCCTGGCCGCGGCCTTCAAGGCCGGCGAGCTGGAGCGCGACCTGGTCGCCGTGGTGCGCTTCCAGGGCCCGCGCTTCAACGGCATGCCCGAGCTGCACAAGCTCACGCCCTTCCTCGGCGTGCTGCAGGACCGCGGCTTCAAGGTGGCGCTGGTCACCGACGGGCGCATGTCCGGCGCCTCCGGCAAGGTGCCGGCGGCCATCCACGTGTCCCCGGAAGCCAGCGCCGGCGGCCCGCTGGCGCGCCTGCGCGACGGCGATGTGGTGCGCGTCGACGGCACCACCGGCGAGCTGCGCGTGCTGGTCGACGCCGCCGAATGGCAGGCCCGCCCGCTGGCGCCGCTGCCCGAGGACGACGGCAGCGGCATGGGCCGCGAGCTGTTCGCCTTCATGCGCCAGTCGTTCAGTTCCGCGGAGCAGGGCGCCTGCGCCTTCACCGCCGAGCTGGACAGCTTGCGGTAGGGGCTATGCTTGGCGGAGCATTCGCCTCCCGGAACCCGCTCAAACCTTTCAGTTGCCCGAGCTTGCGATGAATTCCAACAACAAATCCCAAGCACCGACCGGCATCGCGCTGGTCGGCGACATCGGCGGGACCAACGCCCGCTTCGCCCTCTGGCGCGAGCAGCGCCTGGAGGCCATCGAGGTGCTGGCCTGCGCCGACTACCCGCGCCCGGAAGACGCCGTGCTGGAGTACCTGCAGCGCGTCGGCCAGCCGCTCGGCGCCATCCATAGCGTCTGCCTGGCCTGCGCAGGTCCCGTGGGCGATGCCGACTTCCGCTTCACCAACAACCACTGGGTCATCAGGCGCGAGGCCTTCCGCGCCGAGCTGGGCCTGAACCACCTGCTGCTGGTCAACGACTTCAGCACCATGGCCTGGGCCGCTTCGCGCCTGGGCGGCGAGGACCTGGTGCAGGTGCGCGACGGCCAGGCCCTGCCGGGCCGCGCCAAGCTGATCATCGGCCCCGGCACCGGCCTGGGCGTCGGCAGCCTGGTGCCGCTGCCCGGCGGCGGCTGGGACGTGCTGCCCTGCGAGGGCGGCCACGTCGACCTGCCGGTGACCGGCGAGCGCGACTTCGCCATCTGGCAGCAACTGCGCGAGAAGTACGGCCACGTCTCGGCCGAGCGCGCGCTGTCCGGCAGCGGCCTGGAGAACATCTACCAGGCCAGCTGCAAGGTCGACGGCATCGAGCCGCTGGCGCTCTCCGCGGCGCAGATCGGCGAGCGCGCCCTGGCTGGCGACGCCTACTGCGACGCGGTGCTGGAGCACTTCTTCGTGTGGCTGGCGCGGGTCGCCGGCAACGCCGTGATGACGGTCGGCGCCCTGGGCGGCGTGTACATCACCGGCGGCATAGTCCCGCGCTTCCTCGAACGCTTCCAGCGCAGCGGCTTCGCCGAGGCCTTCTGCACCCGCGGCAAGACCAGCGGCCCCTACCTGAGCCAGGTGCCGGTGTGGGTGATGACCGCCAGCCATCCGGGCCTGTTCGGCGCCGGCGTGGCCCTGGAGCAGGCGCTGCTGGCAAAAGCCTGAACGACCAACGGCAACCACTAGAACAACAACAAGGGATGCCCCGTGAACGCACCCGCCAAATCCATCCTGCTGGTGGATGACGACCAGGAAATCCGCGAGCTGCTGGAAACCTACCTGAGCCGCGCCGGCTTCCAGGTGCGCAGCGCCGCCGACGGCGCGGCCTTCCGCCAGGCCTTGCTGGAAGAGGAGGCCGCCCTGGCCATCCTCGACGTGATGCTGCCCGACGAGGACGGCTTCAGCCTGTGCCGCTGGATCCGCTCGCACCAGCGCCTGGCCTGCATGCCGGTGATCATGCTCACCGCCAGCTCCGACGAAACCGACCGGGTGATCGGCCTGGAGCTGGGCGCCGACGACTACCTGGGCAAGCCCTTCAGCCCGCGAGAGCTGCTGGCGCGGATCAAGGCCCTGCTGCGCCGCGCGCAGTTCACCCAGGTGCGCGGCGGCGAGGTGCTGGCCTTCGACGACTGGCGCCTGGACACGGTCAGCCACCGGCTGTTCCACGAGGACGGCGAGGAGTTCTTCCTCAGCGGCGCCGACTTCGCCCTGCTCAAGCTGTTCCTCGACCACCCGCAGCAGATCCTCGACCGCGACACCATCGCCAACGCTACCCGTGGCCGCGAGGTGCTGCCGCTGGAGCGCATCGTCGACATGGCGGTCAGCCGCCTGCGCCAGCGCCTGCGCGACACCGGCAAGGCGCCGCGGCTGATCCAGACCGTGCGCGGCAGCGGCTACCTGCTGGCGGCGCAGGTCCGCCCGCACCTGGGGCTGTGATGGGCGAGCGGCGGCGCTGGCCGCTGGTCCCGCGTTCGCTGCTGGGGCGCATGCTGCTGCTGACGCTGCTGGCGATCCTCGTCGCCCAGGGCCTGTCCAGCCTGTTCTGGCTCTCGCACCTGCGCTCCAGCCAGCGCGAGGGCCTGCTCACCAGCTCGCGCAGCCTGGCCTATTCCATGGCCGCGAGCGTCAGCTACTTCCGCTCGCTGCCCATCGGCTACCGCCCGCTGGTGCTGGACCAACTGCGCAGCATGGGCGGCACGCGCTTCTTCGTCTCGCTCAACGAGCGCCCGCTGCAGATGCAGAGCCTGCCGGACACGCCGAACAAGCAGGCGGTGCTGGACATCGTCCGCGACGTGCTGCAGCAGAAGCTGGGCAAGGACGTGGAGCTGGAAGTGGAGTTCGTCGCCCCGGACGACCTGCGCCTGTTCAACAGCCAGCTGAAGCTGGAGGAGCTGCCGCGCTCCTGGGCCCACTACGCGCTGACCCTGGAGCCGGTGAACCCGCCGGTGCTGGTGACGCAGATCCGCATCGGCGAGAACGAATGGCTCTACATCGCCAGCCTGATGCCGGCGCCCTACGTCAGCCTGGAGCCGGAGGCGCTGCAGCCGCAGCAACTGCTCTCCATCGGCCTGACCAGCCTGTTGCTGCTGCTCTTCGCCGGCCTGCTGGTGCACCAGCAGAGCCGCCCGCTCAAGCGCCTGGCCCGCGCCGCCCGCGAAGTCGCCCTGGGCAGCCCGGCGGCGCCGCTGGAAGAGCGCGGCGCCCGCGAGCTGGTGGAAGTCAGCCGCGCCTTCAACACCATGCGCGAGAGCATCGACCGCTACCTCAGCGAGCGCGGCCAGCTGTTCAGCGCCATCTCCCACGACCTGCGCACGCCCATCACCCGCCTGCGCCTGCGCGTCGAACTGCTCGACGACGAGCCGCAGCGCGACAAGCTCAACCAGGACCTCGACGAGCTGGAACTGCTGGTCAAGGGCGCCCTGCAATGCGTGAAGGACACCGACATCCACGAGAACATCGAGCCGGTGGACGTCAACCAGCTGCTACAGCACGTCGCCGGCCCCTACCTGGCCGACGGCCGCGTGAAGCTGGTGGGGGAGGCGGGCGAACCCTATCCCGGCAAGCCCCTGGCCCTGCGCCGCTGCATCGGCAACCTGCTGGACAACGCCCTGAAGTACGGCGAACGCGCGCAACTGCAGGTCGAGGACGGCCCGGAAGCGCTGCTCGTGCACGTCGACGACGAGGGGCCCGGGGTGCCGGAGCAGCGTCTGGAGCAGGTGTTCGAACCGCGGGTGCGCCTGTCGCAGCGGGGGCAGGGGTATGGGTTGGGGTTGGGGATTGCGAGGAATATCGCGCATACCCATGGTGGGGAGGTGAGTTTGCAGAACAGGCGGGAAGGGGGGCTGAGGGTGACCTTGCGGTTGCCTAGGTTGGTTGTGGAATAAGGACGGTTCTTCTTTCCGACTCCGATATTGCCGGCGTACTCCGTAATTCCATCTCGCAGAGGACAGCCCCCTCTCCCTTCAGGGCGGGGCGCGCAGCCGAGGGCTGGGGAGAGGGGCTCTTCAACCCGAGCCTAGTAACTTCCCTGATCTCACAAAAAAGGAGATCAAGGATGTCCCCCTCATACCGCGACTTCTCCCGCCAACTCCGCAAGGACCAGACCGACGCCGAACGAGCCCTGTGGCAACGACTCCGCGGCCACCGCTTCATGGAGCTGAAGTTCAAGCGCCAGAAGGTCGTGGGCCACTACATAGTCGACTTCATCTGCCTGGAAAGAATGCTGGTGATCGAACTGGACGGCGGCCAGCACCTGGGCTCTGCTACCGATCTGGAGCGGGACGCCTGGCTCTGCGCCCGAGGTTTCCAGGTGCTACGGTTCTGGAACCATGACGTGCTGTTGAAGATGGATTCGGTGCTGGAGGCGATACGCCTGGCGCTCGATTCGAGTTCGCAACCCTCTCCCCAGCCCTCTCCCTGAAGGGAGAGGGGGCCGTTCGGCGCGGGCTGCAATCATGGAGTTAGCCGGCAACATCTTGCTATCAGGATGACGCCGAACATATAGCCCCTCAGGACCAGCCCCTCTCCTTGACGGGAGAGGGGGCAGTTCGGAGTGAAGCGAGGCGATGGCGCTCGCCGGCAACATTCGACTATCAGGATGACTCAGGACATATAGCCACTCAGAACCAGTCCCCTCTCCCTTCAGGGAGAGGGTTAGGGAGAGGGGCTCTTGGCTCTTCAAATCAACCCCAACCCAGCCACCCCAAATGTCACCACCCCGTGACAATCCACCATCCCTTCGTTACCCGGAGCAGGAAATGCCTTGGATAGACTCGGACTACCGCAAGCGCAGACTTGCCCCGAATAACAAGAACAGGTCCTCCCCCATGAATGCGCTCCGCCGCCTTTCCGCCGCTGTCTGTCTTTCCTCGCTTTATCTCGCCACCCCGGCCCACGCCGGCGAAGTCGAAGTCCTGCACTGGTGGACTTCCCCCGGCGAGGCGCGCGCCGCCGAAACCCTGAAGAAACTCGTCCAGGCCAAGGGCCACACCTGGAAAGACTTCGCCGTCGCCGGCGGCGGTGGGGAGGCCGCCATGACCGTGCTGAAGACCCGCGCCGTGTCCGGCAACCCGCCGGCCGCCGCGCAGATCAAGGGGCCGGACATCCAGGAGTGGGGCCAGCTCGGCCTGCTCGCCGACCTCAACCAGGTCGCCGCCGAGGGCAAGTGGGACCAGCTGCTGCCGCCGCAGGTGGCGCAGGTCATGAAGTACCAGGGCGACTACGTCGCCGTGCCGGTCAACGTGCACCGGGTGAACTGGCTGTACATCAACCCCGAGGTCTTCAAGAAGGCCGGCGCCACGCCGCCGACCACCCTCGACGAGTTCTTCGCCGCCGCCGACAAGCTCAAGGCCGCCGGCTTCGTGGCCCTGGCCCACGGCAGCCAGCCGTGGCAGGACGGCACCCTGTTCGAGAACCTGGTGCTCAGCAAGATGGGCCCGGACGGCTACCGCAAGGCCTTCGTCGAGCAGGACAAGGCCACCCTCACCGGGCCGCAGATGGTCGAGGTGTTCAGCGCGCTGAAGAAACTGCGCGGCTACATCGACGCCGACGCCGCCGGGCGCGAGTGGAACGTCGCCACCGGCATGGTCATCAACGGCAAGGCCGGCATGCAGATCATGGGCGACTGGGCCAAGAGCGAGTTCACCGCCGCCAACAAGGTCGCCGGCAAGGACTACCAGTGCCTGCCGTTCCCCGGCACGCAGAAGGACTTCGACTACAACATCGACTCCCTGGTGATGTTCAAGCTGAGCAACGCCGAGAACCGCAAGGCCCAGGAAGACCTGGCCCGCGCGGTGCTCGACCCGGCGTTCCAGAAGGACTTCAACCTGGCCAAGGGCTCCATCCCGGTGCGCCTGGACGCCGACATGGCGCCCTTCGACGCCTGCGCCCAGCAGTCGATGAAGGACTTCAAGGCGGCCTCCGCGGCCGGCACCCTGGTGCCGAGCATGGCCCACAGCATGGCTGCCTCCAGCTACGTGCAGGGCGCCATCTTCGATGTGGTGACCAACTTCTTCAACGACCCCGCCGCGGACCCGCAGAAGGCTGCCCAGCAGCTCTACGCGGCCATCGAGGCGGCGGCGCAGTAAGCCGCGCGGCGCCTTCCGCCAGGCGCCGCCCCACTCCCAGCCGACCCACTCCGGGCCATCGCCATGGCCCGGACGGCTTCACTCGCACCCGGGAAGACCCATGGCGACAGAAAACCCCACCTTCACCCCCGCGGCGGCCCCGCGCGCCTTGCTGCTCGACGGCCTGCAGCGCTGGCTGCCGAAACTGGTGCTGGCCCCGAGCATGCTCGTGGTGCTGGTCTGCGTGTACGGCTACATCGGCTGGACGCTGCTGCTGTCCTTCACCAACTCGCGCTTCATGCCCAGCTACAGCTGGGCCGGGCTCGGCCAGTACCTGCGCCTGTGGGACAACGACCGCTGGTGGGTGGCCAGCCGCAACCTGCTGCTGTTCGGCGGCCTGTTCATCGTCATCTGCCTGCTGCTCGGGGTGTTCCTCGCCGTGCTGCTGGACCAGCGCATCCGCCGCGAGGGCTTCATCCGCACCGTCTACCTGTACCCGATGGCGCTGTCGATGATCGTCACCGGCACCGCCTGGAAGTGGCTGCTCAACCCCGGCCTGGGCCTGGACAAGCTGCTGCGCGACTGGGGCTGGACGGGCTTTCGCTTCGACTGGCTGGTGGACCCGCAGCGCGTCGTCTACTGCCTGGTGATCGCCGCCGTGTGGCAGGCCTCGGGCTTCGTCATGGCGCTGTTCCTCGCCGGCCTGCGCGGCGTCGACCCGGCCATCGTGCGCGCCGCCCAGGTGGACGGCGCGAGCCTGCCGACCATCTACCTGCGCATCGTCCTGCCGAGCCTGCGCCCGGTGTTCTTCAGCGCGCTGATGATCCTCGCGCACATCGCCATCAAGAGCTTCGACCTGGTCGCCGCCATGACCGCCGGCGGCCCCGGCTACTCCTCCGACCTGCCGGCGATGTTCATGTACGCCCACACCTTCACCCGCGGCCAGATGGGCCTGGGCGCGGCGAGCGCGATGCTGATGCTCGGTGCGGTGCTGGCCATCGTCGTGCCCTACCTGTATTCCGAACTGCGAGGCAAGCGCCATGCGTGACGCGACCTTCAAGCCGAGCCTCGGCCGCCTGGCGGTCCACGCCACCCTCTGGGGCGCCGTGGCGCTGTACCTGATCCCGCTGCTGGTGATGCTGCTGACCAGCTTCAAGAGCCCCGAGGACATCCGCAACAGCAACCTGCTGGCGCTGCCGGAGGTGTTCACCCTGATCGGTTGGGTGAAGGCCTGGGGCGCGGTGGGCGACTTCTTCTGGAACTCGGTTCGCATCACGGTGCCCGGCGTGCTGATCTCCACCTTCATCGGCGCGCTGAACGGCTACGTGCTGTCCATGTGGCGCTTCCGCGGCTCGCAGCTGTTCTTCGGCGCGCTGCTGTTCGGCTGCTTCCTGCCGTTCCAGGTGATCCTCCTGCCGATGTCCTTCACCCTCGGCAAGCTCGGCCTGGCCAACACCACCACCGGCCTGGTGATGGTCCACTGCATCTACGGGCTGGCCTTCACCACGCTGTTCTTCCGCAACTACTTCGTGGCCATCCCGGATGCCCTGGTGAAGGCCGCGCGACTCGACGGCGCCGGCTTCTTCACCATCTTCACGCGCATCCTCCTGCCGATGTCCACGCCCATCGTCATGGTCTGCCTGATCTGGCAGTTCACCCAGATCTGGAACGACTTCCTCTTCGGCGTGGTGTTCGCCAGCGGCGACGCCCAGCCGATCACGGTGGCGCTGAACAACCTGGTGAACATCAGCACCGGGGTCAAGGAATACAACGTCGACATGGCCGCGGCGATGATCGCCGCGCTGCCGACGCTGATCGTCTACGTACTGGCTGGAAAGTATTTCGTGCGCGGCCTGACCGCCGGCGCGGTCAAGGGGTAATCGGACATGGCAACACTCGAACTGCGCAACCTGCACAAGTCCTACGGCGGCGGCCTGGCGGACACCCTCAAGTCCATCGACCTGGCGATCGAGTCCGGCGAGTTCCTGATCCTGGTCGGCCCCTCCGGCTGCGGCAAGTCCACGCTGATGAACTGCATCGCCGGCCTGGAGGACATCAGCGGCGGCGCCATCCTGGTGGATGGCCGCGACATCAGCGGCATGAGCCCGAAGGACCGCGACATCGCCATGGTGTTCCAGTCCTACGCGCTGTACCCGACCATGACGGTGCGCGAGAACATCGCCTTCGGCCTGAAGATCCGCAAGCTGCCCCAGGCGGCCATCGACGAAGAGGTGGCGCGGGTGGCCAAGCTGCTGCAGATCGAGCACCTGCTGCAGCGCAAGCCCTCGCAGCTCTCCGGCGGCCAGCAGCAGCGCGTGGCCATGGGCCGGGCGCTGGCGCGGCGGCCGAAGATCTACCTGTTCGACGAGCCGCTGTCGAACCTCGACGCCAAGCTGCGGGTGGAGATGCGCACCGAAATCAAGCTGATGCACCAGCGCCTGAAGACCACCACGGTCTACGTCACCCACGACCAGATCGAGGCCATGACCCTCGGCGACAAGGTGGCGGTGATGAAGGACGGCATCGTCCAGCAGTTCGGCACCCCGCAGCAGATCTACAACGACCCGGCCAACCTGTTCGTCGCCAGCTTCATCGGCTCGCCGCCGATGAACTTCATCCCGCTGCGCGTGCAGCGCCAGGGTAGCCGCCTGGTCGGCCTGCTGGACAGCGGCCAGGACCGCTGCGAGCTGCCGCTGGAGCTGGACGCCGAAGTGGCCGAGGGCCGCGAGCTGATCCTCGGCGTGCGTCCGGAACAGATCGGCGTGGCCGAGAACGGCAACGGCCTGGTGGACGTGCGCGCCGAGGTCGAGGTGCTGGAGCCCACCGGCCCGGACACCCTGGCCTTCGTCACCCTCAACGGCGCCAAGGTCTGCTGCCGCCTGGCCCCGGACGCCGCGCCGGCCCTGGGCTCGACCCTGCAACTGCGCATGGACCCGGCGCGGGTACTGCTGTTCGACACGGGCAGCGGCGAGCGCCTGCGCAAGGCACCGGGCGGGGCGGGGGAGGCCAAGGTCACCCCGCTGGCCCGGCACAAGCACTGAACGCCGCAAGGCATTTCACCAACGAGGACGTCAGCAATGCATAAGAACAACAAGATCCGGCCCGCCCTGGGCTGCCTGCTCGCCCTGGGCGCCGTCGGCCTGAATGGCCTGGCCTGCGCCGATGAGGCCTTCTCCGCCGATTCGAAATGGGGCCTGGGGGATTGGGGCGGCACCCGCAGCGAGCTGCTGGAGAAGGGCTACGACTTCAAGCTGGACTACGTCGGCGAGGCCGCGGGCAACCTGCACGGCGGCTACAACGACGACAAGACCGCACGCTACACCGACCAGTGGGCGCTGGGCACGCACCTGGACCTGCAGAAGATCCTCGGCTGGCACGGCGCGGAGTTCCAGCTGACGGTGACCGAGCGCAGCGGCAACAACCTCTCCAACGACCGCCTCAGCGACCCGCGCGCCGGCCAGCTCAGCTCGGTGCAGGAAGTCTGGGGCCGCGGCCAGACCTGGCGGCTGACGCAGATGTGGTACAAGCAGACCTTCCTCGACGACGCCCTGGACATCAAGGTCGGCCAGTTCGGCGAGGGCGAGGACTTCAACAGCTTCCCCTGCGACTTCCAGAACCTGGCCTTCTGCGGCTCGCAGGTGGGCAACTGGGTCGGCGGCATCTGGTACAACTGGCCGGTGGCGCAGTGGGCGCTGCGGGTGAAGTACAACCTCAGCCCCGAGTTCTTCGTGCAGGTCGGCGCCTACGAGCAGAACCCCTCGAACCTGGAGACCGGCAACGGCTTCAAGCTCAGCGGCAGCGGCACCAAGGGCGCCATCCTGCCGGTGGAGCTGGTGTGGTCGCCGAAGGTGGGGGCGCAGCAACTGCCGGGCGAATACCGCCTGGGCTACTACTACAGCACCGCCAAGGCCGACGACGTCTACGAGGACGTCAATGGCCAGCCCCAGGCGCTGACCGGCAATGCCTTCAAGTCCCACGGCAGCAAGCACGGCTGGTGGGTGGTGGCGCAGCAGCAGGTCACCGCGCACAACGGCGACGCCGCGCGCGGCCTGAGCCTGTTCGCCAACTTCACCGTGCATGACCAGGCGACCAACAGCATCGACAACTACCAGCAGGTGGGCGCGGTCTACAAAGGCCTGTTCGATGCCCGGCCGAAGGACGACATCGGCCTGGCGGTGGCGCGCATCCACATCAACGACGACGTGACCAAACACCAGAAGCAGCTCAACGCAGTCTCCGGCATCGACGACTACGACAACCCGCTGTTCCAGCCGGTGCAGCACAGCGAATACGACGCCGAGCTGTACTACGGGGTGCACGTGACCAACTGGCTGACGGTGCGGCCGAACCTGCAGTACATCAAGCATCCCGGCGGCGTCTACGAGGTGGACAACGCCCTGGTCGCCGGCCTGAAGGTCCAGTCCAGCTTCTGATGCGCCAATCGAATCGCTCCTGAGGTGCTGCTGTACTTGGCCCGCCCGCCATCACCGGGGCGGGTTTTTTGTTCGTAGGGCGGATAACCGTTCGCGGTTATCCGCCGATACGCCGGGGTCACAGCCAACGCCCAGGTCAACCTTGGAGCAGCCGGGGGCTACAGCCAACGCCCAGGCCACCCTGGGAGCCGCCGGGCAGCGAGGCTAGACGGCGGATAACGCCGTAGGCGTTATGCGCCCTACATGGCTGATACCTCTATTACCCCGTCATTCCCGCGAACGCGGGAATACAGCGGCTTTCGTGGTCCGGTTCGCGAGCAAGCTCGCTCCTACGGGGGCTTATTGCTCCCGCGGACGAAAAAATCCGGACATGTGACTGGGGTTCTATGCTTTTCAGGTAGAATCTGCGCTTTTTTCACCAACGTGTAGTAAAACTACATAGATGTCATGCCCCGGGAGCGTCCGGGAAGGGATTGATTCAGGACCTCCGGACAATGCTCGAGCATCCGCTGCAGCGCTTCTTCCATTCCATGCGTGCCAAGCGCCCCTTCGACTGGGTGCGCTTCCAGCGCCGCGACCTGCTGCTGATCGATCACCCCCTGTGCCAGGCGGTCTTCAGCCGCCAGGGCGCGCAGTTGCTGCACTTCCGGCCCCAGGGCGAGCGTTCCATGCTGTGGTGTTCCAGCCAGTGGCCGGCGCTGAGCACGGCGCCCATCCGCGGCGGCATCCCGGTGTGCTGGCCGTGGTTCGGCAGCCACCCCAGCGAGCCCGACTGGCCGCCCCACGGCTGGGCCCGCCAGCGCGAATGGCGCCTGCTCGACGCCCACGCCGACGAGAGCCTGGTGCAGGTGAGCTGGCAGCTGGACATCGAGGACTGGCACGTGCGCCTGGACGCGCGCCTGGGCCGCGAGCTGGAGATGGAACTGTCCAGCTACCACGAGGACGACAGCGACTGCCTGTTCAGCTTCGCCCTGCAACCCTACTGGCGCATCGGTTCGCTGCGCCGCAGCGTGGTCCACGGCATGGAGCTGGAGGGCGGCCAGCGCCCGGCTGCGCCGCTGCCCAACACCTGGACGCCGCGGGGCGCGGTCAAGCAGGTGCTGTACAACACCGGCGCGCTGGTGCTGGAAGACGCCGGCTGGCAGCGCCGCCTGCGCATCGACAAGAACGCCGCCGCCGGCAGCGTCATCTGGCACCCCGGCAGCCGCGCGGTGGAGCAGGTGGAGCCGGGCGAGGCCGACCGCTTCCTGTGCATCGGCGCCGCCGGCTACCGCCCCGGCGGCCTGATCCTGGCCCAGGGCGAGCGCATGCGCCTGCGGCTGAAGGCCGGATTGGTCTGACGGTTTCCGCTGCACGGGGCTTGAGCGTAGGAACAACGGTCTTGCCGACTGCGCCAAGGCGCTCTTCGTAGGATGGGTTGAGCTTGCGATACCCATCGAACCATGGTGATGGGTATCGCTTCGCTCAACACCATCCTACGACGGTGCTCCTCCTGCCATGTAGGAGCGGACTCCGTCCGCGATCGGCCGATCCCCTGCGCCGAAATCGCGGATGAATCCGCTCCTACGATCGTGCCTCCCTGGAACTGTAGGAGCGGGCAGGGCGCCAGAGTCTCTGGGTTCCCGCGTTCGCGGGAATGACGTCGGAAAACACGATTCTCAACCCGTCATTCCCGTGAACGCGGGAACCCAGAAAACAGCGTAGGAGCGGACTCCATCCGCGATTGGTCGATCCCCTGCGCCGAAATCGCGTATGAATCCGCTCCTACGAAATCACCGCGACGGGGCGTCAGTCTTCCTCGTCCAACTGGTACCGCGTCGGCACCAGGCTCTCCTTGATCCTGCGCAGGTGCGGCTGGAAGTCCACGCCGCGGCGCAGGGTCACGCCGGTGGCCAGCACGTCGAGCACCGTCAGCTGGATGATCCGCGAGGTCATCGGCATGTAGATGTCGGTGTCTTCCGGCAGCGGGATGTCCAGGGTCAGGGTGCAGACCTTGGCCAGCGGCGAGTCGGCGGCGGTCAGGCCGAGCACCGAGGCGCCGTTGTCCCGCGCCAGGCGCGCCACGTCCACCAGCTCGCGGGTGCGGCCGGTGTAGGAGATCACCACGAACAGGTCGCCGGTGTGCGCCACCGAGGCGATCATCCGCTGCATCAGCACGTCGCTCTGCGCCGACACCGCCAGGTTGAAGCGGAAGAACTTGTGCTGCGCGTCCAGCGCCACCGAGCTGGAGGCGCCGAGGCCGAAGAAGTGGATTTGCCTGGCCTGGATCAGTAGGTCCACTGCGCGGTCCACGGCGCGTGCGTCGATCAGCTTGTAGGCGGCGTCCAGCGAAGCGATGGTGCTGCTGAATATCTTCCGCGTGTACGCCTCGGGGCCGTCGTCCTCGGCCACCGCCTGGGTGACGAAGGCCGCGCCGCTGGCCAGGCTCTGCGCCAGCTGGATCTTCAGCTCCGGGTAGCCGCTCATGCCGAAGGAACGGCAGAAGCGGTTCACCGTCGGCTCGCTGACGCTCGCGGCCTGGGCCAGCGCGGCGATGCTGAAGCGGGTGGCCTGCTGCGGGTTCTGCAGTATCACCTCGGCGACCTTGCGTTCGGCCTTGTTCAAGTCTTCCAGGCGCGTCTGGATCTGCTCCAGCAGGTTCTTCATCCGTTCTCCTTGGTGGCCCCTGTGGGGCAATCGACGGCCGGGGACGTGCCTGCGGCCAGCGGCGCTATCCTAACGTCAGGTCGGCAGACGACCAACTGGACCGTGCCTTGGGAAAAATATGTTGTTTAATTACTACATTTTTGCCTTAATGGCGCGGTGTATTCGGCAAATGTTCCTCAAAATCTGTTTGGTAACAACAAATGCCTGATGTCCGCGTTCTGCCTTGCACCCTGGCGCTGTTCGGCGCGCTGGGCGACCTCGCCCTCCGCAAGCTGATCCCCGCCCTCTACCAGCTCGACCGTGAAGGCCTGCTCCACGGCGACACCCGCATCCTCGCCCTGGCCCGCGAAGAAGGCGACCCCGCCGCCCACCTTGCCACCCTCGAGAAACGCCTGCGCCTGGCCGTGCCGGCGCGCGAATGGGACGACGCCGTGTGGGCGCGCTTCCAGCAGCGCCTGAGCTACCTGAGCATGGACTTCCTCGACGCCGCTTCCTACCCGGCGTTGCGCGATGCGGTGCCGGCCGGCCTGCCGCTGGTGGCCTACTTCGCCACCCCGGCCGCGGTCTACGGCGGCATCTGCGAGAACCTCGCCGCCCTCGGCCTGGCCGAACGCACCCGGGTGGTGCTGGAGAAGCCCATCGGCCACGACCTGGCGTCCTCCCGCGAGGTGAACGAGGCGGTGGCGAAGTTCTTTCCGGAGAACCGCATCTACCGGATCGACCACTACCTGGGCAAGGAAACAGTACAGAACCTCATCGCCCTGCGCTTCGCCAACAGCCTGTTCGAGACGCAGTGGAACCAGAACCACATCTCCCACGTGGAGATCACCGTGGCCGAGAAGGTCGGCATCGAAGGCCGCTGGGGCTACTTCGACCGCGCCGGGCAATTGCGCGACATGGTGCAGAACCACCTGCTGCAACTGCTCTGCCTGATCGCCATGGACCCGCCCAGCGACCTCTCCGCCGACAGCATCCGCGACGAGAAGGTCAAGGTGCTGCGCGCCCTGGAGCCGATCCCGCCGGAGCAACTGGCCAGCCGCGTGGTGCGCGGCCAGTACACCGCCGGCTTCATCGACGGCAAGGCGGTGCCCGGCTACCTGGAAGAGGAACACGCCAACCGCATGAGCGGCGCCGAGACCTTCGTCGCCCTGCGCGTGGACATCCGCAACTGGCGCTGGTCCGGCGTGCCGTTCTACCTGCGCACCGGCAAGCGCATGCCGCAGAAGCTGTCGCAGATCGTCATCCACTTCAAGAACCCGCCGCACTACATCTTCGCCCCGGAGCAGCGCTCGCTGATCAGCAACCGCCTGATCATCCGCCTGCAGCCGGACGAGGGCATCTCCCTGCAGGTGATGACCAAGGACCAGGGCCTGGGCAAGGGCATGCAGTTGCGCACCGGGCCGCTGCAGCTGAGCTTCTCCGAGGCGTACCAGGCCGCGCGCGTGCCGGACGCCTACGAGCGGCTGCTGCTGGAAGTGATGCAGGGCAACCAGTACCTGTTCGTGCGCAAGGACGAAGTGGAGTTCGCCTGGAAGTGGTGCGACCACCTGATCGCCGGCTGGGAACGCCTGGGCGATGCCCCCAAACCCTACGCCGCCGGCACCTGGGGACCCCAGGCGGCCGTGGCGCTGATCGCGAGAGACGGGAAGGACTGGTATGGCGACCATTGATCTGAAACTGCCGGCCGGCGTGCGCTGGACGGCCTGGGAAAGCCCGGTGGCGCAGGCCCGCGGCCTGGCCGCCAATGTGGCCGAACAATTGCGCGGGGCCATCGCCGAGCGCGGCCGCGCGCTGCTGGCGGTGTCCGGCGGACGCAGCCCGGTGGCGTTCCTCGAAGCCCTGAGCGGCGAAGTCCTCGATTGGGACAAGGTGACCGTGACCCTCGCCGACGAGCGCTGGGTGCCGGAAGTCCACCCGGACAGCAATGCCGGCCTGGTGCGCCGCCATCTGCTCAAGGGCGCGGCGGCCAAGGCGCTGTTCTGCGGCCTGTATCACTCGGCGCCGAGCCTGGAGGAAACGGCGGCCATCGCCGACCGCCAGGTCGCCGAGCTGGCCCTGCCGATCGACGTGCTGGTGCTGGGCATGGGCGACGACGGCCACACCGCCTCGCTGTTCCCGGCCAGCCCCGGCCTGGCCGAGGCCCTCGACCCCGCCGGCGTGCGCCATTGCCTGCCGGCCTGGGCGCCGAGCGTGCCGCACCAGCGCCTGACTCTCAGCCGTGCGCTGCTGGCCGCCTCGCGGGTGCAACTGCTGGCGATCCAGGGCGAGGCCAAGCTGGCCACCCTGAGGGCCGCGCTGGCCGCCGAAGACGAAGCAAGCATGCCGGTGAGCGCCTTCCTCCGCGCTCCCCTGTCGATCCACTGGTGCCCCTGAGGCACGGAGTTACCGCAACATGAGCCTTGATTCCCACATCCAGCGCATCGACGCCCTCGCCGAGCGCGCCCGCATCCTGCCGGTGATCACCATCGATCGCGAGCAGGACATCCTGCCCATGGCCGACGCCTTGGCCGCCGGCGGCATCACCGTGCTGGAAGTGACCCTGCGCACCCCGCTGGGCCTGACCGCCATCCGCACCCTGGCCGAACAGCGCCCGGAATTGTGCGTGGGCGCCGGCACTGTGCTGGACCCGCAAACCTTCCGCCAAGCGGAAGAGGCCGGCGCGCAGTTCATCGTCACCCCCGGCTGCACCGAGGAACTGCTGCAGCACGCGGTGAGCCGCCCGGTGCCGCTGCTGCCCGGCGTGGCCACCGCCTCCGAGATCATGGCCGCCTACCGCCACGGTTTGCGCCGTTTCAAGCTGTTCCCGGCCAAGGTGTGCGGCGGCGTGGAAGCGCTCAAGGCCTTCGCCGGCCCCTTCCCGGAGGTGCGCTTCTGCCCCACCGGCGGGGTAGGGCCGGACAACCTGAACGACTACTACCGCCTGGACAACGTGATGTGCGTGGGGGGCACCTGGATGCTGCCCAAGGCTGCGGTCGCCAGCGGTGACTGGGCCGCGGTCGAGCGCCTGTCGCGCGAGGCCCTGGCGCTGCTCGAATCACACTGAGCTGTCCCACGATCGGACGTGCCCGGCCTTGTGCCGGGCTTTTTTATGGGGGCGGGGAGCTCGGTGATTCCAATCGCGGACGGAGTCCGCTCCTACGACCGTGCTTCCCTGAACCGTAGGAGCGGACTCTGTCCGCGATTCGGCGGATAACGCCGTAGACGTTATGCGCCCTACGACGAGCAGCCTTCCAGATAATCCCGCAACCGCTCCTGCAGATAGGGCACCGCTTCCCCCTCATCCAACCCGAGGTACTCTTCCACCGCCATCAGCCGCCAATACTGCCCCTCGTCGCCGAAGCGGATGGCTTCGAACTCCGCCGCCCGCAGCCGCGCCACCAGGAACCAGGCCCAGGGCGCCGGGCCGTGGGTGGCGCGGTAGCGGCGCTGCCACTCGATGCGCTCCTGGCTCAGGCGGATGGCGAACTCTTCCTCCAGCTCGCGCAAAGCGCATTCGGCCGGGGTTTCCGCACCTTCGCGGCCACCGCCGGGAAAGTCCCAGCAGCCGGGGAAGGGGATGCCGGGCTTTTCGTCGCGGCGGTAGACCACCAGGTGGCCGTCGTGGAACAGCGCCAGCTTGGCGCCGGTGAAGGCGGATTCGTCGCTCAACTCGGTTTCCCCCTGAAAGCGGCGCGAATGGCAAAAGCGGCTAGGCTTTCCCGATCACGGACGGTGCTTTGCCGCGCCCAAGCGCGTATGATGCGCGACCTTTTTCTTCGTTGCATGACACACCGGGAGGTGCCCAGATGAACGACACGCACGAAACCACCGAAATTTCCCCCGCCGGCGAGAAGCTGCAGAAGGTCCTGGCGCGCCTGGGCGTCGGCTCGCGCCGTGACGTCGAGGCCTGGATCGAGGAAGGCCGGGTCAAGGTCAACGGCGTGGTCGCCAGCCTCGGCCAGCGCGTGGAAGGCCACGACGCCATCGCCGTCGACGAGCACCTGATCCGCCGCGAGCAGGCCGAAGAGCACGTGCGCCGCGTGCTGATCTACAACAAGCCCGAGGGCGAGGTCTGCACCCGTGACGACCCGGAAGGCCGTCCCACCGTGTTCGACCGCCTGCCGCGCCTGCGCAGTGGCCGCTGGATCAACGTCGGCCGCCTGGACATCAACACCACCGGCCTGCTGCTGTTCACCACCGACGGCGAGTTGGCCAACCGCCTGATGCACCCGTCCTACGAGATGGACCGCGAGTACGCCGTGCGTGTGCGCGGCGAAGTCGACGAAGAGATGATCGAGCGCCTGAAAGCCGGCGTGATGCTCGAAGACGGCCCGGCCAAGTTCAGCGACATCCAGCAGGCGCCCGGTGGCGAAGGCTTCAACCACTGGTACCACGTGGTGGTGATGGAAGGCCGCAACCGCGAAGTGCGCCGCCTGTGGGAATCCCAGGGCGTGGTGGTGAGCCGCCTGAAGCGCGTGCGCTTCGGCCCGGTGTTCCTCACCTCCGAGCTGACCATGGGCCGCTACCGCGAGATGGACCAGCGCGAACTGGACATCCTCAGCGAAGAGGTCGGCCTGAAGCCGGTGAAACTGCCGGAGATGACCACCAAGGCCAAGGACAAGCTCGAACGCCAGCAGCGCAAGCTGGCCAAGCCGCTGGCGCGCAGCGAGCGCCCGGATGCCGGTCGCGGCAACCGTCAGCGCAAGGAGTCCTTCGAGGGCGAGCGTCCGAGCCGCAGCCCGCGTCCGGGCGCCAGCGAGCGTCCGGCCCGTGGCCCGCGTCAGGATTCGGATCGCCCGGCTCGCGGTCCGCGCCAGGACTCCGATCGTCCGGTTCGCGGTCCGCGCCAGGATTCGGATCGTCCGGTTCGTGGTCCGCGCAAGGACTCCGATCGTCCGGCCCGTGGTCCGCGTCAGGATTCCGAGCGTCCGGCCCGTGGTCCGCGCCAGGATGCCGAGCGTCCGGCCCGCGGCCCGCGCAAGGACTCCGACCGTCCGGCCCGTGGCCCGCGTCAGGATTCCGAGCGCCCGGCCCGCGCGCCGCGTCCGGAAGGCCGTGGCAAGGCCCCGGCCGGCGAGGCGCCGCGTTCGCGTCCGGCCAAGCCGAGCGCCGAGCGTGACGAGCGCCCGTCCAAGCCGGTGGCGCGCAAGCCGCTGAACAAGCGCCGCCCGCAGCCGGCCGGCGACGGCATGCGCCCGGGCTTCAAGCGCTAAGCGTCAGGCATGAAAAAAAGGGCTCCGCGGAGCCCTTTTTTTCGTCTTCCGGAAAGTCCGCTCAGCCAGCGCAGGCCAGGCGGTTGCGGCCGTCGCGCTTGGCCGCGTAGAGCGCGGCGTCGGCCCGGTGCAGCAGGTCGTCGACGCGCTCGCCGGCGATCAGGGTGGCGCAGCCGAGGCTGACGGACAGCGGCACCGGTTTGCCATCGACGGCAAAGGCCAGCTCCTGGATGGCATGCCGCAGCCTCTCGCCGACCTGGGCGGCGCTGCTGCTCGGCGTGTTGGACAGCAGCACGAGGAACTCCTCGCCGCCGAAGCGGAAGACCATGTCGACGTTGCGCAGGCTGGCCTTGATCGCCTTGGCCACGCAGCGCAGGGCTTCGTCGCCGTGGCTGTGGCCGTACTGGTCGTTGATGCGCTTGAAGTGGTCCAGGTCGAGCATCAGCACCGACAGCGGCTGCAGGCTGCGCCGCGCCAGCTCGACCTCGCGGCCCAGGGCCTGGTCCATGGCGATGCGGTTGCCGGTGCCGGTCAGCGCGTCGCGCAGGGCGGCCTGGATGGCGGCGCGGTAGAGCAGGGCGTTGCGCAGCGGGTAGAGCAGGCTGGCGATCAGGCTTTCCAGCTGGCCCAGTTCGGTCTCGTCGAAGGGGCGGCGGCGGCGGAAGGCCAGCTCGCCCAGGTATTCCCCGGCATGGTTGAGGTTGTAGGTGGCGCCGTGGCTGGCCGCTTCGCCGAACTCCAGGCGCAGGTCAGCGCTGCCGTTCTGGTAGCTCAGGTAGTCCAGCGGCAGCAGCGCCTGGATCTCCTGGAAGAACAGGCCCAGGACGCGCTCGGCCTCGAGGCTGGTCTGCAGCTGCACGGCGAGCTGCCGGCGCACGTCCGTCAGGCTGGCCGGGCGCCGGCCGCGCGGGCGGCCGCTCTCGACCTGGCTCAGGCGCTGGAGCTTGGCGGTATCGAAATCGATGGTGTTGGACTGCTTGGGCGGGGCCATGACGCGTGGCGACCTCTGGCGCAAAACGGCGACAGTGAGGGCTGAGCTATTTTCGTGCCAACCCGCGAAAAGTTCTGTTCTGACGGCTCAAGGGACCGTCTGGCGCGGGCTTGGTTCCGTAGGCTGGGAGTGCCCCGGAGGGTGGGATGTCAAAATGATGGCGAATTTTCCGGGGTGGCCGTAGGCGCTTTCCCCGGGCGTAGCCGGAAAACCGGCGGGGCGGCTATCGCGCCGCCCCGTGCCGGTCAGGCCTGGGCGTCGAACGCCTGGCCGTTGACGCCGATGCTGTCCGGGCCCATGAGGTACAGGTAGACCGGCATGATCTCGTCGGGCGCCGGGTTGTTCGCCGGGTTCTCGCCGGGGTAGGCCATGGCGCGCATGCTGGTGCGGGTAGCGCCGGGGTTGACGCTGTTGGCGCGGACGGCGTTGGTGCCGTCGCACTCGTCGGCCATCACCTGCATCAGGCCCTCGGTGGCGAACTTGGACACCGCGTAGGCGCCCCAGTAGGCGCGGCCCTTACGCCCGACGCCGCTGGAGGTGAAGATCACCGAGGCGTCGCTGGCCAGCTTGAGCAGTGGCAGCATGGCGTGGGTCAGCATGAACACGGCGTTGACGTTGACCTGCATGACGCGCATGAAGTTTTCCCCGGAGATCTGCTCGATGGGCGAGCGCAGGCCGAGGATGGAGGCGTTGTGCAGCAGGCCGTCGAGCTTGCCGCATTCCTTCTCGATGGTCGCCGCCAGCTCGTCGTACTGGTGCGGCTGGGCGGTTTCCAGGTTGAAGGGGATGACCACCGGCTGCGGGTGGCCGGCGGCCTCGATCTGATCGTAGGTCTGGTTGAGGTTTTCTTCGCTCTTGCCCAGCAGCAGCACGGTTGCGCCGTGGGCGGCATAGGCCCGCGCGGCGGCGGCGCCGATGCCGCGGCCGGCGCCGGTGACCAGGATCACCCGGTCCTTGAGCAGGTCGGGGCGGGCGGAATATTGGAACATGGAATCTCCTTCGGCGAGCGGCAAGCTTCAAGCTGCAAGCGACAAAGAGCGGCTTGAGCTTGAGGCTTGCAGCTTGTTGCTTGGGGCTGCTGCTCTAGCAGCTACAGAGGGCGCGGTCGAGCACCGCCAGCAGGTCGCGCGGATGGTCGACGATCACGTCGGCACCCCAGTGCGCGGGGTTGTCCTCGGGGTGGATGTAGCCGTAGCGCACCGCCGCGGTCTTGGTGCCGGCGGCGCGGCCGGACTCGATGTCGCGCAGGTCGTCGCCGATGAACAGCACCTGCGCCGGGTCGATGCCCAACTGGCTGCAGGCCAGCAGCAGCGGCTCCGGGTCGGGCTTGCTGTTGGTCACGTGGTCCGGGCAGACCAGCACCGCCGAGCGCTCGGCCAGGCCCAGCTGCTGCATGATCGGTTCGGCGAAGCGCACCGGCTTGTTGGTCACCACGCCCCAGATGAGGTTGGCCCGCTCGATGCTTTCCAGCAGCTCCGGCATGCCGTCGTACAGGCGGCTGTAGACCGCGCAGTGGTCCTGGTAGCGGTCGAGGAATTCCTGGCGCAGCGTCTCGAAGCCGTCGGCTTCCGGGTCCATGTCGAAGGTCGCGGCGACCATGGCGCGGGCGCCGCCGGAGACCACGTCGGCGATGCGCTGGGCGTCGATCGGTGGGCGGCCGTGGGCGGCGAGCATGGCCTGGCACACGGCGATGAAGTCCGGCGCGGTGTCCAGCAGGGTGCCGTCCATGTCGAAGAGAACCGCTCTGAGCTGCATCGCCGTCATTCCTCGCGCAGGGTCTGGATCATGTAGTTGACGTCGACGTCGTCGGCCAGCTTGTAGTGCTTGGTCAGCGGGTTGTAGGTCAGGCCGATGATGTCCTTGACCGCAAGACCCGCATCGCGCGACCAGGCGCCCAGCTCGGAGGGGCGGATGAACTTCTTGAAGTCGTGGGTGCCGCGCGGCAGCAGGCGCATGACGTACTCGGCGCCGACGATGGCGAACAGGTAGGCCTTGGGGTTGCGGTTGATGGTGGAGAAGAACACCTGGCCGCCGGGCTTGACCATCTTGTGGCAGGCGCGGATCACCGAGGCCGGGTCGGGCACGTGCTCGAGCATCTCCAGGCAGGTGACCACGTCGAACTGGCCGGGCATTTCCTCGGCCAGCTGTTCGGCGGTGATGCGCCGGTATTCCACCGGCACGCCGGATTCCAGCTGGTGCAACTGGGCCACCGCCAGCGGCGCCTCGCCCATGTCGATGCCCAGGACGCTGGCGCCGCGCTGGGCCATGGCCTCGCTGAGGATGCCGCCGCCGCAGCCGACGTCCAGCACCTTCTTGCCGGCCAGGCTGGCGCGTTCGTCGATCCAGTTGACGCGCAGCGGGTTGATGTCGTGCAGCGGCTTGAACTCGCTCTCGCGGTCCCACCAGCGATGGGCCAGTGCCTCGAATTTGGCGATCTCGGCGTGGTCGACGTTGCTCATGGCGTACCTTCGTTGCAAATCATGGGAAATCGTGGCGCGCAGGCCGACTATGATGCCAGCTTCGCGCGGCGGATGGGCGCGGCAGGACAGATTGTCGCAGCCGCGCCCGGCAGTGTTCAGGCGCCGGCGATGCGCCGGCCCCAGGCGCCGACCTCGGCGGCCAGGCGGCCCTCGTCCAGGCGCGTCAGGCGGCCGGCGTCCAGCAGCTGCTTGCCGCTGACCCACAGGTGGCGCACGCAGTCGCGGCCGGTGGCGTAGATCAGTTGCGAGACCGGCTCGTAGACCGGCTGCTGGGCCAGCCCGGAAAGGTCGAAGGCCACCAGATCCGCGGACTTGCCCAGCTCCAGCGAGCCGATCTCCTGCTCCAGGCCCAGGGCGCGGGCGCCGTTCAGGGTGGCCATGCGCAGTGCGCGGTGGGCATCCAGGGCAGTGGCCTGGCCGGCCACTGCCTTGGCCAGCAGGGCGGCGGTGCGGGTTTCGCCGAGCAGGTCGAGGTCGTTGTTGCTGGCCGCGCCGTCGGTGCCTATGGCGACGTTGACCCCGGCCTGCCACAGGCGCTCCACCGGGCAGAAGCCGCTGGCCAGCTTGAGGTTGGATTCCGGGCAGTGGATCACCGAGCTGTTGGTTTCCACCAGCAGCTCCAGGTCCTCGTCGCTCACCTGGGTCATGTGCACGGCCTGGAAGCGCGGCCCCAGCAGGCCCAGGCGATGCAGCCGGGCCAGCGGGCGCTCGGCGCTCTTCTCCAGGGCCTGCTGGACCTCGAAGGCGGTCTCGTGGACGTGCATCTGGATGCCGGCGTCGAGTTCCTCGGCCAGCATCAGCACGTTCTCCAGCTTGTCATCGCCGACCGTGTAGGGCGCGTGCGGGCCGAAGGCCACGCGGATGCGCGGGTGGTGCTTGAGGTCGTCGTGCAGCGCCACGCCCTGGCGGATCGCCTCCTGGGCGTCGCGGGCGCCGGGCATGGGGAAGTCCAGCACCGGCACGCAGACCTGGGCGCGGATGCCGCTGTCGTGGACCGCCTCGCAGGTCACCCGCGGGTGGAAGTACATGTCCGAGAAGCAGCTGATGCCGCCCTTGATCTGCTCGGCGATGGCCAGTTCGCTGCCGGTGCGCACGAAGTCCTCGTCCACCCATTTCGCCTCGGCCGGCCAGATGTGCTCCTGCAGCCAGGTCATCAGCGGCAGGTCGTCGGCCAGGCCGCGGAACAGGCTCATGGCGGCGTGGCCGTGGGCGTTGACCAGGCCCGGGGCGAGCAGCATGCCCGGCAGCTCTCGGGTTTCCGCCGCCGGCTGGCGCAGGGCCTCGGCGCGCGGGGCGAGCAGGGCGATGCGGCCGTCGCGGATGCCCAGTGCATGGTCGCGCAGGACCACGCCGGCGGGCTCCACCGGGACTATCCAGGTCGGCAGCAGAAGCAGGTCGAGAGGGGCTTTGGCGTCGGGCATGGGGCGCTTCCTGCGGCGCGGGAACGGGTGGTCGGCAGTATACCCGAGCGCCTTGGCCTGCGGCTCGTTATACTCGCGGGTTTTCCCGGCCCTGGCCGGGCTCGATATCGGCGCGCCGCCCGGCGCGCCCGGACCTGATTAGAAGACGAGGTGTTCCATGCGTGAGCGACTGTTGGCGGCCGAGCGGGTCACGGCCATTGATTGGCGCAAGGGCACCCTTCGTCTGCTCGACCAGCGCCTGCTGCCGCTGGAGGAAACCTGGCTGAGCTACGACAGCGCCGCCGGCGTCGCCGAGGCCATCCGACAGATGGTGGTGCGCGGCGCCCCGGCCATCGGCATCGCCGCGGCCTACGGCCTGGTGCTGGGCCTGCAGGCCCGCCTGAACAACGGCGGCGCCTGGCGCGAGGCCCTGGAGGACGACTTCCGCGTGCTGGCCGAATCGCGGCCCACGGCGGTCAACCTGTTCTGGGCGCTGAACCGCATGCGCGAGCGCCTCGAACGCCTGAAGCCGGGCGACGACCCGCTGCAGGTGCTGGAAGCCGAAGCCATCGCCATCCACGAGAGCGACCGCGAGGCCAACCTGACCATGGCCCAGCTCGGCGTCGAGCTGATCCGCAAGCAGCACTCCGGCCCGCAGAAGATCCTCACCCACTGCAATACCGGCGCCCTGGCCACCGGCGGCTTCGGCACCGCCCT
Source organism: Pseudomonas citronellolis (assembly GCF_900112375.1). Lineage (GTDB taxonomy): Bacteria > Pseudomonadota > Gammaproteobacteria > Pseudomonadales > Pseudomonadaceae > Pseudomonas > Pseudomonas citronellolis. Next base: position 52,549 of record NZ_FOLS01000001.1, on the reverse strand, counting down.
GGGGGTGATCCGAGCGGCGCACCTGGAGGGCCTGGTCGAGCGCATCTACGCCGATGAGACGCGCCCCTGGCTGCAGGGCGCGCGCCTGACCGCCTGGGAGCTGGCCAACGAGGGCGTGCCGGTCACCCTGAATGTCGACGCCGCGGCGGCGCACCTGATGAAGACCCAGAGCATCACCTGGGTCATCGTCGGCGCCGACCGCATCACCGCCAACGGCGACGTGGCGAACAAGATCGGCACCTACCAGCTGGCGATCAACGCCATGCACCACGGCGTGCGCTTCATGGTGGTGGCGCCCAGCTCGACCATCGACATGAACCTGGAAAGCGGCGAGGACATCCCCATCGAAGAGCGCAACGGCCGCGAACTCCTGGAAATCGGCGGCAAGCGGATAGCCGCCGAGGTGGATGCCTACAATCCGGTGTTCGACGTGACCCCGGCCGACCTGATCGATGCCATCGTGACCGAGCGCGGCGTCGTCGAGCGTCCGGACACCGAGCGCATGGCCCAGTTGATGAGCCGCAAGCGCCTGCATTGAGGGCGCCCGGCGGGGATAGGTGTTCCCCCGGGCTTGTGGTAAGCTCCGACGGTTCTCAGTGGGGCCTTTTCAGGGCCCCGTCGATTGCGCGGATCATTGACCTAAGTCGTTGATTTGTTGTGAGTCGATGGCGTTCTGATAGCGCTGTCGCACTCCGCCGGGCTCGGGACGGGCGAGGCGGAGTTCCATCTGCAAAAGGAACCAGGCTTCTCATGGGCGAACTGGCCAAAGAAATCCTCCCGGTCAACATCGAAGACGAACTCCGACAGTCCTACCTCGATTACGCCATGAGCGTGATCGTCGGTCGTGCCCTGCCCGATGCACGCGATGGCCTCAAGCCCGTGCACCGCCGCGTCCTGTACGCCATGAGCGAACTGGGCAACGACTGGAACAAGCCCTACAAGAAATCCGCCCGTGTGGTCGGCGACGTGATCGGTAAATACCACCCACACGGCGACACCGCGGTGTACGACACCATCGTGCGCATGGCCCAGCCCTTCTCGCTGCGCTACATGCTGGTGGACGGCCAGGGCAACTTCGGTTCGGTGGACGGCGACAACGCCGCGGCCATGCGCTACACCGAAGTGCGCATGGCCAAGCTGGCCCACGAGCTGCTGGCGGACCTGGACAAGGAAACCGTCGACTGGGTGCCCAACTACGACGGCACCGAGCAGATCCCGGCGGTCATGCCGACCAAGATCCCCAACCTGCTGGTCAACGGCTCCAGCGGCATCGCCGTGGGCATGGCCACCAACATCCCGCCGCACAACCTGGGCGAGGTGATCGACGGCTGCCTGGCGCTGATGGACAACCCCGAGCTGTCCGTCGACGACCTGATGCAGTACATCCCCGGTCCCGACTTCCCGACCGCCGGCATCATCAACGGCCGCGCCGGCATCATCGAGGCCTACCGTACCGGCCGCGGGCGCATCTACATCCGTGCCCGCGCCGATATCGAGGACATGGAGAAGGGCGGCAACCGCCAGCAGATCATCATCACCGAGCTGCCCTACCAGCTGAACAAGGCGCGGCTGATCGAGAAGATCGCCGAGCTGGTGAAAGAGAAGAAGATCGAAGGCATCACCGAACTGCGCGACGAGTCCGACAAGGACGGCATGCGCGTGGTCATCGAGCTGCGCCGCGGCGAAGTCGGCGAGGTGGTGCTGAACAACCTCTACGCCCAGACCCAGCTGCAGAGCGTGTTCGGCATCAACGTGGTGGCCCTGGTCGACGGCCAGCCGCGCACGCTGAACCTCAAGGACATGCTCGAAGTCTTCATCCGCCACCGCCGCGAAGTGGTGACCCGGCGGACCGTCTACGAGCTGCGCAAGGCCCGCGAGCGCGGCCACATCCTCGAAGGCCAGGCGGTCGCGCTGTCGAACATCGACCCGGTGATCGAGCTGATCAAGACCTCGCCGACCCCGGCCGAGGCCAAGGAACGCCTGATCGCCACCGCCTGGGAATCCAGCGCGGTGGAAGCCATGGTCGAGCGCGCCGGCGCCGATGCCTGCCGTCCGGAAGACCTGGACCCGCAGTACGGCCTGCGCGAGGGCAAGTACTACCTGTCGCCGGAGCAGGCCCAGGCCATCCTGGAACTGCGCCTGCACCGCCTGACCGGCCTGGAGCACGAGAAGCTCCTGTCCGAATATCAGGAAATCCTCACCCTGATCGGCGAGCTGATCCGTATCCTGACCAACCCGCAGCGCCTGATGGAAGTCATCCGCGAGGAGCTGGAGAAGGTCAAGGCCGAGTTCGGCGACGCCCGCCGCACCGAGATCGTCGCCTCCCAGGTGGACCTGACCATCGCCGACCTCATCACCGAGGAAGAGCGCGTGGTGACCATCTCCCACGGCGGCTACGCCAAGTCGCAGCCGCTGGCCGCCTACGAGGCCCAGCGCCGCGGCGGCAAGGGCAAGTCGGCGAGCGGGGTGAAGGACGAGGACTACATCGAGCACCTGCTGGTGGCCAACAGCCACGCCACCCTGCTGCTGTTCTCCAGCAAGGGCAAGGTCTACTGGCTGCGCACCTTCGAGATCCCGGAAGCCTCGCGCACCGCGCGCGGTCGTCCGCTGGTCAACCTGCTGCCGCTGGACGAAGGCGAACGCATCACCGCCATGCTGCAGATCGACCTGGAAGCCGTGCGCGCCCAGTTCGCCGGCGAGGAAGGCGATGACGACGACGTGGTCGCCGAGCAGGTCGCCGAAGTGGTGGAAGCCGAAGAGGCCGAAGAGGGCGACGACGCCGACTTCAGCCAGGACGAGCCGACCGGCGCGTACATCTTCATGGCCACCATGAAGGGCACCGTGAAGAAGACCCCGCTGATCCAGTTCACCAAGCCGCGCTCCAACGGCCTGATCGCGCTGAAGCTGGAGGAGGGCGACTCGCTGATCGCCGCCGCCATCACCGACGGCTCGAAGGACGTGATGATGTTCTCCGACGCCGGCAAGGTGATCCGCTTCAAGGAAAGCAAGGTGCGCATCATGGGCCGCAACGCCCGTGGCGTGCGCGGCATGCGTCTGGCCGAAGACCAGCGCATCATCTCCATGCTGATCCCCGAATGCCGCGAGGCGCAGATCCTCAGCGCCTCCGAGCGCGGTTACGGCAAGCGCACGCCGCTGGCCGACTACCCGCGCCGCGGCCGTGGTGGCCAGGGCGTGATCGCCATGGTCATCAACGAGCGCAACGGCAAGCTGGTGGGCGCCGTGCAGGTGCTGGACGGCGAGGAGATCATGCTGATTTCCGACCAGGGCACCCTGGTCCGTACCCGCGTCGACGAAGTCCGCGGCGCAGGCCGCAACACCCAGGGCGTGATCCTCATCAAGCTGGCCGCCGACGAGACCCTGGTGGGCCTGGAGCGGGTGCAGGAGCCGACCGTGGTCGAGGGCGAAATCGTGGACGACGAAGCGTTCGACGAGAATCAAGAAGCAGGCGAAGCCGCGGCCGAGGAAGCGCCGCAGGCCAGCGAAGACTGATTAGCGAGAGTGGATGTGAGCAAGCGAGCCTATAACTTCTGCGCAGGTCCAGCTGCGCTTCCCACCGAGGTGCTGGAGCGCGCCCGCGAAGAACTGCTCGACTGGCAGGGCAAGGGCCTGTCGGTCATGGAGATGAGCCACCGCAGCGACGACTACGTGGCCATCGCCGAGAAGGCCGAGCAGGACCTGCGCGACCTGATGGGCGTGCCGTCGAACTACAAGGTGCTGTTCCTGCAGGGCGGCGCCAGCCAGCAGTTCGCCGAGATTCCGCTGAACCTGCTGCCCGAAGACGGCGTGGCCGACTACGTGGAAACCGGCATCTGGTCGAAGAAGGCCATCGAGGAAGCGCGCCGTTTCGGCAACGTCAACGTGGTCGCCAGCGCCTCCAGGTACGACTATTTCGCCATTCCCGGGCAGAACGAGTGGAACCTGACGCCGAACGCAGCCTACCTGCACTACGCGTCCAACGAGACCATCGGTGGCCTGGAGTTCGACTGGATTCCGGAAGTGGGTGACGTGCCGCTGGTGGTGGACATGTCCTCGGACATCCTCTCGCGCCCGGTCGACGTATCGAAGTTCGGCCTGATCTACGCCGGCGCGCAGAAGAACATCGGTCCGTCCGGCCTGGTGGTGGTCATCGTCCGCGAAGACCTGCTCGGCCGCGCCCGCAGCATCTGCCCGACCATGCTCAACTACAAGGTCGCCGCCGACAACGGCTCCATGTACAACACCCCGGCCACCTATTCCTGGTACCTCTCCGGCCTGGTCTTCCAGTGGCTGAAGGAGCAGGGTGGCGTCGAGGCCATGGAGCGGCGCAACCGCGCGAAGAAGGACCTGCTGTACTCCTTCATCGACGCCAGCGATTTCTACACCAACCCGATCCAGCCCAGCGCCCGTTCCTGGATGAACGTGCCCTTCCGCCTGGCCGACGAGAAGCTCGACAAGGCCTTCCTCGCCGGCGCCGATGCGCGCGGCCTGCTCAACCTCAAGGGCCATCGCTCGGTGGGCGGCATGCGCGCCTCCATCTACAACGCTCTGGGCCTGGACGCCATCGAGGCCCTGGTGGCCTACATGGCCGAGTTCGAGAAGGAGCACGGCTGATGAGCGACGCTGACCAGCTCAAGGCTTTGCGCGTACGCATCGACAGCCTCGACGAGAAGATCCTCGAGCTGATCAGCGAGCGCGCCCGCTGCGCCACCGACGTGGCGCGGGTGAAGATGCAGTCCCTGGCCGAGGGCGAGAAGCCGGTGTTCTACCGGCCCGAGCGCGAGGCCTGGGTGCTCAAGCACATCATGGAGCTGAACAAGGGCCCGCTGGGCAACGAGGAAGTGGCGCGGCTGTTCCGCGAGATCATGTCCTCCTGCCTGGCCCTGGAGCAGCCGCTCAAGGTCGCCTACCTCGGCCCCGAGGGCACCTTCACCCAGGCCGCGGCGCTCAAGCACTTCGGCCACGCGGTGATCAGCACGCCGATGGCGGCCATCGACGAAGTGTTCCGCGAAGTGGCCGCCGGCGCGGTGAACTTCGGCGTGGTGCCGGTGGAAAACTCCACCGAGGGCGCGGTCAACCACACTCTCGACAGCTTCCTCGAACACGACATGGTGATCTGCGGCGAGGTCGAGCTGCGCATCCACCACCACCTGCTGGTGGGCGAGAACACCAAGACCGACAGCATCACCCGCATCTATTCCCACGCCCAGTCCCTGGCCCAGTGCCGCAAGTGGCTGGACGCGCACTACCCGAACGTCGAGCGCGTGGCGGTGCCGAGCAACGCCGACGCCGCCAAGCGGGTGAAGAGCGAGTGGAACAGCGCGGCCATCGCCGGCGACATGGCGGCCAGCCTGTACGGCCTGGACAAGCTGCACGAGAAGATCGAGGACCGCCCGGACAACTCCACGCGCTTCCTCATCATCGGCAACCAGGAAGTGCCGCCGACCGGCGACGACAAGACCTCGATCATCGTCTCCATGCGCAACAAGCCCGGCGCGCTGCACGAGCTGCTGGTGCCGTTCCACACCAACGGCATCGACCTGACGCGCATCGAGACCCGCCCGTCGCGCAGCGGCAAGTGGACCTACGTGTTCTTCATCGACTTCGTCGGCCACCACAAGGACCCGCTGATCAAGGACGTGCTGGAGAAGATCAACGGCGAAGCCGTGGCGCTGAAGGTGCTGGGCTCCTATCCCAAAGCGGTACTTTAACTGCGGCGACAGGCTGCGGGCGGCAGGCTACAGGCGGTGAAGAGCGTCTATGCCGGCAGCCTGGGGCCTGCAGCCTGAGGCCTTTTATATGTCTTGCGACTTCCTCGCCCTGGCCCAGCCGGGCGTACAGAAACTCTCGCCCTACGTGCCGGGCAAGCCGGTGGACGAACTGGCCCGCGAGCTGAACCTGGACCCGGCGAAGATCGTCAAGCTGGCCAGCAACGAGAACCCGCTGGGCCCCAGCGCCAAGGTGCTGGAAGCGATCCGCGGCGAACTGGCGGAAATGACCCGCTATCCCGACGGCAACGGCTTCGAGCTGAAGAGCAAGCTGGCTGCCCGCTGCGGCGTTTCCACCGCCGAGGTGACCCTCGGCAACGGCTCCAACGACATCCTCGACCTGGTCGCCCGCGCCTACCTGGCGCCGGGCCTGAACGCCGTGTTCAGCCAGTACGCCTTCGCCGTCTACCCGATCTCCACCCAGGCCGTTGGCGCCGAGGGCAGGGCGGTGCCGGCGAAAGACTGGGGGCATGACCTGGAAGCCATGCTGGCGGCCATCGACGCCAACACCCGCGTGGTCTTCATCGCCAACCCGAACAACCCCACCGGCACCTGGTTTGGTCCGGACGCGCTGGAGCAATTCCTCTCCCGCGTGCCGGAAAACGTCCTGGTGGTGCTGGACGAGGCCTACATCGAGTACGCCGAGGGCGACGAACTGCCCGACGGTCTGGCCTACCTGGCCCGCTACCCGAACCTGCTGGTCTCGCGCACCTTCTCCAAGGCCTACGGCCTGGCTTCGCTACGCGTCGGCTACGCCATCTCCTCGGCGCAGATCGCCGACGTGCTCAACCGCGTGCGCCAGCCGTTCAACGTCAACAGTCTGGCCCTGGCCGCCGCCTGCGCCGCTCTGGACGACGCTGAGTACCTGGCCGAAGGCAAGCGCATCAACGACGCCGGCATGCAGCAGCTGCAGGATGGCCTGCGCGCCCTGGGCCTGGCCTGGATCCCGTCGAAGGGCAACTTCCTCGCCGTCGACCTGCAGCGCGACGCCGGCCCGGTCTACCAGGCCCTGCTGGCGGAAGGCGTGATCGTGCGCCCGGTGGGCGGCTACGGTATGCCGCAGCACCTGCGCATCTCCATCGGCCTGCCGGAAGAGAACGCGCGCTTCCTCGAAGCCCTGGCCAAGGTGCTCGCCCGTGCCTGAGGTGACGCCACGCAAGCTCCGTCGCCTGGTGGTGGTGGGGCTGGGCCTGATCGGCGGCTCCTTCGCCAAGGGGCTGCGCGAGAAAGGCCTGTTCGAGGAAGTGGTCGGCGTCGACCGCGACCCGCAGACGCGCCGCCTGGCGGTGCAGCTGGGCGTGGTCGACCGTTGCGAGGAGAGCCTGCGCGAAGGCTGCCGCGACGCCGACGTGATCCAGCTCGCCGTGCCCATCCTGGCCATGGAGAAGGTGCTCGCCGAACTGGCCACCTTCGACCTGGGCCATGCGGTGCTCACCGACGTCGGCAGCGCCAAGGGCAATGTGGTGCGCGCGGCCAGGGCCGCCTTCGGCGAGATGCCGGCGCGCTTCATCCCCGGCCATCCCATCGCCGGCTCCGAGCAGAGCGGGGTGGAAGCGGCCAACGGCAAACTGTTCCGCCGTCATAAAGTCATCCTCACGCCGCTGGATAATGCCGACGCGGACGCGGTCCAGTGCGTCGAGGCGCTGTGGCGCGAGCTGGGCGCGGACGTCGAGTTGATGGAAGTCGAGCACCACGACGAAGTGCTCGCCGCCACCAGCCACCTGCCGCACCTGCTGGCCTTCACGCTGGTCGACTCGCTGGCCAAGCGCAGCGAAAATCTGGAAATCTTCCGTTATGCCGCCGGCGGCTTCCGCGACTTCACGCGGATCGCCGGCAGCGACCCGACGATGTGGCACGATATCTTCCTTGCCAACCGCAAGGCGGTGCTGCGCATCCTCGACGTTTTCCGCGACGACCTCGACGCCCTGCGCGAGGCCGTCGATGCAGGGGACGGGCAGCAACTGATGGGCGTGTTCACCCGCGCCCGCGTCGCCCGTGAACACTTCAGCAAAATCCTGGCCCGCCGGGCCTATGTGGACGCCATGCACAACAACGACCTGATTTACCTGGCTCAGCCGGGTGGCCGCCTGTCCGGACGCGTACGCGTTCCGGGCGACAAGTCCATCTCCCACCGCTCGATCATGCTCGGCTCCCTGGCCGAAGGCACCACCGAGGTGGCCGGCTTCCTCGAGGGCGAGGACGCCCTGGCCACCATTCAGGCGTTCCGCGACATGGGCGTGGTCATCGAAGGCCCGCACCACGGCCGCGTGACCGTCCACGGCGTCGGCCTGCACGGCCTGAAGCCGGCGCCGGGCCCCATCTACCTGGGCAACTCCGGCACCTCCATGCGCCTGCTCAGCGGCCTGCTGGCGGCGCAGCCGTTCGACAGCACCCTGACCGGCGACGCCTCGCTGACCAAACGCCCGATGAACCGCGTGGCCAAGCCGCTGCGCGAAATGGGCGCGGTGATCGAGACCGCCGCTGAAGGCCGTCCGCCACTGACCATCAAGGGCGGCCAGAAGCTGACCGGCATGCACTACGACATGCCCATGGCCAGCGCCCAGGTGAAATCCTGCCTGCTGCTCGCCGGCCTCTACGCCGCCGGTGAAACCTCGGTGACCGAGCCGGCGCCGACCCGCGACCACACCGAGCGCATGCTGCGCGGCTTCGGCTACCCGGTGGAGGTGGAAGGCAGCACCGCCAAGGTCGAAAGCGGCCACAAGCTCAGCGCCACCAACATCGAAGTCCCGGCGGACATCTCCTCCGCGGCCTTCTTCCTGGTCGCGGCTAGCATCGCCGAAGGTTCGGAGATCGTCCTCGAACACGTCGGCATCAACCCGACCCGTACCGGCGTCATCGATATCCTCAAGCTGATGGGCGCCGACATCACCCTGGAGAACCAGCGTGAAGTGGGCGGCGAGCCGGTGGCCGACCTGCGCGTGCGCTCGGCCAAGCTGAAGGGCATCGACATTCCCGAGGACCTGGTGCCCCTGGCCATCGACGAATTCCCCGTGCTGTTCGTCGCCGCCGCCAACGCCGAAGGCCGCACCGTGCTGCGCGGCGCCGAAGAGCTGCGGGTGAAGGAATCCGACCGCATCCAGGTCATGGCCGACGGCCTGCTGGCCCTGGGCGTGAAATGCGAGCCGACCCCGGACGGCATCATCATCGACGGCGGCGCCTACGGCGGCGGCGAAGTCTGGAGCCACGGCGACCACCGCATCGCCATGTCCTTCAGCGTGGCCTCGTTGCGCGCCTCGGCGCCGATCCGCATCCACGACTGCGCCAACGTCGCCACCTCCTTCCCGAACTTCCTCGGCCTGGCCGCGGGTGCCGGCATCCGCGTGGCGGAGGAGGGCAACTGATGGCCGCCTCCGACTTCGCCGCGGCCTGGCCGGTGGTCGCCATCGACGGCCCCAGCGGCTCCGGCAAGGGCACCGTGGCCGGCATCCTGGCCAAGCGCCTGGGCTGGAACCTGCTCGACTCCGGCGCGCTGTACCGCCTGCTGGCCTTCGCCGCCGGCAACCACGGCATCGACCTGACCAACGAGGAAGCCCTCAAGGTCCTGGCCGCGCACCTGGACGTGCAGTTCACCCACGCCAAGGGCGGCGAGGGCCAGCACATCATCCTCGAAGGCGAAGACGTCACCGACACCATCCGCACCGAGCAGGTCGGCGCCGGCGCCTCCCAGGTCGCCGCGCTGCCGGCGGTGCGCGACGCTCTGCTGCAACGCCAGCGCGCCTTCCTCGAAGCCCCGGGCCTGGTGGCCGACGGCCGCGACATGGGCACCGTGGTATTCCCCGGCGCGCCGCTGAAGATCTTCCTCACCGCCTCGGCCGAAGAACGCGCCCGCCGCCGCTACCTGCAGCTCAAGGGCAAGGGCGTGGACTGCGACATGGCCGCGCTCACCGAGGAAATCCGCGCCCGCGACGAACGCGACAGCCAGCGCAGCGTAGCCCCGCTGAAACCAGCCGAAGGCGCCATCGTGGTCGACTCCACCAGCATGAGCATCGAGGCGGTGGTGGACAGCATTCTTGGTGAGGTCGAGAGGCTCGGTCTGACCGACTGAGGCCTGGGAATCCTTCAGCTGCGGCAGTTTTCGGCGTCGCGTGCTTGAAGATATTTCTGAGGATGATTCCTCTTGATGCTGAGGACGTTTCTTCTAGAGACGTCTTGCCCGGGCTGCCAAACTTCCGCGCTGTTCAATAGCGCCCGCTCGACCCGAGCGGGCCGTGAATAGCGTGGAGGCCCCTTGTCCGACAGTCCCGTCCCCGCCGCACTGCATTCCTCGCAGGGCGCGTGGGTCCAGTTGTTGCTCGCACTGACCCGGCGGGAAATCCTGGCGCGCTACCAGGGCGCCCTGTTCGGGCGGCTATGGCTGCTGCTGTCGCCCTTCCTGCTGCTGGCGGTCTACACCTTCGTTTTCGGCCAGGTGCTCAAGTCGCGCTGGGGGACGGAGCAAAGCACGGCCTCCTTCGCCTTGACGCTCTTCGCCGGGCTGCTGCTCCACGGCATGCTGGCGGACAGCCTGTCCCGCGCGGTCACGGTGATGCACAACCACCGCAACCAGGTGAAGAAGCTGGTCTTCCCGCTGGAACTCCTGCCGCTTTCGCTGGCCCTGTCCGCCCTGTCGAACGTCGTCATCGGCTTTCTCGTACTGCTCCTGCTGATGCCCTGGCTCGGGCAACCGCTGGGCTGGAGCATCCTCTACCTGCCGTTGGTCCTGCTGCCCTTCGTGCTGTGCGTGTGCGGCCTCAGCTGGATCATCGCCGTGTTCGGCGCCTATTTCCGCGATACCAGCCAGTTCATCCAGTTTCTTCTCGTATTGCTGCTGTTCCTCAGCCCGGTGTTCTACCCCGTGAGCGCCTTGCCGGAAGCCTTGCGCCCCTACCTGTTGCTCAATCCGCTGAGCGTTCCGGTGGAAGCGGTGAGGGCCTGCCTGTTCGGCATGCCGATGCCGCCGATGGGCGTCCAACTGGGTTATGCCGCCATCGCCTGTCTGTTGGCGGTACTGGGCTGGCTGTGGTTCCGGCGTATGAAGGACGGTTTCGCCGATGTCCTCTGAACCGCTCGCCGACACCGTGCCGGCGGTCGTTGCCGATGCCCGCCCGCTGGGGCAGATGCTCATCGAGCGCGGCCTGTGCAACGCCCAGGAGCTGGAGCGCGCGCTGGAACTGCAGGCCAGGATCGGCGGGCGCCTTGGGGCGCTATTGCTGCGCTCGGGCGGTGTTTCGGAGGCGGCCCTGCTGGAAGTGCTCGCCGAACAACTGCGCATGCCTTTGGTGGGCGTGGACCTGGAGTCCCCCGGCAACGCCGAGTTGCTGGCTTTCCTCGAAGCGACCTCCATCGGTGTGGAATGGTTCGTCGCCGAACAGGTGGTCGTCTGGAACGATGCCCAGGGCGGCCTGCTGGTCGCTTCCCGTGACCCGATGGCGTCCTTCGTCCTGGAGGTCCTGCGCTATTTCCATCCCGGGCAGCCATTGCGCACGCTGCTGTGCCGCTCCCAGGATCTCGACGCCTGGCTGGAGCTGCTCAAGGAGCGCCTGCAGCAGGAGAGCCGCGATGGGCTGCGCTTCGCCTCCGACGACATCCGCCAGCTGCGGGAAATGGCGGAGGAGGCGCCCATCGTCGAACTGGTCAACAACGTCATGAGCCAGGCGGTGGAGAAACGCGCCTCGGACATCCACATCGAGCCGCGCGAATTCAATTTCCATATCCGCTTCCGCATCGATGGCGTCCTGCAATCGCAGCTGAGCCTGCCGCGGGAGCGCTTCGCCGCGGTGGTCTCGCGGATCAAGCTGATCTCCGCCATTGACATCGCCGAACGGCGCCTGCCCCAGGACGGGCGGATGAGCACCAGAGTGGGCGGGCAGGATATGGACGTCCGCGTTTCCACGCTGCCCGGGGTGCATGGCGAGTCGGTGGTGATGCGCCTGCTGCCCAAGGCCCGCGAAGGTCTGCGCCTGGACCGCCTGGGAATGCTGGCGGACCATCTGGACCTGATGCGCGCCTGGATCGCCGAGCCCCACGGCATCGTGCTGGTCACCGGCCCGACCGGCTCCGGCAAGTCGACGACCCTCTACGGCACGCTCGAGGCCATCAACGACGGCATCCGCAAGATCATCACGGTGGAGGACCCGGTCGAGTACCAGGTGCCGAACATCACCCAGGTCCAGGCCCACGCCGACATCGGCCTGACCTTCGCCGCCGCCCTACGCTCGATCCTGCGCCAGGACCCGGACGTGATCATGATCGGCGAGATCCGCGACCTGGAGACGGCGGAGATCGCCGTGCAGTCGTCCCTCACCGGCCACCTGGTGTTCTCCACGCTGCACACCAACGATTCGCTCAGCGCTTTCACCCGCTTGATCGACATGGGCATCGAGCCGTTCCTGGTCGCCTCGCCGGTACGCGGCGTCCAGGCCCAGCGTCTGGTGCGCACTCTGTGCCTGCATTGCGCGGAGCCCTGCGAGCCCGGCCTGGCGGCAGAGGACAAGGCCGCGCTGGACGCGGCGATCCAGCGCCTCTACCCCGGGCAGGCACCGAACTGGCTCCGCGCGAAGGGCTGCGAGCAGTGCCAGGGCACGGGCTATCACGGGCGGCTGGGAATCTACGAGATGGTGGACGTCGGCCCCGAACTGCAGGCGCTCATCCTGCAACAGGCGCCCGTCGAGCAGATGCGCCGGCTGGCGGCCAGCCAGGGCTTCCGCAGCATGCGCGAAGACGGCTTCATCAAGGCCTGGCTGGGCCTGACCTCGCTGGACGAGGTACATCGGGTCACCAGCGGTTAACGGCATGCGCTTCGAATACCAGGCAGTGGACCGGCAAGGCCGGCGTTGCAGCGGTGACCTCGATGCTGGTTCTCACAGCGACGCGCTTCGCCAGCTGGAGGCACAGGGCCTGACGCCTCTGAGCCTGGAGGCGGGCCAGCGTGCGCCGCAACCCGGGCGCCGGCGCCTGCGCGCGGAAGAACTGAACATGGCACTGCACGAGCTGGCGACCCTGCTGGCGGCGGGCGTCGCCCTGGCCGATGCAGTCTCCGCCCAAGAGCGCTCGAGCAGCCATCCACGTCTCTGCGCGGCGCTGCAGAGCATGAGCGAAGGTCTGCGCCAGGGGCGTTCCTTCCCTCAGGTGCTGGAGAAAGCCGGCTTGCCCCTGCCACGTTACGCCTACCAGTTGGTGGCGGCGGGCGAGATGACCGGCAACCTGGCGGCGGCGCTGCGGGACTGCGTGACGCAGATGGAGTACGAGCGGCGCACCCGCGAGGAAGTGCGCAACGCTCTGATCTACCCGAGCGTGCTGGTGCTCAGCGGAATCGGGGCGGTCATGGTGATGTTCGTCTTCGTCGTACCCAAGTTCGCCAACCTGCTGGAGCACGCCGACAAGCTGCCTTGGCTGGCCTGGGCAGTGCTCAGTACCGGCGTCTGGAGCAAGGCCAATGCCTTGCCGTTGCTGCTCGCCGGCCTGCTGCTGGGTGCCCTGGGGCTGCCGTTGGCCAGGAGCGAGAAGGTTCGCGGCCGCTTCCTCAACGGCTTGTTGCGTTTGCCATTGCTCGGCGACTGGCTGTTGCAGGCGGAGATCGCCCAGTGGGCCAAGGTCCTCGGCACCCTGCTGGGCAACCGCGTGGCGCTGGTCGAGGCCCTGCGCCTGGCCAGCGCGGGCGTGCGCATCGGTCTGCAACGCGAGCTGCTGGAAAGGGTCACCCAGGACGTAAGGGGCGGGACTTCCCTGTCCGAGGCATTGGAACTGCGCAGGGCGATCACCGCCACGGGCGGCAACCTGGTGCGCGTCGGCGAAAGGTCCGGGCGCCTGGCCGAGATGCTCGACAGCCTCGCCGAACTCTACGAGGGACTGGGGCGCTCACGGATGCGCAAGGTCCTGGCGCTGATCGAGCCGCTGGCGATCCTGCTGATCGGCTCGCTGTTCGGCGTGATCATCACCGGCGTGGTGCTGGCCATCACCAGCGCCAACGACATTGTGTTCTGAAAAAGGGGGAGTGGATGCGCGACGGGCATGAGGGAAGAGGACCCCGGGAGGGGAACAGGAAAGTGCCGGCGCCGGGACGCGAGCGCGGCTTCACCCTGCTGGAAATGATCGTGGTGCTGGTGATCATCGGGCTGCTCATGGGGCTGGTCGGGCCGCGCCTGTTCAGCCAGGCCGACAAGGCCAAGGTGCAGACCGCGGATACCCAGGTGAAGATGCTCAAGGGCGCGCTGATGACCATGCGCCTGGACATCGGCCGCCTGCCCAGCGAACAGGAGGGGCTGGCCCTGCTCAACGCGGCGCCTGCGGACGACCGGATCAAGGCCTTCTGGAAAGGCCCCTATCTGGACGGCGGGGTGCCGCTGGATCCCTGGAACCGTGCCTACGTCTACAGCAATGCGCCCAGTGCCGAACAGCCGTTCTCGCTGTACAGCCTGGGCGCCGACGGGCAGCCTGGCGGGGAAGGGGAGAATGCGGACATCGGCTTCCTGCCCCGGCAATGAGCGCTGCGGCGGTTTCACCCTGCTCGAACTGCTGGTGGTGCTGGCCCTGGTCGCCGCGGTGGGCGCCGTCGTCATGCCCAACCTGCTGAACATGCAGGAGGCCTGGCGTCGTCGTGTCGACCTGCAGGACATCGCCAACCAGCTGCAGACGCTGGGCTACCGGGCCCGGCTGGAAGCCCGGCAGACCCTCATCGGGCCGGCTGGCGTCGAGCCGCCGCAGATGCTGAAGCTGCCCCAGGGCTGGAAGCTGAGCGCAAGCGCGCCCGTCATCTACCTGGCCAATGGCGTCTGCCTGGGGGGGACGCTGGAGTTGCGGCAGGGGGATGTCGCTCGGCAGTTGCAACTGGTTCCGCCGCAATGCCTGCCGGAGTTCGTCCAGTGAAGCGCGGGCGGCAAGCCGGTTTCACACTGCTGGAAGCGGTGGTCGCCCTGACGCTGCTGGCTGTGGTGGGCAGCGCGCTGCTGGCCTGGCTGGGGACGGGCTTCCGCAGCCTGGAGCGAATGAACGAGGTTCAGCGCCGCATCGATGCGACCCGCACCGGCCTGGCGTTTCTCGAGGGGCTCAACCCGATGCTCCAGCCGAGCGGCAGCGCCGCCCTTGGAAGCTACCGGCTGGACTGGGAGAGCCGGCTTCTCGCCGCTCCGCGCCCCGTCGTCAGCCGCTACAGCGGCCACCCCGGGCCCTTCGACAGCGCCCTGTATCGTGTCCAGGCGACCTTGTTCGGCGAGGACCTGCCGCCGCTGCCCTTGAGCCTGGAACTGGCGGGGTACCGGATGGCTCGCCTGCCGGACGGCGGGGATGCGCCATGAGCCGGCGCATTTCGCGGGGGCGGGAGCGGGGCTTCACCCTGCTGGAACTCATCGTGGTCCTGTTGTTGGCGGCGATGGTCACCACCCTGTTGATGCAGGGGATGGACTATGTCTCGCGGGCCAACGACAGCTTCCTGCGCCAGGGCGAGTCACGGCAACTACGGGTGTTGGCCTTCGGCTGGTTCGACGACGCGATAGCGCAGCTGGCTGCGCCGGCCAGGGGAGATGCGCCGGCTCGTTTCCGCGGCGATCCGCTCAGCTTCGAAGCCGTCTCCCTGGCCAGCGCCGAGCGTATCGAAGGCGTCCCGGTGCCCTTTGCCTTTCGCCTGGAACGGCTTGGCGAGCCGGGCCGGGAGCGGACCGCGATGATCTACGTGCGCCGGTTGCAGGCCAGCCGCTGGCCACTGCTGGAACTGCAGGGGCCGGCGCATTTCCTTTATCGCGACGAGCAGGGGGCCTGGCATGACAACTGGCCGCCCTTGCCGGTGCTGGCCGACAGCCTTCCCGCGGCGGTGGCGTTGAACGCGCCCGCGGAGCGCCTGTTCCGCCTGGCCAGGGTCGCGACGCCGCTTCGACGGGTGAATGCGGATGCGGACTGAGCGTGGCTTCGTGCTGGTCGGCGTCATCTGGTTTCTCGCCATCATGACCTTGGTGGTGGCCTCGGCCGTGACCTGGATCGAACGCTCGCTGGACGGTATCGAAAAGGAGCGTCAGGGGTTGCTGCGCGACATGACGGAACGCTCCATGCTCAGCCGGCTGACCTGGCTGGCATCGACCCAGCGCTTGACCCTGGCCGGATTGACCACACCCGACAGCCCGGCTCCGAGCCTTGCCGACATGGATATGTCGGTCCTGCCGGTAGGGGCCGAGCTGGCCCTGGATGGCCGCGAATACTGCCTGGCCAACGGCTGGTGCTTCGCCTTCGTCGACCGCGCATCGCGTCTTGGCCTGGAACAGGCCCCGCCGGCGGCCTTGGCCTCGTTGCTGGAAGGGCTGGGGATAGCGCCGGAGAGGATAGCGCCAATGCTGGCGGAGCTTGCCGGCCATTTGCGTGGCCCACCGGGTAGCGCCGTGCTGCGCAGCCTGCATGCCCCGCAGGAAGTCTTCGTCCTCGACAGCTGGCGCCCCTGGGAGGCCGCGTTGCGGGCTGCCGGCTGGGAGGAACTGGTCACGGTCGGCGAGCCGTCCCTGAACGTGAACACCGCCAGCGGCCAGCTCCTGCGCCTGGCCTGGCGGCTGCCGGAGGACAGCCTGGCGCTGTTGCTCGCGGCGCGCCATGAGCGGCCGTTGCGGGGCGTGGGCGACCTCGAGGGCGTGTTGGGCATGTACCTGCAGCAATTACCCGCGGAGAACTGGTCGCGCCTGGCCAGTGCCACCCTGTTCATCCGCCTGCGCCCCGCGGACGCCGTGGCGCGTTACGAATACCAACTGCGATTCGAGAGCGACGACCTGCAAGGGTCGCCCTGGCAATTTCTGCAACGGAGGTCCCTGCCGCGCAATGTCCCCATCACCGACACAGCGCCCATCCATCATGAGGCGCCTGGACTGCTTTCCGCCCCGCTTGTGGCAAGCCCATGACGCGGATGGCTCGCCCTGCCTGGAGTGGCGGCGCCAGCCCCATGGTCTGGGGCGGATGCTCCGCACGCAATGGGTCATCGAGCGTTCGCAATGCCTGTACCGCTGCCTGGACCTGTCCCATGTGCCGGCCAGCGGGAGGGCCCAGGCCCTTGCCCTGAAGCTCGCCGGCCTGTCTCCGTTCCGCTTGCCGGGGCACTACGCGGTCTGGCGCGACGGCTGGGTGCAGCTGTGGCTCTGGGACGAACAGCAGCGCCAGCGGCTCGCCGAAGCGCAACAGGCTGCGTCCGGCTGCCTCTGCCTGCCGGAAACCCTGCTGCAGGCTCCGCCGGCGGCGACTCCAGAGCCAAGTGTTCGCCTGGTGAGCGTCCAGGACGGTGTGGACTTGCAGGTCTGGCGGGCCGGCGTGCTGCGGGCGAGCGTCTTCCAGGATGGCCTGCCGCTGTCCGCGATGGCCTGGCAGGCAGTGCGAGGGGTTCCCGGCGTACGCCTGCCCGAGCGGCTGGAAGAAGGGGTGCCGGCCTGCCTCGAGCGTCCCTGGGCCTCCGGCGCCAGTCTGGTAGGACGGGACTGGGAGCGCTGGTTGCCCTATGGCCTGGCAGCCACCCTGCTGGCGGGCAGCGCTTTCAACCTGACGCAGGGGGCGCAATGGTGGTGGGCCGAGCGCGGCCTGGCGGGGCAGCAGGTCGCGCTGGCCCAGCAGGTCGAGCCGGTGCTGGCGGCACGTACTCGGGCCATGCAGGCCGAGAGCGAAATCCAGGCTCTGCTGCGCTTGCAGGATGCACCTTCGCAGGTCGAACTGCTGCGCACCGTGGCGGGGCTGCTGCCGGAGGATAGCCGCCTGCTGAGCTGGCGCTTCCGGGAACACACGCTGGAACTACTCATCCAGAGCAATCACGCGGATCCGCGGTTCTTCGTCCAGCGGCTGCAGGAAGGCGGCAGGTTCCAGGATGTCCGGGTCGAACCCTCGCCCAGGGGCGATGGCCTGCAACTGGCCATGAACATTCGGCAGGGGGAATAGATGGACACTCGATTGCAAGAGGTTTTGCCCCACTGGTCCCGGCTGCGCGAGCAGTGGCGGGAGCAGCCCCGCCTGCGCCTGGCGGGATGGATGATCCTGGCGCTGCTGGTCGTGCACCTGCTGTTGCTGGGCAGCGACTGGCGCGACGCCCGCAGTCAGGCGTTCGAGGAATCGGCCAGGCGCCTGGCGCAGATGCGCGCGCTGGCCGCCCAGGAGCACTGGCCGGACCGTGCCGTCCAGGCGGAAGACGTACGTAGCGCATTGCGCATGCGTTTGTGGCAGGCGCAGAACCCCTCGTTGGCCAGGGCCGATGTACAGGCCTGGCTGGATGCACAGGCCAGACAGAGCGGCTTGCAGGATGCACGCATCTCGGTGTTGCCACCTCTGGACTTCGACAAGGAAGGCATCGGTGCCAGGGTCCAGGCACAAGTGCGCGGACGCTTCGAGCCGAAGAGTTTCGGCCACCTGTTGCATGCGCTGGAAACGGCGGAGCACTGGGTGAGCATCGACGCCCTCGAGTTGAACGACCGCGGCTCGCCGTCGGTGAACCTGCAACTCACCTTCCATTTTCGTCCGAACGCAACGCCCCCTTGAGCGGATGAGCGCGGAAGGCCCTGATTCGGACGGACATTCAGGCCATTCAGGTGCTGCCGATCGTTCGCAGTCCCAGGTTGGGAAACTTCCTTCATGGAAAGCGGCAAAGGCAGCATTTCTGTAATGACAGAATCCCGCCTTCAACTTGCTTCGAATGCACCTTTCCCTAGCGGTATCGATTCATCGGTTTCCTATGACTTCCTCCTTTCCCTTCCGATTGGCCTGGGCGGCGCTTGCCGGCGGCGTCCTGCTGGCGCTGCTCTGGCAGCCACGGGCAGCCATACTCGAGGCTCCGGCTGAGACTGCGCAGTGGCGGCTACCGGAGGTCCGGCCTGTCTCTCGCAATGCCAGCATCCCGGCGCAGATTGCTGGCATGTCCTGGTGGGGGAGCGCCAGGGAGGAGGCCGAGAAAGCACACTCGGCGCGCATCAGCCTGGACGAGCAGGGCGTGGCCCGGGTCAAGGTCCAATGGCTGTTTCGCGGTGTGGTCGCCGAGGGCGGACAGCGTTTCGCCCTGATCGCCAAGGATGCCGCCGCGCCGCTGTTGCGCTATGCCCCGGGCGACCAGCTACCGGGAGGCGAACGCCTCGAACGGATCGCAGGGCAGGGCATTCGTTTCTCGCTGTCCGAGGATGGCGCAACACAGGACTTTGAAAGGAAACTCTATGCCCCCCTCGAATGACGCCCTTGCGGCCTTTCCCCGGCACCCGCTGTTGCTCGCGATCTGTCTGGGACTGCTGGGAGGCTGTGGTACGACGCAACTGCAATTGCCCGCGCCCTTGCTGGAGCCGCGCCAGGCCATGGAGGAGAACATGCCGCAGGAGGGGGCCGAGGGAACGGTGCAGCGCCCGCAGCAATCGGCGGGGCCGCAGGTGAGCCTGACGCCAGCACCTCCCGCCGGGCCTGTGGGTGGGCTGGTGGACAAGGCTGATCGCCTGGTGCTCGATGACAAGAACGCCGACCTGCAGGTGAGCGTCGAAGACGTCGCCCTGCCGGGCTTCATCAACGAAGTCTTCGGTAACCTGCTGGCGTTGTCGTTCGAGATCGACGACAACCTGAAGAAACGCAACGACCGGGTCACCCTGCGCCTGGAGCAGGCGCAGACCCGGCAGACGGTCTATGACATCGCCTCGCAGGTCATGGCCAATTACGGCGTAGAGATCGTCAAGCAAGGTGGCATCCTGCGCTTCCAGGTCAAGCAGATCGGCCTGAGCCCCGAGGAGCCGCCGATCCTCGTCAGCGGCGAAGCGCTTCCTGATGTGCCCAACGCCTACCGGCCCGTGTTCCAGTTCATACCCTTGCACAACGTCGATCCCAAGGACGTGATTCCCTGGTTGAACAATGCATACGACAAATCCGGGCTGTCGGCCTCTGCGGACAATCCGCGCGGCGGCCTGATGCTCAAGGGGATGGCATCCCTGGTCAAGCAGGCGGTGCAGGCCGTGCGGCTGCTCGACCAGCCGTTCATGCGGGGGCAGCACAGCTTGCGCATCGACCCGGCATTCATCACATCTGCGGAGATGGCCAAACAACTGAAGACTCTGCTCGAGGCCCAGGGTTACAGCGTTGGCATCGGTGAGGCCTCCGGCAGCGTCGTGCTGGTGCCGCTGGAAAGCTCCAATGGCCTGATCGTGTTCTCCAGCCAGCGTTCGCTGCTGGAGCTGGCCCGAGACTGGGCCGGGCAGGTGGATCGCGTCCCCCTGGCCAGCGCGGTGGATTCCGCCGGGGCTGGGGCGGAAAGCGAGGGATTGTTCTTCTACGAAGTGCGTAACACCCGCGCCACCGAAGTGGCTCGCTCGCTGCGGGCGCTGGTTTCCGGTCCGGCGGGCAGTGGTGCCTACGGGTTGACGCCGGGCTTGGGCAGCAGCGCTTCGAGCCGGGCCGCAGCGGCCTCTGGCAACAATGCCGTACCGTCACGCTCGGCGTCGGGACGTGGCAGCGGCGACATGGGTGGCGGCCAGTCCGGTGTCGCTCCGCTTGTCCGCCTTGCCGGGGCTCAGGCCTTGTTGTCGGGCGGCAGTAGCAGCCTGATGGATAGCCTGGCGGCTGGTGTGTCGGGCAGCGGCACCATAGTCGAGGACGAGAACCGCAACGCCATCCTGTTCCGAGGCCCGGCCAGGGTCTGGCAGCAGATGCAGACGCTGCTGCGGCAACTGGACAAGCCGGCGCGCCAGGTGTTGATCGAGGTGACTGTCGCCAGTGTGACGCTGAGCGACAACCAAGAGGCGGGCCTGGAATGGTCCTTGCTGAGTGGGGCGGCGAATTCCGGCTCCAAGTTCTCTCGTGAAATATCTGCAGGGAGAGAGGGCTTCAAATACCTGATCAATACGGCCGGTGGCACGAAGGCGACACTGACCGCGTTGGCAAGTGACAAGCGGACTCGGATCCTCGCCACCCCACGGATTCTGGTGAAAAGCGGAGAACAGGCCAACATCAATGTCGGTACCGACATTCCGGTCGTGACCGGGCGGCAAACCGACGGCAGCAATACCGGCGGGAACTCCAACCTCCTGCAGTCCATCTCTTATCGTTCGACCGGCGTCATCCTCAACGTCTCTCCTGTCGTCTATTCGAACAACCGGGTGGACCTGACTGTCAGCCAGGAAGTCAGCGATGGCGGTGGAACTGGGTCTTCTGGTAGCGAAGGTGGCGATATTTCTTCTCCCCCGATCAAGCGTACCTCGTTGGAAACTTCGCTGACCCTGCAGAGTGGCGGCTCCATTTTCATGGGGGGGTTGATCAACGAGAATGAAGCGGACAGCAATGACGGTGTCCCCTGGCTTAAGAACCTGCCGGTTCTGGGATATCTGTTCGGCAAACAGACCCGGAACACCTCCAAGGATGAGGTGGTGATGCTTATCCAGCCTTACGTCATCGACGGAGCGGAAGAGGCCAGAGAGGTCACTGAGAAACTTCGTCGGATGATTGAGCCGGCGCTCGGTTGCGAGAAGTCCTTGGCTGAATGCCGCCGCCTGTAGCCAGGCGGCATCTTCGGACGGGCAGAGCTGGTCATCCATGAGCGCTTGCCCTCCCTCTCATTTGGCATTCCGAGGGGACTCCGCAGGGGCGGGGCCCCTTTTGCCGCGATGCTTCGATTCGGGCTGCAGACCCCGCATCGCATTCTCACCCCCCACCGCCAATTGGCCTCGTCCTTCTTCCATAACCCTCTTCCTACAGCGTGGGGAAAGGGCTGCTTCCATTGCATCGCACAATGGTTGCAACTTCGGCGCTGTTTCGGTTAGCGGAGAGGATTGTTGAAATTGCTGAATATAAAGTTTCGAATTTTCTTAGGATTTTAATTTCTTGCCCTGTAGGCATTTTCCATATTTTTGCTATTTGGGGGTTTGCGGGGTGTGGCCCGTTGTTTTTGAGGAAGTTCCGAATATATAACGCTGCCTGAAGCTGATGCTGAATTTTGTGTTGGCTTGCGCTGTTCCAATATTCAGTCAGATATGGCTGTAAGTAGTGGGATGGTGCGAAGTAAGTCATATGGCTATAGGCAGTTTTCCCAGTTCTGACTGGCCCGGAGCGGCTGGCCAGGGAGCGGCGAACCGTTCCTGGAGTGGAGCCCGATATGGCCTTTCTACTTTGGGTATATATGGCCCGTATGTAATTTGCCGTCGGCAACCCAGTCGTTCGGCTGGATGGAAATACTAGAAAAAGTTAGGAGCTTGAAAAATGTTGAAAAGAACACTGCTGAGCGCGGCTATTGTCTCTGCCATGTTCGCGGGCGCGGCCAATGCCGGTGTGGTCAGCATCGTCGTTGGCCAGAGTTCCAACGGGACCATTCTCGAGAACTCTCCGGGGGCCGCTGATCAATATGCTCCGGGCCAGTCGAACTACAAGGAGGGCGTGAGTATCGAGACCGGGGCCAACTACGGCAGCCGCGCCGCCAACATCACCATTGCCCAGGAGGTCTTCGGCAACCTCTCCGAAACCACCCAGTTCGACCTTCCCGACCTCAAGTACGCCATCGACCTGGCCAAGGCCCCCAACGTCGCAGCCGGCCATACCATCAAGCTGACCCTGGATCGTACCGTGGCGCAATTCGCCAATACGATCACCCCCAACCAGATCCAGATCGGTACGTTGGCCGCCGGCGTAGGTTTCGCCATCACCAGCGGCACCGGCGTCAACACCCTGAGCCTGACGCTGGATGCCGCCGGTGCCGCGGAGATCGCGAGCGCGACTGTTGGTAGCTCCATCGTCCACTTCAACTTCCGCACCAACAACACCTCCAACGAGCAGCCCGGGCGGGTCGATCGCCTGCGCGCCGCCCTGCAGGGTGACGCGACCTTCCTGAGCCAGTCCAACGTCAGCATGCTGGACGATCCGCTGAACGAGCGCCGTTTCAACGTCACCGTTTCCGCCCAGCTGGACACCACCACCGGCCCGAACGGCGGTGA
Source organism: Pseudomonas citronellolis (assembly GCF_900112375.1). Classification (GTDB taxonomy): domain Bacteria; phylum Pseudomonadota; class Gammaproteobacteria; order Pseudomonadales; family Pseudomonadaceae; genus Pseudomonas; species Pseudomonas citronellolis. The sequence goes on along the minus strand of NZ_FOLS01000001.1, from coordinate 29,895 downwards.
TGCGAAGAACAACGATTCTGCTCCGCCGCTGATGGTATTCACCTCCCTGCCGGCAGTCTATTGGGATGTCCTTAATACCAACGTCTGGGGGCAGTACCGGGTTCTCCACTCGCTGGACCTGGCCAACCAGGACAAGAGCTTCGACACTTCGGTCTCCGTACAGCCGGATGTAACTGACGCGAACAACTACGGCGCCAACTACGCCCGTCTGGGCAGCGTGCGTCTTGGTGTCAACCAGGACGTACTCAACGAAGACGGTCGCAACGTGTTCGGCTTCAACGGCAGTGACAAGCTTCACAGCTACATCAGCGGCAACTTCGGCGGCCTCGAATCCGTGGCTCTGACCACTGCCAACTGCCAGGCGTACGCCAACGGCACTGCCGCCGCCGACCAGGTCGCCCACACCTGGACCGGTGAGGTTCTCAAGCCCAAGCCGGGGTCTAGTGGCACGACCAAGCTGCCGATGGAACTGGTGAATGACGACGTCAACCAGACCTACAACATCTGTGTGAAGTCCAACGGCGCCGACCCCATGATTGCCCAGCAGAGCTTCGTCGTAGGTCCGCTGAGCATCGACTTCGGTAACGTCCGCTATGTCGACCGGGTGATCAACGGTGGCGAGATCGACCACTTCTGGAAGAGCAGTTGCGTTGCCAGCCTGTTCAACCTGCCGGCCGCCAACAACGCCGATGCGTTCTTCATCCGCCTGACCAATACCAGCGACAGCGGTCGCGACGGCAAGGTCCGCGGCGTGCTGTTCGACCAGAACGGCAAGCGCTATCCGGAAGTCGGCAGCGCCTACATCGTCGACCAGAGCGGCAAGGAGGCTCTCCAGGCCCACGAAACCGGTGTTTACAGCGTGGATCAGGTCGCTTCCGCCTTCGGTGTCAACGGTGCCGACTGGAACGGTGTGGGTGGCCGTGCCCGCCTGGTGCTGGAAGGCGAGTTCCCCACCTGTGAGGCGCTCGGTCTGATCCGTACGCCGAACGGCACCCTGGTGAACATGACCTCCACCACCCAGGGCAACTTCAATGGCGACTCCGGTCCGTCCTCCACTGTCAACCATCGCGGTGGCAACAACCGCAACTGATCTCTGGCCCAGGCCATGAGGTTGTGGAGAGGCGGTGTGAACCGCCTCTTCACTTTTGCTTTTCGAGGCATGACGTTTTCACTGGTGTTGCGATGAAAGTGTTGGTGACAGGCGGGGTAGGTTTCATTGGCTCCCACGTGGTCGTTCACTTGCTGGAATGGGGGGCCGATGTCGTTGTCCTGGACAACCTGGCCAACAGCTCCCTGGCCATTCTCGACAAAATAGAAGTCCTGGCCGGCAAGCCCCTGTGTTTCGTGAAGGGGGACGTTCGGGATATCTCCCTGCTTCGGGAGCTTTTCGCCGAGCACGCCATCGATGCCGTTATCCATCTGGCTGGGCTGAAGTCCGTGGCGGAAAGCGTAAGGCTGCCGCTGGATTATTACTCCACCAATGTCGGCGGCATCCTGGCGTTGCTGGAGGCGATGGCGGAGGCGGGAATTTATCGCCTGGTTTTCAGTTCGTCCGCCACTGTGTATGGCGACCCCGAAAGCGCTCCTGTTGCCGAGACGCATCCGGCGGGGCGTGCGGTCAACCCCTATGGCCGAAGCAAGTTCTTCGCCGAGGAAGTGATCAAGGACTTCGCCGCCACCGATCCGCGCTGGGCGGTAGCGATACTGCGCTATTTCAACCCCGCTGGCGCGCATGCCAGCGGCCTGATCGGCGAAAACCCCAAAGGCCAGCCGAACAACCTGCTGCCCATCGTTGGCCGTGTCGCTGTGGGCCAGCAGCCGGTCGTGGGGATATATGGAAATGACTACCCCACGGCAGATGGTACGGGGGTACGCGACTATGTGCATGTTTGCGACCTGGCCCAGGGACATGTGCAGGCCCTGGATTATCTCCTCCGGCATGCCGGCGTCCGTGTTTGGAACATGGGGGTAGGCCGGGGATATTCGGTTCTGGAGGTCCTGAGGGCGTTCGAAGCGGCATGCGGCAAGCCGATACCCTACGAGGTTCGTGACCGTCGCCCGGGAGATATCGCGGAAAGCTGGGCGGATGTCGCCAAGGTCGAGCGAGAGCTGGGCTGGAAGTCCCGCAAGGACATCGGGCAGATAGTGGCCGATGTCTGGCGTTGGCAGACGTCGGGCCTGGAAACATGATGCTTTCAGGCCAGCCTGGTGCGTGCAACCTTGGCTTCCGGCGGCTGGCGCTGGTTTCCAACCAGGCTTTCTCGATCGTCAATTTTCGCGGCGAACTGATTCGCGACATGGTCGCCAGGGGCGTGGAGGTCTATGCCTTCGCTCCCGACCATGACGAACATAGCAGAAGGCAGATTCGCCAGTTGGGCGCAATGCCGGTCGAGGGCTACATCGGGCGCAGCGGCATGAACCCGTTCGTCGCATTGTGGGCGATCGTGAAAACGGCGTGGCGGCTTCGTTCCTTCAGAGTCGATGCCGTTTTCAGCTACTTCCCCATGCCGGTGATCCTTGGCGGGCTGGCCGCCAGGTTGGCCGGGGTTCGCATCATCTACTCGATGATCGAGGGCGCGGGCTACGTCTTTTCTGACGTGGGTGCATCGAGCCCTGCCAGGGGGATGTTGCGTGGCCTCGTACGGGGGCTCTATCGCCTCACCCTGAAGTCATCCCGGCGGGTTTTCCTGCTCAATGGCGATGACTACGCACTCTTCGTGCATGGAGGCCTGGTGGCGGCGGAGAAGGTCGTGCTGTTGCCGGGCATCGGTCTGGATTTAACGCATTTCCTACCCTCGCGGCCGCCGGTGAGTCCGGTCGTTTTCATCTTCGTCGGTCGCCTTCTGCAGCAGAAAGGTATCCAGGACTTCGTCGAGGCCGCCCGCTCGCTGAAGGCCGAGCACCCCGAGATTGAATGCATCGTTCTTGGCGACACGGACGTGAACCCGGACTCCATCCGGCAAGAGGAAATCCACCGCTGGAGTGAGGAGGGTTCGGTACGCTGGGTCGGCTGGGTGAGGGATGTGCGGGGGTGGATGAACGAATCCAGCGTCCTGGTGCTGCCTTCCTATTACCGCGAAGGCATTCCCCGCTGCATCCAGGAAGCAATGGCGCTGGGGCGTCCCGTGATCACCACTGACTGGGTGGGCTGCCGGGAAAGCATCGTCGATGGCGTCAACGGTTTTCTCGTGCCGATCCGCAGCCCCAAGGCCCTGACGCAGGCGATGGCTCGTTTCATCCATGACCCCCAGCTCATCCTGCGGATGGGAAGGGAGAGTCGGCGTATCGCCGAAGCACGTTATGACGTTCGTGAAATCAACAGGAAAGTGCTGGCGAGCATGTAATGGCCGGCCAATGGTAGCGAGATGAATGTTGCGCAACGCCCCATGATCCAGGTTTCCGGACTTGGGAAGTGTTTCCATCTGTTCGACAGCTCCGGCAAGCGTTTCTTGCAGGCGCTTTTGGGCAACCGCTTCAGTTTTCATCGCGAGTTCTGGGCCTTGCGCGACCTATCACTACAAGTAGCGGCGGGAGAGGTCGTTGGCATCATCGGTCGCAATGGTTCCGGAAAGTCGACCTTGCTGCAGATCATCGCAGGGACCTTGCGTCCATCCCGGGGCAGGGCGCAGGTCCATGGCCGGGTGGCCGCTTTGCTGGAGTTGGGGATGGGGTTCGATCCGGAGGAAACCGGAAGGAACAACGTAATCTTCAATGCCATGTTGCTGGGCATGACGAAGGACGAGATAGCCGGGAAACTGGAGGCGATCATCGCTTTCGCGGACATAGGCGAATTCATCGATCAGCCGGTCAAGACCTATTCGAGCGGCATGTATGTCCGCCTGGCCTTCGCACTCAATGCCCATGTCGATGCCGACGTGCTGATCATCGACGAGGCCCTTGCCGTCGGCGATGCCGCTTTCCAGTTCAAGTGCCTTGGTAGGCTGGATGCACTGCTGGCTCGAGGCGTCACGATATTGCTGGTGTCCCATGATGCGCAATTGATCAAGGGCTATTGCAGTCGGGCTGTCTACCTGAAGGATGGCCTGGTTGCATTCGATGGCGATTGCGAAACGGCTTGCGAACTCTATCAGCGCGATAGCCAGGCCGGAGCGGCATCAGCAGAAGGAGGAGAGGACGATACCTCTCTTCCTCTTGGCCTCGAGGGCATGGCGTTCGGCAATGCCAAGGGGCGGATTCTGCAACTGCGCCTGGGAGTCGCCGGAGAGTGGCGTCAAGCGTTCGACAGCGGCGAACGAATCGTTGTCGAGGTGGTGGCCAGGCTGTTCCAAGCGGTGTCGAGGCCCAGGATCACTGTGGTCCTTCGTGACCTGCGCGGATACAACCTCTACGCGTTCAATAATGCGCACCAGGGTATCGAGCTGCCGGTGGGTGAGGATGGACTCGTGCATGCCCGTATCAGCTTCGCTGGCGATCTGCAGGCTGGCGACTATGCCCTGACCGTGCGTCTGGACGATGCGTTGACGGATGAGCTTTGCGAACTGCTGGACAAGCAGGTGAACGCCGCGATTTTCCGGATCAACAACCCCATCAAGCGTTTCGATGCCGTGGTCAACCTGCACGGTTCCTTCGAGTTGCCCCACGCATCATGACCCAGTCATTCCCTGATCGCCCCTCTTCCGATTTCTGCGTAGTTTTCGTTACGCATGGCGGGATACTCGAGTACAAGGCCGCATTGCTGGCGACCTCTTTGAGAGCCCGGTTTGGAGAAAGTGTCCCGATACTGGCTGCCCTGGCCACTCCCGCGTCGTCCTGGGGGGCTCTCAGTCAGGCCTCGCGCAGCCTGTACAACCGCCTTGCCATCCCTCTGCGAGAAATCGAGAACCCTTTCGGCCCCGAATACCCCATAGGTAACAAGTTCGCCGCCCTGGCCTTGGGGGAGGGGTATGGGCATACCCTGTTTCTCGATTCGGATATGTACTGCCTGCACGTCCCTGATATCGATACGCTTCGCCAGGCCGATGCGGCCCTGAAACCGGCGGACGTGGCCTTGGTGCCCACCGATGATGGCTATTGGAGGCAACTGTACGGAGTGTTGGGGCTCGATCTCCCGGAAGTGCGGGTGCTCACCAGTCATGGCCAGGAGGTCATGCCCGGATATTTCAACGCCGGATTCATCTGGGTACGCGATGCCGAGCGGTTTGCCGCTTGCTGGCTACGGGTGGCCAAACTCCTCGCCGAGGCGCCGGAAGTCGAGCACAAATGGCCCTGGCTGGACCAGTTGGCGCTGCCGATCGCCCTAGCGCAATCGCAGATGCGGACACGCTCGCTCGATGAGCGCTACAACTTTCCGTTGCACCTGAAACCTTTGCGCAAGCCGGGCAGCAGGCCCTTCCTCTGCCACTATCACGATCTGCCGGTGCTGGCTCGCGAGCCTGAATTGCTGCGGGACCTGCACGGGCTCCAGCAGCGTTTCCCCGAACTGACCGAGGTGCTCCGGCAATCTGTGGATGTCCAGGCATATTCTCCCGCCTGGTTCGCTGGGTTGGGCACAGGTCAGTCTCTGGAGTGCGACGGGCGTGACCTATTGATCACCGGCCTGCCGCGCAGCGGTACCAGCCACCTGTGCCGGCTGCTATCGGAACGTCGGGATACCGTGATCATCAATGAGCCCGCTGAAGTATTTCCTGTGCTGACGGCTGGTGCTACCCCGTGGGGCATACCACGGCTGTATGGCGAACTACGCCGTGATCTGCTGGCGGGGCTGTCCGTGCCGAACAAGCACGTGGAGGGGCGCCTGGTAGACGACACCGCCCGTGAGGGCGACCGTCGGCAGCCCTATAGCGTGCAACTCCAGGGCGCGTCCTTCACCCTGGGTACCAAGAATACCCTGGCCTACCTGTCACGTCTGCCGGGCCTGCTCCGGGCTATGCCCGACGCCACTTGCATCGCGCTCATCCGTCATCCCTACGACAGCCTGTCTTCCTGGAAGCGGACCTTCGAGCACCTGCGCACGGCGGCGGTGCAGACACAACCGATTGGTCATCCGGACGATCCCGGATTGAGCGGTTGGCAGCGCAAGATGCTCCGGGAGGTCATGGCTTGCGACTACCTACCTGTGCGCCGGGCGCTATGGTGGCGCTATCTCGCTTGCCAGCTGCTGGAGATGGAGGCACACCTGCGCTGGACGCGATACGAGGATTTGATCAGCAAGCCGTCCGACATGGTTGACTGCCTGTTGGGCAGCGCACCTTTGCCTGAACTGGTTCCGTTGCCTTGCCTCGGTGACGAGATGGACGAGCGCGAGCGTGATCTGGTCGCGGCCGTGGTGAGCGATGTTGCCGAGAGTCTGCGATATGTGCTTTGAACGCTCTTCCGATACAAAGGGCTCCAAGGTGCATGGGACAGTTTCCGCACTGCCGGAGATCAGTCTGGTGGGTGTGTTCCATAGAGAAGGCATACGGGCCCAATGGAGCCTCTGGTCATTTCAGCGCATGCGCCGATGGGCTGCATTCCATGGCCTGTTGGTGCAACTGGTGGTAGTCCTCGACCGTCCTGACGGAAATACCCGGCGGATAGTCGGCGAGCATCCGGCGTTGCTGTCGACGGATCGGCTGCTGGAGGTCGAGCACGGCGACTTGTCCCAGGCGCGCAATGCCGGCGTATGCCTGGCGGATGGAGAGTTCTTGGGCATATTCGATGGCGACAGCTATTGCAGTGCCAACTGGTTGATAGAGGCGCTGGGCGTGATGCGGCGTTGTGGAGGCCAGGTGGTCGTACACCCCGAATATCTCCTGCATCACGGGCAGGTGTTCTCCTACACGCGCTGCATCGACCAATTGGTGGATACCTACAACCCGGAGAACTGCTTCAAGCATTATCCGTGGGGCGCCACGGTCTTTGCCCGCCGCGATGTGTTCGAGGCCGTTCCCTACCAGCCGGTGGCCACCGAGCAGACTGGGTTCGCTTTTCCGGACTGGCACTGGGGGGTGGAGATCATCGCTTCCGGCCGACTGCATACTTTGGCCGTGGGTACCGCGGCCTTTTGTCGTGGAATGCCCGAGACGTTCCCCTCTCTGTGCGAGGGGATGGCCAGTGTACTCAGGCCGGGCGCCTTCTTTTCCAGTCGCCCGCCAGAGGTTCGTTGAAGTCATGCCCAAGTCCTGTGTGGTAATGACCTTTCATGGCGAGCGCACTCTGGGCCATTGGTCGCTATCCGGTTTCGAACGCCTTCGCCGCCATGCCGAGTCGTTCGGGCACGAGGTGCAGTTGCTGGCGGTACTGGATCATGCCGATCCGCTCACGCTGCGGGTGGTCCGCGAGCATCCTGCCGTGCGTTCGACCGATCGCATCATCGAAGTAGGCTTGGGAGATCCTGGCCTGGCGCGTAATGCAGGGATCTCCGAGGCAGACGGAGAGCTGATCGGCATTCTCGATGGCGATGACTATTGCTCGGCGAACTGGATCACTGCGGCGTTGAGCGTCATAGCAGCGCAGCCGGGCGAGGTGGTCGTGCATACCGATTATCTGCTGACTTTCGGTGAGTCCTGGGAATTGTCCCGGCAGAGCGATCAACTCTCTGGGGAAGGAAGCCTGGATACCTGCTTCAAGCACCACCTGTGGGCCTCGACAGTGTTCGCCTCCCGGGAGCTGTTCCTGCGTTGCCCGTATCGGGAGGCAAACATGGCCAGGACCGGCTTCGGTTACGAAGACTGGGACTGGAGCCTTGCTGCGTTGGCTGCGGGAGCCTGCCATACCACGGCACCGCAGACAGCGCTGTTCTACCGGCGCAAGCCGGCTGGCTCCCGGCAGAACACCGGCCTGCGACAGCAGGTCATCGTTCGTCCGGGACCATTCTTCGCCGATGGACTCTGGAAGTAAGAGGTTTTGATGTCCGTACGTCTCAAGAAGCTTCTCGTATGGTTCGCCTGGCGTGCTTATGGATGGTTGTTCGCACTGCTGCGGCGCTTCCTGAGTGAACGACAGCTGCAAGGCTTCGTGGTGTTCTGCCGTCGTCTCAGGCATCGCTATTTCCCGGAGGCCGTGGTGGCCCGGGACGATGCACCGGTAGCGCTGCCGCAGTGGATAGTCGAGGAATTGCGCGAACTGTCGAATATCGAGCCGGCGCTGTACCCCAGCGATGAGCTGCTCGGTCGTTTCCGTTCCTGGCAGCCAGGCGAGGATCCTCACGCTGCCGCGCTCTACCGGGCGTTAGCGTCTGATTTCGTCGACAGCCGTCCCCAGATGATCTTCATCATTCCCCATATGATGCGCGGAGGGGCCGACCTGGGCACGTTGCACCATGTCAACCTTTGTGTGGAGCAGGGGCTTCGGGTAACGGTCGTGCTGACACGGGACGTCCTGTCGCCTTGGGTTAATCGTTTACCAGTCGAGGCCAGGGTGGTCGAGTTCGGGCAACTGACGCGGCATGCCAGTCCCGAGGATCGCGAACTGGTTCTGCTGCGGTTGTTGCTGCAGAGTCCGGCCTGCACGCTGCATCTGATCAATTCGTTGCTGGGCTGGCAATTGTTCGAGCGGTTCGGCAAGCCATTGGTGAGTAGCGGCAAACGCCTGTTTGCCAGCGTCTATTGTGATGATGTCGACCGCAATGGCGTGCGTTGTGGCTATGCCACGGAATTCTTGCCGAAGGCCTGGATGCACCTGACAGGTATCTTCACCGACAACCTGTGTTTCCTCAATCTTATACAGCGGCGTGACGGTCTGCCGCGGGAACGTCTGCATACCCTGTATTTCCCATTCGTTGGCAATATGGCCAGCACGCCCAGGGACGGTAGGAAGGTGTTGTGGGCAGGGCGCCTGGCTGCGCAGAAGCGTCCCGAGTTGCTTTACGAAATCGCCAGGGCCTTGCCGGAGGTGCGCTTCGATGTCCATGGCGAAGCCGACCCCGCCTACGATAGAGATGTATTGCAACGCCTGAGAGCTCTACCGAATATTTCCCTGGCTGGCCGCTTCGACAGTTTTGCGACCATCGCCCAGGAGAGTGATTATGGAGTCTTCCTCTATACATCCGCCTACGACGGTCTACCGAATGTCCTGCTCGAGGCCACTGCCGCGGGCCTTCCCATAGTCGCACCAACGGTTGGCGGTATAGCGGAGTTGGTCAACGAAGATAGTGGTTATCCTCTCGATGCCACTGCCGGGCCGCTCGCATTCGCCGAGAGGATCAGGACGGTACTGGAAGATCGGCAGCAGGCCGAAAGGAAAGTGGCCTGTGCCCAGGCCCTGATGCGTGGGCGGCACAATTGGTCCGCTTTTGAGCAGCAAGTCTCCGCCGTGCCGGGATACTTGCCGACATGCGCCGCATTACAGCCGGTCGGGTGAGTGTCGCCCATCGTGTCGATAGCGCAGGCACTTCGTTCCGGAGGAGCATGGCTTTGGTTCCTGTGTCGGCCCGTGCTCCGGCGAGTAGCGGGAAATCCGGGCCGGACTCTGCTCCACTGGATATTGGGCTCGCGCTCACGTGGCAGTCCGCCATGCGAGCCCGCTACAGCGGAACCCTGGGACTCGGGGATGCCGTTGGTCAGCGTGATTGTCCCCTGCTTCAACTATGGCGCCTATCTGTTGCAGGCGCTGCGGAGCTTGCGTGAACAGACGCTGCAGGACTTCGAGGTCATCCTGGTCGACGATGGCTCCGATGATCCCGCTACCCGGCGTCTGCTCGCCTTGCTTGAACGGTGCACTTCATTGACTGTCCTCCGGCAGGCCAATGCAGGCCCCGGGGCAGCACGCAACGCAGGAATTGCCAAAGCCCGGGGGCGCTACATCTGTTGCCTTGACGCCGATGACCTGCTGGCCCCGTCGTACCTGGAGAAGTGCGTGGTGATGCTGGAGGCGGATGCCGGCGTGAGCTTGGCGCATAGCTGGCTACAACTGTTCGGAGGGGAGCGAGGAGTGGTCAGGACCTGCGACCTCGATCCGGTGTTGCTGCCCTACGTCAATCACTTGGGGGTTTCGGCCGTATTCTCGCGTGTCGCCTGGGTGGCAGCAGGTGGCTTTTCGGAGGTGCGCAGTTCCTTGTACGAGGACTGGGACTTCTGGATTCGCCTGGCGAGTCTGGGCGTGCATGGCCGGGTGATAGGCGAAGCGCTGATGCTCTACCGGCGGCACCCCGGATCGCGGCTGGATCAGGCCAGTTGCCGTTCGCGCCAGGCCCGTTGCGAACTGCGCTTGGTGCACCGGGAGTTCTATGTCAACACGGCATGGCGAAAGTCGTTAGCCAATGGTTATCGCCGGCGACCGGTGAATGAGCCGCTGCTCAACCTATCGCGCCCGAGCCAGTATCGACGTTCGCCGGTGCTGGCGTTCGTGATTCACCTGAAGCGAGGTAGCGATCTGCGGTCATGGCCTCGTTCTGCGTTGGAGGCTCTCGTTGGCAAGGCGCCGTTGCATCTTATCGCCGAGGGAGGCGTTGTGCTGCCGGACTGGTTGCTCTGCCGGGCCGTCATTGTCTATCGGTTGGCCGACCTCCTGGATGACAGCCAATGCGCTGCGTTCGTGAACAACTATTTCGCGACCCGGGATTGGTGTGCTGCCCTGGTTCTTCCTGAGGTATCCGGCAAGGCCACGCTTCTTCGTCCGGATGAGCGTATGAGGGATGGCCAGGCCGGTGTCGTGAAAGTGGAGATTGGTCGGTTCGACAGGATCGCTGGTAGCAGGTAGGAAATGAGTTGAAAACGGTAGTCATGACGCTGGGTATGCACCGCTCCGGCACCAGCCTGTTGTCTGCGGCATTGGAATGCCTGGGAGTGGACTTTGGGGAACACCTCATTGCACCGGGGCCAGACAATCCACGAGGGTTCTGGGAAGATCGTGCGATCATCGACCTGAACGAGGAAGTGTTCGCAGCGCAAGGCTTCTCGTCTTCCTGCATTGGAGTCGATGGGAGCCTCCTGCTGGATAGCGAGTCCGGCAAAGACCTGCAGCGCCGGATGGGTTCGCTGCTGGATCAACGCCTGGCAGGGCGTGATCTGTTCGGCATCAAGGATCCCCGTCTGCCGCGCCTCATGGATTTCTGGATGCCGTTGCTGGATGCCAGGGGGGTGAACGTTGCACTGGTCGTTCCCCTGCGTCATCCGCTGAGCGTGGCGGCATCGCTGGAGGCGCGTGATGGTTTTTCCACGGCGAAGAGTCTGATGCTGTGGTACGAACATATGTACAGGGCCTTACGATTCGCCGCCGCCAGGCGCATGGTCGTAGTTGACTACGACGGCTTCATGGCGCAGCCGCGAGAGTCCCTGCAGCGGGTGGCGGATCGCCTGGGTTTGCCGTTTTCGGATGCGTTGTTCGAGCGTTTCTCCGTCGACATCCTGGATCGTTCCCTTCGGCATACCTGTTTCGATGAGGCACTTCTGCGCCGACATGCAGACGCCTTTCCCGCATTGGTCGGGCTTCATGAACTGTTGGGCCGGCTGGCCAGGGACGAGGGACAGGTATCCGTTCGTCAGTTAGAGGCTGTTGAGCGTCAGTTCGCTGAGGTGTGGCCGATGCTACGGCATTTCGGACGCCTGGATATGGAGTCCTGGAGCGCCAGCCAGTGGTACCAGGGTGACCGGAAGCGATCGAGTGCGCGGGAAGCCGAACTGGTCGGCTGGATATTCCAGCTGGAATCCACCATTAGGGCAGGTGAGACTGCACGTCAGGAGGCCGCTGCTTTCTTCGAGAAGCAGGAGCGGGCCTATCTGGCCGGGCTTCAGGCGCTGCAACAGGAGCGCGAAATGCTTCTCGAGTCGATGGAGGGCCAGCGTCAGAAGCTTGCTTCCCTGGAGGCCGAGCAATGCCGTTTGCGCGCAGAGCATTCAGCGACCCTTGGACACCTGGAACAGGTCCTGGCCAGCAGGTCCTGGCGTGTGACAGCGCCCTTGCGGCATTGTGGCGAATGGGTCGGGAAGATGCGCACCAAGCCCATTTGACGCCTGGTGCGGCGGTTGCTAACATTCCAGACCTTGTATTGGGAGGCTTTCGTCCATATCTGGCGGAGCAGCCCGTAAAAAATTGAATGTGGAGTGCCCGGCTTCGGTCGGACACAGCCAGGGGCCGACAGGATACCAGTCTCGATCTTGGTGGCTTCTTTTTCATCACTTGACCGCGTTCGCTGGTGGCGCGGAGCCGGGCCTACAGGCCTTTGACTACAGGTATAAACATGAGCGAAAGCTTCGCAGAACTCTTTGAAGAAAGTCTGAAATCCCTCGACATGCAGCCGGGTGCCATCATCACCGGCATCGTGGTCGACATCGACGGTGACTGGGTCACCGTGCATGCCGGCCTGAAGTCCGAGGGCGTCATCCCGGTCGAGCAGTTCTACAACGAACAGGGCGAGCTGACCATCAAGGTGGGTGACGAAGTCCACGTTGCGCTGGACGCGGTTGAAGATGGCTTCGGTGAAACCAAGCTGTCCCGCGAGAAAGCCAAGCGTGCCGAATCCTGGCTGGTTCTGGAAGCTGCCTTCAACGCTGATGAAGTGGTCAAGGGCGTTATCAACGGCAAGGTCAAGGGCGGCTTCACCGTCGACGTCAGCGGCATCCGCGCGTTCCTGCCGGGTTCCCTGGTCGATGTCCGTCCGGTGCGTGATACCACTCACCTGGAAGGCAAAGAGCTCGAGTTCAAGGTCATCAAGCTGGACCAGAAGCGCAACAACGTTGTCGTTTCCCGTCGTAGCGTCCTGGAAGCCGAGAACAGCGCCGAGCGCGAAGCCCTGCTGGAATCCCTGCAGGAAGGCCAGCAAGTCAAGGGTATCGTCAAGAACCTCACCGACTACGGCGCATTCGTGGACCTGGGCGGCGTAGACGGCCTGCTGCACATCACCGACATGGCTTGGAAGCGCATCAAGCACCCGTCGGAAATCGTCAACGTCGGCGACGAGATCGATGTCAAGGTTCTGAAGTTCGACCGCGAGCGCAACCGCGTATCCCTGGGCCTGAAGCAACTGGGCGAAGACCCGTGGGTTGCCATCAAGGCTCGTTACCCGGAAGGCACCCGCGTCATGGCCCGCGTCACCAACCTCACCGACTACGGCTGCTTCGCCGAGCTGGAAGAGGGTGTGGAAGGCCTGGTACACGTCTCCGAAATGGACTGGACCAACAAGAACATCCACCCGTCGAAAGTCGTTCAGGTTGGCGACGAAGTGGAAGTTCAGGTTCTGGACATCGACGAAGAGCGTCGTCGTATCTCCCTGGGCATCAAGCAGTGCAAATCCAACCCGTGGGAAGACTTCTCCGGCCGCTTCAACAAGGGCGACAAGATCTCCGGCACCATCAAGTCGATCACCGACTTCGGTATCTTCATCGGTCTGGAAGGCGGCATCGACGGCCTGGTTCACCTGTCCGACATCTCCTGGAACGAAGCCGGTGAAGAAGCCGTGCGTCGCTTCAAGAAGGGCGACGAGCTGGAAACCGTCATCCTCTCCGTCGATCCGGAGCGCGAGCGCATCTCCCTGGGCATCAAGCAACTGGAAGACGATCCGTTCTCCAGCTACGCCGGCCAGCACGAGAAGGGCAGCATCGTTCGCGGCATCGTCAAGGAAGTTGACGCCAAAGGCGCCGTAATCAGCCTGGGCGACGAGATCGAAGGCGTTCTGAAGGCTTCCGAAATCAGCCGCGACCGCGTCGAAGACGCCCGCAACGTGCTGAAGGAAGGCGAAGAAGTCGAAGCCAAGATCATCAGCATCGACCGCAAGAGCCGCGTCATCAGCCTCTCCATCAAGTCCAAGGACGTCGATGACGAGAAGGATGCGATGAAAGAGCTGCGTAGCAAGCAAGAAGTAGAAAACACCGGTCCGACCACCATTGGTGATCTGATTCGTGCGCAAATGGAGAATCAGGGCTAAGTCCTGATTCCTCTAAGAAAAAGGGCGACCTCGGTCGCCCTTTTTCGTTTTCCCTCCTTTAGGCTGTTCAAAGCTTGAGCTGCGTGCTAAAAGAACCTAGAGCTGATCTAGCCGCTTGAAAAAGAAGGGAAAACCATGACCAAGTCGGAGTTGATCGAGAGAATCGTCACCCATCAGGGGCAGCTTTCCGCAAAGGATGTGGAGCTGGCGATCAAGACGATGCTTGAGCAGATGTCCCAGGCTCTGGCTACCGGCGATCGCATCGAGATCCGTGGGTTCGGCAGTTTCTCTCTGCATTACCGCGCACCGCGCGTCGGCCGGAATCCGAAGACCGGCGAATCGGTGCGCCTGGATGGTAAATTCGTTCCGCACTTCAAGCCGGGCAAGGAATTGCGCGATCGGGTGAACGAGCCCGTGTAGCCGGCTAGAGAACGATCGAGGATTTTTCATGCTTCGGCTCAAACGCTTTCTGGCCTTCCTGGCTGCCATCCTGCTCTGCGCAGTGGTCGTCGTCTTCGTCTTGGAGAACCTTCAGCGGGTTCAACTGGCCTTCCTGGGCTGGCAGACGCCGGAGTGGCCGCTGGTGGTCTTCATTACCCTGTCCTTCGTCTTGGGTGGTGTCATCGGCCTGCTGCTGAGCATTCCATTCCGGGCGCGCACGCGCCTGCATCTCTCGGGGCTGCGTTCCGAAGTGTCGCGCTTCCGCAAGGAAAACCAGGCCCTGCGCGACCAGTCGCTGAAGACCCAGTGACACCGGGATGTCCAGCGTTGTAGCGATGCTGCTGTTCGTTTTGGCCCTGGCCGTCGGTTGGTGGCTGGGGCGACGCTCGTTGCGCCCGGGCTCTTGGCCGGCTTCGGCTGACGAGGCGTTGCGCGAGCGGGTGCGCAACATGCACAACCTGCTCGACCGGCATTCCGACGACGCGCTGGAGCGTCTTTCCCAAGGGCTTTCGCTGAACGAGGAAACACTCGAAAGCCACGTTCATGTCGGCAATCTGTTCCGTCGCCGTGGGGATATCGAGAAGGCCATCCAGATCCACCAGGAACTGCTGGACAAGGCATCGGCCAACCCCGAGCTGTCCGCGCAGATCAGTCTCGAACTCGCTCGTGATTACATCGCCGGAGGCTTGCTCGGTAGTGCCGAGCAACTGCTGGATGAGCTGATGCAGCGAGATGGCCAGGCCATCTCACTGGAGGCGCTGGACGAGTTGCGTCGCATCGCCGAGCGTGAGAAGGATTGGGCGCGTGCCGTTGAACTCGCTGCGCGCCTGGTGGGGCGGCGCTCTCAGCTGAAGACGGTGCTGGCCAACTATTATTGCGAGCAGGCTCAGGAGCGCATTCGCGCGGGTGACCGCGACGGTGCCCGCGAGCTTCTCAAGGAAGCCCGGCGGGTCGACCCCCAATGCGTGCGCGCCTTGCTGATGCGCCTGGACTGTGAGCTGTGGCAGCGCAACTTCCAGGCTGCCGACGCCTCCATCACCGAGCTCTGCGCGGCCGATGCCGGCTTTCTCGGCGAGCTGCTGCCCATGTTGCGGCGCCGCGAGTGTTGTGCCGAGCCGGAAATCCTCGCCTGCCTGCGCCGTCTTGCGGAGGCGCCGGATGCATCGCCGGCGCTGCTGGCGATCCTGGCCCAGCTCGATGCGGATGGGCAGGGCTGGCGTGGCCGCTTGCTGGCCAAGGTCCAGCAACAGCCGTCCTGGCGAGGGCTGCTGGACATGCTCGGTACGCTGGGTGGTGGAAGGGCGGACCAGGAGCTGTTCACCCACATGCAGCCGATCATCCTCGGCCTGTATCGATCGATGCCGCACTATCGCTGTGGCAATTGCGGTTTCGCCGGGCGCGAACTGCACTGGCAATGTCCGGGCTGCCACGCGTGGAATACGCTCAGGCCGATCGCTGCTCCCCAGCAGTGATGCCGATGCCCGGAATCATGGATGGTGCCCCGGCGCCCTGAATCTCTAGGAGTGGTGTTGAAAGTACTTCTGACCGGTGCGACCGGTTTTGTCGGGCGGGGCATTCTCGAAGCCTTTGCCGCGATACCGGAGCTGCGCCTGGCGGTGGCGGTGCGTTCCCGTCTGTCTGGCGAATTTCCCGGCGTGGAGATCCACTCCATCGATGGCCTGGACGCGACCCAGGACTGGGCTTCTGCACTGGCTGGCGTGGACGTCGTGATCCATGCCGCGGCCCGGGTGCATGTCATGCGCGAAACCGCGGACGACCCCCAGGCCGAGTTCCGCGCGGTCAACGTCGAGGGCACCCTCAACCTGGCGCGCCAGGCTGCAGCCGCAGGGGTGCGGCGTTTCATCTTCATCAGTTCGATCAAGGTCAACGGTGAGCTGACGCCGCCCGGCCGGCCGTTCCGTGCCGAGGATCGGCCGGAGCCGGCCGATCCCTACGGCCAGTCGAAGCTGGAGGCGGAGAGGGCGCTGTCGCACTTGGCCGAAGGGAGCGCGATGGAGTGGGTGATCATCCGCCCTCCGCTCATCTACGGCCCGGGTGTGGGGGCCAACTTCGCCAGCCTGATGCGTGCGGTGCAGCGGCAGCTGCCCCTGCCGTTCGCTCGGGTGCGCAACCAGCGGAGCCTGGTGGCCAGGGATAATCTGGTCGATCTGCTGCGCGTATGCCTGGAGCACGAGCGTGCCGCCAACCAGGTCTTCCTGGTCAGCGACGACCACGATCTTTCCAGTGCCGAGCTGTGCCGTCGCCTGGCCATGGCTCTCGGCGTACGCTCGCGGCTGCTGCCTGTGCCGGTGGCCCTGCTGCAGGGGCTGGCCGCGCTATTTGGGCGAGGAGCCCAGGCGCAGCGCGTGCTGGGCTCGTTGCAGGTCGATATCGGCAAGACCCGCGAGCTGCTGGGCTGGCAGCCGCCGGTGAGCGTCGACCAGGCGCTCGCGGAGACGGCGCGCTGGTACCGGGAGGCCCGGGCATGATCTTCCTCCTGCTGTTTCTCGCCCTGCTGCTGGCTTGGGCCGGTACCGCCGGGGTTCGCCACTATGCTCTGGCGCGCAGCGTGATGGACGTGCCCAACGAGCGCAGCTCCCACAGTGTGCCGACGCCAAGGGGCGGCGGGGTGGCGATAGTCCTGAGCTTCCTGCTGGCGCTGCTGCTGTCCTGGGGGATGGGCCTGACCGATACGCGCGCCATGCTTGCCCTGCTGCTGTCGGGGGGCTGGATAGCCCTGGTGGGATTCATCGACGATCACCGTCACGTACCGGCGCGCTGGCGCCTGCTCGGCCATTTCCTCGGCGCGGCCTTCCTGCTCTACATGCTGGGGGGGCTGCCGGCCCTGTCGTTCGCCGGCGTTCGCTGGGACCTGGGGCTATTCGGCTCGCTGCTGGCGTTGTTCTACCTGGTGTGGCTGCTGAACCTCTACAACTTCATGGACGGCATCGACGGCATCGCCAGCCTGGAGGCGATTACCGTCTGCGGCGGCGCGGCGCTCTGCTGCTGGTTGGCGGGGGTGGGGTCGGCCGCCTGGCTGCCGCTGTTGCTCGCCGCGGCCACCGCTGGGTTCCTGGCCTGGAACTACCCGCCCGCGCGGATATTCATGGGCGATGCCGGCAGCGGCTTCCTCGGCATCATGCTGGGCGGGCTCTCGCTGCAGGCGGCCTGGCAGGCGCCGCAGTTGTTCTGGTCGTGGCTGATCCTGCTGGGCGCCTTCGTCGTCGATGCCACCTGGACCTTGGCGCGGCGCTTGCTGCGCGGCGAACGGGTCCACGAAGCGCACCGCAGCCATGCCTATCAGCGGGCTTCGCGGCGTCTTGGCCAGCATCGCGCCATCAGTTTGTCGGTGGCTGCGATCAATCTGATATGGCTGTCGCCGATCGCCGTTTTCGTGGCGCTGGGCCGAATCGACGGCGTCGCCGGTCTGTTTCTTGCCTATGCTCCATTGGTGCTGGTCGTGGCATTGCTGGGCGCCGGTGGGCCTGAAAACGGCAAATCGAAGTGAACTCCATGGGAAATGGTGGTCAATGTAACGGGAGACTGCGCTCCCGGACTGGGAAGGATGAAAGGATATGCTGCGAGAGCGCCTGCTGAGGTTGCCCCGACGTTACAAGCGAATGCTGCAGGTCGTCACGGACGTGCTCCTGGTCTGGCTGGCCCTGTGGCTCTCTTTCGTGGTGCGCCTGGGTACGGATGACCTGACCTATCCCTTCCGTGTGCATGCCTGGCTGTTCATCGCCGCGCCGTTGATCGCGATACCGTTGTTCATCCGCTTCGGCATGTACCGGGCGGTCATGCGTTACCTGGGCAACGATGCGCTGATCGCCATCTGGAAGGCGGTGACCATTTCGGCCCTGGTGCTTTCGCTGGTGGTCTACTGGAACCGCTCGGTCGTCGAGGCGGTGCCGCGCTCCCTGGTGCTCAACTATTGGTGGCTGAGCCTGCTGATGGTCGGCGGCCTGCGCCTGGCCATGCGCCAGTACTTCATGGGCGACTGGTACAGCGCGATCCAGGTCGTGCCTTTCCTCAAGCAGGATGATGGCCTGATCAAGGTCGCGGTGTACGGTGCCGGTACCGCGGGCAACCAATTGGTCGCCGCACTGCGCCTGGGGCGGGTGATGCGGCCGGTGGCCTTCATCGACGACGACGACGAGATCGCCAACCGGGTGATTGCCGGCCTGCGGGTGTTCAAGCCCAAGCATATCCAGCAGATGATCGAGGAGACCGGGGCCCAGGAAATCCTCCTGGCGATTCCTTCCGCCTCGCGGGCGCGCCGTCGCGAAATCCTCGGTCTGCTGGAGCCCTATCCGCTGCACGTGCGCAGCGTGCCCGGCATCATCGACCTGGCCAACGGCCGGGTGAAGGTGGACGACATCCAGGAAGTGGACATCGCCGACCTGCTGGGGCGCGACCCGGTGGCGCCGCGCAAGGAGCTGCTGGAGCACTGCATCCGCGGCCAGGCGGTGATGGTCACCGGGGCGGGCGGTTCCATCGGTTCGGAGCTGTGCCGCCAGATCCTGCCCTGCGGGCCCACGGTGATGGTGCTGTTCGAGCACTGCGAGTTCAATCTCTACCGCATCCACCAGGAACTGGAGCAACGCGTCCGGCGGCAATCCCTGCCGGTGCAGCTCGTGCCCATCCTGGGCTCGGTACGCAGCGCCGAGCGCCTGCTGGAGGTGCTGGGCAGCTGGAAGATCAACACCGTCTACCACGCGGCCGCCTACAAGCATGTGCCCATCGTCGAGCACAATATTTCCGAAGGGGTGCTGAACAACGTCCTGGGGACGCTGTATGCGGCCCAGGCCTCGATCCAGGCTGGCGTGCAGAACTTCGTGCTGATCTCCACCGACAAGGCTGTGCGACCGACCAACGTCATGGGCGGGACCAAGCGCCTGGCCGAGATGATCCTCCAGGCGCTCAGTCTGGAGCCCGCGCCGGTGCTCTTCGGCGACAAGACCGGGGTCCACCATGTGAACAAGACCCGCTTCACCATGGTGCGTTTCGGCAACGTGCTGGGCTCGTCCGGCTCGGTCATCCCGCTGTTCCGTGAGCAGATCAAGCGTGGCGGCCCGGTGACCGTCACCCATCCGGCGATCACCCGCTATTTCATGACCATTCCCGAGGCTGCGCAGTTGGTGATCCAGGCGGGCTCCATGGGGCGCGGCGGCGACGTCTTCGTGCTCGACATGGGCCAGCCGGTGAAAATCCTCGAGCTGGCCCAGCGGATGATCCACCTTTCCGGGCTCAGCGTGCGCTCGGAGAGTTCGCCTCACGGTGACATCGCCATCGAGTTCAGTGGCCTGCGTCCCGGCGAGAAGCTTTATGAGGAGTTGTTGATCGGCGACGAGGTAGGCGCCACCGAGCACCCGATGATCATGAAGGCGAACGAGGAAATGCTGCCTTGGGAGGCGTTCAAGACGGTGCTGGTCTCGCTGCTGAAGGCGGTGGAGCGGGGCGACTACGCCCAGGTGCGTATGCTGCTGCGGGAGACGGTCAACGGCTACTGCCCGGATGGCGACATCGTCGACCTGGTCCACCAGCAGCGTCGTATGGAGCCCTGACAGACCGATACCGGTGCTCGGTCGGACACTGCCTTGTTGCAGGAGGGGCTCTTCGTCCAATCGGCGAGGAAGCCCCTGATTCATTCAAAGTGTGATTTTCCCTTCTTCCCCTTGCCCCGCTCCTGTCGCTAAAGGTGAATGGCGAGCCCGTTCTGGCTCGCCATACCCAGTGACTAAAAGGAGTTGTTCATGCATAAGGCATTCGCGCTACTGCTGGTCGTGCTTTCCTCCCTTTCCCTGTCGGGCATGGCTGCCGCCGCTCCCGCGCCGGAGAAGCTGACGCCGGCGACGGTCACCATGCACGACGAGAAGGAAGGGCTGGTCAGCCTCAACACGGCGGACGCAGAGACGCTGCAAAAGCGGCTCAAGGGGATCGGCAAGGCCAAGGCCGAAGCCATAGTGGCCTATCGGCAGGCCAATGGCCCCTTCACCAGCCTGGATCAGTTGCTGGAAGTGAAGGGCATCGGCAAGGCGATCCTGGAGAGCAACCGGGAGGCGATCAGCCTCGACTGAGGCACTCCGCGATGGAAAGGCCGGTCCGGGTGACCGGCCTTTTTCGTTGCGTAGGGCGGATAACCGTTCGCGGTTATCCGCCGTTGTCTAGGGAAACGGCGGACAGGACGATTGGTGTGGACGTTTCCTCGTAGGAGCGGATTTATCCGCGATTCCGCCGGTAGGACCAGCATTCCGTCGAGCAGGGCGATGGGTATCGCTTCGCTCCACCCATCCTACGAAGAGCTGGGCGTCGCCCCAAAGAAAAAGCCCCCGGCATATGCCGAGGGCTTTTGAATTTTGGCTCCGCGACCTGGACTCGAACCAGGGACCCAATGATTAACAGTCATTTGCTCTACCGACTGAGCTATCGCGGAACAACGGGGCGTATCTTACTGATTAAGAAGGGGAAGTCAACATTCTGCCGATGACTTCCCCGGTTTTTTTCAGAGCACCTGGACGATGGCGCGGGTGACGGTTTCCAGGTTGCCATTGTTCAGCGCGGCGACGCAGATGCGGCCGGTGCCGACGGCGTAGATGCCGAACTCGTTCTTCAGGCGCTCCACCTGCTCGGCGGTCAGGCCGGAGTAGGAGAACATGCCGCGCTGCTGGGCGACGAAGCCGAAGTCGCGCTTGGCGCCCAGGGCGGCCAGTTGCTCGACCATGGCGACGCGCATGTTGCGGATGCGGCTGCGCATTTCGCCCAGTTCCTCTTCCCACAAGGCGCGCAGTTCCGGGCTGTTGAGCACGGCGGAAACGACGCTGGCGCCGTGGGTCGGCGGGTTGGAGTAGTTGGTGCGGATCACGCGCTTGACCTGGGACAGGACGCGGGCGGACTCCTCGCGGCTGTTGGTGACCACCGACAGCGCGCCGACGCGCTCGCCGTACAGCGAGAACGACTTGGAGAAGGAGCTGGAAACGAAGAAGTTCAGGCCGGACTGGGCGAACAGGCGCACTGCGGCGGCGTCTTCGTCGATGCCGTCGCCGAAGCCCTGGTAGGCGATGTCGAGGAAGGGCACGTGGCCTTTGGCCTTGAGCACTTCCAGGACCTGTTTCCAGTCGTCCAGGCTCAGGTCGACGCCGGTCGGGTTGTGGCAGCAGGCGTGCAGGACCACGATGGACTGCGAAGGCAGGGCGTTGAGGTCTTCCAGCAGGCCGGCGCGGTTCACGCCGTGGCTGGCGGCGTCGTAGTAGCGGTAGTTCTGCACCGGGAAGCCGGCGGCCTCGAACAGCGCGCGGTGGTTTTCCCAGCTCGGGTCGCTGATGGCCACGGTGGCGTTGGGCAGCAGGCGCTTGAGGAAGTCGGCGCCGGTCTTCAGCGCGCCGGTGCCGCCCACGGCCTGGGTAGTGACCACGCGGCCCTCGGCCAGCAGCTCGGAGTCGGCGCCGAACAGCAGCTTCTGCACGCCCTGGTCATAGGCGGCGATGCCTTCGATCGGCAGGTAGCCGCGCGGAGCGTGTGCTTCGATGCGGGCTTTCTCCGCGGCCTGTACCGCGCGCAGCAACGGGAGGCGACCCTCTTCGTTGTAGTACACGCCAACGCCCAGGTTGATCTTGCCCGGGCGGGTATCGGCGTTGAAAGCTTCGTTCAGGCCCAGGATGGGGTCGCGGGGGGCCATTTCGACAGCGGAGAACAGACTCATTTTGGCAGCAGCTCTAGGGCGGGAGTGAAGATGCAATTGCAACCCCCCGCGCACGGCGCTGGGGGATGCGTCGACGGGCCGGTATTATATAGGCCTCTATGGCAGGCGGCGAGTTGATCGCGCATGCTTTCGCCTGGTTTGACGCCGCAGCCGCGCCCGCGTCACACCCCACAGCGAGGTTCCCATGTCGACATTCCAACTGGATTCGCGCTTCAAGCCGGCGGGCGACCAGCCCGAGGCGATCCGACAGATGGTCGAGGGCCTGGAAGCGGGCCTTTCGCACCAGACGCTGCTGGGGGTGACCGGCTCCGGCAAGACCTTCAGCATCGCCAACGTCATCGCCCAGGTGCAGCGCCCGACCATGGTCCTGGCGCCGAACAAGACCCTGGCCGCGCAGCTCTACGGCGAATTCAAGACCTTCTTCCCGCACAACGCGGTGGAATACTTCGTCTCCTACTACGACTACTACCAGCCGGAAGCCTACGTGCCGTCCTCCGATACCTATATCGAGAAGGACTCGTCGATCAACGACCACATCGAGCAGATGCGCCTCTCCGCGACCAAGGCCCTGCTGGAGCGCGAGGACGCCATCATCGTCTGCACCGTGTCGTCCATCTACGGCCTGGGCGACCCGGCGTCCTACCTGAAGATGGTCCTGCACCTGGACCGCGGCGACCGCATGGACCAGCGCGAGCTGCTGCGCCGCCTGACCAGCCTGCAATACACCCGCAACGACATGGACTTCGCCCGCGCCAGCTTCCGCGTGCGCGGCGACGTGATCGACATCTTCCCGGCGGAATCCGAGCTGGAAGCCATCCGCGTCGAGCTGTTCGACGACGAGGTGGAGAACATTTCCGCCTTCGACCCGCTGACCGGCGAGGTGATCCGCAAGCTGCCGCGCTTCACCTTCTACCCCAAGAGCCACTACGTGACGCCGCGGGAAACCCTGATGCAGGCGGTGGAGCAGATCAAGGAAGAGCTCAAGGTGCGCCTGGACTACCTGCGCAACAACAACAAGCTGGTGGAGGCCCAGCGCCTGGAGCAGCGCACCCGCTTCGACCTGGAGATGATCCTCGAGCTGGGCTACTGCAACGGCATCGAGAACTACTCGCGCTACCTCTCCGGGCGCGGCCCCGGCGAGCCGCCGCCGACCCTCTACGACTACCTGCCGGCCAACTCGCTGCTGGTGATCGACGAATCCCACGTCAGCGTTCCCCAGGTTGGCGCCATGTACAAGGGCGACCGTTCGCGCAAGGAAACCCTGGTGGAATACGGCTTCCGCCTGCCCTCGGCGCTGGACAACCGGCCGCTGCGCTTCGAGGAATGGGAGGCCATCAGCCCGCAGACCATCTTCGTCTCCGCCACCCCCGGCCCCTATGAAGAGCAGCATGCCGGGCGGGTGATCGAGCAGGTGGTGCGGCCCACCGGCCTGGTCGACCCGCAGATCGAGGTGCGCCCGGCCTCCACCCAGGTCGACGACCTGCTCTCGGAAATCCGCCTGCGCGTGGCCAGCGGGGAGCGCGTGCTGGTCACCACCCTGACCAAGCGCATGGCCGAGGACCTCACCGACTACCTGGGCGACCACGACGTGCGCGTGCGCTACCTGCACTCGGACATCGACACCGTCGAGCGCATGGAGATCATCCGCGACCTGCGCACCGGCGCCTTCGACGTGCTGGTGGGTATCAACCTGCTGCGCGAGGGCCTGGACATGCCCGAGGTGTCGCTGGTGGCCATCCTCGACGCCGACAAGGAAGGCTTCCTGCGTTCCGAGCGCTCGCTGATCCAGACCATCGGCCGCGCCGCGCGCAACCTCAACGGCAAGGCGATCCTCTATGCCGACAACGTCACCGGCTCGATGCAGCGCGCCATGGACGAGACCGAGCGGCGGCGCAACAAGCAGATCGCCTTCAACGAGCAGCACGGCATCGTGCCCAAGGGTGTGAAGAAGGACATCAAGGACATCCTCGAGGGCGCCAGCGTGCCGGGCGCCAAGGGCAAGCGCCGCGGCGTGGCCAAGGTGGCGGAGGAGAGCGGGCGCTACGAGGGCGAACTGCGCTCGCCGAACGAGATCGGCAAGCGTATCCGCCAGCTCGAAGAGAAGATGTACCAGCTGGCCCGGGACCTGGAGTTCGAAGCCGCCGCCGCGGTGCGCGACGAAATCCACAAGCTGCGCGAACGCCTGGTGGAGGTCGGCTGACCTCCACCGCGGGGCTCAGTGCGCGCCGGCGCCAGCCTGGGCGCCGAGGCCCGCGGGCAGGGGGCGCGTCAGCAGGGCTGCGAGCATGCTCACGGCGAGGACGATGCCGATGGCGTGGAAGGCGTCGTTGTAGGCCATGATCGCCGCCTGCTGGTGGACGATCACGCTCACTTCGCCCAGCGCCGCCTGCTGGCTGCCCAGTTGCGCGGCCAGTTGTGCCAGGCGCTCTTCCACCGCGCCATTCATCGGCACCACCGCTTCGCGCAGGTAGTCGTAGTAGACCTTGGCGCGGCTATCCAGCAGCGTCGCCAGCAGGGCGATGCCGATGGCGCCGCCGAGGTTGCGCAGGATGTTGAACAGGCTGGAGGCGGAGCCGGCGTCCTGCGGCTGCAGGTAGGCGGTGGCGATCAGCGAGATGGTCACCATCACCATCGGCTGGCCGAGGGCGCGCAGCAGCTGGATCTGGTTGAACTGCGGGCCGGCGAAGTCCGGGTTGAGCACCCCGGAGCTGAAGCTGGCCAGGCCGAACAGGCCGAAGCCCAGGGCGCACAGCAGGCGCGGCTCGATGATCTTCATCAGCTTGGGGATCAGCGGGATGAGGAACAGCTGCGGCACGCCCATCCACATGATCACCTCGCCGATCTGCATGGCGTTGTAGCCCTGGATCTGCGCCAGGTACAGCGGCAGCACGTAGATCGAGCCGTACAGCCCCATGCCCAGGCCGATGCTGGAGATGCTCGCCAGGCCGAAATTGCGGTTGCGCAGGATGCCCAGGTTGATCAGCGGGTTGGGCCGCGAGGTCTGCAGGATGACGAAGAGGATCAGGCTGACCAGGGCGATGCTGCCCAGGGCGACGATCAGGTTCGATTCCAGCCAGTCCTTGCGGTGGCCTTCCTCGAGGAACACCTGCAGGCAGCCCAGGCCGATGGCCATGGTGACGATGCCGGCGTAGTCGGTGCTCTTGAGCAGTTCCCAGTGCGGCGCCTTCTTCTCCAGGCCGTAGAGCAGCCCGGCGATCATCAGCAGCCCCGGCGGGATGTTGATGTAGAAGATGTACTCCCAGCCGAAGTTCTCGGTCAGCCAGCCGCCCAGGGTGGGGCCGATGGACGGCGCGAAGGTGGCGGTGATGGCGAACAGCGCCATGCCCTTGGGCCGGTGGTGCTCCGGCAGCTTGAGCAGGCTCAGGGTGAAGGCCAGGGGGATGAGCGCGCCGCCGGTGAAACCCTGCATGGCGCGGAACACGATCATGCTCTCCAGGTTCCAGGCGAAGGAGCACAGCAGCGAGGAGAACAGGAAACCGATCGACACCATCACCGCCAGGCGCCGCGCCGACAGCAGCTGCACCAGCCAGGCGGTGAGCGGGATCATGATGATCTCGGCCACCAGGTAGGAGGTGGAGATCCACGAGCCTTCCTCCAGGGTCGCGGCCAGCGCGCCCTGGATGTCCTTCAGCGAGGAATTGGTGATCTGGATGTCCAGCACCGCTATGAAGGCGCCGAGCATCGCCGAGAGCACGGCGATCCAGTCGCGCCGGGTGGGCTCACCGGCCGGGCGGACGAGGGCGTCAGCGCTCACCGAGCTGCACCTCGGCCTCGACAGACATGCCCGGGCGGATCAGGCCCTTGAGCGGGTTGTCGGCGGCGAAGGTGATCTTCACCGGGATGCGTTGCACCACCTTGGTGAAGTTGCCGGTGGCATTGTCCGGCGGCAGCAGGCTGAACTGGGCGCCGGAGGCGGCGAAGAGGCTGTCCACGCAGCCTTCGATGGGGGTGTCGGGGAAGCTGTCGAGGATCAGCCGGGCCTTCTGCCCCGGGCGCATGTGGCCGACCTGGGTCTCCTTGAAGTTGGCCTGTACCCAGATGCCTTCGTCGGGCACCAGCGCCAGCAGCTGGCTGCCGACCTGCACATACTGGCCCACCCGCGCGCTGCGCTGGCCGACCAGGCCGGCGACGGGGGCGCGCAGTTCGGTGCGCGCCAGGTTGATCTCGGCCTGGGCGATCTCCGCCCGGGAGGCGTCGATCTGCGCCTGCAGGCGCTTGATGTCGGCGTTCAGGGCGTCGATCTGGATGCGCTGGGCCTGCAGGTCGGCCTGGGCTTTGGCTACCTGCGAGCGGGCCACGTGGGAATCGGCGGTCAGGGTAGTGACGCGCTCCTCGGAAACGTAGCCGGGCTTGCGTAGGGTCTGGGCGCGGTTGAGGTCGATCTGGGTGCGGCCGAAGGTGGCCTGGGTGGCGTTCAGGTCGGCCTCGCTGGCGGCGATCATGCTGCCCTGGCCCTTGAGCTTGCTGCGCGCCTGGGCCAGCTCCGCCTCATGGGTGGCGAGGGCTGCTTTGGCGCGGTCCAGGGCCAGGCGGAAGTCGGCATCCTCCAGCTTGACCAGCAGCTGGCCTTTTTCCACGTGCTGGTTGTCGGTGACCAGCACTTGGTCGATGCGCGCGCCCAGCTGGCTGGCGATGCGGGTGATCTCGCCCTGGACGTAGGCGTTGTCGGTGGTTTCCTGGAAGCGGCCGATGAAGTACCAGCGCGCCAGGAAGGCCAGGGCGACCAGGCAGAAAATGACGAAGAAGATGCTCAGGCGGCGTTTTAATTGTGCGGGCATGATAAACGAGCGTTTGTTTGGCAGAATTTTTCCCGCCAATGTAACAGTGTTCCCGGCCGGGGCGCAGTCGCTACAATTCGGAAACTTTGTTGTTTATAAGGAACAATAATGGGGCTGGATGATGCGCTGATCTTCACCCGTGTCGTGGAGTTCCACAGTTTCACCCAGGCCGCCCACAGCCTGGGCATGCAGAAGTCCACGGTCAGCCGGCGCATAGCGCTGCTGGAAGAGCGCCTGGGCGTGCGCCTGCTCAACCGCACCACGCGCAAGCTGCGCCTGACCGAGGTGGGGCAGGCCTACTACGACCGCTGCCGGCAGATCATGCTCGACTTCGCCGAGGCCGAGCAGGCGGTGATGCAGTTGCAGCAGGAGCCTTCGGGCCTGCTGCGGATCACCGCGCCCATCGAGTTCGGCCAGCTGTACCTGGCCGAGGTGCTCGGCGACTTCATGCGCCTCTACCCGCAGATTACCGCGGAAGTGGAGCTCGGCTCGCGCACCGTCGATCCGCTGGAGGAGGGCGTGGACATCGCCATCACCGTCGGCCAGCCGGAGGACTCGACGCTGATCGCCCGCCGCCTGCTGGTGACCAGCCGCTGCCTGTGCGCCAGCCCCGGCTACCTGCAGCAGCACGGGCGGCCGCTGCACGTCGAGGACCTGGCGCGGCATCGCGCGGTGCTGCTGGCGCAGGACTCGCAACGCTACTGGCCGCTGCTGAACGAGAGCGTGCCCTGCCAGCGCGTGCTGTCCTGCAACAACATCTCCTTCGCCCGCGAGGCGGTGCTGGCCGGGGCGGGCATCGCCTCGCTGCCGGAGCTGATCGTCGATGTGGCACTGGAAAGCGGCCGCCTGGAGCGCCTGTTGCCGGAGGTGCAGCTGCCCATCGGCGAACTCTATGCGGTCTATCCCTCGCGGCGCTTCCAGGCGATGAAGGTGAAGACCTTCCTCGACTACCTGATCCACCGCCTGCCCATCGACGAAGCCCATCGGCTGGAGCCGGGGGCGGCGCGCCTGATAACATCGCACCCATGAATGCGGGCCGCGGTCCGCATCTTTCATTCCGGTTTTCACGAGAGCTTTCATGACCACTGTCCGCACCCGCATCGCGCCGTCCCCCACCGGCGACCCGCACGTCGGCACCGCCTACATCGCGCTGTTCAACCTGTGCTTCGCCCGCCAGCACGGCGGCAAGTTCATCCTGCGCATCGAGGACACCGACCAGGTGCGTTCCACCCGCGAGTCGGAACAGCAGATCTTCGACGCCCTGCGCTGGCTGGGCATCGAGTGGGACGAAGGCCCGGACGTCGGCGGCCCGCACGGCCCGTACCGGCAGAGCGAGCGCGGCGCCATCTACAAGCGGTACAGCGACGAACTGGTGGAGAAGGGCCACGCCTTCCCCTGCTTCTGCTCCGCCGAGCGCCTGGACGCCATCCGCGCCGAGCAGCAGGCGCGCAAGGAAACCCCGCGCTACGACGGCCACTGCATGCACCTGCCCAAAGAGGAGTCGCAGCGCCGCATCGCCGCCGGCGAATCCCACGTGGTGCGCATGAAGGTGCCGACCGAGGGCGTCTGCGTGGTCCCGGACATGCTCCGCGGCGACGTCGAGATTCCGTGGGACCGCATGGACATGCAGGTGCTGATGAAGGCCGACGGCCTGCCCACCTACTTCCTGGCCAACGTGGTCGACGACCATCTGATGGGCATCACCCACGTGCTGCGCGGCGAAGAGTGGCTGCCCTCGGCGCCCAAGCTGATCAAGCTGTACGAGTACTTTGGCTGGGAACAGCCGGTGCTCTGCTACATGCCGCTGCTGCGCAACCCGGACAAGAGCAAGCTGTCCAAGCGCAAGAACCCCACCTCCATCACCTTCTACGAGCGCATGGGCTTCCTGCCCCAGGCGCTGCTGAACTACCTGGGCCGCATGGGCTGGTCGATGCCCGACGAGCGCGAGAAGTTCAGCCTGCAGGAGATGATCGACAACTTCGACCTGTCCCGCGTGTCCCTCGGCGGGCCGATCTTCGACATGGAGAAGCTGTCCTGGCTGAACGGCCAGTGGATCCGCGAGCAGTCGGTCGAGGAGTTCGCCCGCGAAGTGCAGAAATGGGCGCTCAACCCCGAGTACCTGATGAAGATCGCCCCCCACGTGCAGGGCCGGGTGGAGAACTTCAGCCAGATCGCCCCGCTGGCCGGCTTCTTCTTCAGCGGCGGCGTGCCGCTGGACGCCAAGCTGTTCGAGCACAAGAAGCTCGACGCCACCCAGGTGCGCCAGGTCCTGCAGCTGGTGCTGTGGAAGCTGGAAGCGCTGCGCCAGTGGGAGAAGGAGCGCATCACCGCGACTATCCAGGCCGTCGCCGAACACCTGGGCCTGAAGCTGCGCGACGTCATGCCGCTGATGTTCCCGGCCATCACCGGCCACGCCAGCTCGGTGTCGGTGCTCGACGCCATGGAAATCCTCGGCGCCGACCTGTCGCGCTATCGCCTGCGCCAGGCCCTGGAACTGCTGGGCGGGGCGTCGAAGAAGGAAGCCAAGGAGTGGGAGAAGATCCGCGACGCCATCGCCGGCTGACGGATTCCGCCTGACAAAAGGCCGGCCGCCTCCGGGCGCCCGGCCTTTTTCGTGTCCATAATCCCTGGGGCCGGGCCGCGGTTGTAAGGGGCCGAAGGCGCGGCGCAGGGGAGGGGAACCGGGCTCCTTTGCTAAGTGATTGTTCTTTGGGAGAAAAAATTTAAAAAAGTCGAAAATTCTTGTTGACAGGGTTACCTCCCGCCCCTAAGATGCGCCCCGTTCCAGCGACGAACTGAACGACAGGGCGAAGCGGAACGGTAGATGTAGCGGTACTTTGGGGCTATAGCTCAGCTGGGAGAGCGCTTGCATGGCATGCAAGAGGTCGACGGTTCGATCCCGTCTAGCTCCACCAAATTACCAGTAGGTTTCGCCACTTCGGGGCGGAGCCGAAAATCGAAGGTTTGCGTCCCCTTCGTCTAGTGGCCTAGGACACCGCCCTTTCACGGCGGTAACAGGGGTTCGAGTCCCCTAGGGGACGCCACTTATTCCAGCGACGATGCGCTCGCGTCGTCCGCCAGAGTCATCTGGGGCTATAGCTCAGCTGGGAGAGCGCTTGCATGGCATGCAAGAGGTCGACGGTTCGATCCCGTCT
>NZ_FOLS01000039.1:26632-70871 GCF_900112375.1 Pseudomonas citronellolis | reverse complement strand
TGAAGGGGCGTTTCGGTGCGCTCGGCTATTTCTCTGGAAGTCCAAGAGCAAACGCGCTTTTGCTTTTGCTTTTCGTAGGAGCGAGCTTGCTCGCGAACCCCGCAGTCACTGGGTTCCCGCGTTCGCGGGAATGACGGGGATAGATAGGTGTTTCAGGATGACTCTGGATTCTCCCTTCGCTGAGGACAGCCCCCTCTCCCGCTTGCGGGAGAGGGCTGGGGAGAGGGCGCTCTTTGCAGAGCCCCAACCTCTGCCGCAACCCCGTCGGAAATCCGTAGGGCGCATAACGCCTACGGCGTTATCCGCCGAATCGCGGACAGAGTCCGCTCCTACGGTTCCAGGGAGGCACAGGCGTAGGAGCGGACTCCGTCCGCGATTGGACTCACCGCCCCTCAGGACGGATGTGGCTGCGCCACGCCAACCGGCCGCTCATCCGCCACCATGACGCGGTTGCGGCCGGCCTGCTTGGCCTGGTAGAGCAGGGCGTCGGCAGTCGCTAGCACCGCGCCGACGTCCGTCCGCCCCTCGCTGCTGAAGGCCACGCCCAGCGACAGTGTCACCCGGCCCACCTGCGGGAAGTCCGTGCGTTCCGTCGTCAGGCGGATGCGCTCGGCGACTTCCGCCGCCACGCCGAGCGAGGTGCCCGGCAGCAGCAGGATGAACTCCTCGCCGCCGGCACGGCACGGCAGGTCGGCGCTGCGCGAGTTGCACCGCAGCACCTCGGCAAAGGCCTGCAGCACCTGGTCGCCGGCGGCATGGCCGAAGGTGTCGTTGACCTGCTTGAAGTGGTCGATGTCCATGCTGATGACCGCGAAGGGCTCGCCGCGCGCCACCCAGCTCGCCAGGGTGGCCTCCAGCGCCCGGCGGTTCGCCAGGCCGGTCAGCGGGTCGCTCTGGGCCTGGCGGTTGAGCTGGCCGATGCGCTCCTGGGTCATCTGCCCGCCGATGATCAGCGCCCGGCGGATGCGCCAGGCCTCGAAGTACCAGGCGCGCACCCCCTCGATGCGCTCGGTGTTGTCCAACTGCGCCGCGTAGTCGGCCAGCCGTCGCAGGGGATGGCTGATACGCGCGGCTATCCACCACAGCAGCGGGAAGCCGAGCAGGATCATCGGCACGATCCCCGCCAGCACCTGCAGCATCAGCGCGCGCACGGCGCCGAGGGTGACGCTCAGTGGCTGCTGCGAGACCACGCCCCAGCCGCTGTCCGATACCGCCGCGTAGCCCGCGAGCATCTCCAGGCCCTCGTGATTGGTGACCTGCATGGCGCCGCTTTCGCCGCGCAGCGCGGCGTCCACCGCGGCGTTGACGCCGATCGTCTGGCCGATGCGTTCGCGTTCGGGGTGGTAGAGCAACTGGCGCTGTTCGTCCACCAGGTAGACGAAGGAGGTGTCCTCCTGGAAGTGCCGGCTGACGATGTGGTTCAGCGAATTGGCGCGGTTCAGGTAGATGGTCCCGCCGACCAGGCCGAGGTAGTCGCCGCGGGCGTTCCAGACCGGGTGGGAGACGAATACCACCCGTTCGCCGGACTGCGAATGGAAGGCCGGGCTGATCATCGCCTGGCGCATTTCCAGGGGACGCTTGGAGAGGATCTTGCGGCCATTGGCGCTGAGCCATTGGGGAATGGCGCTGAGGATCCGCCCGGTCGCGTCGACGATGACCACGGTGTTGAAGCTGCCGTCCTGGCGGACCAGGCGTTCCACCTCGGCGCCGCGGACCGCCGCATCGGCGAAGTCGCGCCCGAGGACGGCCGCGCTGTAGGCCAGGCGGTCCAGAGACGAGGCGAGGCTCTGGTTGATGCTCAGCGCAACCTTGGCCGCATAGGCCCGGTTGTGCTCCAGCGCACTGAGGACCAGCGTCTCCCGCTGGATCCGGTAGGTGGCGAACAGGTCGTTGGCCAGGGTCGCGATGGCCGCCAGGGAGGCGAACAGAAGGATCAAGGTGCGCAGGTTGAGCCTGGGCATGGGCCCCAAGGACATGGTGGATTCCGTCGATACTGTGGAGATCGCCTCGCCATCCACCCGGCCGGACATGCCTGGCGCGAGTGCGCGTTCGAGGGACTCGACGCCATGGCTGGATGCGGGTGGATTGCGGACGTTAGGGCGCCATTATGGACAAGGCCGGGCGCCGCGCCGGAGGTATTGGCGGAGATTCAGGGGCGGGGGCGGTAAAGCGGGAAGATTCCGTCGGGAGTATGGGACGCGCCAGGGACGGCGGCCCCTTGCCCCGGCGATGCACGGCATCCGGCACCGGGGCGCAAGGGGCTTCAGGCGCGGCGGGCGGGCTGTTCGTCCTTGGCCACGCTGGCGCAGCAATGCAGCAGGGCATCGCGGATCATGAAGTTGACCAGGGTCGGGGAAACCCCCAGCTCGCGGGCGATCTCCTTCTGCTGCACACCGTGCAGGCGGTACATCTCGAAGGCGTAGCGGGTGCGCTCGGGCAACTGGCTCAGGGCTTCGTCGATCTGCTCGAGGGTGTCGAAGTTGATGTGCAGGGTTTCCGGCGTGCCGCCGTAGGCCGCCTCGGCCTCCATCAGTTCCTGGGGTGCGCCGGTGTGGCGTTGCTCCAGCGCCTGCTTGCGGTAGTGGTCGATGGCCAGGTTGCGCACCACCTGGAACAGGTAGCTCATCTGCGCCTTCAGCGGAATGGAGGCGCCGGAGGCGTTCTGCAGGCGGAAGAAGGTGTCCTGCACCACGTCCTCGGCATGGGAACGGCAACCGAGGAAGCGCGAGGCGAACTTGACCAGGATGGAACGATTCTCGATGAAGGTCGCGACCAACGGGGAGGCATAACGGGAGGTGGGCAGTTCATCCA
Source organism: Pseudomonas citronellolis (assembly GCF_900112375.1). Lineage (GTDB taxonomy): Bacteria > Pseudomonadota > Gammaproteobacteria > Pseudomonadales > Pseudomonadaceae > Pseudomonas > Pseudomonas citronellolis. The sequence goes on along the minus strand of NZ_FOLS01000039.1, from coordinate 68,060 downwards.
GCATGAGAATCACCTAGCGGCAGTGTGGGTGGGCAAATCGCTAGTCAGGTACGCATCCAGCGAGCCGAGCCGGAAAGTATTTGAAATGAGAATCATTGTCAACAATTGTAAATGAATGTTCTTGCTGGCCGGAAAGCCCCATGCAGACTGGCTTTGTGCCATCTGCGCGGGCTCGCTGGCCTAGCTGAGAACACTAATTATTTCGAATGATCGTCCGTACACCTCTGAGAGAACCGGCTGAAGGCCCAAGTGGGACTTTTCCGGTCGATGACCAGTCGCGGTGCACTCAGCAGGAAACACACAATGGACGCGTTCGAACATCCCATCTCCATGGCCCAGGCCCTGCGCGAGCGCGCCGGCGCCCAACCCGACCGGCTGGCCCTGCGCTTCCTGGCCGAAGACGGCGCCGGCGACGTGGTGCTCAGTTACGCCGAGCTGGACCGCCGCGCCCGCTGCATCGCCGCCGCCCTGCAGGCCCGGGCGGGGCAGGGCGAGCGCGCGGTGCTGCTGTTCCCCAGCGGCCCGGACTACGTTGCCGCCTTCTTCGGCTGCCTGTACGCCGGCATAGTCGCGGTGCCCGCCTACCCGCCGGAGTCGGCGCGCCGCCACCACCAGGAACGCCTGCTGTCGATCATCGACGACTGCGTGCCGCGCCTGGTGCTGACCCAGGCCGAACTGCGCGGGGCGCTGCTGGAAGGCTGCCCGGCGCTGTCCGGCGCCGCCGCGCCGCAGCTGCTGTGCGTCGACGAACTGGACCTGGCCGGCGCCGAGGCCTGGGTGGAGACTGAGGTCCGCCCCGAGCACATCGCCTTCCTGCAGTACACCTCCGGCTCCACCGCGCTGCCCAAGGGCGTGCAGGTCAGCCACGGCAACCTGGTGGCCAACGAGCGGCTGATCCGCGGCGGCTTCGGCATCGGCGCCGACGACGTGATCGTCAGCTGGCTGCCGCTGTACCACGACATGGGCCTGATCGGCGGCCTGCTGCAGCCGGTCTACAGCGGCGTGCCCTGCGTGCTGATGTCGCCGCGCTACTTCCTCGAACGCCCGTTGCGCTGGCTGGAAGCCATCAGCCAGCACGGCGGCACCGTCAGCGGCGGGCCGGACTTCGCCTATCGCCTGTGCACCGAGCGCGTCAGCGAATCGGCCCTGGCCGGCCTGGACCTGAGCCGCTGGCGCGTGGCCTTCTCCGGCTCCGAACCGATCCGCCAGGACAGCCTGGATAATTTCGCCGCCAAGTTCGCCGCCAGCCGCTTCGAGGCCTCCAGCTTCTTCGCCTGCTACGGCCTGGCCGAGGCCACCCTGTTCGTCAGCGGCGGCCAGCGCGGCCAGGGCATCGCCGCCCTGGGCGTGGACGAGGCGGCCCTGGCGCAGAACCGCATCGAAGCGGGCAGCGACAGCGTGCTCATGTGTTGCGGTCGCAGCCAGCCCGAGCATGCGGTAATGATCGTCGACGCCACCGATGGCGCCGTCCTGGGCGAGAACCAGGTGGGCGAGGTCTGGGCCGCCGGGCCGAGCATCGCCCACGGCTACTGGCACAACCCCGAGGCCACGGCCAAGGCCTTCGTCGAACGCGACGGCCGCACCTGGCTGCGCACCGGCGACCTGGGCTGCCTGCGCGACGGCGAGCTGTACGTCACCGGGCGCCTGAAGGACATGCTCATCATCCGCGGCCACAACCTCTACCCGCAGGACATCGAGCGCGCCGTGGAAACCGAAGTGGACGCGGTGCGCAAGGGCCGCGTGGCCGCCTTCGCCGTGCAGGTCGATGGCGAGGAGGGCATCGGCATCGCCGCCGAGGTCGGCCGCGCCCTGCAGAAGCGCATCCCGGCCGAGGCCCTGATCGACGCCATCCGCCAGGCGGTGGCCGAGGCCTGCCAGGAGGCGCCGAAGGTGGTGGCGCTGCTCAACCCCGGCGCGCTGCCGCGCACCTCCAGCGGCAAGCTGCAGCGCTCGGCCTGCCGCACGTGCCTGGCCGACGGCAGCCTGGAAGCCTACGCCGTCTACCCTGGCCAGGCACCCCGGGCCGAAGCTGCGCCGGAGCAAGGCGCCGATGCCTTGCAGGCGCGCATCGCCGAACTCTGGCGCGAGCACCTGGGCGTCGAGCGCGTAGGCGCGGACGACAACTTCTTCCTGCTCGGCGGCAACTCCATCGCCGCCGCCCAGGTCATGGCCGCGCTGCGCGAGGCCCTGGGCGTCAACCTGAACCTGCGCCTGCTGTTCGAGGCGCCGAGCCTGGCCGCCTTCAGCGCCGCCGTGGCCGATCGCCTGGCCAATGGCGCCGCGGCGGAAGCACCCATGGCCCAGCTGCCGCGCGGCGGCGACCTGCCGCAATCCGCGGCCCAGCGCCGCCTGTGGCTGAACTGGCAGATCGAACCCCGCGGCTGCGCCTACAACATCCCCGGCGGCCTGCTGCTGCGCGGCGAACTGGACGAAGACGCGGTCTACGACAGCTTCGCCCGCCTGGTGCAGCGCCATGAGTCGCTGCGCACGCGCTTCCTCGAACGCGATGGCCAGGCGCTGCAACGCATCGAGCCGCGCGGCGAGTTCCACTGGCAGGTGTTGGAGCTGGACACCAGCGAAGCCGAACAACGCCGCGAGGCCGAGGCCCGCGAGCCGTTCGACCTGGAGAAGGGCCCGCTGCTGCGGGTGAGCCTGGTGCGCCTGGACGACGACCTGCACCAGCTGTGGGTGACCCTGCACCACATCGTGGCCGACGGCTGGTCGCTGAACCTGCTGCTGGACGAATTCGCCCGCCTGTACGCCGAAGCGCAGGGCGGCCAGGCCGCCGAACTGGCGCCGCTGCCGGTCGGCTATGCCGAGTTCGCCAGCTGGCAGCGCCAGTGGCTGGAGGCGGGCGAGGGCGCCCGCCAACTGGCCTACTGGCGCGAACAGCTGGGCGAGGAAGCCCCGGTACTGGAACTGCCCACCGACCACCCGCGCGGCAACGCCGCCTCGCCGGCGGCGCGCCTGAGCCTGCGCCTGGACGACAAGCTCGGCCAGGCCCTGCGCGAAGCGGCCCAGGCCAACCAGGCCAGCGTCTTCATGTGGCTGCTGGCGGCCTTCCAGGCCCTGCTGCACCGCCACAGCGGGCAGGCCGACATCCGCGTCGGCGTGCCCAGCGCCAACCGCCAGCGCCAGGAAGTCCAGGGACTGGTGGGCTTCTTCATCAACACCCTGGTGCTGCGCGCCACGCCCGCCCCGCGGCAGGCCTTCGGCCAACTGCTGGCCCAGGTGCGCGAAGCCACCCTGGGCGCCCAGGAACACCAGGACCTGCCCTTCGACAGCCTGCTGGAAGCCCTGCCGGGCCACGGCGGCCAGCCGTTCCAGGTGCTGTTCAACCACCAGCAGCGCGACCTTTCCGCCCTGCGCCGGCTGCCCGGCCTGCTGGCCGAGGAACTGCCCTGGCACAGCCGCGAGGCCAAGTTCGACCTGCAATTGCAGACCGAGGAAGACACTCGCGGCCGCCTGCGCCTGAACTTCGACTACGCCGCCGAGCTGTTCGACGCCGCCAGCATCCAGCACCTGGCCGACCAGTACGTGGCGCTGCTGCGCCAGGTGGTGGCGCAGCCGCAGCTGTGCCTGGGCGACATCGCCCTGGCGACGGACGCGGAACTGGCGCGCCTGGAACAGTGGGGCAGCGCGCCCTGCGAGCCGGCGCGCAGCTGGCTGCCGGAGCAGCTGGAGCGTGCGCAGGCGGAATATGCCGAACGCGTGGCGCTGCAATGGGACGGCGGCGAACTCAGCCACGCCGAGCTGCACGCCCAGGCCAACCGCCTGGCCCACTACCTGCGCGACAAGGGCGTGGGTCCCGACGTGCCGGTGGCCATCTGCGCCGAACGCTCGCCGCAGCTGCTGGTGGGCCTGCTGGCCATCCTCAAGGCCGGCGGCGCCTACGTGCCGCTGGACGCGGACTACCCCGCCGAGCGCCTGGCCTACATGCTCGACGACTGCGGCGCCAGCCTGCTGCTGACCCAGTCCCACCTGTTGGAGCGCCTGCCGAGCCTGGAAGGCGTCGCCACCCTGTGCCTCGACGGCCTCAAGCTGGACGGCTGGCCGAGCAGCGCGCCGGGCCTGCACCTGCACGGCGCCAACCTGGCCTACGTCATCTACACCTCCGGCTCCACCGGCCAGCCCAAGGGCGTGGGCAACACCCACGCGGCCCTGGCCGAGCGCCTGCAATGGATGCAGGCCACCTACGCGCTGCAGGCCAACGACGTGCTGATGCAGAAGGCCCCGGTGAGCTTCGACGTCTCGGTGTGGGAATGCTTCTGGCCGCTGCTGGCGGGCTGCCGCCTGGTGCTGGCCGGCCCCGGCGAACACCGCGACCCGGCGCGCATCGCCCAGTTGGTGCGGCAGTTCGGCGTGACCACGCTGCACTTCGTGCCGCCGCTGCTGCAACTGTTCATCGACGAGCCGGGCGTGGAGGAATGCACCAGCCTGCGCCGCCTGTTCTCCGGCGGCGAGGCGCTGCCGGCGCAGCTGCGCGACCGCGTGCTGCAACGCCTGCCCGGCGTGGCCCTGCACAACCGCTACGGCCCGACGGAAACCGCGATCAACGTCACCCACTGGCACTGCTCGCTGGAGGACGGCGCGCGCTCGCCCATCGGCCGGCCGCTGGGCAACGTGGTCTGCCGCGTCCTCGACAGCGAACTCAACCCGCTGCCGCCGGGCGCCGCCGGTGAGCTGTGCATCGGCGGCGCCGGCCTGGCCCGCGGCTACCTGGGCCGCCCGGGGCTGAGCGCCGAACGCTTCGTCGCCGACCCGCTGGGCGCGCCCGGCGCGCGCCTGTACCGCACCGGCGACCGCGCGCGCTGGAGCGAGCAGGGCGTGCTGGAATACCTCGGCCGCCAGGACGGCCAGGTGAAGCTGCGCGGCTTCCGCATCGAGCTGGACGAAATCCGCGCGCGCCTACTGGCCCAGCCCGGCGTGGCCCAGGCCGTGGTGCTGATCCGCCAGGCCGGCAACCTCGGCAGCCAATTGCTGGGCTACTACACCGCGACCGCCGACGCGCCCGCCGAGACCGAGCACGGCCAGGCCCTGCGCACCGCGTTGCAGGCAGCATTGCCGGAATACATGGTCCCGGCGCAACTCATGCGCCTGGACAGCATGCCCCTGGGCCCCAGCGGCAAGCTGGACCTCAAGGCCCTGCCCGAACCGAGCGGGCAGCAGCGCGAGCACGTCGCCCCGCGCGACGAGCTGGAACAGCGCCTGGCCAGCATCTGGAGCGAAGTGCTGGGCCTGCCGCAAGTGGGCCTGGACGACGACTTCTTCGAACTGGGCGGCCACTCGCTGCTGGCCACCCAGATCGTCTCCCGGGCGCGCCAGGCTTTCGCCATCGAGCTGCCGCTGCGCGAGCTGTTCGACGCCAGCCGCCTGGGCGCCTTCGCCGAGCGGGTGCGCCAGCTGCGCGCCGCCGGCAGCCGCGACAGCCAGGGCGCGATCCGCCCGGTGGACCGCAGCCAGCGCGTGCCGCTGTCCTACTCGCAGCAGCGCATGTGGTTCCTCTGGCAACTGGAGCCGGACAGCCCGGCCTACAACGTCGGTGGCATGGCGCGGCTGCGCGGCGCGCTGGACCTGGACTGCTTCGAGCGCGCCCTGCAAGCCCTGGTGCAGCGCCACGAGACCCTGCGCACCCGCTTCCCCAGCGTCGACGGCGTGCCGCATCAGCAGGTGCAGGCGGACAGCGAGCTGCGCATGCAGCGCCTGGACTTCTCCCACCTCGACACCGAAGCCCGCCAGCAGGCCCTGCAGCAACTGGCCGACGACGAGGCGCACAAGCCCTTCGACCTCGAACAGGGCCCGCTGCTGCGGGTGTACATGGTCCGCCTGGCCGAGGACGAGCACTACCTGGTGGTGACACTGCACCACATCGTCACCGAAGGCTGGGCCATGGACATCTTCGCCCGCGAGCTGAGCGCGCTCTACGAGGCCTTCCTGGCCGGCCGCGAATCGCCCCTGGCGCCGTTGCCGGTGCAGTACCTGGACTACAGCGTGTGGCAGCGCGACTGGCTGGAGGCCGGCGAACGCCAGCGCCAGCTGGACTACTGGACCGCCCAGCTGGGCGACGAGCATCCGGTGCTGGAACTGCCCGGCGACCGCCCGCGGCCGCCAGTGCAGAGCCACCGCGGCGACCTCTACCGCTTCGACCTGGCGCCACAGCTGGCCGAGCGCGTGCGCCGCTTCAACGCCGGCAACGGCCTGACCCAGTTCATGACCATGACCGCCGCCCTGGCCGTGCTGCTGTACCGCTACAGCGGCCAGCAGGACCTGCGCATCGGCGCGCCGGTGGCCAACCGCATCCGCCCGGAGAGCGAAGGGCTGATCGGCGCCTTCCTCAACACCCAGGTGCTGCGCTGCCGCCTCGACGGGCAGATGAGCGTGGCCGGGCTGCTGGAGCAGGTGCGGCAGACGGTGATCGACGGCCAGTCGCACCAGGACCTGCCCTTCGACCACCTGGTGGAGGCCCTGCAGCCGCCGCGCAGCGCCGCCTACAACCCGCTGTTCCAGGTGATGTGCAACGTCCAGCGCTGGGAGTTCCAGCAGACCCGCCAGCTGGCCGGGATGACCGTGGAGTACTGCGTCAACGACGCCCGCGCCACCAAGTTCGACCTCAACCTGGAGGTCACCGACCTCGACCAGCGCCTGGGCTGCTGCCTGACCTACAGCCGCGACCTCTTCGACGAGCCGCGCATCGCCCGCATGGCGCGCCACTGGCAGAACCTGCTGGCGGCGATGATCGCCGATCCGCAACAGCGCCTGGGCGAGCTGCCGATGCTGGATGGCGGCGAGCAGGACGCGCTGCTGACCTGCAGCGGGCCGCAACTGAGCGACACCCTGCACGGCCTGTTCGCCGCCCAGGCCGCGGCCACGCCGCAGGCCCCGGCGCTGACCTTCGCCGGCCAGAGCCTGAGCTACGCCGAACTGGACGCCCGCGCCAACCGCCTGGCGCGCCTGCTGCGCGAACGCGGCGTGGGCCCGGAAGTACGCGTCGGCCTGGCCCTGGAGCGCTCGCTGGAAATGGTCGTCGGCCTGCTGGCGATCCTCAAGGCCGGCGGCGCCTACGTGCCGCTGGACCCGGAATACCCGCTGGAGCGCCTGCACTACATGATCGAGGACAGCGGCGTGCGCCTGCTGCTCGGCCAGCCGGCGCTGTTCGAGGCCCTGGGCGCGCTGCCCGAAGGCGTCGGCCGCTGCTGCCCGGCGGAGGAGGGCGAGGCCCTGGCGGCACTGGACGACGGCCCGCTGCCGGCCTTCGCCCAGCCGCAGCACCTGGCCTACCTGATCTACACCTCCGGCTCCACCGGCAAGCCCAAGGGCGTGGCGGTGTGCCACGGCGAGATCGCCATGCACTGCCGCGCGGTGATCGAGCGCTTCGGCATGCGCGCCGACGACTGCGAGCTGCACTTCTATTCCATCAACTTCGACGCCGCCAGCGAGCGCCTGCTGACGCCGCTGCTGTGCGGCGCCCACGTGGTGCTGCGGGCCCAGGGCCAGTGGGGCGCCGAGGACATCTGCCAGCTGATCGCCGAGCACCGGGTGAGCATCCTCGGCTTCACCCCCAGCTACGGCAGCCAGCTGGCCCAGTGGCTGCAGACCCAGGGCCGGCAGCTGCCGGTGCGCCTGTGCATCACCGGCGGCGAGGCGCTGACCGCCGAGCACCTGCAACGCATCCGCCAGGCCTTCGCGCCGCGCTACTTCTTCAACGCCTACGGCCCCACCGAGACGGTGGTCATGCCCCTGGCGGCCCTGGCCCCGGAACAGGTGGAAGCCGGCGCCGGCGTGCCCATCGGCAGCCTGGTGGGCGAGCGCAGCGCCTGCCTCCTCGACGCCGACCTGGCCCTGGTGCCCCAGGGCGCCGGCGGCGAGCTGTACGTCGGCGGTGCCGGCCTGGCCCGCGGCTACCACGAACGCCCGGCGCTGACCGCCGAACGCTTCGTGCCCGACCCCTTCGGCGCGCCCGGCGGGCGCCTGTACCGCACCGGCGACCGCGTGCGCCAGCGCGCCGACGGCCAGGTGGAATACCTCGGACGCATCGACCAGCAGGTGAAGATCCGCGGCTTCCGCATCGAGCTGGGCGAGATAGAGGCGCGCCTGCAGGAACACCCGCAGGTGCACGAGGCGGCCGTGCTGGCCATCGACGGGCCGAGCGGCAAGCAACTGGTGGGCTACGTGGGCTGCGCAGAGGCGGGCGCCGACGAGGCGGCCCAGGCCGAGCTGCGCGAGGCGCTCAAGGCGCACCTCAAGCAGCAGCTGCCGGACTACATGGTGCCGGCGCACCTGGTGCTGCTGGAGGGCCTGCCGCTGACCGCCAACGGCAAGCTCGACCGCCGCGCGCTGCCGGCGCCGGACGCCAGCCTCGGCCAGCGCGCCTACGAGGCCCCGCGCAGCGAGCTGGAACGCCAGCTGGCGGCGGTCTGGGGCGAGGTGCTGAACGTCGCCCAGGTCGGCCTGGACGACAACTTCTTCGAACTGGGCGGCGACTCCATCCTCTCCATCCAGGTGGTCAGCCGCGCCCGCCAGCAGGGCATCCAGTTCAGCCCGCGCGACCTGTTCCAGCACCAGAGCGTGCGCAGCCTGGCCGGCGTCGCCCGCAGCGCCGGCGCCAGCCTCGCCGAGCAGGGCGAAGTACAGGGCGAGAGTGCGCTGACGCCGATCCAGCAGTGGTTCTTCGAACTGCCCCTGGAGAACCGCGCGCACTGGAACCAGTCGCTGCTGCTGGAGCCGCGCCAGGCGCTGGACGCCGAGCTGCTGCGCCAGGCCCTGCTGGAGCTGATCAAGCACCACGACGCCCTGCGCCTGACATTCCGCCAGGAGGACGGCCGCTGGCACGCCGAACACCGGGCTGCGGACGATGGCGCCTGGCTGCTCTGGCAGGCGCAGGTGGCGAGCTTCGACGACTGCGCCGAAGTCTTCGAGCGCGCCCAGCGCAGCCTGGCCCTGGACGGCCCGCTGCTGCGCGCGGTGCTGGTGGACGGCCCCGGCGCCCAGCGCCTGCTGCTGGCGATCCACCACCTGGTGGTGGACGGCGTGTCCTGGCGCGTGCTGCTGGAAGACCTGCAGCAGGCCTACCGCCAACTCGCCGCCGGCGAAGCGCCGCAACTGCCGGCCAAGACCAGCGCCTTCCGCGACTGGACCGCGCGCCTGCAGGCCTACGCCGGCAGCGAGCCGCTGCGCGAGGAACTGCACTGGTGGCGCGGCCAGCTGGACGGCGCCCCCGGCGCCTGGTTCTGCGACAACCCGCAAGGCCGCAACGACGAGGCCCTGGCCCGCAGCCTGAGCCTGCGCCTGGACCGCGAGCACACCCGCCAACTGCTGCAGCAGGCCCCGGCGGCCTACCGCACCCAGGTCAACGACCTGCTGCTGACCGCCCTGGCCCGCGTGCTCTGCCGCGTCAGCGGCGAGGCCTCGATGCTGGTGCAACTGGAAGGCCACGGCCGCGAGGCGCTGTTCGACGACATCGACCTCAGCCGCACGGTCGGCTGGTTCACCAGCGCCTTCCCGTTGCGCCTGGCGCCTGCCGGCGAGCCGGGTAAGGAAGGGCTGGCGGCGTCGATCAAGGCGATCAAGGAACAGCTGCGCGCCGTGCCGCACAAGGGCCTGGGCCACGGCGTGCTGCGCCACCTGGGCGACGAGGCCGGGCGCCGCGCCCTGGCCGCGCTGCCGCAGCCGCGCATCACCTTCAACTACCTGGGCCAGTTCGACCAGAGCTTCACCGAGGACGCCCTGTTCCACCCGCTGGACGAGCCCACCGGGGCCATCCACGACGCCGCCGCGCCGCTGCCCAACGAGCTGAGCGTGGACGGCCAGGTCTATGGCGGCGAACTGGTGCTGCGCTGGACCTACAGCGCCGAGCGCTACGAAGAGCAGACCATCGCCGAGCTGGCCAACGCCTACCGCGACGAACTGCAGGCGCTGATCGCCCACTGCCTGGACGACGACGCCGGCGGCCTGACGCCTTCCGACTTCCCCCTGGCGCGCCTGAGCCAGGCGCAGCTGGACGCCCTGGCGGTGCCGGCGGCGCAGATCGACGACGTCTACCCGCTGACGCCCATGCAGGAGGGCCTGCTGCTGCACACCCTGCTGGAGCCGGGCACCGGCATCTACTACATGCAGGACCGCTACCGCATCGACAGCGAGCTGGACCGCGAACGCTTCGCCGCCTCCTGGCAGGCCGTGGTGGCGCGCCACGAGGCGCTGCGCGCGTCCTTCTCGTGGAACGCCGGCGAGGCCATGCTGCAGGTGATCCACAAGCCCGGCCGGCTGCGCATCGAGTTCCTCGACTGGAGCGAACTGCCCGCCGACGGCCACGAGGAACGCCTGCAGGCCCTGCACAAACAGGAACGCGAGGCCGGCTTCGACCTGCTCGAGGAGCCGCCCTTCCACCTGCGCCTGATCCGCCTGGGCGCGGCGCGCTACTGGTTCATGATGAGCAACCACCACATCCTCATCGACGCCTGGTGCCGCGGCCTGCTGATGAGCGATTTCTTCGAGATCTACAGCGCCCTGGGCGAGGGCCGCGCGCCGCAGCTGCCGGCCGCGCCGCGCTACCGCGACTACATCGCCTGGCTGCAGCGCCAGGACCTGGAGCACTCGCGCCGCTGGTGGCAGCAGAACCTGAACGGCTTCGAGCGCGCCACCTACATCCCCAGCGACCGGCCGATCCTCCACGAGCGCGCCGGGGAAAGTGGCGGGATGATCGTCGGCGACCGCTACACCCGCCTGGACGCCGCCGACGGCGCGCGCCTGCGCGAACTGGCGCAGCGCTACCAGCTCACCGTCAACACCTTCGCCCAGGCGGCCTGGGCCCTGGTGCTGCGGCGCTACAGCGGCGAGCGCGACCTGCTGTTCGGCGTCACCGTGGCCGGGCGCCCGGTGGGCCTGCCGCAGATGCAGCGCACCGTGGGGCTGTTCATCAACAGCATCCCGCTGCGCGTGCAGCTGCCGGCGCCGGGCGCGCGGCAGACGGTGCGCGACTGGCTGACCGGGCTGTTCGAACGCAACCTGGAACTGCGCGAGCACGAGCACCTGCCGCTGGTGAGCATCCAGGAAGCCAGCGAGCTGCCCAAGGGCCAGCCGCTGTTCGACAGCCTCTTCGTGTTCGAGAACGCCCCGGTGGAAGTGGCGGTGCTGGACCGCGCGCAGAGCCTGAAGGCCAGCTCCGATTCCGGGCGCACCCACACCAACTTCCCGCTCACCGTGGTCTGCTACCCCGGCGACGACCTGGGCCTGCACCTGTCCTACGACCAGCGCTACTTCGAGGCACCGACCATCGAGCGCCTGCTCGGCGAATTCAAGCGCCTGCTGCTGGCCCTGGCCGACGGCTTCCATGGCGAGGTGGCCGAACTGCCGCTGCTGGGGGCCGAGGAACGGCGCTTCCTGCTGGAGGACTGCAACCGTAGCGAGCACGCCTACCCGCTGGAGCAGGGCTACGTGCGCCTGTTCGAAGCGCGGGTGGCCGCGCACCCGCAGCGCATCGCCGCCAGTTGCCTGGACCAGCAGTGGAGCTACGCCGAGCTGAACCGCCGCGCCAACCGCCTGGGCCACGCGCTGCTGGCCGCCGGCGTCGGCTTCGACCAGCCGGTGGCCCTGCTGGGCGAGCGCGGCCTGGACCTGCTGGGCATGATCGTCGGCAGCTTCAAGGCCGGCGCCGGCTACCTGCCGCTGGACCCGGCGCACCCGACGCAGCGCCTGACGCGCATCCTCGAACTCAGCCGCACGCCGGTGCTGGTGTGCAGCGCCGCCTGCCACGAACAGGCCCTGGCGCTGCTCGCCGAGCTGGGCTGCGGCAGCCGCCCGCGCCTGCTGGTGTGGGACGAGGTGCAGCACGGCGCGGCCGCCGAGCACGACCCGCAGCGCTACAGCGGGCCGCGCAACCTGGCCTACGTGATCTACACCTCCGGCTCCACCGGCCTGCCCAAGGGCGTGATGGTGGAACAGGCCGGCATGCTCAACAACCAACTGAGCAAGGTGCCGTATCTGGCGCTCGGCGAGGCCGACGTGATCGCCCAGACCGCCTCGCAGAGCTTCGACATCTCGGTCTGGCAGTTCCTCGCCGCGCCGCTGTTCGGCGGCCGCGTGGCCATAGTGCCGAACGCCATCGCCCAGGACCCGCAGGCCCTGCTGGAACACGTGGTGGAGCAGGGCGTGAGCGTGCTGGAAAGCGTGCCCTCGCTGATCCAGGGCATGCTCGCCGAGGAGCACAAGGCGCTGCCCGGCCTGCGCTGGATGCTGCCCACCGGCGAGGCCATGCCGCCGGAACTGGCGCGGCACTGGCTGCAGCGCTACCCGCAGGTGGGCCTGGTCAACGCCTACGGCCCGGCGGAATGCTCGGACGACGTGGCCTTCTTCCGCGTCGACGCGGCCTCCACCGAGGCCACCTACCTGCCCATCGGCAGCCCCACCGACAACAACCAGCTGTACCTGCTGGATGCCGAAGGCGACTTCGAGCTGGTGCCGCTGGGCGCGGTGGGCGAGCTGTGCGTGGCCGGCACCGGCGTCGGCCGCGGCTACGTCGGCGACCCGCTGCGCACGGCCCAGGCCTTCGTCCCGCATCCCTTCGGGGCGCCGGGCGAGCGCCTGTACCGCACCGGCGACCTGGCGCGGCGCCGCGCCGACGGCGTGCTGGAGTACGTCGGGCGCGTCGACCACCAGGTGAAGATCCGCGGCTTCCGCATCGAGCTGGGCGAGATCGAGGCGCGCCTGCACGAGCTGCCGGAGGTGCGCGAGGCCGCCGTGGCGGTGCAGGAAAGCGCCGCCGGCAAGTACCTGGTCGGCTACCTGGTGCCCGCCGCGACGGTGGCCGAGGAGGGCGCCTGGCTCGAACAGGTGCGCCAGTACCTGCGCGCCGACCTGCCGGACTACATGGTGCCGCTGCACTGGCAGGTGCTGGCGCGCATGCCGCTCAACGCCAACGGCAAGCTCGACCGCAAGGCCCTGCCGGCGCTGGACATCGGCCAGGCCCTGGCGCACGCCTACCAGGCGCCGCGCACCGAGCTGGAGGCCACCCTGGCGCAGATCTGGGCCGAGGTGCTCAAGGTCGAGCGCGTCGGCGTGCTGGACAACTTCTTCGAACTGGGCGGGCACTCGCTGCTGGCCACGCAGATCGCCTCGCGGGTGCAGAAGGCCCTGCAACGCAACGTGCCGCTGCGGGCCATGTTCGAGTGCAGCACGGTGGAAGAACTGGCCAGCTACATCGAGGCCCAGGCCGCCAGCGCCATCGACGAGCGCAAGGCGGCGCGCCTGGACGACCTGATGTCGCAGCTGGAAATGCTCTAGCCCGGCACTTCCCGCGGGGCAGCCGAGGCCCCGCGGGGGTATCGCGAAACACCTGCAGCCCACGCGCGGTTCGCCGCGCGCAGGCCGCCCCGCGCCCGCGGAAAGGGCGCCGGGGCAGGGCGCGGCCGGCAGTAAATCCCGAGCGCCGCGCTGCGTTATCCACTACAGCCGCTCCGCCATCGCGGGGCACCCGTCAACCGTGGCACACCACCACGTCTCGAGGTTGAAGACATGCAAGTCGCTACCAGCGTCATCGATGACCAGCCTGCCCATGCCGAACCGGCCGCGGGCGAAACCCTCTACGAATTCAGCGAGTCGCCGTTGCTGGCGCGCCAGCGCCACCAGGAATCCAACGCGCGCAGCTACCCGCGGCGCATCCCCCTGGCGCTGAAGAAGGCCCGCGGGCTGTACGTCGAGGACGTCGAGGGCCGCCGCTTCATCGACTGCCTGGCCGGCGCCGGCACCCTGGCCCTGGGCCACAACCACCCGGTGGTGATCGAGGCGATCCAGCAGGTGCTGGCCGACGAACTGCCGCTGCACACCCTGGACCTGACCACCCCGGTGAAGGACGCCTTCGTCCAGGACCTGTTCGGCCTGCTGCCGGCACAGCTGGCGCGCGAGGCGAAGATCCAGTTCTGCGGGCCCACCGGCGCCGACGCCGCGGAAGCTGCGCTCAAGCTGGTGCGCACCGCCACCGGGCGCAGCACCGTGTTGTCGTTCCAGGGCGGCTACCACGGCATGACCCAGGGCGCCCTGGGGCTGATGGGCAACCTCGGGCCGAAGAAGGCCCTGGGCGCGGTGCTGGGCAACGGCGTGCAGTTCCTGCCGTACCCCTACGACTACCGCTGCCCCTTCGGCCTCGGCGGCGAGGCCGGGGTGCGCGCCAACCTGCACTACCTGGAGAGCGTGCTGAGCGACCCGGAAAGCGGCGTGCCGCTGCCGGCGGCGGTGGTGGTGGAAGTGGTGCAGGGCGAGGGCGGCGTGGTGCCCGCCGACCTGCAGTGGCTGCGCGGCCTGCGGCGGATCACCGAGAAGGCCGGGGTGGCGCTGGTGATCGACGAGATCCAGACTGGCTTCGGCCGCACCGGGTGCATGTTCGCCTTCGAGCACGCCGGCATCGTCCCCGACGTGGTGCTGCTGTCCAAGGCCATCGGCGGCAGCCTGCCGCTGGCGGTGGTGGTCTACCGCGACTGGCTGGACACCTGGCAGCCCGGCGCCCACGCCGGCACCTTCCGCGGTAACCAGATGGCCATGGCCGCCGGCTCCGCGGTGATGCGCTACCTGAAGGAACACGACGTGCCCGGCCATGCCGCGGCCATGGGCGAGCGCCTGGCCGAGCACCTGCGCATCCTCCAGCGCAGCTACCCGCAGCTGGGCGACATCCGCGGCCGCGGGCTGATGCTCGGGGTGGAAGTGGTCGACGCCGAAGGTGCCGCCGACAGCCTCGGCCACCCGCCGGCCAACCCCGCGCTGGCCTCGCGCATCCAGCGCGAATGCCTGCGCCGCGGGCTGATCCTCGAACTGGGCGGCCGCCACGGCGCGGTGGTGCGCTTCCTGCCGCCGCTGATCATCAGCGCCGAGCAGATCGACGAAGTGGCCCGCCGCTTCGCCCGCGCGCTGGCCGCGGCGGTGCCTGCCGGCAAATTGTAGGAGCGGGCCCTGCCCGCGAAATCGCGCGCAGGGCGCGCTCCTACAGGTAGAGCTGGAGGTGGGCATGCTGTAGGAGCGGATCTCATCCGCGAACCGCGCCGGAACCTCCGGCTTTCGCGGACAAGGTCCGCTCCTACGGTTCCAGGATGCACGGCTTTTCGTAGGAGCGAGCTTGCTCGCGAACAGACTCCGCTGCGGGGCTCATTCGCGAGCAAGCTCGCTCCTACGAAGACGAAGAGCTTCACCACCTAATTTTCCCCCAACCCACTTCGTTAACCCATAGCGGCCACCCCCGGGGCGGCCGGCCCATCCAGTTGAGGAAAGCGCAATGACTTCTGTATTCGACCGCGAAGACATCCCATTCGAAGTGGTGGTCAACCACGAGGAGCAATACTCCATCTGGCCGCAGTACAAGGAAATCCCCGCCGGCTGGCGCGCCGTGGGCAAGAGCGGGCTGAAGAAGGACTGCCTGGCCTACATCGAGCAGGTCTGGACCGACATGCGCCCGCTGAGCCTGCGCCAGCACATGGACAAGGCGGCCAACTGAATGGCCGTGAGGTTGTTCTGCCTGCCTTATTCGGGGGCCAGTGCCATGACCTACAGCCGCTGGCGGCGCAAACTGCCAGCCTGGCTGGCGTTGCGCCCAGTGGAGTTGCCCGGGCGCGGCATGCGTATGGCCGAGCCGCTGCAGATCGACCTCGGCCGCCTGGCCCGGCAACTGGCACGTGAGCTTCACGCGGAGGTGCGTCAGGAACCCTACGCGCTGTTCGGCCACAGCCTGGGCGCGCTACTGGCCTGCGAGATCGCCTATGCCCTGCGCGAGTTGGGTTGTCCGACACCGCTGGGGTTGTTCGCTTCGGGCACCGCGGCGCCGTCGCGGCGCGCGGAGTACGACCGCGGTTTCGCCGAGCCGAAGAGTGACGCCGAGCTGATCGCCGAGTTGCGTGACCTGCAGGGCACCCCGGAAGAGGTGCTGGCCAACCAGGAACTGATGAGCCTGACGCTACCGATCCTGCGTGCTGACTTCCTGCTCTGCGGCAGCTACCGCTACCAGCGCCGTGCGCCTCTGGCCTGCCCGCTGCGGGCGCTCGCCGGACGTGCCGACAAGGCCAGCCAGGAGCAGTTGCTGGCCTGGGGCGAGGAAACCCGCGCGGGCTTCGAGCTGCAGTGGTTCGACGGTGGGCACTTCTTCCTCCACGAGCGTGAGACCGAAGTACTTGCTCACCTGGAGACCCAGTTGCACGAACTGCGCGCCGGCAACGGCGGCGTGCTGCTGCAGGCCAGCGCCGCGGCGATCGGCTGAAACCCGCGCCGGCCCTTGACGACGCCGTTGCTCCGGAGAAGGAGCAACGGCGTTTTTCCTTGTGTCACGCCCTTCGCAGGAACCAGGAGCATGCCCGGTTCCTGCTCATGGACAGAATGCGCTACGGGCTGGCTCGCGAACAGACGGGCCGCCGTGGGCGTGGCTCAGCCGTTGGCCGCTGCCAGCGCCTCGACGATCCGCCCGAGGTCTTCCGCCACCGCCTGCACCGGGTCGGCCGCGTCGCTGTCGATCACCAGCAGCCGCGCGCCGCTGGCGCCGATGGCCTCGACCAGGGGCTTGGGTGGTTCGCGGTGGTGTACCACCAAGGCGACGTCCTGGGCCTTGAGTTCCTCGACGAAGGCCTGGATGCGCGCCTCGTCCCAGGCGTCGTCGGCCGGCAGCGGCAGTTCCAGCGGGTCGAGGTTGAGGCCGTCGAGCAGGTAGCCCAGGCGTTCGGAGAGGCTGACCACAGTGAGGTTCGGCAGCTGCGCCAGCCGTGCTTCCTGGCGCGCGCTGGCGTCCAGCAGTTGGCGTTTGAGCGCAGCCAGGTTGGCCTGGATGCGCGGCCGCACGGCCGGCGCCAGGCGCTCCAGGTCGGCGCCGAGCACGTCGGCCATGCGCCCGAGGTTGGTCGGGTTGAGCCAGGGGTAAGCGTGGATGTCGCTGCCCGGGCGCAGGGCGACGCCCGGCAGGGCGCCGTCCAGCGGGCGCGCGGCATCGATCTCGACAATGCGGATGTTGCTGCGCCGGGCCAGCGGGTAGAGCGGGTCCTCTGTCCATAGCGAGCGCAGGTCGATCACCGCGTCGGCCTGTCCGGCCGCCCTGGCCAGCGCCGCCGCGCCACGGCCACCGAAATAGGCGGCCTGGCGGCTGGCGGGGAGGTTCTCCGGGGCGATGAGCTGCAGGCGTACCTCGGTGCCGGCCAGCAGGCGCTCGGCCAGCGAGTAGGTCACCGGCAGGCTGGCCAGCACACTGGGCGGTGCCGCCTCGGCAGCCAGGGCGGCCGGCAGCGGGGCACCGGCGAGTGCCAGGAGGAGGACGAGGGCATGCGGTCTGAACGTCATGGGGTGGGTTCCTTTCATCCGAGGTTGCCCTTGAGCTGCGGCAGGCAGCCACGGGCGACGGCGGCGAGAGTGAAGGCCAGGCCGGCGACCAGGATGATCGCCGCGCCCGAGGGGATCGGCAGGTCGAGGGCGATGGGCAGCAGGATGCCGCTCAGGGTACTGAGGCTGGCGATCAGCACCGACAGCCAGAAGAAGCCGCGCAGCGACTGGCTGACCAGGCGCGCCGCGGCTGCCGGGATCACCAGCAGGGCGCCCACCAGGATCGCCCCGATGACCTTCACCGCGGCCACGGTGACCAGCGTCACCAGGGCCACGAACAGGTAGTCCAGGCGTTTCACCGCCACCCCGCGTACCGCCGCCAACTGCGGGTTGAAGCTGGCCAGCATGATGCGGTTGTACAGCGGCAGGGCCAGGCTTGGCACCAGCACGGCGACCACCGCGAGCACCGCGAGGTCGTGGGCGTTGACCGTCAGCACCGAGCCGAACAGTACGTTCTCCAGGATATGCACGTTGATCTTCCCGGCCAGCACCAGCAGCAGGCTGGCGCCCAGTGCCAGGGACACCGAGAGGAACACCCCGATCAGGGTGTCCGGGGCCAGCCCGGTGCGATTGCGCAGGTAGTTGAGCAGCACGCCGAATAACAGGCAGTAGCCGAACAGGCTGCCGTAGGGGCCGGTGTAGGGCTCGCCGAGGAGGATGCCGATGGCCACCCCGGTGAGCGCGGCGTGGCCCACCGCTTCGGAGAAGAAGGCGAAGCGCTTGACCACCACCAGGGTGCCCAGGCCGCCAAGCACCGGGCCGATCAGCGCGCCGGCGAGCAGGGCATTGATGACGAAACCGTAGGCCAGGACCTGCGGCAAGTGGCCGGCCGCCGCCCAGGCCTGGATGGCTTGGCGCAAGGCCTCATAGGTGTCGTTCATCGGCTTGCCTCCGGCTTGCGCGGCAGGGTGGAGAACAGCGTGAGCAGGCGTTCCGGGGTCAGGCTGGTGGCCGCCGGGCCGTCGAACAGCAGTTGACGGTTGAGCCCGCTGACGCGGTCGGCCAGGAGTGCCACGGCCTGCAGGTCGTGTTCGATCCACAGCACCGTCACCCCGGTGCGGCGCCAGTCCTGCAGCAGGCGTTCGAAGACCTGGATGCCGCCTTCGTCGAGCGCCGACATCGGTTCGTCCAGCACCAGCAGTTGCGGCGGTGGAACCAGGCCCTGGGCCAGCAGCACGCGCTGGCGCTCGCCGCCGGACAGGGCGCCCATGCGCCGGCCGCGCTTGGCCAGCATGCCGACCCGCTCCAGCGCCGCGTCGATCGCCGGGCGCCGGTTGCGCGACAGGCCGAGGAATGCCGGGCGGCGCTGGCACAGCGCGGCCATGAAGTCGTCCACGGTCAGCGGCAGGCCACGCTCGAACTCCAGCGCCTGCGGCACGTAGCCGACGCAGCCGGGGACGCCGGGCCATTCCAGGCTCAGCTCGCCGCGGTGCGGCATCTGCCCCAGCAGGCTCTTGACGAGCGAGCTCTTGCCACCGCCGTTGGGGCCGACCAGGGCGTGCACGCTGCCGGCCGCCACCTCCAGGCGTACCTCGTCGAGGATGCGGCTGCCGCCCAGCTCCAGGCTGACCCCGGCGAACAGCACCCGTGGCCCGGGCGGCGGGCCCAGTGCCTCGACGGCGGTCATGCGCCGGACTCCTGGATGGCGCGGACCACGGTGTCGAGGTTGCGCGCCATTTCCTGCTCGTACTTGTCGGCGCTGTATTCACCGTAGGAGATGTGCGACAGCGAGTAGAGCTTCACCCCGGACTCGCGCTGGATGGTGTCGACGTAGGTGGAGGGGAAGTCGATCTCCGAGAAGATCACCTTCACGTCCAGTTCTCTGAGCTGGTCGATGGTCTTCTTCAACTGGCTCGGGCTGGGCTCGATGCCGTGGGCTGGCTCCACCACCGCGGTGACCTCCAGGCCGAACTCGCGCAGCTGGTAGTCGTAGGCGCCGTGGATGGTGGCCACGCGGAAGTCCGCCGCCGGCGCCTGGCTCAGCCGGCCCAGGGCCGCGGCACGCAGGGCGCGCAGGCGCTGGCCGTAGGCGCGGGCATTGCGCGTGTAGGTGGTGGCGTTGGCCGGGTCGAGCTTGCCCAGTTCGCGGGCGATGGTGTTGACCTGGGTGATGGAGGCGCTGATGGACAGGAAGGTGTGCGGGTTGACCACCTTGCCGGCGCCGCGAGCGGCGGTGCCGGTAGCGGCCAGCAGTGGCACCCGGGCGTTGGCCTCGATGAGCGGGATGGCGGGCTTCTCGCTGGCCTGGATCATGCGCTCGGCGAAATCGTCGTGGCCCACGCCGTTGAGCACCACCACGTCCAGCGTACCGATGCGCTTGATGTCCTCGGCGCGCGGCTCGTAGGCGTGCGGATTGAAGCCGGCCGGGATCAGTGGCACCACCTCGGCCTTGTCGCCGACGATGTTGCTCACGTAGCTGTAGTAGGGATGCAGGGTGATACCGATGCGCAGGCGCTTGGCCGGCTCGGCATGGCCGACCGGCAGCGCCAGGAGCAGCGCCGCGGCCAGCAGCGCGCGGGCGGGGAGGGCGGCGGCCAGGCCGCGCAGAACACGGGAGAAGCGCATGGAAGGGAACCTTCTGTGGAGTCGCTGTGGGTCAATGGCGGTGTTGGCGGGTCACCCCGGCGTCGAACTGGCTGATTACCTGCCGCCAGCCGTCGGCGACCAGCGCCTCGGCGTTCGCCGGTGCCTGCTCTGGCGCTGGCTGCGCGCGGCTAAGCCAGACTTCGGGCTCGCCCTGCGCCGGCAGCAGCAGGAGGAAGGAGCCGATCCCCCCTGCCTGGGCGCTGCGTCCCAGGTAGCGCAGCCCGGCGGCATCGTCGGCCAGACCCCAGGCGTGGCCGCCACGGCTGGCCGCGGCAGCGTCCCGGGTGAACGGTGGGAAGCCCTCGGCGGCCAGTTCGGCGGGGCTTGGCGCGGCGCCCGCTTCGGCCAGGCGGGCCTGGATTTCTTCGGCGGCCACCTGCAGGTCGGCGTAGATACCCTGCTCGGCGGCATTCAGGTCACGCCGCGCGTCCAGCTGGTGCGCGACGGGTGCGGTGGTCGCGTGGCGTTCCTGGCGCAGGGCGATGGCGGTGGCGGCAAGCAGAACGATCAGCAGCGCGCCGAGCAGCACGTAGAGGGTTTCATGGCCGGCACCGGCCGGGCGAACGATCTGTACGCTCATGGCGTTGGAATGTCGGCGTGGTCGATTTCCACCACGTGCCCGGGGCCGGCGTCGAACAGCACGTAGAACTCGCCCTCGGGGCGCTCGAAGGTGAGGGTGGAGTCTTCGCCGAGCTTGCCCGGCACCAGGATGCGCTCGTCGTAGCCGATCACGTCGAGGGTCACCCCCGGGGCGCCGCTGCCGTCGGAAAAACCGCCCTTGCAGCGGATCTTGCCGGCGTCCACGCCTTCGCATTCGCAAACGGGGTTGTGCGCTTGGGCGGTACCGGCCAGTCCAAGCAGTAGGGCCGCCAGTGCCAGACGGCGCAGGCGAGTGGAAGCGGCGATCATGGTTTTCCTCGTTGTTTCAGCCAGGCCAGGGTGGCCGGAGAGGCGACGGAGAGCGGCACGGCGGCCTGGTGCACCGAGCCGTCCCAGCCCTCCAGGGTGATCCACAGTTCGGCATCGCTGCCGGTGCGCGGCGGGATCGGCAGCGAGGCGCCCATTCGGTAGGGCGAGCCGAAGAAGATTGCGCCGGCAGTGCGCAGGCTGCGTGGCTTGCCTACGCGCAGGTAGGCCGCGCGCACCTGGGGAATGCATGCGGCGCAGAGCGCTGCGTTGAACTCCTTGAGGTAGCCGGCCGGGCCCTCGTTGTGCGGGGCGGCATCGTGCAGCTCGGCCAGGCGCAGGCTCCAGGGGCCGACCTGGAACTCGCCGAACTCGCGCTCGCCGAGGCCGCTGGTGCCGCGGAACAGCGCCACGTCGGCGAAGTAGCGCGGCATGAAGGCCAGCGGCACCAGCACCAGCAGCACGTTGAGATGGAAGCGCCAACGCAGCCACAGGCTCCGCAGCGGCGAGGCGACCGGCAATGTGGCGGGTTTGTTCATGGCCGGCCCTCCAGCGCCTGGTCCATCGGCGCCGGCCCGGGCGGGCGCGGTGCCCGGCGCTGGCGCTTGACCAGCGCGGCGGTGGCCTGGGCGGTGCGCTTGCTCCAGATCAGCAGGCCGCTGAGCACCATCAGGCTGAGGATCAGGCCGAACACGAACCACACCAGCTTCAGCCAGATGCCGCCGAAGTCGCCGGTGTGCAGCGGGCGCATCGACTCGGTGACGAACTCCAGCGCGCTGCGGTCGCTGAGCAGGTGGGTGGACTCGATGCGCCCGGTGTAGGGGTTGACCGCCACCGTCTGGTACATCAGTGGGTACCAGCCGCGGCCCTCGACGTAGATCGGGCTGTAGGCGTTGGATGGCAGGGCCACGTCGCTGGCCTGAAGGCTCGGTACGCTTCGCTGGGCGATGCGCACCGCCTCGTCGAGGCTAAGCGGCGGGGCGGTTTCGCCCTGCGGCACGTCGGCTCGGGCGATTACCGGCGGCACTCCCTGGGTGGACAGGGTGACGTGGTTGTCGGCCAGCAGCGCCTGGATCAGGAACCAGGTGCCGGTGATGGAAATGACCGCGATGAACCAGATCGACCAGATGCCACCCAGCCGGTGCAGGTCGCCCCAGAAGATCCGCGCGCCCTGATTCAGGCGCAGGCGCGGGTTGAGGAAGCCGCGCCAGAAGCGCTTGTAGACCACCAGCCCGGTGACCAGCGAGGCGAGCATCGGCAGGCCCAGCACCGAGACCAGGTACCAGCCCCAGCTGTAGCCGTGGTTGAACGGCACCAGCCACCAGCCGTGCAGGGCGCGAGTGAACTGGCGGAAGTCAAAGTTCGTGCTTTGCCCCTGGATCGTCCCGCTGTAGGGGTTGACGTACAGGCTGGCGCGCGAGCCGTCGGGGAAGCTGACCCGGGCGGTGAGGGCGAAATGGTTCTCCTGCGGGAAGTTCAGCGTCTCCACGCGGATCTCCGGCTGCTGCCGGGCGATCGCCGCCAGTAACTGGTCGAAGCTGAGTTCCTGGGCGTCGGCGCTGGGCATGCTGGCGCGCACCTCCGGCTTGGCCAGCCAGACGAGTTCCTGGCTGACCACCGCCAGGGTGCCGGTCAGGCACACCAGCAGGACGAAGAACCAGATGGGCAGGGCCAACCAGCTGTGGACGAGGAACCAGAGTCTTGAACGGGACTTCTTTGCCATGGGGGTTCTGCAGGCTTTCGCTGGGGCTCATGGGCGGCATCGGTGGCTGCGCGCAATGCTCGTTATTCGGGTGAAACGAGGTGCTGCGCGGGGAATTTAGGGGTAGATGCAAAAAACTTTTGTCTTGCATAAGTCGCTGATAGTTCGGGGAAATCCCACTGGTCGCAAGACCCGCTCCTGCCTCTCTCGCAGGGTAATTTTCCCCGTACCTGGTCCGTTCCCCCTTGAGTCCACTCGAGCCCAAGGCGCTCGCTGCCCACGTGCACGGAAGAGAACCGATGAACGCAGACCACTCCCTGAAACTCGCCCGCCGCTTTATCGAGCTGCCCCCGGAAAAACGTCGGATGTTCCTCGACAGCCTGGGCGCCGAGGGAGTCGACTTCTCGCTGTTCCCGATTCC
Source organism: Pseudomonas citronellolis (assembly GCF_900112375.1). Classification (GTDB taxonomy): domain Bacteria; phylum Pseudomonadota; class Gammaproteobacteria; order Pseudomonadales; family Pseudomonadaceae; genus Pseudomonas; species Pseudomonas citronellolis. The sequence goes on along the minus strand of NZ_FOLS01000039.1, from coordinate 45,114 downwards.
GGCCGGGGTGGAGAGCGCCGAGCGCAAGCGGCCTTCCTACGCCCAGCAGCGCATGTGGCTGCTCTGGCAGCTGGACCCGCACAGCGGCGCCTACAACCTGCCCGGCGCCGTGCGCCTGCAAGGGGCGTTGGACCGCCAGGCCCTGGAGCGCGCCTTCGCCAGCCTGGTGGAGCGCCACGAGACCCTGCGCAGCGTCTTCGTCGCGGATGCGGACGGCACCCCGTTGCTGGCGCCCATGCCCGGCGAGCTGCAGGTGGCCTACGAGGACTTCAGCGCCCTGGCCGCGGATGAACGGGAAGCGCGCGTGCGCGAGGAAGCCCAGCGCGAGTCGCTGCAGAGCTTCGACCTGGGCCGCGGCCCGCTGCTGCGGGTGCGCCTGATCCGCCTGGGCGAGCAGGAACACGTGCTGCTGCTGACGCTGCACCACATCGTCTCCGACGGCTGGTCGATGAACCTGCTGATCGAGGAATTCGGCCGTTTCTACAGCGCCTATGCCGAGGGCCGTGAAGCGCAGTTGTCGGCGCTGCCGGTACAGTACGCCGACTACGCCCTGTGGCAGCGCAGCTGGCTGGAGGCCGGCGAACAGGAGCGCCAGCTGGACTACTGGCGCAAGCAGCTCGGCGAGCGTCACCCGGTGCTGGAACTTCCGGCCGACCACCCGCGCCCGGCCCAGGCCAGCTACCGCGGCGCCCGCTACGAATTCGCCGTGGAACCGGCCCTGGCCGAAGCGCTGCGCGCCGCCGCGCGGCAACAGGGGCTGACGCTGTTCATGCTGCTGCTGGGCGGCTTCGACGTGCTGCTGCAGCGCTACAGCGGTGAGGGCGACCTGCGCGTCGGCGCGCCCATCGCCAACCGCAACCGCGCCGAGGTGGAAGGGCTGATCGGCCTGTTCGTCAACACCCAGGTGCTGCGCGCGGTATTCGACGCGCAGACGCCGGTGCAGGGCCTGCTGGCCCAGGTGCGCGACAGCGTGCTGGGCGCCCAGGCCCACCAGGACCTGCCGTTCGAACGCCTGCTGGAGGCCTTCCAGGTGGAGCGCAGTCTCAGCCACAGCCCGCTGTTCCAGGTGATGTACAACCATCAGCCGCAGGTGGCCGACATCGAGGCCCTGGACGACGTGGCCGGCCTGCGCCTGAGCCGCCTGGACTGGCAGAGCCGCACCACCCAGTTCGACCTTTCCCTGGACACCTACGAAAAGGGCGGCCGCCTGTACGCCGCGCTGACCTACGCCACCGACCTGTTCGAGCCGGCGACCATCGAGCGCATGGCGCGGCACTGGCAGAACCTGCTGCGGGCGATGATCGACGACCCGCAGCGCGCGGTCGGCGAGCTGCCGATGCTGGATGTCGGCGAGCGCGAACTGATCCTGCAGCAGTGGAACGCCACGGCCACGGAGTACCCGCTGCAACGCGGCGTGCACCAGCTGTTCGAGGAACAGGCCGAGCGCTACCCGGATGCACCGGCGCTGGCCTTCGGCGAGCAACGCCTGAGCTATGCGGAACTGAACCGCCGGGCCAACCAGCTTGCCCACTTGTTGAAAGCGCATGGCGTCGGCCCGGACAGCCTGGTGGGCATCGCGGTGGAGCGCTCCATCGAGATGGTCGTCGGCCTGATGGCCATCCTCAAGGCTGGCGGCGCCTACGTGCCGCTGGACCCGGAATACCCCGCCGAGCGCCTGGCCTACATGCTGGAAGACAGCGGCGTGAAGCTGCTGCTGAGCCAGTCGCACCTCGATCTGCCGCTGGCCGAGGGCGTGCAGCGTATCGATCTGGATCAGGACGGCGATTGGCTGGAAGGCTACAGCGAGGCCAATCCCGCTGTGGTTCTGGACGGCGAAAACCTCGCCTACGTGATCTACACCTCCGGCTCCACCGGCAAGCCCAAGGGCGCCGGAAACCGCCATCGCGCATTGACCAACCGTCTGTGCTGGATGCAGGAAGCCTATGGCCTGGACGCCGGCGATGCCGTGCTGCAGAAGACGCCATTCAGCTTCGACGTCTCGGTCTGGGAATTCTTCTGGCCGCTGATGACCGGCGCGCGCCTGGTGGTCGCAGCACCGGGCGATCACCGCGACCCGGCGAAGCTGGTGGAGCTGATCAACCGCGAAGGCGTCACCACGCTGCACTTCGTGCCTTCGATGCTGCAGGCCTTCCTGCAGGACGCCGCAGTCACCAGTTGCTCCAGCCTGAAACGCATCATCTGCAGCGGCGAGGCGCTGCCGGTGGATGCCCAGCAACAGGTCTTCGCCAAGCTGCCGCAAGCCGGCCTGTACAACCTCTACGGCCCTACCGAGGCCGCCATCGACGTCACCCACTGGACCTGTGTGGAGGAGGGCAAGGACGCCGTCCCGATCGGCCAGCCCATCGCCAACCTGGGCTGCCATATCCTCGACGGCAATCTGGAACCCGTACCGGTAGGCGTGCTGGGCGAGCTGTATCTGGCCGGTGAAGGCCTGGCCCGCGGCTACCACCAGCGCCCGGCGCTGACCGCCGAACGCTTCGTCGCCAGCCCCTTCGCGGCTGGCGAGCGCATGTACCGCACCGGCGACCTGGCCCGCTACCGCGTCGACGGCGTGATCGAGTACGCCGGCCGCATCGACCACCAGGTGAAGCTGCGCGGCCTGCGCATCGAACTGGGCGAGATCGAGGCGCGCCTGCTGGAACACGAATCGGTGCGCGAAGCGGCGGTGCTGGCCGTGGACGGCAAGCAACTGGTCGGCTACGTCGTGCTCGATGCCGAGCAGGACGACTGGCGCGAAACCCTGGCCGCGCACCTGGCCAGCAGCCTGCCGGAATACATGGTCCCGGCGCAGTGGCTTGTTCTGGAACAGATGCCCCTGAGCCCCAACGGCAAGCTCGACCGCAAGGCCCTGCCCAAGCCCGACGTGACCGTGGCCCAGACCGACTACGTGGCACCGCGCAACGAGGTGGAGCAGCGCCTGGCGGCCATCTGGCAGGACCTGCTGGGCATTCCCCAGGTCGGCCTGGACGACAACTTCTTCGCCCTGGGCGGCGATTCCATCATCGCCATCCAGGTGGTCAGCCGGGCGCGCCAGGCGGGGCTGCAGCTGAGCCCGCGCGACCTGTTCCAGCACCAGAGCGTGCGCGGCCTGGCCCAGGTCGCCCAGCCCCTGGCGGCTACTCCGGTGGAACAGGCACCAGCCCATGGCGAGGCGGAATTGGCGCCGGTGCAGCATTGGTTCTTCGAGCAGGCCATCCCCGAACGCCAGCACTGGAACCAGTCGCTGCTGCTGCAGGCCCGCCAGCCGCTGGACGGCGAGCGCCTGGAGCGCGCGCTGCTGCGCCTGCTGGCGCACCACGACGCCCTGCGCCTGCGCTTCCGCCAGGAAGACGGTGCCTGGCATCAGGCCTATGCCGAACAGGCCGAAAACCCACTGTGGCGCCGCCAGGCCGCTTCGCCCGAGGCGCTGGCCGCGCTCTGCGAAGAAGCCCAGCGCAGCCTGGACCTGCAACAGGGCCCGCTGCTGCGCGCGCTGCTGGTGGACGTGGCCGACGGCGGCCAGCGCCTGCTGCTGGTGATCCACCATCTGGTGGTGGACGGTGTGTCCTGGCGCATCCTGCTGGAAGACCTGCAGCACCTGTACGCACAGCCGGACGCCGAGCTGCCGCCGCGCAGCAGCGCCTACCAGGCCTGGACCCGCCAGTTGCAGGATCAGGCCCGACAACGCCAAGGCGAACTGGCCTACTGGCAGGCACAACTGGCCGACGCCCCGCGCACGCTGCCATGCGACAACCCGCAAGGCGCGCTGGAAAACCGCCACGAACGCAAGCTAGCCCTGACCCTGGACGCCGAGCGCACCCGCCAATTGCTGCAGGAAGCCCCGGCGGCCTACCGCACCCAGGTCAACGACCTGCTGCTGACCGCCCTGGCCCGGGTGATCTGCCGCTGGAGCGGCGAGGCCAGCGTGCTGGTGCAACTGGAAGGCCACGGCCGCGAGGACCTGGGCGGCGGGCTGGACCTGAGCCGCAGCGTCGGCTGGTTCACCAGCCTGTTCCCGCTGCGCCTGGCCCCGGCCGCCGACCTCGGCGCCTCGATCAAGGCAATCAAGGAACAACTGCGCGGCGTGCCGGACAAGGGCGTCGGCTACGGCCTGCTGCGCTACCTGGCCGGCGCCGAAAGTGCCCAGACCCTGGCGGCGCTGCCGCAGCCGCGCATCACCTTCAACTACCTGGGCCAGTTCGACCGCCAGTTCGACGAAAGCGCGCTGTTGGTACCGGCCGCGGAAAGCGCCGGCCAGGCCCAGGACCCGCGCGCGCCGCTGGCCAACTGGCTGAGCATCGAAGGCCAGGTCTACGGCGGCGAGCTGAACCTGAGCTGGGCGTTCAGCCAGGAGATGTTCGCAGCGGCCAGCGTGCAGCGCCTGGTGGACGACTACGCGCGCGAGCTGCAAGCGCTCATCGACCACTGCCGCGACCCGCGCCACGTCGGGGCGACGCCCTCGGACTTCCCCCTGGCGGGCCTGGACCAGGCGCAACTGGACCGCTTGCCGCTGGCACTCGGGGAAATCGACGACCTCTATCCACTATCGCCGATGCAGCAGGGCATGCTGTTCCACAGCCTCTACGAGCAGGACAGCGAGCAGTACGTCAACCAATTGCGCCTGGACATCGAGGTGCTGGATCCGCAGCGCTTCCGCCAGGCCTGGCAGGCTACCCTGGATGCCCACGACATCCTGCGTACCGGTTTCCTCAGCGAGGGCGACCTGGCGCAGCCGCTGCAGGCGGTGCTGCGCCACGTCGAACTGCCGTTCGAGACACTGGACTGGCGCGGCCGCGCCGATTGCGCCGTGGTCCTCGACCGGCTCGCCGAGCAGGAACGCCAGCGCGGTTTCGACCTGCGCCAGCCGCCGCTGATGCGCCTGCAACTGGTGCGTTGCGACGAGCAGCGCTACCACCTCGTGCACACCTACCACCACATCCTGCTGGACGGCTGGAGCAATGCGCAGCTGCTCGGCGAAGTGCTGGAGCGCTACGCCGGGCGTGCCCCGGGCGGCAGCCCCGGGCGCTTCCGCGACTACATCGGCTGGCTGCAGGCGCAGGACAAGGCCGCCAGCGAGGCTTTCTGGAAAGGCCAGTTGGCCGAGCTGCAGGAGCCGACCCGCCTGGCCCAGGCCGCGGCGCCGCAGCCGCGCGCCGGCGAGGCCGGCATGCGCAGCCTGCAATGGACCCTGGAGCCGGCGCATACCGAGCGCCTGAAACGCTTCGCCGTGGGTCACCAGGTGACTCTCAACAGCCTGCTGCAGGCAGCCTGGGCGCTGCTGCTGCAGCGCTACAGCGGCCAGGACTGCGTGGCCTTCGGCGCCACGGTCGCCGGCCGCCCGGCGCAGCTGCCGGGCATCGAGCGGCAGATCGGGCTGTTCATCAACACCCTGCCGGTGGTCGGCAGTCCGGCGCCGCAGCTGACGGTGGCGGCCTGGCTGCGGGCGGTACAGGCGCAGAACCTGGCGCTGCGCGAGCAGGAACACACGCCGCTGGTGGACATCCAGCGCTGGGCCGGCCTGGGCGGCGAGGCGCTGTTCGACAGCCTGCTGGTGTTCGAGAACTATCCGGTGGCCGAGGTGCTGGCGCGCGGCGCCGGCGAGGGCCCGCGTTTCGGCGCCCTGGCCAGCCACGAGCAGACCAACTACCCGCTGACCGTTGCCCTGGGCCTGGGCGCCGGCCTCAGCCTGCACTACAGCTACGACAGCGCGCTGTTCAGCGAGGAGGGCGTGACGCGCCTGCACCGCCACTGGCTGAACCTGATCGAGGCGTTCATCGCCGACCCGCAGCAGCCGCTGGGGTGCATCGGCCTGCTCGATGCCGACGAGCAGCGGCAGCTCCGTGCGCTCTGGGACCGGACCGGCGCCGGCTACCCGCGCCAGCGCCTGGTGCACCAGCTGGTGGCCGACCAGGCGCGGCGCACGCCGCAGGCCACCGCGCTGCTGTTCGGCGACAGCAGCCTCAGCTTTGCTGAGCTGGACCGTCGCGCCAACCGCCTGGCCCACTCGCTGATCGCCCGTGGCGTCGGCCCCGAGGCGCGGGTGGCCATCGCCCTGCCACGCAGCCTGGAAAGTGTGGTGGCCTTCCTCGGCGTGCTCAAGGCCGGCGGAGCCTACGTGCCGCTGGACATCGAGTATCCCCGCGAACGCCTGCTGTACATGATGCAGGACAGCCGCGCGCAGCTGCTGCTCAGCGACAGCCGCCTGCTGCCGCGCCTGCCGCTACCCGAAGGGCTGACCAGCCTGGCCCTGGACCGCGACCTCGACTGGCACGCCGGCCCCGACCACGAACCGCAGACGGACCTGGCCGGCGGCAACCTGGCCTATGTCATCTACACCTCCGGTTCCACCGGCCTGCCCAAGGGCGTGGCGGTGGAGCACGGGCCGCTGGCCGCGCACATCCTGGCCAACGGCGAGCGCTACGAAATGACCCCGGACGACTGCGAGATGCACTTCATGTCGTTCGCCTTCGACGGCGCCCACGAGGGTTGGATGCACCCGCTGGTGTACGGCGCGCGGGTGCTGGTGCGCGAGGACGAGCTGTGGCTGCCGGAACAGGCCTACGAGAAGCTGCGCCACTACGGGGTGACGGTGGCCGTGTTCCCGCCGGTGTATATGCAGCAACTGGCCGAGCACGCCGAGCGCGTCGGCAATCCGCCGCCGGTGCGCATCTACTGCTGCGGCGGAGACGCGGTGGCCCAGACCAGCTACGACCTGGCCTGGCGTGCGCTGCAACCGAAGTACCTGTTCAACGGCTACGGTCCGACCGAGACGGTGGTCACCCCGCTGCTCTGGAAAGCGCGCCGCGGCGACCCCTGTGGCGCCGCCTACATGCCCATCGGCGAGCTGATCGGCAATCGTTGCGGCTACATCCTCGACCCGCAGCTCAACCCGCTGCCTATCGGCGTGGCGGGCGAGCTGTACCTGGGCGGCGAGGCCGTGGCCCGCGGCTACCTGGAGCGCCCGGCGCTGACCGCCGAGCGTTTCGTCCCGGACCCCTTCGGCGCCCCCGGCAGCCGCCTGTACCGCAGTGGCGACCTGACCCGTGGCCGCGCCGACGGCGTGGTCGACTACCTCGGCCGGGTCGATCACCAGGTGAAGATCCGAGGCTTCCGCATCGAGCTGGGCGAGATCGAGGCACGCCTGCGCGAGCTGCCGACGGTGCGCGAGGCGGTGGTGGTGGCCCAGAGCGGCGGTAGCGGCATGCAACTGGTCGGCTACGTGGTGCCGCAGGATGCCGCCCTGGCGGCGCCGGGCGATACCCAGGCGGCCTGCCGTACGGCGCTGCGAGAGGCCCTGCGGGAGCGGCTGCCGGAATACATGCTGCCGGCGCACCTGCTTTTCCTCGAGCGCATGCCGCTGACGCCCAACGGCAAGCTCGACCGCAAGGGCCTGCCAGTGCCCGTCGCGCAGGAGCAACAGGGCGCCTACGTGGCCCCGCGCAACGAACTGGAAAAACGCCTGGCGGCGATCTGGGCCGATGTCCTGGGGTTGCCGCAGGTGGGCGTGGACGACAACTTCTTCGAGATCGGCGGCGACTCGATCGTCTCCCTGCAACTGGTCAGCCGCGCGCGCCAGGCCGGCATCCACTTCACCCCCAAGGCGCTGTTCCAGGCGCAGAGCATTGCCGAGCTGGCACCGCTGGCCAGCCTCGGTGGCGCCGTCGGCATCGACCAGGGGCCGGTGCGCGGTGCCACGCCGCTGCTGCCGGTGCAGCGGGCGTTCTTCGCCGAGGCCATCCCTGAGCGCCACTGGTGGAACCAGTCGGTGCTGCTGGAGGTGCGTGAGCGCCTCGATGCCGGAGCGCTGGAACGCGCTCTGCAGGCCGTGGTGGAGCACCATGACGCACTGCGTCTGAACTTCCGCGAGGAACAGGGCAACTGGCGCGCCGAGCACCAGGCCGAGGTGGCCCAGGGGCTGCTGCGCCAGGTCGAGATGGCCGGCGACGAGGTGTTGCGCCGGCACGCCGAGGCCGCCCAGCGCAGCCTGGACCTGGCCCAGGGGCCGTTGCTGCGTGCGCTGCTGGCCACTCAGGCGGACGGCAGCCAGCGCCTGCTGCTGGTGATCCACCACCTGGTGGTGGATGGGGTGTCCTGGCGCGTGCTCTTCGAGGACCTGCAAGGCGCCTACCGCCAGGCCAAGGCCGGGCAGGCGATCGTCCTGCCAGCCAAGACCAGCGCCTTCAAGCACTGGGCCGAGCGCCTGCAGGCCCATGCCGCCAGCGGCGCGTTGGAGGCCGAGCGCGGCTACTGGCTGGAACAGCTGCGTGGCCTTGACCTTGCCTTGCCCGGCGCCAACCCCGAGGGCGATCAGACCAACCGCCATGCCCGTTCGGTACACACCGAGCTGGATGCCGAGGCCACCCGTCGTCTGTTGCAGGAAGCGCCGGCGGCCTACCGCACCCAGGTCAACGACCTGCTGCTGACCGCGCTGGCGCGGGTGATCTGCCGCTGGACCGGGCAGCCCGAAACCGCCGTGCTGCTCGAAGGCCACGGCCGCGAGACACTGTTCGACGACATCGACCTGAGCCGCACGGTCGGTTGGTTCACCAGCGTCTTCCCGCTGCGCCTGAGCCCGGCGGGTGAGCCGGGCGAAGCGCTCAAGCGCGTCAAGGAACAACTGCGCGCGGTGCCGAACAAGGGGCTCGGCTTCGGCCTGCTGCGCCATCGCGAGGGCGAGATCGAGCTGGCCGGGCTGGCGCAGCCGCGCATCACCTTCAACTACCTGGGCCAGTTCGACGCCAGCTTTGCCGCCGCCCAGGACGCGCTCTTCGTGCCCAGCGGCGAGGCCGCCGGCGCCGACCAGAGCCCCGACGCGCCCATGGCCAACTGGCTGGCGCTCAACGGCCGGGTCTATGGCGGGCAGTTGCGCATCGACTGGAGCTTCAGCGGCGAGCGCTTCGCCGAGGCCGACATCCAGGCCCTGGCCGACGCCTACGCCGAGGAACTGCGCGTGCTGCTGGCGCACTGCTGCGCGGCGCCGGGGCAGGGCGCCACGCCCTCTGACTTCCCCCTGGCACACCTGCGGCAGGAGCAGCTGGATCACCTGCCGTTGGCCCTCGGCGAAATCGACGACCTCTACCCGCTGTCGCCGATGCAGCAGGGCATGCTGTTCCACAGCCTGTACCGGCAGGACGCCGGCGACTACATCAACCAGCTGCGCCTGGACGTGGAGGGCCTGGACCCGCAGCGCTTCCACCAGGCCTGGCAGGCCGTGCTGGACGCCCACGACAGCCTGCGCACCGGCTTCCTCTGGCAGGGCAGCGAGGTGCCGCTGCAATTTGTCCGCCGCCATGTCGAGATGCCCTGCAGCCTGGTCGACTGGCGCGGTCGCGCGGACCTCACCGAGGCCCTCGACGGCTTGGCCGCCGCCGAGCGCGAGCAGGGCTTCGACCTCGGTCGCGCCCCACTGCTGCGCCTGGCGTTGGTGCGCAGCGGCGAACATGCCTGGCACCTGATCTACACCAATCACCACATCCTCATGGACGGCTGGAGCAACGCGCACCTGCTCGGCGAGGTGCTGCAGCGCTACCACGGCGCCGAGCCGCGGCGCCCGGCGGGACGCTACCGTGACTACATCGCCTGGCTGCAGGCGCGTGACGCGCAGCGCGATGAAGCCTTCTGGCGCGAACAGCTACGTCCGCTGGAGGAGCCCACCCGACTGGCCCGCGCCCTGGTTGCCGGCGAGCTGGGTGGCAGCGGCCACGCCGAGTTCCGCTGCGAGCTGGATGCCGAGCGGACCCGCGACCTGGCCGAGTTCGCCCGGGCCCAGAAAGTCACTCTCAACACCCTGGTGCAGGCCGCCTGGCTGCTCCTGTTACAGCGTTGCAGCGGCCAGGCCACGGTGGCCTTCGGCGCCACCGTGGCGGGTCGACCGGCAGACTTGCGCGGTGTCGAGGAACAGGTCGGGCTGTTCATCAACACCCTGCCGGTGATCGCCAGCCCGCGCGCCGAGCAGCCCCTCGGGCAGTGGCTGCAGCAGGTGCAGGAGCAGAACCTGGCCTTGCGCGAGCACGAGCACACGCCACTGTACGACATCCAGCGCTGGGCCGGGCAGGGCGGCGAGGCGCTGTTCGACAACATCCTGGTGTTCGAGAACTACCCGGTGGCCGCCGTGCTCCAGGAACAGGCCAGCGAAGGCCTGACCTTCGGCGCCATGGCCAGCCACGAGCAGACCAACTACCCGTTGAGCCTGGGCGTCAACGCTGGCAGCACCCTGGAGCTGCAGTACGGCTACGACCGTGCGCACTTCACCGCGGCCGCCATCGAGCGCCTGGACCGTCAACTGACGCACCTGCTGGCGCAGATGCCGGCGCTTGGCGCGCAGGCCGCGCTGGGCGAGTTCGAACTCATCGAGGGCGAACAACGCCAGCGCCTGCTGCGCGACTGGGCGTACAACCCCGGGCGCTACGCCGACGAGCGCGACGTCGAACTGCGCTTCGCCGAGCAGGCCGCGTGCCAGCCGACGGCCTGCGCGCTGCTGTTCGATGGCCGCGAACTCAGCTATGGCGAGCTGAACGCCCGCGCCAACCGCCTGGCGCACCGCCTCATCGAGGCTGGTGTCGGCCCCGACGTGCTGGTGGGCGTGGCCATGGAGCGTGGCCTGGAGCTGGTGGTGGCATTGCTGGCGGTGCTCAAGGCCGGCGGCGCCTACGTGCCGCTGGACCCGGACTATCCGGCCGAGCGCCTGGGCTACATGATCCAGGACAGCGGCCTGCGCCTGCTGCTGGGCCAGGCCGAGTTGCTGGCCGGCCTGGCGCTGCCGGCATCGCTGGCGTGCCTGGCGCTGGACGACGAGGCCACCTGGGCCGCCCACCCGGCCCATGACCCGGCGCCGCGCGCGCAGCCGGCCAACCTCGCCTACGTGATGTTCACCTCCGGCTCCAGCGGTCGGCCCAAGGGCGTGGCCATCAGCCGCCAGGCCCTGGCCCGCCACGTCGAAGTGGCGGCGGACTTCTACGGCATCGACCGTGAGGACCGCATGCTGCAGTTTTCCAGCTTCAGCTTCGACGCCTTCGTCGAGCAGCTCTACCCGCCACTGGCCCGGGGCGCCTCGGTGGTGCTGCGCGACGCACAGGTGTGGGACAGCGAGACGCTGTATCGGCAGATCCTCGACCTGGGCATCACCACCTTGTACCTCACTGCGGCGTACTGGGGCATGCTCGCCCGCGACTTCGCCGCGCGCGGCCCTCGCGACTATGGGCGCCTGCGCCAGGTCCACAGCGGCGGCGAGGCCATGCCGCCGGAAGGCCTGGCGGCCTGGCGCGCAGCCGGGCTGCAGCACGTGCGCCTGCTCAACACCTACGGCCCCACCGAGGCCACGGTCACGGTCACCAGTCTGGACTGCGCCGCCTACCTGAACGGCGCCGCCGCGCTGCCGGCCAGTCTGCCGATCGGCCGCACCCTGCCCGGGCGCGCCCTGTACGTGCTCGACGGCGCCGGCCAGCCGGTGGCCGAAGGCGTGGTGGGCGAACTGGCGGTGGGCGGCGAACTGCTCGCCCGCGGCTACCACGGCCGCCCGGGGCTGACCGCCGAGCGCTTCGTGCCCGATCCGTTCGGCGCTCCCGGCCGGCGCCTGTACCGCACCGGCGACCTGGCGCGCTGGAGCGCCGACGGCGTGCTGGAGTACCTCGGCCGCGCCGACCAACAGGTGAAGATCCGCGGCTACCGCATCGAGCCGGGTGAGATCGAGGCCTGCCTGGGCGAACACCCGGCCCTGGCCCGGGCCCTGGTACTGGCGCTACCCGCAGCCGGCGGCCTGCAGCTGGTGGCCTACGCGGTGCCGCGCGCGTGGCCCGGCGACACCGAGGACCTGCGCACCCGCCTGGCCGCGCACCTGCGCGAGCGCCTGCCGGAATACATGCTGCCGGCGCACCTGATGTTGCTGGAGCGGCTGCCGCTGGCGCCCAGCGGCAAGGTCGAGCGCAAGGCCCTGCCGTTGCCCGATGCCAGCACCCGCCAAGAAGACTACGTGGCTCCGCAGGGCGAGCTGGAGAACCAGGTCGCGGCCATCTGGTGCGAGGTCCTGGGGCTCGAGCGCGTGGGCCGCGACGACCACTTCTTCGAACTGGGCGGCCATTCGCTGCTGGCGGTCGGCGTGGTCTCGCGCCTGCAGCTGGAGCTGGGGCTGAAGCTCACCCCGCAGTTGCTGTTCCAGTTCCCCACCCTGGCCGTCTTCGTCGAGCAGCTGCAAGGCGCCGGCGAACAGGTCGACACATCGAAACTGAACAAGCTGGAAGCCCTGCTTGACGAAATGGAGGAAGCTTGATGGATATGAATGTCGCCCTGAGGATCGCCAGGCGCTTCATCACCCTGCCGCTCGACAAGCGCAAGGCCTACCTGCAGAAGATGCTGGAAGAGGGCGTCTCGCCGGCGAACCTGCCGATTCCCGAGGTGGCCTCGGCGTTCGACAGCCTGCCGCTGTCCTACGCCCAGGAACGCCAGTGGTTCCTCTGGCAGATGGAGCCGGACAGCCCGGCCTACAACATCCCCTCGGCGCTACGCCTGCGCGGCGAGCTGGACCTTGAGGCGCTGCGCGCCGCGCTGGCCGGCGTGGTGAGCCGGCACCAGGCATTGCGCACGCTGTTCGTCGAGGATGAGGAGCAGGACCACGCACGCCAGCTGATCCTCGCCGAGTCGTCGGTGGACCTGCCGGTGAGCGAGGTGGGCGTGGGCGACGTGGCCATGGCCATTGCCGCTTTTGTTGAAAACGAGACGCGTCAGCCCTTCGATTTGCGCAAGGGCCCACTGCTGCGCGCACGTCTGCTGCGCCTGGCGGCGGATGATCACGTGCTGACACTGACCCTGCACCACGCGGCGGCCGATGGCTGGTCCATGGGCGTGCTGGTGGAAGAGCTCATCGCCCTCTACGCTGCCCACCGCCAGGGCGGTACGGCGAATCTGGCGGACCTGCCGATCCAATATGCCGACTACGCCATCTGGCAGCGTCACTGGCTGGAAGCCGGCGAGCGCGAGCGCCAGCTGGCCTACTGGCAGGCCCGGCTGGGCGGCGTGCAACCGGTGCTGGAACTGCCCTGCGACCGACCGCGCCCGCCGCGCCAGAGCTACCGTGGCGCGCGTAGCGCAGTGCAGCTGCCGGCCGAACTGAGCGAGGCGCTCAAGGCTTTGGCGCGGCGCGAGGACGTCACTCTGTTCATGCTCCTGCTGGCATCGTTCCAGGCCCTGCTGCAGCGCTACAGCGGCCAGCGCGACATCCGTGTCGGGGTCCCGGTGGCCAACCGCAACCGGGTGGAGACCGAACGGCTGATCGGCTTCTTCGTCAACACCCAGGTGCTGCGCGCCGAGGTGGATCCGCAACGCAGCTTCCGCGAGCTGTTGCAGCAGGTGCGGCGCGTGGCGGTGGAGGCCCAGGCCCACCAGGACCTGCCTTTCGAGCAACTGGTGGAGGCGCTGCAGCCGGAGCGCAGCCTCGGCCACAGCCCGCTGTTCCAGGTGATGTACAACCACCAGGGCGTCGCCGGCCATGGCGCGCGCCTGGCCGATCTGCCGGGGCTGGTGGTGGAGCAGTTGTCGTGGGAGGCGCCCGGCGCGCCCTTCGACCTGAGCCTGGAAACCTACGAGACGGCGCAGGGTATCCGCGCCGAGTTCACCTACGCCCTGGACCTGTTCGACGCCGCCAGCGTCGAGCGCCTGGGCCGCCACTGGAGCAACCTGCTGCAGGCGCTGGTGCGCGACCCGCAGCAGCGCCTGGGCGAACTGCCGATGCTCGATGCGGACGAGCGCCAGGCCCTGCTGCTCCAGTGCAACCCGGCGCCGGTCGGGTTCCCCGCCGAGTTGGGCGTGCACCAGCTGTTCGAGCGCCAGGCCGCGCTGACCCCCCACGAGCCGGCGCTGCTGTTCGGCGAGGCACGCCTGAGCTACGCGGAACTCAATGCCCGGGCCAACCGCCTGGCGCACCTTCTGCGCGAGCGTGGCGTGGGCGCCGAGCAATTGGTGGGCATCGCCCTGGAGCGCGGCGTAGCCATGGTGGTGAGCCTGCTGGCGGTGCTCAAGGCCGGCGGCGCCTACGTGCCGCTGGACCCGCGCTACCCCGCCGATCGCCTGCGCTATATGGTGCAGGACAGCGGCCTGGCATTGCTGCTGACGCAGCAGCAGGTACTTGAACAGCTCGCCCTCGAGCAGCCTTGCGCGGCCCTGCTGCTGGACGACCTGGACGCGCTGCTGCAGGATCGCGCCGATGGCGACCTGGCGCCAGTGGCCGGGGCACAGAACCTCGCCTACGTGATCTATACCTCCGGCTCCACCGGCAAGCCCAAGGGCGTGATGCTACGGCATGCCGCGCTGGCCAACTTCGTCGCCAGCATGGCCCGCCAACCCGGCGTGGCGGCGGGCGACCGGTTGCTGTCGCTGACCACCTTCTCCTTCGACATCTTCGGCCTGGAACTCTACGTGCCGCTGGCCCGGGGCGCCTGCGTGGTGCTGGCCGCCAGCGACGCCGCGCAGGACCCCGAAGCACTGCTCGACCTGGTGCAGCGCCACGCCGTGAACGTGATGCAGGCCACCCCGGCGACCTGGCGCATGCTGCTGGACAGCGAGCGTGCGCCGCTGCTGCACGGCTGCCGCCTGCTCTGCGGCGGCGAAGCGCTGCCCGAGGAGCTGGCGCAACGCCTGTTGCAACAGGCGCCAGAGTTGTGGAACCTCTACGGCCCCACCGAGACCACCATCTGGTCGGCGCAGTACCGTGTGCCGGCCCAGGGCCGCCCGTACCTGGGGGCACCCATCGACAATACCGGCCTGTACATCCTCGATGAGTTTCTGGAGCCTTGCGCGCCAGGCGTCGCCGGCGAACTGCTGATCGGCGGTGAGGGGCTGGCGCGCGGCTATCTCCAGCGCCCGGCGCTCACCGCCGAACGCTTCGTGGCCAGCCCCTTCGGGCTGGGCGAACGCCTGTACCGCACCGGTGACCTGGCGCGCTACCGCGCCGACGGAGTGATCGAGTACCTGGGTCGCATCGACCACCAGGTGAAGATCCGCGGCTTCCGCATCGAGCTGGGCGAGATCGAGGCGCACCTGTTGCAACAGGACGCCGTGCACGCCGCTGTGGTGGTGGCCCAGCCCGGCCCCGGCGGCGCTCAACTGGTGGCCTATCTGGTGCCGGCGGCCGGACACAAGGCCGATGCCCTGCCGGCGCTGCGCGAGCAGCTCAGGCAAGCCCTGCTGGCCGGCCTGCCGGACTACATGGTGCCGGCGCAGTGGGTGTTCCTGGCCGAACTGCCGCTGACCCCCAACGGCAAGGTCGACCGCAAGGCCCTGCCGCAACCCGAGGCGGTTCTGGCGCAGGCTGCCTTCAGCGCCCCGCTGGGCGAGCTGGAGGAGACCCTGGCGGCGATCTGGAGCGAACTGCTGGGCGTGCAGCGCATCGGCCGTGAAGACCACTTCTTCGACCTCGGCGGGCACTCCCTGCTGGTGGCCCAGGTGGTCTCACGGGTGCGCCGCCGCCTGGGCGTCCAGGCGCCGCTGCGGCTGCTGTTCGAACAGCCGACCCTGGCCGGCTTCGCTGCCGCCCTGGGCGGGCTGGCGCCGCAGGCCGAAGCGCGCATCCCGCGGCGCAGCGGCGAGGCTGCAGCGCTGTCGTTCGCCCAGGAGCGCCAGTGGTTCCTCTGGCAGCTGGAGCCGGACAACCCGGCCTACAACATCCCCCTGGCGCTGCGCCTGCGCGGCGAGCTGGACGTGGCGGCGCTGCAGGCGGCGCTGGACGACCTGCTGCTGCGCCACGAAAGCCTGCGCAGCACCTTCGATGAGGTCGGCGGCGAGCCGCGCCAACTGATCCACCCGCGGCTGGCGCTGGCCATCGAGCAGCGCAAGCTGGCGCCGGGCACGGACGAGGTGGCGCTGCGCGCCCTGGTCGAAGCGGAGGCGCACCGGCCCTTCGACCTGCGCAACGGCCCCTTGCTGCGTGTCCTGCTGCTGGAAAGCCAGGCCGAGGACCGGGTGCTGGTCCTCACCCTGCAACACATAGTCGCCGACGGTTGGTCGCTGCAGGTGCTGGTCGAGGAGTTGCTGCAGGCCTATGCCGCGCGCAGCGCCGGGCAGGCGCCGAGGTTCGCCGAGCTGCCGATCCAGTATGCCGACTACGCCGCCTGGCAGCGCCAGTGGCTGGCCGCCGGCGAGGGCGAGCGCCAGTTGACCTACTGGCGCGAGCGCCTGGGCGGCGAGCAGCCGCTGCTGGAGCTGCCCGGCGACCGCCCGCGGCCGAGCCAGCGCAGCCAGCGTGGCAGACGCTTGCGCATCGCCCTGCCGGCCGGGCTGGAACAGGCCCTTGGGCAATTGGCGCAGGCCGAGGGCAGCACCTTGTTCATGCTCCTGCTGGCCTCGTTCCAGGCCCTGCTGCACCGCTACAGCGGCCAGGCGGACATCCGCGTCGGCGTGCCCATCGCCAACCGCAACCGCCTGGAGACCGAAGGGCTGATCGGCTTCTTCGTCAACACCCAGGTACTGCGCGCCGAAGTCGACCCGCAAACAAGCTTCCGCAGCCTTCTGGGGCAGGTGCGGCAGGCTGTGGTCGAGGCCCAGGGCCATCAGGACCTGCCCTTCGAGCAACTGGTGGACGCCTTGCAGCCGGAGCGCAGCCTTGGCCATGCGCCGCTGTTCCAGGTGCTGTACAACCACCAGCGCGAGCACCACAGCGGCGCGCGCAGCGTGGGACCGGCCGGGCTGCGCATCGAGGACATGGTCTGGGAGGTGCGGACCGCCAAGTTCGACCTGACCTTGGACACCTGCGAGACCGCCCAGGGCCTGAGCGCCGAGCTGACCTACGCCTGCGACCTGTTCGATGCCGCCAGCGCCGAGCGCATCGGCGCGCACTGGGTCAACCTGCTGCAGGCCATGGTGGCACACCCGGAGGCGCGCATCGGCGAGCTGGAACTGCTCGACGCGGCCGAGCGTGACGCCGTGCTGCGGGCCTGGAACCCGGACCTGCGCAGTTTCCCGGTGGAGGAATGCCTGCATCAGGGCATCGCCCGCCAGGCCGCGTTGCGCCCGCAGGCGGTGGCGGTGACCTTGCAGGGCCGGGCCCTGAGCTATGGCGAGCTTAACGCCCGGGCCAACCGCCTGGCGCATCGGCTGATCGAGGCCGGTGTGGGCCCGGACGTGCTGGTGGGGCTGGCCGTGGAACGCAGCCTGGAGATGGTCGTCGGCCTGCTGGCGATCCTCAAGGCCGGCGGCGCCTACGTGCCGCTGGACCCGCGCTACCCGCAGGACCGCCTGGCCTACATGATCGAGGACAGCGCCATCGGCATGCTGCTGACCCAGGCTGAGGTGCAGGGGCAACTGCCCGCGGCGCCCGGTGTGCAGACCCTGCTGCTGGAGGGCGGCGCCGACTGGCTGGCGGGCTACCCGGAAAGCGACCCGGCCAATCGCGCCACGGTCGATAACCTGGCCTACGTGATCTACACCTCCGGCTCCACCGGCAAGCCGAAGGGCACCTTGCTGCCGCACCGCAATGTGCTGCGTCTGTTCGAAGCCACCAACCACTGGTTCGGCTTCGGCGAGGACGATGCCTGGACGCTGTTCCACTCCTATGCCTTCGACTTCTCGGTGTGGGAAATCTTTGGTGCGCTGCTGTACGGCGGCAAGCTGGTCATCGTGCCGCACGAAATCAGTCGCTCGCCGGAGGACTTCCTGGCGCTGCTGTGCCGCGAGCGCGTCACCGTGCTGAACCAGACGCCTTCGGCGTTCAAGCAGCTGCAACAGGTGGCGTGCGACCCGGCGCGGGAGATCGACCTGGCGCTGCGCCATGTGGTGTTCGGCGGCGAGGCGCTGGAAGTCACTGCGCTGCGTCCCTGGTTCGAACGCTTCGGCGACCAGGCGCCGCGCCTGATCAACATGTACGGCATCACCGAGACCACGGTGCACGTCACCTACCGGCCGATCACCCTGGCCGATCTGGAGGGCGGTGCCGCCAGCCCCATCGGCGAGCCCATCCCGGACCTGTCGTGGTACCTGCTGGATGCCCAGCTGGAGCCGGTGGCGCCGGGCTGCATCGGCGAACTCTACGTCGGTGGCGCCGGCCTGGCGCGGGGCTACCTGAATCGTGCGGACCTGAGCAGTACGCGCTTCGTGGCCGACCCGTTCTCCGGCGAGGGTGGGCGCCTGTACCGCACCGGCGACCTGGCGCGTTTCCGTCGCGATGGGGTGATCGAGTACATCGGCCGCATCGATCACCAGGTGAAGATTCGTGGTTTCCGCATCGAGCTGGGCGAGATCGAGGCGCGCCTGCTGGAGCAACCGCAGGTGCGCGAGGTGGCAGTACTGCCCCACGAAGGGCCGGGCGGTACGCAACTGGTGGCCTACATAGTCCCCAGTCGAGAATGCGAAGGCTTGCGCGACGAACTGCGCGCGGCGCTCAAGGCGGTCCTGCCGGAACACATGGTGCCGACGCACCTGCTGTTCCTCGGTAGCCTGCCGCTGACCGCCAACGGCAAGCTGGACCGCCGCGCGCTGCCGGCGCCGGACGCCAGCCAGGC
>NZ_FOLS01000039.1:0-26622 GCF_900112375.1 Pseudomonas citronellolis | reverse complement strand
GTGCCGACGCACCTGCTGTTCCTCGGTAGCCTGCCGCTGACCGCCAACGGCAAGCTGGACCGCCGCGCGCTGCCGGCGCCGGACGCCAGCCAGGCGCAGCAGGCCTACGTGGCCCCGCGTAGCGAACTGGAAAAACGCCTGGCGGCGATCTGGGCGCAAGTGCTGAAGCTGGAGCGCGTGGGCCTGGAAGACAACTTCTTCGAACTGGGCGGCGACTCCATCATCTCCATCCAGGTGGTCAGTCGCGCACGCCAGGCCGGCATCCACCTCAGTCCCAAGGACCTGTTCCTGCACCAGACCGTCGGTGGCCTTGCCAGCGTGGCGGTACAAGGCGCGGCGCAGGCCATCGAGCAGGGGCCGGTGCGCGGCGCCACGCCGCTGCTGCCGATCCAGCAGCAGTTCTTCGCCGAAGCCATCCCGCAGCGCCAGCACTGGAACCAGTCGGTGCTGCTGCGCGCGCTGCAACCCCTGCGGGCCGACGCGCTGGCCCAGGCGCTGCGCGCAGTGCTGCAACACCATGACGCGCTGCGCCTGAGCTTCCACGAAGAGCAGGGCAACTGGCGCGCCGAGCACCAGGGGCTGGAGGCGGCCGACGGCGAACTGCTGTGGCAGGCTCGTGCGGCGGACGCCGACGCGCTGCTGGCCCTGGCTGAGGCCGCGCAACGCAGCCTGGACCTGGCCCAGGGGCCGTTGCTGCGTGCGCTGCTGGTCGAGCTGGACGATGGCAGCCAGCGCCTGCTGCTGGCGATCCATCACCTGGTGGTGGATGGGGTGTCCTGGCGCGTGCTCTTCGAGGACCTGCAAGGCGCCTACCGCCAGGCCGAGGCCGGGCAGGCCATCGTCCTGCCAGCCAAGACCAGCGCCTTCAAGCACTGGGCCGAACGCCTGCAGGCCCATGCCGCCAGCGGCGCGTTGGAGGCCGAGCGCGGCTACTGGCTGGAACAGCTGCGTGGCCTTGACCTCGCCCTGCCCGGCGCCAACCCCGAGGGCGTGCAGAGCCTGCAACACGCGCGCTCGGTACGCACCCGACTGGACGCAGAGGCTACCCGCCGCCTGTTGCAGGAAGCGCCGGCGGCCTACCGCACCCAGGTCAACGACCTGCTGCTGACCGCGCTGGCGCGGGTGATCTGCCGCTGGACCGGGCAGCCCGAAACCGCCGTGCTGCTCGAAGGCCACGGCCGCGAGGCACTGTTCGACGACATCGACCTGAGCCGCACGGTCGGTTGGTTCACCAGCGTCTTCCCGCTGCGCCTGAGCCCGGCGGGTGAGCCGGGCGAAGCGCTCAAGCGCGTCAAGGAACAACTGCGCGCGGTGCCGAACAAGGGCCTTGGGTTCGGTGTGCTGCGCTACCTGAGCAAGGAAGCGGACCGCGCGGCGCTGGCCGCGCTGCCGCAGCCGAACATCACCTTCAACTATCTGGGCCAGTTCGACGGCAGCTTCGCCACCGAACAGGACGCGTTCTTCGTGCCCAGCGGCGAATCGCCCGGCGCCGAGCGCGACCCACGGGCGCCGATTGGCGCCGGGCTGACCCTCAACGGCCAGGTCTATGCCGGCGCGCTGGCCATCGACTGGAGCTTCAGCGGCGAGTGCTTCGCCGAGGCCGACATCCAAGCCCTGGCCAACGCCTACGCCGACGAATTGCAGGCGCTGGTGGCGCACTGCTGCTCGGCTCAGGGGCAAGGAGTGACGCCCTCGGACTTCCCCCTGGCCGGGCTCGCCCAGGCCGAACTGGACAGCCTGCCGCTGGCGCCGGGGCAGATCGAAGACCTCTACCCGTTGTCGCCGATGCAGCAGGGCATGCTGTTCCACAGCCTGTACCAGCAGGACAGCGGCGACTACATCAACCAGCTGCGCCTGGACGTGGAGGGCCTGGACCCCGAGCGCTTCCGCCAGGCCTGGCAGGCGGCGCTGGACAGCCACGCCATCCTGCGCACCGGCTTCCTGTGGCACCAGGCGCAGCCACTGCAGGTGGTGCGCAAGCGCGTCGAATTGCCGTTCAGCCTGCTCGACTGGCGCGGCCGCGCTGACCTGGGCACGGCCCTCGACGCCCTGGCCGGGGGCGAGGCACGGCTGGGCTTCGACCTGGCCGAGGCACCGCTGTTGCGCCTGCTGGCGGTGCGCACGGGTGAACGTCGCTACCACCTGATCTACACCAACCACCACATCCTCATGGACGGCTGGAGTAACTCGCAACTGCTCGGCGAGGTACTGCAACGCTACCGTGGCCTGGAGGTCGCGCGCGGCAGTGGGCGCTACCGCGACTACATCGCCTGGCTGCAGGAGCAGGACGCAGCGCGCAGCGAAGCCTTCTGGAAGCCGCAACTGGCGGCCCTGGAGGAGCCGACCCGGCTGGCCGCGGTGCTGGCCCCGGAAGTGGCGGCGCAGCCGGGCTACGCCGACCACGCGCTGGAACTGGACGAGCGCTGGACGCAACGCCTGAACACCTTCGCCCGAGAGCAGAAGGTCACCCTCAACACCCTGGTGCAGGCCGCCTGGCTGCTGCTGCTACAGCGCTATACCGGGCAGGCCACGGTGGCCTTCGGCGCCACCGTGTCCGGGCGCCCGGCCCAGCTGCGCGGCATCGAGCAGCAGATCGGCCTGTTCATCAACACCCTGCCGGTGATCGCCAGCCCGCGCGCCGAGCAGAGCCTGGCGCAATGGCTGCAGCAGGTGCAGGCGCTCAACCTGGAGCTGCGCGAGCAACAGCACACGCCGCTGTACGACATCCAGCGCTGGGCCGGGCAGGGTGGCGAGGCGCTGTTCGACAACATCCTGGTGTTCGAGAACTATCCGGTAGCCGAGGCGCTGAACGAAGAGGCGCCGGCCGACCTGCGCGTCGAGGCATTGAGCAACCACGAGCAGACACACTACCCGCTGACCGTGCTGGTCAACCAGGGCGAGCGCCTGGAGCTGCGCTGCAGCTATGCGCGTGCGGCGTTCGACGAGCGCGCCGTCGCCACCATCGCCGGGCATTGGCTGCAGCTGTTACAGGCCATGGTGGAGGCGCCGCAGCGTTGTCTGGGCGAGCTACCGATGCTGGCCGAGGCCGAGCGTGACGCAGTACTGCGGGCCTGGAACCCGGACCTGCGCGGTTTCCCGGTGGAGGAATGCCTGCATCAGGGCATCGCCCGCCAGGCCGCGTTGCGCCCGCAGGCGGTGGCGGTAACCTTGCAGGGCCGGGCCCTGAGCTATGGCGAGCTTAACGCCCGGGCCAACCGCCTGGCGCATCGGCTGATCGAGGCCGGTGTGGGCCCGGACGTGCTGGTGGGGCTGGCCGTGGAACGCAGCCTGGAGATGGTCGTCGGCCTGCTGGCGATCCTCAAGGCCGGCGGCGCCTACGTGCCGCTGGACCCGCGCTATCCGCAGGACCGCCTGGCCTACATGATCGAGGACAGCGCCATCGGCCTGCTGCTGACCCAGGCTGAGGTGCAGGGGCAACTGCCCGCGGCGCCCGGTGTGCAGACCCTGCTGCTGGATGGACGTAAGGCCGAAGGAGGAGGGGGACGACCTGCGCGAGCAACTGCGCGGCGCCCTCAAGGCCAAGCTGCCGGAACACATGGTGCCGACGCACCTGCTGTTCCTCGGTAGCCTGCCGCTGACCGCCAACGGCAAGCTGGACCGCCGCGCGCTGCCGGCGCCGGACGCCAGCCAGGCACAGCAGGCCTACGTGGCCCCGCGCAGCGAGTTGGAACTGGCCCTGGCGGCCATCTGGCAGGAGGTGCTGCAACTGCAGCAGGTGGGCCTGGAGGACAACTTCTTCGAACTGGGCGGCCACTCGCTGCTGGCCACGCAGGTACTGTCGCGCCTGCGCCAGCTGCTGGACGCCCCGCTGGGCCTGCGCGACCTGTTCGAGCATCCGTGCCTGGGCGATCTGGCGGCGCACATTGCTGGCCTGGCTGGCCAGGGGGCCGCCACGGCGGTGCCGCAGCTGCGCAGCCACGGCGCCAAGACTCGCGCGCCGCTGTCGCTGGTACAGCGCCGCCTGTGGATCACCGAGCAGCTTTCCGGTGGCAGCTCCGCCTACGGCATGCCCATGGCCCTGCGCCTGCGCGGACCGCTGGCGGTGGAGCACCTGCGGCGCAGCTTCGAACTGGTCGCCCAACGCCATGAGGTGTTGCGCACCGCCTACAGCCAGGACGAGGAGGGCAACCCGCTGGCGCTGATCGCCGCGCGGGCGAGCCTGGACATTCCCTTGGAGGACCTGTCGGCGCTGGCCCCGGCCGAACGCGATGTGCGGGTGAACGAGGCCTTCCGCGCACTTTCGACCACGCCCATCGACCTCGAGCAGGCGCCGCTGGTGCGCGCCCGGTTGCTGCGCCTGGGGGCCGACGAGCACGTGCTGCTGCACTCGATGCACCACATCATCTCCGACGGCTGGTCCCTCGGCGTGCTGATCAACGACCTGGTGCAGAGTTACTCGCGCCTTCAACGCGGCGAGAGCGGCGAACTGCCGGCGCTGCCACTGCAGTACTCCGACTTCTCCCTGTGGCAGGAGCAACTGCAGGCCGCCGGCATTCTCGAACAGCAGGCCGGCTACTGGCGCGAGCGTCTGGCCGGCTACAGCGGGCAGTTGCCGCTGCCGCTGGACAGACCGCGGGCGCCCAGCGCCTCGCAGGCCGGCGGCCAGCTCGGCTTCGAGCTGCCGGCCGCGCTGGTCGCGCGCCTGCGCGAGGTCGCCCAGCGCCATGGAGTGACCCTCTACAGCCTGTTGTTGGGCTCGTTCCAGCTGTTCCTGCACCGTCTCTGCGGCAGTGACGACGTGGTGGTCGGCGTGGATGTGGCCGGGCGCGGGCATACCGACCTGGAGGCGCTGATCGGCTTCTTCGTCAACGTACTGCCGCTGCGTTCGCGGCTGCGCGACGAACTGCCGCTGGGCGGCTATCTGCGGCAGATCCAGCAGGACCTGCTGGCGGCGCTGGAGCACCAGGACCTGCCCTTCGACATGATCGTCGAGAGTGTCGCGGTGCCGCGTTTCAAAGGCATGAACCCGCTGCTGCAGGTGCTTTTCGTGATGAACAACCTGCCGGCGCGACGGGCCGCCATCGACGGCTTGGAAGTGGAAGCGCTGGCGGCGGTGGAGGTCCACTCCAAATTTGACATGGCCTTGTTCGTTGAAGAGGAACAGGGGCGTTTGCAGGGTAACTGGCAATTCGCCTCCGAACTGTTCCAGCGCGACAGCATCCAGCGTTTCCTCGGCGCCTGGACCGCGCTGCTGGAACAGTTCGCCACCGATCAGGACAGGAAGCTGGGAGCTAGCATGCCAATCGACGTTCCATCCACGGGCGTTTCCACGCCCACCGCAAAGGGGCCCAAAGCCGACAAGCTGGGCAAGTTCCTCAAGCGCGCCGGCACCGCGTCGGCCGGTGGCGTCGTGCAGCCGGCCGGCATGCGCGAGACGCCGCTGGTGCCCGGTCAGCGCTTCCCGCTGCTGATGGAGCCGAGCGACAGCCAGCTCGACCTCATCGAGTGGACGCGGCACAACCGCCCGCTGCTGGAGCAGAAGCTGGCCGAGCACGCTGGCATCCTCTTCCGCGGCTTCCGTCTGGACGGCATCCAGGGTTTCGAGGCCTTCGCCGAGGCAGTGCAGCCGGGGCTCTACGGGCAGTATGGCGACCTGCCGAAGAAAGAGGGCGGGCGCAACACCTATCGCTCCACGCCCTACCCGGAGCGCAAGATGATCCTCTTCCACAACGAAAGCTCGCACCAGGACCGCTGGCCGCGCAAGCAACTGTTCTACTGCGAGCAGCCCTCGCTGAAGGGCGGCGCCACCCCGGTGGTGGACTGCCGGCTGATGTACCAGCGCCTGCCACAGGAACTGCGCCAGCGCTTCGAGGCCAAGGGGCTGCTCTACGTGCGCACCTTCGCCGACAAGCTCGACGTGCCCTGGCAGCACTTCTTCAAGACCGAGGACCGCGCCGAGGTAGAGCGCCGCTGCCGCGAGTCGGGCATCCAGTGGCAATGGCTGGGGGCCGACGAGCTGCAGATCCGCACTCCCGGCCCGGCGATCATCCGCCACCCGGTCACCGGAGAGGCGAGCTTCTTCAACCAGGTGCAGCTGCACCACATCCACTGCCTGGACCCGGACGTGCGCGAGGACCTGCTGGCCATGTATGGGCTGGAGCGCATGCCGCGCAACGTCTATTACGGCGACGGCACACCGATCGAGGACGCGGTGATGGAACTGCTCGGCGAGCTCTACGAGGCCTGCGCGGTGCGCTTCGACTGGCAGAAGGGCGACGTGATTCTGCTCGACAACATGCTGGCCGCCCACGCCCGCGATCCCTACGAGGGGCCGCGCAAGATAGTCGTCGCCATGGGCGACATGTACGAGCAGAAGGACCTGCGCGAGCGCACCGTCGCCGCGTCGGCCGCCGACACCCTGGAGGCCCAGGCATGAGCGCCGCTGAACTGATCGACGACATCGGCCTGGCGCTGACCCCGGAGCAGCAGGCCCTGGCCGCCGCCCTGCCGGAGCAGCCCAGCTGGGAGCAGGCCAGCCTGCGTCTGGCGCTGGAGATCCGCGGTACGCTGGACCCGCAGCGCCTGCGCGGCGCCCTGGCGCGCCTGGCCGAGCGCCAGCAGGCGCTGGCCGCCGTCCTGTGCCGGGTGCCGGGCTACCACGGCTGGCGCCAGCGCTTCCCGGCAAGCGTCGCGCCGCTCCTGACCGAGGTGGACGCGGCGCAGGGCGAGAGCGCACGCGCCGTCTGGTTGGCGCGCCGCTTCAGCCTGGACGCGTTGCCGGCGGCCGATGCGTTGCTACTGCAGCGTGGCGCCGAGGACTGGCGCCTGGAGCTGGGCGTGTCGCGCCTGCTGCTGGACGCGGCCAGCCTTGCCGCGCTGCCGGCGCAGCTGGCTGCGCTCTACGCCGGCGAGGATGCCGAGGCGGATGAGGAAGAGGTCGGACCGTTCAGCCAGTACCTGGCCTGGCGCGCCGAGGTGGTCCTCGACGAGGATGCCGCCGAGGCCCGCGCCTACTGGACCACGCACCTGCAGGGCGGTGCCGAGGCGCTGGCCGGCAGCCGCCTGCCGTACCGGTGTGGCCAGGCCGGTGCGCCCGCGGCGCTGCGCAAGGCCCTGTCCGAGGCGCTGCGCCAGGCGTTGGGCGCCAGTGGCCAGGAGCCGGAGATGCTGCTGCAGGCCGTCTGGTGGGCGCTGCTGGCACGCATAGCCGGTACCCCGCGACTGCTGGTCGGGGTGCGGCATGACGCGCGCCACGACTACGACTACTTCGCCGGCGCCGCCGGGGTGTTCGAGCGCACCCTGCCGCTGCAACTGACCGCGCAGCCGCAGGCCGGCGCCGCCAGCCTGGCAGCGCAGCTGGCCGAGCAACTGGAGGCGCACCGCGCCTGGCAGGAATACTGGGCGCCGGATGCGCTGGCTGGCCCGGCCCTGGGCTTCGCCAGCCGCCGTCGCGCCGCGCCGGCCAGTGGCGGCGGCCTGGATTGGCAGGCGCACGAGGAAGACGCCGCGGGAGATGGCTTCGAACTGCTGCTGCAGTTGCAGCTGGACGCCAACGGCGTGCCCGAGGTCCTGATCCTGCGCAGCGACACCGGGCACTATACGGCCGACGCTCTGCTGGCCTTGCAGGAACAGTACCTGGTGCTGCTGCAGGGCGCGTTGGCTGAGCCCACCGCGCCCCTGGCCAGCCTGCCGCTGCTGGAAGAGGCGCAGGCCCGCCGCCTGCACGCCATCAACCCGCCGGCCACCCCTGCTGGCGCCGAGCTGCTGCCGCAGCGGTTCGCCCACTGGCTGCAGCAGACGCCCGAGGCCCTTGCCGTCAGCGATGCCAGCCAGTCACTGAGTTATGCGCAACTGGCCGCGCTGGTCGAACGCCTGGCCGCCGGTCTGCAGCGTCTGGGCGTGGCCCCCGGCGCCACGCTGGCGTTGGCCCTGCCGCGTTCGGTGGCGCTGCTTGGCGGCATCCTCGCGGCCTGGCGCCTGGGTGCCGCCTACCTGCCGCTCGACCCGCAGTGGCCGCCGGCCCGCCAACTGCAATTGATCCGCCAGGCCGGCGCCAGCGTAGTGCTGGGCGCGGAGCCGCTGGTGGCGGATGGTCTGCACGTCTGCACGGTGGAGGAACTGCTGGCGGCGCCGGCCGCGGCAGCGCCGCCGGCCCACGAGGTGGCGGCGAACGACGTCGCCTATGTGCTGTTCACCTCCGGTTCCACCGGCACGCCCAAGGGGGTAGTGATAGAGCACGGGCAACTGCTCAACTACGTGGCCGGCGCCTCCGAGGTACTGGGCTTGGAGCGCTGCGCCAGCTTCGCGCTGAGCTCCTCGGTGGCGGCCGATCTGGGCAACACCACGCTGTATGGCGCGCTCTACAACGGTGCCGCTCTGCACGTGGCGGACGAGGCGACCATGGGCGACGCGCGGCGCTTCGCCGCCTTCCTCGCCGAGCGTCGCATCGACTGCCTGAAGATCGTGCCCTCGCACCTGGCCGCGCTGCTCGACGACCAGCCGCTGGCGATGCCGACGACCCTGGTGCTGGGCGGCGAGCCCTGCGCCCCGGCGCTGCTGCGGCGGTTGCGCGCCGAGGCGCCGGCTAGCAGCCTGTTCAACCACTACGGCCCGAGCGAGGCCTGCGTAGGGGTGATGGTGCACCCGCTGCACGGCGACGAGGAGGTCGCGCCGCTGAGCCGGGTGCTGCCCAACAACCGTGTCTACGTGCTCGACGAACAGCTGCGCCTGGCACCGGTCGGCGTGCTGGGCGAGGTCTACCTGGGTGGCGCGCAGCTGTGTCGTGGCTACCTGGGCGGGGAGGGCGCGGCGGCGTTCGTCGAGGACCCCTTCCACCCCGGCCAGCGCCTGTACCGCACCGGCGACCTGGCGCGCTACCGTCCGGACCTCGCTGTGCAGCTACAGGGCCGGCGCGACCAGCAGGTGAAGATTCGCGGCTTCCGCGTCGACCTGACTGAGATCGAAAGCGAGCTGCTGCGCCTGCCAGCGGTCGCCGAGGCAGTGGTGCTGCCCGGTACCGATGGCGAGGAGGGGACCTCGGCGTTCGTGGTGCTGCGGGACGCCGCCGACGACGCCACGGTGCTACGGCAACAGCTGGCCGAGCGACTGCCGGCGGCTATGGTGCCCCGCCAGGTGCGCTCCCTGACGCAGCTGCCGCGTCTGCCCAACGGCAAGCTCGACCGCCAGGCCCTGCAGCGCCTGTGCGCCAGCGAAACGGAAGAGTACGTGGCGCCCGCCGATCCCCTCGAGCAATGGCTGGCCGCACGGATGGCCGCCTTGCTGGGCCGGGAGCGGCTGGGCGTGCAACAGGACTTCTTCGCGATGGGCGGCCACTCGCTGCTGGTGATCAAGCTGGTGGCGGGGATACGCAATGCTCTGAAGTGCGAGATCCAGCCGGCGGACCTGTTCGAGCACCCCAGCGTCGCCGGTCTCGCCCAGCGGCTGCGCGACCGCGAGGCAACGCCGGGCCAGTTGCTCAGGCTGGCCCGCGCCAGGTTGCAGCTGGACGCCATGAGCCCCGAGGAGAAGGCCCGCCTGCAGGAGCGCGCGCGCGCCGGGCAGGCGCCCGCCTGACAGCCGACCAGGCGCCTGCGCGCTGGCGTAGGCGCCGTTCCCTCTCACCACGCGGGCAGGGCATTCGCATCGGTACCGAGTCAGCTACCCCATGAGCCGACACCAACGCCGTTTCCCCGTGTGGGAGGCGGCGTTTTTCCTTGTCCGATCGCTATCGATCCGTCGTCTTTGCCAGACACATGGCGCAAATGATGGCTATTCGCCTTATTTTTGGCTTCAGGGGTAAATCCGCCGAGCGTGGCTACGTTCTATCGGCGAGCACTTGCCGGCGCCCTCCCAGGGCGCGGGCGGCACGTCCTGCCGTGTCCGGGGGATCCGCTTGCACAGGCACGCGGGGTGGTCACGGATCAAAGGGGGGCGAAGGTGCGACCTACCTTCGGCTACAACGACAAGCAGAGAATGCAAATGCCAGCAGTCAATCAATTGAAACCCTTGTTCAGGGCCCTGATCACCGCCAGGGCCGTCGGTGCCCGCGGGCACGTCGCAGGCCTAGGTATGGCCTGCCTGGTACCGCTGTCGGCGCAGGTGTGGGCCGCCGACATCAACTTCGACATCTCCGCGCAGCCACTGCGCCAGGCACTGCAGCAGTTCGGCGAGCAGAGCAACACCCAGGTGATCTACAACGCCGTCGACCTGGAAGGCCTGCGCAGCGGCACGGTCAAGGGCCGTATGAGCGTCGACGAGGCACTGTCGCGGCTGCTGGGGGGGCACAGCAGCATCAGCTACCACTTCCAGGGCGACATGCTGATCCTTACCCGCCCCGGCGCCGACAGACTGGACCTGGGCGCCACCACCATCCGTTCCAGTACGCTCAACGCCACCACCGAGGGCAGCAACTCCTATACCTCTGGCGCGGTGTCCCTGGGCAAGGGCGTGCAGCGCCTGAAGGACATCCCGCAGTCGGTGACGGTGGTGACCCGCAAGCAGATGGATGACCAGAACACCGAAACCATCTCCGACCTGGTCAACCGCACCCCCGGCCTGACCGCCACCAAGTCGCCCGGCTCGGGCCTGTTCATCTTTTCCCGCGGCTTCAGCATCGACACCATCCAGTACGATGGCGTGCCTATCCCGCGCAACACCTATTCCCTGGGCAGCTACCTGACCGAGGACCTGAGTTTCTACGACCGCGCCGAAGTGCTGCGCGGCCCGGCGGCGTTGCTGCAGGGCGGCGACAGCCCGGGCGGGGCGCTGAACCTCGTGCGCAAGCGCGGCCAGCAGAAGGCCACCGTCAGCCTGACCGGCAAGGCCGGCTCCTGGGACCGCTACGGCATGCAGCTGGACGCCGGCGGTCCGCTGAACGAGAGCGGCACCCTGCGTGGCCGTACCGTGGTCAGCTACAACGACAGCGACTCGTTCATCGACTATGTGCGCGGCTGGAACCAGACCGTTTACGGCGCCGTCGACTACGATTTCACCCCGGACTTCACCGTCGGGGTGGGTGTGGCCAACCAGAAGGGCCATTCGCGTCCGCCGATGCTCGGCCTGCCGCGCTACGCCGATGGTGGGAACCCCGACTGGTCGCGCTCCACCTACGTCGGCGCCGATTGGAACCGTTCGGACAACGACCAGACCAGCGTCTTCCTCGACGCCACCTACCGGCTCAACGACGACTGGCGCATCAAGGGTTCCAGCGTGTACATGAGCGAGCACAACGGCGCTACCTACCAGGCGCTGTGGGACGCGCTGCCCACCGATGGCTCCACCGACAACACCTACATCGACTGGAGCACCGACTTCACTACTCACAGCAAGGGCCTGGATCTGTATCTGGACGGCCAGTTCACCGGCTTGGGCTTCGAGCAGACCTTTCTTCTGGGCGCCAACTACTCGCGGATCAAGACCGATGACCGCTGGGCACGTGCCCCCACTTTCGGCGCCGACTCCTCCAACGTCGACCACCACCGGCCGATGCCGGACATCTATGACCTCGCCAGCCGCGGCTTGGGCCGTCTGACTGACTACGACGTGGAGCAGAAGGGCTTCTATAGCCGCTGGTCGATCAACCTGACCGACCCGCTGAAGCTGATCCTCGGCGCACGCACCAGCTGGTACGACTACACCTACGGCGCCGAAACCTTCGCCCACACCGGGCGCAGCGAATCCACCACCACCAGCACCGGCAAGGTCTCGCCCTATGCCGGCCTGGTCTACGAGCTGGACCCGCAGTGGTCGGTCTACGCCAGCTACACCGACGTGTTCCAGCCGCAGACCAGTCGCACCGCCTCCGGCTCCATCGTTGAGCCGATCACCGGTACCAACTATGAGCTGGGCCTGAAAGGCGAACTGCTCGATGGCGCGGTCAACACTTCGGTGGCGCTGTTCCGCTACGATCAGGAAAATCGCGCGGTGCTCGACCTCAGCGGACCGATGGACTGTGACGGTTGGTACTGCTCCAAGCCCTCGGGCAAGGTGCGCAGCCAGGGCCTGGAAGCGCAGATCAGCGGCGAGGTGCTGACCGGACTGCAGCTGATGGCCGGCTATGTCTACAACACCACCAAGTACCTCAAGGACAACGACTACAAGGACAAGGTGTTCAGTACCTGGACGCCCAAGCACCAGCTCAAGCTGTGGGGCGACTACACCCTGCCGGGTGACTGGAACCGCGTGTCCCTGGGCCTGGGCACCACTGCCGTCAGCGGCACTACCTCGTACGACCACAAGTTCGACCTGCCCGGCTACGCCATCTGGGATGCGCGGGTTGCGTACAAGCTGAGCGACGAGATCACGGTGGCAGCGAACATGAACAACCTGTTCGACAAGAAATACTACGTGCCCGCGTACAACACCATCGACTACAACAACTACTACGGCGACCCGCGCAACGTGATGTTCAGCGTGAAATACACGCCGGAACTCTGAGCCGCACCGCCAACCCGCCCTTCCCCGGGCAAGCCCCCGCAGAGACCGGATGATGCCGGCCCTCGCGGGGGCTTTTTCATGGGCGCTGGCAGCACCGCCCCGAAAGCCTCGCTCATCCAGCTCAGCAGGCGCGGGCTTGCTCGCGAGGCTGCCTCCTGGTGGCTGCTTGGTCCGGAAACCTTTCGGGAGAGGGCATGGAGGCCGCTGTAACCGCGAAGCTCGGGGAGGCTCTCTTGACCTGTGAAGCCCGCGGCCATCCGTCCCTGCCACCTTGCCCGCCCGGCAGGGACGAGTGGTTCGCGAAGCGGATTGCCCCGCGTCGGACTCCAGCCCCTTTCCTGTGGCGGGAGAGGAGGGGGCTGGGCGTCAACCGCGCACGAGCTGCAGGGTAATCACCCTCGCCGCGCAAGGCAGGTGTTATTGGCGGAGCAGCGCCTCGCGCACCGACTCCACCAGCTCGGCGTGGAACACCATGCTGGCATGGGGCAGCGGTGAGTGGACCGACAGGGCCAGGCGGCCCTCGTGGTTGCAGCCTCCGATCAGGCCCTCGAGGAAGGATATCTCCTGCGCCGACTTGTGGTCGGTGGACCACCAGCAACTGGGCCGGACCGCCAGGCGCGGCAGGTGGAAGTCCTCGAAGCTGGCCACCAACTGGTCGTGGATGTCGTAGGCGTTGGAGGCCATGATCTCTTCCTTGATGCCCTCCAGGGCCGCTGCCAGGTCGTCCTCCCCGGTGCCGCTGGTTAGCCCGGCGGCCCATTGGTGGAAGGCCTTCATCTCGGCCGCGGGGTGCTCGCGGAGGAATTGCCGGGTGCGCTCGGCCAGGTGCGGGTAGAGCAGGCCGAAGAACTCCGCGGCGCGCTCCAGTTCGCTCTGTTGGCCGGGGCGGATCTCGCCGTCGTCGCCGGGGTTGCGCCGCACCAGGTCGCGCGGGTAGTCGCGGGCGTGGACGCTGCCGTCGATCAGACCGAGGAAGGCCACCTGCTCGCCCTGGGCTTCCAGGCGCGCGGCGATGTCCATGGCGATGGGCCCGCCGAGGGACCAGCCGAGCAGGTGATAGGGCCCCTGCGGCTGCGCTTCGCGGATCCGCCGGCAATAGTCTTCGACCATCTCCGCCCAGCCCTGGCGCTGGCCGTCGCTGCCGGCGTAGCCCTGGTACATCAGACCGTGCACCCGCACCTCGTCCTTAAGACGCCGGGCCAGCGGCTGGTAGCAGAACACCACGCCGCCGCTGGGGTGCAGGCAGAACAACTGAGGCGCCGAGGCCGGCGCGGCGTTCAGCGACACCAGGCACTGGCCCTTGCCGGCCTCGCGGTTGGCGATGAAAGCGCACAGCTGCGCCACGCTGGGGTTGGCCAGCAGCTCGGCCAGCGCCACCTTGATCGACAACTGGCGCTTGAGGCTGGCCAGCAGTTGCAGGGCGAGGATGGAGTGGCCGCCCAGCTCGAAGAAGTTGTCTTCCACGCTGATGCGCTCCAGCCCAAGTGTCTGCGCCCAAAGGCCGGCAACCTCGCGCTCGAGGGTCGAGCGCGGCACTACTTGGCTGCGTTCCAGCTCGTCGTTGCCGGGCGCCGGCAGGGCCTTGCGGTCGATCTTGCCGTTGGGCGAGAGAGGGAAACGTTCCAGCACGCAGAGAAAAGCCGGCTGCATGTACGCCGGCAGGCGCTCGCGCAGGTGTTCGCGCAGCTGCGCCTTGAGCGTGTCGGCGTCGTGCTCCGGCTCGGCCACCACGTAGGCGGCCAGTTGCGCGCCGCTGGCTGCCTGGTTGGCGACCACCAGTGCCGCGCGCAGGCGCGGGTCCTCCTGCAGGCAGGCCTCGATCTCGCCCAGCTCGACGCGGAAGCCACGGATCTTCACCTGGTGGTCGATACGTCCGACGTACTCGAGCACGCCGCAGGTGTCCTGGGAGGCCAGGTCGCCGCTGCGGTACATGCGCCCACCGTGCTTGGAGAAGGGGTCGGGGAGGAAGCGTTCGGCGGTCAGCGCCGGGCGCTTGCAGTAACCGCGCGCCAGCAGGTCGCCGGCGATCATCAGCTCACCCACCACGCCCGGCGCGGCGGCCTGGCCGGCGTTGTCCAGCACGTACAGCGCGCGCGCCGGCAGGGCGCGGCCGATGGGAATGCGCGGCGCCTCGCCGCCGGCCAGCTCGGTGCAGTCGAACAGGGTGGCGCTGACGGTGGCCTCGGTTGGGCCATAGGTGTTGAGCAGGGTGACGTGGCCCAGGCCGGCCTTGCTCCAGGCCTGTAGCGACTCGGCCGGCATCGCCTCTCCGCCGACGTTGACCCGGCGCAGGCGCCCGTAGTCACGCGGGCCGCCGCTGGCGAAGTCGTTGACCAGCAGGTTCCAGTAGGCGGTGGTGAGATCGACGATGCTGATGCGCTTGTCCAGCAGTTCGGCGTGGAAGCGCTCGCTGTCCCACAGTTCGTTGCCGCGCAGCACCACGCAGGCGCCGCAGGTGAGCGCCGGGTAGAGCTGCTCGACGAAGGCATCGAAGTTGAAGGTGGCGAACTGCAGCACGCGATCCTCGGCGGTCACGTCGAGGAACTCGCGGGCCACCTGGGCGTGCCGCGCCAGCGATTGCTGGTCGATGGCCACGCCCTTGGGCCGGCCGGTGGAGCCGGAGGTGAACATCAGGTAGGCGAGGTTGGCCGGTAGCACCCGGCACGGCGGGTCGTGCTCGGCGAGGGCGTCGGAGAGTTCCTCGTCCACCAGCACCACCGCCAGCGTCTCCGGCAGCGGCAAGCGCGGTAGCAGGTGGCGTTGGCTGAGGATGAGCTTCAGGTCGCTGTCCTCAATCATCCAGCCCAGGCGTTCGGCGGGGTATTCCGGGTCCAGCGGTACGTAGGCGCCGCCAGCCTTGAGCACCGCCAGCAGGCCGACGATCATTTCCGCCGAGCGCTCCACGGCGATGCCCACCGTCACCTCGGGGCCGACCCCGCAGGTTATCAGGCGGTGCGCCAGGCGGTTGGCCTGACGGTTCAGCTCGGCGTAGTCGAGCCGCTGCGTGCCGCAGATCAGCGCCGGAGCGTTCGGCGTGCGCCGCGCCTGGCGTTCGAACAGGCGCTGCACGCAGTCGTCATAGGGGTGCTGATCCTGGTTGCGCGCCGCGGCTAGCAGGGTGCGCTGCCAGTTCGCCGCGGACAGGAAGTGCAGTTCGCCGCAAGGCGCCAGCGGCCGTTCGGCAATGCTCTGCAGCAGGTTGCCCCAGTGCTCGGCCAGGCGCTCGATGCGTCCGGCGCAGAATAGTTCGCGGCGGTATTCGAACACAGCTTCCAGGCCGTCGTCGGCGTAGTCGACGTCCAGCGACAGGTCGAACTTGGCCTCGTCGGCACTGGTGCCCAGCAGCTCCACCTCCAGTTCGCCCAGGTACAGGTGGTCGCGCCCGGGGCGCGCCACGCGCCAGTCGAACAGCACCGGGTGGGCGTTGACCAGTTTCAGCTGGCGGTCGTCGAGGGCCAGTTCCAGCGGGCATTCCGCGTGCTCCAGGCAGGCCATGGACTCCGCGCGCAGGCGCTGCAGGAAGTCGCGCACCGGCATACATGGATCGACGCGCGCGCGGTACACCTGGGTGCTGACGAAGTAGCCGACCAGTTCCTGCAGCTCCTCGCGGCCACGGGTGGCGCCGGGCACGCCGATGCAGAAGTCTTGCTGGCCACAGTGCCGTGACAGCAGCAGTTGCCAGGCGCCGAGGGCGAGCACGAAGGGCGGCAGGCCCTGTTCCTGGCAGAAGCGCCTGAACCCCTGCAGCTGCGCCGCCGACAGGCGCAGGGCGACGCGGCCGGCGGCGGCGCCGCGGGCGCGGGCACGGGGGAAATCGGTGGGCAGGTCGAGGTTGCTCTCCAGGCCCTGCAGATAGGCGCGCCAGTACTCCTGGCTG
Organism: Pseudomonas citronellolis; assembly: GCF_900112375.1. Classification (GTDB taxonomy): domain Bacteria; phylum Pseudomonadota; class Gammaproteobacteria; order Pseudomonadales; family Pseudomonadaceae; genus Pseudomonas; species Pseudomonas citronellolis. The sequence goes on along the minus strand of NZ_FOLS01000039.1, from coordinate 10,349 downwards.
GCGCGGCAGGTGGGGCTGGCCGGGTAGTCCTGGCGCTGCCAGGCGGCGTAGTCGGCGTACTGAATCTCCGGCCGGCGTAGCGCCTGCGGCTGCCCGGCGCTGGCCTGGGTATAGGCCTGGATCAGGTCAGCGACGATGATCTCGTTGGACCAGCCGTCGGAGAGGATGTGATGCATGTTCAGCAACAGCACGTGCTCGGTCGCGTCCAGGCGCAGCAGACGGCTACGGATCGGAGGCGCCGCGGCCAGGTCAAAGGGAGTGTTGGCGTCCTTGCCGATGCGCTCGGCGAGCGCGCCCGCGCGCCAGTCGGCCGGCAGCGCGGTGAGGTCCTCCAGCGGCAGCGCCAGGCGGAACTCGGGGCACAGGCACTGGACCGGCTCGCCGTCTTCCTCGCTGTAGCGGCTGCGCAGCACGTCGTGACGTTGCAGCAGGGCGTTCAGCGCGCGCTCCAGTGCCTCGCGGTCGAGCGGGCCGCGCAGGCGCAGGGCCCGCGGCAGGTTGTAGGCCGGGCTGTCCGGGTCGAGTTGCTGTTGCATCCAGATACGCCGTTGGGCGAAGGTCAGCGGCGCCTGGGCAAGGCTACGGCGGGCGATGCGCTGCGTGTCGTCGGCGTCCTCGTGCAGCAGCAGGGCCAGCAGGTCGTCGTCGAGGTCGAGGGTGTCGTTCATCGGGGGCTCGCTATCGCAGGCAGGTCATTCGGTGGTCGCGGCGACGCGCTGGCTGGCCACGCGGCCATATTCCATGCGCACCAACTGGTCGGCGACATCGAAGTAACGGTCGTCGTGAGAGATGACAATGATGGTCTTGCCCAGCGCCTTCAGTTCCGGCAACAGCTCGGTGTAGAAGATTCGGCGGAACATCGGGTCCTGGTCCGCGGCCCATTCGTCGAACACCAGCACCGGGCGTTCCTCCAGCCAGGCGTTGAGCAGAGCCAGGCGCTTGCGTTGGCCGGTGGACAGGTCGGTGGTGCTGAAAGCGCCGTCGCGGATGCTCACCTTGTGTGCGATCTCCAGGCGCTCCAGGTAGCGCCCGGCGGCCTGCGCAGCCTGAGGGTCGGCCTGCAGCAGCTCGTCGAACAGGTAGTAGTCGGCGAAGATGGTGCTGAACAGCTGGCGGTAGTCATCGCGCTCGTGCGCCTCCACCGACCGGCCGTTGAGCACGATCTCGCCGTGCTGCGGCGCGTACAGGCCCAGCAGTAGCTTGATCAGGGTGGTCTTGCCGCCGCCGTTCTCGCCGACGATGAAGACGATGTCGCCCTCGCGAATCGACAGGTTCACCGGGCCCAGGGTGAACGGTGGCTGGCTGTCCACCGGCGGGAAGCCGTAGTACACGTCACGCAGCTCCAGGCTGTGTACCGCCTGCGGGCGCTGTTCGGCGTCGTTGAGCAGCAGGTGCGGCTCGGGCGAGGAGAACTGCTCGGCCAGGTCAGCGATGCGACGGAAGGCGATGTTCGCCCGGCTGATTACCGGCAGCGTGGCCACCAGGTACTCCAGCGGCCCCTTCATGTACAGCAGCACCAGCACGAAGCCGCTGAGCACCCCTGGTTCGGCCAGCGGCCAGAGGCTCTGCACGGCGAGCACCAGGCCGATAACCACGAAGAACAGCGTCGAGCCCAGCGCCTTGGCGACCACGAAGGTATTGATGGCGCGGATGTGGGTGTTGCAGATGTGGTCGGCGGTGTGCTCGATGCGCTGGCGGAACATGCGCTGGCGGCGCAGGCGGTGGATGCGCAGTTCCTTGGCGCCGCCGACGATGGCGTTATAGTGCTGCTGCAGTTCGTCCTCGGCATTGCGCGCGGTCTCGAAGCCTTCGATGCCGCGGGTCCGGGCCACGTACTGGATGGCCGTGCCCAGTGCGGTGGCCAGCACCGTCAGGGCGAACATCGGCAGCGACAGCCAGGCCAGGTAGCCCAGGCAGCCAAGGGTGACGGTGAAGGCGATCGCCAGCGGGGCGAAGCAGAAGGCGAAGTTGCTGGCCGTGTCGACGTCATGGGTGAGGATCGGGATCAGGCGGTGGCTGCGGAACCGCTCGATCTGCTCGATGGGCGCCAGCAGCACCTTCTCGCCGAGGGTCTTGCGCAGGCTGGCGATGACGTGCTGGCCGACATAGTTGGTGCCGATGTCCGAGGCGATGGAACTGCCCAGGGCCAGCAGGCACAGCGCGGCGAAGCCGGCCAGCATTCCCTGGCTGAGCCCGTCGCTGGCGTGCAGGGCATCGTTGATCAGCGCCAGCAGCAGGGTGATGGCCAGGCCGCCGAGCATGCCCAGGACGATGGCGGCGGTCATGAGGACGCGGAAGGGCCGCAGGCGGACGAGTAGTTCACGCAGGGCGCCGGGCTTGGGCTGGGTCATAGGGGTTCCCATTTCCTCGCTGTTTCGGTGGGACGGCGGTTCAGATTTCGCGGGCGACGCGGAAACCGATCCAGTCGCCGCGTACGTCCTTGTAGGCATTGTTGCGGTTGCCCGAGCGGGAGAAGATCGGCGCCTCGCCCCAGTCGTTGCCGCGGATCTGCACCAGCTTGCAGTCGCTGTCGATCCAGGCGCTGCCGTCGCTGGGGGCGCCGTCGTAGTTGTCGTGCCAGCAGTCGGCGACCCATTCGTAGACGTTGCCGTGCATGTCGTACACGCCGAAGGCGTTGGGCGGGAAGCTGCCCGCCGGCGAGGTGAAGTTGTAGCCGTCCGAGGCGCCGTAGGTGTTGGCGTGCTTGGCGATGCTGTAGTCCTTGCCTTCGTCGAAGGGGAACGGGAAGGGCCCGGCGCTGCCGGCGCGGGCGGCATATTCGCGTTCGGCTTCGCTGATCATCCGGTAATGCTGGCCGGTCTTCTTCGACAGCCAGGCCGCGTAGCGCTTCACGTCCTCGTAGTCGACGCACACCGCCGGCTGGCGCGGGCCCTGCTTGTAGCGCGGCTTGCCGGCGATGCATTCGCGGCCGGGACGGGTGTCGCCGTTGGCCAGGCGCACGCCGGTGGCCTTCAGGTAGGCGTCCAGCTCGGCGGCGGTGACCTGGTAGCGGCTGATGGCGAAGGGCCGGGCGAAGGTCACGGTGTGCAATGGGCCTTCGTCCGGCTGGCGGCCCGTCTCGTCGTCCGGGGTGCCCATGGTGAAGCTGCCGGCGGGCAGCACCACCATCTCGGGGCAGTCCTTGCAGTCCTTGAACACGGCGCCCGGCTTGTGCGCCTCGGCGGCGAAAGCGGTGGGGGCGGCCAGGAGCAGGGTGGCCAGGGCCAGGGGCGGTAATGCGTGCATGGCGGTTCTCGTGAAGTGGGAAGCGGGTCAGGCGAGCTGCGGGGCGAGGATGTCCATCACCCGGTCGATCTGCGCCTCGTCGTTGAGCAGGCTGGGCGCCAGGCGTACCACCGGGCCGACGTCGCGGTCCACGGCGTCGCTGATCACCTTGTGCGCCATCAGGTGCCGGGCCACGGCGTCGCAGTCGCGGCCGTCGACGCGGAAGAAGGTGAAGCCGGAGGAGAGTTCCGGACTGGTCGGCGTGACCAGGCGCACTTTCGTGTGCTCGGCCAGGCGCTGCTTGAGGTAGCCGTTGAGCTGGTGGATGCGCGCCTGGACGTCGGCCTTGCCCAGCTGCAGGTGCAGCTCGAAGGCCTTGCCCAGCGCCAGGCGGTGCTCGAAGGCGTGGTAGCCGCCGGGGGTCATCAGGGTGCCGAAGCTGTCGGCGCGGGTGAAGGTGGGGATGCTCGGCACAAGGTGGTCCTGCAGCTGCTCCTCGCGGGCGATGATGACGCCGGTGCCACGCGGGCCGAACAGCCACTTGTGGGTGCCGGCGATGAAGTAGTCGCAGCCGAAGTCGGCGAAGTTCGCGTCCTCCACGCCGAAGCCGTGCACGCCGTCGACCACGTAGATGATCCGCTCGGCGGCATCGCGGTTGCGGTTGGCCTCGGCCACCAGTTGGCCGATTTCGCGCACCGGCAGCTTCACGCCGCTGCCCGACTGCACCCAGGTCATGCCCAGCACCCGCGTCTCGGGGCGGATGTTGCGGCGGATGCTGGCGAGGATTTCGTCGGCTGAGGCCCGGTGCGGGTCCTTGAACAGGGGAATCTTGCGCACCTGGGTGCCCATGCGCTTGTGGCGGTATTCCAGGGTGGTGTAGGTGGAATAGTGCTCGTGGCTGGAGGTGAGGATTTCCTTGCCCGGCGCCACCAGCAGGCCGCCGTAGATGGCCGCGAGGCCGTCGGTGGTGCTGCCGGTGAGGGCCACCTGCGCCGGCTTGACGCCGAAGTAGCGGCCGGCCCAGGCGCGCGCCTCGTCCTCGTATTTCCAGACCTCCTCGCGGTCCCAGTCCACCGCCTCGCCGGGGTTGGCGTTGAAGCGCGCGCGCAGCGCGTCTATGGCCTGCTGCACCGGGCGCGGGTGCGAGGTCAGCAGGAAGTTGGCGAAGTGCAGGTAGTCCGGGGCAAGGTCGAATTGCCGGCGCAAGGCCTGCCACTTGTCCTCGCCGGCCGGCGCGGTGGCGGCCAGAGCCAGGTCGGAAGTCTGCAGCAGGGGCAGGCTGGCGGCGAGCAGCCCGGCCTGCTTGAGGAAGGTACGGCGGTCGTTCATGGAGGGTCCTTGGCGCGGGGTCAGCGGGTGGCGACGGGCGGCTTGGCGCGCTTCTGCACCTCGCCCCATACGCGCAGGAAGTTGCCACCCCAGAGCTTGGCGATGTCGGCGTCGGAGTAGCCGCGGGTGATCAGCTCGGCGGTGACGTTGCGGATTTCGCTCTCGTCCTTCCAGCCGTCCAGGCCGCCGCCGTCGTTGAAGTCGGAACTGATGCCGACGTGGTCGATGCCGACCTTCTTCACCGTGTAGTCGATGGCGTTGACGAAGTCCGCCAGACCGGCCTTGGGTTCTTCTTCGAGGATGCCGTAGAGGCTGCTGGCGTATTCGCCGAACTTCTTCTCCGGCCAGATGGCGATCACCGGGTCGCCGGGCATCAGGGCGAAGTCCAGGCCGGCCAGCGGCGGCAGGTCGAAGCGCGCGCGCAGGGCGTCGAGCTTCTCCAGGGTGGGCTTGCTCAGCGGGCGCAGGTAGGCCGGGAAGCCGACCACCTGGATGACCCCGCCGCTGTCCTTGATCAACTGCATCTCGTGGTCGCTGAGGTTGCGGCGGATGTCCACCAGGGCGCGCGGCGCCGAGTGCGAGGCGACGATGGGGGCGCGGCTGAGGGCGGCGACCTGCTCCAGGGCCTTGGTCGACATCTGCGAGACGTCGATGATCACCCCCAGGTCGTTGAGCCGTTGCACCGCCTGCTTGCCCAGGGGCGAGAGGCCGCCGAGGGCGTCGGGCGAATCGTTGAAGAAGGGCAGGGGGCGGGAGGAGTCGGACCAGCTGTTGTTGCCCACGTAGTTGAAGCCGAACATGCGCATGCCGCGGGCCGCCCACAGGTCCAGCTGGGACAGGTCGTCACCCAGCGGGTAGGCGTTGAGCATGCTCATGACGATGGCGAACTTGCCTTCCATGGCCAGGCGGCGGAAATCCTCCGGCGTGTAGGCGATGCCCACCCGCTCGGGGAAGTCGCGGACCATGCCGGTGAGAATCCTGTAGCGGATTTCCTGCTGGTGCCGCGCCTCGTCGACGAAGCCCGGCGTGGGCTTGTGCGGGGCGTCGGGGCCGCTCCACATCTCCGGCCAGCCGAAGATCGCCAGGGCCGCGCCGGACAGGCGGCCGCGCCCGGCCTTGACCAGGTCCAGCTGCGAGGGGCCGTCGCGGTCGGCCTCGTGGCCTTCGGTGCCGAAGTCCAGGGGTATGGTCACCCGGCTGTCGAAGGACAGGATGCGCTCGTGCAGCGCCTCGGCGTGGGCCATCACCTCGCGCGGGTAGGGTTGGGCGCGGACCAGCAGCAGCCAGGCCGCGGCGCCCGCCACGAGGGCCAGTACGAGCAGGGGCAGGGTGAGCCAGAGGATCTTTTTCGTGCGGGTGCTAGTCATTGCCGTCCCAGTCAGCGTTGGAGTCGGATGGCAGCCCGGGGCAGGGCATCGCCTGTGGGGGAGGACGAGGCGTGCGGGCGGAAATTTAGCGCCGGCGCACCGCTAAATTTGCCGCCGGGCCGACCGTTCTAGCCTCGGTACAGCCTGCTTGGCGACGGACACAGGACGGACGATGACGGTTTCTCGACGCGGTTTCATGGCGGCCCTGGCAGTGACGGGGGCGGCGGCGTTGCCGACGGTGGCTTACCTCGGCTACCGCGAACTGCAACGCCGCGAGCTGGACGCGCGGGAGCCGGAGACGCCCGGCGAAGCCAGCCTGGAAACCAGCGCCGGCGCCGAGCTGCGCCTGGCCGACCGCCTGCGCGGCATCTGGGATCTGCGCCTGCTTGACCCTGGGCTCGGCCTGCCGGGCCTGCCCGCCGAAGGCCTGCAACTGGTCCTCGACTGCGGCCCCCGCGGGCGCGGGCTGATCGGCTGGCTGGACACCCCCGAGCGCCTGCGCGGCACGGAGCCGCCGCGCTACCGGGTGCTCGGCGACCTGGTCGGCGCCAGCTCGGCGAACATCCGCTGGCGCCTGCTGGGCGAAGGCAACACGCCCAGCCACGAATGCAGCGCCGTGTTCGACGAGGTGTGGGACAACTTCGCGAATGCCGGCGACGGCACCCTCAGCGGCCGCCTGCAGCGCCTGGACCGCGACCTGTCCCTGCCGCAGCAGGACTGCCGCTTCGTCGCCAGGAAGCAGCCCTTTCCCCTGGCCCGCGAGCGCCTGCCGCTCAACGAGGCGCTGCTGGCCTGGCTGGTGTCGCCGCAGCACCGCCTGTTCCACCAGCTCTGGCATGCCTCGCGGGACAAGTGGCACCACCTCGACGAGGCCCAGCGCAACGCACTGCGCGGCGTGGGCTGGCAGCCCGGGCCGCTGGACGCCGAACGCGACGCGCGCGGCCGGCACAAGGACCGCAACGCCTCGGGCATCGACTTCCTCTTCATGCACCGCCGCATGCTGGCCAAGGCCCGCTCGCTGCAGAACCTGCCGTCCTGGCAGCGCCTGCCGCCACCGGCGGTGCCGCTGGAATACGACCGCGCCGGCTTCATCCGCTACTTCGAGAACGCCGACGGCTGCTCGGTGCCGCCGGCCTGGGTGGCGGTGGACGATGACGAATACAGCCAGTGGCTGCACGGCCTGAAGAGTGCCGACGCCTACCACGGCAATTTCCAGGTCTGGGAGTCGCAGTACCAGGACCCGGCCTACCTGGCGAAGCTCACCCTGGGCCAGTTCGGCTCGGAGCTGGAACTGGGCATGCACGACTGGCTGCACATGCGCTGGGCCAGCGTGACGCGCGACCCGTCCAACGGCGCGCCGCTGATGACCGACCGCAACTACGCCGACTTCGCGCCGCGCTGGTTCCTGCGCGAGAACGACTTCCTCGGCGACCCCTTCTCGTCCCACGTGAACCCGGTGTTCTGGTGCTTCCACGGCTGGATCGACGACCGCATCGAGGACTGGTTCCGCGCCCACGAGCGCTTCCACCCGGGCGAGGTGCGCCGCGCCGAGGTGCTGGGCATGCCCTGGTTCGCCCGCGGCCGCTGGGTGGAGATCGACGACCCCTGGCTGGGCCCGTCCACCCACGGCTGCGGCCTCTCCGACCTGCAGGCGAGCAGCAGCGACGTGGCCCTGGACGTGGAGACCATGAAGCTGGCGCTGCGCGTCATCCTCACCGAAGACGACGAGCGCAAGGGCTGGCTCAAGCGCGCGCCGCGGCGGCCGTGGTATGCGCGCAACCTGAAGCTGGCGGAGCGCTGAGCGGGGCGGAAAGCGCTGGCGCGCCAGGGTGGCGCGTTTCAGACATCCAACCCCGCTCTCGCTCCAGATCGATCAATCGGGTAGTGGGGCCGTCGGTGCGCAGCCGCTCGCGGACCCGTTCGGGCCATTGGCGGCGATGTCGTAGGTGAACTTCTGGATGGCGAACATGGGAGCAAGAAGAATGCTGCCCACTATGCCTGCAACATCGTTGCACCCAAGATAGTTACGGCCTTTGTTGGCCTTGTAGCTTTCGACGAGCAGTGCCCAAAAGGCGCCTATGGGCTGACGAGTCCGTACTTATCAAATCTCGTATCAACGCATCACTATCATTACCGCTGAGCCAATGCTGTACTCGCCAATATCAAGAAACACCTCGTTCTTACGCCAGATGGTATTAAGCACATCCCTTGGGGGCTGGCCGGTGGGAATGGCCGGTGGCGCCAGGTAGTCCTCGCGGGAGAACAGGCCCTTCTTCTGGCTGCCGGCGGGGGGAAGCGTCATGTCGCAACCTCTCCCGCCAACTCAGCCTCACGTTGGCGAATGGCTTCGTCCCACTCAGGGGAACGCTTGGCCCATTGTTCGGGTGGCAGGGGGTTGGACCATTCGACTATGGCGGGGTCGGTCAGATCGGGAGGGGGGATCAGCTTTCGCTCCTGTAGATAAAAACCTAGCGGAGCGCCTAGAAAGAAGGTGAAGAAAACGTCCTTGAGCGCGGACTTGACGTTTCCCTTCAATAGGGAACGAATGGCATCGCCCATGATGCTCAAGAACCAACCCAGCAGACTTCTACCGGTTTTCTCTCCTTCGAAATGGCATTTAGGCACCGCCTCGGGACCGATCTCCATATAACTGCGAATACACTCCCACAGGCACATCGCCGTAGTACCGCCACCACAACTGAATCCCATACTGCAATCCCGTTCGCCTTCCTTCGCATTCGGGTCCGGGTTCTTGAAGCCCACCACCAGCATGCCTTGGGTGGTCTTGCCATGGCGTCCCACCGAGTCCATGGCAATGGCCTGCGCCACCACGCTTTCCCAGGACACTATCCAGTAACTACCGTCTTTCTGTGGTACGCAGACTTCGCGGCGTTGGCGGTTAAAACGGGTGGGAGGAGGAGGTGATTGAATCAATGCATAAAGCAATATGAGAATAGGAAAAGCAACAAAGCAGAAGAAACCAAACCAATAGAGCACTTGTATTTCCTGTGACTCATCCAGAGATGGCATGTCGTTGATCAGGAAAAATAACAATATTAAAGGCCAAACTATCATCACAAACGAACCAATGCTGTACTGGCCGATATCGAGAAACACCTCGTTCTTGCGCCAGATGGTATTAAGTACATCCCTTGGGGGCTGCCCGGTGGGAATGGCCGGTGGCGCCAGGTAGTCCTCGCGGGAGAGGAAGCCCTTCTTCTGGCTGCCGGCGGGGGGAAGCGTCATCGAGACTCCTTGGGATGCAGGTGGTTCTCGCCGGTCAGGCGGTAGGTTTGTGCACGATCCAGTTCCGGGGTGGGTTCGCTGGGGCGTAGGACAATCGGTGCAATTTCCGCCGTCAGGACATAGGCCACGCCCTGTCTTCCGCCGATGGTCGTGATGCCGGCCAGATCCACCAGTGGGTTGCGGTAGCGCAGGCGTAGCGAGAGACGCACCTGGGCCTGGCGGAAGGTGCCGCTCAGGCGCAGGCCCTGGCCTTGATCCGACGGTATCCAGGTGCATTGGCTGCGCTCCAGCCAGAGATCGCCGATATCCAGGCTCGGTAGGTCGTTGCTGCGGAGCATGCGGAAGTGGTCGGGTACGGGACTGCCGATCAGGCCCAGGTCCAGTTCGACACTGGACGGCTCGGCACCCGGCAAGTCGATGGTCAGGCGCTGGATGGCTTCCAGGCTGACGGTGTCGCCCAGGGAGCCGGGCACCCGCTGGGACTTGCTGTCCACGCTGACGCGTGGCTGGTAAAGCAGTATCAGCAACTGGTCGAACTCCCGTTGCTGCTGCTCGGCGGGAATGGGATCGGTATTGCCGGCGCGAGCCTTGGACCAGCAACAGTTGGCCAGATACTGCTGCAGTGGTGTGGATTGCCGCCACCATGCAAAAAGGTAGACTCCGCCCAATGCGAGCAGCAACAGATTGATCGGCCCCATGCCCAGGCGGAAGCGGCGGATAGCTGTGGGAGTATCGATGCGATTGAACAGGCGCATACCGGTCAGTCCCAACCCTAGCGCAGCCTGAGCACCATAAGCGCCTATCTGGCCAGCCACCGCTAGCCGGCGGATTTCCAGCCAAGGATCAATGCTGTTTTGGGCATTCTGTAGCTGCAGCTCAAGCGACTTGTATTCGTGGGAAGCAGCGCCAAATGACAGCCCACCTACAAACCCACCAAACAGCGTCAGAGTTGGCGCAACAAACGAAAATTGGCCTTTGGTCAAGGTAAATTCCTGCACCCCCCGCCCAACAATCACCCAATTCTGCACCACCGCCACCAATGCCGCTCCCGCATAGAGCGTGGCCGAAATGCTCTCGGCCCGGCGCTGGGTATCCATCCGCTCCAGGGCATGGGCCTGCGCCAGGTAGCTCTCGGCATTGAGCGCGTTGACCAGCAGCGCCGCCAGCGGCAGCAAGCCGCCG
>NZ_FOLS01000072.1 GCF_900112375.1 Pseudomonas citronellolis | reverse complement strand
CAACGGATCCACCCACCCCGTCGGGTTAGGCACGTACTGGTAGTGGTTCAACCCACCCGCCAGCTTGATCGGGTCCGGGGTCAGGAAACGGCCGGGTTGGGATTGTAGTAACGATGCCGGTTGGAGTGCAGGCTGTACCACCCCAGGAATCGCGGTATGCTGTCAATTCCCGCCACTTCTAAGCAGGTGACATTACTCTAGGCGTAATATCGAGTGATTTAAATAACTCCGTTCTTGCAGGTCTCGAAAAATTGAAATATTAGAATATCCCCCCGTAAGTGCAGCCACGCTAGTCTTGCGTCGAACGTGAAATCCTTATATTCAAGGCATATAAAACCACCAAGAAGTCAATCCTTCAATATATCAATGATATATTTACTTCCCCCACCGCTCTTCCAAAAATCCAGCATTGCAATTAATATACTTTCGTCCTTCCGCAGCGCAATCAACGCATCAGAAAGGAGAGGGTGACTCTCTCCTTTGTCACGATAATACTCATACAAACTAGATATCATAATGCACGCGACTGCTGCTCTCACTCCCCAATCTTCTTCACGCTTCAAAAGAATATTTATTGCAGGTGCAATTAAATCAGCATCGGAGAGCGTAAACTCCCAATCCTGTCCCATTTCAGTCAGTTTCAAACCTAGGAGCGAGGAAACAACCTTCCTCTCATCCTCAGACGCACCATAATACTCCAAAATAATTCTCTCCCTGGAAGGTAGTTATTAATTTTCCCACCCTATTAAAAACTTATTAAAAACCCCCTCGCCAACTCTTATATAATCCCAGTAAAACTCAACCAAACCAATCAGCCACCATAGCATCAGACCGTTGGATACTACAGGAGTAGCATTAAAACCTGAGCTCCCTAAAAAGGATAAAAATAGAGAGACGCAATATACGCCAAACACTATTGCAGAGAAATTTATAATTACATTCTAAATGTTAACAACTGATCTACTCACGCAATCATGATCATCAAAGAATATCAATTCACACCCATTGGAGTTTGCCAGCCAGAATGGATATCCGGTTGTTTCGGAAAGCAGCAACTCAACTTGCTCGATTGATGAAAGCCTCCATCCATGCCAGCTAATATCGAAGACTACCAACACTGCCCCTTCCCATCCTAAATGCTTAATTTTTTTCCAAAAGAACGGATCATGTTCTTTACTAGTTACACACATTTTAGAAGAGTCAAGCCCCTCACCCCCTTCAAAAAACCTTGTATTCAAAAAGGAAATCAAGGACCGAAGCTCCCCCTCCCTTAACTTACTTACCAAGAAACCATGCCTCTCAATTTCTTCATCTATTTCGATCTCGAGATAATTCACTGCTGCACTCCTATCCTTGCACGTGAAACTGGAACACGAGATACCAGTACATGACCTCTTACGGCCCCTCCCTCACCTCTTTTCCCTGGGGTTTGATAACCTATATGTGGATTTCGTGGCCCATCAGAACTCACCACTAGAGATGGATTATCGATGTTAACCTCTGCCCCTCTATTTTTTCCTTTTAAAACGCGCCATTCAGTGGGGAATGACTTACCATATTGATCCTTTCCCCATTTAGTAACCTCAAATTCACTTTTAGGAATTCCGGTTCGTTTAAATGCCTCATCTAAGCCAGCAGTCATTTGCTGATAGGAGGTCCCAGGAGCAGTTCTTAATTCAATATCTACATCGGGATTAAATTTCCATGTACCACCGTTTACTGGCTGTGGACATACATCAGACAACCCCAACGGATCCACCCACCCCGTCGGGTTAGGCACGTACTGGTAGTGGTTCAA
>NZ_FOLS01000028.1 GCF_900112375.1 Pseudomonas citronellolis | reverse complement strand
CAGAACCGCAATGTCGAAAGTTTTCTTGGCGATATCCACGCCCACTACGATGGCCATAACTCCTGCTACCTCTTACAGCTTTACATCATCAGCACTCCACTCCATCCAACCTTGCCTATGCGAGCTACCACCGGGTGGGGCTCCAGATACCGTTCGGACTCACGAGTGGATTGGGAAGGCAGGAGACTATCTACAGTGCAGGCTCGTAGCCTAGGAGCGGACACGTCTTCCTGGTCTTCCTTCCGGTGATCAGCCGGAGACTACCCGCCGTTATGGCGGGTCGTCGACATACAAGGAGCGGACCTTGTCCGCGATGGCCGGACATCCCGGCGCGATTCGCGGATGAGATCCGCTCCTACGCCGCCCCACCCGCACCATTCCCTTGTAGGAGCGCGCCCTGCGCGCGAATCGCGGGCAGGGCCCGCTCCTACAGGTCGCCGGGGGCACGGTATTTCTCCCCCGTAGGAGCGGACCTTGTCCGCGATAGCCGGCCATTCCGGCGCGATTCGCGGAACCACGCGCACAAAAAAGCCGCCCCGAAGGGCGGCTGTTTTGCCGAAACACCCACCACTCAGTAGTAGGCGTTTTCCTTGTTGCTGTGGTCGGTGACGTCGCGCACGCCCTTCAGTTCCGGGATGCGTTCGATCAGGGTCTTCTCGACGCCGTCCTTGAGGGTCATGTCGACCATGCCGCAGCCCTGGCAGCCGCCGCCGAAGCGCAGCACGGCGATGTTGTCCTCGACCACGTCGACCAGGCTCACCTGGCCGCCATGGCTGGCCAGGCCGGGGTTGATCTCGGTCTGCAGGTAGTAGTTGATGCGTTCGGTGATCGGGCTGTCCTCGTTGACCATCGGCACCTTGGCGTTCGGCGCCTTGATGGTCAGCTGGCCGCCCATGCGGTCGGTGGCGTAGTCGACGACGGCGTCTTCCAGGAAGGGCTCGCTGATGCCGTCGACCCAGGCGGTGAAGTCCTTCAGGCCGATCGGGGTGTCTTCCGGCTTCTGCTCGCCCGGCTTGCAGTAGGCGATGCAGGTTTCCGCGTACTGGGTGCCCGGCTGGGTGATGAAGATGCGAATGCCGATCCCGGGGGTGTCCTGCTTGACCAGCAGTTCGGCCAGGTAATCCTGGGCAGCTTCGGTAATGGTGATGGCGCTCATGGCAACTCCTCGCAAACGTGGAGGCAGTTTACGCCATTCGCCCGCCCCGGATAAAGCCCTACCAATTTAGTAGGAATAATTCGCAGTTGGCCGGATGCCCCTCCCTGTAGGAGCGAGCTTGCTCGCGAACAGCCCCGCTGCGGGCTTGGGTTCGCGAGCAAGCTCGCTCCCACAGGGTCAGCCGTCAGAGGTTCTCGTAGCGGTTCATGTCGAGGATGCCCGCCTCCACCGGCTCGGTCTCGCGCAGGTAGGCGTCGAGGTCGTGGAAGTAGCGCCAGAACTGCGGGTTACTGCGGCGGATACCCCAGCGTTCCACCACCTTGTCGAAGTCTTCCTGGCTCTGCACGCGCTCCAGCGCCGAGACGAAGTCGCCGGCCTCCTCCGCCTTGAGGTCGAACATGAAGTTCGGGTAGCTGGAGAGCACGCCCGGGTAGATGGTCAGGGTGTCCAGCCCCGGCTGGTAGCGCAGCGACTCGCCGAGCATGAAGGCGACGTTGCTGTGCGCGCGGTTACGCAGCGCCGTGTAGATCTCGCGTTTCCCGCCGGGCAGCTCGACGCGCAGGATGGTCGCCTCGGGGAATTGCTCGATCACCTTCAGCCCCGCCGCCGGGCGGCTGACCAGGCGGCTGAAGGCCTGCTCGGCGTCCTGCAGCGGGCGCGGGACGCTGCGCCGGTAGCAGCCGCCGTCCTGGCACAGGTTGATCGGGTCGGGCCGCGCATCGAGGCTGGCGTAGCGGCTCAGCAACTGCACGGCGAAGGCGTTCTTGGCGCCCTTCTCCGGCAGGTCCAGGCCGGTGGGCGCGTCGTTGTCGAGGTTCTGGTAGTCCAGCCACATCTTCAGCCGGCCGCTGTTCTGGTACCAGTCGTCGAGCAGGTGCTTGCGCGCGGCCACCGGCATCAGGCGCAGGAAGTTCTGCTCGGCGCCATTGCGGATCAGGTCGAAGTACAGGCGCGTCTGCGCCTGGTGCGAGACGTTGCCGTAGACGTCGAAGTTGACCACCAACTGGTAGTAGGTGCGCTCCAGCAGCGGGTAGTCCATCCACCACAGCGTCTGCGGGACGCCGCCGATCAGGCCCTTGCGCACCGAGGCGCTGTCGTACTGGCGGAAGATCGACAGCAGCGCGTTGTCGTTGCCGCGCCAGATGTCCGCCCAGGTCGGCGCCGCGGCCTCTTCGTAGGCGTCCAGGCGCAGCGCCTCGTATTCGTTGCGCTTGTCGCGGTAGCTGGTCCATTGCTGGAGCATCTGGCCCATGTCGTCGATCTGCCCGGGCAGGCCCAGCAGCGGCGTGGCCTTGGCCCGGTACGCCGGGTCGGTGACGTAGAGGTCGTGGGCCGGATCCTGGAAGATCGCCCAGAAGTTGTCGCGGATCACGTCGGTGGCGATCTGCCCGCGGCACACCGGGCCGCGGATGAAGGTGCGGACGAAGTACTCGGCGTTGTCCAGCATGAACTGGTAGCGCGCCCGCGCCGGGATAGCGGCGAAGGTCTCGAAGGGGTTGGCGCGGTGCTGCAGGCCGTAGCCGGGCACCTTGTCGGCCGCCCAGGCGTCGGCGAAGAACAGCTCGCGGGTATGCGCCAGCTTGGCCGGGCTCAGCGGGTAGGTGATGTGCGTCTTGTGCACGATCACGCCCTGGATCGGCCACAGGCGGTAGTAGAAGGCCGCCCCGGGGTCGTCGTTGGGCCGCCGCGTGGCGATGGGGTCGATGGGCTGGCCGCTGGGCGTGCGCGAGCGCACCAGTTGGAAGAAGTGCCCCGGCGCGCCCTGCTCTTCGAAATACAGGTGGGCGAGGAACAGGTGCTCGTAGAGCCAGCGCGAAACCAGGCTCTCGCGGGCGCCGGGCTGGTTCAGGAAGCGCTCCCATTCGGCGATCTGCCGCGCCTCGCCGGCGCCGGGCTGCCAGGCCTGCTCGTCCACCGGCGCGCCCTCGGCCAGCCATCGCTTCAGGGTGGCGTACTGCTGGGCGCTGAGGCCGGTGACGGCGAAGGGCATGCCGCTGCGCGGGTTCTTCTGCACGAACTCGTCGATGCTGTCCGGCGTCGGGCACTGGTTGCTGCGGTTGATCGACAGGTCCAGGCCCTCGGGGATCTTCGCGTTGGGCACCAGCGGGTGGGCCTGGCCGAGGTCGAGCATGCGCTGCATCAGCGCCGCCTGGCCGCCGCGGGCGTCCAGCACTGACCAGAAGTCCTTGCGCCGCCAGGCGTCGGCGCCGTGGGCATCGAGGAACAGGCGCGTGGTTTCCTGGGCCTTGGTGCGGGTGCCGTCGTACACCGGCAGCTTGTTGGCGCCGCGCTGGGCGCCCTCGGCGGCGCTCAGGTTGAGCTGGCACGGCGAGTCGTAGCAGGCGTGGCAGGCCACGCACTTGTCGGTGAAGATCGGCTGTATGTCCTTGCTGTAGGAAATGCCGGCTGCCTGGGCAACGGCTGAAAGCAGCATGAACGCAATGGTCAACGCAAAGGATGCGCGCAAGGACATCGGTAACTCCCTACCTCGTGAATAGGCGGATTCTAGCGGCTCCGCGGGCTTTTGCGGCCAACCGATGGCCGGTACAACATGAACTGCGCTCATGTAAAAGCCCGGTCAGCTCAAATCCCCTGCAGGTTTGCTATCATCAGCGACCCTTTGCCACAGCCGTTTCCAGGTAGTTCCCATGTCCGATCGTGCCGCCCGCCAGCAAGCCCTGCAGAAAGCCCTGAAGGAGCGCATCCTGATCCTCGACGGCGGCATGGGCACCATGATCCAGAGCTACAAGCTGCAGGAAGAGGACTACCGCGGCGAGCGCTTCGCCGACTGGCCGAGCGACGTGAAGGGCAACAACGACCTGCTGCTGCTCAGCCGCCCGGACGTCATCCAGGCCATCGAGAAAGCCTACCTGGACGCCGGCGCCGACATCCTCGAGACCAACACCTTCAACGCCACCCAGGTGTCCCAGGCCGACTACGGCATGGAAGAACTGGTCTACGAGCTGAACGTCGAGGGCGCGCGCCTGGCCCGCGAAGTGGCCGACGCCAAGACCGCCGAGACCCCCGACCGGCCGCGCTTCGTCGCCGGCGTGCTGGGCCCGACCAGCCGCACCTGTTCGATCTCCCCGGACGTCAACGACCCCGGCTACCGCAACGTCACCTTCGACGAGCTGGTGGAGAACTACACCGAGGCCACCCGCGGCCTGATCGAGGGCGGCGCCGACCTGATCCTGATCGAGACCATCTTCGACACCTTGAACGCCAAGGCGGCGATCTTCGCCGTGCAGGGCGTCTACGACGAGCTCGGCTTCGAGCTGCCGATCATGATCTCCGGCACCATCACCGACGCCTCCGGCCGCACCCTGTCGGGGCAGACCACCGAGGCCTTCTGGAACTCGGTGCGCCACGCCGAGCCGATTTCCGTGGGCCTGAACTGCGCCCTCGGCGCCAAGGACCTGCGCCCCTACCTCGAGGAACTGGCGAACAAGGCCGGGACCCACGTCTCCGCGCACCCCAACGCCGGCCTGCCGAACGCCTTCGGCGAATACGACGAGACCCCGGCGGAAATGGCCGTGGTGGTCGAGGAGTTTGCCGCCAGCGGCTTCCTCAACATCATCGGCGGCTGCTGCGGCACCACCCCGGCGCACATCCAGGCCATCGCCGAGGCGGTGGCCAAGTACCCGCCGCGGGTGATCCCGGAAATCCCCAGGGCCTGCCGCCTGTCCGGTCTTGAGCCGTTCACCATCGACCGCAGCTCGCTGTTCGTGAACGTCGGCGAGCGCACCAACATCACCGGTTCGGCCAAGTTCGCCCGGCTGATCCGCGAGGAGAACTACACCGAGGCCCTGGAAGTCGCCCTGCAGCAGGTGGAAGCCGGCGCCCAGGTGATCGACATCAACATGGACGAGGGCATGCTCGACTCCAAGGCGGCGATGGTGAAGTTCCTCAACCTCATCGCCGGCGAGCCGGACATCTCCCGCGTGCCGATCATGATCGACTCCTCCAAGTGGGAAGTGATCGAGGCGGGCCTCAAGTGCATCCAGGGCAAGGGCATCGTCAACTCCATCTCCATGAAGGAAGGCGTCGAGCAGTTCAAGCACCACGCCCGGCTGTGCAAGCGCTACGGCGCGGCGGTGGTGGTGATGGCCTTCGACGAGGCCGGCCAGGCCGACACCCAGGCGCGCAAGGAAGAAATCTGCCAGCGCAGCTACGACATCCTGGTCAACGAAGTGGGCTTCCCGCCGGAAGACATCATCTTCGACGCCAACATCTTCGCCGTGGCCACCGGCATCGAGGAGCACAACAACTACGCGGTCGACTTCATCAACGCCTGCGCCTACATCCGCGACAACCTGCCCTACGCGCTGAGCTCGGGCGGGGTGTCCAACGTGTCCTTCTCGTTCCGCGGCAACAACCCGGTGCGCGAGGCCATCCACTCGGTGTTCCTCTACTACGCCATCAAGAACGGCCTGACCATGGGCATCGTCAACGCCGGCCAGCTGGAGATCTACGACGAGATCCCGAAGGAGCTGCGTGACGCGGTGGAGGACGTGATCCTCAACCGCACCCCGGAAGGCACCGAGGCCCTGCTGGCGATCGCCGACAAGTACAAGGGCGACGGCGCCGCCAAGGAAGTCGAGGACGAGGAATGGCGCGCGCTGCCGGTGGACAAGCGCCTGGAACACGCGCTGGTCAAGGGCATCACCGCGTTCATCGTCGAAGACACCGAAGAGTGCCGGCAACAGTGCGCGCGCCCCATCGAGGTCATCGAGGGCCCGCTGATGAGCGGCATGAACGTGGTCGGCGACCTGTTCGGCTCGGGCAAGATGTTCCTCCCGCAGGTGGTGAAATCCGCCCGGGTGATGAAGCAGGCGGTGGCCCACCTGATCCCCTTCATCGAGGCGGAGAAAGGCGACAAGCCCGAGGCCAAGGGCAAGATCCTCATGGCCACAGTGAAGGGCGACGTGCACGACATCGGCAAGAACATCGTCGGCGTGGTGCTGGGCTGCAACGGCTACGACATCGTCGACCTCGGCGTGATGGTGCCGGCGGAGAAGATCCTGCAGACCGCCATCGCCGAGAAGTGCGACATCATCGGCCTGTCCGGGCTGATCACCCCGTCGCTGGACGAGATGGTCCACGTCGCCAAGGAAATGCAACGGCAGAACTTCAGCCTGCCGCTGATGATCGGCGGCGCCACCACCTCCAAGGCGCACACCGCGGTGAAGATCGACCCGCAGTACAGCAACGACGCGGTGGTCTACGTCACCGACGCCTCGCGCGCGGTGGGCGTGGCCACCACCCTGCTGTCGAAGGAAATGAAGCCCGACTACGCGCGCAAGCTGCGCGAGGAGTACGCCGAGGTCCGCGAGCGCACCGCCAACCGCAGCGCCCGCACCGAGCGCCTGAGCTACGCGGCGGCCATCGCCGCCAAGCCGCAGTTCGACTGGGCCGGCTATCAGCCGCCGGTGCCCTCCTTCACCGGCGTGAAGGTGCTGGAGGACATCGACCTGAACGTGCTGGCCGAGTACATCGACTGGACGCCCTTCTTCGTCTCCTGGAACCTGGCCGGCAAGTACCCGCGCATCCTCAGCGACGAGGTGGTCGGCGAAGCCGCCACCAGCCTGTTCAACGACGCCCAGGACATCCTGCGCAAGCTGATCGACGGCAAGCTGATCAAGGCCCGCGCCGTGTTCGGCTTCTGGCCAGCCAACCAGGTCAACCACGACGACCTGGAGGTGTACGCCGAGGACGGCCACAAGCTGGCCACCCTGCACCACCTGCGCCAGCAGACCATCAAGCCCGACGGCAAGCCGAACTTCAGCCTGGCCGACTTCGTCGCGCCCAGGGACAGCGGCATCAAGGACTACGTCGGCGGCTTCATCACCACCGCCGGCATCGGCGCCGAGGAAGTGGCCAAGGCCTACGAGGCCCAGGGCGACGACTACAACGCGATCATGGTCAAGGCCCTGGCCGACCGCCTCGCCGAGGCCTGCGCCGAATGGCTGCACGAGCGCGTGCGCAAGGAATACTGGGGCTACCAGCCCGAAGAACACCTGGACAACGACGCGCTGATCCGCGAGCAGTACGTCGGCATCCGCCCGGCCCCCGGCTACCCGGCCTGCCCGGACCACACCGAGAAAGGCACCCTGTTCCAGCTGCTGGACCCCAAGGGCCTGTCCGGCGTCACCCTCACCGAACACTACGCCATGTTCCCGGCGGCCGCGGTCAGCGGCTGGTACTTCGCGCATCCGCAGGCGCAGTACTTCGCCGTGGGCAAGGTCGACAAGGACCAGATCGACGCCTACAGCGCCCGCAAGGGCCAGGACGTGGCGGTCAGCGAACGCTGGCTGTCGCCGAACCTGGGCTACGACGCCTGATCCGCCTTCCAGGAGCGAAAAAATGAAATACCTCTCCCCCGAACAGATGGAAAAACCGCGCAAGCGCCGCCTGCGCAAGAAACTGCGCCTGGCCGAGTTCAAGGAACTGGGCTTCAGCCTGGAAGTGAACTACAGCGGCGACCTGGACGAAGTGCTCGACCAGTGGATCGCCTTCGTCGAATCCCAGGGCTGGCTGTTCGTCGGCGGCGCCACCGAGGACGGCGAGTTCACCGGCTACCTGTGCCTGAATGCCGTCGGCAGCCTCGATGAAGCCGACCGCGAAACCGTCCGCCAGTGGCTGCAGAGCCAGGCCTGGTGCACCTCCTCCGAGCTCGGCGAGCTGAGCGACTGCTGGCACGGGTTGCTCGACTGACGGAATCGCGGACGGAGTCCGCTCCTACGCTGCCCCACCCACGCCATTCCCCTGCACGCGATTCGCGGGCAGGGCCCGCTCCTACAGTTCGCCGTAAGGCATGGCGCCTCCCCGGAGCGGACCTTGTCCGCGATAGCCGGAACCACCGGCGCGATTCGCGGATGAGATCCGCTCCTACGCCGCCCCACCCACGCCGTATCCATGTAGGAGCGCGCCCTGCGCGCGAAATCGCGGGCAGGGCCCGCTCCTACAGTTCGCCGTAAGGCATGGCGCCTCCCCGTAGGAGCGGACCTTGTCCGCGATAGCCGGACATCCCGGCGCGATTCGCGGATGAGATCCGCTCCTACGCTGCCCCACCCACGCCGATCTCCTGTAGGAGCGGGCCCTGCGCGCGATTTCGCGGGCAGGGCCCGCTCCTACAAATCACCGCAACCGACGACCGCACGGGCATCGCCGCGCCCGTTACGCTAGGCTTTGCCGTGAGGGGCGCGGTCACCGGCACGCCGCCGCCCTCGACCAACAATCGCCGGATCACCTGCAGTTCGGGGACGCCATGCTAGAGCGCGAGCGCCTTCGCAATATCCTCTGCCTGGGGCTGCCGATCATCGGCGGCATGCTCAGCCAGAGCCTGCTCAACCTGGTGGATGCCGCCATGGTCGGCCACCTCGGGGAAAAGTCCCTGGCCGGTGTGGGCATCGGCAGCTACGCCAACTTCGTCGCCATTTCCCTGGTCATGGGCCTGGGCGCCGGCGTCCAGGCGCTGGTGGCGCGGCGCCGCGGCCAGGGCCGCGACGGCGACCTGGCCGCGCCGCTGAACTGCGGGCTGCTGGTGGCCCTGGGCCTGGCCCTGCCGATCAGCCTGGCCTGCCTGCTGTTCGCCAGACCCATCGTCAGCCTGCTGTCGCCCGACCCCGAGGTGCTGGCCATCGGCGTGCCCTACTTCGAGTGGCGCACGCTCTCGGTGCTGGCCGTGGGCCTGAACTTCTCCTTCCGCGGCTACTGGAACGGCACCCGGCGCTCGGGCACCTACATGCGCACCCTGGTGGTCATGCACCTGGCCAACGCCGCCATCAGCTACAGCCTGATCCACGGCCTGTTCGGCCTGCCGCGCATGGGCGCGGTGGGCAGCGGCCTGGGCACCACCCTGGCGCTGTACCTGGGCTCGGCGATCTACGCCTGGATCACCTGGCGCGACGCCCGCCGGCACGGCTTCCTCGCGCGCCGCCCGAGCGAGCGGGAAATCCGCGTGATGCTGCGCCTGTCGCTGCCCAACTCGCTGCAGCAGTTCTTCTTCGCCGCCGGCATCACCCTGCTGTTCTGGATCATCGCCCAGGTCGGCACCCGCGAGTTGGCGGTGGCCCACGTGCTGATCAACCTGGCGCTGTTCCTGATCCTGCCCGGCATCGGCCTGGGCATGGCCGCCACCACCCTGGTCAGCCAGTGCATGGGCGAGCGCGACTTCGACAGCGCCCACCGCTGGGGCTGGGACGTGGTCAAGGTCGCCGCCTGCGGCCTGGCGCTGCTGGGCACGCCGTTCTGGATGTTCCCCGAGGCGATCCTGCGGCTGTTCGTCAGCGACCCGGCGCTGATCGAGCTGGGCCGCGTGCCGCTGATGTTCACCGGCCTGGGCATGGTCATCGACGCCACCGCCCTGGTGCTGACCCAGGCGCTGCTCGGCGCCGGCGCCACGCGCACGGTGATGGCCGTCAGCCTGGGCAACCAGTGGCTGTTCTTCCTGCCCCTGGCCTACCTGGTCGGCCCGGTGCTGGGCGGCGGCCTGCTGGCGATCTGGAGCATGCAGATCATCCAGCGCGGCCTGGCCTCGGCAATCTTCGCGGTGATGTGGCAGAAGCGCCAGTGGACGCAGATAGAACTCTGAGGCCGGCTATGCTTGTCCCACAGCAAAGGAGGCTTTCATGAACGACGATCCGCAGAACCGCCCGCCGAGCTTCTGGCAGATGCTGCAAAGCGTGCTGGCCGCCGCCTTCGGCGTGCAGAGCGGGAAGAACCGTGCCCGCGACTTCACCCACGGCAAGCCCAGCCACTTCATCGTTCTCGGCGTGGGCTTCACCCTGGTCTTCGTCCTGTTGCTCTATGCCCTGGTGCGCCTGGTGCTGCACTTGGCCGGCGTCTAGTCCAGCAGCGGCTGCAGGGAGAAGCGGTAGGCCTTCTGCTTCGGGTGCAGGGCCAGGCTGAAGTCGCGGAAGTCCAGGCCGTAGCCGGGGCGCTCCAGGTTGGCGCGCAGCTTCTGCGCGCGGCGCTTGTCCAGCAGGATGAACACCGGCAACTGGCGGTCCTTGCCGCCATGGGCGGCGAAGTCCACGCCGGCGTCGTAGTCGTGCAGCAACACCATAGCCCAGCCGCCGAGGGTGAAGTGGCCGCTCATGGCCACGCTGATGCGGCCGTCGATCACCGCGTCGAGCATCTCCGAGGAATTGTTCAGGCCGCTGAACAGCATGTCGCGGCCCGGCACGCGCCCCGCCTCGCTGGCCGCCTTCATCGCGCCGAAGGCCATCTCGTCGTTGGCCGACCACACCAGCCGCACCTGCGGATAGCGCCGCAGCAGTTGCTGCGCCTGCTCATAGGCGCGCTGGCGGTCCCAGCCGCCATAGACCACCTGCAGCAGACGGGCCCGCGGGAAGTCGGCCAGGGCCCGGCGCATGCCCTGCTCGCGCAGCTGCGCCACCGGCGCCTGGGCCAGCCCGGAGAAGGCCAGCAGGTCCAGTCCCTGCCCCGCCGCCGCGCCGGCCTTGAGCAGGCGGTGGGCCATCAGGTAGCCCGCCTCCTCCTCGTTGGCCACCAGGCTGCCGATCCAGTTGCGGTAGCGCTCGCGGCTGCCGCCGACGATGCGCTGCTGGTCGGTGGTCAGCATGTTGTTCACGGCGAACAGGCGCACCGGGGTATCGGCGAACAGGCGCAGCAGTTCCGGGCCGATGTAGCCCTCGTTGGTGAACACCAGGTAGTCGGGCAGCTGGCCGTCGCGCAAAAGCTCGCGCGCCTGCTGCAGGGAGCGTTGCGGGTCGCGCTCGGCGTAGAGCACGCGCAGCGGCATGCCCAGGTCGCCGGCGGCGGCCTGCATGAAGCGGCTATAGCTGAGCCAATAGGGCTCGTTGGACCGCCCCGGGTTGAGGAACACCACCGACGCCGCCTGGCAGCCCAACGACAGCGACAGACCGACGACCAGCAACCAGGACCTGCACAGAAGACTCAAGAACCCACACCCCACCGACCGGAAGCCGGCGAAGTATAGCCATTTGCCTTCATTGTGTTCGCCCACCCCTGACCGGTGGAGCGAAATTATTGATGGCTCACCCAGAATATCGCCGTAGCCACCACCAGCAGGATGAGGATCAAGGCCGCGCGGGCGTCGATCACGCTGTCGCGATTCTCGTTACGGGATTCTTCGCTCATGTTTCCCCCATTTGTTATTGCTGTTTTCGGTGGACCCACCAGCAGTTAAGACCAGGGCACGGGCAGCGACAAGGCGCGGCCCTTCATGAGGGCGGCGAAACCGGCTAGGCTGGGGCCGTTTCCGCGACAAGAACAAGGCTCCCCATGGACAATCTTTCCCTGCAAGACCGCGCCGCGCCCGAAGGCATCTGCTACGGCTGCGGCGGCAGCAACCCCCACGGCCTGCACATCAAGAGCTACTGGCACGAGGACGGTATCCACGTGATGGCCGAGCACCTGCCCGAGGCCAAGTACACCGGCTGGCCGGAACTGGTCTACGGCGGCCTGATCGCCATGCTGGTGGACTGCCACTCGAACTGGACGGCGATGGCCTACCACTACCGCGCCGAAGGCCGCGAGCCGGGCAGCCTGCCGCGCCTGGACTGCGTCACCGGCAACCTCGGCATCAAGTTCATCAAGCCCACCCCGATGGGCGTGCCGCTGACCCTGCGCGCGCACGTGGAAGGCGAGCTGGGACGCAAGAGCCGGATCATCTGCGAGGTGTACGCCGGCGACGTGCTGACCGCCATCGGCGACTCCATTTTCGTCCGCGTCGATGCCGCTCAGCTGGGCGCCCAGGCCCACGGCCGCGAAGGCTGAGGACCTGCCGCGAGGGCCTGCGGCCAGGCGCCGCAAGCCCTGGCGCGGCGCCGGTGGGTGGAGAAGGCTCCCACGGATTCCTCGCTTATATCAGAAAGTTCTCGCCATATACTCAAACTTCACTTTTACGCATATTCCCTAACTGGTATCTTGCCCGCCACTCCGCGTGGAGCGCGTTGCCGTGCGCGCTCGGAAGCGTAGTACGCCCGAGCGCTATAGCCTGACAGCAGGATTTTTCATGTACGTATACGACGAATACGATCAGAGGATCGTAGAGGATCGCGTCAAGCAGTTCCGCGATCAGACCCGCCGCTACCTGGCGGGCGAACTGACCGGCGAGGAATTCCGCCCGCTGCGTCTGCAGAACGGCCTGTACATCCAGCGCTATGCGCCGATGCTGCGTATCGCCGTACCCTATGGCCTGCTCGCCTCCCGGCAGCTGCGCAAGCTGGCGCAGATCGCCCGCGACTACGACAAGGGCTACGCCCACATCAGCACCCGGCAGAACGTGCAGTTCAACTGGCCGGCGCTGGAGGATGTACCGGACATCCTCGCCGAGCTGGCCACCGTGCAGATGCACGCGATCCAGACCAGCGGCAACTGCATCCGCAACACCACCACCGACCAGTTCGCCGGCATCGCCCGCGACGAGCTGGTGGACCCGCGCCCCTGGTGCGAGATCATCCGCCAGTGGTCGACCTTCCACCCCGAATTCGCCCACCTGCCGCGCAAGTTCAAGATCGCCGTCAACGGCGCCGTGAGCGACCGCGCCGCCATCGAGGTGCACGACATCGGCCTGGAAGCGGTGAAGAACGAGGCCGGCGAGCTGGGCTTCCGCGTGCTGGTCGGCGGCGGCCTGGGCCGTACCCCGATCGTCGGCAGCTTCATCAACGAATTCCTGCCCTGGCGGCACCTGCTGTCGTACCTGGACGCCATCCTGCGCGTGTACAACCGCTACGGCCGCCGCGACAACAAGTTCAAGGCGCGCATCAAGATCCTGGTCAAGGCGCTCACCCCGGAAGTCTTCGCCGAGAAGGTCAACGCCGAATGGGCGCACCTCAAGGATGGCCCCAGCACCCTGACCGACGCGGAAGTGCAGCGCGTTGCCGCGTTCTTCGTCGACCCGGCCTACAAGGCCCTGGAAGACCAGGACGCCGCCCTCGCCGCCCTGGACGCCGAGCACCCCGGCTTCGCCCGCTGGCGCGAGCGCAACACCTTCGCCCACAAGAAGCCCGGCTACGTCGCCGTGACCCTGTCGCTCAAGCCCACCGGCACCGCCCCGGGCGACGTGACCGACAAGCAGCTGGACGCCATCGCCGAGCTGGCCGACCGCTACAGCTTCGGCGAAGTGCGCAACAGCCATAACCAGAACATCATCCTCGCCGACGTCGAGCAGGCGCAGCTGTTCACCCTCTGGGGCGAACTGCGCGAGCTGGGCTTCGCCAGCCCCAACGTGGGCCTGCTGACCGACATCATCTGCTGCCCGGGCGGCGACTTCTGCTCCCTGGCCAACGCCAAGTCGATCCCGGTGGCCGAAGCCATCCAGCGCCGCTTCGACGACCTCGATTACCTGTTCGACATCGGCGACATCGACCTCAACATCTCCGGCTGCATGAACGCCTGCGGCCACCACCACGTGGGCCACATCGGCATCCTCGGGGTGGACAAGAAGGGCGAGGAGTTCTACCAGGTGTCCCTCGGCGGCAGCGCCGGCCGCGAAGCCAGCCTGGCGCAGATCCTCGGCCCGTCCTTCGCCCAGGACCAGATGGCCGACGTGATCGAGAAGCTGATCAAGGTCTACGTCGAACGGCGCACCGAAGAGGAACGCTTCCTCGATACCTACCGCCGCATCGGCATCGACCCCTTCAAGGAGCGCGTATATGCAGCGAATCATTAAGCACCGCGAAGTGGTCGACGACCGCTGGCACCTGCTGCCCAAGGACGCCACCCTGGAGAGCGTGCCCAACAGCGACGACGTGATCATCCCGCTGGCCCTGTGGCTGGAACACGGCCCGGCCCTGCGCGGCCGCGACGGCGGCCTGGGCGTGTGGCTGGACTCCGACGAGGAGCCCGAAGCCATTGCCGGGGACCTGGACAGGTTCCAGGTGATCGCGGTGAACTTCCCGGCCTTCACCGACGGCCGCGGCTTCAGCACCGCGCGCCTGCTGCGCGAGCGCTACGGCTACAAGGGCGAGGTGCGCGCCATCGGCGACGTGCTGCGCGACCAGCTGTTCTATATGCAGAGCTGCGGTTTCGACGCCTACGCCATTCGTGCGGACCGCGATCCGCATGACGCGCTGGCCAGCCTGGATGACTTCAGCGAGGTCTACCAGACGTCGGTGACCCAGCCGCAGCCGCTGTTCCGGCGGCGGCAGTTGGCCTGATCGGTAGCGACATGAAAAAGCCCCGCCTTGGCGGGGCTTTTTCGTTGGGTCGGGGTCCTGCTTCTCGTAGGAGCGAGCTTGCTCGCGAACCTTTATCCCGCGCTCCGATCCCCACCCCCGTCATTCCCGCGAACGCGGGACGCGGCTCCATCGCGAACAGCGCTTGCGCTGGCCCGAAGGGGAATAACCCAGAGACTTTTGGGGTTGGGCTCGGCGTAGCGCGCAGCTCCGAGTGCGTTGATATCTCTCGTTTCGCCCCCTCGGGCGAGTCCCTTTTGTCAAACAGTGGAAGGCCACCCCCGCAAAAAGGAACCAAAAAGGCTTGCCCCAACATACGGGCCCGATAAAGCCGGGCTACCCTCACGAACTCCCCCGCCACGGAGGCCCGAACTAGGCGTCCCCCCCGAGCGTACGTCCCTGTAGCCCATCGGGGCTCTCGCGACATCCATGTCGCATGACCTCCTGAGCGCCGGTTTCGCTCGGCCTTCTGAAGGGACGTTCCGGTGCGCTCGGAGGTTTCTCTGGAAGTCCGAATCGCGGACAGAGTCCGCTCCTACGGTTACAGGGAAGCACGGGCGTAGGAGCGGACTTTGTCCGCGATTGGACTCAACGCCCCCGCCGGACACTCCGGTGGCACGAATGGCCCCCTCTCCCGCTTGCGGGAGAGGGCTGGGGTGAGGGCGCTCTTGATCCCCGACCGTCGGCGTTATCCGCCGAATCGCGGACAGAGTCCGCTCCTACGGTTCCAGGAAGCACGGCTTTTCGTAGGATGGCGTTGAGCGAAGCGATACCCATCACCACGGCAGCATGGGTATCGCAAGCTCAACCCATCCTACGGAGAGCACCTCGGCGCAAGGAGCGGACTTTGTCCGCGATTGGACTCACCGGCCACCCCGGTGGCACGGCCAACGGCGCATAACCACGAACGGCTATGCGCCCTACGCCCTCACACTCCCCCAGGCAATCTCCGCCAACAGGTCCCGGCAATCCGCCAGCTCCACCCGCGTCCGCCCGGCCAGCCAGTTGCGCACGTAATCGTGGGTGGGGCCTATCACCACCGAGTTGAACAGCTCGAAGGGCATTTCCCGGAAGGCGCCGGCCTGGCGGTGCACCGCCAGCAACTCGGCGATGCGCCGGCCCTGCTGGCGGTTGGCTTCGCGCAGTTGTTCGCCCATCTCCCCCGCCTCCACCCGGCCGCGGTTGTGCAGGATGAAGCGGGCCCAGTCCGGGTGCGCCACCACCCAGTCGATGTAGCAGGTGACGAACAGCTTGACCGTGGCCTCGGCGCCCATGCCCTCGCGCAGCCCGGCGTCGAGCAGGGCCGCGTACTGGCCGATGCCTTCCAGGTAGAGCGCGCCGATGATCCGCTCGCGGTTGCCGAAGTGGTGGTACAGGCTGCCGATGCTGGCGCCGGAGCGGTCGCGGATCATCTCGATGGTGGTGGCGTCCACCCCGGATTCGCTGAAACAGGCCAGCGCGGCCTGGAGGATGTCGTCTTTGCGGGAAGCTCGGCCCATGGGGTTCCTTGTACGGATCGTTTCTAGAATATTTTTCTAGAATTAATTTCTAGCCTTCGTATACTGCCCTGAGGCACCGCCATCCTTCAACCCGAATCCACGCGGCCTGACCGGCCAGCCCCAGGAGCATGCAGCATGACCACCCCGCAGCCCCGCGAGATCGACAACGGCCAGGGCCAGCGCCTGGCCAGCCACTGGTACCGGCCGCAGGGCGAGATGCTCGGCGCCGCCCTGATCGTCCCGGCCATGGGCGTCGAGCAGCGCTTCTACGGCGCCTTCGCCAACTGGCTGGCCGAGCGCGGCTATCTGGTCGTGACCTTCGATTACCAGGGCATGGGCCAGTCGCGCAGCGGCCCGCTGCGCGAGGTGAAGGCCAACGTCGTCGACTGGGGCCGCCACGACTGCAGCGCCGTGCTCGCGGCGGTGGCCGAGGCCGCGCAGGACAAGCCGCTGTACTGGATCGGGCACAGCCTGGGCGGGCAGATCCTGCCCTTCGTCGACGGCCGCGGGCGCATCACCCGGGCCTTCAGCATCGCCAGCGGCAGCGGCTACTGGCGCGACAACACCGCCGGCCTGCGCGGCCGCGCCTGGCTGCTCTGGCACTTCATCGCGCCGACCGTCACGCCGCTGCTGGGCTACTTCCCGGGCCGCCGCCTGGGCATCGTCGGCGACCTGCCGCGCGGGGTGATCGAGCAGTGGCGGCGCTGGTGCCTGCACCCGCAGTACGCCCTGGGCGAAGGGGAGCAAATGCGCATCCGCTATTCGGCGGTGCACACGCCCATCGTTTCGCTGTCCTTCACCGACGACGAGATGATGTCCCAGCGCAGCACCGAGGCCCTGCTGGGCTTCTACCGCAGCGCGCCCAAGGTGAGCCGGCGCATCGCCCCGGAACAGCTGGGCGTGAAGCGCATCGGCCACTTCGGGTTCTTCCGCGAGCAGTTCGCCGACACGCTGTGGGAGGGCTACCTGCTGCCGGAGCTGGGCTGAACGCCCGGCCCCGGCGCGGGCATCAGTCGAGGTTCACCAGCAGCCGGCCGACCAGCTTGCCGGCGAGGATCTGGTGGATGGCGGTGGACAGGTCGTCGAGGCGGATTTCGCGCACCAGTTCCTCCAGGCGCGGCAGCTTCCACTGCAGCGAGAGCTTGTCCCACATGGACGCCTTGACCACCAGCGGCAGCTCCACCGAGTCCACGCCCAGCAGGTTCACCCCGCGCAGGATGAACGGCAGCACCGTGGCCTTGAACGCGGCGCCGGCGGTCAGCCCGCAGCAGGCCACGCTGCCGCCGTACTGCAGCGACTTGACCACGTTGAACAGGATGTCGCCGCCGACCGTGTCCACGGCGCCGGCCCACTGCTCCTTGAGCAACGGCTTGTCGACGCCATCGGCGACGGTGGCGCGGTCGATGATCTGCCGCGCGCCCAGGCCGTTGAGGAACTCGGCCTGCTCCAGCTTGCCGGTGGAGGCCGCCACGCTGTAGCCCAGCTGGGCCAGCAGCATCACCGCGATGCTGCCGACGCCGCCGCTGGCGCCGGTGACCAGCACCGGGCCGGAGGCCGGGGTCACGCCGGCCTGCTCCAGCTTGTCGACGCACAGCGCCGCGGTCAGGCCGGCGGTGCCGAGGATCATCGCCTCGCGCAGGCTCAGGCCCTGCGGGCGCTTGATCACCCAGGCGGCCGGCACGCGGATGTACTGGCCGAAGCCGCCCGGGGTGTTCATCCCCAGGTCGTAGCCGGTGACTATCACCTCGTCGCCGGCGACGAACTCGCCCACCGAGGATTCCTCCACCACCCCGGCGGCATCGATGCCGGGGGTGTGCGGGTACTTGCGGGTCACGCCCCGGTTGCCGCTGGCCGACAACGCATCCTTGTAGTTCAGCGACGAATACCGCACCCGGATCAGCACCTCGCCGGCCGGCAGCTGGCTGGTGTCGCGCTCGACCACCTGCTGCTCGTAGATGCCATGCGGGGACTCGGTAACCCAGAGGGCCTTGAATGCACTCATCACGCTCTCCTTCTGCAAAGCCTGCCGCGCGGACGCCCCTGCGCCCGCGCCGGAATCATTGCCAGTAACGGCTGCGCCCCAGGCGCTCCCACCAGCTCAGCAGCACGCGGTCGATCACCGTGCTGGCGCCCACGCCCAGGCGCTCCTGGACGCTTTTCTTCTGTACGTACTGCAAGTGGTAGACGTCCGACTCGCGGGCGCGTTCGGCCAGGTACTCGTCGCTGGTCTTCAGCTCGTCCACCAGCTTGCGCCCCAGCGCCGCCTGGCCCAGCCAGACCTCGCCAGTGGCGATTTCCTCGATGGCGAGCTTCGGCCGGTAGTGGGCGACGAAGCCCTTGAACAGCTCGTGGGTGGACTCCAGGTCCTCCTGGAACTTCTCGCGGCCCTTGTCGGTGTTCTCGCCGAACACCGTCAGGGTGCGCTTGTACTCGCCGGCGGTGAGCACCTCGAAGTCGATGTCGTGCCGCTTCAGCAGGCGGTGCACGTTGGGCAGCTGCGCCACCACGCCGATGGAACCGAGGATGGCGAAGGGTGCGGACAGGATGCGCTCGCCGATGCAGGCCATCATGTAGCCGCCGCTGGCGGCGATCTTGTCGACGCACACGGTCAGCGGCACGCCGGCCTGGCGGATGCGCGCCAGCTGCGAGGCGGCCAGGCCGTAGCTGTGGACCATGCCGCCGCCGCTTTCCAGGCGCAGCACCACTTCGTCCTTGGGCGTGGCCAGGCTGAGCAGCGCGGTGATCTCGTTGCGCAGGTGTTCGGTGGCCGAGGCCTTGATGTCGCCATCGAAGTCCAGCACGTAGACGCGGCTCTTCTGCGCGCCGGCCTTCTTCGCCTGCTTGGCGGCCTTGTGCTCGGACTTGCGCAGGGCCTTGAGCTTGTCCTTGTCGAGCACGCTGCCTTGCAGGCGCTCACGCAGCTCCTTGTAGAAGTCGTTGAGCTTGCGCACTTCCAGATGGCCCGAGCTGCGCCGCCCGCGGCCGCGCAGGGCGGCGACCACCACCAGCACCACCAGCACCGCCACCAGCACGGTGAAGGTCCTGGCCAGGAAACCCGCGTAATCCAGAAGAAACTCCACACTTCCCCCTATCAACCTGTGCCCCGCCCGCCGACCGGGCCGGGGAATCCCGCAAGCATACCCAGCCCGCCGGGCCGCAGCCAGCGCTGGCGAACGCCTTCATCAGCGTTGGGAATAGCATTCAAACAAGCGTATGTTTTTTCGTTGACAGCCCTGGGCCTTCCTCATACCCTCGCCGGAACTTTCCCCCTGCCGAGGTCCGTGCGTGGGCAGCATCTATCTGATTCGACATGGCCAGGCTTCGTTCGGCGCCGACGACTACGACGTGCTCTCGACGACCGGCGTGCGCCAGGCCCAGGTCCTGGGCGAACACCTGGCGGGCCTGGGCCTGCGCCTGGACCGCTGCCTGGCCGGCGACCTGCAGCGCCAGCGCCACACCGCCAGCGAAGCCCTGGAACGCATGCGCGAAGCCGGGCTCGACGTGCCGGAGTTGGAGATCGACGCCGCCTTCAACGAGTTCGAGGCCGACGCGGTGATCCGCGCCCACCTCGACGACCTGCTGCAGCACGAGCCCCAGGCCCTGCACATCCTGCGCAACGCCGCGCAGCACCGCGGCGAGTTCCAGCGCCTGTTCTCCTACGTGATCGCCCGCTGGGTTTCCGGCGAGCACCACAAGGAAGGCCTGGTCAGCTGGCAGGAATTCCTCGACACCGTGCACGACGGCCTGCAGCGCCTGCTGCGCCAGGCCAGCGGCAAGGACAACATCGCCGTGTTCACCTCCGGCGGGACCATCACCGCCGTGCTCCAGCAGATCGTCGGCATGCCGGCGATCAAGGCCTTCGAGCTGAACTGGCAGATCGTCAACACTTCGCTCAGCCGCCTGAAGTTCCGCGGCGACGAAGTGTCCCTGGCTTCCTTCAACAGTCACGTGCACCTGGAACTGTTGAGGGCGCCGGAGCTCATCACCTACAGATGAGCCCGGCCCATTGCGCCCCCGGGCGCGCGAGAAAACCTAGAAAAGGGATAGAACCATGAGCGTTGCTGACATCGTCTCCACCATGAAGAGCAAATTCAACGCTGGCGCCGCCGCCGGCCTGGACCTGGTCTTCCAGTTCAACATCGAGGACGGCGACAACCACTACCTGGTGGTCAAGGATGGCACCTGCGAAGTCGTGCAGGGCGATGCGCCGAACCCCAACGTCACCCTGATCATGGACAGCGAGACCCTCAAGGGCATCACCAGCGGCGAAACCGACGGCATGCAGGCCTTCATGGCCGGCAAGCTGCGCGCCGAAGGCGACATGATGCTGGCCATGAAGCTGGGCGAGCTGTTCCCGGTCTGACCTGGAGCGCTGCCTGCCGGCACGAGAAACCGGGGCCCCGCGGCTCCGGTTTTTTTTCGCCCGCGCCGCTCTGGCAAAGGCGTATCAGGCAGCCTGATCGGGGTCCAACACGCTCGCCAATAACGCCCTGCGGCGCTTGTGGGGGTAGGAAGCGAGCATTAGATTAGCCAATTATCTCGGGACACCATTATTGCCCTGCATGATGGATCCCGGGCGCCGCTGCCCCGGCAGCTACCGACTACAAGAAAGGGATAAGCATGTCGCTGACTGACCAGTCCACCCGCATCCGCCAAGGCGAAGAGCTCGACGCCGCGGTCATCGATCCCTACCTGAAGGCCCACATTCCCGGCCTGCAGGGCGAGCCGAAGATCAGCCAGTTCCCTGGCGGCGCCTCGAACCTGACCTACCTGCTGGAATACCCCAGCCACGAGCTGGTGCTGCGCCGCCCGCCGTTCGGCCGCAAGGCCAAGTCGGCCCACGACATGGGCCGCGAATACCGCATCCTCAACCAGCTCAACGCCGGCTTCCCGTACTGCCCGAAGGCCTACGTGCACTGCATCGACGAGTCGGTGATCGGCGCCGAGTTCTACGTGATGGAGCGCGTCAACGGCATCATCCTGCGCGCCGACCTGCCGCCGGAGCTCAAGCTCGACGCGCAGCAGGCCAACACCCTGTGCAAGAACTTCATCGACCGCTTCGTGGAACTGCACAACGTCGACTACCAGGCCTGCGGCCTGGGCGACCTGGGCAAGCCCGAAGGCTACGTGCAGCGCCAGATCGAAGGCTGGATCGACCGCTACGAAAAGGCCCTGACCCCCGACGCGCCGAGCTGGGAACCGGTCAAGGCCTGGCTGCGCGAGAAGATGCCGGCCGACCACCACAAGCCGGGCATCGTGCACAACGACTACCGCTTCGACAACGTCATCCTCGACCCCAAGGACCCGATGCGCATCATCGGCGTGCTGGACTGGGAGCTGACCACCATCGGCGACCCGCTGATGGACCTGGGCAACACCCTCGCCTACTGGATCGAAGCCGACGACCCGGCGCCGGTGCAGCTCATGCGCCGCCAGCCGAGCCACCTGCCGGGCATGCTGACGCGCCGGGAATTCGCCGACTACTACGCCGAACGCGCCGGCCTGCCGCGCATCGACAACCTCGACTTCTACTACACCTACGGCCTGTTCCGCCTGGCCGGCATCGTGCAGCAGATCTACTACCGCTACTTCCACGGCCAGACCCAGGACAAGCGCTTCGCCCAGTTCATCCACATGAACAAGCTGCTGGAGCAGATGAGCCTGCAGGTCATCGGCAAATCGCGCCTGTAACGACGATCACAACAAGGGGAACCCCATGTCCAAGACCAACCTGTTCGACCTCGACGGCAAGATCGCCTTCGTTTCCGGCGCCAGCCGCGGCATCGGCGAGGCCATCGCCAAGCTGCTGGCCCAGCAAGGCGCCCACGTGATCGTCTCCAGCCGCAAGATCGAGGGCTGCCAGGAAGTGGCCGACGCCATCAATGCCTCCGGCGGCAAGGCCACCGCCATCGCCTGCCACATCGGCGAGATGGAGCAGATCCAGAGCGTCTTCGCGCAGATCCGCGAGCAGTTCGGCCGCCTGGACATCCTGGTCAACAACGCCGCCACCAACCCGCAGTTCTGCAACGTGCTGGACACCGACCTGGGCGCCTTCCAGAAGACCGTGGACGTGAACATCCGCGGCTACTACTTCATGTCCATCGAAGGCGGCAAGCTGATGAAGGAGAACGGCGGCGGCAGCATCATCAACGTCGCCTCGATCAACGGCGTCAGCCCCGGCGAGTTCCAGGGCATCTACTCGGTGACCAAGGCCGCGGTGATCAGCATGACCAAGGTCTTCGCCAAGGAATGCGCGCAGTTCGGCATCCGCTGCAACGCCCTGCTGCCGGGCCTGACCGACACCAAGTTCGCCTCGGCGCTGGTGAAGAACGACAGCATCCGCAACGCCGCCCTGCAGCGCATCCCGCTCAAGCGCGTGGCCGACCCGAGCGAAATGGCCGGCGCCGTGCTGTACCTGGCCAGCAGCGCCTCCAGCTACACCACCGGCGTGGCGCTGAACGTCGACGGCGGGTTCCTTGCCTGATCACATAAGCGCAATGAAAAAGGGAGCCTTCGGGCTCCCTTTTTCGTTGGGTGATCCATTGATGCACGCCTCCTACAAGGGAATGGCGCGGGTGGGCGGCGTAGGAGCGGATCTTATCCGCGAATCGCGCCGGGACGTCCGGCTATCGCGGACAAAGTCCGCTCCTACGGGAGGAGGAATACCGTGCCTCCCGGCGACCTGTAGGAGCGGGCCCTGCCCGCGATTTCGCGCGCAGGGCGCGCTCCTACAAGGGAATGTCGTGGGTGGGGCAGCGTAGGAGCGGATCTTATCCGCGAATCGCGCCGGGACGTCCGGCTATCGCGGACAAGGTCCGCTCCTACGGGGGAGGAATGCCGTGCCTCCCGGCAATTTGTAGGAGCGGGCCCTGCCCGCGAAATCGCGCGCAGGGCGCTCCTACAGGGGAATGGCGCGGGTGGGCGGCGTAGGAGCGGATCTTATCCGCGAATCGCGCCGGGGTGTCCGGCCATCGCGGACAAGATCCGCTCCTACGAGGGAAGGAATACCGTGCCTCCCGGCGACCTGTAGGAGCGGGCCCTGCCCGCGATTTCGCGCGCAGGGCGCGCTCCTACAAGGGAATGGCGTGGGTGGTCCGCTCCTACGGGGGAGGAATGGTGCGGGTGGGGCGACGTAGGATGGCGTTGAGCGGAGCGATACCCATCACCACGGCCGCATGGGTTTCGTAAACTCAACCCATCCTACGAAAAACCTCTCGGCGCAGCCGGCAAGACAGCTGCTCCTACCGCCACTCCCGCAGCGCTTGCTGCGCCGCGGCATTGACCGGCTCCGCCTCCAGGCCCGCGGGGCCCAGGCGGACGCTGTAGACCGCCTGGTCCGCCATGGGCAGGAAGTTCACCCGCGCCGCCAGCGGCCGGAAGGTCAGCAGGTCGTGCTGGCCGTCGCGCAGCCAGCGCCACAGGTCGAAGCCGTAGGGGCTTTGCGCCAGCGTCTGCTGTCGCGCCTGGGCCTGTTGCTGCTCGATGGCCAGGTAGCGGCCGGCCAGGCCCTGCAGGCGGTAGCCGGGGTCCAGGCCTATCAGTGCGGCCAAACCACGCCACTGCATGATGCGCACGTCCAGTTGCCAGAGGTCGCCGCCCAGTTCGACGCGGCGTTCGCGGTCGCCTTCGAGGATCTTCACCTCGTAGCGCTGCGGCGCCAGGCGCTGGAAGCTCAGGGTCGCCAGCGGCCGCTCGGCGGGCAGCGCGTCGTAGCTGCGCAGGTCCCAGGCCGCCAGACCCAGCGCCAGCGCGGCGGCGATGAAGGCCAGGCCGGCGCAGCCGCGCAGCCAGCCGAGGAACCAGTGGCGGTCGAAGAGGATGCGTGCGGCGACCAGCAGCGCCAGCAGGGCGATCAGCGCGAACGTCCAGGCCAGGCCGTCGTACTGCATTGAATCAGTTCCTTGCGGGTAGAATTGCCGGCATTATGCGCACCCCTCGACGCGACGGCCAGCCGTGGCGTCGCAGCCTTGAACCCAGGTCGTACTTTTCATGCCCTTCACCCTCCCCTTCGAGCTGGCCATCGACCCGCTCACCCTGCTGATCCTCGCCGTCGTGGCCTTCCTCGCCGGCTTCATCGACGCCATCGCCGGCGGCGGCGGCCTGCTGACCATCCCCGCCCTGCTCACCGCCGGCGTGCCGCCGCACCTGGCGCTGGGCACCAACAAGCTGAGCTCCACCTTCGGCTCGGCCACCGCCAGCTATACCTTCTACAAGCGCAAGCTGTTCCACCCGGCGAAGTGGCGCAACGGCCTGCTCGCCACCGCCATAGGCGCGGCCGTCGGCGCCTGGGCCGCGCACCTGCTGCCGGCGGAATGGCTGAACCGCATGCTGCCGGTGGTGGTGTTCTCCTGCGGGATCTACATGCTCTTCGGCGGCACGCCCAAGGCGCCGCTGGACGCCGACGCCCCGGTCGGGCGCAGGCGCCAGTGGCCGCAAGGCCTGGGCCTGGGCTTCTACGACGGCGTGGCCGGCCCCGGCACCGGCGCCTTCTGGACCGTCAGCAGCCTGCTGATGTACCCCCTGGACCTGGTCCGCGCCAGCGGCGTGGCGCGCACCATGAACTTCGTCAGCAACATAGTGGCGCTGGCGGTGTTCGTCGCTTCCGGCCAGGTGGTCTGGCTGCTCGGGCTGTGCATGGGCAGCGCGCTGATGGTCGGCGCCTACCTGGGCGCGCGCACCGCCATCGGCGGCGGCGCCAGGTTCATCCGCCCGGTATTCATCCTGGTGGTGCTGGCGCTGACCGCGCGCCTGGTCTGGCAGCACTGGTTCAGCGCGGTCTGAAGCGCGGGGAAAGCGCTGGGCGTCAGTAGCCGCCGCCCGGCAGGATGGGATCGGGCCGACCGGCGCGGCGCGCCAGCCAGGTCTCGATCAGGTAGCGGGCGATGGAACGCCCGGCCGGCAGGCGCGGCAGCGAGTCGTAGGGGAACCACTGGGCGTCTTCGATCTCGTCCGGCTGGCAGACGATCTCGCCGCTGACGTACTCGGCGTGGAAGCCGAGCATCAGCGAATGTGGGAACGGCCAGTTCTGGCTGCCCAGGTAGCGGATGTTGCCGACCTGCAGCCCCACCTCTTCCTTCACCTCGCGGGCCACGCAATGTTCCACCGACTCGCCCGGCTCGACGAAGCCGGCCAGGGTGCTGTACATGCCCGGCACGAAGCGCGGCGAGCGCGCCAGCAGCAGTTCGTCGCCGCGGGTGACCAGGACGATCATGCTCGGCGACAGCAGCGGGTAGCGCTGGATGTCGCAGGCGTCGCAGCGCATGGCGCGTTCGCGCGGCAC
Organism: Pseudomonas citronellolis; assembly: GCF_900112375.1. GTDB lineage: Bacteria > Pseudomonadota > Gammaproteobacteria > Pseudomonadales > Pseudomonadaceae > Pseudomonas > Pseudomonas citronellolis. The sequence continues at coordinate 93,281 of NZ_FOLS01000028.1, read as the reverse complement.
GGCGCGCATCGGCTGGCCGCAGCCGCCGCAGAAACGGTTCTCGCGGGCCCAGGTGCCGACCTGGCTGGCGAAGCCGAGCATGGCGAACTGGTCTTCCTCGGCTTCCAGCATGACGTGGCGCAGGCCTATCCAGCTGCAGCCCTCGACGCTGGCGGGAGACTCCAGCTCCAGCAGGTACACGGCATCGCCATCGAAGTGGCCGACGCCCTGCTCGGAGAGCACCGGCAGGTCCTGGCGCTTGAGCCAGTCACGGGGGAAGAGCACGCCATTGGCATCGCCGAGGAATTGCTGGCGATAGTGGGCCAGGGCCCAGCCACCTTTCTCCGCCGGGTCGAGCCAGGCGGACTCCCAACGTCCGGTACGCATCAGGCAGCCACCTCCAGGCCGAGGGCGCGCACGCTCTCGCTGGCCACGTCCAGCACGTCGGGCTGGCCTTCGGGACGCAGCACGGCGCCGCCCTCCAGGTAGTATTCGAGGCCGGTCAGGGCATCGGCCAGGGTTTCCAGCATCTGCTCGGACGGCATCTGCGTGGTTTCGATCATCTGCCGCTGGATGTAGTCGGCGCAAGCCCCGACCAGCCGGGCGGCGCGTTCCTGGCCGAGGAACCAGAGCCCGCCGCGCACGGCCTGCAGGCTGCCGGGGACGTTGGCCAGGTGCAGCTTGTCGCCGTTGGATTCCAGGTAGGCGGTGATCGCCCGCTTGGCCAGGGCCAGGCCGCCCTGGGCTTCGTCGATGACCACGATGCGCGCCTCGGCCAGCTGGTGCACGGCGAAGGACTCGGCGGTGGGCTCGAGGTCGATGATGGCGGGGGCGGCCAGGCGCTCGCCGCGCTCCAGGCTGCCGACCAGGCTTTCCACGTAGAGCAGCGCGTCGGCCAGGGCGTTCAGCGCCACCGGCGATTCCACCGCGCCCCTGGCCACCCAGCCGGACACCACCGAAACCTGGCCCTGCAGCACGTTGGCCGCGGAGTTCAGGCCGACCATGCCGAGGGTCTTGGCCAGCTTGCCCAGCTGGGTGTGCAGGGTGCCCAGGGCATCGGCCGGGGACACGCCGCGCTCGATCAGGTCGAGCTGGTCCTTGACCGTGGTGAGTTCCTCGCGAATGGCCGCCGACAACGAGCGCATCACCGCCTGGCCGGGACCGGACAGGCGCTGCGACTCGTCTTCCAGCAGGTGGTCGGTGAACGGCAGCGGCGCCAGGCCGAACACCTCGCGCAGCTCGCTGGCCCGCGGGCCGCGGGTGTCGGCCAGGGCGGTGAGGTAGAGCAGCTCCTTGAGCAGCTGGCGCGGCGCCTCGTAGCTGGCGTTGGCCAGCAGCTGCTTGAGTTCGCGGTCCAGGCGCGAGAACAGTTGCTTGCGCGCCTTGCGCGGCAGCATCTGCGCATCCACCAGGGCTTCCAGGGCGCCCGCGCCTATCCAGCACAGGCGGCTGCGCTGGCCGTAGCCGAGCAGCGCGTCGAGGCGCGCCAGGGCGCGCCCCATCAGCTTGAGGCCGGAGTAATGGTCCTGTTCGCGCACCAGGGCGAGCAGGCCGACCTGGTACATGTGCCGCAGGCGGCGGACTTCCTGGGCGCGGTCGGCCACCGTGGGCACCGCGCGGGGCGCCGCCGGGCGCGGCAGGTCCAGGCGCGCGCTGAAGAAGAAGCTCTCCGGCAGCACCGGCTGGCCGGCGGCCAGGCGCACGTCGTTGATCGCCGGCAGCAGCAGCTCGGGGATTTCCTGGCGGTTGGCCTCCAGGTTCTCCAGGTAGCGGCGCAGCACGTACAGGGCATTGCCCAGGGCGGCCAGCTGGCCGTCGCGCTCCTCGCCGACACCGGTGGGGATGTCGGTGGCCAGCTGCAGGGCTTCCTGGGCCAGCAGCTCGGCGCCGGCCAGTTCGATCAGGTTGAGGGTGCCGCGGATCTGCGCCAGGCATTCGACCGCGTGTTGCAGCAGGCTGCCGTTCTGGCGCTCGGCGATGAATTGCTCGAGGTTCTGCTCGGCCTGCTCCATGGTGGCGAAGAGTTCATCGCGCACCAGACTGAGGGAGGTGGCTCCAGTGACCATCGGGCTAACGCGCCTCCTGCGCGAGGGGGTAATGGGGCATCAGTCGGCGAACTCCGGCTGCTGCTTGCTCATGTGGGCGGCCATGGCCTTCTGCAGGTCGGCCGATTGCAGCATGGCGGCGTTCCAGGTGGCGATGTATTCCAGGCCGTCCTCGACGCTGTGGTCGCGGGCGTAGCGGATCATCTCCTTGGTGCCGCGGATGGCGATCGGCGACTTGCCGGCGATCTGCCGCGCCAGCTCGAACACACCGTCGAGCAGCGCCGCGCTGTCGGCGTAGCTGCGGTTGACCAGGCCGATGCGCACCGCCTCGGCGGCGTCGACCATGCGCCCGGTGTAGGCCAGCTCGCGCATGATGCCGTCACCGATCAGCCGCGGCAGGCGCTGCAGGGTGCCGACGTCGGCGGCCATGCCCATGTCGATTTCCTTGATGGAGAACTGCGCGTCCTCGCTGCAGTAGCGCATGTCGCAGGCCGAGATCAGGTCGATGGCGCCGCCCAGGCAATAGCCCTGCACGGCGGCGAGCACCGGCTTGCTGCAGGCGTCGATGGCGTTGAACGAGGCCTGCAGTTCGAGAATCTTGCGGCGCAGGGCGCGGGCGTTGCGGCCGACGTCCTTGCCCAGTTGGCTGCCGGCCTGGGCCAGCAGCATCAGGTCGATGCCGGCGGAGAAATGCTTGCCGGCACCGGAAACCACCACCACGCGGACTTCATCCGTTTCATCGGCCCAACGAAAGATATCGACGATCTCGCGCCAGAAATCGGCGTTCATCGCGTTGACTTTTTCCGGGCGATTGATGATCACATGCGCGATCTTGTCGGCCAGTTCGACGCGAAATGCTTTGTACTCGGTCACGGGGGAAACCCTCGGGAATGCCCTGCTCTGCTGTGCGCGGCAGTTCTTGTAGTGATGGCGTGCCACTATAACAAGGCAAGGGCAAAAGTCGATGCCGGCCTATGTGATGCAGGGCACGCTCCAGCTGCGAACGGGCGCTAGTCGATTTCCGCCACCGGTAGGCCCTGCTGGCGGTTGCGCCATTGCCGCCAGGTGTACATCGGGATGCCCGCCATGAACACCAGGAAGCCCCAGAAGATGGCCTGCTCGCCGGTGCCGTAGAGGGCCCACAGCGAGTAGAGGAAGCCCAGCGAGCCGACGGCGATCAGCTGCGGCCGCGAGCGCGGCGAGAACTCGCTGGTGCGCACCGCCAGCAGCTGCAGCAGCGCCGCGGTGCAGAAGGCGTAGGGCACCACGCCGGTCATGGTGCCGAGCAGGATGATGACGTTGAACACGTCCACCAGGTTGCCCTGGCCGTCGATCAGCACCAGCACCGTCACCAGCAGCCCCGAGGCCCACAGGCCGTTGGCCGGGGCGCCATGCTTGTTGAGCTTGCCGAGGGATTCGGGGAACAGCCCGTCGCGCGCCGGCGCCACCGGGATCTGCCCCTGCAGCAGCACCCAGCCGTTGAGCGCGCCGAGGCAGGCGATCACCGCGCCGGCGGCCACCAGGTAGTAGCCCCAGTCGCCCATCAGCACGCGCGCGGCGTCGGCGAAGGGCGAGGTCGACCTGGCCAGTACTTCCGGCGGCATCAGGCCCTGCACCGAGGTGATCGACAACACGTACACGCCGGCCGCGGCCAGGGTGCCGAACAGGGTGGCGCGCGGGATGGTGCGCTTGGGGTCGCGGACGTCGTCGGCCGGCACCGTCGCCGATTCCAGGCCGATGAACGACCAGAGCGTCAGCGCCGCGGTGGTGGCGATGGCCTGGGCATAGCCCATGTTCGGCAACTGCTCGCGCGGCGGAATGGTCAGGTAGTCGGGGTTGAAGTGCAGCCAGCCGAGCACCCCGACCAGCAGCAGCGGGATCAGCTTGAGCGCGGTGAGCAGGTTCTGCACCACGGCGAAGGTGGCGATGCCGCGCAGGTTGATGAAGGTGCACAGCCAGATGGCGCCGATGGCGGTGGCCACCATCAGCAGCGGGTCGGCCAGCGCCGGGATGAACACCCGCAGGTAGCCCACCAGGGTCACGGCGATGGCGGCGTTGCCGATCCACGCGGCCTTCCAGTAGGTCCAGGCGCACAGGTAGCCGGCGAAGCTGCCGAAGCCCTCGCGGGTGTAGGCGTAGGGCCCGCCGGCGCCGGGGTTGAGCCGCGCCAGGCGGGCGAAGGTGAAGGCCAGCAGCACCGCGCCGGTGCTGGAGACCAGCCAGCCGAACAGGCTGAGCCCGCCATAGGCGGCGAGGCTGGAGGGCAGCAGGAAGACGCCCGAGCCGACCATGTTGCCGATCACCAGCGCGGTACAGCTCCAGAACCCCATGCTGCCTTTCTTGGCAGCCTCTCCCCCGCTCATCCTCGCTCCTTAGGTCCCGTCGCCCTGGACGACGGAATCAGCTGTCGGCATTTTCCACGATGCACTCAACGGTATAGCAGCGCCGGCCGTCCACGTCCTGCACCTGCAGGCCATGCACATCGGAATCGAAACCGGGGAAGTCGTGTTCGAAGGTCCGGGCAAAGGCCAGGTAGTCGAGGATCGAGCGCGTCGCCTCGGTGAAGCGCTCACCGGGCATGATCAGCGGGATGCCCGGCGGGTAAGGCACCAGCATGACCGCGGCGATGCGCCCTTCGAGGCGCTCGATGGGCACCGCCTCGACCTCGCCGCGCACCAACTGGGTGTAGGCGTCGGCCGGGCGCAGCGCCAGTTCCGGCAGGATGGTGTACATGCGGCGCATGGCCTTGGCCGTGGCGTGCTCGCGGTAGCAGGCGTGCAACTGCTCGCAGAGGTCGCGCAGGCCCATGCCGGCGTAGCGCGCCGGGGCGGCCTGGAGCACGCTGGGCAGGGCCTCGGACAGCGGCGCGTTGCCGTCGTAGCTGCGCTTGAACTCCAGCAGCTCGGTGACCAGGGTGCTCCACTTGCCCTTGGTCACGCCCATGGAGAACAGCACCAGGAAGGAGTACAGGCCGGTCTTCTCCACCACCAGGCCGCGCTCCCAGAGGAAGCGGCCGACCACCGCGGCGGGAATGCCGTGCTCTTCAAGACGCCCGGCGGCGTTCAGGCCCGGGGTGGCCAGGGTGACCTTGATCGGGTCGAGCAGCACGTAGTCGTCTTCCACCTCGCCGAAGCCGTGCCACTCGGCGTCGGGCTCCAGCAGCCAGTCGCGGGTGCGCACCTCGTCGGTGCCCTCCACGCCCGGCGGCTGCCACACGCAGAACCACCAGTCGCCGGCCGCCAGGTTCTGCTGCACGTTGGCCAGGGCGCGGCGGAAGCTCAGGGCCTCGTCGAAGGTCTCCTGGATCAGCGAACGCCCGGCCGGGCCCTCCATCATCGCCGAGGCCACGTCCAGCGAGGCGATGATGCCGTACTGCGGCGAGGTGGAGATGTGCATCATGAAGGCTTCGTTGAAGCGCGCGCGGTCCAGGCGCCGCTTGCCGCCGTCCTGCACGTGGATCATCGAGGCCTGGCTGAAGGCCGCCAGCATCTTGTGGGTGGAATGCGTGGTGAACACCAGCGGCCCGTCCTCGCCGCGGCTGGTGGCCATGCCGTAGCGGCGGTCGTAGAACTCGTGGAAGGCGGCGTAGGCGTACCAGGCCTCGTCGAAGTGCAGCACCTCGACGCTGCCGTCCAGGGCCTGCTTGATCAGCTCGGCGTTGTAGCACAGGCCGTCGTAGGTGGAGTTGGTCACCACCGCCAGCCGCACCTTCGGCTCGCGGCCGCGGGCCAGGGGATTGGCGGCGATCTTCGCGGCGATCGACTCGCGGCTGAACTCGGACAGCGGAATGGGCCCGATGATGCCCAGCTCGTTGCGCTCCGGGCACAGGTACAGCGGGATGGCGCCGGTCATGATGATCGAGTGCAGCACCGACTTGTGGCAGTTGCGGTCCACCAGCACCAGGTCGTCGCGGCTGACCATGGAGTGCCAGACGATCTTGTTCGCCGTGGAGGTGCCGTTGATCACGAAGAAGGTGTGGTCGGCACCGAAGTTGCGCGCCGCGCGGGCCTCGGCCTCGGCCAGCGGGCCGGTGTGGTCGAGCAGCGAGCCCAGCTCGGGCACCGAAACGGACAGGTCCGAGCGCAGGGTGTTCTCCCCGAAGAACTGGTGGAAAGCCTGCCCCACCGGGCTCTTGCGGTAGGCCACGCCGCCGCCGTGGCCAGGCGTGTGCCAGGAATAGTTGGACTGCGCGGTGTGCTCCACCAGGGCGCGGAAGAACGGCGGCAGCAGGCCCTCCAGATACTTGCGCGCGGCCCGCGAGACCTGGCGGGCGAGGAAGGGCACGGTGTCTTCGAACAGGTAGAGGATGCCGCGCAGCTGGTGCAGGTCGGCCATGGACTCGGCCGGTGCGTTCTCGATGGTCATCTGCTCGCCGAGGGCGAAGATCGGCAGCTGCGGCGCCCGCACCCGCGCCACGCGGATCAGCTCGACCACGTCCTGCAACAGGCGCTGGTTCTCCCCCGCCCCCTCGGCGGCGACCAGGATGCAGGCCAGGCCATGGTGGGTGGAGGCGACGATGCGCCCCTCGGTGGCACTGGCGGTGGAAAGGATGCTGAAGCCGTCCAGCTCCAGCTCGCGGGCGATGCCGCGGACGCGGTCGCCGGCGACGGTGTCGGCCTTGATGTCGCGGTGGACGATGAGGATGGGGAATTTCAGATCTTTATACATTGTGAGCCCCGAATGCTGACGGAGGCTTTCCGTCGATCCCCTGCAGCGTATGGGCTTACATTCCGCAGGGGAATAGGGTCGGCTGTTGGCTATAAGAATAGGTCGCACGGGCGAAAGGCGGGGCCGGGGAGGTCGGCTTCAAGAGCGCCCTATCCCCAGCGCGCGGAGGTTTCTGCGGAAATCCGTACGGCGTTATCCGCTGAATCGCGGACGGAGTCCGCTCCTACGGTTCCAGGAGGCACAGGCGTAGGAGCAACTGTCTTGCCGGCTGCAGCGAGACGCTTTTCGTAGGATGGGTTGAGTCTTGGCGAAACCCATGCGGTTGCGGTGATGGGTATCGCTTCGCTCAACACCATCCTACGAAAAGCCATGCTCGCTCATGCGGTAGGAGCGGACTCCGTCCGCGATTGGATTCACCGGCTACGCCGGACACCCCGGTGGCACGAACACCCCCACATGACAGCCCCGCCCCACTCCGGCATCCTTGACCCTCCGCCCCGCCCCCACGAGAGCGCAGATGAACCTGCCCCCCCGACAGCAAGACATCCTCGATCTGGTCCGCGAACGCGGCTACCTGAGCATCGAGGAACTGGCCCAGCAGTTCGCCGTCACCCCGCAGACCATCCGCCGCGACATCAACCAGCTCGCCGAGCGCAGCCTGCTGCGCCGCTACCACGGCGGCGCGGCCTGGGATTCGAGCATCGAGAACACCGCCTACAACACCCGCGCCGACCAGATGCGCGACGAGAAGCAGCGCATCGCCGAGGCGGTGGCGGCGCAGATTCCCGACGACGCCTCGCTGTTCATCAACATCGGCACCACCACAGAGGCCATCGCCCGCGCCCTGCTCGGCCACCGCCACCTGAAGATCATCACCAACAACCTGCACGTCGCCGCCACCCTCAGCGCCAAGGACGATTTCGAAGTGCTGGTGGCCGGCGGCACCGTGCGCGGCGACGGCGGCGTGGTCGGCCAGGCGGCGGTGGACTTCATCGAGCAGTTCCGCGCCGACTTCGCCCTGGTGGGTATCAGCGGCATCGACGAGGACGGCAGCCTGCTGGACTTCGACTACCAGGAAGTGCGCGTCTCCCGCGCCATCATCGACAACGCCCGGCAGGTGTTCCTCGCCGCCGACTCCAGCAAGTTCGGGCGCAACGCCCTGGTGCGCCTGGGGCCGATCGGCCTGGTCGACCGCCTGTTCACCGACGCCGCGCCGCCGCCCGCCGTGGCGCGCCTGCTGGCCCAGCACAAGGTGCAGCTGGAGCTGGTCTGACGCGGCTTGTGTTCGAATACGAAAATCCCCGGTAAATCAGCCGAATGGCTGGGCTTCAGCCTGGCCATCCGGCGTTCTCTCGCCTATCATATTTTCGAATTCGAACGCATTTATGTTCATTTCCAGCCAAGAGGACGCCCCATGAGCCATTCCCACAAGCGCTCCGCTCCCCTGGCTGAGGTCTACGACCTGGCGGTGGTCGGCGGCGGCATCAATGGCGCGGGCATCGCGGCGGACGCCGCCGGGCGCGGCCTGCTCACCTTCCTTTGCGAACAGCACGACCTGGCCAGCCACACCTCCTCGGCCAGCAGCAAGCTGGTCCACGGCGGCCTGCGCTACCTGGAACACGGCGAATTCCGCCTGGTGCGCGAGGCCCTGGCCGAGCGCGAGGTGCTGCTGGCCAAGGCGCCGCACATCGTCCACCCGCTGCGTTTCGTGCTGCCGCACCAGCCGCACCTGCGCCCGGCCTGGATGATCCGCGCCGGGCTGTTCTTCTACGACCACCTGGGCCGGCGCGAGAAGCTGCCCGCCTCCCGTAGCCTGCGCTTCGGCGCCGACAGCCCGCTGCAGGAACATCTGCGCCGCGGCTTCGAGTATGCCGACTGTTCCGTCGACGACGCCCGCCTGGTGGTGCTCAACGCCATGGCCGCCCGCGAGCGCGGCGCCCACGTGCACCCGCGCACCCGCTGCGTCAGCGCGCGGCGCAGCAAGGGCCTGTGGCACCTGCATCTGGAGCGCGACGACGGCAGCCTCTATTCCATCCGCGCCCGCGCCCTGGTCAACGCCGCCGGGCCCTGGGTGGCGCAGTTCCTCCGCGACGACCTGCGCCAGCGGCCGCCCTACGGCATCCGCCTGATCCAGGGCAGCCACCTGGTGGTGCCGCGGCTGTACGAGGGCGAGCAGGCGTACATCCTGCAGAACGAGGACCGCCGCATCGTCTTCGTCATCCCCTACCTGGGGCGCTTCACCCTGATCGGCACCACCGACCGCGAATACCTGGGCGACCCGGCGAAGGTGCAGATCAGCGACGAGGAAACCGGCTACCTGCTGGCAGTGGTCAACGCCCACTTCAAGCGCCAGTTGCATCGTGAAGACATCCTCTGGAGCTTCTCCGGGGTGCGCCCGCTGTGCGACGACGAGTCCGACGAGCCGTCCGCCGTCACCCGCGACTACACCCTCTCGCTGCAGGGCGCGCCAGGCGAAGCGCCGTTGCTGTCGGTGTTCGGCGGCAAGCTGACCACCTACCGCAAGCTGGCCGAGGCCGCCCTGGCCGAGCTGGCGCCGACCTTCCCGCGCCTGGGCCCGGCCTGGACCGCCGATGCCCCGCTGCCCGGCGGCGAAAACATGAGCAGCCCCGAGGACCTGGCCGTCGAACTGCTGGCCAGGCATCCCTGGCTGCCGGCCGGCCTGGCGCGGCGCTGGGCCACCAGCTACGGCACGCGCAGCTGGCGCCTGCTCGACGGGGTGAAGGGCGAAACCGACCTGGGCGAACACCTGGGCGCCGGGCTCTACGCCCGCGAGGTGGACTACCTGTGCCGCGAGGAATGGGCCGAAGGCGCCGAGGACATCCTCTGGCGCCGCAGCAAGCTCGGGCTGTTCCTCGATGCCGCGCAGAAGCTGCGCCTGGCCGAGTACCTGGCCCGAGAACATCCGCGCAAAGCCAGCGTGCAGGTAGCCTGAGCAGGCTCAGAGCGAGGCGTTCAACTCGCTGATCAGCGCTTCGCGGTGCTTGAGCGAGGCCAGCGCGCTCTCGCCCAGCCGTCCGGCCACCTCGCTGAGCAGCCCCTGGGCCAGGAGCATGAAGGCGCACATGCTGTTGCTGTAGAACAGGCTGTGGTTGGGCACGTAGAAGCTGTGCGCCGCCACCCGCGCCAACGGCGAACTCGAAGAATCGGTCAGGGCCACCACCTCGATGCCGTGGCGCGCCGCCACTTCGGCGGTGGCCAGCACGCTCGGCGTATAGGGGAAGCAACTGGCGACCACCAGCACGTCGCCGGCATCCAGCTGCGCCAGGGCATCGGCCACGCCCTGGCGGTTGGAGTCCAGCGCCGCCACGTCGGGGCGCAGCATGCCCAGGCCGTAGGACATGAACAGCGCCAGCGAGGTGAACTGGCGCATGCCGTGGATGCGCACGCGGCGCGCGCCGGCCAGCAGCTCCACCACGCGGGCGAACACTTCCGGCTCCACCTGCTCGATCAGGCTGGCGATGTTGGCGCTTTCCTGCCGGCCCAGGCGCGTCAGGCGCGACAGGGTGCTGTCGGCGGGGGTCAGCAGCAGGCGCGAGGCCTGGTCGCTGTAGAAACTCTTGCCCTCGGTCAGCTCGCGGCGGAACACGTCCTGGAACTTGCTGAAGCCGCCGTAGCCCAGGCGCTGGGCCAGGCGCGAGAGGGTCGAGGCGTTGACCCCCAGCTGCTCGGCCAGCTCGCTGATGGACGACACCGCGGTGCGCTGCGGCGCCTCGATCAGCGCCGTCAGCACGCGGCGCGAGCTGGCGCCCAGGGAGATGCCCGCCTCGCCGCGCTCGATGTCCTCCAGCAGTTGCTTGAGGGCTCCCAGGTTGTCGGGCAGGGCGGCGGGCGCTTGGCTCATCATGCAGGTCCAGGTGCGGGGTGGGGACGGACACTGCCCCGGGCCTCGACCTCTCGGGTGTCGGGCTGGCAGTGGACGCGCCATTCTACCGAGTTCGCCCCGATGCGGAACACGGCCGTGGCCAGGGTGTTCTCCTCGTCCGGGTCGTCCGCCGCGCGGCGGTACACCGGCAGCCCGGCGTCCGCCGTGTCGCGCAGGATGGCCAGCGCCCGCTCCTCGTCCAGCAGCGCGGGCGCCCCGGCCAGCAAGGCATCGACGCGCAGCTGGCGGCTGCCGGAACTGCCGGTGATGCGCTGGCCGGCGGCGTCCAGGCCGGCATCCAGCAGGTGGTTGGAATGCCCCGCCGGGTGCTGGATTTCCCGCACCGCCACGCCAGAGGAACAGGCCTCGACGCTGAACAGCCGGCTCGCCCCCACCTGCCCCAGGGCATGGTGGAAGGCGCCGGCGCGCCCCGCCGTGGACAGCACGGCGACCGCCTGCGCCAGGCTCCCGGCATCCAGCACCGCCCGGGCCAGCACCTGGCGCGGCAGGCCCGCCGGGATGGCGCGCGGGCGGATGTTGTTGACCGTGCTGACCAACCCACGCTCGTTCACCGCGAAGGTGTGGCCGGGGATCGAACCGGGATAGACGAAACTGGTGAAGCCCAGCCCCTGCTCGGGCTGCGCCTGGAGCAGGCCGCAGAAGCCGTCGAGCGCGGGCAGGCCATCCTCGTTGTGGGCGATCAGCCAGCCGCCTTCGGCGGGGCCGAACACCGTGGTGCAGCCGTCGACGCTGGCGTCCTGGACGAAATCGCCGCGGCAGTTCCACAGGAAGACCTCTTCCAGCGGCAGTTCCAGGCCGTCGGCCAGGCCGCGCAGTTCGTCCCAGATACGCGGGAACTGCGCCTGGACCTGCGCCTGCATATGCTGCACCGCGGTCGAACCGGCCCGCGCCGCCAGGCTGCGCCACAGCGGCAGCGGGCGCAGGCGCTGGTGCACCGCGTCGCGGCCGAAGCGGCCCAGGCCCAGGCCGATTTCGTAGGCGCTGCCGGAAAGGTTCAGGGGGCTCAGGCTCATGGGGCGACCTTCAGGCGACATGTTGCAGGAACTCCCGCAGGCGCGGGCTGGTGGGGTTGCCGATCAGGCTGGCGGGCTCGCCGTCCTCGGCGATGCGGCCCTTGTCGATGAAGATCAGCCGCGAGGCGACCTTGCGCGCGAAGTCGATCTCGTGGGTGACGATGACCATGGTCATGCCCTCCTCCGCCAGGTCCTTCATCACCTGCAGCACCTCGTGGCGCAGCTCCGGGTCCAGCGCCGAGGTCGGCTCGTCGAACAGCATCAGCTTGGGCTTCACCGCCAGGGCGCGGGCGATGGCCACGCGCTGCTGCTGGCCGCCGGAGAGTTCCGACGGGTAGTGCCCGGCGCGCTCGGACAGGCCGACCTTGGCCAGCAGCTCGCGGGCCAGCGCCTCGGCCTCGGCCTTCTTCGCCCCGCGCACGCGGATCGGGCCGAAGGCCACGTTCTCCAGCGCGGTCATCTGCGGGAACAGGTGGAACTGCTGGAACACCATGCCCGCCTCCTGGCGGATCAGGCGTTCGTCCACCTTGGGATCGTTGACCTCCATGCCGTCGACGAACAGCTCGCCGCCGGTGATCACCTCCAGCTTGTTGATGCAGCGCAGCAGCGTGGACTTGCCCGAGCCGGAAGGGCCGATGATCACCACCACCTCGCCGGAACCGATCTTCAGGTTGATGTCGTGGAGCACCTCGGTCTGGCCGAAGTGCTTGGAAACCCGCTTGAACTCGATCATAGGATCTTCAGCCTCGACTCCATGCGCCGCAGCACGTAACTCAATACCAGGGTGATGACCAGGTAGATCACCGCCACCGCCGACCAGATCTCCATCGCCCGGAAGTTGCCGGCGATCACCTCCTGGCCCTGGCGGGTCAGCTCGGCCACGCCGATGACGATGAACAGCGAGGTGTCCTTGATGCTGACGATCCACTGGTTGCCCAGCGCCGGGATCATCCGCCGGAAGGCCAGCGGGGCGATCACGTAGCGCAGGGTGTCGCGCCCGGACAGCCCCAGGGCCAGCCCGGCCTCGCGGAACCCGCGGTTCACCGAGAGCAGCGCGCCGCGGGTGATCTCGGCGATGTAGGCGCCGGAGTTGATCATGATGGTGACCACCGCCGCGCTGAACGGGTCGATGCGCACCGGGATCATCAGCGGCAGGGCGAAGTAGATGAACATCACCTGGACCATGATCGGCGTGCCGCGGATCAGCTCGACGAACACCAGCGCCAGGCGGCTGGAGAAAAAGCCGCCGTAGGCGCGGGCAACGCCGGCCAGCAGGCCGATCACCGCGCCGCCGGCCAGGCCGAGGATGGAAATCCACAGGGTCAGCCGGGCGCCCTCAAGCAGCACCGGCAGCGCGTCCCAGATGGCGGACCATTGGAAATGCATGGGGTTCTACCTCCGGCTCACTTGGGGTCGGTGCCGAACCACTTGCGGTAGATCTGCGCGTAGGTGCCGTCTTCGCGCAGCTTCTTCAGCGCCGCGTTGACCGGCTCGCGCAGCTCGCTGCCCTTCGGGAAGCCGATGCCGTACTGCTGCGCCATCATCTGCTCGCCGACGGCCTTCACCTGGCCGTCGCCGGCGGTCTTGATGTAGTAGAGGACGTTCGGCGTGTCGTGCATGGCGGCGTCGACGCGGCCGGTGCGCAGCTCCAGGTAGGCGTTGTCGATGTTGGGGAACTGGCGCAGGTCGGCGGCCTTGAGGTTGGCCTTGGCGTAGTCCGCCGCCGAGGTGCCGCTCTTCACCGCCAGGCTCTTGCCGGCGATGTCGGCCTCGCCCTTGATGCTGTCGTTGTCGGCCTTGACCATCAGCAGGAAGCCGCTGTCGTAGTAGCCGTCGGAGAAGTCGATGACCTGCTTGCGGTCTTCCTTGATGGTGATGCCGGCCAGCGCGGCGTCGACGTTGCGAGTCTGCAGCGCGGGGATGATGCCGTTGAAGTCCATCGGCTTGAGCTGGTAGGTGACGCCCATCTCCTTGGCGATGGCCGCCCACAGGTCGATGTCGAAGCCCACGTACTTGTCGCCCTGCTTGAACTCGAAGGGCACGAAGGCGGTGTCGGTAGCGATCAGCAGTTCCTTGTCGGCGGCCATGGAGCTGGCGGCGGCGAGCAGGGACAGCGCAGCGAAGGAGGCTTGAAGCAGCTTTTTCATGCAGGTCTTCCTCTTGCAGGTCAGTGGATGCGCCTCGCCTGGGACGGGGCGCGCATTAGCGGCAGTTCGATCGCAACGGGCCGGGGCCCGGACTTTATTGTTTTGAGCGGCTAACCCACGGAAGGGGCTGCATGCACAGGGTGCTTTTTCGCAAAATAAACATGCAACAAAATCGATTGCAAGTATTTTTCTCACACCTTGCCGGGGCTTTGCGGACGAGAGCCAGGCGGAATTTCGCCTGGAGCTTCTCTGTTTCGCCATTTTCAGCCCATCGGGAACTGTCCGGGCTGCGCAACGGGCGCGCAACAAAAGATTGCCAAGATAAAAAATGCAATTAATATTTGCGCAATCACCCCGGAGGTCACCATGAGCCACGTCCTGCACCGCAGCCTCACCCAGTCCTACCCCACGGCCGTCCGCGGCGACGGCGCCTACCTGATCGACAGCGAAGGCCGCCGCTACCTGGACGCCAGCGGCGGCGCGGCGGTGTCCTGCCTGGGCCACAGCGACCCGGCGGTGATCGAGGCGGTGCGCCGGCAGGTCGGCACCCTGGCCTATGCCCACACTTCCTTCTTCACCACCGAGCCCATGGAGCAGTTGGCGGACTTCCTGATCGCCCGCGCGCCGGAGGGCATGCGCTCGGTGTACTTCGTCAGCGGCGGCTCCGAAGCGGTGGAGGCGGCGCTCAAGCTGGCCCGCCAGTACTTCGTGGAGATCGGCCAGCCGCAACGCACACACCTGATCGCCCGCCGCCAGAGCTACCACGGCAACACCCTCGGCGCCCTGGCCACCGGCGGCAACGCCTGGCGGCGCCAGCAGTTCCAGCCGCTGCTGATCGACGTCAGCCACGTCAGCCCCTGCTACGCCTACCGCGACCAGGCCGCCGGGGAAACACCCGAAGCCTATGGCGAGCGCCTGGCCCGGGAACTGGAAGCGGAAATCCTCCGCCTGGGCGCGGACAAGGTCATGGCCTTCGTCGCCGAGCCGGTGGTGGGCGCCACCCTCGGCGCGGTGCCCGCGGTGCCCGGCTACTTCAAGCGCGTGCGGGAAATCTGCGACCGCCACGGGGTGCTGCTGATCCTCGACGAGGTGATGTGCGGCATGGGCCGCACCGGCAGCCTGTTCGCCGCCGAGCAGGAAGGCATCGGCGCCGACCTGATCACCGCCGCCAAGGGCCTGGGCGCCGGCTACCAGCCGATCGGCGCCACCCTGGTGAGCGAGCGCATCCACAATGCCATCGCCCAAGGCTCGGGCTTCTTCCAGCACGGCCACACCTACATCGGCCACGCCACCGCCTGTGCCGCGGCCCTGGCGGTGCAGAAAACCATCGAGGAACGCGACCTGCTGGCCCGCGTGCGCAGCCTCGGCCTCGACCTGCAGCAGCGGCTGCAACAGGCCTTCGGCGCCCACCCGCATATCGGCGACATCCGCGGGCGCGGGCTGTTCCAGGGCCTGGAACTGGTGGCCGAGCGCGACAGCAAGGCGCCCTTCCCCGCCGAGGCGAAGCTGCACGCGCGGATCAAGAAGGCCGCCATGCAGGAAGGCCTGCTGTGCTATCCCATGGGCGGCACCCTGGACGGCCGCAACGGCGACCATATCCTCCTGGCGCCGCCCTTCATCCTCGAAGAGGCGCAGTTGGACGAACTGGTGGACAAGCTGCAACGCGCCATCGACCAGGCCATCGGCAGCCTCTGAGGAAAGCCCATGAAGATCACCTCGCGCCTCACCCCGCTCACCGACGAGAACATGGACGACGAGCAGCGCCGCGTGCTGAGCGACATCCTCAGCGGCCCGCGCGGCAACCTCGACGGCCCCTTCCTGGCCTGGGTGCACAGCCCGCAGCTGGCCGACAGCGCGCAGAAGCTGGGCGCCTTCTGCCGCTACGGCACGCGCCTGGAACTGCGCCTGAGCGAATTGGCGATCCTGCTTACCGCGGCCTGGTGGCAGTCCCAGGCGGAATGGCAGATTCACGAGCCCATCGCGCGCCAGGCAGGCTTGGCCGAGGGTGTGGTCGAAGCGCTGCGGCGTGGTGAAGAACCGACTTTCGAGCGGGGCGATGAACGCCTGGTCTATCGCCTGGGGCGGAGTCTCTATGCGAATAAGCGCATCGAGCAGGCGCTCTATGACGAGGGCGTGGCTGCCTTTGGCGAGGCAGGGATGGTGGAACTGGTGGGCATCTTCGGTTACTACGCGCTGGTGGCCATGACCCTCAACGCCTTCGCGGTGCAGCGCGAGACGGAGGCGCCCCTGCCCTTCGCCGAGCATTGAGCGACGGCCCCTGCCGGCGCAATCGCGGATGAATCCGCTCCTACAGGGACGACGGCGTATAACCGCGAACGGTTATACGCCCTACCCCATCCCACACCATTCCCCTGCGTGCGCAACTGACTTGCAGGCCGCGCCGGAGCGCTCTTCGTAGGAGCGAGCTTGCTCGCGAATAAGCCCTGCAGCGGAATCTGTTCGCGAGCAAGCTCGCTCCTACGAAAAGCCGTGCATCCTGGAACCGTAGGAGCGGACCTTGTCCGCGATAGCCGGACATCCCGGCGCAATTCGCGGATGAGATCCGCTCCTACGCTGCCCCACCCACGCCATCCCCCTGTAGGAGCGCGCCCTGCGCGCGATATCGCGGGCAGGGCCCGCTCCTACAGATTGCCGGGAAGCACGGTATTCATCCCCCACAGAAGCAACTGCCTTGCAGGCCGCGCCGAGGTACTCTTCGTAGGAGCGGACCTTGTCCGCGATAGCCGGAGGTATCGGCGCAATTCGCGGATGAGATCCGCTCCTACGCTGCCCCACCCACGCCATTCCCCTGTAGGAGCGCGCCCTGCGCGCGAAATCGCGGGCAGGGCCCGCGCCTACACGGCCAGCTGCGCCTCCAGTTCGGCGATGCGTGCCTGCAGGCGTTCGCGTTCGGCGCGGGCCGGGCCTATGTCTTCGTAGACGCTGATCAGGTGCTCCGGCAGGCCGTCCTGGCGGCGACGTTGCAGCGAGGTGCGGGCGCGCACCCAGACGTAGCGGCCGTCCTTGCGCCGGCAGCGCTTCTCCACCACGTAGCGGTCGATCTCGCCGGCCAGCATGCTGCGCAGCAGTTGCAGGTTGCGCTCCAGGTCGTCGGGGTGGGTGAGTTGCTGGAAGGTCATGCCGTAGAGTTCCTCGGCGCTGTAGCCGAGCAACTCGCAGAGGCTGCCGTTGACGCGCTGCCAGGTGCCGTCCAGGCCGATGTAGGCCAGCGCGCCCCAGGTCAGCTCGAAGATGGCGCGGAAGCGCTCCTCGCTGTTGCGCAGCTCTTCCTCGGCGGCCATGCGCGCGGTGTTGTCCATGCTGATGCCGACTATCTTCACCGAGCGCCCGGCGCTGTCCTTGACCACCCGGGCGCGGGAGGCGATCCAGCGCAGCTCGCCGTCCGGGCGGTAGATGCGGAAGTCGCACTCGCAGCCGCTGCCCTCGGCGATAGCCTGGTCGTACATGGCGCGCATGGCGGCCACGTCCTCGGCCGGCAGGTGCGGCCAGAAGTCCTGGTTATGACTCACCGGCCAGCCGTAGACCTCCTCGACGTTGGGCGAGTAGGTCACCTCGTCGCTGATCAGGTTCCACTCCCAGGTGACGATGCGCGCGCTTTCCTGGGCCAGCTTCATGCGCGCCTCGCTCTCCATGATCTCGGCGGTGTAGCGGCGGCGCACGTCGGTCATCGGCAGTTCGATGGGCTCCAGCGCCTGCAGGTCGCGCACGGCTTCCTCGCCGTAGCGCAGCCAGATCCAGTTGACCTTGAGGAAGTCCGCCAGCTTGCGCAGGTTGTCGTAGTCGATCTCGCCGCCGCGCGTCCACTTGTGCACCGCGGTGCGCGAGATGCCCAGCGCGGTGGCCACGGCCTGCAGGGTCAGCTTGTTGAGCTCGAGCAATTCCTTGAGGCGGAAGGCGAAGCTGTTTTCCGTCATGCGCGGTCCTGTCCTGGAAGAAGCCTGGAGCCGCAGTATACACAGTTGTAAACCAGTGGATTACAGCAAACCCCGGGGCGCACGGCCGTGCGCCCCGCTCGCTCACGCCAGGCCGGCCAGCCTCAGCCAATGGCTATAGAAGCCCTCGGCCACGCGGTTCAGTTCAGCCACCTTGCGCGGCAGGTCGGCGAGCATCACCTCGGCGCTTTCCTGGCTCGGCTGGCTGGGGTCCAGGTACTGCGGCCAGCCGTTGATCCAGCCGCTGACCAGTTCCTCGGTCATCTCCGGGTGACCCTGCAGGCCGAGGACGAAGCCGCCCCAGGAGAAACCCTGGTTGGCGCACCAGGGGCTGGACAGCAGGTGCTCGGCGCCCTCGGGCAGCTCGAAGGTGTCGCCGTGCCACTGGTAGATCGGGAATTCCTCGGGCAGGTGCGCAAGCCACGGACTCGCGGACTCCAGGCGGCGCATCGGCTGCCAGCCCATCTCGGTGTAGCCCTGGTGGTGGATCGGCGCGCCGAGGGCCTTGGCCAGCAGCTGGCCGCCCAGGCAGTGGCCGATCAGCGGCACGCGGCGCTCGATGAAGCGGCGCAGCGCCGCCACCTCGGTGCGCAGCCAGGGCAGGTCGTCGTTCACGCTCATGGGGCCGCCCATGATGGCCACGGCTTTCGGGCGCTCCAGGTCGTAGCCGTCCAGCTCGCCGTGGTCGGCGCGGCGCACCTCGAAGCCCAGGCCGGCGCGGTCGAGCACGCGGGCCAGATGGCCCGGCGGGCAGAAGTCGGCGTGGGTCAGGATCAGGATATCGGTCATGCTTACCTCCGCGCGGCAGTCTGCCGCAAAAGGCGCGCGACCATAACCCCCAGCGCGCCCGCGGGCAGGCCCGCACCGCCTTCCGGCGGCGCGGGCGCATTGGGTTCATGGGAGTGGGAAGCCACCGGCCGACGCGGCCTGGCGGCGAGACGAACGTGTTGGATCAGGGACGCAGGCTGCTCACTTCCTGGGTAACCCCCCAGCCGTCGAGCACACCTCCGAGCGGCGCCACGACTTCCTCCAGGTCGTGTTCGAATGCGCCGATCGCCGCGTGGGTGGCGAACATCACCTTGCTGATCTGCAGGTTCCAGCCACCGTCGGAACGGGCTTCGACCTGGGCCCTCAGGGATTCGCCGCGGAATTGCCGGGCGGCCTGGCGGGCGTTCTGTTCATCGGGAAAGATGGCGAAGAAGTCGATGGGATGAATGCGGGCGAAATCGAAGCCCCCTTCCTTCATCCGGCGCAGCACATTGACACTGATATCCTCCGAGAGGGGCTTTTCCATGGTACGCACCTCCTTTCGAGACGTTCAGGGTTTCACCTAGTTTCCCAGCCGATGCGGGCCTGGCTTGCGACCGGGCCCGCGGCGGGCACTCGCTGTGCCACAGGAAACGCCAAAAATGCTTCAACGTCCCCCAATTGGTCGCCAAAGGTCTTGAACTGGCAGGCAGGAAGGCCCGTCTGCCGGCAACCAACAGTTTCAGCGTAGCGTCTATGCAGGCCGAATGCCGCCCTACCGGTCAGTCGGTACGTTCGGCGGCGACGGGCGGCAGCGCCGCGGGGCGCGTCGCCAGCAGCAGGGCCGCCAGCACCAGGGCCATGCCCAGGGCGTGGCTGGCGCCGAAACGCTCGCCCAGCAGGCTCACGCCGACCAGCGCCGAGCCCACCGGCATCAGCCCGGTGAACAACCCGGCGGTGCTGGCCGGCACCCGGGAGATGCCGCGGTACCACAGCAGGAACGACAGCACGCTGGCGCTCAGGGCGTAGAACAGCGTCCAGCCCCAGGTCGCCGTCGGCACCGCGCGCCAGTCCAGCGCCCGCGCCTCGGGCAGCGCCAGGGGCAGGAACAGCAGCAGCCCGGCGAGGTTGACGCCCAGGGCCATGGTCCAGGGGTGCAGGTGCAGCGACAGGCGCCGCGAGTAGATGGCGAACAGCGCCTCGGCGAGCACGGCGCCCAGCACCAGGGCATTGCCCGGCACGCCGCTCTGGCCGCCCGCCGGGCGCTCCAGCAGGTTCAGCGCGGCGATGCCCAGCACCGCCAGGGCGATGGCCAGCAGGCCGCG
The DNA here is from genome assembly GCF_900112375.1 of Pseudomonas citronellolis. Lineage (GTDB taxonomy): Bacteria > Pseudomonadota > Gammaproteobacteria > Pseudomonadales > Pseudomonadaceae > Pseudomonas > Pseudomonas citronellolis. Next base: position 73,500 of record NZ_FOLS01000028.1, on the reverse strand, counting down.
CGGCTCCAGGCGCTCGCGCAGCCATAGCCAGGCCAGCAGGGCGATAACGCTGGGCGTGGCGCTGGTGATGATGCCGGCGCTGGTCGCCGAGGTCAGTTGCACGCCATGCAGCATGCAAATGCTGAACAGGAAGCAGCCGAAGAAGGCCTGCAGGAACAGCCCGCGGCAGGCGCCGCCATCCAGCCCCGCGCGCACCCGCGGCAGGGCCAGCCCGGGCAGCAGCACCAGGCTGGCGATGAGGAAGCGCAGCAGGGCGAACAGGTAGACGGGCAGCTCTTCCAGCACCAGCTTGCCGATGGCGATGTTGCCGCCGACCAGCAGCATCGACAGGGCCAGGCAGAAATAGGCGAAAGGCATGGCGGCTTCCTTGCGGCGGGCGAAGGGAAAGGCGGCCGACTTCCTACGGCCGCGGACCAGCCCTACAGCATCCGGGCTGCACCCCATGGGTGCAAGCCCCTTTCCGTCACTCGCGGCTGAGCCAGCCCATCACCCAGCGGTTGAGCGCCGGCGGCGACAGCTGGCCGGACCAGTACATCGCCCGGAACAGCGCGCCGATGGGCCGGTGCACCCCGCTGCGGTGGGCCTGGCGCCAGGCCGCCGCGGCGATGTCCTCGGCCCGCAGGTGCAGGCCCAGGCGGCGCAGCACCGGCGGCTCGTAGCCCTGGCTGGTGACCATGGGCGTGCGCACGAAGGGCGGCATCAGGTCGGCGACGCGGATGCCGTGGCGCCGCCACTCCAGTTCCAATGCTTCGGTGAAGCCGCGCACGGCGAACTTCGAGGCCGAGTAGGTGGCCATCTCCGGCACCCCGTACAGCCCCGAGGCCGAGCCCATGTTCAGCACCTGGGCGCCGGGAGTGGCCTTGAGGTGCTCGAAGGCGGCATGGCAGCAGTTGAGCAGGCCCTGCACGTTGATCGCCAGCAGGCGGGCGTGGTCCTGCGCGGGAATTTCCTCGAAGCGGCCGAAACGCAGGATGCCGGCGCAGTTGAACAGCAGGCGCAGGCGGCCGTCGCCGGCGCCGACGAAGTCCGCCAACGCCTCGCGCACCGCCGCCGCATCGGTGACGTCCAGCGCCCGCTGCCAGGCGCCGCCCAGTTCGGCGGCGAGCCCGGCCAATGCCTCGGCGTTCAGGTCCAGCAGGCCGACGCGCCAGCCGCGGGCATGGAACAGCCGCGCGCTGGCCGCGCCTATGCCGGAGGCCGCGCCGGTGATGAGGATGCTGTGCATCAGCGCCCTCCCCCGAGGTGGCGGCCGAGGAAGCCCGCCACCTCGCCCAGGGCCTGGTCGGCGATGCGCAGCACCCCGGCGTGGGCCTGGAACACGTGCCAGCAGTCGCGGTAGCGCTGCAAGGTGACGTCCACTCCCCGCTTACGCGCCGCGCCGGCCAGGCGCAGGCTGTCGTTGCGCAGCACTTCGTCCTCGCCGACCTGGATCAGCAGCGGCGGCAGCCCGGCCAGGTCGGCGAACAGCGGCGACAACTGCGCCGAGTCACGCGCCACGCCGGGCGGGCAGAACATCGCGATGGCGCTCTCCACCCAGGCGCGGCTGATCAGCGGGTCGCCGGCTTTTGGCTGGTGCCACTGGGTGCAACTGACGTCGGTGACCGGCGAGAACACCACCAGCGCGCCGGGCAGCGGCAGGCCGCGTTCCTTCAGCGCCACGGCCAGTTGCAGGGTCAGGTGGCCGCCGGCCGAATCCCCGGCCACGGCCAGCCGCGCCGGGTCCTGGCCGCGCGCCAGCAGCGCCTGGTACACCGCCAGGGCATCCTCCAGCGGCGCCGGGAAGCGGTGTTCCGGGGCCAGACGGTAGTCCGCCGCGCACACGTCGAGGCGGCCCAGGCGCGCCAGGTTGGCGGTGATCGCCCGGTGCGTGGCCGGCGAGCCCACCAGGTAGGCGCCGCCGTGCAGGTAGAGCAGCGTGCGGCCTTCGCCCCGGCCCGCGCGCTGCCATTCGCAGGGCACCCCGGCGATGACTTCCGCGCCGCGCTGCACGCCGCGCGGGGTCAGGGTGGCGGCGGTGAGCGCATTCAGCACCCGGCGCTGCATCGGCACCGGGATCGACGGGCGCATCAGCCCGCGGAACAGCAGGCGCAGGGTGCCGCGCAGCAGGCCGGCCAGCAGGCGCTGCGAGGTGGAAACGGGCGGTACGAACTCAACGGGCGCATTCATAGTCGGCGAACTCCGGCTGGCGGGTCTGTTGGCGGTAGCGGAAGGTGAAGCCCGGCCAGTTGTTGGTGTTGCGGCCGGCGGCGGTCTTGTACCAGCTGTCGCAGCCGCTCTCCCACACGGTGTGCTGCAGGCCGTGCTGCAGGGCCTGGTTGTAGGCGCGCTGCACCTCGGGCTTCACGTCCAGGTAGCGCAGGCCCTGGCGGTCCAGGTGGCGCAGGCAGGCCAGCACGTAGGGGAACTGGCTCTCCAGCATGTAGACGATGGAGTTGTGCCCCAGGTTGGTGTTCGGCCCGTAGAGGATGAACAGGTTGGGGAAGCCGGCGACGCTGATGCCCTTGTAGGCCTCGGCGCCCTCGGCCCAGGCCTGCTCCAGCCAGCGCCCGCCCAGGCCCTGGACGCGCAGCGGGGCGAGGAACTCGGTGGCGGCGAAGCCGGTGCCGAAGACGATGGCGTCCACCGGGTAGCGCTGGCCGTCGCGGGTGACGACGGCGTCCCCGGTCACCCGCTCGATGCTGGTGTCGATCACCCGCACGTTGTCCCGCGCCAGCGCCGGGTAGTAGTCATTGCTGATGAGGATGCGCTTGCAACCCAGCGGGTAGTCCGGGATCAGCCGCCGGCGCAGCTGCGCGTCGGCGATGCCGCGGCGCAGGTTCAGGCGGAAGCTCAGCTGCATGAACTTCATCAGCGGCGGGAAGGTGGAAAAGGCCAGTACCCGCGCCTCGTGCTGCAGGTACTTGAGCCCGCGGTCCAGGCGCTGCAGCCAGGGCAGGCGCGCCTTCAGGCGGCGCTCCCAGGCGGCATAGGGGCGGTCCGGCTTGGCGATCACGTAGGGCGCGCTGCGCTGGAACAGCAGCAACTCAGCCACCTGCGGGGCGATGCGCGGGACGAACTGGATGGCGCTGGCGCCGGTGCCGATCACCGCCACGCGCTTGCCGCGCAGGTCGGCGCGGTGGTCCCAGCGCGCCGAGTGGAAGGCCACGCCCTTGAAGCCGTCGAGCCCGGCGATGCGCGGGTACAGCGGCCGGCTCAGCTGGCCGGTGGCGCAGACCAGGGCGCGGGCGCGCAGCGTCTGCCCGTCGGCACAGCACACCTGCCATTCTCCGGCGGCCTCGTCGAAGCTGGCATCCACCGCCTCGCAACCGAAGCGGATACGTTCGCGCAGGCCGTACTTGTCGGCGCAGTGGCGCAGGTAGTCGAGGATTTCCCCCTGCGGGGCGAACTTGCGGCTCCAGTCGGCCTTGGGCTCGAAGGAGAAGGAATACAGGTGCGAAGGCACGTCGCAGGCGGCGCCGGGGTAGCTGTTCTCGCGCCACACGCCGCCGACGTCGGCGGCCTTTTCGAGGATCAGGTAGTCGTGGATGCCGGCCTGCTGCAAGCGGACGGCCAGGCCCAGGCCGCCGAAGCCGGCGCCGATGATCAGCACGCGCAAGGGTGCCGGATCACGGGAAGTATTGTGCATTGTTGTGCTCCCGGTTTGGCTGGACGGCGGCCGCGCGGGGCCTGCCGTCATCCGCCGCGCTGGCGGATGAGCATAGGCTAGTGCCGCCGGCGGCGCCGGTTTATGGCATAGTCGGACATTAAATTGTGATTTCCGGACAAGACGGAGCCCGCGATGCCCGACCAGCCCCGGCCCATCCGCCGCAGCGCCCTGAGCGTGCAACTGCTCACCCAGTTCGGCCTCGACCATGGCCTGGCGCTGGAGGACTGCCTGCACGGCAGCGGCCTGGACCTGGCAGTGCTAGCCGACCCGGCCCGCGAGATCGACGCCGCCTGCGAGCTGCGGGTGCTGCGCAACCTGGCGCAGCGGCTGCCCGCCGGCAGCGGCCTGCAGGCCGGCCTGCGCTACCACCTGAACACCTACGGCATCTGGGGTTTCGCCCTGCTCAGCAGCCCGACCTTCCGCAGCGCCGCCCTCCTCGGCCTGCGCTACCTGGGGCTGACCTACGTGTTCACCCGCCTGGATTTGCTGGAGGACGGCGCCGAGGCCCACCTGCTGCTGGACGACAGCGGCGTGCCGGAGGACGTCCGCGCCTTCGCCTGCGAGCGCGACCTGGGCGGCGTGCTGCGCATCCAGCGCGACCTCACCGGGCGCCCGCTGCCGATCCTGCGCGCCGAGTTCCGCCGCCCCCGGCCTGCCGACAGCAGCCTGTACCTGGCCGAACTGGGCGTGGAACCGGCGTTCGGCCAGCCCGCCAACCGCATCGTCTTCGCCAGCGCCGCCCTCGATCTGCCATTGCCCGGCGCCAACCCGCAAGTGGCGCGGCACTGCGAGGAAGAGTGCCGCGCACTGCTGGCCCGCCGCCAGGAACTGGGCGGCCTGGCCGGGCGCATCCGCGACCGCCTGCTGCGCACGCCCGGGCGCCTGCCGGACATGGAGCAGGTGGCGGCGGAATTGCACATGACCTCGCGCACCCTGCGCCGCCGCCTGCAGGACGAGGGCAGCAGCTACCGCGCCCTGCTCGACGAGGTGCGCCAGGCCCTGGCCGAGGAACTGCTGGGCACCGGCGCCATCCGCCTGGAAGAGATCGCCGAGCGCCTGGGCTATGGCGAGGTGTCCAACTTCATCCACGCCTTCAAGCGCTGGAAGGGCGTGCCGCCGGGGCGTTTCCGCGGGCGCTAGGCCTCGATGCCCAGTTGGCGCAGGGCCTCTTCCAGGTGCTCGATGAAGGCGAGGATCTTGCGCGTGGCGCGCCTGTGGCTGGGGTAGACGGCGAGGATGCGCTGGCCGAAGGCGTCGGGGTCGAAGTGGTAGTCCTCCAGCACGCTGCGCAGGCGCCCGTCGCGCAGGTAGGGCTGGACGCTCCACAGCGGGCAGGGCATCAGGCCCCTGCCCTTGAGGCAGGCGGCCAGCAGCAGTTCATGGTTGTCGCTGGTCAGGCGCCCCTCGCGCAGGATGGAGAAGCGCTCGCCGTCGCGCTCCAGCCACCAGCGGGTGTCCAGCGCCGGGTGCCAGTAGGTCAGGCGGTCGTGCTCGGCCAGTTCCAGCGGGTGCAGCGGCTCGCCGCGGCGCGCCAGGTACTCGGGGCTGGCGCAGAGCACCAGGCGGTTCGCCACCAGCGGCCGCACGATCAGCCCCGGCAGGTTGCTGTGGCCCAGGCGCAGGGCCAGGTCGTAGCGGCCGTCGAGCAGGTCGACGTAGCTGTCGCTGAGGTCCACCTGCAGGCGCAGTTGCGGGTGCTGGATGAGGAAGTCGGCGCAGACGTCATTGAGGAAGGCCGCGCCGAACGCCAGCGGCGCGGTGATCCGCAGGCTGCCGCGCAGGCTGTGCTGCAGCTGGCCGATCTCCTCGGCGGTCTCGTGCATGCGCGCCAACACCTCGCGGGCGCTGTCCAGGTACAGCTGCCCGGCCTCGGTCAGGGCCATGCTGCGGGTGGTGCGCTCGAACAGGCGCGCGCCGAGGCTGGCCTCCAGCTGGCCGATGGCCTTGGTCACCGCCGAGGGCGTCTTGCCCAGTTGCTCGGCGGCGCGGCTGAAACTGCCGGTCTCGGCGCAGGCGACGAAGAGGGCGAGGCTGCTGAACCTGTCCATATTCTTTCCAGATTTTCACAAGTCTTGTGCCAGTGACTGGCTTTCGGGAAATAGCCCCAGGCCATTAGCCTCTTGCCCAGACCAATAAAAATCAACCACCAAGCAAGGGGGAAGCATGCGAAGGCTCATCAAGGGCGCACTCGCTGTCGCAATCGCACTGGGCACTTTGGAAGCCCACGCACAAACCGCCGACCTGATCCTGTACAACGCCAAGGTCTTCACCGCCGAGCCCGGGCAGCCGCTGCAACAGGCGCTGGCCATCGCCGGCGACAAGGTGCTGAAGGTCGGCAGCGACCAGGAAGTGCGCGCCCTCGCCGACGCCCACAGCCACCAGGTGGACCTGGGCGGCAAGCTGCTGATGCCCGGCTTCATCGACAGCCACTCGCACGCCATCTTCGGCGGCCTGGAGCTGATCGCCGCGAGCATGGAGGACGAGCAGGTCGGCCTCGACGAACTGGCGCAACGCCTGCGCGAGGCCCGCGACAACGGCAAGGCCCGGGTCGGCGACATCCTGGTGCTGAACGGCATGCACTCCAGCTACTGGTCCCAGGCCGAGGGGCTGGCGAAGATTTTCAATGCCGGCGAATGGGCCCAGGTGCCCATCGTGCTCATCGGCAGCGACCACCACACCGCCTGGGCCAACGCCGCCATGCTGCGCCGCGCCAGGCTGGACGCGGCGCTGGTGCGCTCGCTGCCGGCCACCGAGCAGCAGAACATCGGCCACGCGCCGGACTTCACCCCCAGCGGCTTCGTCGTCGACTCCGGCTTCGACCGCGTCGCCGCAGCCATGCCCGCCGCCGACCAGCAGACCCTCGACCGCGCCGGCCTGGCCGCCGTGCAATACAACAACAGCCTGGGCATCACCGCCTGGATGGACCCGGCGGCCAACGGCAGCCCGGGCCAGGCGCTGTTCGACATCAAGCCCACGGAACGCACCGTCGGCGTGCTGCCGGTGTACCGCGACCTGGCGCAACAGGGCCGGCTCAGCGCCCACGTCGCCGCGCTGCTGGTGGTCAACCCGAAGAGCCGCCCGGCGGACCTGGCGGTGATCGACAAGGTGCGCCGGCAGTTCCAGGGCATTCCCAACCTGAGCCTGCCGGGCATCAAGGTGTTCGCCGACGGCGTGCTGGAATACCCGGCGCAGTCCGCCGCGCTGCTGGAGAACTACAGCAACCTGCACAAGCCCGGCGAGTTGCTGCTCGATCCGCGGCACTTCGGCGAGCTGGTCAGCGCCGCCGACGCCCGCGGCTGGCTGGTGCACATCCACGCCATCGGCGACCGCGCGGTGCGCGAATCGCTCAACGGCATCGCCCAGGCGCGCAAGGACCGGCAAAGCGGCGTCACCCACTCCATCACCCACCTGCAACTGGTCAACCCGGCGGACTTCCCGCGCTTCAAGCAGTTGGGCGTGATCGCCTCGATGCAGCTGGACTGGGCCACCGCCGAGGACTACACCCTCGACCTGGTCAAGCCCTACATCGCCGACGACGCCTTCCGCTACATGTACCCGGCCAAATCGCTGCTGGACGCCGGCGCCACCATCGCCGGGGCCAGCGACTGGCCGGTGTCCACCCCAGACCCGCTGAAGGCGATGTACCAGGCGGTGACGCGCCAGGGCCCGAAGGGCGTGCTCAACCCCGAGCAGCGCATCGACCGCCAGGCCATGTTCTACGCGTACACCGCCAATGCCGCGAAGGCTATCGGCCTGGGCGAGAAGATCGGCAGCCTGGCCCCCGGCAAGCAGGCCGACCTGGTGGTGCTCGACCGCGACCTGTTCAGCGTCCCCGACGCCGAGCTGGGCGAGGCCAAGGTGCTGCACACCCTGTTCGGCGGCCGCGAGGTCTACCGCGCCGACGGCCAGGAAGCGCTCTGACGCCGTTCGCTCCACTGCCGGGCTGAAGCCCGGCCCTTCCCGCCGCTCCTTCCCTTTCGCTTCCCGGCTCGCCGGCGGGAGGGGGCTGCGCGGGCTTTTTTCCTGCCCACACAAGCACAACAAAGGGTAAGTCCATGAAGTACAAAGCACTCGTCCTCGGCGCGGCGCTCGCCTGCGCGCCTTTCACCAGCAGCCATGCGCTGGAGCTGACCGAGGACCTCTCGGTCCAGCTGGAGGCCACCCTGGCCAGCGACTACCGCACCCGCGGCATCTCGCAGACGCAGAACGACCCGGCCATCCAGGCCGCCGCCACCCTGCAGCACAGCAGCGGCCTGTACCTGGGCGTGTGGAGCTCCAACGTCGACTTCGGCTACGGCCTGAAGACGCGCCAGGAGCTGGACTACTACGCCGGCTGGTACTGGCAGGCCACCGACGCGGTGAGCCTGGACCTGGGCTACATCCAGTACCGCTACCCGAAGGAAGGCCAGTTCAACCAGAGCGAGGTCTACGCCGTCCTCAACGCCTACGGCTTCGAATTGGCCAGCTATTACTCCAAGGACATCACCACCTACGTCGGCAAGGACCAGAGCCAGCTCTACAGCTACGTCGGCTACGGCTTCGAACTGCCGGCCGGCTTCCAGGCCAAGCTGCGCTACGGCCGCAACGACGCCAAGGACTCGCTGTACCTCGCCGGCGACGGCGGTACCCGCAGCACCTACCACGAATGGGAGGCGAGGCTGGACAGGGAGTTCGCCGGCATCGACTGGTCGCTGAGCTACATCGACACCGACCTGTCGCAGAGCGAATGCTTCAACTGGCAGGGCTTCAAGGACATCTGCACGGCAACCGTGGTGGCGCGGGCGACGAAGCGGTTCTGACGTCGCGGCGGGTCTCGCGCCCCGGTGGCACGAGCGGCCCCCATTCGCGAGCCGTCGTAGGATGGCGTTGAGCGAAGCGATACCCATCACCCCCAACTGCATGGGTTTCGCAAGCTCAACCCATCCTACGAAAAGCACCTCGGCGTAGCCGGCAAGACAATTGCTCCTACAATGTGTGGGGCGCATAACGCCGACGGCGGATAACCGCGAACGGTTATGCGCCCTACGGTGCCCCATTCCATTCCCCTGCGCGCCCCGAGGTGCTCTTCGTAGGAGCGAGCTTGCTCGCGAACCGCATGGCACCGCGTTTGTTCGCGAGCAAGCTCGCTCCTACGAAAAGCCATGCGTCCTGGACGCCGTAGGAGCGGACTCTGTCCGCGATAGCCGGACATCCCGGCGCGATTCGCGGATGAGATCCGCTCCGCCCTGACTCAAACGAAAAGGCCGCACATCCTCGGATGCACGGCCTTTTTTGCTTCCCCCGGCTCTCACCGGGCCGAGGCGGCCTCGCGCCGGCCTGGGCTGCGCAGCGCCGGCGTCTCGCTCAACGGCATGCTCTCGGGCCGGTAGCCCAGGCGCAAGCCGCCCCAATGGCGGCCGTTGACGAAGATCGGCACCGACAGGTCGTGCATCTGCTCGCCGGTGTCACGGCAGTAGGTCTGCAACAGCAGCGCCTGCTGGTGGCTGCCGCAGCGGATCCCGGTGCGGTCGTCGAACAGGCGCTTGCTGCGGCTCTTCAGGCGGTCCACCTCGGGGTCGCCGGTCGGTGCCTGTGCGAAGGCGCGGTTGTGCGTCGGCACGTAGCCCTCGGCGGTGCAGGCGATGGCGAACACCAGGCCCTCGTGGCGCTGCAGCAGGTCTTCCTGGATCTTCGGCAGCACCTCGTCGGTGTAGCGGTCGAAGCGCGTGCTGTACTTCTGCGGCTCGGTGCCCGGGATCGGCTGGTAGTGGCGGTCGAACAGGTCCTCGGCGGAAATCCGCCCGTCCTCCAGGTCGGCGGCGAAGCGCGCGCCTATGCTCGATGCACCTTCGCGGGCCAGGTCGTAGACGCGCTGGTGGTAATCGTCCAGGCCCACTTCGGCCAGGCGCTCGCTGATGGCCTCGGCCTGGGCCTCCAGGTGCACAGCGGCGTCGGCCAGGCGGTGGGTCTGCTCGTCGCTGACGCGGATGTCGGCGCGCATGCGCTCCACCGCGGCGAACAGGTTGTCCAGTTGGTGGCGGTTGATCTCCGCGCCTTCGGCGATCTCGGTGATCTGCCGCTCGACGCCAGCGGCCAGCCCGGCGATGCCTTCCAGCTGCCCGCCGGTGCGCTCCACCTGGGCCACGCCTTCGTCGAGGTCGGCGGCCAACTGGAGGATCTGCTCGGCGACCTGGGCGGTGCGCTGCTGGATGTCCTCGACCATCTGCCCCACCTCCTCGGTGGCCTCGGCGGTACGCGCAGCCAGCCCGCGCACCTCGTCGGCGACCACCGCGAAGCCGCGGCCGTGCTCGCCGGCGCGGGCCGCCTCGATGGCGGCGTTGAGGGCCAGCAGGTTGGTCTGGCTGGCGATCGACTGGATCACCTGGGTGACGCGCTGGATGTCCTCGCTGCGCTGGCTCAGCGCCTCGATCAGCGCGCGGCTTTCACCGGCGCGGCCGCTGAGCTGGTGCATGCGGGCGATGGCCTGCTGCAGCTCGCTGCGCCCGACATCGCTGCCGGCGCGGGCCTGGGTGGCGGCGTCCATGGCCTGGCGCGCCAGGGAAGAGGTGGCGCGCTCGGTGTGAATCATCACCTCGGCGCTGCCGACGATCTGCTCGGCCGCCGCCAGTTGCGACTCCAGGCGCTCCACCAGGCGCTGCACCGAGTAGGACACGCCGGCGGCGGACAGCGCATTGTGGCTGGTGCTGTGCGACAGGTCGCGGGTCAGCGCGGCCAGCTCCGGCGCGGCGGCGGATACGCCGGGCAGGCTGCGCCGCTGGCCGACGAACCAGGGCAGCCAGAGCAACGCGAAACCGAGCAGCAGGCACAGCGACAGCGGCCAGCCGCCCAGCGACTGGGCGATGAACAGCGCGAGAAGGCCGGTGGTCTGCAGGGAAAGAACGAGGAAGATACGCGAACGCGTCGGGTCCATGAGGGCACCTCTCCAGCCATCGCCCGCCCCGTGGAACACCCGGGTTGGCGCAGGCCCTGAATTATTGTTGTCAGGGCCATTAGGCGACCATTTGCCGGCCGCGGCTATCGTCCCTTAGTCGGTAGTGTGGCCGTCATTGCGAGGCGGTGCACTGTTGCGATTCGATCCACAGCCTTACCGAGCCCCTGAGCACAGGACACTGCCGACCAAGGAAGTGGAGAGCCGGCGGAGGAATTAGCGTTCCCGACAGCAATTCCTACAGCGCCTAGTCCCCGGCCATCCGAGATAAAAAGCGAATAATCGGATGCAATGCTGCAAGGCATGACAAAAGCAAACGACATGTCATTTTCGGCTCCTTGGCTTCAGAACAGCAAAAGGAGACGTCCATGAACCAATTGGAAGGCTGGGCTCCGCCGGCGCGGGCCTGGGGACCCTGGATAGTCATCGGCGAACAGATGGGGGGCCCACTCTCTTACAAAGTCGAATTCGAAACTATTTCAGGCAGTTCGACCTTCGACGCCGAGATTCGCTATTTCCAGGGAGGCACTGAAATGAGCGATATCGTCGTTGGCCCGGGAACACACAATTTCACCAGCGGCATCTGCGTCTGTGTATCTCGGATCAGGTTCAGAAGCCACAGCATCGGGCAAGTGATTGCCATTACCGTTCGTTAGGGAATACCGAGATGAAAAAGACCATCCTGCTTTCCGCAATGTTTCTGGTTGCGGCCTGCGCCAGCACAGCTGAAGAAGGGGTTCTGTTCAGTGTCGAGAATCGCAGCTATCTGCTGACACGAGAATGCGTCAAACGCTCCGAGGTATCACACGACCTTGAGCGGCATGCCTATATACAGGTCGAACTGACCGATCCTTGTGCAACTTCACTGGCCGGTTTCCTGAATGCAGAGCGAGGTGCCCTGCTTTCCGTTTCGGTCAAAGGGCAATATCTGTCGAGATCATTGCCGATCCTTGGCGAGTTTCAGGCCAGAAGCCTGAGAATCTCCAGTCCGGATACAAAGCTGGCAATCGAGGTCGAGCGCTTGCTGTCTCCACCTCGATAAACCCGACTTATTGAGATGAACCGGACTGGTAGCTGTTCACCACGCAGCCATTGGCGTCGTAGTTGATGCTGAAGAAGTTCAGGTACTTGTCGTTCCAGTAGGTGCTGCTGCCGGCGCCGTGGGCGCTGGCCTGCTTGCTCGGGGTGCCGAACATGCTCTCGATTTCCTTGCGGCTCATGCCCGGGACGATCTCCTTGCGCACCATGGCGGTCCGCAGGTCGCGCTCGGAAAGCCCGGTGGAGCAGCCCGGCCGCTCCTCCGAGCCGCCCACCACGGTCACCCGCGTGCCGCCGGCCGGCGCCGGGGCCGGGGCCGCCGGCTGCTGCGCCGGATAGGCCCCCGCCGGGGCGTAATCCGTAGCCGGCGCCTGAAGCGCCGGCTGCGCCATCACCGCCCCCTCGCCGCCGCCACTGGGCCGGCGGTTCTCCACGTTCAGCTCGACGCCGGCGTTGCCGCCGTTGGGGCAGGCCTGCTTGGTGAAAGTCACCTTGCCCTGCGCATCGACGCATTTGTAGATCGTATCCGCCTGCGCCCAGGCGGCGCAGAACAGCAGCGGAACAGCAACGAGAACACCCTTCATACAGCCTCCCTGGCTGATCAATGGCAGATTGACACCTCAGACCGCCGCGCCGGCGAAAGTTCCAAGGCCGATACACGAAATCCTAACCGCATCGCCAGGAATAACCCACGCCCGGGGGCTCCGTGCTTTCTGCCAGCGTCCCTTCACCGATCCCGCACCTGCCCCGCCGCCACGGCCTGCCCTGGCCGGCACGAATACTGGAGAGCCCCAGCAGCTACCAGGGAAGTAGCGGCCAGCCCTGCATCACCCATGCCTCCCTCGTCCGCGCGGACCAGGGCCTGGTGCAGGCTTGCCAGCAGAAGGATTGCGCCACGACTCAACCTTCACCCCGTAGTGTTCCGAAATGCGTGCTCTTCATTGGTTTATCGCTCTTTTACTTCTCGTGCTGATCGTTCCCCTCGCCCACGCCGATGACCTCGGTATCCCGCAGTGGCGCCGCTACGCGCCCGCATCGGCCCAGCAGGCACCGACGGGCCAGCCCGGCGCCGTCAATCCGGACACGCGCCAGCTCATCGTCGCCCGCGCGCACCAGCTCGTCGGCCAGCGCTACCGCTGGGGCGGCGAATCGGAGGAAACCGGGTTCGATTGCAGCGGCCTGCTGGTCTACCTGTATCGCAGCGTCGCCGACCAGCGCCTGCCACGCACCACCCGGTCGATGATTGCGCGGCGCGACGCGACTATCGCCCGCCACGAACTACAACCTGGCGACGCCGTGTTCTTCAGCCACAACGGCAGCGATAGAGTCAGCCACGTCGGCCTCTACATCGGCGACAACCGCTTCATTCACGCCCCCAGCACGTGCAAGAAGATCCGCATCGACTCCCTCGCCTTCCCCTACTGGAAGCGTGCCTACGTCACCGCGCGCAATTTCAGCGGCTGACGGAATCGGCGCCATCGGGAATATCACCGCCCAGGTGCGGGCGTAGACGCAGTGAAACCAACGGAATAGCGCCGGGAGCGCCCGTGGAGCCGAGGGCGCAGGCCTGGGTTGCCGATCTTCTGCGGAGGCCCAACCGAGCCCCAGCCGGCGTGGCGGGATGCGTTTGGCCGATGGAAAGGCGTTTGCCTGCGTTGAGGGCTGGTATCGGGGGTTTGCTGCTGGATCACCGCCCAGGGCCATCGAGGTCCTGGACGGTGAAGATCCCGATCCAGTGGATGGAAAGGCTGCTCCGCTTGAGTGAACGGCATTGCAGCCTAGATCGGGCTGACTCGTCAGCTCAGGCCGATCACTGCTTGGCCTGGGCTTCCACTTCGGCTTCCACGCGACGGTTGACGGCGCGGCCTTCGGCGGTGCCGTTGTCAGCGACCGGACGGCTCTCACCATAACCCACGGCGCTCACGCGGCCGCCTTCCACGCCGTACTCGTTGACCAGCACGTCACGAACGGCGTTGGCACGACGCTCGGACAGCCTCTGGTTGTAGGCGTCGGTGCCGACGGAGTCGGTGTGGCCTTCAACGGTGGTGGAGGTGGACGGGTACTGCTTCATGAAGTCGGCCAGGTTCTTGATGTCCACGTAGCTGTTCTGCTTGACCCTGGACTTGTCGAAGTCGAACTTGACGTCCAGCTGGACGCGCACGGCCTCGGCCACGACCGGGCAGCCGCTGGCGTCGACGGTGACGTTGGCCGGGGTGTTCGGGCACTTGTCGACGTTGTCGCAGACGCCGTCGTGGTCTTCGTCGGAGCAGACGTCGGCGACCGGCTCCGGAGCCGGGGCCGGCTTGGAACCGCCGCCGAAGTTCAGGCCGACGCCGACGCCGGCCATCCACTCGCCCTGGTGGCCGCTTTCACGCCTTTCCATGCCGTACTGGCCGTCGAGGCCGGCCCTGGCATAGAAGTTCTCGGTGAAGTAGTACTTCAGGCCGGCGCCGATGTTGGCCATGGTCAGGTTGCGGCGGCGTCCGTCTCCGCTGTTGACGTCGGTCAGGCTCTGGTGGCCGATGCCGGCGGAGAGGTACGGGCGCAGGCCCGCGCCGGGAGCGCCGAAGTGGTAGATGGCGTCCAGCGAGGCCAGGCTGCCACGCACCTTGGCATTGCCGCTCGAGGAGGTGCCGCGGAGGTCGTGGTATTCACCGTAGGACAGCGCCAGCTCGACGTCGTCGGTCAGGAAGTAGCCGAGGGAGCCGCCGTACAGGTCGCCGTTCTGCATGTTGCGATTGCTGTCGGTGAAGTAGCGCTTGCCGAAAGCCTCGACCTCGACCGAATTCCGGCCTTGGGCGAAGCCATCCATGGCAGACAAGGCGACCACGGCACCCACAACGACGCCTAAGGTGTTTCTCAATTTCATTCACGCGATCCTTTCAATAAATACAGGGCACAGGTTCAAGCAACAGCCGAAGACCCACACCAGATGAACGAGTGTGAATCTTTCATCCACGACAGGGGCGAAGTTCCATTTCCTGGAGTCTTTTTCTCGAAATATCCACGAGGCAAGACCGGCGCTATTCAACTTGTTTCAAGCCAAGCAAATGCTATCGGCAGGTCCCGAACCGGTTCCGGGCAGCCAGGATGGTATCCAGGTGAACTCCGGCAACACCATGCGATGCCGTCTGAATTCTTCGCTCCACGATTCCGCCAAGTACGACCACCCCAGGCTGCGGACAGAAGTAGCGGCCAACCCTCCTTGCCACTACACACCACGATCATCTTGAACCCGGCCCCCAACAGCCCTGACTGGAAGAACACGGATTATCTTCCAGGCCTATCAGCGGACATTGACTTCAGAAAGCGCGCAGGAAGTGCATCGACCCAGTAGCGGCGGCCATCAAGCCGATCCCGATATCACCGCCAGCGGAGGCGCATGGAACGGCCTTTTCCGAGGCGGCCATCCCGCAGGCTGCGCGATCCCGGCATATCGAATTGACGAAAAGTAAGGCGCCGATCCAGGCCATTTTAGAACTCGTCAGATACCTGCCCCGCAGGGCGCGGCCCTACTCTTCTCCCCGCAAGACGACGCAACTTCTTCTAAACAGATCAGCGCTGAATTTCTCCTTCGGAAATCCACCGGAGAACTGTTTCTCAAGCGCCGAAAGCGACCCCGAAGACTCATGTCGCCCGCCCCGCGGGCATTGGCACTTTTCGAGACGCTTGTGGGTTCGCGCCTGCTGCAGGATGCGGGAAGAGGGTTGACCCTGTAACTATCTGACTATCCGTACCTAAATGAAAAATCTGATCGATAGCAAAATAAATTTCTCGGTCGTGACCGAAGACTCCCTCATACAGGCATATACCCTGGATGCAAGCCAGGCCGCGCCTGAACAAGTCCTGATGAGCAAGCCTGGCAACCTGTACCTATTGCAGGAGCCCCAGCATGCTTCCCTGAGCGATGCGCTGGTTGCCGAACGCTCCGGAGAAGACCTGCTGTTGGCTTTCCGATCCCAGGAGCAGGCCCGCCCGGCGCTGAAGTTCAAACCCCGAGAATGGGTGCCCGGCAGAACGACAGGAAGCTCAGCGTCTATGTGCCTTACGAAACCATCCAGGAGGAGTGGCGATTCTTCATGGAACGCCGCAACCGCAACGATTCCTGACCGATCGCCAAACCGGCCCCTTCGAAGCTACGCCTCGCACAGGCCCCGGAGCGCCAGCCAGGCCGCCTCGCAGGCCTGCTCCAGCACCTGGCGTTTCCAGTCGTCAGCGTCCACGTAGAAGGCATCACGCAACTGCTGCTTGATGCGCCCGGCCTTGTGCGCCGGCACCTGCGGCGAGCGGGCCAGCCACTGGTCGGCGCGCAGCGCGTCCAGCACCTGCAATCCCGGCAGGGTGCCGAACTCCAGGGTCATGGAGGTCAGCCGTGCCTGGGGGCATTCCTGCAGCGCGGCGTGCACCATCTTGCCGTTGAGCCTCACCGACACACTGTTGCCCTCCTCCGCCGAACGCACCGACTCGCCCCACCAGGCGCGGGAGCGGGCCAACGACGCCGCGGTGTTTTCGCCGGAGTGGATGCGCTCGCCGTGCCCGCGGGGGCCGAGGCCGGTATGCAGGTCGATCCAGCCCAGCTCGCGGCAGCGCCGGCCCTGTTGGCGCAGCACCTGGCGCACCTTGCCGTTGCTCCAGGTGGGTTCGGCGCCGACGTAGAAGAGCCCGTGCGGATGGCTGCTCTGGCCGCAGGAAACGGCCTGTTGCAGGTGCCGGCGGCCATGGCGCAGGACCTGCAGCAGCAAGCGCGCACGACTCAGCCGCGACGGCCAGCGGCGTGGCACCAGCAGCGGATCGAGACGGGCGTAGGCCGGGTTCTCCGGCAGGGGCGCGGAAAAGTCCAGGAAGTTGCGGTTGAGGTCGACGTTCTCGTGGGTCCAGCGCCGCCACCAGGAGAAGCCGTAGGGGTTGACCGCGTGGAGGTAGAGCACGGCACAGCCGCTTTCGTGCACACGCACCCGCCAATGCGGGTCGCGCAGCATCGCGGTCTGCACGGCGGAACCGCAGAAGCCTTCGACGCCGTGACAGCCGCTGCTGATGATCAGCAATCGGCTGGCATCCTCCGGGCCGTCGCGGGCCACGTCCAGGGCCAGCGGCTCGCCGTCGCGCCCGGGCAGCGGGTGGTCATGGGATTCGACGGCCAGGCCGGCGGCGGCACAGGCCGCGAGGAACTTGCCACGCGCCTCGGCGTAGCTCTGGGAGAAGCAGGCGGACGGGTTCATCGTCTCTCCGGGATGAGCGCAGCCGGAACGCGGGCCGCCGGGCCCGCGCCCGGAAGGCGCGAAAGGGATGGGATCAGGGGGCCGGCGGCCGGCTCATGGGCGGCCGCCGCGGCTCATGCCGTGGCGGGCAGGTCCGTGGCGGCGTTGCCGTGCAGCGCCTGGCGGGTACGCTCGGGGGCGATCAGGCGCAGGCCGAGCAGCGCGCAGAGGATCACCGCGGCGCCGATCAGGCCCAGGCCCAGCTCGAAGCCCTGGGCGATGTTGCCGCCCTTGTACTCCACCAGTTGGCCGATCAGCCAGGGCGCGAGCATGCCCGCGCTGGTCAGGCCGCCGATGTGGATGGCCAGCATGGAGCCGCGCTGCGCCGGCGGCGCGATGTGCGCCACTATGGTGTTGCAGAAGGTCGGCAGCAGGTTGATCAGCACGCAGCCGGCCAGGTACAGGCCGATCACCGCCGGCAGGTTGCCGTGGAAACCGCCGAGGCCGACGAAAGCCGCGCCGGCGAGGATCGCGCAGACCACCGGCAGGCGCACCAGCGCGGTCTGCACCGGCACGCCGCGCTTGAGCAGGCGCTGCGACCAGGCCGAAACGCCGAGGTTGAACACGATCACGCCGAGGGTCGCCGCCATCACCGTGTAGCCCGATTGCAGCGGCGTCATGCCCAGGCCCTTCTGCAGGTACACCGGCACCCAGCTGTAGACCAGCGCGTTGGGCAGGTAGCCGAGGAAGCCCAGCAGGGTGATCCAGAGGAAGGTGCGGTTGAGCAGCAGGCGCCGGTACGGCAGGCGCTGGCCGCTTTCTTCGCCGTCCACTTCGGCGTGGCTGCCCTCGCGGCCGAAGGCCAGCCAGGCGAGCATCCACAGCAGGCCGATGAGCGCCAGCGCCAGGTAGGCCATGCGCCAGCCCAGGTGCTGGATGGCCAGCGGCAGGGTCAGCGCGCCGAGCACCGCGCCGAGCATGATCGACACCTGGATCAGCGACGCGGGCAGCACCCGCTCGCGCGGGCCGAACCACTTGAACACCGCGTGCTGGGTCACCGCCGTGCCCGGCCCGGTGCCGGCGCCCAGCAGCAGGCGGCTGGCCACCAGCGCGGCGAAGCCGCTGCTGAAGCTGACCAGCAGCTGCGCCAGCATCCACACCAGCGACATGCCGAAGAGGATCCAGCGGGTCGGGAAGCGGTTGGCGAGGAACCCCACCAGCACTCCGGAGACCGAGTAGAGGAAGAAGAAGGCGCTGCCGATGAAACCGAACTCGCTCGGCGTCAGCTTCAACTCGTCGATGATCTGCGCCCCGGCGAAGGCGAAGATGGTCTTGTCCATCACGCTGATGACCATCACCAGCATCAGCAGGACCAGCACCAGGGTACGGCGTGCGTTGCGCATCGTTGCTCCATTGGCCATCAGGCGGCCAGGTAGGTCTCGACCAGGCGCACCCAGAGGCTGGCGCCGAAGGGGATGGCCGCGTCGTTGAAGTCGTAGCCGGGGTTGTGCACCATGCAGCCGCTCGGCCCGCTCTGGCCGTTGCCCAGGGCGATGTAGCAGCCCGGCCGGCGTTCGAGCATCCAGGCGAAATCCTCGCTGCCGAGAAAGCCCGCCGGCGGCTCGGACAGCAGCCGCTGCGGGCCCACCAGTTCGCTCGCCACCTGGCGCAGCAGGCGCGTTTCGGCCGGGGTGTTGACCAGCACCGGCACCAGCTCCTCGTAGTCCAGTTGCGCTTCGATGCCATGTACCGCCGCCACCCCCTGGGTGACTTCGGCGATGCGCCGCTTCAGCAGCTGGCGCACGTCCGGGCGGGTGGCGCGGACGCTCAGGCGCAGTTCGGCCCGGTCGGGAATCACGTTGGCCGCCTCGCCGGCGTGGATGGCGCCGACGGTGATCACCGCGACCTCGCTGGAAGGCACGTTGCGCGAGACGATGCTCTGCAGCGCCAGCACCAGTTCGGCGGCGGCCACCACCGGGTCCTTCGCCGCATGCGGCATGGCGCCGTGGCCACCGACGCCGAGCAGGCGGATGGTGGCACGGTCGCTGGAGGCGGTGAGCGGCCCCTCGCGGGTCAGGAAGCAGCCCACCGGCAGGCCCGGCGCGTTGTGCAGGGCGTATACGGCATCGCAGGGGAAGCGCTCGAAGAGGCCGTCCTCCATCATCGCCACCGCGCCGCCCAGGGTTTCCTCGGCGGGCTGGAAGATCAGGTTGAGGGTGCCGTCGAAGGCGCGCGTCTGCGCCAGGTAGCGCGCCGCGCAGAGCAGGATGGCGGTGTGCCCGTCATGCCCGCAGGCGTGCATCTTACCGGGTTGCTGGCTGCGATGGGGCACGCCGCTGGCTTCCTCGATGGGCAGCGCGTCCATGTCGGCGCGGATGCCGATGCTGCGCGGGCCCTGGCCCTGGCGCAGCACGCCGACCACGCCGGTGCCGCCGACGCCCTCGTGCACCGCGTAGCCCCACTGGCGCAGGTAGCCGGCCACCAGTTCGGCGGTGCGCCGTTCCTCGAAGCCCAGTTCGGGGTGCTGGTGGATCTGCCGGCGGATGGCGACGAACTCATCCTGCCAGTGCTGGATGCGCGCAAGCGGCTCGGGGCTGGCCCGGGTCATGGCCCTAGTCCTTGTTGTAATGACGACGGCCGGCAGCATGCCTCAGCCATGGCGGGCTGAATAATGACCTCTGCACATGCTTATCCAGGCTGGTTATGTCAGCCGGCGGGCTTTTGCAGATGCGGGCCCTTGAAGGCGTAGACCAGCTCGTCGACCAGCATCTGCGCCTCGCGGGTCATCAGCTCGGGCGGCCGCGAGACCAGCGAGATGTCGGTGCCCGGCACGCGCTCGGCGATGTTCAGCGGCTCCAGGGTGCTGGAGACCACCGGCAGGTCGAACACCCGCCGCGACCAGAAGCTCACCGCGTCGGTGTTGGCCGCCAGCTCCGCGTAGAGCACCACCGAGGCGCACTCGATGATGCGCTGCGGCGGCTCCACCCGATGCTCGCGGAACATCTCCCCGGCCAGGGAAACGTCGAGGGAATCGGGGATCAGCCACTCCTGGTCGAGCAGCTCGTGCAGCGACCCGGCCGCGCGCAGCGGATGGCCCTTGCGCACCGCCAGGGTGGTGGGCTGGGCGTAGAGTTCCTGCCAGAGGAAGCCGTCGATGTTGCGCGAGGCCGGCTGCGAGGTCAGCGCCAGGTCCAGCTGGCCTTCGCGCAGGCCCTCCAGCAGCTTGGCCGGGCGCAGTTCGTTGATCTGCAATTGCACCTTGGGGAAACGCTTGCGGTAGCGCAGCAGGCAGTTGGCGAACTGCTGGCTGGGCGTGACCGGCGACACGCCGATGGCCACGCGGCCGTCCATGGCGCCCTTGAGCGTCTCGATCTCGTCGCGCGCGCGGCGCACCTCCTCCACCACCAGCCGCGCCCGGCGCACCAGGCGCTCGCCATATTCGGTGGCGGTGATGCCACGGTTGGAGCGCAGCAGCAGGGGCACGCCCAGCTCGGCTTCGAGTTCCTTGATGCTCTTGGACAGCGCCGGCTGCGAGATATGCAGCAGGCGCGAGGCTTCCTGGATGCTGCCACTCTCGCAGATGGCGACCATGGCGCGCAGTTGATGCAACTTCATGATGGGGCTACGACCGCTCTATTCGACTTGTACCGCGCAAGGTAAAGCAAAAATCGCGTGGGCAGGCAGCGGCCAATTGTAAAAAACGCCGGATTCCCGGGTGAGTGGTTGGTCATGGCTGGTGGGGTATTGGGTTGGGCGTGGGGGTCTGCCGGTGGGAAAAGTGTAAGGGTCTAGTCCGCTCCCTCTCCCTAACCCTCTCCCTGAAGGGAGAGGGGACCGTTCGGAGTGTTCGGGAGTTTCGGCATTAGCCGGCAAGCTCAGCGACATCCGGCTGAAACCATTTCCTATCTCGGCACGGACAAGCCCCCTCTCCCTTCAGGGAGAGGGCTGGGGAGAGGGTGCTCCCCCCCAACGTCCCCAATTCACCAGCAAACTCCCCCCCATAAATGCCCCCGAAAAAAAGGCGGCCATCCAGCCGCCCACAAAGAGAGCATCGATGGAGTTGCTCTGTCGACTCAACGAATCCCGGTAGCACGCAAGGCGCTGGGAGTGAAGTCATTGCTGGTGGACTCGAGGTCGAAGCGGTACGCGCCCTTCTCCTCGTTGCGCAGGCCCGACACCGTGTAGCGCCCGGACAGCACGTCGTAGTGGGTCTCGGCGGTCAGCCAGGTGAACTGCTGGTCGTAGAACGGCCGCGCGTGGCCCTCGGAAACGCGCCAGAGGTTGCCGCGGCCGTCGTAGGCGTCGGCCTCGGCGATCTGCCAGCTGTCTTCGTCGATGTACAGGTCGCGCTTGCTGTAGACATGGCGCTGGCCCGGCTTCAGGGTCGCCTCCACGTGCCACACGCGGTGCAGTTCGTAGCGGGTGTAGTCGGGGTTCAGGTGGCCCGGCTTGACGATATCGGCGTACTTCGCCTTGGGCGAGTCCAGGGCGAAGCTGTTGTAGGGGATGTACAGCTCCTGCTTGCCCAGCAGCTTCCAGTCGTAGCGGTCGGGCGAGCCGTTGAACATGTCGAAATCGTCGTAGGTGCGCATGCCTTCGGCGCCGGGGCTGTCGTAGGCCACCTGCGGGGCGCGGCGCACGCGGCGCTGGCCGGCGTTGTACATCCAGGCCATGCGCGGTTCCTTGACCTGGTTGATGGTCTCCAGCACCAGCATCACGCTGCCGGCGCGGCGCGGCGGCGAGAGGATCTCCTGGCGGAAGTAGTAGAGGATGTTGTCCATCTTCGCCGGGTCGTAGTCCTTCAGCCCGAAGGGGAAGGCGAACTGCTCCTTCATGTAGCTGATGGTGTAGTCGCCGTTGCTCTGCGGGTTCATCTGCGCGGTGGTGCGCAGCATGGTCTTGCCGCGGTAGCGGGTGACGTGGTTCCAGATCGCCTCCAGGCCGTTCTGCGGGATCGGGAAGGGAATCGAGACCTTGAAGTTCTCCAGGCCGTTGCCGCCCTCGGCGAGGTGGGTGGCGCCGGCGTTGGCCTTCACCGCGGCGAGCACCTCGGCCGGGTAGGCGGCGCTGCGGTGGCTGGGGTAGACCGGGATGCGGTAGCTGTCCGGGAAGCGCTTGAACATCGCCAGCTGGCCGGGGGTCAGCTTCGCCTTGTACTGCTCGGCGTTCTGCGCGGTGATGGTGAACAGCGGCTTCTCGCCGGCGTAGGGGTCGGCGAGGAAGCCCGCGGCGTCCAGGGCGCCGGCGTTGGTGGCGAGGCCGCCGGTCCAGGCCGGGATGCTGCCGTCGGCGTTGCCGGCCTTCTCGGCGCCCATCGGCGTCAGGTCGGCGCCCAGGCGCGCGACCTGGTCGGCGGAAACGGCGGCCATCGCCTGGCCGGCGAGCAGGCCGAGGCTGAGGCAGCCGGCCTTGAGCAGGAGCTTGTGCTGCATGGTGGGTCCTCCGGGGGGCGTCAGAAGCTGACGCCCAGGCTGACGGCGAGGAAGTCGCGGTCGGTGTTGGTGTTGTAGTCGCCGCCGAAGTAGTCGGTGTAGCTGATGCTGGCGGTGTATTTGCTCAGGTATTCGCCGTCCAGGCCGATGCTCAGGGCCTTCTCGCCTTCGCTGAAGGTCGGGCCGTAGCCCTGCACGTCGTGGGCGAACGACAGGTTCGGCTTGAGGGTCACGCCGCCGATCATGTCGTTGTATTCGAGCTGGCCGCGCAGGCGGTAGCCCCAGGAGTTGCCGGTGTAGAAGCCGTGGCTGTTGCACTCGCCGGGGTTGGCGGTGTTGACCACCCCGGTGCACAGCGCGTTGCCCGCAAGGCCCAGCAGCGAGGAACTGCCCGCCGCGCCCAGCTCGCCATTGCCATAGACGCTGCTGCGGCCGAAACGCAGGGCGCTGCCGTCGGTGGGGCCGAGGTCGCTGACGTGGGTGAAGCCGACCTCGCCGACCAGGGTCAGGCGGTCGGCGCGCACCAGCGGCAGGTTGTCGAAGGTGTTGGTCAGGGTGACCTGCGCCTGGGTCACCGGCTTGCGCTGGTAGCCCTGGATCAGCGAACCGTAGGCCGAGTCGGCCCAGCCGCTGGCGAAGATCGGCAGGCCGGCGTTGACCGCCGGGTTGGTCGATGCCGCGCCGAGGGTGGCGGCGGCGGAAATGTCGGTGCCGTTGAGCCCCAGCGGCATGTTCGGCCGGTAGCTGATTTCGCCGGAGAGCGCCGCGGTGCCCACCGTGGTGTTGAAGCTCAGGCCGTACAGGCGGATGTCTTCGGGGTAGGTCAGGAAGTAGCGCGCGGTGCTGCGCCCGCCCTGGCCGAACAGCCCGCCGACCGGGTCGGCCAGCGCGCCCTGGCCGACGATCCAGCTGCTGTAGGGCGTACGGCTGTGGTAGTTCATGGCGTAGAGGCCGAACTCGGTGTCGTTCAGCGACTCGGCCATCCAGTGCAGGGCCACGCCGAACTGGCCGCCGTCGCGGGCATCCTTGTCGCCCAGGCGCGGCACGTAGCCATAGCCGCCCCGCACGCCGGTGCCGTCGATGTCGCGGTCGAAGTCGCTGCCGTTGATCGCCATGCCCGTGTCGCAGCCCTGGGCGACGATATCGCTGCCGAAGAAGGTGCCGCAGTTGTCCACCACGGTCTTTTCCCATTTCAGCTGGTAGAAGGCTTCCAGCGACAGGTTCTCGACGATGCCCTGGTTGAAGTAGAACATCGGCACCGGGATCAGCGCTTCCTTGACCTCCGAGCCGGGCCGGCGCAGCGCCGAGACGTCCACCGGGTTGATGCTGTTGATGCCGTTCTGGATGAAGGTGCTCTCGCCCCAGCTCACCACCTGCTTGCCCAGGCGCACGCTGCCAGGCAGGTCGCGAAGGGTGTAGTTGTGATAGACGAAGGCGTCGAGCAGCTGGGCGCCGGAGGAGCGCGCGGCCTGGTCGCGGCCGCTGTCGTCGATGTCGTAGAGGTGCTGGTGGCCATCCTTGAGCTCGAAGTCGTACCAGTACTTGCCGCGCAGGAACACGCCGGTGTCCTGGTACTTCAGCTCGAGGTCGTGCACGCCCTTGAACAGCTTGGAGAAGGCCTCGCCCTTCTTGAAGTTCAGCCGGTTGTCGTCGGAGGTGGCGCTGGAGGCGCTGCCGCCATTGCGGCTGCCGATGAATTTCTTGTCCGGGTTGTCCATGGCCCAGCTGGCGCCGATGGACAGGCTGGAGTCGAAACGCCCCTCGATCTCCCCGATGTTGAAGGTTGCCGCGTGGGCCGGCAGCGCGCCGCCCAGGGCCATGCCGACCGCCAATGCCAGTTTCCGCGGCCGCAGGGACGCACCTTCGGTTCTTGTTCTTTTCATGCTGTTCTCCGCCAGGAACGTGCTTCAAGGGGGGAGCCCGGGGGCTTCCCGCACAGCCCGGCGCCATGAAGAACACGGCGACCCGGGAGGCGGTCGCATAGTAAGAGCCGCGTTGCACGGCTGGCCTCTGAAAAAAACTTATGCCCATAGCCAAAAGCGCCCCCACGGCGCCGATAACCAGCGGCTATCGGGATAAGCAGGATTCAGCCGGCACGCGGCGCGCCTTGCCCTATAGTCCGCGCCATCCAACCTGGCAGCCCATGGGGACGAGCATGAAGATTGCGTTGACCGGCGACAGCATCCTGCAGCGCCGCCTGAACAGCCTCGAGGACACGACATTGCGCCCGCTGTTCGACCTGATCCGCACGGCGGACGTCAGCTTCACCAACCTGGAAGTGCTGCCCAACGACTTCGCCGGCGACCCGGCCCTGGAAAGCGGCGGCTCGCACTTCGGCGCCCCGGCCTGGATTCTCGACGAGCTGGTGGCGGGCGGCTTCGACCTGTTCTCCACCGCCAACAACCACGCGCTGGACTACAGCATCGCCGGCCTGCACGCCATGCATCGGCAGCTGCGCCAGCGCGAACTGCTCTACGCCGGCACCGGGCGCAACCTGGAAGAGGCGCGGCGCCCGGTCTATTGCACGCGCCCGGAGGGCACAGTCGCCCTGCTCGCCTGCAGCGCCACCTTCGGCAAGGGCCAGGAAGCCAGCGACCAGGGCCGCGACATGCCCGGCCGCCCGGGCCTGAACCCACTGCGCTTCGACACCGTGCACGAAGTGAGCCCGGCGCAGATGGCCCAGGTGCGCGAGCTGATCGCCGGCCTCGGCCTGGACCGCCTGTACCAGGGCGCGGTGGACCTGGGTTTCGCCCACCCGCTGCCACACCCGTCGCTGGCGGTGTTCGGCCCCTTCACCCCGGTGCTGTTCCGCGAGGGCCAGCAGACGCGCCTGCGCACCGCGCCGCGGAAGAAGGACGTCGACGACATCCTGCGCTGGGTCGAGGAGGCGCGGCTGATGGCCGACGTGGTGGTGCTGAGCATCCACGCCCACGAGCTGGGCTACAACGCCGAGGGCGAATGGGACCTGGAAACCCCGGCGGAATTCCTCCAGCCGGTGGCGCGGCGGATGATCGACGCCGGCGTCGACATCGTGGTCGGCCATGGCCCGCACCTGCTGCGCGGCATGGAGATCTACAACGGCAAGCCGATCTTCTACAGCCTGGGCAACTTCATCGGCCAGAACGAGCTGGTGGAGCGCCTGCCGGTGGATAGCTACGAGCAGTTCCGCGTCGATCGCGAGCAGACGCCCTCCAAGGTCTTCCAGCAGCGCACCCGCAACGACACCCGCAGCTTCCCCGCGGACGCGCGCTTCTGGGAAACCCTGGTGCCGGTCTGCCGCTTCGACGGCGGCCGCCTGCAGGCCATCGAGCTGCACCCGGTCAGCCTGGGCCTGGGCGAGGCCATTCATCGCCGCGGGCGCCCGCGCCTGGCCGAAGGCGAGCATGGCCGCGCCATCCTCGAACGCTTCGCGCGGCTGTCGCAGCCCTACGGCACGCGGCTCAGCATCGAGGGCGGTATCGGCCTGCTCAGCCTGTAGGGCCGCAGTAGAACGACGACGCCGGACGGGTAGCCGGTGTCGGCGCGCCGGCCCGGACGCCGGCCGCCTGCCGGCGATCGACGGCCAGGGATTCCTGATAGAATTGCCGGCCGTCGCCCATGATCCTGATCCGTACCGCATGAGCGACGGTTCCATCCTTGCGTTTTCGCTTGCCAACGATCAGCCAGGCTGATCGGGTACCCGGTACCAGCGAAGCGTCAGGCACAAGCGAAAACGCCCCGAAACGCAGCGGAACACGATCCACCGAGATGCCTCCAGAATCGCCCACCAAACCAGCAATCGCGCGCCCCGAGCCCTCCCGCCGCTTCTCCGTGGCGCCCATGATGGACTGGACACACTTTTAGTTTTCAATGACTTAAAGTGACGTTAAATCGCCCTAGAAGCCAGTATTTATAAGGCTTCCACACGATTAGACATTTTCCCACTGTTACCACAGACTGTTACCAATGTTCGAGAGACACAGGGGTGGCAGATCTCATGGGAACGATCGTCAAGCGCGGGGAGAAGTGGCGTGCCGTCGTCAGAATGAAGGGGCATCCAACCTCGACGAAAACCTTCGCGAAGAGGGCCGAGGCTAAGGTGTGGATCGCCGAGATCGAGAACGCGATGCACAAGCGGGAGCTGGCGCACACGAAGGACGAGATCAGCGACCTCGTGCAGAAG
The DNA here is from genome assembly GCF_900112375.1 of Pseudomonas citronellolis. Taxonomy (GTDB): domain Bacteria; phylum Pseudomonadota; class Gammaproteobacteria; order Pseudomonadales; family Pseudomonadaceae; genus Pseudomonas; species Pseudomonas citronellolis. The sequence goes on along the minus strand of NZ_FOLS01000028.1, from coordinate 47,096 downwards.
TACGTCGACGAGATCCTCCCACTGCGGAAGAACCTCAAGCAGAGCCGGAACAACTACCTCACTCTGAAGAGGCTTACGAAGGGGCTTACCCTAGGAGACCTGAACGCTACCGATCTTCTGAAGTGGGTTCAGGAAAAGCGCTCTGCCGCGTCCAAAGCTACTCGCCTGATGGACCTTACGATGATCAATACGGTGCTCAAAGCTGCCGAAGCATTCTGGTCACTCGTGATCCCGTGGAAGGAATTCAAAAAGGCCCGTGTTGCGCTACGGAGCCTCGGGTTGGTCGGTAAGAGCAGAGAGCGAGACCGCCGGCCAGAGGGCGACGAGCTAGACCGAATAAAAGCCGAACTGAGCACCGTTCTCCCCCTGGATGACCTGATCGATTTCGCCATCGCCACAACCATGCGCTCTAGCGAAGTTACTCGACTGCGATGGGCGGACCTCAATGAGAAGAACCGCACCATCATCATTCGAGATCGAAAACACCCGAATGAAAAAGTGGGTAACGACCAGGTCGTGCCTCTGCTGAATGGGGCGTTCGAAATTGTAATGCGCCAGCCGCGGGCCGAGGGCCAAGAGTTGATCTTCCCCTATAAATCGAAATCCGTGGAAGCAGCCTTCCAACGGGCCCGGGGTCGAGCCGGCGTGATCGATCTTCGCTATCACGATCTTCGCCATCACGGCATCAGTCTGCTCTTCGAGATGGGCTTTGCAATCCAGGAGGTGGCGATTGTGTCCGGCCACAAGGACTGGAATCAGCTCCGCCGCTATACGAACTTGAAGCCGGAAAGCCTGCACGAAGGGCCGATTGCTTTCCGCATCTTGCGGGAGCGCGAGAAAGCGCTGGAGCAAGCTGAGGCAGCGAGGGCCGAAGCGGTAGCGGCGTGACGACTGACGACTTGCTATGCTGGCACTCCGCCGACACTGCTCAAGGAGCCGATGCATGAACGCCACAAGGACTTTCGCGGTACTCACCCTCACGGCCGCCCTCGCCGCCTGCGCAGCGCCCAAACCGCGAACCCTCGTCGACCTACCGCCCTTCCCCGCTGCGGAGTACGCATCGCTGCAGCAGAACGGTAGCGCCAGCGTCACCGGCCAGGTGTTCATGAAGACGGCCGGCGGGACCGTGCAACTGGGCGCCGGCAACGCCGTGATCCTGGAGCCCGCCACCAGCTACTCCAGCGCCTACTACGCAGCCTATGGGAACCGAGATCCTGAGCCGCCGCGCGACTTCTACGGACAGATCGAGCCGTTGCAGCCCTCCTTCGATCCGCGGCGTAACCAGTACGTGCGGCAGACGACGGCAGATGCCCAGGGCAACTTCGCGTTCAGCGGGCTGCCGGCGGGCCGCTATTTCGTGTCGTCGAAAGTCGTTTGGCTGGCCCCCGTCGGTGGGGGCGCCTGGCAGCAGGGAGGGACGGTGACGCAGGAGATCAGCGTGGCGGACGGCCAGGCTGTACGGGTGATGCTGACGCGCTGAGCCTACTTGCCGGTGCGCTTCCAGCCGCAGCGCTGCGCGCCAGTCTCGTTGTGCTCCTGGATCTGGCGGGCGGTGCCATCGGTGAACTGGTCTAGGCGGCTGACGTAGATCGGCTTGGCCCATGTGCAGCCGAGGTCAGTCCCTTGACCACTCGTTACGCAGCCGCTCAGCAGCAGCACCGTCAGGCTGGCGATCGACACGCATTTCAACATCGGAACGCTCCCGGGCGGCCTCGATCGTCCGCCGCTGAGTTTTCTGCTCGGTTGCCTTGCGCGCTGCACGGCCGCCCAAGGCGTAGGCGCCGAACAGCACCAGCACGACGGCCATGAGGGTTAACAGCGCCGCCTGGATACGGCCCCACAGCGTGGCGATCATTCCAGCCCCGCTTGGTGCTTCCGCACCTGGCTCCAGGCGATGAACACCGCCACGGCGATAGTCGCCACACCGAAGGCGATGCGGATCCATGAGCCAGAACTGATGTTGGCGTCCTGCTGGCTCATCGCATCGGCGACCTTCGGCATGACGTCACCCAGTTGTGCCAGGCCCAGGGCGCCGACGGAGGTTGCACCGACGGTCTCCTTGGTCACCGGGATCTTAGCCACCTGGGCGGCCGGTTGAATCACGCCCGCGCGGCGCAACCCCTCGTCGATCTGCGCCGGATCCCAGCGGTACGCCTTGCCGGTACGAGGATCGATGCCGGTCTCGTGGTTGGCTACGGCCTCGACCAGCGGGCGGGCATAGACGTACTGGTGGGTGTCGATCGGATCGTCGGCCCGCACACCTACCGCCTTGGCCACGGCCCGCACGTAGGCATCGGTGTTGTTCTCGTTGGACGGTGCCCAGCGGTTGATGATCTTGCGGATGGTGTCGGCGCCGTAGCGGTCGTGGTAGGTCTGCAGGAGCAGCTCCAGCGCCCGGAAGCCGTAGACCGGGGACTCGAACACCTCGAAGCGCGGCTCAGCGAGCTGGTCGGCATTGCGCTGGTCCATGGGGAGGATCCCGAGCCACTTGTTCGCCGGCACGTGGTCGATGTTCCCCGGGTTGTTGTTGCGCACGGAGCGCGGGGCCTTGGCGGTCATTTAGTCCACCCTCGCAGGGTTGCCGGGCTCGATGGTGACAGCCGGCGGTTGATGTCTTCGAGGGTGCTCCTCACCTCGCGAAAGTCCTCGCGGTTCTCCTTGCGGAGAGTCTCGGTCGCGACTCGAACCTCTTTTGCGGTATCAGCCTGGGCGGCGCTCACGCGGTCCACGTCAACGCGGAGCATCGAGATGTCGCGCTGCTGATTCGCGTCAGCGGCAGCCAGGTCGTTGTAGGTCTTCACCCCGAAGGTGACGACGCCAGCCATCATGGTGACCAGGGTAATGATGGTGGGAATGTTGATCGTCAGGTCCATCTGAACCCTGTGGCGCCCCTCCGGGGGGCGGGGGTGCTGCGGCGGCGTATCCAGGGCTCGAAGGTTGTCGGTCATTGGGCACCTTGCAGCGGATAATCAACATTTAGTTGAGAATAATAGCGGCGAGCCACCCCGAGAGCAATCTCTACGCCCATACCCTCCAGGGCGTTTCCGGCTCCGGCAGCTCCACGCCGGCCGGCCAGGTGATAGGCGCCTCCGATCTGACGTTGGCGTAGAAGCCGTCACGCGGCACCGGCTCCGCGCCCTCCTCTGCCGGTACGTCGTACCATGTGCCGATGATGTCGAGCGCGACGCCGGGCGCGGCCACCAGTTGGCCGTCCTCGATGGAGGCCGCGCCGGTATCCAGCAGGGCCTGCTCCAGCGCCTGGGCAGAGGCCACACGCAGGTAGTAGTCGATCATGCGGTGATCCTCTGCAGTTCGTTGTCGAACAGCCGGCGTGGCCAGTAGCGAACCCGACGAATGTGCCCGTTGAAGAACTGCGCACCGACCAGCGCGCCCAACTCCAGCTTGGTGATAGCTGGAACAGCACCACCAGGCGCCGTCCCGGTGCCAAGCACTCCCTTGGCGGCCATGCGGTAATCGGTAGCGCCGTACACCCCGGCCATCCTGATAGTGCCGGCCGTACCTATTGCAGCGGATGTGATCGACGCCATTGATACCCCGCTGGCAGTGACCAGGTACTCAGTGATACCAGTATTTGCCGCAAGGTCGAGCACGATCCGGTTCTGCTGGGTACCGTTGGTGAAAGCCGCAGCACGCTTTACCGGCCCAGCAACAGACAGCGGGGCTCCCTCAACGAACAGCGTCCCCTCGTCCGGATTGAACCAAGGGCTCAGTGTATTCACGCTCGCCACATCCGCAGCGCGGGTTACCTGGGCGCTGGTTGTAGGAGTGGTGCTGGTGGGGAAAGCGCCTGGCTCGAATTGCTGTCTCCACAAATAAGCGCCAGAAGCACCATCGCCAGCATAGGTAGGTATGGCCGATGCAACGGCACCGTCGCTTACCAACCAAATCGCCGGATTGCCTGATGTCGCACCTGCCGGGGAAGTCGCACTAACCCACAGGCGGTAAACGCCATTGCCGACATTGATCACGCCGGCAGCGATACCTGCCCAAGTATTCCCATTGTTGTAGGTTCTCAACAAAGTTCCGGTCTGGAGGTCGAAGGCCGCAACGGCGCACTGGCTACGAGATGAACCGATATTCAGGAAAACGTAGCGGCGTTCGCCCTGCTTCGCGTGCACCGAATAGCAATATGCTGTACCGCCCGTGATGGAGCATATCTGGTAGAGCGAGTGCAGATCGTTGGTGGTGCTGTCCACCAGCTTCTGCATAACTCCGCCAGCGGGGGAGACCACCGAGGATGACTCGACAGTGGCCAGTGACTTTGTCCATGATGAGACGCTGTAATCGTCCGACTGGATCAGTAGGTTTGTCCTCTGCTCCTCGATTAATAATCCGCCAGGCTGCAGCGCCACCGGATCGTAGTCGAAACGCGGCTGGTTGGAGGTCACCTGCTCCAGCACGCCGGAGGCGTTAAAGCGCCAGGCAGCGCTCGACCGGGTAAACGTGATCAGGTCGGCGAAGGCGACGCTGCTCATGCCGCCGGCGCCGTCGGACACCTTGTAGAGCTGGGCCAGGAAGTCCAGGTCCAGTGTGGGCAGCGCAGCCGGACTGCCCACGGCCAGGCGCTTGAGCAGGGGCTTCAGTGCGGCGCCCATGTCACACCGCCCCGGATGCGATGGCGTTGATGCCGGCAGCAGAGGCCTGCAGTTGCAGCGTCTCGCCACTGCCGATGTTCAGGCTGCGCAGGTCCAGGGTGTAGCTGCTCGATGCGGGGACCGAACTGGCGGGCAGGATCACCGCGCCGCCGGACAGCCGCAGTTGAACGTTGATGGCGTTGGCCGGATCGGTGTTCGCGACCAGGATCGAAGCCAGGATGGCGGCCTCACCGACGACGTCGGTCCAGGTGTTGTTCGTGTAGGCTGTCAACTTCCAGTTCTTCGGCGTCATGGTCAGAGCCCCATCCAGATCATCGTTTCCAGCGGCTGCAGCGCCGTCGCGACAGCCGCATTGGTTGGCAGTTCGGTAGGTCCCTCTCCCACGTTCGCCAGTGCCGCACTGCCGAGTTCATCCAGCGACAGCGTGGCTTGCTGCCAGTTCGCAGCACCGGTACTCGCATTGAGGCAAAGCCACATCTCGCCGGTCGTTGTGTTCACCCATCGGCTCAGCACGCTATAGCCCTGCACCTGGTCATCCGCCGCAGACGGGTTGGTTGTAGCGGTGAGGTTGTCCTTCCGCTTGGGCTCGTAGCGCACATCGGCGTCCGCCTGTGAAATACCCCCAGCAGACTTCTCGCTCCATGCTGTGCCGCTGTACTCGTACGTTTTCACCTGCCCGTAGGCATCCAACTCGCCAGAAATCTGTACGCGCCAGCCGGATTTAGGTACTAGGTATTCCCACTGGGCCGTGGTGGCCCCCGTCGCCCACCAGCGAGCGATCTTGTTGGCGTTGGTCCCAGTCCCGATGAAGAGATAGGCGTCCCCCTCCACCTGCCCGGTGGTTGGGAGAGCCGTCACGCGGCTTTTCACAACAGGCTGAAGCAGGAAGTCTTCCCAGCGCCACTTGGCCACCAGTTGCGCGTAATGCGCCTCGCCGGGAGCGCCGTTAATCAGGAGGCCTGTGTTAGGCCCAGTGGCCAGTGTCATGCTGCGACTCCTCCGAGATCCTCGCCTAGGTGGAAGCCCAGGCCGTGGCGATCAATTGTGATGTCGTGCCGCTGCCAGGACGCGAGGCCGTCACGCGAGCTGGCGAGCACTAGGCGTGGCGTCTGCAGCACACCGTCTGCGACCACGTCGGCCAGGGCATACGACCAAGAGGTACTGGTGATTCCCGTGTAGGTGCGCTTCAACGTGGTGCCGTCGAACACCTGCACGGTATAGGTCGTACCAACTTCCGGGCCGATGTTACCACTCGTGAACGGCATCAAATCAACCGTTTGTTGATTCCTATCGCGATGAGACCACGTCACGGCCAGGTCGCCGTACACCTTGGTTGGGAAGTAGGTGCTGTTCACCTTGACGTTGCCGGGCGGGTACGGACGGGACGCCCGGTTCGCCATCGTCACGCTGTAGGCGGGCGACGAGGCAAGAGGCAAGGTGCCTCGACCGGTACGCGTGAGCGGCTTGTAGTAGGCCACCTCGGCGCTGGTGCGCTGCGTTGGATCGTACACGTCAGCCTGGTCCATGAACCACGCCCTGGCGCCCTCGACGTGGAGCGCTGGCACGGTGTCGAGCACGGCACGCGTTGCAATGACGACACCGGTCGACGGGTTGATCGCTGTGACGCCGAAAGCCTCGTTGTCGATGTAGAAGTAGGTGCCGAGGTCGACCTCGTCGACATCGATCATGTTGCGCAGCGTGAACGTCACGGGGCCCGCGCTTATCGGCATATCGGCTGCGAGCGTGCCGCTGGCAACGAAGTCCCCCGCCGCCATGAACGAATAGGGGCCCGCGTTGGCAGGGGCCTCCCACAGATCGAAGCCATAGCTGTCTGCGGTCGGCTTCACCGCGAGTACCCCGCCGAATCCGAAGCCTGGTTCGAGATATGCGATATCCGCCGCGCTCATCTGGTGTACCAAGTCCCAATACGGAGCCTCGATTGCGCGAGCAGCAATGGCCGGTGCAGGCGGGTTCAACGGCTCAACCCATCCGGATGGCTGCTGGCCGGTGTAGGCGTTGCTGGGCAACCCGAAGATGTCTTCAAGAGCCTCGATCTCAATGCTATCCGGCAACGAGCCAGGACGAATCGCCGTGACGCGGAATGGCGCTCCATTGATACCCAGACGCGGCCAGGTCAGCTTGAACACCTTGCCAAGCATCCAGCGGCTGGCCACGCGGTTCACAGCCAGCGTGACCTTGGCTAAAGGGGAGGAGGCGATATTCAGGTCTCGCATGGCCGCACGCACAGCCAGATCGAACTCCCGAATGGCTGGGTAACTACGAGTCGTCGACACCACTGCCCCCTGCGCGGCGATGCTCGCTGGATCCTGAACGGCGACAGTCGCGTCGTTCTGATCACGATCGGTGTAGGTGACAACGATCTCGTTGGCGGTATCGCCCCAAGCGACGCGCTGGAACGAGTCCAGCGAAAGGATGTTAGAGGGGTTCAGCTCAGGGAGTGACGCCACATCGTAGTCGTCCCGAATAAGCACCAGGACGAATCGGCCGGTCTCCATATCCAATCCCTGGGCCGCGTTGATGTGGTTGACGAACAGTTGGACAACGTCCTCGATCGAGGACTGGTCCTCCCACACCCAGGAGAGCCCGAAGCCCTCGCTGTACAGCTTATCGGCTGCCGCTCGGAAGCTGGTGTCATCAATGTCGTCCGGCGAGTACCCCATCCCCCACTCCGTGTCGGTGAGGCACTGGTAGATGATGTGCGCCGGGTTCATGTCGCGCCCGATCTGCGCCTTCTCCGGATACCACGCCGAGCCACGGCTCCATCCTTTCAAGATCCTGCGAACACGCCACCAGGGCGCCTTGAAGTACGGGTTCATTGCCGACCAGTAGAACTGGCGGAACACCGTTGTGAGCAGCCCCACGTAACCCGGGACGATGCCATCGGTTTTGCTGACCAGATAGGGATTCGGCTCCTGGGTGTCTTCCCCCATGCAGATGTCGATAGTCCCGGCCCAACCGCCTTCTCTCGACGTACCGCCGAACAGCTCCTCTTGGTTGATGGTGATGCTGCCCGACGACGTCACGTTGCCCGTCCAGGCCGTGCGGTCACCTCCGATGAGTTCCAGCACTGCGTCTACAGGGCCGTGACATACGGCCAGCTGAACGCCCATGAAATACTTGTAGCCGACCGTCTGCGACTTGCTTCCGGAACTCATGCTTCACCTGCCTGGCGACGGCGCGCCTGCTCGACGACAGCGCGAGCCATCTCATCGTCGATGCGTTCGATCTGCTCGATGGGCAGTCCTTCCTCCTTGAAGGTCCACCAGTCCAGCCCATGCCGGCGGAAAAACTTCGCCGCACCGGGGCGGCAGTAGCCGAGCACCACAGCATCTTCGAGTAGGACCTTCACTTCTTGCCCCCCTTCGACTTGATTTTCGTGATCTTCGGATCGCCGTACCAAATGACGTTGGTGTTCTTCAGCAGGTTCTCCCCGAACACGACGGGCACGTTGCCCCCCTCCTCAGCCGTCGGGATATCCAGACTACCGGCCTCGGGCTTCATGCCCTGATTCATTGAAGAGGTCATGGCGTAGGAGATGACCATCATTGCCACGGCAATCGCCAGTTGAACCCACATGTCGATGGCTCCTCAGTAGATCGGCGTGCCGCCGAACGGGCTCTTTTTCGGGATATAGGGGCAGCCGCCGTAACGTCGCTCATTTGCGAACTTGGGGCAGCCCCCAGGGCCCAGCGTGTGATCGCAACCTGGGTACAGCGTCACCGACTGAAGGCCCGCCAGGGCAACCGGCAGCGATGCCAGCGTCAGCACGCCAGTTGCCCCCACGGAGGACCGCACCATCCGCTTCTCGACGTTGCCATTGAGATTGTTCTCCCAAGTGATGTAGCCGCCCGCATAGAAGTTGTCGGGCTTGCCAACAGCACTGAACACAGAGATCGAGAGCCCCGACATGCCGCTGACGGTGCTCACCTCCTTGAAGGCGTCGCGAGATACGCCGCAGCCGGCGCCGTAGAGAGCGTGCGGGCAGTTGCTCGAATAACGACGCCGCAGCCCCATCCGCTTCATCGACGTGAAGATGGTGTCGCTGGTCAGCTCGACGTAGGCGCCCTTCCACTCGGCGTTGACGATGCGGCCCTTCCACGCAACCACGAAACCGTCGTCCAGGTAGTGCTGACTCCAGACGGTCACGATTACCGGCTCGGACGGCGGCTGGATGCGAAATATCTCAGCGACTTCCACGTCACGTGCGAACGTGAAGGTGCCGGACGACTTGTTCGAATCGGAACTCGATTCGCGGTCAGGCACCTTCATCGGTACGGGCTTGAACGTGCGCCCGTCGAACACGATCTCCCGGTCTGCGCTGGTGTAGAACCAGAGGTTGCCGGTGTAGGAGACCTGGCACAGTTCGATAGGCCGACCGCTGTCGACGCTCTGCTCAATGCTGTCGAAGCTCATTCTTTCACCGTGATGAAAGGCGCGTTGACGACGGCGACCTTGCCCGACCGCCATGAGAGGGTGATCGAGTCAGCCGCGAGTCGGCTACGCATGAGGAGATGCACCGTCTTCACCTGGTTGACCTGGATCTCCCGGTTCAGCGGCGCGTCGATGGTCAGGATGGTGTAGGTGCCGTCAGTCGAGATGCCGACGATCTTGCGATAGAAGTTCGTGCCGTCCTTCAAGCGGATCATCACCCGATCGCGAGCGAGATCCGCGCCGACCATCTGGCGGAACTCGTTGTCCAGCACCGAGATCCCAACGTCTGCGGCGCCGATTGTCCGCATGACCACGAAATCGTCATGCCATGTCGGCACGTAGAGGGTTTTCGACTGTCCGCGCAGGCGGCCCAGCATCTGGCGGAATGCGAGGATCTGCTGACGGCCATTGAGCAGCCAGGGGTAAGTCCGCTGGATGCGCGGGAACTCCTCGGTTTGATCCCAACCGATGGCGCCAGTTAGCTGGTCAACCGTGTCGAACTGGTACTGGAAGTCGTTGCTCAATGTCTCGCCCCAGTTCGGTTGCCGCTGCAGCACCTCCAGCCCGTTGTACGTGACTGGCGCAGCGGCATCTGGAGTGAACGGATCCACCGACACCGGATCGCAGGTGAAGGTCAGCACACCTGTCACGGCCTGGCTGGAACGCCGAGCCAACGGGACGCTGGTTGGGAGGTGGCCGAGTACCACGGGCATGACGACAGTGCCTTTCGGCCAGTTGCCCTCCAGGGGGCGCTTCAGCACGAGATTGCCCGGGTTGACGGTGTCGATCTCCACTACCTCGATGCTGCTCGTGTCGGCGTAGAACGCGGCCAAGCCGCCGGCCGTGAAGCAGTAGGTGTCAGTGGGCAGGCTGATCACCGTGTCGCCCTGCGCCTGGTTGGAGTCCAGCTTCGACTTGTCGGTCCACACCGGCAGCGCGTAGACGCGGTTCTGCCAACCCCACAACAGGTTCTCGGCGCGGGCCGACTCATGCCTGGCGGTTTGGAACGTGTAGCTGAAACTCCGCCGTGCCTTGGTGCGAATCGAACGGCGCTGTTCGCTGCCGTCGAACGACCGCAAGATGTTGGTCAGCCACTCCAGGACCTCGGTGACCTCCGTGTTCCAGTTCGGGCCGAACGGCCACACGACAACACGGCGGCCCGTGACAGCAGCCGAATAGTCGATGGCATCTACGGTCCATACGTACTGCGCGTCGATGACAGCGGGGCCGTCCGTGGTGACGCTTAGGACATAGTTCAACTGCTCCAGCGGCCGCATCTGGTAGGGCGGCGTCACCGGCTCCGTCACGCTGACTCCAGCGTCATTGAGGCGCTGGAACCCTTGCAGCTCCTTCTGGACGAGGAAGCCGTTCCACACCGTGATGACACGCGTCTGGTTGCTGAGCAGATTGCCCATGTCCAGCTGCGACGGATCGATGAGGATTCGGTTGTAGAACGCGTCGTTGACCGCCGGCCAAATGCCTCCAGAGACCACGCGAGGTAGCTCCCCGACGAGACCATCGCCGTCTGCAGATACGCCGATGTGGCCGTCAGAGAGATGCGCAGTTCCCCCATTCGACGGAAGCGCAGTGTTGTAGGCATCCGGCGAGTGCGGGCCAGGCGTGTCGCTGATCAGTACCGACGGCCATATGGTGCTCATTTTCGGTAGGCAATCCCATAATTGGCGCTATTGATATAGGTCGTAGCGGGGCCGTTCTTTTGCGACACGGGAAACACCATCCAGTCGGTGTTGACCACTTCCTTTGGCTGCAGATTGGCGATATTGAGGAGACGGGCATTACCGACGTATCCCAACTGGTAGAACGGGCCCGTCATTCCGCTGGATGCCTGCACCAGGGCTATTGGAACGAGCGCGGCACGCCCATTCGCCGCATTGGGTGACGCGCTGATCAGGGGGCGTCCAACAGCGGATGCCATGCCCGTGTTGTAGGTGACAGTGCCCGTATTTCGCTCTATGGCGGACGTCGGTCCACTAACCGGCGTTCGCACGTGCCCACGGACTGAACCATAAACCGGAGACTCGCTGCCCACATTCACGGCGCCAAATGGAATGTAGTTGAAAAAGCTTGTCATATCGTTCAGGGACGAACCGCTAATCCCGTAAACACACAGGCCCGTGACGTACTGACCGCCTTCGTAATCGCCGTTCTTCTGAAGCTCGCCGAAATTAAAATGGGCGAAGACATTGGTGACGATCTCTACGGCCACGTTCACGCCACTGCCGTCGCTGAACATGTGGTAGCCGACATGGGGGCCAGCGAGATTATCGACGCGGCACCAACTGGCATGCACGTTGGCCCAGGACGCCGTGGAGCCTCCAGCGTAGGACGATGCCGTATTCATCCAGAGGTAGGTCGTCCCCGTGGTGGGTTGGGCGAATAGGTAATAGATGCCGTTTTTAACCAGCGACACGATATTGAAAGTACCGCTAGAACCGCTAACTCCCGTACCGGTGTACGTGCCAGTCGGGCCAAGGTCGAAACCGTTTGCATCTGCAAAAGTCAGCAGTGTCGTGATCAAGTCAGCGAGAGAACTGGTCACACCTGTTTGATAGGCCATAGAACTACTCCAAGAGGATCGCCGCGTAATCACTGGCCGTAGTGCGATAGCCACTCTGGACGACCAAGTAGGTCTTCCCTTCGATGAGCAGCGTGTTTTCGGATGCGTTGTTGTGGCCAGATATGTGGAACACGCCGTCAAGCTCCCCCCATACGTTGCCGCCCCCCGCAGTCGAATAGAGGACCACCGGTTGCAAGGCATAATCATTACTGGGAGACGTGCGGAACGCGATGAGTCCGCTATATGGGTAGGTCTTTCCAGGAGCCGCATTCGAATAGTAAATATTCTTGAAAACGTCTGCGGCCCCGTCTGTCCTGCGCAAATACAGGCCTCCAACTGAGGCGCTGTCGTACCCACCAGGATTCCAGAACGAACTATGGTTCTCAGTTTGGATTGACCAACGGGCATTGATCGCGCAGCTGGCTCCAGCGGCAATCGGGTATGGGATTTCAGACGGTAAGCCGTAGGGCAGGATGAAACCGCCATACAGACTGGCATAGGTCGTCGAGACCTTCGCGATGACGATGAAACGGCGTCCGTTGGCAATGAACCAGTACTTGATCTCTTGGTTCCACATTAGTGAAAAAGTGTTTGGGCCCGCTCCGGGTTGTTGACTCGACAACGCGTTTTCATTGTAGCCGGTCGTGTACCTCGACAGAACGTTATAAAAGTCACCTTGTGCGGAACTCGCAGTACGCATCGCCATATATATTTCATCAGAACCCGATAACCCAGGCCCCTTGATGTCGTACGTTTTATCCGCAACAACGGCCTGCATATCGGCGGCTGACGGATTCGCATAATCGGCGTACCCAAACGAACCTGTCATGTCGCTGTAATTTGCTGCGGGGATAATCGAAAAAGATGCGTCCCCGGGCTTCTTCCACCCCAACGACATACCGATCCCTGCGGTGCTGCCCGTGACGAACGTTACCTCGATGTCATGAAGTCCCGCCGTTAGAGTTACGGCGTTTCCAGTCTGAGCGAAACTGTTTGCCGCATTACTCGTATAAACCCCCGCAATTAGAACTCCATCAATCCGCAACTCCATCTGGTCCTTCGCGAGTAACGCGAATGCATAACTCCCGCTGGATGGTAGACTGATCTTCCCCACGAACCTGATCTTGATATTGCCGCTTGAATTTAACCCTGTAGGCACAGCATCCGGCATAGTCGTCGGGAATGAGTTTACTCCAGAGCCATTGTTGTAAAATGCAATACGGCCAGGCCAGGCCAAGGGCATCGGCATGTTGGAGTTGCGGAGAATTTCCCACTGCTGACCGGCAGCAACAAGATCCGCATTGGTCGACAAAAAGACCATCAGCTTATTCATCAGGTCGATATGACCTGTGGCGGTGCCGATCTCGACGGCCATGCTTATCTGCTCCCCATCAGGGCTTTGAGCTGCGACGAGTTCGCTCGCAGCACGTTCATGATCATTCGCTGGCCCGCCGGCTTCGCCAGGGCGGCGCCCATGAAGCTTTCGGCGTCGACGTAGTTGTTGACGGTCAGCGCCTGCATCGGATCGGCGCCACCCTGCCCCGCGCCCAGGCCGCCGTTCATGACGTTGCGCGGATCGTCACCGGTCAGTACCTCCTCGCCCTTCTGCAGGATTGCGGGATACTCGTCAGGAGCCAGACCGGATACCCCGCCGCTGTGGTAGCGAGGAGCTGCCGCGAACCAAGCAGGAGATACGGCGCGGGTGCGGTTCGGGGTGTCCACACCAACTACCCCGCCGGAGTGCCTAACCTGTCCTCCGGCCGCCTGAGCGGCGCCAGCGATGCCGCTGTAACCGTTCGCCCCGGCCCAGGCGAGCAGCGCATTAAGGATCATCTGCTTGATGATCGCGCGAGCGATGTCAAGGAGCAGTTGGGCGAAGAAGTTGACCGCAGCGCGGCCGGCATCACGGAGGGCGTCTCCCCAGGACTCCGTACCAGCGGCTGCCTGGCCGATGGCCTTGGCGGTATCCTCAATCGCCGTGACGCCATTGTTGGCAATCGAGTCGACGATCACCTTGTCCAGCTGGGTGAATGCGCCGGCAGTCTTCTGCGCGGCTGCCTGGATCGCCTGCATCTTCGCGAGGAAGGTTTCCAGCGCCCCAGGGTTGTTGAAGATTTCCTTGTGCGCGTTAGCCCAATCAATAGCCGCCTGGGCGGACGCCTGGATGTTGGGAACGATGCGTGCGTTGATAGCATCGATCTGCTTGACCGACTCCTCTTCGCTGATCAGGCCAGCCTGGCGCTGTGCCTCGACAGTAGCGATCAGCTGCTGCCGGAGTTCAATCTGGTCGTTGACCGCCTTCTCGTTCCGCGCCTGCTGCTCGGTGTTGAATTTGAGCGTCTCCTGGACCTTCAGCTGCTTCACGTAGCCGTCGAGCGTGGAGCGCATCTGCTTGGCCAAGTCGGCACCACCGGGCAGCTTGGACAGCTTGTCGATCTTCGTGTAGACCTTCTGGTACTCGGTGTCGATCGCCGCGAGGCGGCTCTCCAGGCTGAGCTTCTCGTTCTTCTGGATCTTCGCCTCGGCCGCGGCCAGGGCGTTCACCAGTTCGTTCGCCAAGGCCTCACGCTGCTTCACGAGCTTCTTGTAGGCCTTGTCGTCGCCTCCACCAGTGGCGCCTCCACCAGTGATCCCGGGGCTAGCCGTAGGCGACGCGGAAGCTGCTTGGGCCGCGGCAGCCTTGCTGTCCTTCGCAGCGTCCTGGAACATCTGGAACCCGATCTCGTCGATTTCCTTCAGGTCGGATGCCAGCTTGTCTTTCAGCTTGTCGATCTCGCCACGAACATCGGTGAGGCCACGTCGACTGCCATCGCTGATGAAGCCACTGATCTTGTCCGCCAGGCCCTCTTGTCCGAGTTGCCGAGCCAGGTCCGCGAACAGCTTGAGCGCGTCGTCCTTGAAGTCGGCGATGGTGTTCAATGCCTTGTTGAAGTTGTTCGTCGCGCTCTCGCTGACAGCCACCCACACGACTTCGGCGGCGAACTTCATCTGCGCAAACAGCTTCTCCAGACCAATCACCAACGCGACGCCGGCTTGGCGTACCACGGCGAACTGCTCGCTCAGGTAGGTGCCGATCTGCCAACCTGTCATGAAGGCGGCCAGTGCTGCGAAGGCGAGCTGAATCACCTTTGCAGAGGACACGCCCTCCTTACCCATGATGGTGAATTGCGTGGTGGCCAGCTTCAGGGCCGGCAGCAGCTTGGTGCTGATTGCCGTCGCCAACCCGGCCACCAGGGAAAGCGCCTTGAGCCCAAACGCCAGCTCGATAGCCAGCTTCACCTCATCCAGGTGGTCCAGCAGGTAGGTGAGTACGGTGACCACGGAGCTGAACGCCGTGCTGATGTCCTGGGCGAACTTCTTGCCGTCGTCGCTCTTCAGGAACGTCGTCAGCTTCTGCACCAGCTCGGCGTAGGTGTCGGCGAACCCCGACTCGGCGATCAGCACCTTGAAGTCGTAGACCGCGCTGTTCAGGCGGGCCTGTTCCGCCGAGAGCGACTTCATCGCATTCGGCAACTGGTCGGCCACGGTCTTCCGGTATTGCTCGGCGATGGCGACCAGTTGGGCACTGGTTACCTCGCCGTCCTTCATGGCCTTGTTCAGGTCCGGGTAAGTGTCCTTCAGCGCCTTGGCGGCGATCTCGAAAGCACCGAACAGGCGATCACCGAGCTGGCCACGCAGTTCCTCAGCCTGGATCTTCCCTTTGGAGTAGATCTGCTCCAGGGCCTTGAACACGCCGTCGATGTCGTCGGCCGAGAGGTTCGCCACGCGGCCCACCTCAAGGAACGTCTCGGCGACGTAGCGGATCTCCTGGTTGCTGCGGCCGGCGAGCGACGCGGCGGCCGCGAATTTGGCATAGCCTTTGGCCGCACCTTCGAAAGCCACCCCGATACGGTCAGCCTGCTCGCGGATGTAGGCATACTCCTCAGCAATGCGCTTCGGATCGTTGCCCACGGCCAGGGCCAGTTGGTTCTGCGTGCCCTGCTTGGTGTTGAAGGACTCCAGCGACTGCTGGCCCAGGTTGAGTGCGCCCTGCAGGCCGCCATAGGCCGCGGCGAGCGCCAGCACCTCACCCCGCAACCGCTGAACGAACGACAGCGTGGTGCGGCCGTTCGATTCGAAGAGGTTGAGATCCTCGGCCGAGGAGCGCGTCTCTTCGCCGTACTTCTCGACGGCCGCCCCGAGTTTCTGGACAGCCCCCGTAGCAGTCCTGGCGCTGGCCACCAGGCGCTGCTGCGCCGCAACCAGGTTGCTCGTGTCGACGCCAGCGGAACGAAGCCCCTCACGCAACTCTCGGGTGCGTGCCAACTGCTGTTGCAGCTGCTGTGCCGCCGACGCCAATGCGCCCTGCAGCTGCCGCTGGTGCGCCTGCATCTCGGCTGTCGGAGCATCTGCCTGGCGAATGGCCTGGGCGTACTGCAACACCGCGGCGCGGGCATCCGAGAAGCCAGCGCGGGCCGCCCGCAGAGACTCCACCTGCTTCTGGTAGGCATCAATGCCGGCGGCCTGGTTGACCAGGGCCTTCTGCGCGTCCGCGAGTTGCCGGAGCTGTTGGCTCGCGCCCTTCACCGGGCCGCTGATCTGGCTGATGGCGGCGTCGAGCGCCTTTACCTCTTCCTCAACCCCGCCAAGAGTCGTGCGTGCGGTGCCCGCTGGATCGATGATCGAGCGCAGGTTGCTGGCCAAGGCGCGACTGTTCTGCGTCAGCCGCTGGCTGGCATCACCGAGCGTCGTGTAGCCGCGGGCCGCAGCCACGGCCTTGTCTGCCATCTCGTTGAGCTGAGCAACGGCCGCAGCCTGGGCGGCGCGCTGATCAGCAGCGTTGAACAGCTGCGCGTACTCGTACTCGGCCTGCTGCTGACGGTTCCGCTGGGCGGCCTTGGTGGCTTCGGTGTTGAACGCCTCCGCAGCGGCTTTCTCCTTCGCCGCCTTCTCGGCCATCTGCACACTGATCTCGTTGAAGCGGCGCTCCTCCGCCTCGCGCTTGGCCAGCTCCTTCAGCCAGAACTGGCTGTACTCGCTTTCAGCGTTCCGCCGTGCAGCGGCCGCAGCCGCAGCCTCGAAGGCCTCCGTCTCGGCCAGATCCTTCGCCGCCTTCTGCGCTGAGCGCATGTTCGCCGCCAACTGCTCCGAGGTCTGTGCCTGGGAGGCGTTGGTATCGGCGAGCTGCCGGCCCACGGCCAGGAGTTCATCCTGGGCGCGGCTGAGGTCGCTCATCGCCAGGCCGGCAGCCTCACCCTGCTCCCGCAGAGTGGACAGGCGGACGCTTTGCGCAGCCACGGCCTGCTCGGCGCGCTCGACAGCCTTGAGCAACTTGGTCTGCGTGTTGGCTTGGCGCTGGGTGACCTTCTCGGCGGCTTCCATGGCAGCCTGGTGCTCGCGCAACTTCGTCGACGCAGCGCCGAGACGATCCTGTAGTTCCTTGAGACGAGCGCTCTGCGCCTCGAACTGTTTGATGATCGCCTGCTGCTGGAGCAGCGACTTCATCGCGTCTTCGAGACGCCGGTAGGTGGCATCCAGGTCCTTCAGCGAGCCCTGGCCGCGCTTGGACGCGTCGATCTGAGCATCGAGGGCCTTGTTGATGTCCTCGATCTCATTCCGGACATCCTGCAGCGTCTTCTTGCTGAGGTTCTTGGCCCGGATGACCAGCTCGACGTTGCGGCTCGTGTCAGTCACTGCGCTCGATCCTCTTCAGCAAAGAGGTCAGGTGACGGGCGCCCTTCTTGCCACCTATCGAAGCGCCGATAACGGCCTGCAGTACGGCGGCCTCCTGAAGCACAGCCTGGTTGTGACGCTGGCGGCAAATGCGGGCCTCCGACCACAGGAGAGCCAGCGGGTAGCGGCGAGCCTGCGCGTGCCCTTCGGCAAGGAGCAGGCTCACGTCCCGGCGGATCCCGTGGTAGTAGCGGAGGAAGCCGGAGTCTCCGGGCTGCTGCTTAGCGGCTTCGTCCGCAAGCTCGCGAGCAAGTTCATCAGAGACTCCATCCCCTTTTTTACGCCGCCAGCCTCCTCGAACGTGAGCTTGCCGATCTTGGTGATGGCGTCCACCTGCACGGTGAGCGGCAGGCGCTTGGCCTTGGCGATCAGTGCCGGCGAGACCTCCTCGCCCGATGCAATGGCGATGATGTTGGCCGCCAGGCCGGGGCCCTGCAGCGCGATACCCTGAGCAACACGGAACAGGTGATCGGAGAACGAGCCGCCGGCGGTTTCGCTATCCACGACGATGTTGAAAACGGATTCCAAGTCCGGCAGGTGCGTTTTGACGAGCACGGCCAGGGCCTCAAGCGAGATCCCCTCCACATGGAAAAGGACCTCGCCGTTGACCAGGACCGGCAGGCGCTCGGGTGTGTAATCCAGAAGCGACATGCCGCGGCCCCCTTACGAAGTGGTGCCGCGGTCGGTGATATACACCGCTTCGAGGTTGCCCTTCTTGAGGAATTCGATGTTGAAGGGGATCGACTGCCAGTCGTCACCGGACTTCAGATTGAAGTCGCCGTTGGGGCTCAGCTTCACGTACGGCCAGTAGTAGTCGAGCAGTTCGCCTTTCGGGTTGGTGGACTCGAAGTAGAGCGCGCCTACGATCTCGTCCGAGGAGCTGATGACCATGTTCTGGCTGTAGGCCTTCACGTCGAAGGTGAGGACCAGCTCCGCATCATCGACGATGTCGGTGGAGCCCGGTTCGATGTAGAGGCGGCCCAACGGGAGATCGACTTCGTAGTTGCCGGCGGCCGTCACGGCGGTGGAGCCGATCTTCGCCGAGAAATTGTCCAGGTGCCGGTAGCCGGCCGGATTCGAGTCCGAGGCACCGATCTGGTAGAAGCGACCTTGCTTCACCTTGATGGTCTGCGTCTGCGCGGTGAGCGAGGTCTGGACGGTGGTGGACTTCTCGCCGAGGTAGAACAGCGCGACGTTGTCCAGGTTGATGTTGTCGGTGGTGAAGCTGCCGGTGCGGGTATTGGACAGCGTGACACTGTCGTCCTTCACGTTCACGCCATTGTCGGAATCGAAGTGCTCCAGCTCCTCCGAGTCGGCGGTGGCGTTGAACTCGGGAGTGTTCCCGAAGTAGCGCTGGCCGGTGGTGTTCTGCGTGCCAGGCGCGAATTGGTCGAAGTACAGCTTACCCCGGCCAAGGGTGTAGTTCTTGCCATCGGGAGCGATCATGCCCAAGTCCTCGAAGTGGATGCCCAACTTTTAATCGAAATAATCAACTAAATATTGATTCATTGCGAACGATAAGGCTCTCCGATGCTCCGTGCAAGAGCCACGCGTACAGGCAGGTAGAAACAGGCCCGACTGGACGTCTTCTGGTCCAACGGGCGGACCACATGCGGGCCCACCTCGATACCGGCGATGAGCTTGCCCAGCAGGTAGTTAACCGCGTCGAGGGGGCGGCCAGAGCCGTCGTCGCGTGTCGCGGTGATCAGCGAGAGACGTTGCTCCACCGCCGCCGCCAGCCAGTAGGCCGGATCGGATGGGTTGAGCGCATCGTCTACCGCCCAGCCCTGGATCAGCAGCACCCACGCCTCACTGCGAACCTCCGCCTCCCCGGCGAACACACCATTAGCGGGCGTCGGCGATTCGAGGATAGAGACAGCCGGCAGCGGGGTGTCCGAACCGAATTCGATCCTGCCGCGGTACACCGATCCGGCAAGCACGTAGGGCTGGCCGTTCTGGTCAAGCGCGTCGATGCCCTCAAGTAGCGCTGTCAGGCGCTGCAACACCAGCAGGCGGTACGGGATCAAATCAGCCATTGCTCAGCCTCGCGAACTGACGGTAGAACTCGCTGACCGCATGATCTGCGACGGCCGGGGCGACATCGGCCGATACGGCGCGGAACACCTGGTCGACAGAGGGGCCGTAAAGCAACACGACATTCGGCCCCAACGACGTGGCGTAGACCTCGGCCGGCAACGTCTTGTTGATCAGCTTCTCGCCGGGCGCCAGGCGAATTGCGAGCCCTACGTTGAATGTCTGGCCATCCATCGTGCGGCCGGCGCGCAGCTTCACGATGAAGGCCTTCTTCATCATCTTCGAGTGGCCCTTGTGGACCTGCACCGTCACGCCGCGTTGCCCGGGTGTCGGGTTGGTTGCGAACCGCGCCAGTGACGTTGGCCGATCCCGGCCGGTGACCACTGCCTCCAGATCATTGTTCTTCGCGAACTTCGCCACGAATAGTCGATCGGAGCCGAGGTAGCCAGCCGGGAAGTTCACCTGGTCATACATCTCGTCCCGAGACAGGCTGATGGCGGGGCCTCTGGCGGTGTCGTTGATGGCCAGGCGAGCGGCCTCGGTAGTGACCTGCGGCAGCTCGTCGAAGTACCGCTCCAACTCGTCAAAGAGATCCGCCGTCACGCTGACGCTCATAGCTTCGACGCCGACCAGATTTCTTCGTATGGGCCGTCTGCCGGCTCCTGGGCACCCAGGGTTAGCTGCACACCACCAAGTGCCTGGATGGTGACGGTTCCGCCGGAGCGCACGCCCAGGGTGCGGGCCTCGGTAGCCTGGAAGATGACTCGATCAATGCCCTCGATGACCTCCGCATAACCGCTGCTCTCCAGATCGCCGAAGCGGTCGATCTTGGAATGCCAGCGCACGCGGACGGGCTCAGGGACACTCATCGAGTGATCCTGGTAAAGCCCCGGCACGCCGAGGGTCTCGTGGACCGTCTGGCGCACCAGGGCTTTTGCCGACGCGAAGTCGAAGGCCATTACAGGCCCTCGTCCTCCGCATCATCCGCCTTCAGCTTGGCGATGATGTCGTCCTTCTTGGCGGCCTCGCCCAGGTCGATTTCGCGCTTCGCGGCGAGTTCCTTGAGCTGCGGCACGGTCATCGCGCTGTAGTCGGTTTCCTCGGTGCCGCCGGAGGCATTCTCGGTTACGACAGCCGCCGCCGCGCTGACATTGGGGTCCTCGTTGATGATCTTGCGGAACAGGAGCTGCGGATTACCGCGGGCCTTCAGTTCCTGTTCCAGGGCGGAGATCTCGGCCACCTCCTCGCTGGTGAAGTCGAAGGGGCGGCCGATCTCCGGGGTGACGCGCTTGCCGTCGCGATGTACGACGATGGTGCTGAGCGGAATACGTTTGGGCATGTCAGTTCTCCGAAAAGGCACGCCGCCCGAAGGCGGCTGCCGCAGGGGTTAAGCGACGCGGATGCGGAAGGTGGCGTTGGGCTCGCCGGGGACCATGAGCGGAGCCGATTGGCTCAGCAGGTACTCGACGCTGGGATCCGGGCTCTCCCAGTTCTTCATGAACACATCGAGAGCCTGGTAGCCAGCACGAGCATCCTGGATAGCGCCGAAGCAGCGGACGCCATCGAGGTCACCTACGCCCACCACGTCGTAGGTGTGCATGTAGGCGACCTGGGCTCCGGTGTCATCGTCGTAGCTGCCGCTGTACACCCAGCACTCGATGCGGCCCTGGCCGTTCACGCCGGTCAGAGTGCCGGCGTATTCGGCGCCTTCGAAGCCGTCCAGCAGCCGGGACACGCTGGTCTCGCTGCCGCGGAAAGTGGTGTCCAGGAGGTTGCCCGATTGCGGGTTGTCGAACTCCATGCGAGTGGCGAACAGATCCCACGCGCCCTCGCCGAAGATCACCCGACGGATGCGCACCCCGGACAGATCCGCCGCCTTGCGGCGAACCCCCTTGATGTCGGCCATGGGCTTGGCAGTGGCCTGGTCCCACTTGGCGGCACCCGTCAGGACCACGGTCAGGGAGGGATCACGGCCGAAGTCGACGAACTTGGTCGGATAGTCCTCGCCCGAGATGGTCACCGAGCCGAAGATCACGGCGTTGGCGGCCAGCCACTCGTTGCGGTTGGTCAGCCGAGCCTTGTGGTCGCGAGTTTCCTCGGCGATCACCGCGTCGCGACGCTGCGCATTGCTGAGCGGTTGGTACGGCACTTCGCCGGGTTGACGGGCGATGACCTTGTTCGGGTCGATCACCGACTTCGGCTTGACGTAGGCCGGCGCATAGCGAGTCAGGCGCGAGCCCTGGCTGGAAATCACGCGGCCCTGGACGTTCGGGGCCACGAAGGGCGCCAGCTTGCGGTAGCGACGGTTGACGTTCTCGAAGTCGATGTACGGGGTCTCGAAGTTGATCTGGCGACCGAAGAAGTTCAGCCAGAAGACCGGCGCATCGTCGACACGGCGGCGAACCTGCAGCAGGGTCGCCAGGTCGTACAGTTCGAATTCCATAGTGGCGGCTCCCCCTTAGAGCACGGACGAAATGGCGATGGTCGCGGTGGTCGCGAACACCGCGCGGCGTTGAGCCAGCGTGGTGAGCGCAGCCGGCCATACCAGCGCTGCGTGGTTGAAATCGCCGCCGGTATAGAAACCGGACCACTGGCCGGCAACGCCGGTAGCGGTGGTGGTATCCACGGAGTTGGCGATGATCCCGGCAGCCACTTCGCTGCCGTCATCGCCTTCCGGATCGAACTTGACGATCTTGTCGGCGACGATGGCGATCACCTCGTACTGCTGGAACTTGAGGTTGTCGGCCACCTGCCGGCGGTTGGTAGTGACTTCCAGGCTGCCGGCGAACAGTTGCGGCGGCTGCGGGAAGTTCATGCGGTTGCTACCAGCGAGGAACTCGGTCATGGTGCGCCTCCTTACTTGGCGTCGTAGGTACGACCGGAGGCCGCGCCGTGGGCTTGGAGAATGCGGTCGGCCTTGGACATCTGCTCGTTACCACCGCCGTTGTCACCGCCCGCCCCGAGGTTCGGGTGCTTGTCAGCATCCATGGCCTGCTTGAAGGGGTTCTGCTCCACCTTCGGTTCCTCGACAGCCGGCTTCGCCGGGCCGGCGGCTGCCAGGGTTTTCTTGGCGTCGTCCACCGACATGCTGGTCTCGAATGCGAGGTGGTTGGCCAGGGCGGGATTGTTCTTGGCTTCCTCGCAGTTCAGGATGCCCTTGCAGCGCTCCTGTTCAGCCTTGCGCTCGGCAGTGGCATCCACTGCGCCAGCACTGGCGTTCTCCGGGGCTTTGCCTCCCGGCGCGGCGTTCTCGTCGGACATATCGTTCTCCTGGTTTTCGTCAGAGCCGGAAAGCTCGGTGAGTAGCGCGGCTACCGCCTGGGTGGGCGTTGCCACGGCGTCGATGAGGCCGAGCGCGAGCGCTTCGTCAGCGCGGTAGCACGCCGCTTCGGTGTCACGCACGACCTTCTCGTCGAGGCCCCGGTTACGAACAACCAGGGCCACGAAGTTATTGCGGGTCTTGTCCACCCCGCTTTGGATATCTGCACGCACGCTCTCGGGCAGATCCTGGAAAGGGTTCCCGTCGACCTTGTGTTCGCCCGAGTGGATCAGCTCGACCGAAACCCCGAATTTCTCCAGGGCCTTCTCGATGCTGATGTGCATGGCGTAAGCGCCGATGCTCCCGGCACCACCGCTCGGGATCACGACGACGCGGTGGGCGGAGCTGGCGATGGCGTAGCAGGCCGAGTAGCAGTTCGCGTCGACCACAGCAGTAAGCGGTTTCTTCTCGCGAGCCGCGTAGATCTCGTCGGCCAGTTCGAAGCACCCGACGACTTCGCCGCCGTAGCTGTTGCAGTCGAAGACGACCGCCTTCACCTCGTCATCGACCAGGGCTGCATTCAGCTGGGCACGGATGAAGTTGTACCCGGTGACATAGCCCCAGCTGGCGCCGAATCGGTTGATGAGGCTGCCGTGCACCGGGATGACGGCGATCCCGCCGGCAAACGCGAACGGCTTGCGCTGATCAGTGGTGCTGAACCCGTAGGCGTCCATGAGCTGCACACGGGCCTGTTCGGCCTTGGTCTGCTCGGTCTTCGGATCGGCGCTACTGAGCTGGAACAGGTCCGCGGCCATGCTGGCGGCGAACTGCCCGCTGAACAGCGACTCGCGCAGGTTCATCCGCGCAATCACCTGGCGCGCGATGGTCATGCTCATGCTGCAGCCTCTTCGTCTTTGATGTCGTCGTTCTGAGTACCGCTGTCGGGATCGTCCGAGAGAGTGCCCTGCGCGCTCGAACCGCTACGCTGCGCGTCCAGGGAGAAGGCCAGGCCGTATTTCTTGACCAGGCGCTCCTCACGGGCCCGCTGCGCGAACAGGTCGCGCCAATCGAGGCCGAGCTTCGCGGCTTCGATCTCATAAGTGGAAAGGCCAGACTTGATGCGCAGCAGCGCCGCCTGCGTTTCTTTCAGCTCATCGATCTGCCCACGGCTGGCACCGATCCAGCTGCAGGTACTGAGCGCGTCCTTGACCAGGGGCTCGTAGAACCAGGAGGCGGTCTTGCCCCGCGGCAGCGGGATGTTGCCGGCATTCACCTCTTCTTCCAGCCACAGTTGGTACACGAAGGTCGCGAAACGGTCGGCGACCGACTTCTTGCGCGACTGCATGAACTTCCAGGTCTCGGTCATGCTGGCGCGTGCCGAGCTGTAGTTGGTCTTCGTGTAGTCCCTGGTGAACTGCTCGTAGGACAGCCCCAAGCACGCGGCGATGTGACGGAGCAGCGACTGCTCGAATCCGTCCCCTACCCCGCCAGGCTGTCCCAGCGGCTGCATGTTCAGCTTGGTGCCCGGGAACAGATGCGGGATCTTCGCGCCGTCGACGGCGATGTTCTTCGAGCCGTCGAGGTAGCTGCCCAGGGCGTTCATGTAATTGTTGAGGTAGTTGTTCAGCGGATCGAAATTGGTCTCCCCGCCGCCCAGTTGCTCGAAAACCATGTTGCTGGGCAGCTCGGACTCGATCGAAGCCGCGTAGGTCGCGTTGACCACGGCGTTCTGCAGGACGATCTCCTGGAAGCGCTTGGTCATCCGCATCTGCTTCAGCACCGCCACCATGTCGGCGATGCCGCGACTTTGATCGGGAAGCCGCTGCTCGATGATGTGCAGCATCTGCTTCCGGCCCCACGGTTTCTCGGCGGGGATCAAGCGCCAGCGGTAGTCGTAGTTCCACGGATCGGTGGGGTAGCCCTCGCGGATCCAGTAGTTCGTAGGGCGACCACGGCTGTCGATGACCACGCCGCGACGCAGGTTCGCGTCATCAGAAACCCCGTCCGGATTGCACAGGCGGTCTGGCGAGATGGCCTGTACTGCGGTACTGCAGGGACGCCGGCTCTCGCGAATCCACTCCGCTGAAGCCACGTTCTCCCCCGTTGTAACGAACACGGCGACGGCTAGACGCACGAGCCCCGTCAGGGTGTTGCGGCGTGACGCATCCAGCCAGCAGTCCTGCGACTCGGCAAGCACGTTGAAGCGCGCCTCGACGACCTCCTGGAACTCCTCGGCCCACCCCTCAGTCGCACCCAGCGCCCGGTAATTCGGTTGGGCATTGAGGCGGTAGTGCGCGCCGACGATGTTGTCCTGGTTGAGCGCAACGGCACCCGAGGCGTAGCCGTCGTTCTGCACCATGTCCCGACCGCGGGCATCTGCCAGCGGCTTGGCACCGTTGATGGCCTGGTCGGGAGACCGCATCGACGGAATCCAGAGCGCCGTCTCGCGTTCGAGACGCTCCGCCCCTTCCAGGCCGCCGCCGATTGCCTTCTGCTCCACAACCGGCATGTCGGTGATCACCGGAAGCCGGCTGCTCATCGGAAGATGAACCCCATCGGACGGTTCGGGCGCGGTACGCCGGACGGGCACAGCTGCTGTTCTAGCTGCTGGACGTAGAGGTACAGGCGTGAAGCGCTGGCAGCGGTGAACTCCACGCGCTCACCGTTCTGGTCGACGATCACCCGAGGCTTGTTGCCCATGATCAGGTCTTGGTACGCAGTGCGCGCACGATTCAGATCGTCGATTGTCGGGGCGGCTCCGCAAGCCATGGCATCACCTTTCCGGGTGTTCTATTGGCGGCATAATCACAACTTCCACCATAATAATCAACTTTTTGTTGACTGTCAGGGCGTGACTAGGCCAGCTTCTCGGCGAGCCCGCGGAAGTCATAGGTCTTCTTGGGCTCAGTAAAGCGCGGCGGCGTATCCGGCTGACTGACTAAAGAGTTGGAATCCCACTCGGCCGCCCAAGACGGGGGGTTCGACCAGTCGATCTTCTCCACCAGGAGCAACGACGACACGCACATGCCGATGCAGTAGTACGAAAGGTCCCACGCCTCGTTTCGCGCGTGCGGGCGCTTCACCCAACCCTTGGGCGTGCGATCCTCGCTGCACATCTCCTGATACCACCAGTCCGGCAACCAGTTGGGGAAGCGGTACATGCCCTTGCCCGGTGCAATGCAATCAAGGCGGGCGTGCAGCGCGTCCTTCAGGACATTCGAGTTGAGCATCAGCACCGGGACATCGCCTCGCGCAGTGGCGTTCTTATCGCGCTGCGTCGCATCGGGGTGCGTGATGCGGGCACGGGGCGAACCTGGGTTGGGATCACCCTTGAGCAGATGGAACCGGCTATGCAGTCCCTCCTTCCGGAGTCGCCGGTAGAACGCATAGGCCATGCTGGTGACGGACTCCCCCTTATCCTTCGCATAGCCCCCCATGTCGCAACCGGTCATCTTGATCGCCATTCGCCGACCACTGCCATCTGCCAGAGGGTACGTCCGATTCATGACCTGCTCGATCAACAAATCCCAGTCCTCCAGGTAGGTCGCCGGCTTCACCCACAGGTGCTCATCATCGTCATCGACGCGGACTGACTTCTGGATGCGAAAGCGATCAATGAGGACCATATCGAACGGATACCCGGGAGCGATGCCGTGGACCTGGACCACGAACATGTTCTTCTGCACGTCGACGGTGCCCTGGAGGAAGCGAGTACCGAACGGCACAGTGGGCTCATCGCCGAGATCCTCCGCACGGATCTGCAGCGTCTCCGGAAGACGGTCACTATCGACGGCCTTCGGCAGGTACGGCTCCCCCAGGTCGGTGTTGTAGAACTTCTTGAGAGCCTCCTCGCTACCGGTTCGCTCGTACTCCTCCTCTGCCGTTAGATAGGTACGCACCAGTTCACCCCACGTGGTAAATGCGGCAGCGATACCGTTCAGCCAGAAGCTGGCGATCTTGGTCCTGCGGCCCTGACCGTAACGGCGGCCCTTGGCGTCGATGGCCTCCCCCTCCCTCACCCACATTCCCCACTGCTGCATCTCGTGGCGCTCATCAGGATGAATCGGGTGACCGCAGTGCGGGCACCGTAGGAACACGCTCTCCGAGGCCGTAAGCGGATCGAGCTTTACCGTCTTCGCGCCACGACCGTTCCACTCCAGCATGCTGAAGCGGCCCTCGAAGTACCCGTCGCAATGCGGGCATGGCCAATGCCATCGCCGCCGGTCACCGCGGTTGTACAGAGCCAGGATGCCCTCGGCCGGCGGTGCCTCGTGAGGCGTCGTCGGTATCCAACGTGTGTCGAGTATGGGCTTCGAGGGGGACGACTCGGCCAGTGTCATCTTGAAGCTGCCGAACGTGGTCCCCCGCTTAGCAGCAAGATCAAAGGCGTTGCCGTCGCCCCCCACGTCATCCTCAAAACGGTCATAGTCGGTAAGCGCCTGCCGCGGAATAGGCTTGCCAGCAAACTCGACAACAGACGGCCAGGACAGGTTAAGCATCATGCCGTTGGTGTAGTGCTTGTCGAACTTGTTGTCGGCGTCACGTTTCTTCAGCAGCAGCTCGCCGACCGCGGGGCTGTGGATATTCAGACGATCGATCCTGCGTACCGAGAAGTCCCGAGCGGCCGCCGTCGATGGGTTGTAGATGATCATGTCCATCGGATCGCACTTCACGTTGAAGAGCGTCCAGTTCAAAACCAAAGAATCCGTTTTGCTGCTCTGAGCGGGCCCCACAAACACCACCGCGTCGTATTCGCGGGAATCCAGAGTATCCATCGGCTCGCACATGTAGGGAGCCTTGTCGTTGCGCCAATCGCCGACGTAGGAGCCAACGTTCTTCAGCTTCCGGTATTTCGCTGCCGCCTGGGACACCGTGAGGCGCTCCGGCGGCTTGAACATGTCAGCCACGCCCAGGGCGATCTCCTCGATGCTGTTATAGACCGTGGTCGTCAGCCGGAGCCGCTCGCGAGCCGCATTGCTTAACAACTGCTGCATGCAGGTCCTCAAGGATGCCGTCGATGATCTCGCTGAGGATCTGGTGTTGCCTCGGCGTCAGTTCGACCTGGTTGTTGATGGTGTCCCGAGCGAGCACCAGGGGCATGCGAACCGTCTTTGCCAGGTCGCCGAACACCTCGATCACCCGCTCCGTCGGCCAAAGGTCGCCGGCCTTCTCCTCGTAGCGCTGCTTGTTCGTCATCGCCTGCCAGAACTCTTTCGTGAGCATTCGCGGCAGGCGGGAGGGATCAAGTTGCTGGACATAGGCCGCGACCTTCTCCAGGTCGTCCAACGAGATGTCCTGCTCGACGAGGAAAGGGGCTGCGTCCTTCACCGAGTAGATCGGGTGGCCTGCCCGCTTCCCGTTCGGCTGCAGCTTCGTTCCGAGCTTCGCCGTCACGGTACGGTTATCCATACCGAACAGGCGCCCAAGCTGAGAGATGGACGCCCCCTCGTACAGGAGCCCTTTCGTCTCGTCATCCATGACCTTGCTGTCAGGCTTTCTACCGACCATGTGTGGCTAGCCTTCGGCGTCATCGAAGGCATCGTCGAACGGGACCAGCTCGTTGCCCTGGACGAGAAAATCAGCGATCTCATCCTCCTGCCCCTCCCGATGAATGTAGATTTGGACCTTCCCTTCCATGGTGCGCGATACGCCTACGCGATACGCCGCGCACCCGTCTTGCATCCCGCGTTCGAACAGTTCTTCAAGAGTCATGTCTTTCTCCTGCCAGTATCGGGCAGCACTAACAATCAACTTTAAGCGATAAAAATCGCATTAGATCAACTAAATGTTGATTCATCAGGAACGAGAACGCGAGGCCCTCAATTGCTTGAGGCCCTCCTCTTCCTTGAGCCTGAAGAACTCCTCGTGCACTGCCCTGGCGATCACGTGCACTTTGCCCACCTTGTAGGTCGGAACCGCGAAGGTCTTGTTCGCGATTTTGTTCTTGGCAGTCGGGAAGGTCACGCCGTACATGTGGCAGACCTCCTCTACTGCAACCCACGGTTGCTCAGTCATAGAAGGCTCCGAAAGCCCGGAACACCGGCAAAGGTTGCTCAGCAACCCGGTATTCCCCGTTGGCGTATTCGACGTCAAGGACAAGACCAGACGCAACTGGGCGCTTGTGCTTGCCGATCACATCGTGAGGGAGAACAACGACATCATGATCATCGAGGGCGCGATAGAAAACCGCGACGCATTTCACCCCGATGTACCCGGTAGGAATCGTCACCTCATACTTCCCGGGTTCGACTGCTCGGGCCAGCGCCACGTTGAGTGCGAATTGCGTACCGCGGCTAATGGCATAGAGGTCAACGCCATTCGCCTGTTTGATGCCGGCGGCGGGAAACGCGCACTCGTGCCCATCCAGCATGATCAGTCCGGCAACGAGCTGGATTGCGCCGCTCTCATTGATGACGCGGGATATCTTCTCTTCGACAGTAGCGACCGGCGGCTCAACGCCTAATGCCAGCCATGCGTCATCGCAGCCAAGATAGGACGCCAGTTTCTTCATGGTCTTCGGGCGCGGCATGGCGCTCCCTTCGAACCATCGGCGCACCGCCTCCTGGCTGACTTCCATGGCTTTGGCGATGTCGACGCCCCGCCCTGCGAACTTCGGCGGCACATGAGATGCCCTGTCGCAGGCGAGCACAAGTCGATCTTTAAATTCTGTGGCCATAACGGTATCCGCGAAGCCCCTTGGCTAATCGTAACTTGCGGTAATTTTAAACAACCCAAGTTGATTTTCAAGTAGACAAAGCAATTTTTTGTTGATTCATTTTGCGCAAGCGCTTCAACAGCCGGAACAGCGCGTCCTGCGCATCCCGCTTCTGCAGCAAGCAATCCAGCACCACCTCGTCGATGGTGCCCTGGGCGACCAGGTGGTGAACGTACACGACCTTCTGCTGCCCCTGGCGCGCCAGGCGGCCTATCAGCTGCAGGTAGAGTTCGAGCGACCATGGTAGGTCGAAGAACACGACGTGACGACCACCGTGCTGCAGATTGAGGCCGTGACCGGCGCTCTGCGGGTGAACGAGCAGCATCTTGATCTTGCCGCTGTTCCACTGCTTCACGACCTTGCCTTCACGATCCATTACGACGGCTTCGGGGAACGCCTTCTGCAGCCGCTCCAGCGACGACTTGAAGTGGTAAGCCACGAGGAGCGATTCGCCGCCAACCTCCTCCTGGAGTTCCTGTAGGGCGTCGATCTTGTGATCATGGACATGGTGTACCGTCTTGACCTTCTCGAACTCCTCGGTGATCGGATCCTGTACGAGCTGGGTATCGTAGAGAACCCCTGATGCCAGCTGTAGCAGTTTCGATGAGAGAGCTGCGGCGGTCTCAGCCTCAATCTCGACACCGTTCAGCTCAACGATGGAGTCTCGCTCCATCGTCGTATACAAGTCCTGCTCCCGCTCAGACAGCCTGACGTTCCGCACCAACATCACCGGCTTCTCCAGGGACAGGTAGTCCTCCGCCTTCATTGTCAGGCAGATGTCCGCGATCTTCGCTGCGATCGCCTCCTCCGCACCCGGCAGTAATTTGTAGCTGTAGTCGTACTTGTTGTGCTTGAAGTAGGTATCGGTGAACCCGGTGAAACTCTTACCGAGGCGCTCACCGCGGTCGAGCAAATAGATCTGGCCGAACAGGTGCAGGTAGGTCTCGGCGGCCGGCGTAGCGGTGAGTTGGTGCATACGCCGCATGAATGGGCGGACTTTATTCAGGGCCTTCCAGCGCTTGGTGCGATGGTCCTTCAGGCTGCTTGATTCGTCGATGAAGACGGTGTCGTAGGGCCAGTCGCGCCCCCAGGCATCCACGAGGAATTCGACCTGTTCACGGTTGATGATGTAGATCGAGGCTGGGTTCCTGGCCTTCTGTTCTCTCACGGCCTCCGCTGCCGCTCGGCGTCGGCAGTCCTGCACGAAGAGTTTTCGCTCCGCTGCGCTGACTGGATCTGCCATCGCTGCATCAATGTGCTTCTCGCCGTAACGCCGAATATCCGGGCCGCCGTAGCCCAGCTTCTTGGCCTTCCGGCGAAGCTCCAGCGTGCGGTGCCGGCGAATGAATACCTGGACGTCCTCGGCCTCGGTGCCGAACCGTTTGAGCAGTTCCCGCGCCTCAGCGCCAGCCTCGTTCACCCGCTCAACCAGCTCCTCATCACGGATACGGTGGGCGGACAGTGCGGCTGTATGGCGCCATTGCCCGATCTCGGTTGGCCAGGTCTCATTGGCCACTCGGAGCGGCGCGATGACCAGGGCGCAGTCCGTCTCGAACTCGCGCACCAGGTCGAGGATCGTGGTCAGCGAGATAACGCTCTTCCCCAGGCCCAGGTCAACGAACAAGGCGCTGAACGGATTGAGCTTGAGGAACTCGACCGCACTCTCCTGGTATTCATGCATTGCATCCCGGTCACGCAGGCAGCCGGTGAAGGCGGCCTGGATCCATGCATCCCAGCTACCGGAGCAGTTCATAGGCCAGTTCCAGGTTGTCGCAGACATGGACAGGAATACCGTGCTTGCGGATCTCACGATGCCGTTTGCGCTGCTGTGGCGTGGGCTCTTCGCCGGGACGCTTGAACTCGATGTACATCGTGTAGCCGCGGCGATGGAATATCCGATCGGGCATGGCCTTCTTGTTCGAGCTGGCGATCTTCGCTTCGAACCACCCTCTGCGTTCGGCATACTCGCAGGCTGGACGCTCGATCTCGATTTCGCGTGTCACAGGTCGTTCTCCCAAGGATGCTGCAACGCCCACTCGATTCGCCTGGCGATCCAGCGCACCACCGGAACGGCCTTCGAGTTCCCAATGGCTTTGTAACGCGGACCATCGGGGCATTCCTCGGCTGGCTTCCCGCGCCAGGGGATCAGCGTGTAGTCGTCGGGAAACCCTTGCAGTCGCTCGCACTCACGCGGGGTGAGACGTCGCACAGCCGATGTCACTACAAGACTGTCAGCCTGGGTTAACGGGTTGCTGTGGCTGCGAAAGTTCCCGGACCGCAGCGTTGGCGCCACATCGCTTGCGAAGGTACAAGGTGGCTGCCTTGACGCCGTCAGTGTATGGCACAGACCAAGAGCGGGCTGGCTACGGTTGGCCGCGCTGGTGATTTGATTCGGATCGAAGACCGCGTTCTCTTGACCACTGTTTCTGCCGAGTGCATGGGCACACCCCCGAGCAACAATTGGGTCTTGTGTGCCATGAACGACGAAGGTTTCGGATTCGAAGTCGAGTCGACCACTGGCACTGGCACTGGCATTACGTGCTGTAGCCACATCAATCGGGCCGCTCTGGTTGTTTCCGCCAAAAGCGACAAGGTGGCTATGCCCGTGGTTCAGGTCCTGTCCGCTGCATCCGCGGAGCCGACCAAAGCTCGCATCAAGAGCGCTGGTAACACCTTGCCCCTCGCCTCGGCGCGGCGGATGATCCCGACGCACGCCTTCTCGCTCAAAAAGTACCTGTGCGGGATGGAACCCTGTTCGAGCACTTGCGACAACGAACAAACGACGGCGTCGTTGGGCCACTCCGAAGTATTGGGCATCAAGGACTCGCCAGGCGATTGCCCTTTTTGGTCCATAGACACAACCAGACTTTGGCCATCGCTTCCCTGGCGGCTGCAGTTCGCAACCTGCTCCGGAAAGCGAACCGAGAAAGCGTCCAAATGCGTTGTCTCTGCTGCTGAGCACGCCGGGAACGTTTTCCCACACGTCAATTGTTGGGGGGGGCATTGTTTTCACTCCTCTCTTTGTCGACATCGTCGATCAACTTCACATACTCAAGAGTCAGTTGCCCGCGCTCATCCGCTAGCCCTCCCCGCTCACCGGCCACGGAGAATGCTTGGCATGGTGTACCGGCAATCAGCACATCCGGCGCAGCCTCATCGCCGATTCGAACCTGGGCACCAACGTGCGTCATGTCCCCCAGGTTCGGCACATCCGGGTAGTGGTGTGCCAGCACGGCGCTAGGAAACGGTTCGATTTCTGCGAACCAAACGGCCTTCCAACCGAGCGGTTCTACCGCTACCGACGCCGATTCAATTCCGCTACACAAGGTTCCGTAGGTAAGATCCATGGTCAGTCCTTCATGTAGAACGGCCCGCACCATCCCGCGGCGCCGAGAGGAAGGTCGGGGCACCAGGCGAGTTGGCGAGTCATGCAGGTCTTGAGCAATTCGAGGGTGTGCACCTGGTCATCCAGGCGCTGCTGCGTGATGATCTCGTCGTGCACGTGCCCGACGATGTAGAACCCCGCTCGGTGTGCGGCCAGCAGCCCCTCTTTGAGGATGTCCCGGGCGATGGCCTGGACGAAATTCTCCACTAGCTTTCCGCCGTGGCTGGTGATGCGAACCCATTTGTTGGTGCCCTGCGGCTGGGCCATGTAGCTGAAGTTCTTCTTCGGCTCGCCGCCCCACGGCGGAACCCGCATCACGATCTTCGGCTTGAAGTAGCGCATGGGACGGCCCGACGGCAGCCAGACCGTCAGGTACGGGCCGTCCTTCTCGAAGCGGAGCACACCGCACTTCTGCGGCGCCCCTGTGCGCAGGCATTGCTCGACAGCTCGCTCCAACGCGAACCACAGCTTCGGGATCTCGTGGTAGGTGCTGCGGAAGAGTTGCGTCGCCTCGTGCGACTGCTCGCGGGTGAGATCGACGCCCATGTTCTCGGCATATCCCCACAACCCGGTGCGCTTGCCCTCCTTCATGTCACCGCCGCCCAGGCGATAGCCGGAACCAAGCACTGCTGGCTTGCTGTCACCCCGTTCCTTCTTGGTGACCTCGTCGTAGGGCTTGCTGAAGAGCACCGTGGCGAAGTCCTTGTAGGGATCCTTGCCGCTACGGATGACTTCGAGCAGACGCACGCAACCTGCCAGCCAGGCGATCACGCAGGTCTCGATGGACGACAAGTCGCATACCCGCAGCTCGTATCCTTCCGGTGCGCGAATTGCCGAGCGAATGCAGCCGGCCAGTGCCTCCATGGGCTCGCCGATCATCATGCCCAAGCCATCGTAGTCGCCCTGGCGGATCAGCTCCGTGGTGAACGCCAGCTTGTGGAGGTCGCCGCCATCAGGCTCGATTGCCTTGGGCGTGCGCGTGAGGTTCTGCGGCTGAAAGCGGCGACCTGACCACCGGTTCGTGCGGCTAGCGCCGCCAAACTGAAACGTGAAGCGCATCCGCGACTTCGGACCTGCGGCCGCCTTCAGCGCCGTGTATTTCGCAGTGCTGGTGCGGCTCGCGCTCTGCCGAAGTCGGAGACATGCAACGGCCTCTTGGTCCAGGAACTGGCCATCCATTTCATCGTCTGCAGCTGCTGCGTTCTCCCGCAGCACCTTCTTCACGGTGTCCTTGCCCAAGTCGCCGAATGGGTATCCACGGTCCTGAAGCCAGGGGAGCAATTGTGCAGGCGAGTTCGGATTGCGCAGGCCGGTGAGTGTCGCCATCTCATCAAGCAGCTCGGCTTTCCGCCTGGCGGCCATCCAAATGGCGTGCTCAACGAAGTCGAGATCAACAGGCAAACCTCGGTCGTTGATGAGCTGATCCAGCTCGTACAGATCCCACTCGGAATCCAAGCCAGCGAAGGGCGTCAGCGTGTCGTCGATCGCCCCCTCGGTGACCACGTCCTGACAGTTGTACGTGCCGAACAAAGCCCAATCGTCCGGATCTGTCTCCCAACTGCGCCAGCGATGCGGCTGGTTCTTTGTCACCTTCTGCGGCATGGAGAAGCGCTTGATCAGCCGATCGCCTTCCTTCATTTTCAGCAGGTGGTCCGGCAATCCCATCTGGTGGCCAATGTCGCCCAAGCCACCGACGAACGAGTGCGCGTAGGCGAGTGCCATGGTGCACCGCCACCCCCTGTAAGGCACCTTGAGCCGCAACACCCGCCTGGCGATGACGCGTTCGAACTGTGCGTTGAACGCCTTCTTGACGACGTGCGGATCCTCCAGCGCCTCAGCCAGTTCGGAAGGGATTCGATCCGTGTCCGCGGTATCCCAATGCCGTACCGCCTCGTCATCGAACTGGTAGGCACCCATCAGCACCCGGGTGGACGGGTGTGCGGAATACACGTCGAGGCCGCATTTCTTCAGGTCGACCTCGCTGGCGGTTTCCCAGTCCAGGCGTAGAACAGTCATACGGAGCCCCGATGAAAAGGCCGGCGAGCGCCGGCCTGGTGGTCTACAACCGGCGATCAGAGATCGTCGTCACTTTCGCCGAAGTCGTAACCGTCATCGGCGTCATCATCGAGTTCGTCCCACACGTCTTCATCGTCGATCGGGCCCTCGCCGAAGCGTTCGCCATCACGAACGAACTGCACGGCGATGAGGTTCGCGTTGATCTTCTTGCCGTGCTGGTTGTTCTGCGCCCAGGGGCGCAGCAGGATGTTCACCCAGCAGCCGGGGTAGATGACCTCGGCCACCTCGTCAGGAGTGAGCTGAGTGCCCTTGCGGTTGCGGCAGGAGGGGCGGCGGTCGGCGTTCTCGCTGGCCTTGATCACCCACATGCCCTCGCATTCGTCTTTGCCGGCGTTGTCACCATCGCGGACGAACTTGTGCTCGGCAGCCAGCTTGCCGATCTTGCTGGAAGTCAACAATTTATTGATTTCCTCGACGAGCAGCTTCTTCGCTTCTTCGTGCGTTTCCTTCGGGGCCAGGCCCGTGATGCTGAACTTCGCCCGATCCGATTCGTTCTTGGCCCACGCCTTGTCCAGATGCGGGTAGGACGCGCGGACACCATCGATGCGGATGCAGCCGTCGGAGTAGAGGACGGCGTTTTTGACTTTCTTGACGATTTCACGAGCCATGCGATTCACCTTTTCACTGAGTTGTCGAGCTACAAGTTGTCGTCCGCGTCGAGGTCATCGAACACGTCATCGACGTTGGTTGAAAGCTCCGGCCGCTTGTCGTGGGCCGGGGCCATGACGGGCTTACCCCGCGGCTTCACCGCCAGGTCGCCCAATAGGGCTGGGAGCTGAGCGCGTTTGTAGCCGCCCTTCTTCACCAGAATCTCTTCGGCCTGCGCAGGGGTGCAGACCTTATGTTCAACAAACTCCCCCTCGGGCACTCCCGTGAGCATTTCCAGGGTGCTCGGCACATTGGTGGCGTTGGGGAAGATGCGATTAGATCGGCCTTCCACGAGCTTGAATCCCGGCACCACGCCGCCTGCCTGAAGAATCTTCTCCAAGTCATCCTCAATGCTCTTCAGCCAGTTCTCGATGCCACGGCGGGACCGAATGATCCGGGCCCGTTGTGCAACGGTGAGTTCTCTCGGCGGTTTCATGTGGAAAACCTCGGTCTCGAACTCGTCGTCCAGGCGATCAACCAGGCGAATCACGTCTTCATCGGTGACGGTGTCGTCCAAGTCGTCGAAGACGCCGTCGAGCATCTTCTCGACGTAGGCCGCCCTGGCGGCGCAATCGCGGCGAACCTTGCACCACTGGCATTGCTTCTCGCCGGGGGTGCGTGGGGCGTTTGGCTGCCAGGCTGCATGCGCTCGCTCCTTCGCGAACTCCGCAAACTGGAGTAGCTCATCACGCGTGATCTCCCACACGTCGAAGTGCTCCAGCCTGGGCTGAGCGATGCGAATGACGACGCGCTGGAAGTCGTATTCCCAATCCCACCGGAAGAACGCACCAAGGGCGTAAAGTCGAGCCTGCGTATTGCCAGTGGCGAAGACCTGCACCCCCTTCCCCATCTTGAGGTCGGTGATGGTCAGCACACCCGGCTCCAACGCGATGTGGTCAGCAGTCCCGCCCTGGTTGGGGATCGGCGTGAGGCAGGAGAAATCGACTCGTTGCTCCACGAGCAGGGAGCCCGGCAGGTAGGCACACCAATCGATGTACTCCTGGACGAAGTCCAGCATCACTTCATCGATCTCGATCTCGAACTTAGCGTGGCCCTCGTCGACAACCTCGACCTCGCCGACCAGGTCGGACGGGCGCAACCCCATCTTCAACCAGCGTTCGGCGACGCCGTGTGCCACGGTGCCATAGGCAGCATCCTCGCCAGCGTCGTCGTCGGCCAGAAGACTCGGTAGCAAGCTGCCCGAGCAGTACAACCAGGTCGACGAGTAGGAAGGGGCGAACACAGAGTGCCCGCCCAGCTTCCGCTGAATGGCGTCGAGATCGAATCCGTGATCGGCCATGGTGGCGCCTTACAGCTCTTCGCCCTGTTCGGCTTCGGCCTTCAGCTCTTCCAGGCGAGCGACCGCAGCATCGTAGATACCGTCGAAATCTTTCTCCTGGATGTCCGCCATCTTGGCGTAGCCGAAGGCCTTGTAGACGGCGACGGCTTCTTCCTTGCTGCTCTGGTCCTTCAGGGTGATCAGGGCCTTGTCGACTTCGGCACGATCGTGTTTCGGTTTGGCCTGAGCGGCAGGCTTGTCCTTGGCGCTGCTCTTGCTGGCTTTATCAGCAGTGGCGGTGCCAGTCGAAGCACCGGGTTTGCTACCCTTGACGTGCATCTCGATCGCTTCCAGCGAGTTCGCGATGCGGGAAACGTGCTTGATCAGGTCCGAGCCGAAGGTGTTGAGGTCCATGGGTATCTCCAGGGGGCTGTGAATGCCGGAATCCGGCGGTAAAAATCAACTTTCAATTCATTGAATCAACATTTTGTACTGGCAGTCAACACGATTTTGCCGCAGAATCCAAAAATCATCCGTACCAACCAACAAAAGGTTGATTTTATGCAGCTCCCCATCTGGATCAATGACCCCACGCTCAGCGACGAAGAGAAGCGCCAGCGCCTGCTCGGGTTCCGGGTGCGCATGGCAGCGCTCTATCACAACCCGAAAGGCGCAGTTAATGAGCTGAGCATGGCTGTCGGCCTGCACGCGAAGCAGCTCTATATCGAGATCGAGCGCGGGCAGATGTCACGTCGGACGGAGCTGGCCATCCGAGGCCTTGTAGGCCCGGAGGCGTTCCCCGAGGAGCAGGCCCTCCTGTCCAACCAGTAGATGTGAGGTTGCAATGGAGCACGCGAATGGCCGAGAGGTCATCGGCGGGTACTTGCGACAACACGGCAAGAACCTGATCGACAACGGCTACAACATCATTTCGATTGCCCCTGGAAAGAAATCCCCCGGCTTCGACGGTTGGGAGAAAACCAGGGCAACCCATGCGCAACTCAAACGGTGGATCGACAACGGCCGCGGCGACCATGGCGTTGGCATCATCACCGCGCACACGCCCGCCGTGGACATCGACGTTCTCGACGACGAGCTGGCTGGAAAGCTGGAAGCCTGGTGCCTGGAAAACCTGGGCCCAGCGCCGATCCGCGTCGGCCTGGCGCCGAAACGCCTGCTGCTCTACCGGACGAATGAGCCTTTCCGCAAGCTGACATCACGGACCTTCCTGAATGAGTGGCAGGAACGCTGCCGCATCGAGGTGCTCGGTGATGGCCAGCAGTTCGTCGCGTTCCACAAACACCCCGACACCCACCGGCCCTATCGCTGGACCACGGATCAAACGCCGCTCAACACCCCGACCGACGACCTGACAGCGATCACGCTGGAGCAGCTGCAGGGCCTCATCGAGTTGTTCGAGCGCGAGGCTGAATCGCGAGGTTGGAAGGTAGCGAAAGGCTCGCGGTTGAACAGCAGCCGCGCCCCCTCGAACATTGACTACGACGATCCCTTCATCGCCGATTCCCAGCCGGTAAACCTCTCCCAACCGGAGCTGCAGCAGCGACTGATGCTGGTTCCAGGCGCCGAGGACTACGACGTCTGGTTGCAGATCGGGATGGCGCTATATCACCAGTTCGACGGTGAAGAGATCGGCCGGGAGATGTGGCACGAGTGGTCGGAGTCCGCCGACAACTACGACGCCGATGCCCTGGACCGGAAGTGGGACACCTTCGACATCAGCGACAAAGGGCGAGCCCCGGTCACCGCCAGACTGATCCTGCGGCTGGCCAAGGAGGCCGCCGAAACGCAGGCGCTGACCACGGCTGCAGATCTGCGCGACCGGTTCGCCCAAGCGAAAGACCGCGCCGAGTGGAACGAGATCGCCAAACTCGCCAGGCGGGCGGAGATCGACCACATCTCTCGCGCCAGCCTGGCGGAGGTGGCTCGTGATCGCCTGGTAGCGCTGACCGGCGGGAAGGTTCCGCTGCCCGAAGTGAAGAAGGTCCTCGCCTACGAGATCAACACCAAGGAGACGCCGCGGTGGTGCCGCGACTGGGTGTACGACGTGAGCGACGACCGCTTCTTCAATACTGCCGGGAAATTCGCCGTGACCATGCAGGGCTTCAACGCCATGAATGACCGGCACTCCATGACCAAGAAGGACCTGCTGGACGGCAAAAGCCAGCCGATGCACTCAGCGGCCCACCTAGCCCTGAACGTCTACAAGATCCCGGCCGTCGACGGTCGCCGGTACGCTCCCGGGCGTGATCCGGTGTTCATTCACGCCGACCAGCAGTGGGCGAACACCTACCCGGAAAACCAGATTCCGCCCAAGCCGAAGTCCATTCGACCCATCGACAAGGCGAACATCAAGCGGATCCGCCGGCACATCGCCCATCTGCTGGTGGATGAGACGGAGCAGCGCTATCTGCTCGACTGGCTCAGCTATATCGTGCAGAACCCGGGCAAGCGCGTGAACCACGCCATCCTGCTCCAGGGTGTCCAGGGGGACGGAAAATCCTTCTTCGCTTTCCTGCTCGCGGCGGTGATGGGCACCCCGAACGTGCGGATGGCAAACGCGCACATCCTGGAGGGCGACTTCACCGGCTGGGCCGAGGGGCAGTGCGTTGTGGCCATCGAAGAGGCGCGGATGATCGGCCACAACAGGCACGACACCCTCAACCGCCTCAAACCGTTGGTGACCAACGACGTGATCGAGATTCACCCGAAGGGGCGTAACCCCTACAACGTCAACAACACGTCGAGCTATTTCATCACCACCAACTACCGGGATGCGCTGCCACTCTCTCCCAACGAGCGGCGTTATCTGGTGCTGTTCAGCCGGTGGCAGAACGCCGAGGCCCTGCTCGCATTCAAGGAGGAAAACCCGGACTACTACACGGAGTTGTACGCAGCCTTGGATGACTCGGCGCCGGCTATCCGGCAGTGGCTGCTGTCGCTGGACCAACGCGACGACTTCAACCCACGAGGCGACGCACCGCGTACTCCGGCGTTCTGGCACATGACCAATGCCGCACAACCCGCAGAGATTCGGCTGATTAATGAGATCATTGATGCCAACGAATTCCCTGACATCAGCGACGCGTTGCTGAACATCACACGACTGCACAGCCTAGTGATGAATGGGGACTACGATGTGGATCTCCCCCCGGCGAAAACGCTGGAGAAGTCGTTGGAGCTGGCCGGCTACTGGTCACTCGGGAGGATAAAACTCGACGGTGAAACCTGTCGCTTCTACTCGAAAACGCCGGATATGTTCGGCGCCGATGTCAAGGGGACCTGCAACGCGCACAGCGTCCGCACCTATATAAAGAAGAGGCAGGACGAAATCGACGCGTCGAATGACCACGGTTTGTGAGGATGTCGCTATCCCTCTAAACCCGCCAATTGGCGGGTTTTCTTTTGCCTGGGCGCCGGAAGTGCCGGATAAGACGGTTAAATCACGCTCCGGCATAATTTTTTGGAGTCCCCCGCTCAATCGGCCAGGGGCAGGGGTATTTTTCCCTCTCCCACCTATCCATTTGATTTAATTGAATTTACCTATTTTTACTGATGAGTCAGGTGCCGGAAGTGCCGGATAGAACAATAAATCCACGTAAGGGAACAATATGAATTCTATCCAATAGTAAAAACGTCTCTCTATCCGGCACTTCCGGCACCTCGGTCTTTGCCAGCCCTGGCCGCCGGGTGAAAATCCGCTCTGCCCTTGGTCGATGCGACCGCATTTCCGCACAACGCCCGCCTGCAATTCAGTGAACACTCGTTTACTCAACGGTGGGCTTGGCAAAAATGCGATAAAACGCGAGAACGCGGCTCAGCGTCCCCGCCTACGCGCTAAGCGGACGCAGAGGGACCCGGACTAGCCGAACGTGCTTAGTTAACGGGCTTAGCCGACCGCCTAGCAGGCCGACGAACGGTCGCTCTTATTGAACGAATTAACAGTTATGACTGAGCGAACGGACTAACGGGGCTGCTTAATAAGCGGATCAGGCAAACGCGATAACAAGACGGGCTTAGCTAACGGACTAACAGAACGCGCTAACAGAACGTAGTAACGCCAATGCCGTGGAACAGCCACGCATTCCCACGAAAGGCCGCTAGGCCACCTATCCTTTCGCCTGTCACACGCAGCAGCCCCCACGCCAATGCCCTAGGCCTACCTACATGCATTTCGTGCACCCATGGCCGCGGCAGACGGCCTGCCGCTCATACGGTGCCCTATGGTCACCCTGTCCTAGGGCATTGGCGTGGGGGCTTGGCGAGAAAGAAAACGCCCCTATACTGTATGTGCATCCAGTACCACGGAGGAGGCGTTACGATGGAAGCGAGGCAGCAGGGCCAGGAACTGGCGATCCCCACCGACACCCAGGATAGGGACACCCTTATTCGCGAGCTGTGGGACTTGATCGTTAAGCAGGATGAAGCGCTAGACAGGCTGGAACGCCTGTTGGGCATGGAAGCGGAGGACTAGCTGGCGGGGGCGCCAGGCGCGAAAAGGAAAACCCGCCGAGGCGGGTTTAAAGGGGATCGGTTACCGGGCGTCGCGGGTGCGCGATTCGATCGATTCTGACAGGGCTTACCCGGACGGCCGCCAGGCGGCTGGATCGATTGCCCGACCACTACGGGGCTTGTTGCCACTTCGGCGAGGCCGATACGCTGCACCCGTCAATGCCCATCGCTTCCACTCCTATTCAGCACAAAATGTTGATTCATCAGGCAGCGCAAAGCTGCACCTGGCCCAGGGCCTCACGGCCATAGGGGAAGGACTCGACACCCTGGCAACCGTCCACCACGGTCGGCGCCTTGGCCGCTACCGCCCGCACCTCTGCATGGAAAGCCTGCAGCGCCGACAGCACGTCGTCGGTGATGTCGCGGTCTGCCCCATCGAAGAATTCCAGCCCCCTCCCCTGGCGAGCGACCACGACCAGCGACAGCCGGCCAGTGCGTTTGGCACGCACCACGGCATGGCCGATGCCCAGGGCCCGACGCTCGGGGCTGTAGGAGTGGCGGACAGCACGCACCACGGCAGCCTTGACGCGAGCCAGGAACACCGGGGACTTGAGAGCGGTTCTGTTCAGCATGGCGGCGGGCCTCAATTAGGCGTTGAGCTGCGCGAGAAGGCGCGGGATTTTGCCAACGGAGCCGGCGCACTTGCGGGCGTTTACCATGCAGGCAACGCGCGTGCCAAGCGCTGCGGCGGCATGTTGGACGTGACCGTGTTTCAGCATGCGGATGCGAACGTGGTTTGCGTCACGTGCTTCAGCCACTTCCAGGCGCATGGCTGTGTCGCGGCGGTCAAGTTCGTTGAGGATTTCGGCGCGAGCTTTTTCCGCGCCGTCCAGCTCGGCGGCGAATTCGAGGTCGTGCAGTTCGTAGGTGGTCCAGTTCTCAAGCGAAAACATCTCGTTCCGCTCAATTGCGCGGATCATGTTCTTTTGAAGTGCGTCTTTATTGACTCGGCTTTTCATGGCGGCTGTCCTCAATTGGGGGCGAAGGCGATAAGGCGGATGAACTGGCGGCCGTCACGCGGCCACAGGAGCAGGTCTACGCGGTTACCCTGGGCGAGATGCCAAGCGCGTTCTTCCAGCAGCCAGGCGATATAGGCACGGGCGTAAAACGGGCGACCAGTGATGCAGATCTCTTTCACGTCGACGATCTGCAGCCTTTCTGCACATTTAGTTGATTCGGCAGGCGCAGCAGTGTCCAGGATGTCAGCGACTGAGAAGGCCTCGCCGGTATCGCCGTTGACTACGCGGAGGTCGCCGTGGGCCACGTCCGGATTCGCGATAACCGCGGCGCGGGCAGCCTGTTCGGCGTTATCCCATTCGACGCCGTGGTGCTTTTTGTCGCCGACCAGCAGCGCGCCAAGCACGGGGACGAACGTCCCGGCAAAAGTCTTAGCTTCGATAGTGAACATGGCGGGGCCTCCCGTAGGCCGTTTTCCTTGTCTACAGGCACAGGTTAATAACACCTTAAACAGGTGTCAATATTATTTTTCATGCTTGTCCGGGTAGAGCCCTGCCAGGCCGCCCAGGGCGAATGCCACGGCACCGGCAGCCAGCCAGGCATGACCGCCGGCAGCCCAGCGCCACGCCAGCCAGGCGCACGCCCCTACCAGCAGGACGGCCACCAGACCACGCATGGACGGCCACCAGACCGGCGGGTCGTCGATATCAGGTCGTCGCGTCATCGTCGGTTCGCCCCCTTCCGTGCACAGCGGCGCCAGTAGAGCGACTCGCCTTTGCACGCGTAGCCCTGCCCTTCGCCTGGCGGTATTGCCGTTCCAACAGCGAGCGCGCCAGCTCGGCCATTCGTACGGCGGCCTCTCCGGTGATGCGCAGGTCGCCGTAGTTCGTCTGCACGGTGAACCCGCCTTCCATGTCGGGTATTTGCCTGGCCAGGGCGTAGCCCAGCTCCTCAATCGTCGCCATGGCTTAGACCTCGAAAATGTGATTGCGCACCACGGCGAACAGCTCGCCCTTGGAGCGCCATTCCTGGAGCGTGCGGAAATTGTCGTCCCGTCGTGCGTCGACGTTAGCGAACGAAAGCCTAGTATCCGCCTCCCGGATGCTGGAGCTAATGGCCGGGTAGGACTCGCCAGCATGCGGACCTGCCACATAGCGCGCGGCATGCGGACAGTCGCCGGAGCGGTCCAGCTTGTAGCCGATGCTCGCCAGGCGGGCGGCCAAGCCCTGGAGCGTTAAAGGGCGCAGGCCGATAGCCGCGCGGCGTTCCAGTTCGCGAGTAAGGTCATCCATGGTCAATCCTCCCGGCAGTGGATAACGCTGTAATTGATCCGGTTCGCCTGGGGCCTGCTGCCGTGCATCAGCCGCGCGCACCAATGGACGTAGTGATCAGGTACGGCAAGTGGGATTCGACCGCCGTTCGAATCCGCCAAGCGAGCGAGGTCGCCCATCGGTCCCCGGTTTTTCGGTTGCTGCGCCATTCTCAAGCCCTCCCCTTAGTCGCCAGGTCCAACCAGTAGCGGGCATCTTCCATCGCCTCGCGAGAAACACGCCGGCTTGCATCCCGCATGGCCGCGCTCTGCAATTGCCAGCTATCCCGGCGGCACTCGCGAGCCAGACGAATCGATAACGCCAGTTTCTGGAGTGCTCGCGTTTGCCCATGCTTGTGCGCACCGGCCAGCAGCCAGGCGCCAGCCTCCCGGCCTGCCGCCCCTATCCATTCGCCGCAGAACCGCGCCACGAATTGCGGCTTGGGCTTGCCGGTGAATTCCGGTTTGACCGTGTAGCGGCGGTCGGTCGTGCCGTCTTGATGGGTGATACGCATTGTCGGAATCCTCAACAAAAAGTTGATCCTAGAAACGAACGGACGGTTCGCGTTCCACTTCGCAGGTCAGCCGGACGTGCGCGCTCTTCACCTTGCGCATCTCCGGGGCGCTGGCGCCCAGGGCCTCACGACACTCCCGGCGGGCGTCCTCCCCGTGCCAGCTGTCCATTACGTAAACCTGGCAATCGTCCATCGCGGCGCTGGTGCAGAGCCAGAGGACAAGGGCGGCGGTCATGTTCATGCTGCGGTCTCCAGGTAGACGCCATGAGGGGCGGCGCAGTCTTTCGCCAGGGCGGAACCCAGGCGCACGATGAAAACAAGGACTTTTCCGTCCTTGCGTGCCGTGACTCGCGCCATCCGGCCCGGATCAAGCTGCACAACGATTCGGTTCGACGACACGTCGTAGCGGTAGCGCGGCCGGACGTATTCGTTGCCATCGAACAGTTTTTCTACGTCCGTCTCTTCGCGGACCTCGAAGTAAAAGCTATCGCCCATAACGCGGCTCTCCTGTGCAAAAAGTTGATTCGCTAGACGCAATTCTGCTCGGCCCGTTTCAGAGCCTGGCAGACGCGCTCTTCCCCCTGGCGCCTAATAACGTCGATCAGGACCAGTTTGCCGGCGTCACGATAGTCGCCGCGGCAGGCAGCG
Source organism: Pseudomonas citronellolis (assembly GCF_900112375.1). Taxonomy (GTDB): domain Bacteria; phylum Pseudomonadota; class Gammaproteobacteria; order Pseudomonadales; family Pseudomonadaceae; genus Pseudomonas; species Pseudomonas citronellolis. The sequence continues at coordinate 2,383 of NZ_FOLS01000028.1, read as the reverse complement.
AGCGTGCTTTGCGGAATGTCCGCTATCCACTTGCCGCTAACCCGATGGGTGACTGCAGGCCGTCCTCCGTGCAACCGCGTAACGACAAAGCGGAATTGCACGGCCTGCAGGTAGTGGGTGAACGTGGCGAGCTGTTCGGCTTCGACGAAAACGCCGTCTGCCGTGCGGACCTTGAAGTAAAAGACATCGCCCATAACGTGGTTCTCCCGTGCAAAATGTTGATTATCTGGATGTGGTTAATTCGGGTAATCCTCCGGAGACCAGAAGAGCCCGGCAGCCTCGATATCGCGGCGCATTTCGGCCAGCATGCCGGGGAGGCGAGCCAACAGCGCGGCCTCAAGTTCGGCACGCGGCGCGCACAGCTGTTCGTCGGTCGCTGTCGAAGGTAACGCGGTTGTGTTTATTCATCTGTTGCACCTCTGCACAAAAAGTTGATTCAGGAGACGAACCGGTCAAGCTGCCCGCCCCGTTGATTCGCATATTAAGACACCTAATCAAGGTGTCAATAGTCAATTCATTCGGCGCCCTTCTCTATCTCTCCTCCGCTCTACCCCCGGCCGTACTAGGCCGGCAGCCCCTGGGCGCCCCGCCCTCCTCGACCACCGACCTACCCGCATCACCAAAGCCCGCACCTAGCCCAGTCCACGGTGTTTACCACCTCACCGCCAGCCGGCCACCGCGTACTCCAGGATCCCCGCCGTTCCAGAATTTCCTTACTTCAGAACCCTAGCCAGACTCCTGGGCTTCCGGCCCCGCCGCAGCGCCGGCTTACTTCAGGAACCTGGCCGGATTCCCGTACTTTGGAACCTCAGCCGGATCCCCGGCACTTTCAACACCCCATCAAAGTGTTCTATATTCCCGGCGACCAACTGCCCGGGAGAACCCGATGTCCGACGAGATCAAGAAGCGCGGCCGCCCCGCGGATCCCGACAGCGTGATGAGCCAGCTGTCGAACCTGCAGGTCGGCGAGACCTACGCCAGCGCCGTGCGCCTGGATGGCGAGAACTCTCCACCCGCCTGGTCCGCCGTCCAGGCGGAGAAGCAGCGCATCCGCAACACCTTGAACGGCCAGATCCGCGTCGCACGTCAGCGCACCAGCGCCGAGTACAAAAGCAGCATCGGCGAGTTCCGAGCTGACGATGGGGACATCATCATCGCTGCCGTCGTCACCCGTACGGGATGACGGTAGTAAACTTTTAGGCAAATAATCAACTTTTTGTTGACTGCACTCACCTCAGTGCTATTAGATAGGAGTCGTTCCATGAAGCACCCCACCGCTCCCGGTGGCTTGGAAAGCAACACAAGGGCCCTGGTCTACCAGGCTCGCCAACACACGATCGATGCGCTGCTGCAGCTTGGGATCCTCCACCAGGACGTCTCGCTTTGCCTGGAGAATCAACAGGATGTACAGGCGCCAACAGGAAACGAGGAACCTACGTCATGAAGACTTCGCAATCGCTCGAACTGCTTACCACCCTGGAGAGCCGCCAGCAGGAGCAATTCACCCAGGCGACCATCCTGGCCATCGGCATCGTCATGAAGAAGCTCGGCGTCGACTCCGTGTCGGTCGGCCAGGAGGACTTCGAGGCGCTGCAGGCCGGCGAGAAGGTGCAGGTCATCCCCAACATCGGCGGCTTCACCTACAACCTGGTGAACACTCGTTCACTGGAAGAGGACGCGTCGCAGGACGAGCCCGAGCAGTGGGTTGGCAGCCCGTCGGCCGCCCAGGTCCTCGTGCTCCTGGCAGACGCGACCGGCCCGCTCAGCTTCGAGGAGCTGGAGCGGCGAGTCACCCGCCCCCTGTCCAAGGCCGCTCTCGACCGCATGCAGCGCGAGCACCTCATCGACCGTCGGGACACCGAAACCGGTTACCGCTGGATGCCGACCAGCTTCGGCCTCCGCCATATCGCTGCGGCCCGCGAGTACCTCGAACACACGGCTTAGGTGGCTGCCACGTAGTGGTGTCGTTAGGGGGCGGACCTCATCACCGCCTGCCGGAGCCCAAGGCACTCCGGCAACCGCGCCCACTTCAAGCCACCACGGCAGGGGCCTAGCCCCCTCAGGGTCAGCCGCCGCACTGATGCCGGAAATGCGGCCCGATGCAACACAGAACACCGGTTGCATCGGTGTGGGGGTTGGCGGCCTCGGCACCACCGAGGAACCCCAGCCCCGTCAGCCCTCACACCGATGCAACCAACCGATGGGAGATACCGATGTGAACGAGAAAACCTACAACGCAACCGAACTCGCCGAGATTCTCGAAAAGCACCGCTTGTGGCTGGACGATGAGGAAGGTGGCGAGCGCGCGAACCTCGACGGCGCGTACCTCCGCGGCGCGAACCTCGACGGCGCGAACCTCGACGGCGCGAACCTCGACGGCGCG
>NZ_FOLS01000022.1 GCF_900112375.1 Pseudomonas citronellolis | reverse complement strand
TAACCGATACTAATTGCCCGTGAGGCTTGACCATATAACACCCAAACAATTTGTGTGTTGGACGGTGAAGTCGACGAACCGAAAGTTCGTGTGAACCGCAAATACCTGTCACATACCCGAATCAGGGTGAGCGTGAGCGCAAGCCACGAGCATCCGAAAGAATTGCTTGACGACCATAGAGCGTTGGAACCACCTGATCCCATCCCGAACTCAGCAGTGAAACGACGCATCGCCGATGGTAGTGTGGGGTTTCCCCATGTGAGAGTAGGTCATCGTCAAGCACCTATCCCAAAACCCCTGATCAGCCTGGCTGGTCGGGGGTTTTGCTTTGGGGCGTGGAAAAGCCGGGGTGATCCCATCCACGCCATTGCATTCCCCTTGTAGGAGCGCGCCCTGCGCGCGATATCGCGGGCAGGGCCCGCTCCTACAGGGGGGGCCATGGTGATGGGTATCGCTTCGCTCAACGCCATCCTACGAGGGTGTATCTCCTGCGCGCGTAGGAACAACTGTCTACGGGCTGTGCCGAGGTGCTCTTCGTAGGAGCGAGCTTGCTCGCGAACAGACTCCGCGACGGGGCTCATTCGCGAGCAAGCTCGCTCCTACGAAAAGCCGTGCCCGCTCGGCAGGCAGACATTCGGAACTTCGCCGCGCTGTGTAGCGCCTATAGTCAGAAACAATAGGTAACAAGTTCCCGGCCGCCGCCACTGCTCGCCGGGAGTCCACCGTCTGCAGGACGCGCTCTCGAGGATGGGGAGGCCCGTTCGTGGAGTCGGGTGCCGTGGCCAGGAGGGCCGGCGCCGATCTGGAGAAAGGTAGCCGCCATGAGCAAGAAACCCTTCTACAAGAGCCTCTACGTGCAGGTGCTGATCGCCATCGTCATCGGCGTTGCCCTGGGGCATTTCTATCCGCAGACCGCGGTGCTGATGAAGCCCCTGGGCGACGGCTTCGTCAAACTGATCAAGATGGCCATCGCGCCCATCATCTTCTGTACCGTGGTCACCGGCATCGCCGGCATGCAGAGCATGAAGGCAGTGGGCAAGACCGGCGGCATGGCGCTGCTGTACTTCGAGGTGGTTTCCACCGTTGCGCTGATCATCGGCCTGACGGTGGTCAACATCGTCCAGCCGGGTGTGGGTATGCACGTCGACCCGGCCAGCCTGGATACCAGCAAGGTTGCCGCCTACGCCTCGGCCGGCGAGAAGCAGAGCACCATCGAGTTCCTGCTCAACATCATCCCCAACACCGTGGTCGGCGCCTTCGCCAACGGTGACATCCTCCAGGTGCTGTTCTTCTCCGTGCTCTTCGGCTACGCGCTGCACCGCATGGGCAGCCTGGGCCAGCCGATCTTCCTGTTCATCGAGCGTTTCACCCAGGTGATGTTCAACATCATCAACGTGATCATGCGCGTCGCCCCTATCGGCGCCTTCGGCGCCATGGCTTTCACCATCGGTGCCTATGGCGTGGGTTCGCTGGTGCAACTGGGTGAACTGATGGCCTGCTTCTACCTCACCTGCATCCTCTTCGTGCTCCTCGTGCTGGGCAGCATCGCGCGCTTCCACGGCTTCAACATCCTGCGTTTCATCAACTACATCCGCGAGGAACTGCTGATCGTGCTCGGCACTTCCTCGTCGGAGTCCGCGCTGCCGCGGATGATCGCCAAGATGGAGAAACTGGGCTGCGACAAGACTGTAGTCGGCCTGGTGATTCCCACCGGCTATTCCTTCAACCTCGACGGCACCTCCATCTACCTGACCATGGCCGCGGTGTTCATCGCCCAGGCCACCGACACGCAGATGGATATCATCCACCAGGTGACCCTGCTGGCGGTGCTGCTGATCGCCTCCAAGGGCGCCGCCGGCGTCACCGGCTCGGGTTTCATCGTCCTGGCTGCTACCTTGTCCGCCGTGGGCCACCTGCCGGTCGCCGGCCTGGCGCTGATCCTCGGCATCGACCGCTTCATGTCCGAGGCCCGCGCCCTGACCAACCTGGTGGGCAACGGCGTGGCCACCGTTGTGGTAGCCAAGTGGTGCAAGGAGCTGGACGAGGAAACCCTGCATCGCGAACTGGCCGCCGGACCCTCGGCGCTCGAAGCATCGATGGATCATTGAAAGCTTCACGCGCTACCCTCTACGGCGCCCCTGCACGGGGCGCTGTCGTTTCCTGAAGCCCGTCATGCAGGCAGTGGAGAAAGCCATGACCGAACGCAAGTCGAACTACCCGCTGTACACCCACTATTCGGGCCCGGCCCTGCTGGAGATGCCGTTGTTGAACAAGGGCAGCGCCTTCAGCCCGCAGGAGCGCATCGACTTCAACCTCATCGGCCTGCTGCCGCAGACCGTGGAGAGCATCGAGGAGCAGGCCGAGCGCGTCTACCAGCAGTACCTGCAGTGCGCCTCCGACCTCGACAGGCACGTCTACCTGCGCTCCATCCAGGACAACAACGAGACGCTGTTCTTCCGCCTGCTCGAAGGCCATCTGGAGGAGATGCTGCCGATCATCTACACCCCCACGGTGGGCCAGGCCTGCCAGGACTTCTCGAAGATCTACCGCACCCACCGCGGGCTGTTCGTCTCCTGGCCGGACCGCGAGCGCATCGACGACGTGCTGCGCAGCGCCACCAAGGACAAGGTGAGGATCATCGTGGTCACCGACAGCGAGCGCATCCTCGGCCTGGGCGACCAGGGCATCGGCGGCATGGGCATCCCCATCGGCAAGCTGTCGCTGTACACCGCCTGCGGCGGCATCAGCCCGGCCTACACGCTGCCCATAGTGCTGGACGTGGGCACCAACAACCAGGCGCTGCTGGACGACCCGCTGTACATGGGCTGGCGCCACCCGCGCATCAGTGGCAAGGACTACGACGAATTCGTCGAGCTGTTCATCCGCGCCGTGCAGCGCCGCTGGCCGGGCGTGCTGCTGCAGTTCGAGGACTTCGCCCAGACCAACGCCATGCCGCTGCTGGAGCGCTACCGCGACCAGCTGTGCTGCTTCAACGACGACATCCAGGGCACCGCCTCGGTGGCGGTCGGCACCCTGCTGGCGGCGTGCAAGGTCAAGCAGCAGAAGCTCAGCGAGCAGGTGATCACCTTCGTCGGCGCCGGTTCCGCCGGCTGCGGCATCGCCGAGCACATCATCGCCGCCATGCAGCTGGAAGGGCTGTCCGAGGCGCAGGCGCGCCAGCGCATCTTCATGGTCGACCGCCACGGTTTGCTGGTGGAAGGCATGGACGGCCTGCTGGAGTTCCAGCGCAAGCTGGCGCAGAAGGCCGCCGACGTGGCCGGCTGGCAGCGCGGCGAGGACGGCATCGGCCTGCTCGAAGTGGTCAGCCGGGCCAAGCCGACGGTGATGATCGGCGTTTCCGGGCAGCGCGGGCTGTTCAGCGAGGCGGTGATCCGCGAGATGTACAAGCACTGCCCGCTGCCGCTGGTGATGCCGCTGTCCAACCCGACCTCGCGGGTCGAGGCGACGCCGGCGGAAATCCTCCAGTGGACCGAGGGCCGCGCGCTGGTCGCCACCGGCAGCCCGTTCCAGCCGGTGGAGCACGGCGGGCGCAGCATCCACATCGCCCAGTGCAACAACTCCTATATCTTCCCCGGCATCGGCCTGGGGGTGATCGCCGCCGGCGCCCGGCGCGTGACCGAGGCGATGCTGATGGCCGCCTCCAACGCCTTGGCCGAGTGCTCGCCGGTGGTGACGGGGGAGGGCGATGCGGTGCTGCCGCCGCTGCGCGACATCCAGCAGGTCAGCCGGCGCATCGCCTTCGCCGTGGCCAAGCAGGCCCAGGCCGAGGGCGTAGCGCTGGAAACCCCGGACGACATGCTCCATGCCGCCATCGAGCGCAACTTCTGGGCGCCGCGCTACCGCGAGTACCGTCGTCGCTCGTTGTGAGGTCGTTGCCCTCGGTGGCTCAGTGGCTGCAAGCGCCCAGTAGATAGGGCCCCATGTCCCGTCGGGCTTCTTCTTCCAGCAGCCCGACGCTCACCTGGACACCTGCCTCGCGCAGTATCGCGATGCCGGCGCCGGCATTGCGCGGATCGGGGTCCAGCATGGCGACCACTACCCGCCTGACGCCCCAGGCCACCAGGGTGCGGGCGCAGGAGGGGGTGCGGCCGGCGAAGGAGCAGGGCTCCAGTGTCACGTAGGCGGTGAGTTCGGCCGTGGCCCCAGCCAACTGCGCCAGCGCCATGGCTTCGGCGTGAGGCTCGCCGGGCGGCTGGGTGAAGCCGCTGGCTACGAGCATGCCGTTGGCCGTCATCACGCAGCCGACCGGCGGATTGGGCAGGCAGCCCGGTAGCGCGCGGCGTCCCTGGGCCAGGGCGAGGCGCATGCATTCACGGTCGTGTTCTTCGAGATGGTTGTTCATGGAGGTTCCCGGTAAAAAGGCGGCGGGCGAAGCGCTCAGGGCTCGATCGTCAGCCAGGGCCAGCGCGCCTGGTAGCTGCTGGCCTTGCGCGCGAACCATTCGGGTTGGTGGTTCAATGGGTTGCTCCGCAACATTCCGGCCTGCAGATCGTCGAGGCCGTGGGTGCTGTAGAGTTCGCCGCTGCCCACGTCCAGTCCCAGACAGGTCGCGTTGATCAGGTAGCGGTCTATCCCGTCGGTGACGGCCTGCAGGGGAGGGCAGGCGGAACCGAAGCGGCCTTCGTACCAGAGGTGCACCCGCGCCTGGTTGCGCACCTCCACGTTCGCTTCCAGGTCGTGGCAGGCCTGGCGCACCTGTCGTATCACCTGGTCCTCGGCTTCCCAGGACAGGTCTTCGTCGAAGTAGATGACGTCGTAGTCTTTCACGCCCCAGCCGGCGGCACGGCCGCAGCGGTGGTTCCAGACCGCCTGGAACAGGCAGCCGGCGGTGAGCATGCAGGCGGGCAGGTCGAGCCTGGCCAGCACCTCGAGCAAGGCTTCGTTGATCGGGTTGCGCAGCGCCAGCGCCACTACCTGCTCGTCGGTCAATGGGGCCATGAGTCCACTCCCTGGGCGGTGTTTCGATGGGTCGCCAGCATAACAGTGCCCGGAGCCGGCGCCAGGCACCGGCTTACACTGGCTGGGGCGCACACGCAGGACGCCGCGTCGAGCGGCTGGCGAACCCGTCCTTGCGCGGGCGGGTTCTTTCCGGGGGGCTTTTCCTCTATCTTCTGCGCTTGCGCCTTCCTTCCTCACGCAGACTCGCCGCATGCCCGTCCCGTCGTCCCTTGCGCCATCCCTCACTGCCGGTATCGCGGCGTTGACCCGTCACTACGCCGATACCGTCCTGCCGTTGTGGCGCGCCGCCGGCTGGAACGAGGCGCTGCAGCTGCCCTACGAGTCGCTCGACGATCGCAGCGGGCAGCCCCTGCCCGCGGTGCGCTACCGCGCCATGGCCTGCGCCCGCCAGCTGTTCGTCTTCAGCCACGCGGGGCCTGCCGGCGCTGCTCGGGCAGAGGCATTGTTCGCCTCGCTGCAACGTCACTTCGGCGATGGCCACGGGGCCTGGCTCTACAGCATCGACACGGCCGGAAAGCCGCTGGACAGCCGCCGCGATCTCTACACCTTCGCCTTCGTGGTGTTCGCCTGCGCGCAGTATCACAAGCTCAGTGGCAACGCGGCTGCGCTGGAGCTGATGACGCGCACCACCGAGCTGATCGAGCAGCGCTTCGCCGATGGCCAGGGGTTGTACCTGTCCGCGCTGGCCGAGGATTTCGCAGACGACGGCGCGCCCGTGCTGCAGAACCCCATCATGCACCTCACCGAGGCCTATCTGGCGGCCTATGCCATCGCCGGCGACCCCTGGTACGGAGAGCGCCTGCAGGCGATCGGCGCCGCGGTATTGGCGCGCTTCGTCGATCCGGCTAGCGGCTGCGTGGCCGAACTGCCGCTGGGTGAGGCGGGCAACCGCATCGAGCCGGGGCACCAGTTCGAATGGTTCTCCCTGGTCATGGGAGAGCCGGCGTTGTTCGCCGGTTCGGCCCTGGAGGCTGCGCTGCGCCACGCCTTCGCCTTCGCACAGCGACATGGCGTGGCCGCTGGCACCCTCGGCGTCGGCGCCGCACTGGCGGCGGACGGCACCCTGCAGGACGCCACCCAGCGCATCTGGGCGCAGACCGAGTTCGCCCGCGCCCTGGCCGTGGAGGGTAGCGCCCGATCCCTCGATACCCTGGCGCTCTGGACCGAGCGCTTCCGTTCGCGCTTCCTGCACGACGGTGGCTGGCACGAGGTGCTGGGCCCCGGTGGCGAGGTGTTGCGCCCGGACATGCCGTCCACCACGCCCTACCACCTGCTGGGTGCCTACCAGGCGCTGCAGGCCCTGGCCGGGCGCGTCTGACTCCTTGTACCGCCCGGCGGCCATGCCTTTGGCAGGGGCGATCCGGCGGAACCGCTGGCAAGCTGGAGAGTCCGTGAAAGGGTGGGCGACCGTCCGCCATCTCGCGCTACTCCAACCATGTGAACGGCCTGCCAGCGGGCCGGGGGAAACGATGCATGCAACAGCACACCAGCGAGCCGAACTTCATGCCACCCAGCGAGTACACCACCTCCAGCGGGGTGGCGGTGCTCATCTCACCGCGCTACGCCGGCCCCGGCAAGGTCGCCGAGATGCTGCTTTCGCTGGCGAAGGTGCCGCCGAGCGTGTCGCCGCTGGATGTCGTCGTCGGCCCCTGGGATTCCCATGAAGCCGCCTTCGAGGCCTCCTTCGCCGCGGCCGAGCGCTGGGTGGACCAGCTCGACGGGAGGGGCTGAGCGGGGCTCTTCGCGTTATCCATTCGAGCCCGCCGCGGCACCGAAGGTGCATCTCCCGGGGCATGTGGGGCGCCGAGGTGCTTTCGTGGGATGTAGGAGCGGCTGTCTTGCAGGCCGCGCTGGGATGCTCTTCGTAGGAGCGAGCTTGCTCGCGAACAGACTCCGCTGCGGGGCTCATTCGCGAGCAAGCTCGCTCCTACAAGAAGCCATCCTCACCGATGTGGTAGGAGCGCGCCCTGCGCGCGAATCGCGGGCAGGGCCCGCTCCTACAGGTGCTGGGAGATGCCTTCTGCTCGGCATGGAAAGGCGACCGGCCGTCCAGAATCGCGGTGCGGAAAAGAAAATGCTGTTCAAATCCGCCGAACCCTGTATTCTGCTGCGACTGCCTGCCAGTTTAGCGGCTCCGTATTGATGTTCAGTCCGTTCTGATTTCCATCTCCTCGGTTTCTCTTCACTCTGCATTCAGTTCCAGCCAGGCATGTCGCCTGTGCTCGTTCCTACCTTGGAGATCTACATCATGGCAAACCGCCAAACTGGTACCGTCAAGTGGTTCAACGCTGAGAAGGGCTTCGGCTTCATCACCCCGGAAAGCGGCCCGGACGTATTCGTTCACTTCCGTCAGATCGAATCCACCGGCTACAAGACCCTCGACGAAGGTCAGCGCGTCAGCTTCCTCGTGACTGCCGGCGCCAAAGGCCCGCAGGCCGAACAGGTTCAAGCCCTGTAAGCGCACCTTCTGGTGCCCGAAGCCCCGCATCGCATTGCGGGGCTTTTCGTTTGTGCCGGGAAAATTCCCGTTCGTAACCCAAGCTCCGCGATCTCGGCCCGCCAGCCTGGCGCTCGCTGATCGACGCCGTATCCTGTCTCGCGCCTGACCGGGCGTTCCATACCGCCGCGCAGACGCTGTCTGTGGACGGTGGCCACTGCTGCCCCTTCCTCTTCTCCTCCTTCTTCCCGCTGATGTCGTTTTTATAGCACCGCCAGCCCCGGCCCTGGGCGCTTGCGGGCGGGGCCGTGTCGTTTTTGCTCATGCCCATGGCGATCCTGGGCAAATGCCTGGATGACGCCCTGGCATAGGGTTGTGCCCGCGTCCCGCAGTCTGCGACGCCCGCCAGGTGGCGCCTTGCCACCGCATAACAAATTCAACAAAGGCCGACCGATGAGTATTCCAAGTGCGAAAGGCGCCAGTGGCGAACTGGTCCAGGGCTTCAAGCCGCGCCACGTGACCATGCTGTCCATTGCCGGGATCATAGGCGCGGGGTTGTTCGTCGGCTCCGGCCACGCCATCGCCGCCGCGGGGCCTGCTGCCATCCTCGCCTACGCATTGTCCGGGCTGCTGGTGGTGCTGGTGATGCGCATGCTCGGCGAGATGGCGGTGGCCAACCCCGACACCGGCTCCTTCTCCGCCTACGCCGACCAGGCCATCGGCCGCTGGGCCGGGTTCACCATCGGCTGGTTGTACTGGTGGTTCTGGGTGCTGGTGATCCCCATCGAGGCGATCGCCGCCGGGGTGATCTTCAACAGCTGGTTCCCGCAGGTGCAGACCTGGGTGTTCGCCCTGGTGATGACCCTGCTGCTGACCGTCACCAACCTGTTCAGCGTGGCCAAGTACGGCGAGTTCGAGTTCTGGTTCGCCATGCTCAAGGTGGGCGCCATCGTGCTGTTCATCAGCCTGGGCGCGGCGGCGCTGCTCGGCGTGCTGCCGGGGCATGAGGTCAGCGGCCTGGGCAACCTGATGCGCGGGCACGGTGGCTTCCTGCCCAACGGCTGGGGCGCCATCTTCACCGCGCTGATCACCACGCTGTTCAGCTTCATCGGCACCGAGGCGGTGACCATCGCCGCCGCCGAATCCAGCGACCCGCGGCGCAACATCGCCAAGGCCACGCGGGCTGTGATCTGGCGCATCAGCGTGTTCTACCTGCTGTCGATCCTGGTGATCATCTCCGTGGTGCCCTGGGACGACCCCATGCTCACGGCGCAGGGCTCCTACCAGCGCGCCCTGGAGCTGATGAACGTGCCCCACGCCAAGCTGATGATGGACCTGGTGGTGCTGGTGGCCGTGGCCAGCTGCCTGAACTCCTCGATCTACATCGCCTCGCGGATGATCTACTCGCTGAGCCGCCGCAACGACGCGCCGGCCTTCATCCAGCGCACCTCGGCGGCGGGCGTGCCGCGGGCCGCGGTGATCGCCAGCACGCTGATCGGCATGCTCACCACCGTGCTGAACTTCGTCGCCCCGGCGCGGGTGTTCGACTTCCTTCTCGCCAGCTCCGGCTCCATCGCGCTGCTGGTGTACCTGGCCATCGCCGTCTCGCAGCTGCGCATGCGCGCCGGCTTGCAGCGCAGCAACCAGGAGATCGCCTGCCGCATGTGGCTATTCCCCTGGCTGACCTGGGCGGTGATCGCCTTCATCAGCACCGTGCTGGTGGTGATGTTCATCCTGCCGGAGCACCGCGTAGAGGTGAGCTCCACCCTCGGCCTGACCGTGGCCACGGTGCTGCTGAGCTTCACCACCCGGCGCCAGGGCGCCCATGCCGGCAGCCGCCTCGACCCGCTGCGGTCGGCCGGCTGAGGACAGGAGTCGCGATTGGTAGAACGGCGGCAATTCAGCGGCGCCATGCAGGGCCGCAACCTCAGGTTCCTTTCCGCGCCCCGGGCGGGCGCGCAACGCCAGGGGCGGGTGGGCTTCCTGCTGCTGGAGCATTTCTCCCTGCCGGCTTTCACCCAGGCGCTGGATACCCTGGTCACCGCCAACCTGATCCGCGCCGGGGCCTTCGCCACCAGCACCTTCAGCCTGGATGGCGAGTCGGTCACCAGCGACCTGGGGCTGGTCATCTGCCCCGGCTCGGCCCTGGCGCCCGCGCACCTGGCGGGGCTGGACCTGCTGGTGGTCTGCGGCGGCCTGCGCACCCCGCTGCGCGCCGCGCCGGAGCTGACGCGCCTGCTGCAGCTGGCGGCGGAGAAGGGCGTGGCCCTGGCCGGGTTGTGGAACGGTGCCTGGTTCCTCGGCCAGGCCGGCCTGCTGAACGGCTACCGCTGCGCAGTGCACCCGGAGAATCGTGCCGCGCTGGCGGAGATCGCCCGGCACAGCGAGGTCACCAGCGAAAGCCACATGGTCGACCGCGACCGCCTCACCGCGGCGAGCCCGACCGGGGCCTTCAACATGGTGCTGGAGTGGATGGACGCGCTGCACGGCCGCGAGCTGGTGGAGGCCGTGGCGGACATCCTCGCCTTCGAGGAGTCGCGCTTCCGCCGCGCCCGGCCGGCGCTGCACGAGAAGCTCAGCGAGCCGCTGCGCGAGGCCATCAACCTGATGAGCGCCAACATCGAGGAGCCGCTCAGCCAGGAACAACTGGCGCGCTACGTCGGCCGCTCCAAGCGGCAGATCGAGCGGCTGTTCCAGCAGCAGCTGGGCACCACGCCGGTGCGCTACTATCTGGAGCTGCGCATCACCGAGAGCCGCCGTCTGCTGCAGCACTCGGACCTGCCGATGTTCGAGGTGGGCCTGGCCTGCGGCTTCGTTTCGCCCAGTCATTTCAGCAAGTGCTACACGTCCTTCTACGGGTATCCGCCGTCGAAGGAGGTGCGCCATGGGTGTGTGAAGTCGGTGAGGTAGGTTGGCTTGTGGAAATGGCGGATAACGCTTGGGGTGTTATGCGCCCTAGGATTCGGGAGGGGTGTTTTCCGGGGGCTGAGGTGTTTTGGATTGACTCCGTTCCCTCTCCCTAACCCTCTCCCTGAAGGGAGAGGGGACCGTTCGGAGCGGTTGGGTTTTCCTGAGTCAGCCGGCAGCTCCAGAGCTGCCGACTAAAACCGTTGTTGACGTTGGCACGGACTAACCCCCTCTCCCTTCAGGGCGGGGCGCGCAGCCGAGGGCTGGGGAGAGGGGCGGTCTCGAACCCACGCACCAGAACACCCGGCGAACCCACGGCCGCCTTACACTCCCGCCACAAAAGCACGCCAGCCAGCTTCACCCCCTCTGCACACCCCCCTTGCCCTGCTCCTCGAACCAGTCCAACACCGTCTGACAAGCCGGATGAGCCGCCCCGCTGTCGCGCAGCCACAGGGCGTAGACGCCGCCGGTCTTCAGCGCCTCGCCGAAGGGCACGATGAGGTCGCCGCGCTGCAGGGCGTCCTGGGCCAGCATGCGGTCGGTCATGGCGATGCCCAGGCCGCGGGTGGCGGCGTCCAGGGCCAGGTCGTCGAGGTTGAACAGGATGTGCTTGAACTGGCGTGGCGCGCTGTCGGGTTGCGCGCGCAGCCATTGCGTCCACTCGTGGCGGCCGGTGGAGGCGTGGATCAGCGCGTGGCGCGCCAGTTCCTCCAGCGAGCGCGGCGGCGGCTGGCCGTCGTCCAGGCGTGGCGCGCAGACCGGCACCAGGTACTCATCGAACAGCGGGGTGAGCGGGCGCTCGTCCAGGCCGCCGGGCAGGTAGAGCACGTAGGCGTCGCAATCGCCGCCGTCGTCCACCACTTCGCCGCCGACGCTCTCGATGGACAGGCACAGGCCGGGGTTGGCCGCGTAGAACGAACTCAGGCGCGGCAGCAGCCAGCGCACCGCCAGCGAGACGAAGATGCGGATGCGGAAGGGCCGCTCCAGGGGCACCGGCGCCAGGCGTTCCTCCAGGCGCAGCAGGGCCTTGAGCATGTCCCGCGCCACGCCGTACACCTCGCGCCCGGCATCGGTCAGGACCACCTTGCGGCTGGTGCGGTCGAACAGCGGCACCCGGTAGTACTCCTCCAGTTGCTGCACCTGCCGGCTGATGGCGCTTTGCGTCAGGTGCAACTGGCGCGCGGCGGCGGTGAAGCTGCTGGTCTCGGCCACGTGGACCAGCGCCTGGAGGGCCTGCAGGGAGGGAACGCGAAGCAGTTTATCCATGCGTTTTCCGAATGATTGGATGAAATATCAGCGTTGGCCTGCGCCCAGCAAGAGCCCGTAGATTCTACATTCGACGCGCAAGCAGGGTATTCGCTGGATACCCCCTGCGCATGGATTCTGAAGGAGTGACGGGCCATGAACAATCACTGCGGCTGGATCGCCCTGGCAGGCGAGGGCACACCCCGGCCGCGTCTCGTCGGCCAGCAACGGGCCGACTGGCTGATCATCGGCGGCGGCATTACCGGCCTGTCGGCGGCCCATGCCCTGGCGCGGCGCTTTCCGCAACAGCGGGTGCTGCTGCTGGAGCGCCAGCGCGTGGCCCAGGGCGCCTCGGCGCGCAACTCGGGCTTCGTGGTCAGCCATGAGCTGCCCCACGCCGGCGAGCTGCTGGGCCAGCCCGGTTACGCCGCCTACCAGTTGGCCTCGCGCATCGGCGTGGCCGCCGGCCGCGAAGTCCGCCAGCGCATCGCCGAGTTGGGCATCGACTGCGAGCTGAGCGACGACGGCTACCACTTCGCCGCCCATGACCCCGCGCACCTGGACGCCGAACCGACCCTCGCCACCCTGGCTTCGGTGGGCGCCACGGCGCAGTACCTGGAGGGCGAAGCCCTGGCGCGGCGCCTGGGCACCGGCTTCTACGCGCGGGCCATCCACTGCGCCGGCGGCAACGGCCTGCTGCAGCCGGCGCGCTACGTGCGCGGCCTGGCGGAGAGCCTGCCGGAGCAGGTGGAGCTGTACGAGCACAGCGACGTCAGCGGGCTGCGCCGCACGGGCCAACTCTGGACGGTGCGCGCTGGGGAGGGCGAGGTGACGGCGCCGCAGGTGCTGGTCTGCGTGGGCGCCTTCCTGGCCCGCGCCGGCCTGCGCGGCGGCGGCACCTTCCCCCTGGAGCTGAGCGCCAGCATCACCCGGCCGCTGCACGAAGCCTACTGGCAGGCGCTGTTCGGCGAGCGCCAGTGGGGCGTGCTGGCGCCGCTGCCGGGCGGCGCCACCCTGCGCCTGCTGCCCGGCCGCCGGCTGCTGATCCGCAACACCGTGGAATACCGCCGGCATGACCTCGACGGCCCGGCCCTGGCCCAGCGCCGGGAGCGCCACCTGGAGGGCCTGCAGAAGCGCTTCCCCGGCCTGCAGGCTGCGGACATCGCCTACAGCTGGACCGGCCACCTCAGCGGCACGCGCTCCGGCGAGCCCTATTTCGCCCGGGTGGCCGACGGCCTGCACGCCGTGGCCGGCTGCAACGGCTCGGGCGTGGCCCGCGGCACCCTGTGGGGCCGCCTGCTGGCGGAAATGGCCGCCGGCGTCGATTCGCCGCTTCTGGCCGACGTGCTGGCCCAGGCGCGCCCCGGCTACCTGCCGCCGCGCCCCTTCTTCGACATCGGCGCCGCGCTGCGCATGGCCTGGGAGGTCCGCCGCGCGCAGGCCGAAGGCTGATCGACTCCTTCCCATCCACCCCCATCCAGAACAACAAACGAGGGCAGCATGAACCTACGACACTCGCACCTGGCCGGCCTGGCGCTGGCGCTGCTGGCCGGCACCGCGCAGGCGGCGCCGACCGTCACCATCGCCAACTGGAGCGGCTACATCGCCGACGACACCCTGGCCAACTTCACCCGCCAGACCGGCATCCAGACCACCTACGACCTGGTCGACAGCAACGAGACCACCGAGGCCAAGCTGATGACCGGCGCCAGCGGCTACGACCTGGCCAGCCCGTCCAACCACTTCCTGCCGCGGCTGATCAAGGCCGGCGCCATCCAGGAACTGGACCGCGCCAAGCTGCCCAACTGGCACAACCTCGATCCCAAGCTGATGAAGGTCCTCGAGGCCAGCGACCCGGGCAACCGCTACGCCGTGCCCTATCTCTGGGTGACCGTGGGCATCGGCTACAACGAGGAGAAGATCCGCGCCATCTTCGGCAACACCGACGTCACTCGTAGCTGGCAACTGCTGTTCGACCCGCAGAACATCGCCAAGCTCGCCCAGTGCGGCGTGGCGGTGATCGACAACTCCACGCAGATGGTGCCCATCACCCTGCGCGTGCTCGGCCTGGACCCCGCCAGCGAGAAGCCCGCCGACTTCGCCAAGGCCGAGGCCGCGCTGCGCGCCATCAGCCCGTCGATCCGCTACTTCCACCAGTCCAAGTACGTCAGCGACCTGGCCAACGGCAACATCTGCGTGGCCGTAGGCTTCAGCGGCGACGTGCTGCAGGCCATGAGCACCGCGCAGCAGGCCGGCAACGGCGTGAAGATCGGCTTCAGCCTGCCCCGCGAGGGCACCACCATCGCGGTGGACACCGTGGTCATCCCGAAGAATGCGCCGCACCTGGACAGCGCCTACGCCTACCTGAACTACCTGCTCGAACCCAAGGTGATCGCCGACATCAGCAACGCCGTGCAGTATCCCAACGGCAACGCCGCGGCGCTGCAGTACGTGGCCCCGGCCTTGCGTGAGAACCCCGCGGTCTACCCGCCGCAGGAAGTGCTCGACAGCCTGTTCCCGATCCGCACCCTGTCCCCGGCCGGCATGCGCCTGAACACCCGCCTGTGGACCCGCGTGAAGAGCGGCACATGAGCCGGCCCGACAGCCTTCGAGGGAACGCCCTGGTGGTCGGCGCCGGCGTGGTCGGCCTGGCCACCGCCCTGTGCCTGCAGCGCCAGGGCTGGGCGGTGAGCCTGCTGGACCGCAACCCGCCGGGCCTGGCCACCTCGTTCGGCAACGCCTGCACCTTCGCCACCTATTCCGTGGAGCCGGTGGCCACCCCCGGCATCTGGCGCAAGGCGCCGGGCATGCTGCTGCGCCCGGACAGCCCGCTGGCGATCCGCCCGGCCTACCTGCCGCGCATCGCCCCCTGGCTGTGGCGCTTCCTCGCCGAATCGCGGCGGCACCGGGTGGAGGCCATCGGCCACGACCTCAACAGCCTGCTGCGGCCGTGCATGGCCGCCTGGCAGGTGCTGCTGGACGATGCGCAGGCCAACGACCTGGTGCGCCACGACGGCTCGCTGTACATCTTCGAGGCCCACGAGCGCCAGGCGGCGCTGGAGATGGTCGACTACCACCGGCGCTTCGAGGTGCCCATCCGCCTGGTGGAAGGCCCGGAACTGCACGCGCTGGAGCCGGCGCTCAACACCCGCGCCGCTTGCGCGGTGGAGCTGCCCGGGGTGAGCCGCACGCTCGACCCCTACGCCCTCAGCCGGCGCCTGTTCGAACGCTTCCTGGCCCTGGGCGGCCACTTCCGCCGCGGCGAGCTGCTGGGCATCGAGCCGGCGGGCGAGGGCGGCGATGCCGTGCAGGCCCACCTGAGCAGCGGCGAGCGGATCGTCGCGGCGCGGGTGGCGCTGTGCACCGGCGCCTGGTCGCGGCACCTCACGCAGCAACTGGGCGATGCCGTGCCGCAGGACACCGAGCGCGGCTACCACGTGCTCTTCGAGCATGCCGACGAAGTGCTCAACCGCCCGGTCTGCTGGGCCGCCGGCGGTTTCTACATGACGCCCATGGCCCAGGGCCTGCGGGTGGCCGGCACGGTGGAATTCGCCGGGCTGGAGGCGCTGCCCGCCGAGGCCCGCTACCGCTACCTGGCCCGCGGCGCGCGGCGCTTCCTGCGCCTGCAGCACGAGCCGGCGTCGCGCTGGATGGGCTTCCGCTCCTCGCTGCCGGACAGCAAGCCGGTGCTCGGCCCTGCACGGCGCCTGCCGCAGGTGTTCTACAACTTCGGCCACGGCCATATCGGCCTGACCTTGGGCGCCATTACCGGCCAACTGCTGGCCGAGCAGGCCTCGGGCCTGGCGCCGTCGGTGCCGCTGGAGCCTTTCCTGGCGCGGCGTTTCGCAGGGTAGGCGCAGGCAGGTATCGCCCGGCGCGATACCTGCCAGCGGCAAACGCGCTCCGTCGCCGGCGGCGCGCGGGGTATAAAGCGCCCATGCGCTACCGTCGTCTCGACCTCAACCTGCTGGTGGCCCTGGCCGCGCTGCTCGACGAGTGCAGCGTCAGCCGGGCCGCCGAACGCCTCCACCTGGGCCAGTCGGCCACCAGCGCGGCGCTGGCGCGCCTGCGCGAGCATTTCAACGACCCGCTGCTGCTGCCGGTGGGGCGGCGCCTGGTGCCCAGCGCCCTGGGCCGCCAGTTGCTGCCGAAGGTGCGCGAGGCGCTGGCCCTGGCCGGCGAGGTGGTGGATGCGGCGGTGGTGTTCGAGCCTTCACGCTGCGACCGGCGCTTCACCCTGGTGGCCTCCGACTACGTGGCGGCGACCCTGTTGCCGGCGGCCAGCCGCGAGCTGTCGCGACTGGCGCCGGGGGCCTCGCTGGTGGTGCGCGACCTGCCGCTGCCGCGTGATGGAGACGTGGTCGCCGAGGCCCTGGAATACCGCCGCAGCGACCTGGTGATAGTGCCGCAGCGCCGGGTGAATGCCCGTTACCCGCAGATGTCGCTGCTCAGCGACGAGCTGTGCTGCATCGTCTGCGCCGGGCAAGCGGCCTTCGCCGAGGGACTGAGCCTGGCCGACTATTGCGCCGCCGAGCACGTGCTGCGCGAGTTCGCCGACGGCCAGAACCTGGCCATGGACGCGTTGCACCTGCGCGAGCTGGGCATCGAACGGCGCGTGGCGGTGGCGGTGCAGAGCTTCGCGCTGATGGCTGAGTTCATCGTCGGCACGCCGCGGGTGGCCACGCTGTTCCGCCGCCAGGCGCAGGCCCTGGCGCGGCGCTACCCGCTGCGGGTGCTGCCGGCGCCGCTGGCCTTCCCGGCGGCGCCGCAGCTGTTGCAGTGGCACCCGCAGCAGGACTTGGACCCGGCGCTGGCCTGGCTCCGCGGATTGCTGGCGGAGCAGGCCGCAAGGCTGGATCAGGCCTGAGCGTCGCCAGTGTCGCCGTGCAGGCCGAGTTCCTCGATGGCCAGCAGGGCGCAGCGTTCGTCGTTGTCGGAGGTGTCGCCGCTCACGCCGATGGCGCCGAGCAGGTTGCCGGCGTCGTCGCGCAGCAGGATGCCGCCGGGCACCGGGATCACCTCGCCGCCGGTCAGGCTGTTGATCGCATCGAAGAACGCCGGCATGGCCTGGGCGCGGCGCGCCAGTTCGCGGCCGCCGAAGCCCATGCCCAGGCAGCCGCGGGCCTTGCCGTTGGCGATCTGCGGGCGCAGGAAGCTGGCCTGCTCGTCGCGCAGCACCGCCAGCGGGTGGCCGGCGGCGTCCAGCACCGCGGCGGCCAGCGGGCGTAGGCCCAGCCTTCGGGCATGGCGCAGGGTGGCGGCGGCCAGTTGCGCGGCGCGTTCGAAGTCGAGGGTGGGCATGCTCACAGGCTCCATTTGCCGAGTTGGGCGACGCGGTCGCGGGTGTAGAGGTCGGTCCATTTCAGCGAGTTGAAGTCCGACACCTGCTTGGGGTTGTACGCCGTGCGTTGCAGGCGCACCGGTTCGCCGGCCTTGTACACGGCCTGCAGGCGCCGGCGGTCCTGGAGGATGCGGATGTCGTCCAGGGGCGAGCCGTCGAGCAGCAGCAGGTCGGCCTGCTTGCCCGCTTCCAGCGTGCCCAGCGTCTCGCCGCGCGGCATCAGCCGGGCGCCGACGTTGGTGGCGGCGTACAGCGCCTCGGCCGGGGTGAAGCCCAGGCGGGTGACCAGCAGCTCCAGCTCGCGGGCATGCCATTCGCCGTAGGGGGTGACGGCGAAGCCGCTGTCGCTGCCGCAGGCGAAGGGGATGCCGGCGGCCTTGGCGCGCTTGAGCACCGGGGTGCCCAGCTCCAGGGTGCGTGCGCAGTAGCCGGCGTAGCCGGTGGCGATGGCCGGGTCGTGGGGCTGGCAGAAGTCCACGGTGTTCTGCGGGAAGGTCATGGTCGGGGCCAGCACGCTGCCGGCCTCCAGCAGCGCTTCGATGCAGGCGTCGTCCATGTAGAAGGCGTGGAACACCAGGTCCACCCTGGCCCTGGCGGCGTACATCACCGCCTCGCGGCCGTAGGCGTGGGTGGCCACCCGGCAGCCCAGGCGGTGGGCTTCCTCGACCATCTCGCGGGTCTCGTCGGCGGTGAAGGCGGCGATGATCTCGCCGTTGGGCCGGCGGTGGGTGCCGTCCATGGCGATCTTGATCAGGTCGACGCCGTCCTTGGCCTGCTTGCGGATCTCGGCGATGGCCTCGGTGCGGCTGGTGACCAGGGCGGCGGTGAAGTATTCGGGCGCGCCGACGCGGCTGGGGAACCAGTCGTTGAGGCTCTGTCGGTTGGTGATAACGCGGCTGCTGGCGGCGATGCGCGGGCCCTCGAACAGCCCGGCGTTGACCGTGTTGCGCACGGCGATGCTGAGCTGGCCGCTGTCGCCGGGGCAGACCATGGAGGTGACACCGGCGGCGAGCACGTGCTGGGCGAAGAACAGCCCGCGCAGGGCGCGGAATTCGTCGCTGGTCCAGATATCGATGTCTTCCTCGCTCTGGGCGTTGCCGAAGGCCAGGTGGGTGTGCACGTCCACCAGCCCGGGCATGACGAAGGCGGCGCGTTCCTCGCGGTCGCCCGGCTGCGGCCGCGGGGCCTGGGCGGTTGGGCCGACATGGCGGATCAGGCCGTTGTCGATGATCAGCGTCTGGGCGTGGCGGGCCTCCAGGCCGGTGCCGTCGAACAGGGTGGAGCAGTGCAGGTGCAGGGCGCCCATGGGCGGTTTCTCCTCGGCTTCTTGTTGTGCCGGCAGGCTAGGGCGGCGCCGGCCCGGCTGACCAACAGATGCTGTCGATGCCCGGCCATCGATGGTGTCGATACGTGGTCCAGGGCGCTTGGCGTCCGGGTTCCAGGCAGGGGGGACGCGGCGCAGGACAGGTATCGGCAGTGGCGATGGCAGGCATGGCCAATGGCGATTTTTCCCGCCGCGGCGGCCGGGGCGAGGATGCCGCCGCCATCAAACCAAGAGGGAAACCCGATGAACGATATCCGTAGCGAACTGCTGGCCCTGGAGCAGGAACGCCAGCGCGCGTTGGTGGAAGAAGACCACGCCGGCCTGGAGTGGCTATTCGCCGACGACCTGCTGTACGTGCACACCACCGGCCTGGTGCAGGACAAGGCGCAGTACCTGGACTACGCCCGCCACGCCGTGCGCTACCTGGCGGTGGAGCGCGGCGAACTGCAGGTGCGCCTGTTCGGCGATGGCCTGGCGCTGATGAGCGGGCCGCAGTGCAACCTGCTGCAGAAGCGTGGCGGCGGCGAGCCGGTGCGTGCCGAGGGCTTCGCCACGCAGCTGTGGGTGAAGGGCGAGGAGGGCTGGCGGATCGCGTCGTTCCACGGGACGCGGGTGCCGGCGTAGGGCAGGGCTGTTGCTTTTCGTAGGAGCGAGCTTGCTCGCGAATCAGCCCAGCAGCGAGGCCTGTTCGCGAGCAAGCTCGCTCCTACGCCGCCCCGCCCACGCCATTTCCCTGTAGGAGCGCGCCCTGCGCGCGAAATCGCGGGCAGGGCCCGCTCCTACAGGTTGCCGGATGGCGGGATCGTAGGGCGGATAACGCCCAGGCGTTATCCGCCGATTCCGCGCCTGCTTCCAGAGCGAAGAGCCCCTCTCCCCAACCCTCTCCCGCAAGCGGGAGAGGGGGCTGTCCGTGCCGAGAGGAGGTCTGGTTCCAGACGGCAATCTCTGTGCTAGCCGGCTAACTCCAGAACATCCAACCCTGCCCAACGGCCCTCTCTCCTGCAAGCGGGAGAGAGGGGCGTCCGTGCCGAGAGTAGGTCTGGTTCCAGACGGCAATCTCCGTGCTAGCCGGCTAATTCCAGAACATCCAACCCTGGCCAACGGCCTCTCTCCCGCAAGCGGGAGAGAGGGCTGTCCGTGCCGAGAGTAGGTCTGGTTCCAGATGGCAATCCCTGTGCAGGCCGGCTAACTCTGCCGAGAGGAGGCCGGGTTCCAGACGGCAATCTCCGTGCCAGCCGGCTAACTCCAGAACATCCAACTCTGCCCAACGGTCCCCTCTCCCTTCAGGGAGAGGGTTAGGGAGAGGGTGCTCTCAGGTCCGGCGCCATCGCCTCCCATCCTACGAAAGCGCTTCGCCGAAGTCGGCTCTGTGCGCCCTCAGTCCGTACGCCCACCCAGCGTCTCCGCCACCCAGTCCGCGATGTACTGTCCGGCATTGATGCTGTTGTCGAAGCTCGAATGCTGCACCCCGCCTTCGCGTTCGGTGAAGATCTTCAGCTCGCGTTTCGGGCTGTTCACCAGTTGCTCGTAGGTGCGGTGCGCCCATTTCAGCGGGATCTGCGAGTCCTTCTCGCCGTGGGTGACCAGGAAGGGCACGCGGATGCGTTCCAGCACGCCGTCGAGGTGGACGTTCTCGGCGATGCGCATGAAGTCGTCCATGTCCTTGGCGCCCCATACCCAGCGCACGTGCGCCCAGTAGTGCGGCACCGGGAAGTCGCCTTCCTTCTCCAGGCGGCGTTTCTGCACGTCGCGCCAGTCGTGGTTGGCGCCCCAGACCACGCCGCAGGCGAAGCGCGGTTCGAAGGCCACCGCGCGCGGGCAGTAGTAGCCGCCCAGGGACACGCCTTCCAGGCCGATGCGCTTGGCGTCGACGTCCTCGCGGGTTTCCAGCCAGTCGAACACGCGGCTGGCCCAGTGCTCGCTGTCGTAGCGCGCGGTCAGGCCTTGCAGGCGCAGGGCCTCGCCGGTGCCGGGCTGGTCGATGATCAGCGAGGCCACGCCGCGTTTCGCCAGCCAGGCCGGCAGGCCGACGCGGTATTTCATTTCCTTGGTCGAGTCCAGGCCGTTGACCTGCACCAGCAGCGGCGCCGGGCCTGCGACGCCCTCGGCGCGCACGTACAGGCCGGCGATGTGCTTGCCCTCGTAGGGGATCTCCACGCGCTCGCAGTTCTCCTTCGCCAGCGCGATGCCGCGGGCGAAGGTCTGCAGGAAGCGCTGGTACAGCGCCTCGCGGCCCGGCGCGCCGTGGGCCTGCAGGCGTTCGCAGGTGAGGTAGTAGGTGGCGGCGCGGTTGTACTTCTCGCCGGCGGAGAGCAGGCGGCCGGCGGCCTCGTCTTCCTCGGCCAGGCCGCAGAGCTTGTCGGCCATCTTCGACCAGGTCTCGCGGAAGGCCTGGGTGCCGGCGGCGTCGGGCTGCTTCGCGGCCTCCTGCAGCGGGGCGCACATTTCCTCGATCTCGCCCAGGCGGGCGCCCATCTCGATGGCCAGGTCCACCGAGAGGTTCCAGACGTAATTGGTGGGGAAGTAGCGGAACATTCTTGTTGTCCTTCTGCGGTCGATGTATCCGGCGCCCGGGAATGGCGGCAGGCACGCAGGGCGCGGTTCGACGGCAAGGTACGCAGGCGGGGCGGCGGCGCGCCAATCGCGAGTGGGGATGCGAGGTATCGCCAAACGCGATGCCCCGGCTCCATGCCGGCGGCCGGGGCGATGGGCGGGCTCAGCCGGCGTGGCGCAGGGCTTCGGGCTGCTGGTCGAGGCTCTGGATGAAGTCGTGGATGCGCTCGCGCAGCCAGCGGTGCATGGGGTCGCCCTCCATGCTGCGGTGCCAGAGCATGTACTCGCGCATCACCGGGATCTTCACCGGCGGCGGCAGGATGCGCAGCGGCAGGTAGCGCGCGTACAGCTCGGCCAGGCGGCGGTGCATGGTGGCCACGCGCTGGGTGCCGACCAGCAGCTGGGGCAGGGTGTTGAAGTCGTTGGTGATCACTTCCAGGCGGCGGTTGAAGCCGTACTGGCTCATGAACCAGTCCTCGATGCTCAGGTGCCGGTTGCGCCCGAAGCCCACCGAGATGTGGCCCATCTGCATGTACTGCTCCAGGGTCAGGCTCTCGCCCACCACGGGGTTGTCGCGCCAGACCACGCAGACGTGGTCCTCCTCGAACAGCAGTTGCGCCGGGTGGCCGTCGATGATGTAGCGCTCGGGCACGATCATCATGTCCACCTCGCCGCGCATCAGCAGCTCGGCGCTGTTGTCGCCGGGGCTGAGCATCTCGAAGGTGATGTGCGGGGCCTGCTGGTGGATCTTCTGGATCACCTGGGCGAAGAGCACGCTGATCAGGTAGTCCGAGGTCACCAGGCGGAAGTGGCGCTTGCTGCTGGCCGGGTCGAACACCGGCTTGGCGGTGATCGAGGAGCGGATGGTCAGCAGCACCTCGCGCACGGGTCCCGCCAGTTCCAGGGCATAGGGCGTTGGCTGCATCTTGCGGCCGACCTGCACCAGCAGCTCGTCCTCGAAGAAGGCGCGCAGGCGGCCGAGCACGCCGCTGGTGGCCGACTGCGTCATGTGCAGGCGTTCGGCGGCGCGGGTGATGTTCTGCTCTTCCAGCAGCACATCCAGCGCCACCAGGAGGTTCAGGTCCAGGTGATGGAATCGCATGGCAGATGGCTCAGGCTTGTTGTAGTTATTTTCGCGATACCTTCCCGCCGCGTTCCCGATACGTCAATAGCGCCTCGTCATGAGTGGGCGGCAAACGCCCACCGCCATGGGCCCGCGCCCAGGTATCGCGATCGGCGATGTCTCGCATCCCCACATGCGATTGGTCAGGGGGCCGCCCCGCCCAGCAACCTGCGCTCCAGTCGAGCGGCCCCCGTGCCGCGGCGACCCACCACCGGCGGCCCCCTGCCCGGCGCCGAATCATAATTTCAATGGAGTGGTAGCCATGAACATCCTTGGCCTCGACGCCCTGGTCTTCGGCGTCGACGATATCCAGGCCTGTGCCGATTGCCTGCGCGACTACGGCCTGTCGGCCGTGCAACTCACCGCCGACGGCGGGCGCTTCGAAGCCCTCGATGGCACCGCCATCGTCATCCGCCGTGGCGACGACGCTAGCCTGCCGCCGGCCCTGGGCCCGACGCCGTCGCTGCGCGAGACCGTCTACGGCGTGGCCAGCGCCGCCGACCTGGAGGCCATCGCCGACGAACTGGGGCGCGACCGCGAGGTGCGCCGCGATGCCGCCGGCGCCTTGCACTGCGTCGACGATCTGGGCTTCGCCATCGCCTTCCAGGTCAGCTGCCGGCGGCCCTTCGAGGCCCCGGCCGACCTGACCAACGCCCCCGGCAGCGCGCCGCAGCGCCCGCTCAACCAGTTGGGCATCACCCCGGACATGCCGGCGCTGCCGCGCACCCTGTCCCACGTCGTCTACTTCGCGCCCGACGTCGCCAAGGGCGAGGCCTTCTACCGCGACCGACTGGGCTTCGTCACCACCGACAGCTTCGTCGGCGTCGGCCCCTTCATGCGTTCGGCGGGCATGGACGACCACCACTGCCTGTTCATGATCCAGACGCCGCCGCACATGCAGGGCTGCGAGCACTTCACCTTCCACCTGGGCAGCGGCAGCGAAGTGCTGCTGGCCGGCCGGCGCTTCGAGCGCAAGGGCTGGACCAGCTTCTGGGGCCCGGGCCGGCACCTGCTGGGCTCCAACTGGTTCTGGTACTTCAACAGCCCGCTGGGCTGCCACATCGAGTACGACGCCGACATGGACAAGCACGACGACGACTGGGCCGCGCGCCAGGCGCCGATGTCGGCGGACACCTCGCAGCTGTTCCTCTTCACCTCGCGGGAGAACTGGGCGCCGAGCGGCCCGCCGCCGAAGCAGGGCTGAGCCGTGGCCTGCGTGGCGCTGTGCCGGCTCGACGAGCTGGCCGAGGGCCAGGCGCGCGGCTTCGACCCGCAGGGCGAGGGCACGGACGCGCTGTTCGCCCTGCGCCACCGCGGCCAGGTGCGCGTGTACCGCAACCGCTGCCCGCACCTGCAGGTGCCCCTGGAGTACCGCAAGGACAGGTTCCTCAGCGCCGATGGCCAGTGGGTCATCTGCTACGCCCACGGCGCGCGCTTCCGCCCGCACGACGGCGAATGCGTGTACGGCCCGTGCCTTGGGCAGTCGCTGGCGGCGCTGGTGCATGAAGAGAAGGACGGCTGGCTGCTATTGCCGCTGGCGCAACTGCGGGGCTGAGGTATCGCGCCGCGCGATAGGTCGCATCCGCGGACTCGATTGGTCAAGGCCCGGCCCCGCCGGGAAGCTGTGCCCCGGGGCACGGAGAACGGCCGCACCGCCAGTCGGTGCGGACAACAAGAACAACACGTGAGAGACGCCATGAACACTGTGAGCAACGTGCTGATCGTCGGCGGCGGCATCGGCGGGCTGTGCGCCGCCATCGCCCTGCGCCGCAAGGGCATCGCCGTCGACCTGGTCGAATTGAAGACCGAGTGGACCGTCTACGGCGTGGGCATCATCCAGCAGAGTAACGTGGTGCGCGAGATGCACCGCCTGGGCCTGCTCGACGCCTACCTGGACGCCGCCTACGCCTTCGAGGACGTAGCCATCTACACCACCGCCGGCCAGCAGCTGGCGCGCATCCCCGGCCAGCGCCTGGCGGGGCCGCAGTACCCGGCCAACGTCGGCATCTCCCGCCGCGCGCTGCACAAGGTGCTCAGCGAAACCGCCATCGAGCTGGGCACCCGCGTGCGCCTGGGCACCTCGGTGGAGAGCTTCGAGCAGGACGCCAGCGGCGTCGACGTGCTGTTCAGCGATGGCAGCCAGGGCCGCTACCAGCTGCTGGTGGGCGCCGACGGGCTGTACTCGCGGGTCCGCGGGCTGCTGTTCGGCGACAGGTACCAGCCACGCTTCACCGGCCAGTCGGTGTGGCGGCACAACTTCCGCCGCGCCGCGCAGATCGATCACCTGGCCAACTACCAGGGCCCCTCGGGCAACGCCGGCCTGGTGCCCCTGGCCGACGACCTGATGTACCTGTTCACCACCTCCCACGAGCCGGGCAACCCCTGGATGGACCCGGCCGGCCTGGCCGAGGGCCTGCGCCAGCGCCTGGCCGGCTTCGGCGGGCTGATCGGCGAGCTGCGCGAGCAGATCACCGACAGCGCCGAGGTCGTCTACAAGCCGCTGGAAGCGGTGTTCGTCGACGAGCCCTGGCACCGCGGCCGGGTGCTGCTGATCGGCGACGCCGCCCACGCCACCACCCCGCACCTGGGGCAGGGCGCCGGCATGGCCATCGAGGACGCGGTGGTGCTGGCCGAGGAACTGACCGCCGGCGGCAGCCTGGCCGAGCAGTTGCAGCGCTTCATGGGCCGGCGCTTCGAGCGCTGCAAATTCATCGCCGGGAAGTCCCTGCTGGCTGGCGAGAAGGAGATCGCCCAGGACCCGTCCTTCGACCGCATCGGCCTGGTGAAGCAGATGCTGGAGGTCACCGCGCAGCCCATCTGATCCCACGGCCCGGCGCGCCCTGCCTTGCCGGCGCGCCGCGGCCCATGCCAACACCAACGCACAAGAACAAGAAAGAGGTGACCTCGATGTCCGCTGACAAGCGTGCAACCGTGCGGCCGCTGCCGCCGCTCAAGCCCCTCACCCTGGCGCTGCTGGCCCTGGCCGCCGGCCAGGCCCAGGCCTTCGAATTCGACACCGGCAACCCCGACCTGCGGGCGCGCTGGGACAACACCCTGAAGTACAGCGCCGCCTGGCGCACCCAGGACGCCAGCAGCAAGCTGAGCGAGGGCCAGACCGCGCTGAACCTCGACGACGGCGACCGCAACTTCGACAAGGGCCTGATCTCCAACCGCCTCGACCTGCTCTCCGAGCTGGACGTGACCTACGGCGACGTCGGCGCGCGGGTCAGCGGCGCGGCCTGGTACGACGACGTCTACAACCGCGGCACCGACGCCAACGACCCCAGCCGCGCCAACGCCTATTCGGTGGACTACGACGAATTCACCGACGACACCCGCACCCTGCACGGGCGCAAGGGCGAGCTGCTCGACGCCTTCGTCTTCGGCAAGACCGAGCTGGCCGGCATGCCGCTCTCCGGGCGCCTGGGCCAGTACGCCATGCAGTGGGGCGAGAGCCTGTTCTACGGCATGAACGGCATCGCCGGCGGCATGGCGCCGATCGACGTGGTCAAGGGCCTGTCGGTGCCCAACACCCAGTTCAAGGAACTGATCCGCCCGGTGCAGCAGGTCTCCGGCCAGTTGCAGCTGACCCCGGACGTGTCCATCGGCGCCTACTACCAGTTCGAGTGGGAGGCCAACCGCCTGCCGGCCGCCGGCAGCTACTTCTCCACCGACGACTTCTTCGGCGACGGCGCCGAGCGCATGTACATCGGCTCGCCGGTGATGCCCGGCGGCCAGCCGCTGGCCTTCTACCACGGCAACGACAAGGAGGCGAAGGACTCGGGGCAGGGCGGCGTGCAACTGCGCTGGCGCACCGAGACGGTGGACTGGGGCCTGTACGCCATCCGCTTCCATGACAAGTCGCCGCAGCTGAACGTGCGCAGCGACTTCGCCAACCTCAACCCGCTCACCGGCAAGGCCGGCGAGTTCTACTGGGTGTACCCCGAAGGCATCAGCGCCCTGGGCGGCAGCTTCTCCACCACCCTGGGCAACTTCAACGTCGCCGGCGAAGTCTCCACCCGCTGGAACCAGCCGCTGGCCTCCACCAACCAGCACGCCCTGGCCGTCGGCGAGGCCATCAACAACAGCGACGACCCGCTCTACGCCACCGGCCGCACCCTGCATGCCAACTTCTCCTGGCTGGCCAGCCTTGAGCCGAACTTCATCGCCGGCGAGTCGAGCTTCCTCGGCGAGATCGCCTGGAACCGGGTGCTGAGCGTGAGCAAGAACCGCGACGCCATCGACCCCAACGCCGACCGCGACGCCACCAGCCTGCGTCTGGTGTACGAGCCGATGTACCGGCAGATCTACCCCGGCCTGGACCTCTCGGTGCCGCTCGGCGCGAGCTACACCAACGGCGCCTCCGAGGCCCTGGGCACCGGCTTCGGCAGCGACCACGGCGGCGACATCAACATCGGCCTGAAGGGCAGCTACCTCAACACCTGGAGCCTGGGCCTGACCTACACGCACTACTACGGCCCGCAGAACACCTTCCTCGACGCCGACAACCACTACACCTTCGAACAGTCGCTGAAAGACCGCGACTTCATCGCCTTCACCGTCAGCCGCACCTTCTGACCGAGGACTGCCCGATGAAACACAACAAGAAAGTCGTTTCCCTGCTCACCGCCCTGAGTGCCTCCCTGCTGTTCGCCCACGGCGCCCTGGCCGCCGTCTCCGCCGAAGAGGCGGGCAAGCTCAGGACCACGCTCACCCCGCTGGGCGGCGAGCGCGCCGGCAACGCCGACGGCAGCATCCCGGCCTGGACCGGCGGCTACACCCAGGCCGACCCGGCCTACAAGGACGGCGGCAAGCGCGGCGACCCCTTCGCCGCCGACAAGCCGCTGTTCACCATCACCGCGCAGAACATGGCGCAGTACGCCGGGCAGCTCACCCCCGGGGTGCAGGCGATGTTGAAGAAGTACCCCGACAGCTACCGCCTGGAGGTCTACCCGACGCACCGTAGCGCCGCCGCGCCGCAGTCGGTGTACGACGCCACCTTCGCCAACGCCACCAGCGGCAAGCTGGTGGACGGCCCGGCCGGGCCGATGCCCGAGGGCGCCGCCGGCGGCATCCCGTTCCCCATCCCGCAGAGCGGCGCCGAGGCCATCTGGAACCACCTGCTGCGCTGGCGCGGCGCCTCCTGGCACGCCAGCTTCACCCAGTACCTGACCACCGCCGACGGCAAGCACGTGCTGACCAACGACTCGCGCTCGGACCTGCAGATGCCCTGGTACCTGCCCGGCGGTGCCGGCGAGCGGGGCGTGTTCTGGTCCATCCGCATGATCAACGACGGCCCGCCGCTGCGCGCCGGCGAGGCCATCACCGGCCTTGAGAACCTCAACGCCGACAAGGCCTCGGTGTGGACCTACCTGCCCGGCCAGCGCCGCGTGCGCCGCCTGCCCAACGCCTGCTGCGACACCCCGACGCCGGCCACCGCCGGGGTCATGAGCTTCGACGAGCTGTACGTGTTCAACGGCCGCATCGACCGCTTCGACTGGAAACTGGTGGGCAAGCAGGAGATGTACATCCCCTACAACGCCAACAAGGTGTTCAGCGCCGCCGGCCCCGAGGCGCTGCTGGATGCGCACCACCTGAAGTCCGACGCCCTGCGCTGGGAGAAGCACCGCGTCTGGGTGGTGGAAGCGAGTCTGAAGAGCGGCCAGCGCCACGTGATGCCGAAGAGCACCTACTACCTGGACGAAGACACCTGGGCGGCGGTGCTGGGCGAGCGCTACGACGCCCGCGGCCAACTGGCCAAGGTGCTCTGGACCTCGCCGGTGGTGCTGCCCGACCTGCCCGGCGTGGTGACCCTCACCAACGGCTTCTACGACCTGCTCTCCGGCGCCTGGTTCGCCGGCGACCTGTTCGCCGGCAAGAACGAGCAGTACCGCATCGTGCCGCCGTACAAGGACTCGGTGTTCACCGCCGACGCCATGGCGGGCGAGGGCGTGCGCTGAAAGCGTTCGCGAGCAAGCTCGCTCCTACAGGGGCGCCACGCTCTTCGTAGGAGCGAGCTTGCTCGCGAACCCGGCCCGTTACGCCACTGGATTCCCGCGTTCGCGGGAATGACGAAGGGAGACTTCGTACTGTCCCCGTCATTCCCGCGAATGCGGGAACCCAGCGACTCCGCTTCGACTACAAGAAAAACCAAGGTTGCGTGCGATGAACAAAATGCTTTCCGGCCTGCTCCTGGCGGCGGCCTGCTGTACCCTGCCGCCGGCCTTCGCGGCAGGTACCCCGGACGTGCTGGCCCAGCCCGCCGTGCAAGGCCCCCAGGCCCTGCACGCGGTGCTGCAGGATGTGACCCGCGCCGGCCAGCGCCTGGTGGCGGTGGGCGAGCGCGGCGTGGTGCTGCTCTCCGACGACAACGGCGCCAGCTGGCGCCAGGCGAGCGCGGTGCCGGTGAGCGCCAGCCTGGTCGCCGTGCAGTTCGTCGATGCACGCAACGGCTGGGCCGTGGGCCATGCCGGCGTGGTGCTGCACAGCGACGACGGCGGCGAGCACTGGAACCTGCAACTGGACGGCAGGCGCGCCGCCATCCTGGAACTGCAGGCTGCCCAGGCCGCGGCTGATATCGGCCGTGTCGCCGCCGCCCAACGCCTGGTGGCCGACGGTGCCGACAAGCCCTTGCTGGCCGTGCATTTCAGCGACGCCCGCCACGGCCTGGTGCTGGGCGCCTACGGCCTTGCCCTGGCCACCGCCGACGGCGGTCGCAGTTGGCAGTCGTGGATGGGCCATCTGCCTAACCCCCAGGGCCTGCACCTTTATGCCGTGGCGGGGCAGGGCAGCGACCTCTACATCGCCGGCGAACAGGGCCTGCTGTTGCGCTCGCGCGACGCCGGCGAGCGCTTCGAGGCGCTGCAGGGCCCCTACGAGGGCAGCTACTTCGTCGCTGCCGTGCTGCCCAGCGGCCGGCTGCTGGTGGGCGGCCTGCGCGGCAAGCTGTTCGCCTCCGACGACGGCGGCGCCAGCTTCCAGGCCCTGGCCAATCCCATCCCGGC
Organism: Pseudomonas citronellolis; assembly: GCF_900112375.1. Classification (GTDB taxonomy): domain Bacteria; phylum Pseudomonadota; class Gammaproteobacteria; order Pseudomonadales; family Pseudomonadaceae; genus Pseudomonas; species Pseudomonas citronellolis. Next base: position 106,564 of record NZ_FOLS01000022.1, on the reverse strand, counting down.
CTCGCTCAACGGCATCCGCGTGGCCGGCGGCCAGCTGCTGCTCGCCAACCAGGCCGGCATGCTCCTGCGCAGCGGCCTGGGCGAGTTCGCCGCAACGCCGCTGCCGGTCTCCGACGGCCTGCCGCTGAGCGCCGCCACCGTCGCCGCCGACGGCGCCCTGGTGGCCGTCGGCATGGCCGGCGCGCGCCGCCTGGCGCTTTCTTCCTCCTCCAGCACAGCGGACTGAGCCATGCACGCCCCGACTTCCCCCGCGCCGTCCAGCGGCCGCCTCGACGACTTCGACAGCGCTTCCGGCTCGCTGCTGGAACGCGCCCTGTTCAACCACCGCGGCCTGGTCCTGCTGCTGTGCCTGGCGGCGACCCTGCTGCTGGGCTGGCAGGCCACGCGGCTGACGCTCAACGCCAGCTTCGAGAAGATGATCCCGCGCGAGCACCCGTTCATCCTCAACTACCTGGACCACCGCCAGGAGCTGGCCGGCCTGGGCAACGCCGTGCGCATCGCCGTGGCCAACCCCCAAGGCAGCATCTACGACAAGCACTACCTGCAGGTGCTGCAGCAGCTCAACGACGAGGTGTACCTGCTGCCCGGCGTGGACCGCGCGGCGATGAAATCGCTGTGGACGCCGTCCACCCGCTGGACCGGCGTGACCGAGGACGGCCTGGAAGGCGGCCCGGTGATCCCCGACGGCTACGACGGCGGCGCCGCCAGCCTGGAAGCGCTCAAGCGCAACGTCGAGCGCTCCAACGAGATCGGCCAACTGGTGGCCTTCGACCAGCGTTCGAGCATCCTCTACGTGCCGCTGCTGGAGAAGACCCCCGACGGCCAGGCGCTGGACTACACCACCTTCGCCCATGAGCTGGAGGCCCTGCGCGGCAAGTACCAGGCCCGGGGCGTGGACATCCACATCACCGGCTTCGCCAAGGTGGTCGGCGACCTGATCGACGGCCTGAAGCAGATCCTGCTGTTCTTCGCCGCCGCCATCGCCATCACCGCCGCGGTGCTCTACTGGTACACCCGCTGCGTGCGCAGCACCGCGCTGGTTGTGCTGTGCTCGCTGGTGGCGGTGGTCTGGCAATTGGGCCTGCTGCCCTTGCTGGGCTACGAACTGGACCCATATTCGGTGCTGGTGCCCTTCCTGGTGTTCGCCATCGGCATGAGCCATGGCGCACAGAAGATGAACGGCATCATGCAGGACATCGGCCGCGGCATGCACCGCCTGGTCGCCGCGCGCTTCACCTTCCGCCGGCTGTTCCTCGCCGGGCTCACCGCGCTGCTGTGCGATGCGGTGGGCTTCGCGGTGCTGATGATCATCCGCATCCAGGTCATCCAGGACCTCGCGGTGATCGCCAGCCTCGGCGTGGCGGTGCTGATCTTCACCAACCTGATCCTGCTGCCGGTGCTGCTGTCCTACGTCGGCGTCAGCCCGAAGGCGGCGCGGCGCAGCCTGCGCGCCGAGGAAGCCGAGGCGAGCGGGGCGGACAAGCACGCTGTGTGGCGCTTCCTCGACCTCTTCACCCAGCGCCGCTGGGCCGCCCTCTGCATAGTGGTGGCCGCGCTGCTGGCCGCCGGCGGCTACGCGGTGAGCCTCAACCTGAAGATCGGCGACCTCGACGCCGGTGCCCCGGAACTGCGCCCGGACTCGCGTTACAACCGCGACAACGCCTTCGTCACCCAGCACTACGGCGCCAGCAGCGACGTGTTCGCGGTGATGGTGCAGACCCCGGCCGGCGCCTGCTCGGCCTACGACACCCTCAAGCGCGTCGACGACCTGGACTGGCAACTGCGCGGCCTGCCGGGCGTGGATTCGACCAACTCCCTGGCGCTGCTCAACCGCCGGGTGCTGGTGGGCCTCTCCGAGGGCAGCCCGAAGTGGTACGAGCTGGTGAACAACCAGGCCACCCTGAACATGGTCACCGCCAACGCCCCGCGCGGCCTGTACAACGACGACTGCAGCCTGCTGACGCTGTACGCCTACCTCACCGACCACAAGGCCGACACCCTGGCGCGGGTGGTCGACAGCGTGCAGGCCTTCGCCCGCGACAACGACAGCGAACAGGCGAAGTTCCTCCTCGCCGCCGGCAGCGCCGGCATCGAGGCGGCCACCAACATCGTGGTCAGGCAGGCCAACCACGACATGCTCTGGTGGGTCTACGGCGCGGTGATCCTGCTCTGCCTGGTGACCTTCCGTTCCTGGCGCGCGGTGCTCTGCGCGGTGCTGCCGCTGGTGCTCACCTCGATCCTCTGCGAGGCGCTGATGGTGGCCCTGGGCATCGGCGTGAAGGTCGCCACCCTGCCGGTGATCGCCCTGGGCGTGGGCATCGGCGTGGACTACGCGCTGTACGTCATGAGCATCGTCCTGGCCCAGCTGCGCCAGGGCGCCAGCCTGTCCAGCGCCTATTACCGGGCGCTGCTGTTCACCGGCAAGGTGGTGATGCTCACCGGCGTGACCCTGGCCATCGGCGTGGGCACCTGGATCTTCTCGCCCATCAAGTTCCAGGCCGACATGGGCGTGCTGCTGGCCTTCATGTTCGTCTGGAACATGGTCGGCGCCCTGGTCCTGCTGCCGGCGCTCGCCTACTTCCTGCTGCCCCGGCGCCAGACGCAACCCGCCGTGCCGGCGCACCACCTGGAGGAAGTCCACCACGACCGCGACTGCTGCGAGCCGAACCCCAACCAGAGGACCGCCCGATGCCATGCCTGAATCCATCGAATGCCGGCTTCACATGTAGGAGCGCCCCCTGGGCGCGAATCGCGGGCAGGGCCCGCTCCTACAGGTGCGGCAGGAACACCTGCGTAGGATGGGTTGAGCGAAGCGATACCCATCGCCACGGCCCCATGGGTTTCCGGCGCGGAGGTGCGCAATGACCGCCGCACGCCCCGCCGGAGCCGCGCAAGCCCTGCTACTGCTGTTCGGCAGCTGCCTGCCGGTGCTCGGCGCGGTGCTCATCGCACCGGTGCTGCCGCGCATGCAGGCGCATTTCGCCGAAACCCCCGGCGCCGCCGTGCTGGTGCCCGTCGCCCTGACCCTGCCAGCGCTGGTGATCGCCTTCCTGGCGCCGCTGGCCGGGTTGCTCGCCGACCGCATCGGGCGGCGCCCGCTTCTGCTGGCCAGCATGTTGCTGTACAGCCTGTGCGGGGTGCTGCCGCTGTGGCTCGACTCGCTGGGGCTGATCGTCGCCAGCCGCGCCGGCATCGGCCTGGCCGAGGCGGGCATCATGACCTGCTGCACCACCCTGATGGGCGACTACTTCGACGGCCAGCGCCGCGAACGCCTGTTCGCCCTGCAGATGGTCGCCACCTCGCTGTCCGCCGCGCTGTTCATGGGCCTGGGCGGGGCGCTGGGGGAGAGCGGCTGGCGCACGCCCTTCGCGCTCTACGCGGTGGGCCTGCTGTGCCTGCCGCTGATGGCGGCATTGCTGTGGGAGCCGCAGGTGCGCCATGCCGGGCCGGCGCGCGCGGACGCCGAAGGCTTCCCCTGGGCCGCGCTGGCGCCGCTGTACCTGCTGACCCTGCTGGCCGGCGTCAGCCTGTTCATCGTCCCGGTGCAGGCCGGCTACCTGCTGCAGCTGCTGCACGTGGACGCTCCGCAGCAGGTGGGCATGACCATGGGCGCCAACCAACTCGGCGTGCTCGCCGGGGCCCTGGCCTTCCGCCTGCTCGCCACGCTGCCGGCGCGGCGCCTGCTGGCCCTGGGCTTCGCCACCGCTGGCCTGGGCGGTGCGCTCATGGCCCTGGCCGACAGCCACGCGCTTGTGGTGCTGGCGGTGCTGGTCAACGGTCTGGGCGTGGGCCTGCTGCTGCCGACGCTGATCACCCAGGTGATGCTGCAGGTCGGCTTCCACCAGCGCGGCCGCGCCACCGGCGGCTTCACCGCGTCCATCTTCGCCGGTGAATTCCTCAGCCCGCTGCTGGTGCTGGCGATCAGCGGCGGCGCCAACCCGCAGCTGCCCCAGGCCTTGCTGGCGGTCGCCATCGGCCAACTGGTCCTGGCCCCGCTGTGCCTGGTGCTGCTGCGCCGAGGCCGGTCGGCGCCGGCGGTGGAGGCGCTATGAGCGAACTCTTCTCCCTGGTCGGCAAGGCCGCGCTCATCACCGGCGCCACCCGCGGCATCGGCCTGGCCATCGCCCGCGAGTACGGCCGCGCCGGCGCGCGCCTGGCGATCAGCAGCGAAAACGCCGAGGACTGCGCGCGCAGCGTGGCGCAGCTGGCGGAGGAGGGCATCGAGGCCCTCGCGCTGCCCGCCGACCTGCGTGACCCGCAAGCCGTGCAGAGGCTGGCGGAACAGGCCCTGGCGCGCCTCGGCGGCCTCGATGCGCTGGTCTGCAACGCCGGCGTGGCGCCGCACATGGGCCCGCTCGCCACGGCCAGCGACGCCGACTGGGAGCTGACCCTCACCGTCAACCTGCGCAGTGCCCTCTGGCTGACCAATGCGCTGCTGCCGGCCATGGCCGCGCGCGGCGGCGGCAGCGTGGTGCTGATGGCCAGCATCGCCGGCGTGCGCGGCAACAAGGGCCTGGGCCTCTACGGCCTGTCCAAGGCCGGCCTGGCCCAGCTGGCGCGCAACCTGGCGGTGGAATGGGGCCCGGCGAACATCCGCGTCAACGCCATCAGCCCCGGGGTGATCCAGACCGCGTTCGCCCGTCCGCTCACCGACAACCCCGAAGTCCTGCGGCGCCGTCTGGCGCTCACCCCGTTGCGCCGCGTCGGCCGCCCCGAGGAGGTGGCCGCCCTGGCGCTGCTGCTCGCCGCGCCCGGCGGCGCCTTCATCAGCGGCCAGAACCTCATCGTCGACGGTGGCACCACCATCGGCGACGGCAATTGAAAGGAGATGCCATGCAACAGCTTCCCGAATTCAAGCGCATAGTCACCGGGCACGACGCCCGGGGCCAGGCGGTGGTCGCCAGCTGCGGCCCGACGCCCAACGTCTTCCCGCTCAAGGCGGTGCCCGGCACCGTGTTCTACGAGGTGTGGAACAGCGCCGCCAGCCCGGCGCCGCTGGACAATGGCGATGACCCGACCAACCAGCCGCTGCAACTGAGCCCCGGCCCGCTGGGCAGCGTGATCCGCGTGGTGGACATCCCGCCGGACAGTCTGCAGAACCAGGTCAGCGCTGCGGACGCGGCGGCCGCCTTCGCCGAGATCGGCCAGGCCCACGCCGGCACCGGCAAGGCCGAGTCGAAGCACAAGCTGATGCACCGCACCGAAACCCTGGACTACGGCATCGTCACCGAAGGCGAGGTGTGGCTGGTGCTGGACGAAGGCGAAGTGCAGTTGAAGCGCGGCGACATCGTGGTGCAACGCGGCACCAACCACGCCTGGAGCAACCGCACCGAGCAGATGGCGCGGATGGTCTTCATCCTCCTCGACGGCCGCTACGCCGAGGCGCTGAAGGAGCTGCTGCCATGAAGCTCGCCAGCCTCAACGACGGCAGCCGCGACGGCCGCCTGCTGGTGGTCTCCCGCGACCTGCAGCGGGCGGTGGACGCCAGCGCCATCGCCGCCACCCTGCAGGCGGCGCTGGACGACTGGCCCGCCGTCGAACCCGCCCTGCAACGCCTCTACCAGCGCCTGAACGCCGACGAGGCGGATGGCGCCTTCGCCCTCGACCCGGCGCAGCTGGCCGCGCCGCTGCCGCGCGCCTGGCAATGGCTGGACGGCTCCTGCTTCCTCAGCCATGGCGAGCTGATGCAGAAGGCCTTCGACCTGGAGCCCATCGACGGCGCCGACAGCATCCCGCTGATCTACCAGGGCGCCGGCGACGACTTCCTCGGCCCGCGGGCGGACATCCCGCTGCCCAGCGAGGCCCACGGCATCGACTTCGAAGGCGAGTTCGCCGTGCTGGTGGACGCGGTGCCCATGGGCTGCCCGGCCGAACGCGCCCTGACGCACGTACGCCTGGTGCTGCAGCTCAACGACGTCAGCCTGCGCGCCCTGGCGCCGCGGGAAATGAAGACCGGCTTCGGCTTCCTCCAGGCCAAGCCCGCCAGCAGTTTCGCCCCGGTGGCGGTGACCCCGGACGAACTGGGCGCGGCCTGGCGCGATGGCCGCGTGCACCTGCCGCTGCACGTCGAGTGGAACGGCGAATGGTTCGGCCACCCCCACGGCGGCGCCATGCACTTCGGCTTCCACCAGTTGATCGCCCATGCGGCCCTGACGCGCAGGCTGAGTGCCGGCACCCTGATCGGCTCGGGTACCGTGTCCAACGCCGACCGCGCGGTGGGCTCGGCCTGCATCGCCGAGCGCCGCGCCATCGAGACCCTCGCCCAGGGCGCGCCGCGCACCGGCTTCATGCGCTTCGGCGACCGCGTGCGCATGGAGGCCCGCGGCATGGACGGCGAAGCGCTGTTCGGCGCCATCGACCAGCGCGTGGTGCAAGGGGGCTGGCCATGCGCGTGATGGTCAGCGGGGCCAATGGTTTCGTCGGTCGCGAACTGGTCCGCCGCCTGCTGGAGCAGGGCGAGCTGCGCGGGCGGCGGATAGACGCGCTGCTGCTGCTCGACCAGCAACTGGACGGCCTGCCGGACGACCGCCGCCTGCGCCGCCACTTCGGCAGCGTCACCGACCCGGCGCTGCTGCGCCGGGTGCTGGCCGACGGCATCGACGTGGTGTTCCACCTGGTCAGCGTGCCCGGCGGCGCTGCCGAGGCGCAGTACGAACTGGGCTACCAGGTCAACCTGCAGGCCAGCCTGGAACTGCTGCAGCAACTGCGCCACCGCGAGCGCCCGCCGGTGCTGGTGTACGCCAGCAGCGTGGCAGTGTACGGCGGCGAGCTGCCGGCGCGCATGGACGAGGCGCAGCCGGCGCACCCGCAACTGTCCTACGCCGCGCACAAGCTGATGGTGGAAACCGCCCTGGAGGACCTGGCCCGCCGCGGCGAGGTGGACGGCCGCGCCCTGCGCCTGCCCGGCATCGTCGCCCGGCCGCGGCAGCCCAACGGCCTGCGCTCGGCCTTCATGAGCGACCTGTTGCACGCCTACGCCGCCGGCGAGCCCTACACCTGCCCGGTGTCGCCGCAGGCCAGTGCCTGGTGGATGTCGGCGCGCTGCTGCGTGGACAACCTGCTGCACGCCGCCGAGCTGGAGAACCCCGGCGCGCGGCGCGTGTGGCAACTGCCGGTGCTGCAGCTGTCCATCGCCCAGGTGCTCGACGCCCTGGCCGCCAGCTTCGGCGAGGCCAACCGCGCGCGCATCGCCTTCGAGCCCGACGCGCAGCTGGAAGCGCTGTTCGGCCGCTTCCCGCCGCTGCGCACGCCGCAGGCCCGCGCCCTGGGCTTCCGCCACGACGGCTCGGCCGCCGCGCTGCTGCGCAACGCCCTCGACCTTGCGCCGCGCCGCAGCCGCGCGGCCGCCCGCAAAGGAGTTTCCGCATGAACCTGAGCAAGCGCCGCCTGCTCGACCTCTCGGTGAGCCTGGAGAACAACCCCTATACCGACCCGCCGCCGTTGCTGCCGAAGATCGACTACATGGACCACCAGCAGGGCTGGCCGGAAATGGCCGCGATGTTCCCCGGCCTGCGCAAGGAAGACCTGCCGGGCAACGAGGCCTGGGCCGCCGAGCGCCTGCAGATCACCACCCACAGCGGCACCCACATGGACGCGCCCTGGCACTACGCCTCCACCACCGACGGCGGCAAGCCGGCCTTCGGCATCGACGAACTGCCGCTGGAGTGGTGCCTACAACCGGGGGTGAAGCTGGACTTCCGCCACCTGCCCGACGGCCACGTGGTGACGGCGGCCGAAGTGGAGACGGAACTGGCGCGCATCGGCCACGCGCTGCAACCGCTGGACATCGTGCTGGTGAACACCCGCGCCGGCAGCCTGTTCGGCCAGCCGGGCTACCTGGAGGCCGGCGTCGGCATGGGCCGCGAGGCCACGCTCTACCTGCTGCAGCGCGGCGTGCGGGTGGTGGGCACCGACGCCTGGAGCTGGGACGCGCCCTTCAAGTACACCCGCGAACGCTTCGCCGAAAGCGGTGACGCCGCGCTCATCTGGGAAGGCCACAAGGCCGGCCGCGACATCGGCTACGGGCAGATGGAGAAGCTGGCCAACCTCGACCAGCTGCCGGCCGACGGCTTCCTGGTCAGTTGCTTCCCTTACAAGATCCGCCACGCCTCGGCGGGGTTCGTCCGCGCCGTGGCGATCTTCGAAGGCTGAGACGGCGCCGCTCAGCGGATGCCCAGCAGGCGGTCCAGCGACAGCCGGCCGCCGCCGCGGGCGACCAGCAGCAGGAGCAGGCCGGCCCAGGACAGGTGGGTGGGCCAGGCGTCGGGGTAGACGAACACCTCGATCACCGTGGTCATGCCCAGCAGGGCCAGGGCCGAGAGGCGCGTGCCCAGGCCCAGCACCAGCAGCAGCGGGAACAGGTGCTCGGCGTAGGTGGCCAGGTGCGCGGCGATGTGCGGCGGGACCAGCGGCAGCGCGTATTCACTCTGGAACAGCTCGTAGGTGCTTGGAGTGATGGTCAGCAGGCCCTCCACCTTGGTGCGCCCGGAGAGGAAGAAGATCGAGGCGATGCCCAGGCGCGCCACCAGGCACAGGAAGGATTCGCCGAGCAGGCGCTGCAGGGCGTCGGCCAGGCGGTTCCAGCGCTGGCGCAGGCCGGGGTTCGTCGACGGGGCGTGGGTGATGTCCATGGCGGGTTCCTCAGTGGGGCAGGATGAGCGGGGCGAAGGCCGCGGCGGCCAGCAGGCGGCCGAGCAGGGCGGTGAAGTCCAGGTCGGGCTGGGCCTGCAGCGCCAGGGCGGAGGCCCGGTCGAGGTCGTGCCCGGCGGCGCAGGCGTCGAGGAAGGCGCAGGCGCCGAGGTCCAGCGGCTGCCAGGCGACGCCCGCGGCGCTGCCCACCAGCAGGGCGCCTTCGCCGTGCCAGGGGATGTCCTCCGGCAAGGGCAGCGCCTCGCGGTTGTAGCGCCACAGGCTGTAGATCGGCTGGCCGCCGAACCAGCGCCAGCGCACATTGCTCCGCGGGCGCAGGCGGCAGCGGGCGAGGTCGGTGGCGGTCATGCCGGCCAGTTCGGCCAGGGCCAGGGCGGGTTCCTGCTCGGCGGCGAAGGCCTCCAGCCAGAGCCGGTCCAGGCGCGCCACGTCGGCCAGGTAGGGCAACTGGCGGGCCGGTTCGAAAGCATCGAGGAAGTCGGCGAAGCCTTCGCCGTAGAGGATCAGCCGCGCGTCGTTCGGCGGCGTCTCGCGGGCATATAGCGCCGCGACGGCGGCCAGCCACTCGCGGCCGACCAGGCGCTCGACGGCGGGGAAGTTGTCGCACAGGGCATCGACGCAGCCCTTGAGCACGGTGTTGCGGTAGACGCTGAAGCCCGGCTGCGCGGCCAGCACCGCCAGCTCGCCCGCCGGGTGCTGGTAGAGGGCGTCGACGAAGGCGTCCTGGAAGGCGCCGAGGGAGCTGTTCATACCGGCACCTGCGCCAGGTTGAGGATGGCCTGGGCGACATCGCGCTCGTCCAGCAATTCGCCGAATGCGGGGATGTGGTCGTCGCGCTCGATCAAGGTCGGGCGTGGGCCGATGCGCTGGATCAGGCGTTGGTAAAGGGCCCAGACCGGTTCGGCGATGGCGGCGTCGTGGGAGTCGATCAGCAGTTCGCCGCCTTCGTCGTGGCTGTGCCCGGCAAGGTGGATTTCGAGGATCGCCGCGGCGGGAAAACGGTCGAGGTAGTGCGCGGCGTCGAAGCCGAGGTTGTGGGCGCTGACATGCACGTTGTTGACGTCCAGCAGCAGGCCGCAACCGGTGCGCAGCGCCAGTTCGGTGAGGAAGTCGATCTCGTCCCAGTCGTGGCCGTCGAGGCGCAGGTAGTGGCTGGGGTTCTCGATGGCGATGCGCCGGCCCAGGGCGTCCTGGGTGCGCTGGATGTTCTCGGCGATGCGCGCGAGGGCGGTATGGCTGCGCGGGAAGGGCAGCAGGTCCGGCAGGTACTGGCCACGCCAGGTCGACCAGGCCAGGTGCTCGGAAATCAGCATCGGCTGCACGCGCTCGGCGAGCGCGCGCAGGCGTTGCAGGTGCGCCGCGTCGGGCGGTGCATCGGCTGCCAGGGACAGCGAGACCCCGTGCAGCGACAGCGGATGGCGTTCGCCGATCCGCTCCAGCCAGGCGCGGCGCGGGCCGCCGACCATGTAGTTCTCCGGGTGGACCTCGAACCACAGGCCCTCGGCGTCGCATTCCAGGGCCTGGGAGTAATGCTCGGCCTTCAGGCCCAGGCCGGCGCCCGGTTCATGCATGGCGTTCATGGTCGGCGGCCTCCGCTCAGGCCTTGGTCGGCGTCAGCGAGCCCATGCCGTGGGGCGTCTTGATCGAGGTGCAGGTGCCGGCCGGGACATTCTTCCAGTGCATGCCGTCGTAGTCCTTCTTGGCGCTGCCGGCGCAGGTGGTGCCGGCGCCGGCCTTGCAGTCGTTCTTGCCGGCCAGGGCCACGCCGTAGCATTTCTCCATGGCGGCGCCTGCGCCGGCCTGGGTGTTCATGTCGTCGGCCAGGGCGGCGCCGGCGAGGGAGGCGAGGGTCAGGGCGGCGGTAGCGAGGGCGATGCTTTTCATGGTGCGGTCTCCGAAAGATTGGGATGGCCGGCGGAGGCTTACCGTCGGCTCATGAACCAGTTCGTCGCCTGTCGCCATCCGGTTACAGGTGCGCGAAAATTTTTTTGAGATTTCCCCGGCGCGGCCCTAACGTATTGAACGGCGGCCGGTTTTTTCATGCCGCCGGGGTGTGCATGCTGGCTGGTGCGCGCCGTGCAGAAAAATTTCATCCGCGGTGTAACCAGGGCGAGCGATGCAACGAACTACCAGCCAGGCGCAGTTGAACGCACGCGAGGCGCAGCTCCAGGCCCTGCTGTTGCGTGGCCTGACCGGCGACGCCGCGGCCTACCGCGACTTTCTCGGCGCCCTTGGCGTACACCTGCGGGCCTTCCTGCGCCGCCGCCTGGCGCAGCGCCCGGCGGAGGTCGAGGACCTGCTGCAGGAGGTGCTGCTGGCCGTGCACAACGCCCGCCACACCTACCGCGCCGAGCAGCCGCTGACCGCCTGGGTGCAGGCCATCGCGCGCTACAAGCTGGCCGATCACTTCCGCGCCTACGCCCGTCGCGAGGCGCTGCAGCAGCCACTGGAAGAGGATGATCACGAACTCTTCGCCAGCGAGGACGGCGAACCGGCGCAGGCCAGCCGCGACCTCGGCCGCCTGTTGCAGCGACTGCCTGAGCGGCAGCGCCTGCCGATCGTCCATGTGAAGCTGGAAGGGTTGTCGGTGGAAGAAACGGCGCGGCTCACCGGGCTGTCCAGCTCGGCGGTGAAAGTAGGCATCCACCGCGGGCTCAAGGCCCTGGCGGGCATGATTCGAGGTAAGCGCAACGATGAAGACCGATGAGCTGATCGACCTGCTGGCCGCCGGCGAAACGGCGGTGGACCGGCACGCCCTGGCCCGGCGCTTCGCCCTGGCCCTGCTGGGCGGCGGCCTGGGCGCACTGCTGCTGGTGGCGGCGCTCTACGGCGTGCGCGCCGACCTCGCCCAGGTGGCGCGCACGCCGCTGTTCTGGGCCAAGGTCGCGCTGCCGGGCAGCCTGGCGCCGCTGGCGCTGTGGCTGTGCAGCCGCCTGGCGCGCCCAGGCGTGCGCGGCGGCGCGGCCTGGGCCGCGCTGTGCGTGCCGGTGCTGCTGGTATGGCTGGGCGGCGCCCTGGCGCTGGCCGGCGCGCCGCTGGAGGCGCGCGCCGACCTGATCTTCGGCCGCACCTGGCGCACCTGCCCGCTGAACATCGCGCTGCTCTCGCTGCCGGCCTTCATCGGCGTGTTCTGGGCCCTGCGCGGCCTGGCGCCGACACGCCCGCGCCAGGCCGGCGCCGCCGGCGGCCTGCTGGCCGGCGCCACAGCGACCCTGGCCTACTGCCTGCATTGCCCGGAAATGGGCGTGCCCTTCTGGGGCATCTGGTACCTGCTGGGGATGCTGCTGCCGACGCTGCTGGGGGCGTTGCTGGGGCCGCGGCTGTTGCGCTGGTGAGGGTGGGGCGCCCGAGGAAGGGCAAGCGGTGTCTGGGTTCGGCAAGAGTGTTCAATCCTGGCCGCCGTTCCCTCACCCCAGCCCTCTCCCAGAGGGAGAGGGGGCCGTCCGGAGCGGGCGGAAAGTTCGGAGTCATCCTGTGAGCGCGTAGGGCGTATAACCGTTCGCGGTTATACGCCGTTGGCCGAAGCTCCGATGCCTGATGATTCCGGACCCGTAGGAGCGGACTCTGTCCGCGATTGGTTTGGTTAGACGGATGTGGGGTCAGGGAGCTTCGTGAATGCACTTCACGCCGAACGGTCCCCTCTCCCGCTTGCGGGGGAGGGTTAGGGAGGGGGAGCGGAGTCAGGGTTGGCAGAGGTGTGGGGTGGAGTCCGTAACCCTCTCCCCAGCCCTCTCCCTGAAGGGAGAGGGGGCTGTTCGGAGTGGCGTTGGAGTCAGGCATCATCCTTCAACCTCGTCATTCCCGCGAACGCGGGACGCGGCTCCATCGCGAACAGCGCTTGCGCTGGCCCGAAGGGGAATAACCCAGTGACTGCCGGGTTCGCGAGCAAGCTCGCTCCTACGAAGAACAAAAGCAAAAGCAAAAGCGCGTTTGCTCTTGGGACTTCCAGAGAAATAGCCGAGCGCACCGAAACGCCCCTTCAGAAGGCCGAGCGAAACCCGTGCTCAGGAGGTCATGCGACATGGATGTCGCGAGAGCCCCGCGGGCTACAGGGACGTACCCTCGGGGCGGGCCTCCGTGGCGGGGGAGTTCGTGAGGGTAGCCCGGCTTTATCGGGCCCGTATGCGGGGCAAGCCTTTTTGGTTCCTTTTTGCGGGGGTGGCCTTCCACCGTTTGACAAAAGGGACTCGCCCGAGGGGGCGAAACCAGACGGTCGGGCAAACTCGGAGCGGCGCAGAAACACCCAAGCCAAGGCAACTGGGTTATTCCCCTTCGGGCCAGCGCAAGCGCTGTTCGCGATGGAGCCGCGTCCCGCGTTCGCGGGAATGACGGGGTTAGGTTGGATGCAAGGGCTCGCAAACGAAGCCATAACCCCACACTGCCGATTGTCGGCTCATCCACTACCCCATCAAATTCAGAGCTATTCCTGCACTGCTCCAACCAACGATGGAGGAGGAGATGGAACGACTAAGGAAGGTATTGCTGGCCTCAGCCATCAACGAGACTTCCGCTGTGCAGGTCTTGCGCCAGGCCGCGGCGGAAGCCGTCTCGCCCGTTACCGCCGCGGCCCTGCTCACCGCCGCGAAACGCCTCGAGGAGAATGCCGATGCGCTGCTGCAGGCCGCGCACCGGATCGAATTGGCGCTGCACCCCGACACCCGGGAGGAGGACCAGGCCGGGCTCGCGCCGCTGGAGTGAGCCTGCCTGGCCGACGCGCTCGTCAGGCGGCCGTCGTCGAGGTCCCCTTGCCGTGGACCATCACCCGGTTCCTGCCGGCCTGCTTGGCCTGGTAGAGCAGCTCATCCGCCTCCTTGAGCGTGGCGGCGACGTCGGGCCGGTCCGCCGTCCAGCAGGCCACCCCCAGCGACAGGGTGACCTGCCCGGCCGGAGGCATGACGGCCTCGGCCAGCGAGCGCCTGATCCGCTCCGCCACTTCCGCGGCGTCGGTGAGGCCGGTCAGCGGCAGCAGCAGGATGAACTCCTCGCCACCCACCCGGCAGGGCACGTCGCCGTCGCGGCAGTTCTGCCGCAGCAGGCCGGCGAAGGCCTGCAGCACCTTGTCGCCGACGTCGTGGCCGTATTGGTCGTTGACCCGCTTGAAATGGTCGATGTCCATGCTGATCACCGCGAAAGGCTTCTCCAGCAGCGCCCAGTCGCGCAGGCAGTCCTCCAGCATCCGCCGGTTCGCCAGGCCGGTCAGCGGGTCGCTGAGCACCTGGTGGTTGAGCTTGCCGATGCGCTCCTGGGTCAGCAGCGCGCCCTGGATCAGCGCGCGGCGGATGCGCCAGGCCTCGTAGTACCAGGCGCTCACCTGGCCGATGCCGCGGGAGTCGTCCAGTTGCTCGGCATAGTCGGCGAGCCTGCTCAGGGGCTGGCTGATCCGCGAGGCGGCCCACCAGAGCAGGACCAGCCCCAGCAGGATCATCGGCACTATGCCCTGCACCACCTGGAGCATCAGCGCCCGCAGGGCGGCGAGGGGCACGCTCATCGGTTGCTGGACGACCACCCCCCAGCCGCTGTTGGGCACCGGGGCATAGCCCGCCAGCATCTGCACCCCGTCGGCATCGGTGACCTGCATCGCGCCGCTCTCGCCGTGCAGCACGGCGTCCACCGCCGCGTTGCGGCCCACGGCCTTGCCGATGTGGTCGGCATCGGGGTGGAACAGCAGGTGGCGGTTGCCGTCCACCAGGTACAGGTGCGAGGCGTCGGTCTGGAAGTGCTTGCTGACGATCTCGTTGAGCGCGTTGTTCTTGCGCAGGTAGATGGTCCCGCCGACCAGCCCCAGGTACTCGCCTTGCGGGCTGCGGATGGGGTGGGAGACGAAGACGATCAGGTTGCCCACCAGCGAATTGAAGGCCGGGCTGATCATCGCCTGGCGCCGTTCCAGCGGCTCCCGCGAGCGCAGGTTCTGGCCGGCCACACTGAGCGCCGGCGGGTGCGAGGCGAGAATCCGGCCCTGGGCATCGGCGATCACCAGGGTGTTGAAGCTCTGGTCCTGCTCCGCCAGGCGCCGGGCCTCGGCCTGCATCGTCGCCCGGGAGGCGAAATCCTTGCCCATCACCTGGGCGCTGTAGCGCAGCCGGCCGAGGTCGGCGTCGAGGCTCTGGCCGAGGGTCAGGGCGACTTTCGCCGCGTACGCGCGGTTGGTCTCCAGCGAATTGCGCACCAGCGTCTCGCGCTGGATCCGGTAGGTGGCATAGAGGTCGTTCAACAGCGTGGCGAGGATGGCCAGCGAGGTGAACAGCAGGATCAGCGTGCGCAGGTTGAGCTTGGGGATGGCCCCGGATGACATGGACGTATTCCAGTGGCGCGTGGTAGATGGCGGCCGGAAACGGCGGGCCGCCGGGTTCTGGCAAGGCAGCGGCCCGTCAGCGGCCGGTCCTCCGGTGCTGCATCCGTCTATCCTGCCAAGGTTCATGGTAGGTGAAAATTTGGTGGCATATGGCCATTAGTTGACCAATGGTGTGCGCCGGCCTGGCATGAGCTTAGAACCGGCAGCGATTTGTCGGCGGGCCCGGGAAACCTCAGGATAGACCGGTAATGGCGACGAAGGCCCCCGAGCCGGCCTACGCTTGGAAAGAACCACGGCATTGGAAGTATCGATACATGCACGAGATCGGCAAACAGACTGAGAACAGCCCGGTGAGCTGGCAACTGGAGCGCATCGTCGAGGAACTGCGCGCGGCGCGCAGCGAATGGCGCAGCCGCAGCGGCCGGCCGCGGGAGCAGGGTGGGCGCGAGCTGCCTTCGCGGCGGTCCATCGAGGAGGTCGTCGAGCGCCTGGCCTGCGCGCTCTTCCCCATGCGCCTGGGGCCCAACGACCTGCGCGAGGAGAGCGAGGACTTCTTCGTCGGCCACACCCTGGACAGCGCCCTGAACGCGCTGCTGATCCAGGCCCGCCTGGAGCTGCGCTACAGCGCGCGCCAGCGCGGCGAGCCGGAGGACGGCATCGACGAGCGGGCGCTGGCCATCATCCGCGACTTCGCCTTGGCCCTGCCGCTGCTGCGCCAACTGCTGGACTCCGACGTGCTGGCCGCCTACCAGGGTGACCCGGCGGCGCGCAGCGTCGACGAGGTGCTGCTGTGCTATCCGGGCGTGCTCGCCATCATCCACCACCGCATGGCGCACCACCTGTACCGCGCCGGCCTGCCGCTGGTGGCGCGGATCATCTCCGAGCTGGCGCACTCGGCCACCGGCATCGACATCCACCCCGGCGCGCAGATCGGCGGCAGCTTCTTCATCGACCACGGCACCGGCGTAGTGATCGGCGAAACGGCGATCATCGGCGAGCAGGTGCGCATCTACCAGGCGGTCACCCTGGGCGCCAAGCGCTTCACCGCCGACGAGACCGGCCAACTGCACAAGGGCCAGCCGCGCCACCCGATCGTCGAAGACGAAGTGGTGATCTACGCCGGCGCCACCATCCTGGGGCGCGTCACCATCGGCAAGGGCTCCACCATCGGCGGCAACGTCTGGCTGACGCGCAGCGTGCCGCCGGGCAGCCAGATCAGCCAGGCCAGCCTGCAGCAGCAGGCCAACGACGCGGGGCTGGACTAGGCGTAGGGCGGATAATCGCGGACGGAGTCCGCTCCTACGACCGTGCTTCCTGGAATCGTAGGAGCGGACTCCGTCCGCGATCGGTCCGATCCGTTGCACCGAACTATGCAACTGCACGGCCCTCGTAGTCGTGGCGATGGGTATCGCTTCGCTCAACCCATCCTACGAAAAGCGTCTTGGCGCGAGCGGGCCTGTTCCGTCAGCGAGTTCCCTGCGCCGGCGCCAGCTTGTCCAGCACCTGCCGGGCCAGGGCGTGGTACAGCGAGACCGGGGCGATCCAGCCGGAAATGCTGGCGGCCATGACCGTGGCGGCCAGCATGGGGATGACCAGGTCGGGGCTGTGGGAGAGTTCCAGGACGATCACCGAGGCGGTCAGCGGCGAGCGGGTCACGCCGGCGAGGTAGGCGCCCATGCCCAGCAGCGCGCAGGTCTGCGGGTTGACGTCGGGCAACTGCGACAGCAGCGGGGCGAAGGCCGCGCCTATGCTCAGCGAGGGCGAGAACAGGCCGCCGGGGATGCCGGCGAGGTAGGACACCACGTTGGCCAGGAACTTCCACAGCACGAAGCCCTGGTCGGTCATCGGGTGGCCTTCGAGCAGGGCGCGGGTTTCCTCGTAGCCGGTGCCGAACACGTGGTTGCCCGAGGCCAGCCCCAGCAGCGCCAGCAGCAGGCCGCAGGCGGCGGCGAAGCGTACCGGCCAGCGCTCGCGCAGGCGGCACATGCGGCCCAGCCAGCCGGCCTGGGTGGGCAGCACCAGCTTGACGTAGAGCCCGCCCAGCAGGCCGCCGAGCAGGGCGCAGGCCGGCACCTCGCTCCAGCCCCAGCCGGCCGGCAGGCTGCCGCCGATCTCGCCGAAATAGGAGTAGTGGCCCATCAGGCCGAGGGTGACGGCGCCGCCGATCAGCACCGCGGTCAGCACCAGGCCGCTGAAGCGCTGCTCGAAGGTGCGGCTGAGTTCCTCGATGGCGAACACGATGCCCGCCAGCGGGGTGTTGAAGGCCGCGGCGATGCCGGCCGCGCCGCCGGCGAGGATCAGCCCGGCGATGGTGCGCCGGCCATGCAGCCCCAGGCGCCGGCCGAAGGCGTAGATGACCGCGGCGCCGACGTGCACCGTGGGCCCTTCGCGGCCCACCGAGCCGCCCACCAGCAGCGCGCCCAGGGTGAAGAGCATGCGCACGGCGGCCACCGGCAGCGCCAGCACCCGGGCGCGGAAGCGCCGCGAGGGTGATTCCAGCGCGGCGATCACCTGGGGAATGCCGCTGCCCTTGGCCTCGCCGAACCAGCGCTGGGTGATCCAGGCCAGCAGGGCGAAACCCGCCGGGGTGACCAGCAGCGGCAGCCAGGGGGCAATGCCGAGCATGCGCTTGAACAGGGCGAAGGACTGGTCCGCGAGCCAGGCGAAGGCCAGCGCCACCAGGCCCACCAGCAGCGCGCCGACCCAGAACGCCAGGCGCTGTCGCCATTCCAGCCAGCGTGGCCGTCGGAAGCGCCGGAGGCTGGCGGTGGGGGCGGGTTCTGCGTTGGCGGGGCTGGGCTGTTCGGACATCGACGGGGCCTGGATCGCGGGGCAAGGGCGGATTATGGCCGTCTTGCCATCGCCTTGCACTTCGCGTTCAGGTGTCTCCACGTTTTCCCGTGCAGGCGCTCGCCCTGCATGCGAATCGTGGACGGAGACGCGATGTTATCCCGTAGGAACAACTGCCTTGCCCACTGCGCCGGGGTGCTCGCTCCTACGAAAAGCCGTGCTCGCCTGCCGCGCAGGAGCGGACTTTGTCCGCGATTGTGTCGGCAGGGTAGGCGATGGGTTTTGCAAATGTTCTGCCGGGACACATAGGTAACGCCTGGGGCGTTATGCGCCCTACGGTTGGGCTGGCGAGCGGGCATAAGAATGCCCTCGTCCTTCCTGAACGACAGGCCCCCGCCAGGGCCGGGCCCAGGAGCCTGGCCGGGCCCGGCGGGGAGCGCTCGCCCGCAACGTGGCGGGCCAGTAGGCCATTGCATCGGAACACGAGAGCCGCCCGCCCGTAACCGGGTGGGCGACACCCCAGGTATAGCCGATGGCGATGGCCGCTTCGCTGGCGAAGTGTGGCGCAGTCGAGGGTTTCGAGAGTTCGCTGCGCCGGGCCGACGACTGCCGCGGCAGTGGCTACGCTTGAGCCAGGGCGGTCGCATTCGCCCGCTGGATCACCATCGACGCCCGTAGCGAGGGGCCAAGGAGCGGAGTGAATGAGGCGCTGGTTCGGCATGCTGTTGTTGCTCTGCGTCGCGTTGCCGGGCTGGGCCCTGGCGCAGATGCCGGCCGACGCCACGGAAGGGGGGCCGGGCGTGCCGGCGGAGCTGAAGGTGGCCAACCGCAGCATCGTCGTGTTCCGCGCCACCCTGCTCGGCGAGACGCCGGCGGCCCGCGCGCAGAGGGCCAAGGCGGTGATCGAGGAGGCGTTGCAGGGCACCGATGAGCTGACGGTGAGCATCGACGCCATCCTGCACAGCCAACTAGTGCTGCTGGGCGGCCGGCGCGCCTTCATCGTCGTGCCGCTGGACCTGGACCCGCCCGGCGGCTCGGTGCAGGAGGCGGCCGCCCAGGCGGCGGCGAACCTGCGCCTGGTGGTGGAGGAGACCGGCCAGGCGCGCAGCCTGCGCTTTCTGCTCACGGCCCTGGGCTTCTCGGCCCTGGCCACGCTGGTCTACGCGGCGCTGCTCAAGGGCGCCGGCTACCTGCGGCGCAAGCTGCGCGGGCTGCTGCCGCAGCTGATGCGCGAGCGCACCTACCAGATCAAGGTCGGGCACACGCCGCTGTTCGACATGCAGTACGTGTTCTACCTGGTGGACCGCCTGCTGGCGCTGCTCTACTGGGTGTTCGTGCTGCTGTGCGGCTACAAGTGGCTGAGCTTCGTGCTCTCGCAGTTCCCCTACACCCGGCCCTGGGGCGAGGGCCTCAACCTGTACCTGCTGGAGCTGGCCAACTACCTGCTGGACGGCATCGTCGGCGCCATTCCCGGCCTCGCCGTGGCCGTGGCGATCTTCTTCATCGCCCGCGGCGTGAGCGCCTTCAGCCGGCGCCTGCTGGAACGCCTGGCGCGCCCCGGGAGCATCCGCTGGCTGACCGTGGAAACCCTGCAGCCGACCACGCGGCTGACCTCCCTGGCCATCTGGCTGTTCGCCCTGGTGATGGCCTACCCGTACCTGCCGGGCTCGGGCACCGATGCCTTCAAGGGCCTTTCCGTGCTGCTGGGCCTGATGATTTCCCTGGGCGCGTCGAGCATGGTCGGCCAGGCCGCCGCCGGGCTCATCCTCACCTATTCGCGCACGCTGAAGGTGGGCGAGTACGTGCGGGTGGGCGACAACGAGGGCACGGTCACCGAGGTGGGCATGTTCAACACCACCATCCGCACCGGCCTGGGCGAGGTGCTGACGCTGCCCAACTCGATGATCACCGGCTCGGTGACGCGCAACTATTCGCGCGCCGTGCAGGGCGCCGGCTACATCGTCGACACCGTTGTCACCATCGGCTACGACACGCCCTGGCGCCAGGTGGAGGCGATGCTGGTCGAAGCCGCCAGGCGCACCGACGGCATCCTCGAGAAGCCCCGGCCGCAGGTGTTCCAGACCGGGCTGTCGGACTTCTACCCGGAGTACCGCCTGGTGGCCCAGGCCGTGCCCAGCGAGCCGCGCCCGCGCGCGGAGCTGCTGAGCCTGCTGCACGCCAACATCCAGGACGTGTTCAACGAGTACGGCGTGCAGATCATGTCGCCGCACTACCTGGGCGACCCCGCGCAGGAGAAGCGGGTGCCGCGGGACAAGTGGTACAGCGCGCCGGCCACGCCGCCGGCCGGGGGGGAAGGGCGTGGCGGGAAATGAAAATACATGGGCCGGGCTGGTTTGAAAGCCGCTCGATCGTTGCCTAAACCTGTAGGCGAGCCGCGTGTTCCAGCGCTGGAGGCCATACTGGATAGCGCATGTCGATGAAGTTCACCGAGCAAGGACCGATCCCATGAGAAGTCAACTGTTGACCAAGAGCGCGATCTTCGCCGTACTGAGCGCCGCCAGCCTGCTGGCCCAGGCCGATGAGGCCGGGGGCAACGGCTGCGGCTGGGGCAACATGGTGTTCGAAGGGCAGCGCGGGCTGTTCCCGCACCTGCTGGCGACCACCACCAACGGCACTTCGGGCAACGCCACCTTCGGCCTGACCTCCGGCACCAACGGCTGCAACTCCGATGCGCGCCTGGGCTACGGCGGCCGTTCGATCTTCGCCATGAACGGCATGCTCGACAACATCGCCGAGGACATGGCCAAGGGCCACGGCGAGGCGCTGGACGCCTACGCCACCCTGCTGGGCGTGCAGCCCCAGGACCGCGCCCACTTCGCCCAGGTCACCCGGCAGCACTTCGGCGAGATCTTCGCCAGCAAGGACACCACCGGCGAGCAGGTCTACGCCAACACCCTGGCGGTGATGAGCCGCGACAATGTGCTGGCCCGCTACGCCCGCCAGCCGGCCTGACGCGTCCGCAACGAAAAATGCCCTCTTCGGAGGGCATTTTTCGTTCATCCGGCCGGGGCCGTGGTGGCGCTACTCGCCGGTTGCCATCTGCACGACGCCGGGGTCGCCGTGCAGGCGCCGATGCTCCAGGGGTGTCATGTCGAACCAGCGCTGGTGCGCGCGGCAGAACGAGGTGGTGCGCCGGTAGCCCAGTTCGCCGGCGATCTGCGCCACGCCCAGGGTGGTGTGGCGCAGCATCTGTGTGGCCTGGCGGCGGCGGATGCGCTCCAGGTGTTGCTCGAAGTCGACGCCGTTGTCGGATAGGCGCCGCTGCAGCGTCCTGGGATGCAGGCCGAGGGAGTACGCGACCTGTTCCAGGTTGCAGCGGTGGCTCGGCAGCAGCGTCTGGATCTTGTGCGCCACCTTCGCACCCAGGTCGTCGTCGACGTCGCCATGGGCCTCTAGGTAGAAGCGCACGATGGCGTGCAGGGTGGCGTCGTGGTGGAGGCAGGCGCGCTGCAGGACCTCCACGGGCATGACCAGGGCGTTGTGGTCCTGGCCGAACAGTGCGGAGCAGCCGAAGTAGTCGCGATAGGTCGCCATTTCGCCGAGGGCCTGGTGGCGGAACATCACGGCCTTGGGCTGCCACGGGCGGCCGGTCAGCTCGCTGATCAGCAGTTTGCCGTGCAGCACCGATTTCTCCACGATCTGCGGCGTTTCGGTGTTGCTGGGCAGAGCGTTGTCGAAGTACAGCAGCGCCTGGTTGGGGCGGCGCTCCAGGCGGAACAGGATCGAGGGGCTGTAGACGCTCATGTAGCGGATCACCGCCACCAGCGCATCGCCCACCGTGGGCGCGGAGTGGGCCAGTTGCTGCAGCGGACCGGCCAGCGCGAAACCCTGGCGGGTGGCCAGCTCCAGGCCGAAGTGCGGCAACTGGAGGGCCTGGGCGCTGCCCTCGAAGATCTGCACCAGGCTCTTGTAGGGCAGTTGTTTGTCGAAGCTGCCGACCACGTCCAGGCCGATGCGATAAGGGGCGAGAAAGTCGCGCACGCAGGCGCCGCGCTCGGCGACCAGTTCGCCGAATTTGAGAAAGGCAGTACCGCGAATGCTATCCATGGCTGTTCTTGTGTGTAGCGAGTGGGTTGTTCGTGAGTATGGCCGCGGAGGCGGCGCCTGCACGCCGGGGCGATGAGCTGTCGTTTGCGGAAGGGGGGGCGGAGAACCACCCGGCGCCGCGAAGGCGCCGGGCGGCAAGGTGTCACTTCTTCAGTGCCTGGTACGACTTGACCATGTCCGAGGCCCAGCCATCGAGCACCGCGCGGGCGTCCGAGGCCTTCATCACCTGGGAGGAGTTGTCCAGCTCGGTGCCGGCGCCCTTGCGCACCACCTCGGCCACCACCTCGTTGCTGCCGCCGTCGAGGAAGGCCGCCTCGGTGGCGATGCTGGTGTCCTGGTCGCGGATGCCGGTGGCGGCGCTGACGCCGGCGGCCACCAGGGCGATGGGGATCACCTCGTAGGGCTGCAGGCCCTTGGTCGAGGCGCTCACCCCGGTGATCGCCGGGCGCACCACCAGCACGCCCGGGCCGGGGCCGCTGGCCAGCGGCAGGGCCTTGGCGAATTGCGTCTGCAGGGCCTGGTCGTAGTAGCTGGTGATGCCCTGCAGGGTGCTCTGCGGGATCTTCTCGGTGGGCTGCGGTTGCGGGTAGAGCTGGCTCGGCTCGACGTACACGCTGCTGAAGCGGTTGACGTCGATGCCGGGCTGGATCCAGCGCATGACCGGAGCGCCGGAGGGCGATTTTTCTTCCTTCAGCACGCTGTAGTTCTTGAGGAAACCGGAGTACTGCTCGGGTTCGACGTATTTGCTCGCGCAGCCGGAGAGCACCAGGGACGCCAGGCACACGGATACCGCTAACGATTTCAACTTCATCGAGTTGCTCCTTGTGGACGGTAATGACGGGGTAGGGGAATCGGGTACATGACCGGGGCTGGCCGCTAGTAGCGCCAGGTGACGCCCCCGGCCAGGGCATGCAGTGCGGCATTCTTGTAGGTGCCGGAGAGGGTGGTCCCGGAGCGTGACTTGGTCTGTTCGACGTCCATGTCCCCGAGCCACATCAGAGTGTAGGCGAAGTGCACGTCCATGCCGTCGCCCAGGTCGTAGTTGATGCCCGTGGCGAGGCGCCAGACGGCGCCGGCGGGGTTGTCCACGGTGCGGTCGCTGTCGTCCACCATGGGGCTGTCGTAGCCCAGGCCCATGCTCCAGCGCAGCTTCGGCGTGGCCTGGTACTGCGCGCCGACGGAGGCGTTCCAGGAGTCCTTGTAGTTGCGGTCGACGGTGCGGCTGACGCCGCCGGCGTTGGCATCGACTTCCACGCCGATGTTGCCGAAGTCGCTCCAGTCCTGCCAACCCAGGCTGCCCAGCAGCGTCCATTGCGGGTCGAGGTCGTAGGCAAGGCTGAGCAGGGCGGTCTGCGGGATGTTCAGGTCCAGTTCCAGCTTGTCCACGTTCAGCCGGTTCAGGGCAGCGTTGAGCAACGGGTTGTTGATGCCGTCCAGGTCCGGGCGGTCCTTGAACTCCAGCTTGACCTTGCTGGTGTAGGCCAGGCCGACGCGGGTGCGCTCGTTCAGCTCGTAGAGCAGGCCGATGTTGAAGCCGGTGCCGACGTCGGTGTCCTTGTATTCCAGCTGGCCGTCGGGGCGGTCGATGAGGCCGAGCAGGCTGTTGTTGACCGCGACTTCGGTGCGGTAGTAGCCGTACACCAGGCGCGGGCCGATGCCGACGGAGAGCTTGTCGGTGAACTTGTGCGCCAGGGTCGGCTGGAAGGACACGCTGAGCAGCGACGCCTCCTGGGTGAAGTAGCGGCCGGCCCAGTCGTCGTCATAGTCCACCGCCAGGCCGAAGTTGCCGTAGATGCCAAAGCCGATGGCGTTGCGCTCGTCGATGCGGTGGCTGACGAAGAAGCTGGCGCCGGGCAGGTATTTGAGGCCGTTGCCGCCTTCGTTGCCGTCGAACTGGTTGGCATCGTCGCGGGAGAACTTGTAGTGCCCCAGCAGCACCTGGCCGTTGGCGTTGATCTGGGTGCCGGCCAGCGCGGCGATGCCCGCCGGGTTGCTCATCAGCACGCTGGGGTCGCGGGCCAGCGCCGCCGAGCCGGCGTTGGCCAGGCCCGTGCCTTCCTGGCCCACTTCGTAGATCAGCGCATCGGCCGCCCAGGCATTGCCGGCGGCCAGCCCCAGTGCACCTGCCAGTATGGCTGGGTGCAAATGCAGACGACGGAGGTTGTTGCTCGCCACTGGCAGCGCTTCCTTTTGCTCGTTATCGGTCATGCAGGCACGGGGATTACTACCTGCCGTGCAGGTGAACCACCCCTTCGGGGGAGTGTGGTGACACTGTCCAGCCTAGATACTGACAGCGGTTGCGCAATCTCGCCGACTCTGCGGTTCGTCGGGGGATGCTCATTACACGACATTGCCGGTTTTCCCGTGGCGTCGGCCGAACCGCGGACTAGAGTTACGGCATCCCTGCGCCAGCGCAGTGGAATGGCAAAGCGCCAGGCATGGCGCGCCCGCCGCAGGGAAACGAATACGACGCGACGGCCGGAACAAGGAAAACGACAGTGACCACACGTGAGCAGATCGCCAATCTGGAAGCCAGCGTCGGTGCGCAGGTTCTGGGCCAGGAACAGACCATCCGCAATATCATGCTGGGCCTGCTGGCCAACGGCCATGTGCTGCTGGAAAGCCTGCCGGGCCTGGCCAAGACGCGCACGGTCAAGGCCCTGTCGAAGAACCTGGACGCGCGCATGAGCCGCATCCAGTTCACCCCCGACCTGCTGCCCTCGGACATCACCGGCGGCGAGATCCTGCAGCAGACCGAAAGCGGCAACCAGCTGAAGTTCCAGCCCGGCCCGCTGTTCGGCAACGTGATCCTCGCCGACGAGATCAACCGCGCCCCGGCCAAGGTCCAGGCGGCGCTGCTGGAGGCCATGGAGGAGCGCCAGATCACCGTGGCCGGGCAGACCCACGCCATGCCCGGGCTGTTCATGGTGCTGGCCACGCAGAACCCCATCGAGCAGGAGGGCACCTACCCGCTGCCCGAGGCGCAGATGGACCGCTTCCTGATGAAGCTGCTGATCGACTATCCCAAGGTCGAGGACGAGACCCAGGTGCTGCGCCTGGTGCGCGCCGAGGAGCAGCGCCAGCAAGCCGGCGCGCCCGCCGAGGCCCCGGCGCCGCTGGCCCAGGAGGCGATCTTCGCCGCCCGCCGCGAGGTCGGCCAGGTGCACGTGGCCGAGGCCATCGACCGCTACCTGATCGACCTGATCAACGCCACCCGCCGCCCGGCCGACTACGACGCCGACCTGGCGCGCTGGATCAAGGTGGGCGCCAGCCCGCGCGGGGGCATCAGCCTGGACCGGGTGGCGCGTGCCCACGCTTGGCTGGCCGGCAGCGACTACGTTTCGCCCGATGACGTGCGCGCCGTGCTGCACCCGGTGCT
Organism: Pseudomonas citronellolis; assembly: GCF_900112375.1. Lineage (GTDB taxonomy): Bacteria > Pseudomonadota > Gammaproteobacteria > Pseudomonadales > Pseudomonadaceae > Pseudomonas > Pseudomonas citronellolis. Next base: position 81,386 of record NZ_FOLS01000022.1, on the reverse strand, counting down.
GCGCCACCGCCTGCTGCTGTCCTACGACGCCGTGGCCGATGGCGTGAGCGCCGAGCAGGTGGTCGACCGCCTGCTCGACAAGGTCGCGGTACCGGCCTGAGGGGAGGGTAGCCATGGCCCCTGCAACACCCGTCGCCGACGGCTTCGTCTATGCCTCGCTGGAGCAACTGATGCTGCTGGAGCACCAGGTGCGCGGGCTCAGTTTCCTGTCGCGGCAGCCGCTGTCCAGCGTGCTTTCCGGCAACCATGCGGCGCGCCTGCGCGGCCGCGGGCTGAGCTTCGACGAGCTGCGCCAGTACAGCCCCGGGGACGACCTGCGGCACCTCGACTGGCGCGCCTCGCTGCGCTACGGCAAGCCCTTCGTGCGCAGCTACACCGAGGAGCGCGACCGCCCGACGCTGCTGCTGGTGGACCAGCGCATGAGCATGTATTTCGGCTCGCGGCGCTACTTCAAGTCGGTGACCGCGGCGGAGCTGGCGGCCATCGGCGCCTGGATGGCCTTCCACGCCGGCGACCGGGTGGGCGGGCTGGTGTTCGGCGACCAGCGCATCGACTATGTGCGCCCGCTGCGCAGCCGCGCGCGGGTCGAGGCGCTGTGCTCGGCGGTGATCCGCCACAACCATTCGCTTCACGCGACACGCACCGACGACGAGTCGCCGGGGCAGCTCGACCGGGTGCTGCGCGAATGCCTGGCGGTGGCCGGGCACGACGCGCTGATCGTGATCATCAGCGACTTCGCCGGCGTCGGCCCGCAGACCCTGCAGCTGCTGCGCCAGCTGGGCGCGCACAACGACGTGCTGGCGCTGCAGGTGTTCGACCCCATCGCCCTGAAGATTCCCGACCGCGGCCGCGTCACCGTGACCCAGGGCGAGCTGCAGGTGGAGCTGGAAGTGGGGCGGCGCCAGGTGCACCGGCCCCTGGGCGAGTTCCTTTCCGGGCGCCTGAAGGACGTGGCCACGTTGCTGCGCCGCAGCCAGGTGCCGTTGATGATGTTCAGCACCGGCCGCGAGAGCCTGGAGCAATTGCGCGGCGAGCTGGGCCGGCTATCGGGCGTGCCGCGATGAGCCTCGCCGCGGTACCGAGCATCGACCAGCTGCAGGAGCTGGCCCTGCCGCCGCCGGCCACCGGCTACTGGCCGCAGACCTGGGGCTGGCTGGTGCTGGCGCTGGTGTTGCTGGCGCTGCTGGTGGCCTGGGGCATCTGGCGCTACCTGCGCTGGCGGCGCGACCGCTACCGGCGCGAGGCCCTGGCGCTGCTGGAAGCATTGAGCGCCGCCCTGGACGACCCGCAGCGCCGCCTGGGCGCCCTGCGCGAACTGCCGCAGCTGCTCAAGCGCGTGGCCCTGTCGCTGCCCGGGGGCGAGGCCGCGGCGCGGCTGGGCGGGGAGCAGTGGCAGACGTTCCTGCAGCGGCGCAGCGCCACTCCCTTGCCGGCGGACCTGGCGCAGCGCCTGGCGCTGCTGGCCTATGCCCCGGCGGAGCGCCTGCAGGCGCTGGCCGACGGCGACGTACAGGCATTGCTGGCGGCCTGCCGGCACTGGATCGAGGCCCACCATGTGGCAGTTTGACTACCCCTGGCTGCTGTTCCTGCTGCCGCTGCCCTGGCTGGTGTACCGCTACCTGCGCGCCTACCACGAGTCGCGCAGCGCCCTGCGCGTGCCATTCTTCGCCGCCATGAGCCGCGCCACCGGCCAGGCGCCGGGCAATGGCAAGGCCGGCGGCGGGCGCTGGCAACTGGCGCTCAACCTGCTGGTGTGGGCCCTGCTGGTGGCCGCCTGCGCGCGCCCGGTGCTGGTGGAGAAGCCCATCGAGAAGGAGCGGCCGATCCGCGACCTGATGCTGGCGCTGGACATCTCCCAGTCCATGGAAACCCGCGACTACACCGACTCGGGCGGGCAGAAGGTGGACCGCCTGACCGCGGTGAAGAGCGTGGTGCGCGACTTCATCGCCAAGCGCAAGGACGACCGCATCGGCCTGATCGTCTTCGGCACCGGCGCCTTCCCCCAGGCCCCGCCGACGCTGGACCACGCCAGCCTGTCGACGCTGCTGGACGAAGTGGGCATCGGCATGGCCGGGCCGAACACCGCGCTGGGCGACGCCATCGGCCTGACCATCAAGCTGCTGGCCGACGCCAAGGAGCAGGAAAAAGTGCTGATCCTGCTCACCGACGGCAACGACACCGCCAGCGCCATCACTCCGGACCACGCGGCGGCCATGGCCCGCGAGCGCGGCATCGTGGTGCACACCATCGGCATCGGCGACCCCGCCGCCAGCGGCGAGGCCAAGGTGGACCTGGACAGCCTGCGCGGCATCGCCCAGACCACCGGCGGGCGTTTCTTCCGCGCCGGCGACAGCGGCGCCCTGCAGCAGGTGTATGCGACCCTCGACCGGATCACCCCGCACAAGGTGAAGACCTTCAGCCACCAGCCCAAGCGCGACCTGTTCTGGCTGCCCCTGGGCGCCGCGCTGCTGGCCCTGCTGCTGGCCCACGGCCTGGCGGCCCTGGCCGGGCGTGTCAGTACGCCGGGCCGGCGCCAGGCGCAGGCGGAGGGTTGAGATGGACATCGACCTCGCCGCCTTCCACTTCCTGCGCCCGCTGTGGCTGCTGACGCTGCTGCCGGGCGTGCTCCTGCCGCTGCTGTGGACGCGCCGCCACGACCTGGTGCGGCGCCTGGACGGCATCATCGCCCCGCACCTGCTGCAGCACCTGGTGATCACCCCGCAGGACAACCAGCGCCTGCGCCCGGTGCACCTGCTCGGCGCCTTGCTGGTGCTGGGCGGCATCGCCGCCGCCGGGCCGACTTGGGAGCAGGACCGCCCGGCCTTCCTCGACAACCGCGCGCCGCTGATCCTGGCCCTGGACCTGTCGCCCTCGATGGACGCCGACGACGTGCCGCCCTCGCGCCTGGAGGCGGCCAAGGACAAGCTGCACGACCTCATCCAGCGCCGCGCCGGCAGCCGCACCGCGCTGCTGGCCTACGCCGGCAGCGCGCACCTGGTGCTGCCGGCCACCGAGGACCCGGCGCTGCTGGACAGCTTCCTCCAGGCCCTGGCCAGCAACCTGATCGAGCGCCAGGGCAAGGACGCCCTGGGCGCCATCGAGGTGGCCAAGCGCCTGCTGGCCGCCGAGCAGGCGCCGGGCACCCTGGTGCTGGTCACCGACGGCGCCGACCGCGAGCAGTTCGCGGCCATCGGCAAGGCCCTGCAGGACAGCGAACTGCAGGTGCTGGTGCTGGCCGTGGGCAGCCAGGACGGCGGCCTGCTCAAGGGCGGACAGGAAGACGCCGAGGGCCGGCCGCTGCTGGCGCGCTTCGACGCCGAGGGCCTGAAGGGCCTGGCCGACGCCGCCGACGCGCCCCTGGGCAGCCTGACGCTGAACGACGACGACCTGGACTGGATCGAGCTGCACGCCCAGCAGCACTTCCAGGCGGCCCAGGACGACGGCCGCGAGCTGCACTGGAAGGATGCCGGCTACTGGCTGTGCTGGCCGTTGCTGGTGCTGGCGCTGCTGGGCATCCGCAAGGGCTGGCAGGTGCACTGGATGGGCGCGGCGCTGCTGGCCCTGGGCCTGGGCTGGGCGGCGCCGCCGGCCCACGCGGGGCCGCTGGCGGACGCCTTCTTCACGGCCGACCAGCAGGGCCGCTGGGCCTTCGAGCACGAGCATTACCCGCAGGCCGCGGCGCACTTCCAGGACACCTACTGGAAGGGCATCGCCGCCTACCGCGCGGCGGACTACCAACTGGCCCTGGCCACCTTCGCCCGGCTGGACACGGCGCCGGCGTACTTCTACCTGGGCAACACCTACGTGCACCTGTCCAGGTTCGAGCAGGCCATCGCCGCCTATCGCCAGGCCCTGGCGCGCCAGCCGCAGTTCCCCGAGGCGCAGGCCAACCTGGCCCTGGCCGAGGCCCTGCAGAAGGACCACGACGCCCAGCAGGAGGCCGGACCGCCGGACGAGAAGGCCGACAAGGAGGTGTTCGACAACACCGCCGGCAAGGGCAAGACGGTGCCCAGCCAGACCGGCCAGGCCAGCTCCGACGAGCAGTGGCTGAGCAACCTGACCACCTCGCCGGCGCGCTTCCTCAAGCGCAAGTTCCTGCTGCAGGACGCCGCCCACGCCCCGGCCACGGAGGCCAGCCCATGAAGCGCCTGTTGCTGTGCCTGCTGCTGGCCCTGTCGCTGCCGGCCCTGGCCGACGACCCCGTGGTGAAGGTGCGCAGCCAGTTGCTGCCGGGCGATTCGGTGCTGGTGGGCGGCACCCTCGATCTGCAGGTGGACGTGCTGGTGGACACCTGGTTCAGCGCCGCGCCGCAGTTGCCCAAGTTGACGCTGGACGGCGCGGTGGTCTCGGTGCCCAGCGGCGAGGCCACGCACCTGAACGAGCAGATCGACGGCAAGCCGTTCTTCGGCCTGCGCTACAGCTACCAGATCACCCCGCAGCAGGCCCGCGCCTTCGACATTCCCGCCCTGGCCATCCAGGTGCAGCCGGGGCAGGGCAGCGGGCCGCAGACGGTGAGCACCCAGGCCCTGCATTTCACTGCCCGCGAGCCCGCCGGCGGGGAGGCCGCGGGGCAGCGCCTGGTGGCCCGGCAACTGACCTTCAGCCAGGCGCTGGAGCTTTCGCACAAGCCGCTGCGGGTGGGCGACAGCGTCACCCGGCGCCTGCGCGTGCAGGCCGAAGGGGCCCAGGCGATGCTCATCCCGGCGCCGGTGTTCGCCGAGGTGGACGGCCTCAAGCGCTATGTGCAGTCGCCCAGCGTGGGGCCCCTGGGCGATGGCCGTGGCGGCGTGGATGGCGGCCAGCGCGAGGATGCGGCGACCTACGTGGTGAGCGAGGCCGGGCACTACAGCCTGCCGGCCATCGAGCTGCACTGGTGGGACGCCAGCACGGGCGAGCAGCACACCGCCACGCTGCCGGCCCTGGCGCTGGAGGCCAAGGGCGAGGCCGGCTACCAGGCGCCGTTCTCCATCACCGAGGACCTGCGCCGCCTGGGCCAGCGGGCCCAGCTGCACATCGCCGGGCACTGGCTGGTGGTCGGCCTCGCCCTGGTGCTGCTGGCGGCCCTGGCCTGGGCCGCGAACACCTGGGGCGCGCCGCTGGTCGGCCAGTGGCGCGCCTGGCGCCAGCACCGCCGCGAGGCCTGGCTGGCTTCGCCCGAATACGCCTGGCGCCAGGTGCGCCCGCAGCTGGCGGGCTCGCCGCCGCAACTGGGGGCGCTGTACCTGTGGCTGCGCCGGCGCACGGGATGTCGCGAAATGAGCAGCGCCTTTGGGCAATTGCCCGAACCGACTGTCAATTATTTGCTAGCGTTTTTCAGAACTCGCTATGGACGCGAACACCGCGCAGACACTTCGGCGCAGTTGCTCGAGGCCCTGCCCGGGCTGCCGAAGGCCGTCGCCGAACACGACAGCCCGCCACCGGCGCGCTGCAGCCTCAAGCCGTTGAACCCATGAAGCAAGGACGTCCCATGTACCCACAACGCACACTGCCCAGCCTGCGCTGGATCTTCGCCCTGCTGCTCTGCCTGCCGTTGCTGGCCCAGGCGGCGGAGGTGCTGCCGTCGTGGAACGACGGGCCTTCGCGGCAGGCCATCGTGAAGTTCGTCGAGGCGGTCACGACCGAGGGCGACAAGGGCTACGTGGCGCCGGCCGAGCGCATCGCCGTGTTCGACAACGACGGCACCCTGTGGAGCGAGCAGCCGATGTACTTCCAGGTGCTGTTCGCCCTGGCCGAGGTGAAGCGCATGGCGCCGCAGCACCCGGAGTGGAAGACGCAGATGCCGTTCAAGGCGGTGCTGGAGGATGACCAGAAGGCGCTGGCGGAAACCGGCATGCGCGGCCTGCTGGAAATCGTCCTGGCCACCCATACCAACATGAGCACCGAGGCCTTCACCGCCAACGCCCAGCGCTGGCTGGCCAGCGCCAGGCACCCGCGCAGCGGCAAGCCCTACACCGAGATGGTCTACCAGCCGATGCTGGAGCTGCTGGGCTACCTGCGCGAGCACGGCTTCAAGACCTACATCGTTTCCGGCGGCGAAGTGGCCTTCATGCGCGCCTTCGCCGAGGAGGTCTATGGCATTCCGCCGGAGCAGGTGATCGGCACCACCTTCGCCACCCGCTTCCAGGACGAAGAGGGCGCGCTGTCGATCCAGCGCCTGCCCAAGCTCACCCACAACGACGACGGCGCCGGCAAGCCGGAAAGCATCGACGCCATCATCGGCCGCCGGCCGATCCTCGCCTTCGGCAACTCCGACGGCGACCTGCAGATGCTGCAGTGGACCACCGCGGGCGAAGGCCTGCGCTTCGCCGGCCTGGTGCACCACACCGACGCAGAGCGCGAATGGGCCTATGACCGGCAGAGCAAGGTCGGCCGCCTGGACAAGGCGCTCGACGAAGCCACCGCCAAGGGTTGGACGGTGGTGGACATGGCGAAGGAGTGGAAACGGGTCTACCCGTTCGAACAGCAAGCGGGAAACAACTGAGAACCGCAGGAGCACGAGGGGCGCCAGCCAGTCAGTCGGCGCTCCCGGTGAACGTAGTCGTGGCTCACGACAAGCAAACCGGAAGGGAGTAACACCTACATGAAACGCACGGGAAGATGGTTGTCGCAGTTCGCCCTGGCGGCGACGGCGATAGTCGGATGTTCGCTCGCCAGCGCCGCTGACAAGCCGAACATCCTGGTGATCTTCGGCGACGATATCGGCCAGACCAACATCAGCGCCTATTCCTTCGGCGTGGTCGGCTACAAGACGCCGAACATCGACCGTATCGCCCACGAAGGCATGATGTTCACCGACTACTACGCGGAGAACAGTTGCACCGCCGGCCGTTCCACCTTCATCACCGGCCAGTCGGCCCTGCGCACCGGCCTGTCCAAGGTGGGCATGCCCGGCGTGCCGGTGGGCCTGCAGGACCGCGACATCACCATCGCCCAGGCGCTCAAGGCCCAGGGCTACGCCACCGGCCAGTTCGGCAAGAACCACCTGGGCGACCGCGACGAGTACCTGCCGACCAAGCACGGCTTCGACGAGTTCTTCGGCAACCTGTACCACCTGAACGCCGAGGAAGAGCCCGAGCGCCCGTACTGGCCGAAGGACGACGAGGCCTTCACCAAGGCCGCCACGCCGCGCGGGGTGATCCACTCCACGGCCGACGGCAAGATCGAGGACACCGGCCCGCTGAACAGCAAGCGCATGGAGACCATCGACGACGACACCACCCAGGCCGCCATCAACTTCATGGACAAGCAGGTGAAGGCCGACAAGCCGTTCTTCGTCTGGATGAACACCACGCGCATGCACCTGTTCACCCACGTGCGTGATTCGATGAAAGGCCAGAGCGGCATGCTCGGCAACGAGTACGCCGACGGCATGGTCGAGCACGACGGCGACGTCGGCAAACTGCTCAAGGCCCTGGATGACCTGAAGATCACCGACAACACCATCGTCGTCTACACCACCGACAACGGGCCGAACCAGTTCTCCTGGCCGGACGCGGCGACCACCCCGTTCCGCAACGAGAAGAACTCCAACTGGGAAGGCGCCTACCGGGTACCGGCGATGATCCGCTGGCCGAACCACGTCAAGCCGGGCACCGTCTCCAACCAGATGTTCTCCGGCATGGACTGGTTCCCGACGCTGCTCGCCGCAGTGGGTGACACCGATATCAAGGACCGCCTGCTCAAGGGCGCCAATATCGGCGGCAAGAACTTCAAGGTGCACCTCGACGGCTTCAACCAGCTGGACTACCTGACCGGCAAGTCCGACAAGGGCGCGCGCGACGAGTTCTACTACTTCAACGACGATGGCGACCTGGTGGCCATGCGCTTCGGCGACTGGAAACTGGTGTTCTGCGAGCAGCGCGCCCCTGGCGGCTTCGCCGTCTGGAGCGAGCCCTTCACCTGCCTGCGGGTGCCCAAGCTGTTCAACCTGCGCATGGACCCGTACGAGCGGGCGGACGTGGTCTCCGACCAGTACTACGACTGGCTGACCAAGAACGACTACCTGCTGTTCCAGGGTGAGCGCAAGGCCGCGGCCTTCCTGCAGACCTTCGTCGAGTACCCGCCGAGCCAGCGCCCGGCCAGCTTCAGCATCGACGCGGTACGCAAGGCAGTGGACCAGAAGATCGAAGAGAAGATGAAACAGGGCGCCAAGTAGTGCGCATGGCAGTGGACGCCGCTCCGGCGGCGTCCGTTCTCCGGCCCGCGACGGTTCCGCCGTCGCGGGCCTTCCTCTGTCCGACAAGGCCGTCCCGATGCCCTCAGCCGCCAGCCCGTCCCGCATGAGCCCCCGTCGCAGCGCAGCAGAACAGGCCCGCCCGCGGGCGCACCTGGCCATGGCGCTGCCGGCCCTGCTGATGTTCGCTTCCGGTGGCGCGGCCCTGGTGTTCCAGGTGCTGTGGGTGAAACAGCTTTCCCTGGTGGTGGGGGTGGAGGTGTATGCCGTCACCACCGCCATCAGCGCCTTCTTCGCCGGCCTGGCCCTGGGCGGCCTGGCCTTCGGCCGCTGGGCCGACCGCCTGCGCCGGCCGGTGCGCCTGTATGCCGGCCTGGAACTGCTGGTGGCGCTGCTGGGCGTAGGCGCCACCTTCGCCCTGGCCCATGCCGCCGGGGCCTTCGCCCGCCTGGAGGCCAGCCTGGGCCTGCTGGCCTGGCTGTTGCCCTTCGCCCTGGTGGGGCTGCCGGCCTTCTTCATGGGCGGCACGCTGCCGGTGCTGGTGCGTGCGCTCAAGCCCGTCGAAGGGCAGCTGGGCCGCGCCGGCGGCGGGCTGTACGCGGCCAATACCGCCGGCGCCATCGCCGGCACGCTGCTGGCCGCCTTCGTGCTGCTGCCGGCCCTGGGCGTGCTGGGCAGCGCCTGCGCCGCCGCCGGCTTCAACCTGCTGGCCGCCGCCGGCGCCTTGCTCGCTCGCCGCGAAGCCGTGGAACCCGCCGCGCCCGCCGGGCAGGTTGCGCCGCCGCGCCGCCCGGCCGCGCGCCTGGCCATCGCCCTGTACTGCGTGGCCGGTGGCGTGGCCCTGGGCTACGAAGTGGTGTGGACGCAATCCATCGTGCAGTTCATGAGTACCCGCGCCTTCGCCTTCGCCGTGGTGCTGGCCACCTACCTGTGCGGCCTGGTGCTGGGCAGCGCGCTGTACGCCCGGCGCGCCGACCGCCTGCGCGACCCCTGGGGGCTGTTCGGCCTGCTGATCGCCGCCGCCGGGCTGCTGGCCATCCTCCAGGTCGCCGGCCTGGGCGCCTGGCTGGTGGGCGCGCAGACCCGCGCCGAGGCACTGGTGCTGGGGCTGGGCGGCAGCGAGCTGGCCGGCATGTGCGCGCGCTTCGCCGTGGCCGCGCTGTGCGTGGTGTTCCTGCCGACGACCCTGCTGGGCGCCGCCTTCCCCCTGGCCCTGCGCCTGGCGGTGGACAGCGCCCACGTCGGCCGCGATGTCGGCCGGGTGGTGGCGCTCAACACCCTCGGCGGCATCCTCGGCGTGATGCTCACCGGCTTCGTGCTGGTGCCCGGCCTGGGCCTGGTGCGCACCCTGGCGCTGCTCGCGGCGCTGGCCGCGGCCGTCGGCCTGCTGGCGGTGTGGCGCGGCGAAGGCGTGGGCAAGCGGCTGCGCCTGGGCGTGGCGCTGGTCGCGGCGGCCACCCTGGCCGTTGGCGCGCTCACTTCGCCCCGGCACCTGGCCGAACTGATGCCGGCGGCGCGCCACGGGCAGATCACCTTCTACGAGGAAGGCCGCGGCGGCACCGTGGCGGTGGTGGAGCAGGGCAGGGGGCAGAACCGCTTCAGCCGCCTGTACATCCAGGGCGTGTCCAACACCGGCGACGCCATGCCTTCGCTGCGCTACATGCGCCTGCAGGCGCTGCTGCCGCTGCTGGTGCACGATGGCGAGCCGCGCTCGGCGCTGGTGATCGGCTTCGGCACCGGCATCACCGCCGGCGCCATGCTGCGCTACCAGGGCCTGCAGCACCCGGTGGTGGCCGAGCTGCTGCCCGAGGTGCTGGCCGCCGCGCCACACTTCAAGGGCACCTTCGACGCCCGCCACGACCCGCGCCTGGAGATCCGCCTGCGCGACGGCCGCCGCGAGCTGCTGCGCAGCGCCGAGCACTACGACATGATCACCCTGGAGCCGCCGCCGCCCTCGGCCGCAGGCGTGGTCAACCTGTACTCGCGGGACTTCTACCAGCTGGCCGCCAGCCGCCTGGAGCAGGGCGGCATCGTCGCCCAGTGGCTGCCGCTGCCGACGCAGAACGAAGAGGACAGCCGCGCGCTGGTGCGCAGCTTCATCGACGTCTTCCCCCATGCCTGGCTGTGGACCACCGAGTTCCACGAGATGCTGCTGGTGGGCTCGCTGCAGCCGCTGCGCCTGGACGTGCCGCGCATCCGCGAGCGCTTCGCCCAGCCGGAGGTTTCCGCGGCCCTGGCCGAAGTGGGCGTGGACTCACCGGAAGCGCTGCTGGCCACCTGGGTGACCGACCGCGCCGGGCTGGAGAGCTTCGCCGGCGACGCGCCACCGGTCACCGACGACCAGCCGCGCATCGAGTACGCACCCTGGGTGCGCGCCAAGGAGATCACCCGGGTGCTGCCGGCGCTGCTGGCGCTGCGCCGCGCGCCACCGCTGGAGGGTGCCGAGCCATCCTTCCGCGCCGCGGTGGACGACCACTGGACGCGCCTGCGGCGCTTCTACGACCTGAGCCTGCACGCCTACCGCGGCGACCGCCAGGCCTGGGCGCGGGACGCCCGCCAGGTGGTGCGCGACGACGGCGATAATCCCTATTACCGCTGGTTCCTTGGTGCGCCGTAGCCAGGAGCATCAGGATGACTCCGGGTTCGCCGGCGGCTTCGAACGGCCCCCTCTCCCTCCGGGAGAGGGCTGGGGTGAGGGTTACGGACTTCACTCACACACCTCTGCCAACCCTTACTCCGCTCCCCCACCCTAACCCTCCCCGCAAGCGGGAGAGGGGACCGTTCGGCGCGAGGCGGAATCACGAGCTCCCTGGCTCCGCCATCAGCTCCTGCGACCCCAGAGCCGTCGTGAACGGGCTTCGGCGCACCGGCCAACGGCGTATAACCGCGAACGGTTATACGCCCTACGATGGGAATCACCGGGTAGCCAGGAGTACCAGGATGACTCTGGGTTTTCCGGCGGCACCGAACGGCTCCCTCTCCCTCCGGGAGAGGGCTGGGGTGAGGGCAACGGACTTCGCCCACACACCTCTGCCAATCCTGACTCCGCTCCCCCTCCCTAACCCTCCCCCTGAAGGGAGAGGGGACCGTTCGGCGCGAGGCAGAATCACGAAGCTCCCTGGCTCCGCCATCAGCTCCTGCGACCCCAGAGCCGTCGTGCACGGGCTTCAGCGCACCGGCCGACGGCGTATAACCGCGAACGGTTATACGCCCTACGGTGGGAATCACCACGTAGCCAGGAGCAGCAGGATAACTCCGGCTTCTCCGGCGGCTCCGAACGGCCCCTCTCCCTTTGGGAGAGGGCTGGGGTGAGGGTTACGGACTTCGCTGACACACCTCTGCCAACCCTGACGCCACCATCATCTCCGACGGCTCCAGCCTCGTAGGATGGGTTGAGCGAAGCGATACCCATCGCCATGGCCGCATGGGTTTCGCCAAGGCTCAACCCATCCTACGAAAAGCGCTTCGGCTACGCGCGCGGCCCCAGCAACTGGCGGCGGTATGCGCCGGGCGTGAGGGCAAACCAGCGTCGGCAGGCGCGGTTGAACACTGCCTGCTCGCTGTAGCCGAGCATGTTGGCGATCTGCGCCAGGGGGATGTCCCGCGCCGCCAGGTAGGTTTGCGCGCGCTCGCGGCGGACGCCCTCGACCACTTCCTCGAAGGTCAGCCCCAACTCGCCCAGGCGGCGCTGCAGGGTGCGCTCGTGCAGGCCCATCTGCTCGGCCACCAGGGGCAGTCGGCAGCGCTGGGTGGGCAGCATGCGCATGACCATGCGCCGCACCAGCTCGCCCAGGTCGCTGGCGCCTTCCTGCTCGAACTGGCTGAGGTACTGCACCAGGGTGCGGTGCAGCGTCGGGTCCTGCTGCTCGATGCGCTGCTGCAACTGGGCGTGGGTCAGCAGCATGGCGTAGCCGGCCTGGCCGCTGCGCACCTCGGTGTGGAAGTAGCGGCGGTAGCGCAGCAGGGGCAGCGGGCTGGCGCCGTGCAGTTCCACCGCCTGCGCCTTGAAGGCGGGGCCGCAGAGCAGCGTCATGGTGTTGTGCGTCACGCCCATGGCCAGTTCGGCCATCTGCCGCTGCTGCGTCACCCCGGGGATGCGCAGGGCGATGCTCAGCCGCGGGGCCTGGCCGGGCGTCTGGTCGAGGTCCAGCTGGATGCCCGGGCTGTGGTAGCCGATGAAGCGCACCACGTCGGCCAACGCATGGGCCACGGTCACCGAGTGGCGGGCGATGGCGGCGATGGGGCCGAGCACGTGCAGGTTCTGGTATTCGGCCATGCGCAGGCCGAAGTCCGGGCAATCCAGTTCGGCGGCGGCGCACTCCAGCAGCCCCACCAGCGAGCGGAAGGGCACCCGGGCGTCTTCGTCGTCGAGCAACTGCGGCTTGATGCGGAAGCGCTCCAGGTAGGCGGCCGGGTCCCGGCCGTGCTGGGCGACCAGCTCGCGGAAGCCGGTGAAGGAGGTGGTGCGGATGAAGGGTTCCATGTCATGAAGAATCAATTATCTGTCATCAAAGATCAATCAATCCGTTCGCGTCCGGCAAAGAATCCATGGCGTTCCCATTCCCCTCACCCCCGGAGCACCCATGGAATTCGACTACATCATCGTTGGCGCCGGCTCGGCTGGCTGCGTGCTGGCCAACCGCCTGAGCGCCGACCCCGGCGTTTCCGTGTGCCTGCTCGAAGCGGGGCCCGAGGACCGCTCGCCGCTGGTGCACGCGCCGGCCGGCATCGCCGCCATCCTGCCGACGCACCACGTCAACTGGGCCTTCGACACCGTGCCCCAGCCCGGCCTGGGCGGGCGCATCGGCTACCAGCCGCGGGGCAAGGTGCTGGGCGGCAGCAGCTCGATCAACGGCATGATCTACATCCGCGGGCACCACAGCGACTTCGACGACTGGGCGGCGCTGGGCAACCCCGGCTGGTCCTTCGCCGAGGTGCTGCCGTACTTCCGCAAGAGCGAGCGCCACCATGGCGGCGGCTGCGAGTACCACGGCGGCCAGGGCGAACTCTACGTCGGCAAGGTGGACGCCCACGTGGCTTCCCATGCCTTCATCGAGGCCGGGCTGCACGCCGGCCATCGCTACAACGAGGACTTCAACGGCGCCGAGCAGGAAGGCGTGGGCCACTACGAGGTGACCATCCGTGACGGCCGCCGCTGGAGCGCCGCCACCGCCTTCCTCAAGCCGATCCGCCAGGCGCGCGGCAACCTGACGGTGCTGACCGGCGCCCGTGCCGAACGCATCCTGCTGCAGGGCGGGCAGGCCTGCGGCGTGCGGGTGACGCACAAGGGCCAGCACCTGGAACTCAAGGCGCGCCGCGAGGTGCTGCTCAGCGCCGGGGTGTTCGGCAGCCCGCAGCTGCTGATGCTCTCCGGCATCGGCCCGGAGGCCGAGCTGAAACCCCACGGCATCCGCGTGGAGCACGAGCTGCCGGGCGTGGGGCAGAACCTGCGCGACCACCCGGACGTGGTGCTCTGCTACCGCAGCCACGACACCTCGCTGCCCGGCTACTCGGTGCGCGGCGGCGCGCGCATGAGCGCGGCCCTGGCGCAGTACCTGGCCTGCCGCAGCGGCCCGCTGGCGAGCAACTTCGCCGAGGCCGGCGCCTTCCTGCGCACCGGCCCCGAGCAGAGCCGCCCCGACGTGCAGCTGCACTCGGTGGTGAGCCTGCTGGACAACCACAACCGCACGCTGCACTGGGGCCACGGCTTCAGCTGCCACGTCTGCGTGCTGCGGCCCAAGAGCGCCGGCAGCCTGGGCCTGCAGTCCGCCGACCCGGCCGCGGCGCCGCGCATCGACCCGAACATCCTCGGCCATGACGACGACGTGCAGACGCTGCTCAAGGGCTACCGCATGGCGCGGGAAATCTGCGAGCAGCGGCCCATGGCGCGCTTCGGCCTGCGCGACATGTACAGCGCCGGCCTGCACAGCGACGAGCAACTGGTGGAGGTGCTGCGCCGCCGCACCGACACCATCTACCACCCGGTGGGCACCTGCCGCATGGGCCCCGACGAGGACGCGGTGGTGGACAGCCGCCTGAAGGTCCGCGGCATCGAGGGCCTGCGCGTGGTCGACGCGTCGATCATGCCGACCCTGGTGGGCGGCAACACCAACGCGGCGGCGATCATGATCGCCGAGCGCGCGGCAGGGTGGATCGGCGAGGCCTGAGCCGGCGCGGACCGGCTGTCGTGGAAAGAGCAGGGTGCGCCGGCCGCGTCGCCATCTTCGACTAGGCTTGCCTGGCATGGTCGAGCGCGCCGGCATTCGCGCGGCCCCTCGGCCCCGGTTCCCACTGCCCAGAGCCCTGCATGCCCCAGGCCCGCGACCTGATCATCTGCGAATACTGCGACGCTGTTTATGAGCGCGCGCCGTTGCAACGCCACCAGCGCGCGCTGTGCGTGCGCTGTGGCGGCGTGCTGCAGCGGCACACCGCGCTGACGCTGCAGCAGCGCCTGGCGCTGAGCCTGACCGGCGCCGTGTTGCTGGCCTTCGCCAATGCCTACCCGGTGATGACCATCAACATGAAGGGGCTGAGCAATTCGGCGACGCTGTGGGACTCGGTGATGATCCTCAGCAGCGGCAGCATCACCTTCATCGCCCTGGTGGTGGCCCTGGCCATCATCATCGCCCCGGTGCTGCAGGTGGGGCTGCTCACCTGGGTGCTGGGCTTCGCCCTGGGCGGCCGCCGCGCGCCGGCCTTCGCCCTGTGCATGCGCGCCCTGGAGGGGCTGCGGCCGTGGAGCATGCTGGAGGTGTGCCTGCTCGGCGCCATGGTGGCGGTGATCAAGCTGGCCGGGCTGCTGGAGGTGATCCCCGGCATCGGCCTGGTGGCCCTGGCGGCGCTGAGCGTGCTGCTGATCGCCATCGCCGGGCGCGACATCCGCGACCTCTGGGAGCTGGTATGAGCGCGCCGCCGCTGGCCCCGCAACTGAACCTGTGCCTGTGCCACGGCTGCGGCCATGCCTGCGACCTTGCGCGCAACGCCCATGAGTGCGAGCGCTGCGGCGCGCCGCTGCACGTGCGCAAGGCCGACGCCATCAACCGCGGCTGGGCCTACCTGGTGGCGGCGCTGGTGTTCTACGTGCCGGCCAACCTGCTGCCGGTGATGCGCACCGAGCTGCTCGGCCAGGGCGCGGACAGCACCATCGGCGGCGGCGTGCTGGAGTTCTGGGAAGCCGGCGCCTGGGACATCGCGCTGATCATTTTCATCGCCAGCATCGGCGTGCCGGCGATCAAGTTCTGCTCCCTCGGCCTGTTGCTGTTCACCGCCCAGCGCCGCAGCGCCTGGGCGCGCCGGCAGCGCTCGCAGCTGTACCGCTTCGTCGAGCTGATCGGCTACTGGTCGATGCTCGACGTGATGGTGGTGGCGCTGGTGGCGGCGCTGGTGCAGATGCGCGGGCTGGGCACCATCGAGCCGCGCCCGGGCATTCTGTTCTTCGGCCTGGTGGTGGTGCTCACCATGCTTTCGGCGATGAGTTTCGACCCTCGCCTGATCTGGGATGACGATCCGCACAAGGGAGACAGAAGCGATGGCGCAGGACACACATGACCCGGCCTCGCCGGGGCAGGCGGAGGTGCGCACGCGGCGCTGGAACCTGTCGCTGGTCTGGATAGTGCCGATAGTCGCGCTGCTGGTCGGCGCCTCGCTGGTGGTGCGCAACTGGATGCAGCAGGGGCCGGTGATCGCCATTTCCTTCGCCACCGGCGAGGGGCTGGAGGTGCACAAGACCCAGGTGAAGTACCGCAGCGTGGTGATCGGCGAGGTGACCTCGGTGGAGCTGGCCAGGGACCGCAAGGGCGTGGTCACCAAGGTGCAGCTGTCCAAGGAGGCCGAGTCCTTCGCCAGCCGTGGCGCGCAGTTCTGGGTGGTGCGCCCGCGCATCGGCGCCGGCGGCGTGTCCGGGGTGGACACCCTGCTCTCGGGGGCCTTCATCGGCGCCGATGCCGGCGAGTCCAGCGCGCCGGAGAAGAACTTCACCGGCCTGGAGTCGCCGCCGCCGATCACCTATGGCGAGAAGGGCAAGCGCTTCATGCTCACGGCCGACGACCTGGGCTCGCTGGATATCGGCTCGTCGATCTACTACCGGCGCATCCCGGTGGGGCAGGTGGTGTCCTACGCCCTGCGCCAGGACGGCAAGGGCGTGGACATCGGCGTCTTCGTCAATGCGCCCTACGACGCCTTCGTCACCCAGGACACCCGCTTCTGGAACGCCAGCGGCGTGGACCTGTCGGTGGACGCCAACGGCCTGAAGGTCAACACCGAGTCGCTGTCCTCGCTGCTGATGGGCGGCCTGGCCTTCGGCAACCCGCCGTTCGCCGCCAATGCGGAGGCGGCGGCCGACCAGCAGCGCTTCCGCCTGTTCGCCGATCGCGACAGCGCCCTGGCGCCGCCCAGCGGCATCGCGCAACACCTGCGCTTCCGCTTCGACCAGTCGATGCGCGGCCTGTCGGTGGGCGCGCCGGTGGAGTTCATGGGCGTGGCCTTCGGCAAGGTCACCTCGGTGCAGCTGGACTACGACGAGGCGAAGCAGAGCTTCCCGGTGATGGTCGATGCCGTGGTCTACCCGGCGCGTCTGGGCCCGGTGCACCAGAAGATGCTCAAGGCCTTCGGCCAGACGGCCGGCGAAGAAGCCGCGAGCCGCCTGATCGGCACCTTCGTCGAGCACGGCCTGCGCGCCCAGGCCCGCAGCGGCAACCTGATCACCGGGCAGATGTACGTGTCCCTGGACTTCTACCCCGATGCGAAGAAAGTGGCCTTCGACGCCGCGGCCCAGCCGATCGCCATCCCCACCGTGCCCGGTAGCCTGGACAAGCTGCAGGAGCAACTGCAGGAAGTGGTGGAGCGCATCCGCAAGCTGCCGCTGGAGCGCATCGCCGGCAACCTGGATGGCAGCCTGCGCGAACTGCAGGGCAGCCTGAAGCAGTTCAACCAGCAGACCCTGCCCGGGGTGAAGGGCACCCTGGACGACGTGCGCAAGACGCTGCAGACGGCCAATGCCGCGCTGGCCAAGGACTCGCCGCAGCGCGAGAAGCTCGGCGACACCCTGGACGAGCTGGAGCGTATGTCGCGCTCGCTGCGCGACCTCTCGGACTACCTCGGCCGGCACCCCGAGTCGCTGATCCGCGGGCGCCCGAAAGCCGCGAACGCCAACGACCTGCAGCCCTGATAGCGGAATGCCAAAGGAGTGAATTCAGATGCCGAAGCTGCCGAAGCTGCTCATGGCCGGGCTGTTCCCGCTGTTCTGGGGCTGCAGCAGCGCGCCCATCCACTACCACACGCTGGTGCCCGCGCAACCGGGGCAGGGCGCGGCGACGGGGGTGCGCGTGGAGCGCGTGAGCCTGCCGCCGCAGGTGGACCGTTCGCAACTGGTGGTGCGCCAGGGCGGTAGCGGCCTGGCCATCCTGGAAACCGAATGGTGGGGCGCCAACCTGGTGGACGAGTTCCAGAACGCCCTGCAGGACCAGCTTGGCGGCCCACCTGGCGCTGCGCCCAGGGCCCTGCTGCGGGTGGAGGTGCAGCGCTTCGACTCGGTGCCGGGGCGCTACGCGCTGCTGGACGCCACCTGGCGCCTGAAGCGCGCGGGCGGGCAGGGCGAGTTGAGCTGCCACACCACGGTGCAGACGCCGGCGCAGAACAGCGTGGAAAGCCTGGTGAGCGCGCACCAGGCCAACCTGCGCCAGCTGGCCACGGCCATCGCCCAGGCCGCAACCGGCCAGGGCCGCTGCCCGGCGCCGTAGACGCAAGCGGGCCCTGCGCGCAGGGGACCGGTGTGGTGGGGCAGCGTAGGAGCGGATCTCATCCGCGAATCGCGCCGGGATGGCCGGCTATCGCGGACAAGGTCCGCTCCTACGGGAGAGGAATACCGTGCCTCCCGGCGACCTGTAGGAGCGGGCCCTGCCTGCGATTCGCGCGCAGGGCGCGCTCCTACAGGGGAATGGCGTGGGTGGGGCAGCGTAGGAGCGGATCTCATCCGCGAATCGCGCCGATGTGTCCGGCTATCGCGCGCAGGGTGCGCGCCTAAACGATGGGTATCGCTTCGCTCAACCCATCCTACGAACAACTGCCCGATGTCAATGGAACGGATAGATGTAGTTCAGCCAGGAAGCCATGCGCAGCAGGATCTTGCGCATCACCGCCAGTTCGTGGGCGTGTTCGCTGTACACCGCGGCCTGGCCGAAGGAGCCTCCGGGCAGGGTGGCGCGGTATTGCTCGAAGGCGGGGTCGGTGATGTCGAGGATCACCGGCACGCGCCCCGGTGGCGGCGAACCGCTGAAGCTGATCAGGTTGCCGCCGGGCTGGATCTGGCCTTCGCCGATCACCGGCAGCACGCGCCGCACCTTGGCCTGGAACACCTGGCCGGGCAGGCCGTCGAAGGCGATCTCGGCAGCATCGCCGGCCTTCAGGCGCAACTGGCTGTTCTGCCGCATCCAGGCGACGTAGAAGTAGTCCTCGTTGGGGATGAACACCATGGACGGCCGGGTGGCGAAGCGCGTGGCGCGCACGCCGGGGCGCAGGATCAGCTGGGACACGATGCCGTCGGCCGGGGCGCGCACCGTGGTGCTGTCCAGGTCGTAGCGGGCGCCGATCAGTTGCGCCTCGATGGCGTTGACCTGGGCGGTGGCCTGGTCGAGGTCGCGGCGGTTGCCGACGTTGCGCTGCACCAGGGTGGAGGCGCGGTAGAGGTCGGCCTTGGCCGAGACCAGCTGGGCCTCCAGCGACTTGACCTTGCTTTCGAAGGGCGTCGGGTCCATGCGGAACAGCACGTCGCCTTTCTTCACCGCGCGGTCGCGTTCCACCGGCACCTCGACCACCTGGCCGCTGACGTTGGGCGAGATGGGCGTGCTGATGAAGTAGCTGCGGGCCACCTCGGAGTAGGGGTGGTTGTAGTTCATGAAGAACACCAGGCAGCCCACCAGGACCACGCCGCCGAGGGCGGCGGTGGGCACGGTCCACTTGTTCTTGGGAATGCGGAACAGCTTGAAGACGACGACGCAGAGCGCGGCATAGGTCAGCAGGAGCAGCGTTTCCATCTCAGTGGCTCCCTTCTTCGTGCGGCGCATGGGGCGCGGCGAGGGTGCGCTTGAGCTCCAGCAACTCGGCCTTGAGCTCCGCCAGCTCGCCTTCGGTGGCCGGCGCGTTCGGGTTGCCCATGCCCCAGCCGCGGTCCTCGCGGTAGAGCGTCGCCCAGATCCACAGCAGCGGCCAGATGACGTGCAGGGTGAACAGGCTCACCCAGCCGGCCACGTGGATGGAGTCCTGGTGCGGGTGGTTGCGCTCCTTGGCGATCTCGTAGGGGATGTCGTGGAGGGCGATGATGCCGTAGAAGAGGATCAGGGCGACGACGATGAGGATTCCCAGGGCCACGTAGTTCAGCATGGGCGATCTATTCCTTGTGCGGGGCCGGGCGACCAGGCGGGGTGGGCTGCCGCCTGTCGCGCCAGCGAGGGGACGGGGCCGTGCACGGGCACTGCCTTTGAATCTAGTTTCGATTCGCGGCGGCGCAAACCATGCCTTGTGACGGGCGCGGGCGCGATGCTCATTTGACGACAACGCGCCCCGCGCCAGTGCCTTCTGAAAAGCGGGAAGGGCTGCTGCCATGCGCCTTCCACGCCGGGTTGCCACTCTAGCGAGGGGCCCGCTCGAATGTTTACGAGATGCCGATGCGCTACCCTTGCAGGCTGAACGCAGGTTCAGGGCGCCGCTGGCGTCTTCGCTTCACAAGGAGAAACTGTCCCCGATGTCCAACTCTTCCAAGCCAAGGAGCACGCTCAACCCTCCGGTCTTCTACAGCAGCGCACTGCTCATCGTCTTGCTGGTGTTCTACGCAGTGGCGTTCCAGGACCAGGCCCAGGCCCAGTTCGACGGCATCCAGCGATGGATCGTCGGCAACGCCAGCTGGTTCTACATCCTGGCGGTGGCGCTGGTGCTCATCAGCGTCGTGTTCCTGGCCGTCAGCCGCTACGGCGACATCAAGCTGGGCCCCGACCACAGCGAGCCCGAATACCGCAACGGCAGCTGGTTCGCCATGCTGTTCTCCGCCGGCATGGGCATCGGCCTGATGTTCTTCGGCGTCGCCGAGCCGGTGATGCATTTCACCACGCCGCCGGTGGGCGAGCCGGGCACGGTGACCGCGGCGCGCGAGGCGATGAAGATCACCTTCTTCCACTGGGGCCTGCACGCCTGGGCGATCTACGCCATCGTCGGGCTGATCCTGGCCTACTTCAGCTTCCGCAAGGGCCTGCCGCTGACCCTGCGCTCGGCGCTCTACCCGCTGATCGGCGAACGCATCTACGGCCCCATCGGCCATGCCGTGGACGTCTTCGCCATCCTCGGCACCGTGTTCGGCGTGGCCACCTCCCTGGGCTACGGCGTGCTGCAGATCAACAGCGGTTTCCATCACGTCTTCGGCCTGCCGGTGAACGCCACCGTGCAGGTCATCCTGATCGCCGCCACCTGCGGCCTGGCGACCCTCTCGGTGGCCAGCGGCCTGGACCGCGGCATCCGCATCCTCTCCGAGCTGAACCTGGGCCTGGCGGTGGTGCTGCTGCTGTTCGTGCTGCTGCTGGGCCCCACGGTCTTCCTGCTGCAGGCCTACGTGCAGAACACCGGCGCCTACCTCTCGGAGATCGTCAACAAGACCTTCAACCTCTACGCCTACCAGCCCACCGACTGGATCGGCGGCTGGACCTTGCTGTACTGGGGCTGGTGGCTGTCCTGGTCGCCCTTCGTCGGGCTGTTCATCGCGCGCATCTCGCGCGGGCGGACCATCCGTCAGTTCGTCTGCGGCGTGCTGTTCGTGCCGGCCGGCTTCACCCTGCTGTGGATGACGGTGTTCGGCGACTCGGCGCTGCACATGATCCTCAACGAGGGGGTGACCGACCTGGCGACCGTGGTCGGCCAGGACAGCTCCCTGGCGCTGTTCGCCTTCCTCGAGCACTTCCCGCTGTCCAGCGTGGTGTCGCTGGTGGCGGTGCTGATGGTGGTGGTGTTCTTCGTCACCTCGGCCGACTCCGGCGCATTGGTGGTGGACATGCTGGCCTCGTCCGGGCACGACCATTCGCCGCTGTGGCAGCGCATCTTCTGGTCGGTGAGCATCGGCGTGGTGGCGGTGGCGCTGCTATTGGCCAACGGCCTGAAGGCGCTGCAGACGGCGACCATCGCCAGCGCGCTGCCGTTCTCCATCATCCTCCTGGCGTCGATCTGGGGCCTGTTCAAGGCGCTGCACCTGGATGCCACCCGCCGTGACCTGCGCTACCAGGCGCTGCCCTCGCCGCGCCATGCGCCCCACGCGCAGGGCGGCTGGCAACGGCGCCTGCGCAGCATCGCCATGCGTCCGCGGCGGGCCCATGTGGCGCGCTTCATCGCCGAGGTGGTGCGCCCGGCCTGCGAGCAGGTGGCCGACGAGCTGCGCAAGCAGGGCTACGAGGTGGCGGTGGAGGAGCGCGACGACGGCCGCGTGAGCCTGGCGCTGGACCATGCCGGCGAAGGCCGCTTCCTCTACGAGGTGCGCCCGCGGGCCTTCGCCTCGCCCAGCTTCGTGGTGCAGGACAGCGACGAGGGCAACGACGCCCGCAAGTACTTCCGCGCCGAGGTGCACCTGCGCGAGGGCGGCCAGGACTACGACATCATGGGCTGGAGCCGCGAGGACGTGATCGGCGACATCCTCGACCAGTACGAACGCCACCTGCACTACCTGCACATGGTGCGCTGAAGCGCCCGCTGCGAGCGGCCCGCGGGCCGCTCGCGCGGTGCCCCGCCGCGCTCAGTGCAGGTCCAGGCGGCGCGCCAGCTTGCGCAGGTTGCTCGGGTCCATCTTCAGCGCGCGGGCGGCAGCGGCCCATTTGCCTCCGTGGCGCTGCAGCGCGCGTTGCAGCAGGCGGCGCTGGTAGTCGTCCACCGCCTCCTGCAGGGAATGGGCGTCCTCGGTCGAAGGGGCGGGTATCTCGACGGCATCGTCGGCCGCCGGCAGCTCCAGGCCGAGCCCTGCCGCGTCGATGCTCAGCAGCTCGCGCCGCGAGGCCGCCTGGCTCAGGGTCTTGAGCGCTGCGCGGCTGATGAGGTGTTCCAGCTCGCGCACGTTCCCCGGCCAGGCGTAGTCCAGCAGGGCCTGCTCGGCATCGGGCGTCAGGCGCAGGCAGCGCAGGCCCAGGCGGGTGCGGTTGAGTTCGAGGAAGTGCCCGGCCAGCACCAGCACGTCCTGGCCGCGCTCGCGCAGCGGCGGGATGTGCACCGGGTACACCGACAGCCGGTGGTAGAGGTCGGCGCGGAAGCGCCCGCCGCGCACCTCGTCGGCCAGGTGGCGGTTGGTGGCGGCGATGATGCGCACGTCGACGTGCTTGGGCCGGTCGGCCCCCAGGCGCTGGATCTCGCCACCCTGCAGGGCGCGCAGCAGCTTGGCCTGGATCGATAGCGGCAGCTCGCCGATCTCGTCGAGGAACAGCGTGCCGCCGTTGGCCGCCTCGAAGCGGCCCTGGCGGTCCTGGGCGGCGCCGGAGAAGGCGCCGCGCACGTGGCCGAACAGCTCGCTTTCGGCGAGGGTTTCCGGCAGCGCCGCACAGTTCACGTACACCAGCGGCTTGCGCGAACGCGGCGAACTGGCGTGCAGGGCGCGGGCGAACAGTTCCTTGCCGACGCCGGTCTCGCCCTGCAGCAGCACCGGCAGCTCGGAGTCGGCGACTATCTTCAGCTCGTCCAGCAACTGGTGCAGCACCGGGCTCTCGCCGAGGATGCCGGCGCCGGGCTCCAGGGCCGGCTCGGCCAGGGCGCTGCGGGTCAGGCGCAGGCGGCGCACTTCGCTTTCCAGGCGGCCGACGCGCACGGCGGCCTCGATCAGCGGCGCGTAGTGCTCCAGGCGCCGGACCAGCACCGGCGAGAAGCTGCCGGGGCGCAGGGCGTCCAGGGTCAGCGCGCCCCAGGCGCGGCCTTCCAGGTAGAGGCTCATGCCCATGCAGTCGTGCACCGGCAGGGGCTTGTCGGGGCTGTCCTGGAGCAGGCCGTCGTAGGGATCGGGCAGCTCGCTGTCGGCGCTGAACTGCAGCGGCTCGCGCTGCGCGAGGATGTGCGCCAGGCGCGGGTGGCTGGCCACGGCGAAACGCCGGCCGAGCACTTCGCGGTCCAGGCCCACGGCCGCCTGGGGCTGGAGGCTGTCGCCATCGAGCTGCAGCAGCACCACGGCGCTGCAGGCGAACTCGTCGCGCAGCGCCAGCACCAGCCGCTGCAGGCGCTCGGCGGTGGGCAGGTCGTCGGCCAGGTCCGCCAGCAGCCTGTCCAGCAATGAGGTGTTTTTTACCTTCGCGAGGTCATTTGAACCCGTTCCGGGTGCGGTCATTTCGACTCGTGAATTTCGCAAGTTATTGATCCTGGGAGGTTTATGGGATGGCACAGCGCTTGCGATAGCGCAAGCAGTGCCTGACCAAGGAGCCATCCCATGCACGTCCCGCTCAGCAACATCCCAGGCCGTCGTGCCTACGTCAAATCCGCCAGCCCCCTTCGCCCGGTCGCCGGGGAGGAGCGCCATCATGGGTGAATACCGCAAGTTGTGGTGGGCGCTGATCGCCGTGCTCGGCGTGACCTTCTGCATACTCGGCTGGTTCGGCCGCG
Source organism: Pseudomonas citronellolis (assembly GCF_900112375.1). GTDB lineage: Bacteria > Pseudomonadota > Gammaproteobacteria > Pseudomonadales > Pseudomonadaceae > Pseudomonas > Pseudomonas citronellolis. The sequence continues at coordinate 57,613 of NZ_FOLS01000022.1, read as the reverse complement.
AGGTCTACCGGCAGGCGCCGCCGATCCCCGCGCAGGTGCGCAGCGAGACCGGCGAAACCCTGTTCACCGGCACCGACATCCTCGACGGCCAGACCGCCTGGCAGAGCGTGGGCGGGATGCAACTGGGCTCCATCTGGGGCCACGGCGCCTACCAGGCCCCGGACTGGACCGCGGACTGGCTGCACCGCGAGCTGAGCGCCTGGCTCGACATCGGCGCCCACGAGCAGTACGGCAAGGCCTTCGGCGAACTGGACGGCGACCAGCAGGCCGTGCTGCTCGCCCGCCTGAAGCGCGAGTACCGCGGCAACCGTGCCGAAGATGGCGTGCTGACCTTGAGCGCACGCCGCGTCGAGGCCATCCGCCACACCGCCGATTACTACATCGCGCTGTTCGGCGACGACCCGGCGCTGCAGCACAGCCGCAAGAGCTTCGCCATGAAGGAGGGCACCCTGCCGGACCTGGCGCGGCGCCAGGAGCTGACGCACTTCTTCTTCTGGACCGCCTGGGCCGCCGCCACCGAGCGCCCGGGCTCGGCCGCCACCTACACCAACAACTGGCCCCACGAGCCGCTGATCGGCAACCAGCCGACCGCCGAGAACGTCATGTGGTCCATCGTCAGCGTGGTGCTGCTGATCGCCGGGGTGGGCTTCCTGGTCTGGGCCTGGGCCTTCCTGCGCGGGCATGAGGAGGCGGAGCCGGAGCCGCCGCTGCAGGACCCGCTCAGCCTGGTGGCGCTCACCCCGTCGCAGCGGGCGCTGGGCAAGTACCTGCTGCTGGTGGTCGGGCTGTTCGGCTTCCAGGTGCTGCTGGGCGGCGCCACCGCGCACTACACGGTGGAAGGCCAGGACTTCTACGGCATCCCGCTGTCGCAGTGGTTCCCCTATTCGCTGCTGCGCACCTGGCACATCCAGAGCGCGCTGTTCTGGATCGCCACGGGCTTTCTCGCCGCGGGGCTGTTCCTGGCGCCGATCATCAACGGCGGCAAGGACCCGAAACACCAGAAGCTCGGCGTCGACGTGCTGTTCTGGGCACTGGTCGTGGTGGTGGTCGGCTCGTTCATCGGCAACTACCTGGCCATCGCCCAGCTGATGCCGCCGGAGTGGAACTTCTGGCTGGGCCACCAGGGCTACGAATACGTCGACCTGGGGCGCCTGTGGCAGATCGGCAAGTTCCTCGGCATCGCCTTCTGGCTGCTGCTGATGCTGCGCGGCATCCTGCCGGCCTTCGGCAAGCCGGGCGACAAGAACCTGCTGGCGCTGCTGTCGGCCTCGGTGATCGCCATCGGCCTGTTCTACGGCGCCGGCCTGGCCTACGGCGAGCGCACCAACCTGTCGGTGATGGAGTACTGGCGCTGGTGGGTGGTGCACCTGTGGGTGGAGGGCTTCTTCGAGGTCTTCGCCACCACCGCGCTGGCCTTCATCTTCTCCAACATGGGCCTGGTCTCCGGCCGCGCCGCCACCACCGCCAGCCTGGCCTCGGCCTCGCTGTTCATGCTCGGCGGCGTGCCCGGCACCTTCCACCACCTGTACTTCGCCGGCACCACCACGCCGGTGATGGCGGTGGGCGCCACCTTCAGCGCCCTGGAAGTGGTGCCGCTGGTGGTGCTGGGCTACGAGGCCTGGGAGAACTGGCGCCTGAAGAACCGTGCCGCCTGGATGCAGCGGGTGAAATGGCCGCTGGCCTGCTTCGTCGCCGTGGCCTTCTGGAACATGCTCGGCGCCGGGGTATTCGGCTTCATGATCAACCCGCCGGTGGCGCTCTACTACATCCAGGGCCTGAACACCACGCCGACCCACGCCCACGCCGCGCTGTTCGGCGTCTACGGCTTCCTCGCCCTGGGCTTCACCCTGCTGGTGCTGCGCTACATCCGCCCGCAGCTGCACTTCAACGAACGGCTGATGAAAACCGCCTTCTGCTGCCTCAACGGCGGCCTGGTGCTGATGCTCGCCACCAGCCTGCTGCCCATCGGCATCATCCAGTTCCACGCCAGCGCCAGCGTCGGTCTCTGGTACGCCCGCAGCGAGGAATTCATGCAGCAACCGCTGCTGCAGACCCTGCGCTGGGTGCGCACCTTCGGCGACCTGGTGTTCATCGTCGGGGCCCTGTCGATGGCCTGGCAGGTGGTGACCGGCGTGCTTTCCCCGAGCGACAAGCCCGTGAAAGTCTTCGCGGAAGGAGGTGTGCAGGAGCAGGTCTGACGATTCGATAGGAACAAGCGTTGGTAACGCACGCGGCCCGCCAGGGAGGTGGGGCGCGTGCGTTTTTGCATGTGTCCGTCGGCCTCAGAAACTCTGCGACATCTCTCCCTGTGCCAGGCGGGCGTTGATGTTGGCCACCGGTGCTTACTGGTGGTTATGGCGTGCTGGGTTGAGTCTGCTCCCTCTCCCCAGCCCTCGGCTGCGCGCCCCGCCCTGAAGGGAGAGGGGGCTAGTTCGTGCCGAGAGAGGATTTAATATCAGCCGGCAATTCTGGAGCTGCCGGCTAACGCCAGAACACCAAACCCTGCCCAACGGTCCCCTCTCCCTTCAGGGAGAGGGTTAGGGAGAGGGGCTCTTGTTCGCGAGCAAGCTCGCTCCTACAGGTTGCCGGATGGCTGGACCGTAGGGCGAATAACCGTTCGCGGTTATCCGCCGCCTGACCTTGCCCGAACCCCCTCGGAGATGAACCGGAAAACGCCAACGCATCATGCGCCACGAAAAAAAGGGCCCACCTCACGGAACAACGAGGTGGGCCCCGAAAAGTGCCAGACAGGCACAAGGGAGGGATCCGTCCTTGGATCGGGGTAAATCAGGCCCGCAGGCGGCACTCGCGGCGCGGGTCGAACAGGCGGTCGCAGTGCTGGCCGGTGGCGGCGCTCATCCGCGCGGCGGCCTCGGGGTCGTCGGCGAAGGGCAGCAGCGCCGCCTGTTGCAGGTCGTGGCGGCTGGCGCGGCGCAGGTGCAGGCAGGGGGCGACGGCCACGACCAGCAGCGTGGCCAGGGCGAGCAGCAGTTGCATGGCGGGGTTCCTCAGGCGGCGCTGGCGATGGGCATGCGGTCGATGCGTTGGCCGGCGCGCACGGTCAGCCAGGTGTTGCCGGCCATCAGGAACATGCCGCTGGCGAACAGGGCGCCGCCGAACAGCCGCACCATGTAGCCGGGGTGGCTGGCCTGCAGGGCTTCCACGAAGGAGTAGGTGAGGGTGCCGTCGGCGTTGACCGCGCGCCACATCAGGCCCTGGGTGATGCCGTTGACCCACATCGAGGCGATGTAGAGCACGGTGCCGATGGTGGCCAGCCAGAAGTGCGCGTTGATCAGCCCGACGCTGTACATCCGCTCGCGGCCGTAGAGTTTCGGGATCATGTGGTACAGCGCGCCGATGGAGATCATCGCCACCCAGCCCAGGGCGCCGGCATGCACGTGGCCGATGGTCCAGTCGGTGTAGTGGGACAGCGAGTTCACCGTCTTGATGGCCATCATCGGGCCTTCGAAGGTGGACATGCCGTAGAAGGCCAGGGACACCACCAGGAAGCGCAGGATGGGGTCGGTGCGCAGCTTATGCCAGGCGCCGGAGAGGGTCATCATGCCGTTGATCATGCCGCCCCAGCTCGGGGCCAGGAGGATCAGCGACATCACCATGCCCAGGGACTGCGCCCAGTCGGGCAGGGCGGTGTAGTGCAGGTGGTGCGGGCCGGCCCAGATGTACAGGGTGATGATCGCCCAGAAGTGCACGATGGACAGGCGGTAGGAGTAGATCGGCCGCTCGGCCTGGCGCGGCACGTAGTAGTACATCATGCCGAGGAAGCCCACCGAGAGGATGAAGCCGACCACGCTGTGGCCGTACCACCACTGGATCATCGCATCGGTGGCGCCGGAGTAGATCGGGTAGGACTTCAGCAGGCTGACCGGGCGCGCCAGGTGGTTGACCACGTGGACCATGCCGGTGACCACGATGAAGGCGCCGTAGAACCAGTTGCCCACGTAGATGTGCTGCACCGTGCGGCGGGCGATGGTGCCGAAGAACAGATAGGCGTAGGCGATCCACACCACGGTGACCCAGAGCGCGATGGGCCACTCCATCTCCGCGTATTCCTTGGAGGTGGTGATGCCCAGCGGGTAGCTCACCAGCATCGCCAGGATGCTCGCCTGCCAGCCCCAGAACACGAAGTTGGCCAGGCTGTCGGAGACCAGGCGCACCCGGCAGGTGCGCTGCACCACGTAGAAGGAGGTGGCGAACAGCGCGCTGCCGCCGAAGGCGAAGATCACCAGGTTGGTGTGGATCGGGCGGATGCGCCCGAAGCTGGTCCAGGGCAGGCCGAGGTTGAGTTCCGGCCACACCAGCTGGGCGGCGATCACCACGCCCATGCTCATGCCCAGCACGCCCCAGAACAGGGTGGTGAGGGTGAAGCGGCGGACGATCTCGTAGTTGTAGGTGTCGTTCTTGTCGAGGACTTGCACGCTGGCCATCTTGGGTTCCGTCGAAATGCGCGGTGACTGGCTGCTCCCCCCACTGCACGGGGAACGTGGCAGCGGGCGCAAGACCCTGGCCGGAGTGGGGGGCCAGAACCTTTGCAGGGAGCCGATACAGTCTGCGGAACGTCAAGGCATGCAACAAATTAATAATAATGAAGGCTGAATCAACTTATTTTGATATGAACGCTGCGACCGTATCCCGCGCGACCCTTTGCCGCAGACGGGCCTGGGCAAGGAAAGCGTGGCTTGCAGGGGGCAGGTACGCTCGACGGCGCGGCGTCGACGTATTCATTTGAATGCACTAATCGGCCATTAAATTTCATTTAAATTCAGTTAAGCCTAGGGCCTACCATTGTCCTGTCGCCGCTCTGCCTTGCGGCTTCAGGAGTACCGCCATGCCTCATCCTGCGCTGAACACCCCCCTGGTCGAACTCTTGGGTTGCCGGGTACCGATCATCTGCGCCGGCATGGGCGGCGTGGCGCGCCACGAACTGGTCGCGGCGGTGAGCAACGCCGGCGGCTTCGGCTGCCTGGGCATGGTGCGCGAGCCGGTGGCGCTGATCCGCCGCGAGGTGGCGGCCTACCGCGAGCTTAGCCACGAACCCTTCGCCGTCAACCTGATCCCCGCGGCCACCCCCGCCGAGCTGCTGGAGGCGCAGGTGGCCGTCTGCCTGGAACTGCGGGTGCCGGCGGTGGCGCTGTTCTGGGACGTGCGGGCCGACGTGGTCCGCCGCTTCAAGGACGCCGGCATGCTGGTGCTGCACCAGGTGGGTAATCGCGCCGATGCCGAGGCCGCGCTACGCGCCGGGGTGGACGTGCTGATCGCCCAGGGCGTGGAAGCCGGCGGGCACGTGCGCGGTCAGGTTTCCACCTTCGCCCTGGTGCCGGAACTGGTGGCCCTGGGCGAGGTGCCGGTGGTGGCCTGCGGCGGCATCGCCAGCGGCGCCGCCATCGCCGCGGCGCTGGCCCTGGGCGCCCAGGGCGTGGCCTGCGGGTCGGCCTTCCTCGCCACCGACGAGTCCTTCGCCCACGACTACCACAAGCGCTGCCTGGTCGAGGCCGAGGCGGAGCAGACGCTGCTGACCGAGGCCTTCTTCCGCAACTGGCCGATGCCGGCGCCGGTGCGCGTGCTGCCCAACGCGGTGACCCGCGGCGACTACGCGAACCTGCACGCCCGCCGCGAGACGCCGGTGATCGGCGAGCAGGACGGCGGCCCCATCTACCTGTTCTCCACCGACTCGCCGTTGCGCGGCGCCTATGGCCGCCTGGAGGACATGCCGATCTACGCCGGCCAGTCCTGCGCCCAGCTGCACGATATCCGCCCGGCCGCCGAGCGCCTGGCGCAGCTGGTGGCGGAGGCCGATGCCTGCCTGGCGCGCCTGCAGGGCGGCGATGAAGACGCCGACCTCATCGACTGGCTGCAGGAGTTGCTGAGCGCCGAGCGCGCCGGCGCCCGGGTGATGCTCGACAGCGCCCGGCAGACCGAGGATCCACAACTTCTGGAGCGCCTGCACGCGCTGCACCAGGGCGAGGCGGAAAGCTGCCGCCGCCTGCGCCGCAGCCTGCAGCGCCTGGGCGCCGAGCCCGGGCGCGAGCTGGGCGCCTTCCATGCCAAGGCCATGGCCATCGAGGAGATGGCCGAGCGCCTGCGCTTCGTCGCCCGCGGCCAGCGCTGGGTGGCGCGGCGCCTCGCCCAGCGCCTGCCGCGCATCCGCCAGGCCTGGCTGCGCGAGGAATTGCGCGCGGTCCTGCGCCTGCACCGCGACGACGCCTGAGCGCCGACGGATATCTAGAAAACACAAGGGAAACACCATGCCTTCCGAGCTCTCCACCTCCCGCCCGACCCCGGCGGCTGCCGACAGCCGTGCCCAGCGTTTCGCCCGCTCGCTACTCGAGCAGGCCGGCCTGGGCCTTGACGGCCGCCAGCCCTGGGACATGCGCCTGAACCACCCCGGCGTGCCGCAACGCGCCCTGGCCCAGGGCAACCTCGGCCTCGGCGAGGCCTACATGGACAGCGACTGGGACTGCGACCAACTCGACGAGTTCTTCGCCCGCCTGCTGCGCAGCGGGGTGGTCGACCAGGTCAGCCCGGCCTCGCTGATCTTCCACGCCCTGCAGGCGCGCCTGTGCAATCTGCAGACGGCGAACCGCGCCTGGGCGGTGGGCGAGCGCCACTACGACCTGGGCAACGACTTCTACGCCGCCATGCTCGACCCGCGCATGACCTACACCTGCGGCTACTGGAAGGACGCCGAGGACCTGGCCCAGGCCCAGGAGGCCAAGCTCGACCTGGTGTGCCGCAAGCTCGACCTGCGCCCGGGCATGCGCGTGCTGGACATCGGCTGCGGCTGGGGCAGCTTCATGGCCTTCGCCGCCGAGCGCTACGACGTGGAGTGCGTGGGCGTGACCATCTCCCGCGAGCAGTGCGACTGGGCGCGCCAGCGCTACGCCGGGCTGCCACTGGAGTTCCGCCTGCTGGATTACCGCGACCTCGATGAGCGCTTCGAGCGCATCGTCAGCATCGGCATGTTCGAGCACGTCGGGCGCAAGAACCACCGCACCTTCATGGAAGTCGCGGCGCGCTGCCTGGACGACGACGGCCTGTTCCTGCTGCACACCATCGGCAAGAACCAGCGCCGTAGCGTGCCGGACCGCTGGATCGACAAATACATCTTCCCCAACGGCGACCTGCCCTCCATCGGCCAGATCGGCGACGCCGCCGACGGCCTGCTGGTGGTGGAAGACCTGCACAACTTCGGCGCCGACTACGACCGCACGCTGATGGCCTGGGCGCGCAACTTCGAAGCCAGCTGGCCGCGCTTCGCCGAGGAACTGGGCGAGCGCTTCTACCGCATGTGGCGCTACTACCTGCTGTCCTGCGCGGGGGCCTTCCGGGCAAGGGACATCCAGCTGTGGCAGTGGGTGCTGTCGCGGCGCGGGGTGTTGGGTGGGTATCGGCGGGTGAGCTGAGCTTCCGTCCTGTAGGAGCGAGCTTGCTCGCGAACGGGGTTTCCCGGGACTTCGGTGCCAAGACCGAGAGCGCCCTCTCCCTAACCCTCTCCCTGAAGGGAGAGGGGACCGTTCGGTGTGCGCTGGTGTTCCCGCGTCAGCCGGTACTTACCGGTGTAGGCCATTCTTCCCGCAGGCACGGACAAGCCCCCTCTCCCTTCAGGGAGAGGGCGGGGGGAGAGGGTTGCGGACCTTCACCCAACACCACTCCCTACCGGAAAAAACCATCGTCATTCCCCCAGCAGTCCCCCCACCCTGGTTTAGAATGCCGCCACCCGCCCCACAGCCCCGCCCCACAGCATGGACATCGACCTCACCCGCACCTTCCTGGAAATCGCCCGCCACGGCAGCTTCGTCGCCGCCGCCGAGCGCATGCACGTCACCCAGACGGCCATCACCGCGCGCATCCAGAAGCTGGAAAGCCACCTCAACTGCAAGCTGTTCGTGCGCAACCGCGCCGGCGCGCGCCTGACCGCCGACGGCGAGGCGTTCATCATCTACGCCAACCAGATGCTGCAGACCTGGGAGGCCGCGCAGCGCGACCTGCCGCTGCCCGAGGGCGTGGACAACGTGCTGCACATCGGCGGCGAGGTGAGCCTGTGCAACCCGCTGATGCTGCGCTGGGTCAGCCGCATCCGGGAGACCATCGACAGCTACGCGGTGCGCGCCGAGATCGGCAGCAGCGAGGCCCTGCTGCGCCAGCTGGAGCTGGGCGTATTGGACGCCGCCCTGGTGTACCAGCCGCACTACTGGCCGGGCATGCAGGTGGAGCAGCTGCTGGAAGAGAAGCTCATCCTGGTGCGCGCGAAGAACCCCGAGCCCTACGTGTACATCGACTGGGGCGAGGGCTTCCGCCAGCAGCACGACAGCGCGCTGCCGGACAAGGCCCGCGCGCCGGTGGCCTTCAACCTCGGCCCGCTGGCGCTGCAGTACATCCTGGAGAACGGCGGCTCGGGCTACTTCCGCACGCGGGTGGTGCAGAGCTACCTCGACAAGGGCGTGCTGCGCCGCGTGCCGCGGGCCCCGGAGTTCAGCTACCCGACCTACCTGGTGTATTCCCGCGAGCGCGACTCGGCGCAGTTGCAGCAGGCCTTCGCGCTGCTGCGCGAGCTGGTGCGCGAGGACCCGGACTGGTCGCAGCGCTGGGACCCGACGCTCTGACGGAGCCCGGGGCTACACTGCCCAACGGCTAGCCTGTTTCCGCCGGGCGCCAACTTTCACCGCCTCGGGAGGCCAGGCATGCGCAACCTCGATTTCAGTTCCTGGGAGGGCCTGCTTTCCACCCTGTTCGGGCTGGCCCTGATCACCCTCGTCGGCGTCGGCATCCGCCTGCTGGCGATGCAGACGATCCAGCAGCGCCGCGAGCGCGAGAACCGCCAGATCAACGAACGCCTGCGCACGCTGATCGCGGCCTACAAGACCCTCGGCGGCTCCTTCACCGGCAATCTCGCGGTGGACCCCACGCACCTGGGCGCTTTGCGCCGGCAGGACGAAACAGCCGTGGCGGAAGACGAACGGGCCAGCACCGACCGCTCCCGGCGCATCCGCGATGCGGTCGAGGCGGCGCTGTCCGACATCCTGCTGCTGGGCACCGAGGAACAGGTGCGCCTGGCCGCGCGCGCCGCCACGGAGCTGGCGGAAGGACGGCCGATCCATACGGCGGAACTGGTGATCTCGCTGCGTGACTTCATTCGCCGGGTGCTGGACCTGGAGGCGGTGCCGGCCGGGCTGGCCATCCCGCGGCAGGGGCCGACGCGTCCCTCCGGCGTCAAGGCCAAGGGCGATGGGGAAGGCAAGGGCGGCGGGCAGGGCAAGGGCGGCCTGGGCGGCGGCCTCGGTGGTGGCGGGGGAACGGGCGTGGCGCTGCCGCTGGACGGCGAGCGGGACCACCACGGCTAGGCGTTTCATGAAGAAGCCCGGCGGAACCTGGAGCTCCGCCGGGCCAGCTCAGGGTCGCGGCCTAGCTCCTGCCGCCGCCGTGGCTGTGCTGGCCACCTTTGCGGCCGGCCTCCGCGGCTCTTTCACGGTCATTGGCGAAGTTGCCGCCACTGCGGGAGCCGCCTTTCTTGCCGGCTTCCGAGGCTTTCTCGCGGTCGTTGGCGAAGTTGCCGGGGTTGCTGCTCTTCGAAGTCATGATGAACTCCTCAGGGTTGCTTTCCACTGAATGGGCGAACCGTCATCGGCCCGCACATGTAGTGGGAAGGCCACGTGGCCGAATGGTTCGAAGAAGTTTCGCCAGCGGTTGCTCGGGGCCTGCCGGGCGGCAGGCGATCGATCGGTTTGAACCCTGGCGGCGCATGCGCTTCTTACCCTGATACCCATGCTTCGAGAGGGAGAGGCCCATGGCACGCTGGAAGATCAGTTACCACAAGGACAACAACACGAGCGTCCTGTCCATGCCGTCCGCGCACAAGCCGAGCATGCAGGAGGCGGAGCGCTACCTGCTGGAGTGGGCGCGCCGCAACCTGGAGAAGGGCGAGTACGGCGCCGCCCACGAGACCCCCGAAGGCGACGCGACCGATGCGTTGCTGCGCCTGTATGGCATCACCATCACGGGCATCACCCGCGAATGACGGGCCGCCGGGGAATGGCTCCCTGTGGCGAAGGGGAAATGGCTCTTTGTAGTGGACCAATCCCCGCGCATCATGGGGGCCTTCCCAGTACCCGGAGAACGGCATGTACCTGCCCGAGCATTTCCGCGAGACCCGTGTCGACGCGCTGCACCGCCTGATCCAGGCTCACCCGCTGGGCATGCTGGTGCACGGCAGCGGCGGGGGGCTGGACGCCGACCACATCCCCTTCGAACTGCTCCCCGAAGAGGGCTGCCTGCGCGCCCACGTCGCCCGGGCCAACCCCTTGTGGCAGCACGCCGACGGCAGCGAGGTGCTGGTGGTGTTCCGCGGCGCGGAGCACTACATCTCGCCCAACTGGTACCCCAGCAAGCACCTGACCCACGAACAGGTGCCCACCTGGAACTACCAGGTGGTGCACGTGCGCGGCACCCTGCGGGTGGTCGACGACGAACGCTTCGTCCGCGGCCTGGTGGGCCGCCTCACGCGCACCCACGAGGCCGGCGAGGCGCGGCCCTGGCGCATGGCCGATTCCACCCCCGAATTCATCGCCGGGATGCTGGCCAAGGTGGTCGGCATCGAGGTGCAGATCCACGAGCTGGTCGGCAAGTCCAAGCTCAGCCAGAACAAGCTGGCCGACGACGTCCGTGGCGCGGCCGGGCGCCTGGACGAGGAGGGCGCCGCCGAGCTGGCCGGGGCCATGCGCGAGCAGCTGCCGTCCTGACGCGGCGCTGGCCGGCCCCGCCGCCGCCGGCTATCGTTGGCCCTTTTCATCGCTACCGAGGAGTTTCACCATGTCCGTCGCCCTGCTCATCATCGACGTCCAGCACGCCCTGTGCGGCGGCGCCGACGCCTGCTTCGACCACCCGGGCGTGGTCGAGCGCATCAACGGCCTGAGCCGCCGCGCCCGCGACCTCGGCCTGCCGGTCATCTTCGTCCAGCACGAGGAGCCCGAGGGCGACTTCCGCCATGGCAGCGAAGGCTGGCAACTGGCCCCGGCGCTGCAGGTGGCCGACGGCGACCCGCGGGTGCGCAAGACCACGCCCGACTCCTTCAACGGCACTGAACTGGATGCCCTGCTGCGCAAGCTGGGCGTGACCGGCCTGGTGATCTGCGGCATGCAGACCGACTTCTGCGTCGACACCACGCTGCGCCGCGCCCTGGCCGAGGGCTACGACGTGGTGCTGGTCGGAGACGCCCACAGCACCCTGGATAACCGCGTGCTGCGCGCCGAGCAGATCATCGCCCACCACAACGAGGTGTTCAGCCGCATGAGCAGCTTCGCCCCGCGCCTGGACGTGCTGCCCAGCGCCGCGGTGGCCTTCGACTGATGCCTGCCGTGCGTCCGGCCGCCAGCCCCGCCGGCGGCGCTGCGGATAAGGTGGAGTAGGGCGCCGGCGACTTTCCCGCGCCGGCAGCGCCCGTGGCGGAGGGATAGTCGATGGCCAGCCGAGCGACAGCCTGGCGACCGCTGCGCTGCCTGTTGCTGGCGGCGTTGCTGGCGCTTGCGGCCTGCGCCGGGCACAAGGCCGCCGAGCCGGTGGCGCCGGTGACGGCAGCGACCTGGGCACAGGTGGACCGCGACATCGCTTCCGCTTCCATGACCGCCGCCGACAAGGCCGAGGACTACGCCCGCGGCGCCATGGAAAACTGGATGGACCTGGTCTACCAGCGCACCGACAGCGACTTCATTCCCTGGTTCTCCGGCTACTGGACGCAGCAGTGGCTGGGCCTGCGGGTGGCCTGGTACAAGCTCGGCGACAGCCAGAAGAGCCCGGCGGTCAGCCGCCTGTCCGTCTACCTGCAGGGCCAGTACCAGCGCCGCGTGCTCGAGCCGGTGGCGCGGCAGGTCGACCCGGCCGCGGTGATGGAGGCCGCCACCCGCTTCTACGTGCAGGCCCTCGCCGGGCAACTGGACGCCATCCCCGAACGCCTGGGCGTACCGCGCGCGCAGCTGGACCAGCGCCTGCAGGCCATCCCCGCCATCGCCCTGGGCCCGCCCGCCGCCCGCGATGCCTCGCTGTACCAGTTGCTGCAGGCGAAGCGCCTGGACCAGTTGCCGGCCTACCAGGCGTTGATCGCCCGGGTGCACGATGCCTCGACGCGCACCGGCGTGGACGTGGACGAGCCGGACCAGGGCGTGTCCGCCGTGGCCCGGCGCACCAGCGAGAAACTGCTGGGCGAGGTGACCGTCAGCGGCGCCGTCGGCGCCATCGCCGCGGCGGTGGGCAAGGCGGCGGGGACGGTGCTGTCGCTGGGCAGCGCCGGCTTCACCGCGTTGTCCCGCGACCGCGAGCGCCCGCAACTGGAGGCGCAGTTGCGCAAGGACCTCAACGACGCCTTCGACCAGCAGTGGCTGGCGCTGATGGGCAACAGCCAGAGCGGCGTGCTGGCCGGCGTGCACTACCTGTCGCTGCAGGTGGAGGCGGGCGCGGCCACGCCCTGGACGGCGCAGCCATAGAGGGCGCGGCGCGGAACGGGTAGATTAGGCGCACTTTCCGCCGCCCTCCCGGAGCCGCCCCATGTCCACCGCCGCGCCCGCCAGGTTCATGCCCAGCCTGGACTCGATCATCGTCGCCCACGCCGAACTGCGCGCCGCGCGGCCGCTGGTGCAGTGCCTGACCAATGTGGTGTCGGCCAACTTCATGGCCAACGTGCTGCTGGCCGCCGGGGCCTCGCCGGCAATGGTCGACAACCCCGAGGAGGCGGCCGGCTTCGCCCGCGTGGCCGGCGCCGTGCTGGTCAACCTGGGCACCCCGACCAGCGCCCAGGTGGAGGGCATGCGCCAGGCGGTGCGTTCGGCGGTGGTCCACGGCACGCCCTGGGTGCTGGACCCCATCGGCGCCGGCGGCCTGCCCTGGCGCGGCGGAGTGGCCGCCGAGCTGCTGCAGCAGCGCCCGGCGGTGGTGCGTGGCAACGCCTCGGAAATCATCGGCCTGGCCGGGCTGGGGCAGGGCGCTCCGGGCTTCGACAGCTCCGACGACCCGGCCCGCGCGGTGCCGGCGGCGGTGGAACTGCTACGCAACTGCCAGGCGGTGTCGGCCTCGGGCGCGGTGGACCACCTGCTGGGCTGGGTCGGCGACAGCCGCGAAAGCGCCGTGCCGCGCCTGCTACGCATCGGCGGTGGCAGTGTGTTGCTGCCACGGGTGACCGCTTCCGGCTGCGCCCTGGGCGCGCTGGTGGCGGCCTACACGGCGTTGGCGGTGGACGCCTTCACCGCCCTGGCCGCGGCTCACGTGCATTTCGCCGTGGCCGCAGAAATCGCCGAGGCGGCCAGCCGCGGGCCGGGCTCCTTCGCCGTGGCCTTCATCGATGCCCTGGATGCGGTGGACGCCAACCTGCTGCGCCAGCGCGCCAGGCTCATGTCGGTGCAGTCCACGGCCTGAGGCGGGGCACACTCAGTCGTCGCGGGTCAGCACTTCCAGCAGCTCGATTTCGAAGATGAGGTTGGCGTTCGGCTTGATGTGCGCGCCGATCTGCCGCTCGCCATAGGCCAGGTGCGCCGGCACGAAGAGCTTGCGCTTGCCGCCGACGCGCATGTTCATCAGGCCGATATCCCAGCCCTTGATGACGCGTCCGGTGCCGATCACGCACTGGAAGGGGCAGCCCTTGTCGTAGGAGGAGTCGAAGACGGTGCCGTCTTCCAGGGTGCCCCGGTAGTGGGTGGTGATCAGCGCGCCCTTTACCGCCGCCTTGCCGTCGCCCGGGCGGATGTCCTCGATACGCAGTTCGTCGCTCATGTCTGTGCCTCTGTCGCAGGTGGCGGCCCGGCCGGGCCGTTTCGGGGCGCCGTTTTCGCAGGAAACGCCACGCAAGGCAACAGGCGCGCTCAGGAATCCTTGTTGAGCAACGCGGCTAACCCGGCCAGGGCCTTGTGCGTGACCTTCGGCCCGCTGGCGCCGGCGTCGTTGCCCTGGTAGTGGGCGTCGACCTGGCGCTGGTGCTCGTTGTCGTGGCAGTAGAGGCACAGCAGCTCCCAGTTGGAGCCGTCCTCGGGGTTGTTGTCGTGGTTGTGGTCGCGGTGGTGCACGGTCAGCTCGCTCAGGCGCTTGCCGGAGAACTCGCGGCCGCAGCGCCCGCAGATCCACGGGTACATCTTCAGGGCCTTTTCCCGGTAGCTGCTTTCGCGGCGCTGCTGGGCCTCGGCCAGGAGTTGGTCGACCTTGCTGGTGGGTTTGGCGGGGGTGGACATGGTGGTGGCTCGGGGTGGTTGGGGGGAGGTTTTCAGCATACCGCCGTTGGGGGGGATTTGCTTTTTGTGGGGGCGAGGGCGCTGCGAATGGAGTATCTCGGTTGCGCGGGTGTTGGGCATGAGAGCGCCCTCTCCCCAGCCCTCTCCCTGAAGGGAGAGGGGGCTTGTCCGTGCCGAGAAGGATTTGGTGTCAGCCGGTTACTCGGTGCAAGCCGGCTAACGCCGAAATATCAGCATCTGCCCAACGGTCCCCTCTCCCTTCAGGGAGAGGGTTAGGGAGAGGGAACGGAGCAACCGACAACACCATGGCCCCCGGCGAGCACGGTTCGCGAGCAAGCTCGCTCCTACAAGAGCCTGGAGACTGCCTGTCCTACGAATTCCGCTCTGACCCCGTCGCCGGCCGATCGTCCGGCCGCGACCAGATCCATAGGTTGCCGATCGCCATGCCCAGCACCACCGCATACAGCCAGTAACCATGGGGCAGGGTGAGCAGCATGATCGCCAGCGCCGCGAGCATCGCCAGGCTGGCGGCGACCTTGGCCCGGCGGGCGATGGCGCGGCCGTTGCGCCAGTTGGCGAGGATGGGGCCGAACAGCCGGTGGTTCTCCAGCCAGGCGCTGAGCCTGGGCGAGCTCTTGGCCGCGGCCCAGGCCGCCAGCAGGACGAACTCGGTGGTCGGCAGGCCGGGCACCACCAGGCCGACCATGCCCACGCCCAGGCTGGTGTAGGCGAGCAGGGCATAGAGCAGGCGGGCGGTGCGCGAACGGGCGGGCTGGGACATCGGGACGGCAGCGACGGGGGTGAAGGGCGCATCCTGGCGGCTGCCGGGATGCGCGTCAATCACCGCGTCAGGCGTGGGCGGTGGCATGCTCGTAGGCGTGCTGCAGCAGGGCGCCGAAACGCTCGAAGGCGGCCAGGGCGCCGGCTTCGGCCGCGCGTTCTTCCTCGGCGCTCAGGTCCAGGCCGTCGAGGGTGCGGGTGAAACGCTTCCAGCCTTCGGCGCGGCCGCCAGCCGGCTCGCCCAGGTGGCGAGCGCCGAAGTTCTCGTCCAGGCCCAGGGCGGCCACGCGCTTGATCAGGAAGGCGGCGCCGAGCTTGGAGCCCTCGGAGACGAACAGCCAACCCAGGGCCTGCGCACGGGACGGGTTGGCCAGCGCGCCGGCCACCGGCGCCGGGACCTGGGCGCCGAGGTCGGCGAGGTCGGCCTTCGCCTGCTGGGCGCGGCAGCGCTCGGGCAGGTCGGGGAAGATCGCGCCCAGCTCGGCATCCTGGTACAGCGCCTGCAGCTCCGACTGGAACAGGTACTGGGCGACGACGAAGGGGGTGAAGTTCTCGCGGCTGGCGAAGGGATCATGGGCCTTCACCGCGGCGTCCAGGCGCCGGTGCGGGGCGTTGGTCGCCAGGTTCAGGCGCTGGGAACGCAGGGCGGGGGCTTCCAGGGTGGTCATGCAGCAGGTTCCTTGAGCGATGGATTCACAGAAGACGAGACGAACGAGAGCGGGAAAAACGTAAAGAACGGTGAGGGGTTTCCCTGTAGGAGCGGGCCCTGCCCGCGATTTCGCGCGCAGGGCGCGCTCCTACAGGTGAATCCGGATGTAGGCACCCGCAACACCCCGTAGGATGGTGTTGAGCGAAGCGATACCCATCGCCATGACCGCATGGCTTTCGCAAGCTCGACCCATCCTACGAAGAGCGCTTACCTCAGATATCCCACACCAGGTTGACCGAGAAGTTGCGGCCCGGCTGGGTCAGGCGGTCGAGGTTGGCCGGGGCCAGCACCGAGGCTTCGCCGACGCTGTCGTAGCCGCGCACGTCGTCCCACAGCCAGTACTTCTTGTCGGTGAGGTTGTACACGCCGGCGTTCAGCGTCAGGTCGTCGGTCAGCTTGTAGTAGGCGGTCAGGTCGAGGATGCCGAAGCCGGGGGTCTTGAACTGGCTGCTGGTGCCGTCCGGGGCGTTGAAGGTGGTGTCGTCGACGCGGTCCTTGCGCTTGACCAGGGTCCAGTTCAGCAGGCCGCCGTAGACCTGGCTGGGCGCGTCGTAGCCCAGGCCGAACACGCCGGTCAGCGGGTTGACGCTGTTGAGCGGCTCGCCGGTGTCCTTGTTGCGGCCGTAGGCGTAGGCCACCGAGCCCTTGCTGTAGAGGCCCTCTGGCGCGCCGAACGGAGCCAGTTCCAGGCGGCCCTTGAGCTCCACGCCCTTGATGATGGCGTGCTTGATGTTGTTGCTCTGGAAGGTGACCTCGTTGTAGCCGGCGGTGATGGCGTCCTCGTTAATGAAGTCGCGGTACTTGTTGTAGAACACCGAGACATCGAAGGAGCCGACGTCGAAGGTGCCGCGCAGGCCGGTCTCGTAGCTCTGGCTGCGTTCCGGGTCCAGGTCCGGGTTGGGCTCGACGCGGTAGCCGCTGGTGGGGTTGTCGAAGCGGCCGTACAGCGCCTTGGCGGTCGGGGTGCGGAAGCCCTGGGCGTACTGGCCGTACCACAGGTAGTTGTCGTCGAAGGCGTAGGTCACGCCGAGCTTGGGCGAGAGCTGGTGCCAGGTCTTGTCCTCGCTGCTGACCTCGCCGTCGCCGCTCTGGTCGGCGGTGTTGAGGAATTCCTCGGTGATGTGCGGCTTCAGCCGGGTGTAGTCGTAGCGCAGGCCGGGCAGGAAGGTCCAGGCGTTCCAGCGGATCTCGTCCTGGGCGAACAGGCCGTAGGTGTCGATGGTCGGGTCCGGGAAGTCGCTGCTGCGCGCCAGGGCGTCGCTGGCGCTGCTGGCGCCCACGGCGGTGCAGCCGCGACCCACGGCCAGGCAGGTGCCGCTGCCTTCGCGGTAGCCGGTGACCTTCTGCCGCTTGAGGTTGGTGCCGTAGGTCAGCAGGTGGTCGGTCTCACCCAGCTCGAAGCTCTTGTCCAGCTGCAGGTCGAACACCCACTGGCGTTCCTTGTAGAGGGTGTCGCGGGTGCGCAGGACCTGGCGGGTGATGGGGTAGTAGAACTCCTCGGTGCCTTGGTCGGTCTTCGCCACCTGGTAGTTGAAGGTCCACTTGGCGTGGTCGGCCAGGGCGCTGTCGACGAGGAACTGGTGGTCCAGGCCGAAGCGCTCGCGGGTGATGGTGTCGTTGCCCTTGCGCCACTGGTACATGCCGCCGGGCAGGATGCTCGCGGGGATGGCCGGCGCGCCGTTGGAGTAGGGGCCGCCATAGGCGCTCTTCTGGTCGGTGTCGACGTCGTCCTTGTAGTGCTCGTAGGTCAGGCCGAAGCGCGAGCCTTCGGCGTAGTTCCAGCCCAGCTTGGCCAGCACGTTGGTGGTGCGCACGTCCTCGGGGTTGGCTTCGGTGCGGGAGAGGCCGGTGCCGCCGTGGCTGCCGTAGGACTCGGTCTCGTGGCCGTTGCGCTGGCTGACGTGGAGCAGGGCGTCGAAGTCGTCGTGGCGGCCGGCGACGGTGGCGGAGGTCAGCCAGCTGTCGTCGGCCGAGCTGTAGCCGGCCTTCAGGCGCGCGCCGACGTCCTTGCCGTCCTTGATGATGTCGCTCGGGTCGAGGGTGAAGTAGCTCACCGCGCCGCCGATGGCGTTGCTGCCATACAGCGCCGAGGCCGGGCCGCGGAGGATTTCCACGCGCTTGACGATCTCCGGGTCGACGTAGTTGCGCTCGGTCTGGGCGTAGGGGCCGTTGAAGAAGGAGCCGGGAATCTCGACGCCGTCGATCTGCGTCAGCACGCGGTCGCCGTCGATGCCGCGGATGTTGTAGCCGGTGATGCCCGAGCGCTGGCCGGTGCCGCCGACGCTGACGCCGGGTTCGTCGCGCACCAGGTCCTTGATGCTGTTGACGTTGTTGCGGTCGAGGTCGGTGCGGCTACGCACGCTGACGGTGTTCGGCACCTCGTTGACGTTCTGCGCCTGGCGGGTGGCGGTGACGGTCTGCGGCTGCAGCTCGATGGCGCGGGCGCCCGGGGCGCGGAACAGCACGACGTTGCGTTCGGAGACCTGGCGGTAGTCCAGGCCGCTGCCGGCTAGCAGGCGCTTGAGCGCCTGCTCGGCGCCCAGCCGGCCGCTGACGCCGGGGGAGGTGACGCCGCTGGCCAGCTCCGCCGGCAGGGCCACCTGCCAGCCGGTGACCGAACTGAAGGCATTCAGCGCGCCGGCCAGCGGCTGGCGCTCGATGGCGAAGCGGTAGCCGGCCTGGGCCTGGCTGCTGGGCTCGGCGGCCTGGGCGCCGGCGGCAGGCACGGCGGCCAGGGCGATGGACAGTGCCAGCAGCGAAAGGCTGGCCGGTGCGCGCAGGCGATGCAGGGTGGAGCGTCGGGCGTGGGTGGTCATCGAAGGCTCTCTTCTGAGTTTCGTCGCATTCAAAATGCGAATCAGTTGCATTGGCATCTGACGAAACGGATGAGGCTTCGGGATCGCGTAAAAATAGTTTTTGGGGGGTGGCGGCCGGGGGTGGCAATCGCGGACGGAGTCCGCTCCTACGGCCGTGCTTCCTGGAACCGTAGGAGCAGCTGCGAGGCGCTTTTCGTAGGATGGGTATCGCTTCGCTCAACCCATCCTACGGGGCCGGAGGGTGTAGGAGCGGACTCCGTCCGCGATTCGGCGGATAACGGTTCGTGGCTCAGAACCCCAGCAACTGCCCTACCTGGTCCCCT
Organism: Pseudomonas citronellolis; assembly: GCF_900112375.1. Lineage (GTDB taxonomy): Bacteria > Pseudomonadota > Gammaproteobacteria > Pseudomonadales > Pseudomonadaceae > Pseudomonas > Pseudomonas citronellolis. Next base: position 38,763 of record NZ_FOLS01000022.1, on the reverse strand, counting down.
TGCGGGTTGTCGCTGCGGCTCACCAGCGCGTAGTTGTAGTCGCCCTGGCTCCAGTAGCGCGTCAGCAGCTCGCCATCCTGCCGCTGGCCGTGGGGCAGCATGAGGTGGCCGGGGCCCGGCGGGCGGATGAAGAAGCTCAGGCGATGGCCCTGGGCATCCTCGTAGATCACCAGCGCCGCCGCGCCCTGCTCGGTGGCCAGCAGTCGCGCGCCGACGCTGCGCAGGCCCAGGCGGTCGAGGTCGGCGGGCAGGTTGGCGTTCTCCAGGTAGCGGCCCAGCCAGTTGCGTACGTTCTCGCCGGCGCGGGTGTCCAGCGGCGCGCTGCTGCCGTTGGCGGCGAACAGGCGGTAGGCCTGCACCGCGTCTTCCATCGGCTTGCCGTGCCTGACCAGGCTCATTTCGCGGGCCTGCCAGCCGCCCAGGCTGCCCACGCCCAGGGCCAGCAGCAGGGCGGCGGCGGTGGCCAGGCGGGCGCGGCGGCGTTCGCGCAGGCGGCGGCGGATGCGCGCCGGGTCCAGCGCCGGGCCGGCCGGCGGCAGGGCGCGGCTGGCCAGGGCGGCGCGCAGGTGCTGGGCGTCCTGCCGCCATTGCTCGACGCGGCGGGCCTCCTGCGGGTGGCTGGCCAGCCAGGCTTCGATCCATTGCCGGCGCTCGGCGTCCAGCTGGCCGTCGAGGTAGGCGTGCAGGTCGCTTTCGGTAGGCGTCAGTTCGCTCATTTGAGTACCCGTAGGGAAGGGGCGCCGCTGCTGCCTTCGCTGAGCGCGCGCAGGGCCTGGCGTGCGCGCGACAGGCGCGACATCACGGTGCCGATGGGGATCTGCAGGGCCTCGCCGACCTCGCGGTAGCTCAGCCCCTCGACGCTGACCAGGGTGAGCAGGGCGCGCTGTTCGGCCGGCAGGCGTTCGAAGGCCTCCAGGGTGGAGCGCGCGCTGACGATGTCCTCGGCGGAGGGGCTGCGTTCTTCCGCGCCGCCGAACAGCGCGAGGATGCGCGCGTAGCGGCGGGCGCGGCGCTGGCCGTCGACGAACAGGCGGTAGAGGATGGCGAACAGCCAGGCGCGCAGGTCGCCGTCGCCGCGCTTGCCGCCCCAGGCCGACAGGGCCTTTTCCAGGGTGGCCTGGACCAGGTCGTCGGCGCTGGCCGCCTCGCGCGTCAGGGACAGCGCGAAGCGCCGCAGGCGCGGCAGCAGTTCGCGCAGTTGCTGGTCATCCAGTTCGTTCATCGCGCCGCGGCCGTCGGCCGTCTCCGTGGTTCGTCGAGCCGGTGGGACGAATCCCCGCGCAGTTTATTCCACCGCCGGTCGGCTTTCAGGCGAATTTCCGCTGCCGGGAATAACCCGGCGCCTGGTGCGTCGTACGGGCTCATCGAACCTGGCCCAATGAGGACCTACCCATGACCCAACCCGACTCGGCGCCGCCGAACCTGCCCCTGCGCCTGGCGACCATCGCCCTGGCCGTAGGCGGCCTGGCTGCCGCCTTCGCCTACGCCGCCGGCTGGATAGGCCCGCAGCGCCTGACCCCGGCGCGCCTGGTGGACAGCCTGGAGCAGAACGCCGGCGTCTACCCGGCCTACCGCCGCAACCATGCCAAAGGCCTTTGCGTGGTCGGCCATTTCGACAGCAACGGCGCCGGCGGCGAAGTCTCCCGCGCCGCGGTGTTCGCCAGGGGCAGCGTGCCGGTGGTGGGGCGCCTGGCGATTCCCGGCGGCAACCCGGCCGCCAGCGACGGCGCCGCGCCCATCCGCAGCCTGGCCCTGCGCTTCCTGCCCGGGCACGGCGGGGAATGGCGCACCGGGATGAACGCCATGCCGGTGTTCGTGGTGAACAGCGTGCAGGGCTTCTACGCGCTGCAGCAGGCCTCGCAGCCGCAGCCGGGCAGCGGCAAGCCCGACCCGGCGAAGCTGGCCGCGTTCTTCCAGGCGCACCCGGAAACCGCCGCCTTCCGCGCCTGGGTGAAGAGTTCCACGCCTTCGTCCAGCTACGCCAACAGCGCCTACTACGGCCTCAACGCCTTCTTCCTGGTGGACGGGCAGGGCCGCGAGCACCCGGTGCGCTGGTCGGTGCAGCCGGAGGCAGCCTACCAGCCGATCAGCGCCGAGCAGCGCGGCGAGGCCGACTTCCTGGCCGCCGAGCTGCAGCAGCGCCTGGCCCAGGGGCCGCTGAAATGGCGCCTGCTGCTGACCCTCGGCGAACCCGGCGACTCCACCGCCGACGCCACCCAGGCCTGGCCGGCGCAGCGCCGCAGCATCGATGCCGGCGAACTGGTCATCGAGCGCGCGCTGCCCGAGCAGGGCGGGCCCTGCCAGGACGTCAACTACGACCCGCTGATCCTGCCCGACGGCATCCGCGCCTCGGACGACCCGCTGCTGAGCGCGCGCTCGGCGGCCTATTCGGAATCCTTCAACCGCCGTACCCGCGAGCAGGCCGCCATGCCGGCCAAGGAGCCGCAGCCGTGAAAGCCGAACCCCGCTACTTCCCCTTGCCGCTGCGCGTGTTGCATTGGCTGATGGCGCCGCTGGTGATCGCCATGCTGCTGATCGGCCTGGCCATGGTCGCCAGCGCTTCGCCCGCCCATGCCACCCTGGTGGCGATCCACAAGCCCCTGGGCGCGGCGCTTCTGGTGCTGGTGCTGCTGCGCCTGGCCATCCGCCTGAGCCGGCGGGTGCCGGCGCTGCCGCGGGAAATGCCGGCCTGGCAGCAGCGCCTGGCCCATGCCTCGCACTACCTGCTGTACGCGCTGCTGATCCTGCAGCCGCTGGTGGGCTGGACCATGCAGTCGGCCGGCGGCTACCCGGTGGTGCTGTTCGAGGGCCACGAGCTGCCGGCCCTGGTCGACCCCTCGGTGTGGCTGCACAGCCTGCTGCGCAGCGCCCACAGCGTGATCGCCTACCTGCTGATGGTGACCATCCTGCTGCACCTGGCGGCCGCGCTGTTCCACGGCCTGATTCGCCGAGACGATGTGCTGCCCAGCATGACCGGCGGCCGCCTGCCGACCCTCACCCCGGGAGAACGTCCATGAACATCCGCGCCCTCCAGCCCGTCCTGCTGGCCCTGGCCTTGGCCGCCACTCCGGCCGCCTTCGCCGCCGAGCCCGGCGACCCGCCGGCCGAGGACTACCACTTCGGCAGCCGCCCGGACATTGCCGAGGTGCTGCGCCCGGCCGACCTGGACTTCTGTGGCATCCGCGAGGTGGAGATGCTTTACCTCGACCACCAGGGGCAGAAGCACCGGTTGCGCTACCCGGTGTGGGGCAGCTGCCCGAGCCAGAATTAGGCCAGCGCTGCCTTCAGCGCGGCGTCACACCAGTTGGCTGTCGATATGGATTTCGCCGCTGAGCAGCTTGTGCACGGGGCAGGCGTTGGCGATTTCCAGCAGGCGCTGGCGCTGGGTGTCGTCCAGCGCGCCGTTCAGGCCGATGTCACGGGCGATGCGGCTGTTGCCGGGTTTCTCCTGGCTGAGCCTGAGTTGCACCTGGATGCTGTCCAGCGGCCATTGCTTGCGCCGCGCGTACATGGCCAGGGTGATGGCGGTGCAGGCGCCCAGGGACGACAGCAACAGCTGGAAGGGGCCCGGGCCCTGGTTGCCGCCGCCCAGCTCGGCGGGTTCGTCGGCCAGCCACTGGTGCAGGCCGTCGGACAGGCTGACCTGGTAGGGAATGCCGGCGTGGCTGGCGGTGACGGTGGCGTCGCTCATGGCAAGGCTCCTTGGCCTGGAAGGGGAGGCCTGGGAGTCTAACCGCCTAGCGCCTCGGCGCGCAGCGCGCTGAAAGTCGACTCTACTTCGGCATGGGAACGACCGCGGCTTGCCTGCAACGAGGCGCGTGCCGCATCAACCTTTCGCTGCAGGTAGTCGTCGTATTCGTCGAGCCGTGTCTGTTCAACTGCGGGGGCAGCGACGGCGATCGATTCCTTCTTCGTCGTTGCGTTCATCGCTCATTTCCAGGTAGGCCAGGAAAACTTCGCATTCTATCTGTACGGTGACGAGCAGTACCGTCAGACCCCGCGCATCTGCTGCAACCTGATATGCCGCCGCGCGCTGCGCGCCAGGCGGATGCCGAGCAGGATCGCCGCGCAGGTCAGGCCGACGATCAGGCCTTCCCACAGCCCGCGCGGGCCGGTGGGCTGTTGCAGCCAGTCGGCGAGGCCGAGGCTGTAGCCCACCGGCAGGCCGATGCCCCAGTAGGCGAACAGGGTGATGAGCATGACCGCGCGGGTGTCCTGGTAGCCGCGCAGGGCGCCGGCGGCGGTGACCTGCAGGCCGTCGGAGAACTGGAACAGCGCCGAGTACACCAGCAGCGCGGCGGCCAGCGTCAGCACCTCGGGGTCGCGGGTGTAGAGCGCGGCGATGTGTTCGCGGAACACCAGCATGGCGCTGGCCGAGATGGCCGCCCAGGCCAGCGCCGTGGCCATCCCGGTGCCGGCGGAGAAGCGTGCGTCGCGCGGGCGGCTGGCGCCCAGGGCCTGGCCGACGCGCACGGTCACCGCCATGGCCAGGGCGTAGGGGATCATGAAGGCCAGGGCGCTGATGTTCAGGGCGATCTGGTGCCCGGCCACGACCTTCTCGCCCAGCTCGCCGATCAGCAGGGCGATCACCGAGAAGATGCTCGACTCGGCGAAGATGGCGATGCCGATGGGCAGGCCGACGCTGAGCAGGCCGCCGATCACCTTGCGGTCGGGCCGCTCCCAGCGGGCGAACAGGGCGCTGGGCTGGTACATCCGGGCGCTTTTCACCCACACCAGCATGCCCAGCAGCATGAACCACATCACCGTGCCGGTGGCCCAGCCGCAGCCGGCGCCGCCCAGGGCCGGGACGCCCAGGTGGCCGTAGATCAGCACGTAGTTGAGGGGGATGTTCAGCAGCAATCCGCAGATGCCCAGCACCATGCTCGGCCGGGTGCGCCCCAGGCCGTCGCTGAAGCAGCGCAGCACGTGGTACAGGGCCACCGCCGGCAGGCCGCAGGCGATGCCGCGCAGGTAGAAGCGGCTGGGTTCGATCAGCGCTTCCTCGACCTTCATCGCCCGCAGGATGGGCTCGGAAAGGAACCACAGCGCGGCCGCCGCCAGCGGCCCCACCAGCAGCGCCAGCCACAGCGCCTGGCGCACCAGCGGGCCGGTGCCGGGCTGGTCGCCGGCGCCGAAGCGCTGGGCGACCTTGGCGGTGGTGGCCAGCAGGGTGCCGGTCATCAGCAGGAACACCGGGATCCAGATGGAGTTGCCCAGGGCCACCGCGGCCAGGTCGCGGGGGCCGACGCGGCCGGCCATGACGGCATCGACGAAGCCCATGGCGGTGGTGGCCAGTTGGGCGATCATGATGGGCGCGGCGAGGGTGAGCAGCTCCCTGAGTTCGGTGGCGAGGCGCCGTCCGCGCGAGACGGGCTGGGCAATGGCAGTCACGGCTGTCCTTGGCTGAGCTTACGTGGGGAAGCCGGCCAGTCTATCGCCTGACGGTAGGGTCAGGAAAGCGCCACGCACGCGGGCCGCGACCCCCGGCCATGGCGCTGGTAAAGTGACGGGAATCATCCGTAGGAGCTTTCCTCATGCGCATCCTTGCCGACGAGAACATTCCCCTGGCCGAGGCCTTCTTCGGCGCCCAGGGCGAGATCCGCCGCGTCCCCGGGCGCGCCATCGACCGCGCCGCCCTGGGCGATGCCGAGGTGCTGCTGGTGCGCTCGGTGACCCAGGTTGACCGCGAACTGCTGCAGGGCAGCGCGGTGCGCTTCGTCGGCACCTGCACCATCGGCACCGACCATCTGGACCTGGGCTACTTCGCCGAGGCCGGCATCGCCTGGTCCAGCGCGCCGGGCTGCAACGCCCGCGGCGTGGTGGACTGGGTGCTGGGCAGCCTGCTGGCGCTGGCCGAGGCCCACGGCGCGGACCTGGGCAAGCGCCGCTACGGCGTGGTCGGCGCCGGCCAGGTCGGCGGGCGCCTGGTGGACGTGCTGCGCGGCCTGGGCTGGGACGTGCGGGTGTGCGACCCGCCGCGGCAGGCCGCCGAGGGCGGCGACTTCGTCAGCCTGGAGGAGATCGTCCACGAGTGCGACGTGATCAGCCTGCACACGCCGCTGACCAGCATGGGCGCGCACATGACCCGCCACCTGATCGATGCCGAGCGCCTGGCCCACCTGCGCCCCGGCGCCTGGCTGCTCAACGCCAGCCGCGGCGCGGTGGTGGACAACCTGGCGCTGCGCCAGCGCCTGGAAAGCGGCGCCGACCTGGACGTGGCGCTGGACGTCTGGGAAGGCGAGCCCCAGGCCGACCCCGAGCTGGCCCAGCTGTGCCGCATCGCCACCCCGCACATCGCCGGCTACAGCCTGGACGGCAAGCTGCGCGGCACCGCGCAGATCTACGAGGCCTTCTGCGCCTGGCGCGGCATCGAGCCCAGCGTGCAGCTGGACGACCTGCTGCCGGCGCAGTGGCTGATGGAGCTGAACCTGGGCGAGGACTGCGCGCCGGACTGGGCACTGGGCCTGCTGTGCCGCGCGGTGTACGACCCGCGCGGCGACGACGCGGCCTTCCGCCGTAGCCTGGTGGGCGGCGCCGAGGCGCGCCGCGAAGCCTTCGACGCGCTGCGCAAGCACTACCCGCCGCGCCGCGAGATCACCGGCCTGTGGGTGGACATCCAGGGTGAGGCGCCGGCGCTGGAACGCCTGGTCCAGGCGCTGGGCGCCAACCGCGTCGGCGAGTAGACAGGGGAAAGGGCCCGCCAGGGCGGCGGGCCGGAGGGGTCAGCGCGCGCGCTTCTGCACGCAGCTGCCTTCCAGTTCGCGGCAGGCGCGCTGGATCATGTCTTCGGTAATGGGTATCTCGCGGCCCTGGGCGTCGATGATCGAGCCGCCCACCGGCTGGTCCGGGGCGGGACGCGGGGGTTCGCGGCGCGGGGCGTTGTCATGGGTGGGGTGCGAGCTCATGGCCAAACTCCTCATCGAAAGCTGCTGCAGTCTAGGCAGAATCACATGAAGTCCCGGTGACAGCGCGCGCCGGGCGAAACGACCGCCGTGGCCGCGGGCGCGAGCCGGGCGGCGGGGCGGTGAATGCTTGTTATGAGCCGGTCCCTCCCGGACCTGGTATCCGTGGGAAAGTCCTTTGAGGTTGAGTATGGACGGATTTCACCTGGGCCTGATCGTCAATCCGCTGGCCGGTATCGGCGGCACTGCCGCGCTCAAGGGCAGCGACGGCGTCGCTGAGCAGGCCCTGGCGCTGGGGGCCGCGCCGCGCGCGGCCGAGCGTACCCGGCAGGCGCTGGAGGTGCTGCTGCCGCTGCGCGAGCGCCTGCGCTTCCTCACCTTCCCGGGGCCGATGGGCGGCGACCTGCTGGCCGATATGGGCTTCCGTTTCGAGGTGATCGGCGAACTGGCAGGCGAGCGCACCAGCGCCGAGGACACCCGCCGCGCCGTGACCCTGCTGCAGGACACCGAGGTGGCGCTGATCCTTTTCGCCGGCGGCGACGGCACCGCCCGCGACGTCGCCGCGGTGGCGCGCGAGGGCCAGCCGGTGCTGGGCATCCCGGCCGGGGTGAAGATCCATTCCGGGGTCTACGCGGTCAGCCCGCGGGCGGCCGGCGAGCTGGCCCGGCGCCTGGTGGAGGGCGGCCTGGTGCGCCTGGCCCAGGGCGAGGTGCGCGACCTCGACGAGGCGGCGCTGCGCGAGGGTCGGGTGGCGGCGCGCTGGTACGCCGAGCTGACGGTGCCGGAGGAAGGCCGCTTCATGCAGCACGTGAAGCAGGCCGGGGTGGAGACCGAGGAGCTGGTACTGGCCGACATCGCCGACTGGCTGCGCGACACCTGGGAAGACGGCGTGCGCTACGTCTTCGGCCCCGGCTCGACGCTGCACGGCCTGGCCCGCGAACTGGGCCTGGAGACCACGCTGCTGGGCGTGGACGTGATCGAGAACGGCGAGGTGATCGCCCGCGACGTCACCGAGCAGCAGCTGTTCGAGCTGGTGGACGACTACCCCAGCTGGCTGCTGGTGACGGTGATCGGCGGCCAGGGCCACGTGATCGGCCGCGGCAACCAGCAGATCAGCCCGCGGGTGCTGCGCGCCATCGGCCTGGAGCGCCTGCGGGTGGTGGCCACCAAGCGCAAGCTCGGCACCCTGGAAGGCCGGCCGCTGCTGGTGGACAGCGGCGACCTGCAGCTGGACGCGAGTTTCCCCGACGCGCTGCGGGTCTGGGCCGGCTACAAGGAAGAGCTGCTCTACCCGCTGGCCGAGGCGCTGTAGCCGCCCAGGCCGAGGAAGCGCGCCAGCGGGGCGACGCGTGACAGCAGCCAGCGCTCCATCAGCCAGACCAGCAGCAGCGAGGCGCCCAGCAGCGGCAGGTACAGCCCCAGCAGCACCAGCACGGCGAGGGCCAGCGCCGGGTAGCGCGCACCCGCCATGGCCGCCGGCGCGCCCAGTACGCCCTGCGGCCGGCGCCGCCACCACAGCACCAGGGCGCTGAGCGCCAGGCAGATCAAGCCCAGGGTGGTGAACAGCCCGAGCGCCTGGTTGGCCACGCCGAACAGCTGGCCCTCGTGGGCCGCCACGCCGTAGCCGATCACGCGGTCGAGCAGCGGCCGCTGGGCGAAGTCCACGCGCTTGAGCACTGCGCCGGTCTGCGCGTCGAGCACCAGGTTGACGCGCTGCGGGCGGTTGGCCGCGTCCGAACGCGCGGTCCACTGCGGGGCCATGGCCGAGGGCGGCGCCAGCAGCACGGGGTAGGGCAGGTCCAGTGCCTGTACGGTCGGCAGCACTCGATCGAGGGCGGTGTAGTCCGGCGTCGGTGGTGGCATGTCGGGCATGGCGTGGTGCATGCCCGGCATGTTGGCGTGCTCGTCCGCCGGGGCGGCGTTCTGCGCGCGGCGCTGGGCCATCTCCTCGGCGCGGCCGGTGGTCCAGTCCTGTTGCACCGTCTGCTTCGCCGCCCACTGGCGGACCTCCTTGAGCGCGCCGCCCCAGAAGGTCGCCCAGGGGAGGCCGCTGAGGATCAGCAGCAGGGCGAACAGCGACACCCAGAATCCGGTCACTCCGTGCAGGTCGCGCCAGAACAGCCGGCCGCGCTGGCCCAGGCGCGGGTAGAGCACCCCGCCCAGGCGCGTGCCGCGCGGCCACCAGAGGTACAGGCCGGTCACCAGCAACAGCACCGTCCAGCAGGCCGCCAGTTCCACCAGGTAGGAGCCGGTGCTGCCCATCAGCAGCTCGCCGTGCAGGTGGAACAGCTGGCGGCTGAAGCGCTGGTCCTCGACGACCTGGTGCAGCACTCGGGCGTCGGTCGGATCGACGTAGACGCGGTGCAGGTCCTCGCCGTTGCCGACCAGGACCTGTGCGGCGTCGCGCGGGCCATCCGGCAACTGGTAGGCATTCAGGCGCGCGCCGGGCACCGCGGCCAGAGCTGCGCGCACCTGCTCGCTGACCGGCAGCCGCGCGGCAGTCGCGTCCACCTGGTTGTAGGGGCTGTCGAGCAGGGCGTCGATCTGCGGGCGGAACAGGTAGATCGAGCCGGTGAGCGACAGGGCGAGGATGAACGGGATGCAGAACAGCCCGGCGTAGAAGTGCCAGCGCCAGATCAGGCGGTACAGCGCGGCGCGGTTGGCTGGTGTCATGGCGGGCCTCAGTAGTCGTAGCTCAGGCCGAGGAAGGCCGTGCGCTGCGGGTAGGGGTGGCTGACGTAGTACTTCTCGTTGCCCAGGTTGTCGATCCCGGCCGAGGCGGTCAGGTGCTCGTCGATGCGGTAGCTGGCCTTGACGTCGAACACGCTGTAGCGGCTGATGCCGCCGTAGGTGTCGTGGTTGTCGTCGGTGTTCAGCAGGGTGCCGTAGGAGGCGCTGGCGTAGCGGTAGCCCAGGGCGTAGGTCAGGCGCGCATCCTGGTGGTAGACCGCGGACAGGCGCGCCCGCCAGCGTGGGATGCGCGGGTAGTCGTTGCCTTCGGCGGCCGGGGTCAGGGCGTCTTCGAGGATTCGCGCCTGGGTCCAGGTCAGGCTGGCGGACAGGTCCAGGCCGGGCAGGCCGACGTCCTTCGCATCCAGCGCGCTCTCGATGCCGCGCAGGCGGGCGCGGTCGATGTTGTCGATGCGGGTGAGGTTGGGGCTGACGCTGGTGTCGGTCTGCGAGAACAGCGCGTCGTGGCGTTCTTCCTGGAACAGCGAGACGCGCAGCAGGTAGCGGTCCCAGCCGTACTGGGTGGTCCAGTCGAAGGAGCGCACGTCCTCGGGCTTGAGGTCCGGGTTGTTCTGCACCAGCTGGGTGCCGCTGCTGATCTGCTGGAACAGCTCGCCCACGGTCGGGTAGCGCACGGCGCGGCCGTAGGAGAAGCGCGTCTGCAGGGCGTCGGTGATGTCGAAGGCCAGCGCCGCCTTGGGCGAGATGTCGTTGCGCTGCTGGTCGTCGTAGTGGACCTGCTGCGGGGTGGTGGTGGCGTCGCGGTTGAAGCCGTCGAAGGCTTCCCAGTGTTCGGCGCGGGCGCCCAGGGTCAGGGTCCAGCGCGGGGCGAACCGCCAGGCGTCCTGCAGGTACAGCGCCTGGGTGCGCGTCTCGCCGCCGGAGGCCGCGACCTTGGCGCCGTTGCCGGCGGACTTCCAGTCGTCCAGCTGGTAGGTGCGCTGCTTCAGCAGGTAGTCGTCGATGTGGTAGCCGAAGGTGACCTCGTGGCTGTCGGGGCGCCAGATGCCGCGCAACTCGCCGGTCTGCCAGCCGGTGCCGTCCTGCACCTGGCGGGTGCCGGCCTGGCTCTGGCCGTAGCTGGAGGCGGTGCGGGTGGAGGAGTCGAGGTAGCGGTAGTCGCTGGCCGAGGCCTGCCAGTCGAAGAGGCCGCCGCTGTGGCTGGCGAACGACAGGCCGTTGAGCAGGTGCAGCTCGTCGGTGCGGCTGGGGTTGAGGCCGGAGACCTTGTACGAATGCCCGTCGATGTTGACCGTGCCGTTGTACAGGGTGCGCCCGCTGGCGTCCTTCAGGTAGCTGTCGACGCCGGTGTGGGAGTCGTTGGACCACAGGCCCAGGGTGTAGACCGCGGTGATGTCGTCGTTCAGGTCCCAGCCCAGCTTGAGCTTGCCCTGGTCCTGCAGGGTGTGGTCGATGGAGTAGCCGCCGAACACCAGGCGCTGTTTGCCGTTCTGGTCGCTGTCCGCGTGGGCGCCGCTGGCCATGGGTGCGCCGGCCGTCGGCGCCTTGCTCGACAGGCCGGCGGTGGCGTAGCTCATCGGCTGGCCCTGGCTGTCCAGGTGGTCGTAGGACACCCACACCGACAGCGGCCCGCGGCGGTCGCCAGCGGCCAGGCTGATATTGCCGGTGGCGTAGTCGTCGTGGCTGCCGTAGAGGTCGAAGTCCTGCCGCGAGCCGGTGACCGAGGCGTGGAATTCCGGGCGCGTGGGCATGCGCGTCTCCAGTGTCACCACGCCGCCCAGGGAGTTGCCCGGGTAGAGCGCGCTGAACGGGCCGTAGAGCACGTCGACGCGGGAAATCTCGGCGGGCGTCACCAGGCCCCAGCGCGGCGGGAAGGCGTAGCTGTTGCCGAGCAGGTTGGAGAGCAGCAGGTCGTCGGCGTAGACCAGCGACTGCGCGCTGGAAATGGTGCCGGTGGTGCGGGTGGCGAGAATGCCGTTGCGGTCGCCGATGAAGCGCTCGCGCACCTCGATGCTGGGCAGGTACTTCAGGGCCTGGGCGGAAGTGACCAGGTTGGTGCTCTCGCGCAGTTGCTCGGCCGTGCGGCTCTCGACCACGGCGGGGGCGCTGGCCAGGGCCGCGGGCAATGGCTGCTGGCCTTCGGCGCTGACCACCACGTCGGCCAGGCGGGTAGGGGCGTCGCCATCGGCGGCGGTTTCGGCGTGGGCCGGCAGCAACAGGCTGCCGGCCAGGCCGCAGAGCAGGGTGCGGGCGGCCGGGGGCTTCAGTGCGTAGGCAACGCACCGGCGCAGGGATGTGGACATCCGGATGATCCTTGTTCAGGACGACGGGAGCGCGGCCGGGCATGCGCGCAGGGGCACGCACGCCGGGGGCGCGGGTTCGGGGTGTCGTGGAACGGGATCAGGCCAGGGGCGGGCCGCGCGGACGGACGTCCAGCAGGTGCAGGAAGGGCGGGAGGGGCAGCGCCGGCGGCGGCGCCTGGGCATTGACCGGCCCCAGCGCCGGGGCCATGGCGATGGCCCAGAGCAGCGCCGGGCTGTCGTGCAGCAGGGTGCAGTAGCCGCAAGCCGGATCGAGGCTGTTGTGGACCATGCCGCCATGGTCGCCGGCCGGGGCATGCTGCATGGCCCCGTGGTCCATGGGCATCTGCCCCATGTCATGGGCGGAACACCAGGCGCCCTGCGGCGGCGGGGAGTGCTCGACGGCTTCGAGGGTGCGCGAGAAAGTCGGGGCGAACAGCAACAGCCCGAGGGCCATGACGGCCAGCCAGGTGGCGAGGCGGTACTGTGCTGAGTGACGGCGCAAGTGTCGTCCCGATCGGTGGGGCCGGGGGTTGGGGGCGTTATGCTGCCATGCCGGGGGTTGCGGCTTCAATGTGGGCGGTGTCTGAGAGTGAGGGGGCTGTCCGCAGTGGCTGGACATTCTGCCGTTCGCGTGGGCTCCGGCTTCACGCTCACGAGGTATCCGGCTGACTGCGTGGCCGTTCGTTCTGCCCAACGGTCCCCTCTCCCGCTTGCGGGGGAGGGTTAGGGAGGGGGCGGAGTACAGGGTTGGCAGAGGTGTGTGAGCGGAGTTCGTTGCCCTCACCCCAGCCCTCTCCCGGAGGGAGAGGGGGCCGTTTGGAGTGGGTGGATAACGCAGTGTCAGCTGGCAGGTTCGTAGGGCGTATAACCGTTCGCGGTTATACGCCGTTGGCCGGTGCGCTGATGCTTTCATGGAACTGTAGGAGCGAGCTTGCTCGCGAACAGAGTTTCCCGACGGCGTAGGTGCTGGGTTCAAGAGCGCCCTCTCCCCAACCCTCTCCCTGAAGGGAGAGGGGGCTGTCCTGAGTGAAGGGAGAATCCTGAGTTTATCCTGATACTCCTCACTATCCTCGTCATTCCCGCGAACGCGGGAACCCAGTGACTGCGGGGTTCGCGAGCAAGCTCGCTCCTACGAAGAGCAAAAGCGCGTTTGGTCTTGGACTTCCAGAGAAACATCCGCGCGCACCGAAACGCCCCTTCAGAAGGCCGAGCGAAACCCGCGCTCAGGAGGTCATGCGACATGGATGTCGCGAGAGCCCCGCGGGCTACAGGGACGTACCCTCGGGGCGGGCCTCCGTGGCGGGGGAGTTCGTGAGGGTAGCCCGACTCTGTCGGGCCCGTATGCGGGGCAAGCCTTTTTGGTTCCTTTTTGCGGGGGTGGCCTTCCACCGTTTGACAAAAGGGACTCGCCCGAGGGGGCGAAACAAAAAACATCCGAGCACGCCAAAGCGGCGCAAACACACCCAAACAAGAAGTCTCTGGGTTCCCGCGTTCGCGGGAATGACGAGCTGGAGTGGAAACCAAGGTCCGAAAACGAAACCACACAACCCCTCAGGCCGACGAACAGCCAACCGAATCCACACCACCTCCCTTGCGCAGTCCAGCGATACTGTCATGCTGTCATCACCGGTTTCGGCGGCCCCGGCCGCCGGGCCTTTCGGGGAAGCGAACACAATGACGGCGCCACGCCCGCCTTGTCGCCGGGCGGGCAGCGGCGCCTACCAGGATGGGCTATGCGTGGCATCGGCAGTTGGCTGTTGGCGGTGATTCTGGCGGGGCTGACGGCCCAGGCCCCGGCTCAGGACGAGCGGACCCTGCACGTGCTCGCCTGGCCCGGCTATGCCGACGCCGACGTGGTGAAGGCCTTCGAGCAGCGCGAAGGGGCGCGGGTGACGGTGACCTTCGTGGACTCCGACGAGGCCCTGTGGGACCGCCTGCATGCCCAGGGCGGGCGGCTGTTCGACGTGGTCGCCGCCAATACCGCGGAAATCCAGCGCTACCAGCGCGCCGGGCTGCTGCAGCCGCTGGACCTGGCGGCCATTCCCAACACCCGCCGGCAGCAGCCGCGCTTCCGCGACCTGGCCGGCATCGGCGGGCTGGTCGCCGACGGCCAGGTCTATGCCATCCCCTATACCTATGCCGCCATCGGGCTGATCTACGACCGCCGCCAGGTGCCGCAGCCGCCGCGCAGCATGGCCGAGCTGTGGAACCCGCGCTACCAGGGCAAGGTGCTGGCCTTCAACAGCGCCCAGCACAACTTTTCGTTCACCGCGCTGAGCCTGGGCATGCCCGACCCCTTCCACCTCGACGCCCGGCAGACGCAGCGCGTGACCCAGCGCCTGGTGGCGCTGCGGCGCAACCTGCTGGCCTACTACAGCCTGCCCGAGGAGGCCACCGAGCTGTTCGTGCGCCACCGCGCGGCGCTGATGTTCGCCAACTACGGCGCCCAGCAGTTGACGCAGCTGCGCCAGGCTGGCGCCGACGTCGGCTACGCCATCCCCGAGGAGGGCGCGCTGGCCTGGCTGGATTGCTGGGCGGTGACCCGCGCCGCCGGCGACCGGGCCCTGGCCCAGGCCTGGATCGACTACATGCTGGAACCCTCGGTCAGCGACCTGCTGACCCGCCGCCAGGGCCTGGACAACACCCTGAACGCCTCAGCCGCGCCGGACACCGGGGCCCGCCTGTACTGGCTGCAGCCGGTGGAGGACGTGGGCCGCCGCGAGGCGCTGTGGAGCCGCATCGTCTCCGGCGACCGGGCGGAGCGCTTCTGATGCGCCTGGGAATCACCGCCAAGCTCAGCATCCTCCTGGCCTGCATCGGCATCCTGTCCTCCGGCGTCACCGGCTACTACGCCTACACCGCCAACCGCCAGTTGCTGGCCAACGAGGCCGAGCGCAACCTGCTGACCTCCACCCAGTTGCTGGCCCAGCGCTTCACCTCGCTGCTGGACGACATCGGCGCCGACGCCCTGACCCTGGCCAACATGCCCTCGGCGCCCAAGGTGCTCGCGCCGCCCGATGGCGTGCTGGACGCGGTGGCGCAGGAACGCCTGGCCGGCGTGTTCGCCACCTTCATGCGCCTGCACCCGCAGTATTCCCAGGTGCGCCTGATCGGCCGCCGCGAGTACGGCCTGGAAGTGCTGCGCTACGACCGCGACGGCCCACGGGTGCTGCGCGTGGACGGCGAGCAGTTGCAGGAAAAGGGGCACTTCCCCTACGTCTTCGAAAGCCTGGCGCTGGCGCCGGGGCAACTGTTCGTCTCGCCGATCACGGTCAACCACGAGCAGGGCGCCCATGCCGCCGACGGCGCGCCGACGTTGCGCGTGGCCACCCCGGTGCCCGGCGGCGGGGGCGCCAATGAAGGCGTGGTGGTGATCAACGTCGACCTGAAGAAATTCCTCGCCCAACTGGTGGCCGACCTGCCGCAGGGCCTGGAGCTGTACCTGACCAACGAGTGGGGCGACTTCCTGGTGCACCCGGATCCGGCCATGACCTTCGGCTTCGACAAGGGCCGGCGCATCCTGGTGCAGGACAGCTTCGCCGAGACCCGCGGGCTGTTCGAGGGCGCCGGCAACGTGCTGGTCAACGACCTGCAGGGCGCGCAGCGCGAGCAGGGGCGGATCATGGCCTTCGTGCGCAAGCCCTTCGGCCTGCCCGGCCAGGGGCATTTCGTGGTGCTCGGCCTGGCCCGGCCGCTGGACGAGGTGCTGGCCAGCGGCCGGCCGCTGGGCCTGAGCATCATCCAGATGGTGCTGGTGTTCAGCCTGCTGGCCATCGCCCTGGCGGTGCTCTTCGCCCGCGCGCTGACGCGCCCGCTGCAGATGCTGATCCACGCCGCGGTGCGCTTCCAGGCCGAGCACAGCCTGGCGGCCGAGCTGCCGTTGCAGCGCCAGGACGAGATCGGCCTGCTGGCGCGCGGCTTCGACCAGTTGCGCAAGGAACTCAAGGCGCGCATCGAGGCGATGAGCCGCAGCCAGCAGGAGCTGCAGCACCTGGCCAACCACGATTCGCTGACCGGCCTGCCCAACCGCATGCAGTTCTTCGGGCAGCTGGAGCAGGCCATCGCCCGGGTGGCCGCCAGCCACGAGCAACTGGCGCTGCTGTTCATCGACCTGGACCACTTCAAGCGCATCAACGACGAGATGGGCCACGCCGCCGGCGACGAGGTGCTGACCATCATCGCCCGCCGCCTGCGCCACGCGGTGCGCGACCAGGATCAGGTGGCGCGCCTGGGCGGCGACGAATTCGTGGTGCTGCTGCACGGGCCGGGCATCGCCGGTACCGCCTCGGCCGTGGCGCGCAAGATCCTCGCCGCCCTCGGCGAGAAGCTGCTGCTGCAGGGCGCGGTGGTGCAGGTGGGGGCGAGCATCGGCATCGCCCTGTATCCCGAGGATGGCAGCAGCGCCGAGGAACTGCTGCTGTGCGCCGACGACGCCATGTACCGGGCCAAGATCGAGGGCCGGCGCAGCTTCGCCTGCCAGCAGGGCGGCGGCCTGGAGATCGACCGGCGCCCGGAGGGCTAGCTAGGCGTCCGTGGGTTTCTGCTGGGCGTAGGCGCGGGCCTTTTCTTCCATCAGCCGCAGCACCCGGGTGGCGGTCTCGACGTCTTCCCGGGGGATGCTGCCGAGCACTTCGGCGCGCAAGGCGTTGAGGGCTTTCTCCAGGCGCTCGGCCAATTCCCGTCCCGCATCTTGCAAATGGATGGCGCGCAACCGCCGGTTGCCCGGCACCATGCGCCGTTCCAGCAGGCCGGCGGCTTCTGCCTGGTCGAGCGTGCGCACCAGCGCCGCCGGGTGCACGCCGATGCAGTCGGCCAGCACGTTCTGCAGCACCCCGTCGCCCATGCGCGAGACCAGCAGCACCGGCGTGGCCACCGCCAGCGACAGGCCGCTCTCGGCCAGCACCAGGCTGGCGGCCTGCTGCCAGGCGCGGCGCGCCGGTTGCAGCGAGCCGGTGAGGGCGAACAGGTGATCCTGGGGCGGGCTGGGCATGGCGCGGTCCGTTGCGGGTGGATTGGCGCCGATGATACGGGCACGGGCGGGGAGTACGAAACCCGCCGTGGCTTATCTGTGCAAAGTCAATAATTGCATTGACAGCAATTCGCCGCCGGTTCCAGAATTCGCCCAGGCCGGCGGCAGCACCGGCACCTCACGACCCACCCCAGGTTCGCCTTCCATGAGCACCGAATTCCGCCCGCCGAGTCTGGCCCTCACCACCCTCGGGCTGGCCCTGGCCATCTTCATGCAGGTGCTGGACACCACCATCGCCAACGTGGCGCTGCCGACCATCGCCGGCAACCTGGGGGTGAGCGCCAACCAGGGCACCTGGGTGATCACCTCGTTCGCTGTCAGCCAAGCCATCTCCCTGCCGCTGACCGGCTTCCTCTCCCGGCGCTTCGGCGAGGTGCCGCTGTTCATCGGCTGCTCGCTGCTGTTCGTGGTCGCTTCCTTCCTCTGCGGCGTATCCCAGGACATGGGCATGCTCATCCTGTTCCGCGCGCTGCAGGGCGCCGTGGCCGGGCCCATGTACCCGATCACCCAGAGCCTGATGATCAGCATCTACCCGCCGCACAAGCGCGGCACCGCCCTGGCGCTGCTGTCGATGGTGGCGGTGGTGGCGCCGATTACCGGGCCCATCCTCGGCGGCTGGATCACCGACAACTATTCCTGGCCGTGGATCTTCTTCATCAACCTGCCCATCGGCGCCTTCGCCGTGTTCGTGGTCAGCCGGCAGATGCGCGGCCGCCCGGAACGCCTGCAACGCACCCGCATCGACTACGTTGGCCTGGCGACCCTGGTGGTCGGCGTCGGCGCCCTGCAGGTCCTGCTGGACAAGGGCAACGACGAGGACTGGTTTTCCTCGCCCTTCATCATCGCCTGCGCGGTGGTGGCGGCCATCGCCCTGGCGGCCTTCCTCATCTGGGAACTGACCGAGGACGAGCCGGTGGTGGACCTGCGGCTGTTCCGCCACCACAACTTCCGCTACGGCACCCTGGCGCTGGTGCTGTCGTTCTCGGCCTACTTCGCCATCAACCTGCTGCTGCCCCAGTGGCTGCAGCGCAACCTCGGCTACACCGCCACCTGGGCGGGCCTGGCGGCGGCGCCGCTGGGCATCGCGCCCTTGCTGCTGAGCCTGCTGGTGGGGCGCTACGCGGCCAACTTCGACCTGCGCCTGGTGGCCTCGGTGGCCTTCGTCGCCATGGGCGCCACCTGTTTCATGCGCTCGGACTTCACCCTGGACATCGACTTCCGCCACGTCGCCCTGATGCAGGCGCTGATGGGCGTGGGCGTGGCACTGTTCTTCATGCCCACCACGGTGATTCTGCTGTCGGACCTGGAGGCCCACGAGATAGCCGCCGGCTCCGGGCTGTCGACCTTCCTGCGGACCCTCGCCGGCAGCTTCTCGGCCTCGCTCACCACCTTCCTCTGGGACCGCCGCGCGGTGTTGCACCACGCCCAGCTCAGCGAAAGCATAACGACCTTCGACAGCGGCACGCGCAACAGCCTGGAGCTGCTGGGCCAGGGCGACTCGCACCTGGGCGCCAGCCTGCTGAACCAGATGATCACCCAGCAGGCCTACCAGATCAGCTTCAACGAGCTGTTCCACGCCCTGGGCTGGATCTTCCTGATACTGATGAGCGTGATCTGGCTGACGCGCCCGCCGTTCAGCGGCAAGGCGCGGGTGGCGGTGGCGGACCACTAGGGCCGCCGTGCCCGCGCGGGGCACGGCGGGTCATTCAGTCTCCGGACTTGGGCGGCGTTCAACCGGTCGCCGTGGGCCTCCAGGGTGGCCTGCGCCGCTTCCAGGCGCGCCACCGGCCAGCCCAGCTCGCGGTCGGCGAAGGCGATTTCCGCCTCGGCCACCTGGCAGCGCGCGCGGGCCACGGCTCCCCGCGGGCCAGGGCGCGGGCGGCGGCGTTGATCAGGGCATCCATCGGTCGGCTCCCGGGGTTCCCGCCAGTCTAGCCAGCGCACCGCTTGTGGGCATTCACACTGCGGCCGGGGAGCGGCGGCTTGCCCGCGAGCGGTACACGACGAACGGCGCCAGCCCCGGCAGGCCGGGCATCGTGGCGGCGCGGGCGGCAGCCGGGCAGGGCGCCAAGGCATGGACCTTGCTGAACTTGCCGGGCCCCCGGAAGGTCCGTCCCAGGGTGGAAGATGCAGCCGGCGCGCTGGCCGCCCGGTGGATTTTCCCGTGTTAGTCTTTTGGATTCTCATTCGCTTCGTCGTCCGCAGCGGCTCTTCGCGGGCGGCCCGAAACGTGGAGATCGGCCCATGTCCCGCCCGATCGATTCAGGTCTGGCCGACGCGGCCATTGCTGCTTGCGGTGATGCCTCGGCCAGGGCCCTGCTCGATGACTGGTTGAGCGAGCGCGACGCACCCTGCGCGCTCTTTCTCGATGTCGACGGTACCCTCCTGGATATCGTCGAAACTCCCGACGCGGTGCGCGTCCCCGACGACCTGCGCGCCGCCCTGCAAAGCCTGCATCGCCAACTGGACGGCGCCCTGGCGCTGGTCAGCGGACGCCCGCTGGCGCAGCTTGATGACCTGTTCGCCCCCCTGAGCCTGCCGGCCAGCGGTGGCCACGGCGCGCAGTGGCGCCTGGCTGGCGGGCAGCCCATGCAACAGTTGCCGGCGGCCCATCTTGGCGCGCCGCAGCGCGAACAGCTGCTGGCCCTGGCCCGGCGCCACCCCGGCGTGCTGGCCGAGGACAAGGGCAGCAGCCTGGCCCTGCATTACCGCGCCGCGCCCGAGGCCGGCCTGGCCCTGGCGGCGGCTCTGGAGCGCCTGCTGCGCGGCCCCGAGGGCGCCGGGTTGCGGCTGCTGCCGGGGAAGATGGTGTTCGAGGTGCTGGCCCACACCAGCGACAAGGCCCAGGCCATCCGCCGCTTCCTCGGCGAGCCGCCCTTCGCCGGGCGCCGACCGCTGTTCATCGGCGACGACCATACCGACGAGCCGGCCCTGGCGCTGATGCCGCTTTTGCACGGCCTGGGCCTTTCGGTCGGGCGCATGGCGCCCGGCGCCCGGGCCGCCTTCGACCATCCGCGCGCGGTGCGCGAGACACTCATTCAGGCCACGAGGAGGACACAGGCATGAGCAAGCACAATGGCGCGCTGGACCTGGGGCTGATCGGCAACTGCCGCGTCGCCGCCCTGGTGAACCGGCAGGCGCGCCTGGTGTGGTGGTGCTACCCGAACTTCGACGGCGACCCGGCCTTCTCCCGGCTGCTGGCCGGCGACGAGGAAAAGGGCTTCTGCGACGTGCTGCTCGACGGCATGGTCAGCAGCCACTCGGAATACCAGCCCAATACCGCGATCATCCGCACCACCCTCACCGACGCCGCGGGCAACGCCGTGCGCATCACCGACTTCGCCCCGCGCTTCCTGCAGTACGGCCGCTACTTCCGCCCGGCGCAGCTGTGCCGGCTGGTGGAGCCGGTGCAGGGGCTGCCGCGGGTGACCCTGCGCATGCGCCCCACGCACCACTACGGCAAGCCGTGCGAGGCGGTGGCCGGCTCCAGCCACATCCGCTACCTGGGCGGCGACCAGGCGCTGCGCTTGACCACCGATGCGCCGCTGTCCTACGTCATGCAGGAAACGCCCTTCGCCCTCAAGCACCCGGTGAGCCTGGTGATGGGCGTCGACGAACCGCTGGACGAATCCCCCGAGCAGGTGGTGCGCAGCTTCCTCGAACGCACCCGCGCCGGCTGGTACGAGTGGGTGCGCTCGCTGGCCATCCCCTTCGAATGGCAGGACGTGGTGATCCGCGCGGCCATCACCCTGAAGCTGTGCAGCT
The DNA here is from genome assembly GCF_900112375.1 of Pseudomonas citronellolis. Lineage (GTDB taxonomy): Bacteria > Pseudomonadota > Gammaproteobacteria > Pseudomonadales > Pseudomonadaceae > Pseudomonas > Pseudomonas citronellolis. The sequence continues at coordinate 18,073 of NZ_FOLS01000022.1, read as the reverse complement.
TCGAGGAGACCGGGGCGATCATCGCCGCGGTGACCACCTCGGTGCCCGAGGCGCCGGGCACCCAGCGCAACTGGGACTACCGCTACTGCTGGCTGCGCGACGCCTACTTCGTGGTGCTGGCGCTGAACCGCCTGGGCGCCACCAAGACCATGGAACGCTACGTCGACTTCATCACCACGGTGGCGGTGGAGGGCGCCGAGCTGCGCCCGCTGTACGGCGTGGTCCCGGCCATGGACCTGAGCGAGCGCATCGAGCCGGACCTGGCCGGCTTCCTCGGCCACGCCCCGGTGCGCGTCGGCAACCAGGCGGTGGAGCAGGTGCAGCACGACGTGTTCGGCTCGGTGGTGCTGGCGGTGCTGCAGAGCTTCGTCGACCAGCGCCTGCCGCATCCCGGCGACGAAGGCATGCTGCGCCTGCTGGAAAGCCTGGCCGAGCGCGCCGCGCGCAACGCCTTCGTGCCCGACGCGGGCATCTGGGAATACCGCGGCCGGCAGCGCGTGCACACCCATTCGGCGATGCTCTGCTGGGCCGCCTGCGACCGCGTGGCGCGCATCGCCGCGCGCCTGGGCCACGGCGACTCGGCGGCGCGCTGGCGCAAGGAGGCCATGCGCATCCGCGAGGGCATCCTGCGCGAGGCCTGGAGCGAGCGGCGGCAGTCCTTCACCGGCAGCTTCGGCGTCGACGACCTCGACGCCAGCGTGCTGTTGATGCACGAGCTGGGGCTGATCGAGGCCGACGACCCGCGCTTCGTCGCCACCGTCGACTGCATCGGCCGCGAGCTGAACGTCAACGGCCACCTGCTGCGCTACGCCGCCGCCGACGACTTCGGGGTGCCGGAGACCGCCTTCCTGGTGGTCAAGTTCTGGTACCTGGACGCCCTGGCCGCCATCGGCCGCCGCGACCAGGCCCGCGAGCTGTACGCCGAGCTGCTGGCCGCGCGCAACAGCTTCGGCCTGCTGTCCGAGGACCTGCATCCGCACACCGGCGAGATGTGGGGCAACATTCCGCAGACCTACTCCATGGCCGGCTTGATCAACACCGCCATGCGTCTGTCCATGAGCTGGGAGGAGGGCCTATGTCGCGGCTTGTAGTGATTTCCAACCGGGTGGGCATGCCCGATGCCGAGGGCCGGCCCGCGCCGGGCGGCCTGGCCGTGGCGGTGGCGGCCACCCTGCGCGAGCGCGAGGGGCTGTGGTTCGGCTGGAGCGGCCAGGTGGCGGAGGTGCCGGCCGAGCCGACCACCCTGCAGAACGACAACATCACCTACATGGTCACCGACCTGCCGCCGCAGGACTTCCAGGAGTACTACAACGGCTTCGCCAACCGCGTCCTCTGGCCGATCCTGCACTACCGGGTGGACCTGGCCGAGTTCACCGAGGCCGACTTCGGCGGCTACCTGCGCGTCAACGAATTCTTCGCCGAGCGCCTGAGCCCGCTGCTGCAGCCGGACGACGTGCTGTGGGTCCACGACTATCACCTGATCCCCCTGGCCGTGGCGCTGCGCGAGCGCGGCCACCGCAACCGCATCGGCTTCTTCCTGCACATCCCCATGCCGCCGCCGGACCTGCTCACCGCGCTGCCGCACCACGAGGAACTGGTGCGCGCGCTCACCGAATACAACCTGATCGGCTTCCAGACCGAGAACGACGCCGACAACTTCGCCCGCTACCTGACCCGCGTGGTGGGCGCGGCCACCCCCGATTCGCGGCGTTTCAGCCTGGGCCACCAGCACTTCCGCGTCGGCGTGTTCCCGGTGGGGGTGGACGTCGAGGGCTTCCGCCATCTGGCCGAGGAGGCCGAACACGGCCCGCTGGCCGCCAAGCTGGAGGAGAGCCTGGTGGGCCGGGCGCTGATGGTCGGGGTGGACCGCCTGGACTACTCCAAGGGCATCACCAACCGCCTGGACGCCTACGAGCGCTTCCTGGAGAAATACCCCGAGCGGCAAGGCAAGGTGACCTGCCTGCAGATCGCCCCCGGCAGCCGCCAGGAGATTCCCGAGTACGCCGAGATCGACGCTGCGGTGAGCGCCCGCGTGGGGCACATCAACGGCCGTTTCGCCGCGGTCTCCTGGGTGCCGCTGCGCTTCGTCAGCCGCAACCTGGGCCGCGAGGACATCGCCCTGGTCATGCGCCGCGCGCGCATCGGCCTGGTCACGCCGCTGCGCGACGGCATGAACCTGGTGGCCAAGGAGTTCGTCGCAGCGCAGGACCCGGCCGACCCCGGCGTGCTGATCCTCTCGCAGTTCGCCGGCGCCGCCGCCGAGCTGGGCGCCGCGCTCATCGTCAACCCCCATGACCGCGACGCCCTGGCCGACACCATCGAGCGCGCCCTGGAGATGCCGCTGGAAGAACGCCAGGCGCGCCACCAGGAGATGTATTCGGTGCTGGAGGCCAACCACATCCGCTACTGGGGCCACGGCTTCATCGAGGCCCTGACGCGCCCTGGCGTGCCGCTGAACTGGCTGTCCAGCCGCGGGGCCAACCGCTGAGCCGGCCGGGCCCGCTCACCGCCCCCGCGGCAGGCGCAGGCACGCCCGCAGGCCGCCTTGCGCGCGGTTGGCCAGGCTCGCGCTGCCGCCCAGGCGCTGCATGATCATGGCGACGATGGACAACCCCAGCCCTGCGCCGCCTTCGTTGCCTTCGCTGTAGAAGCGCTGGAAGGCGCGCTCCAGGTGCGCTTCGGCGATGCCCGGGCCCTGGTCCTCGACGGCCAGCTCGAAATGCGCGCCATCGGTGCGCAGGCCGATGCGGACCAGCCCGCCGGGCGGGGAGAAGTTCACCGCGTTGGTCACCAGGTTCTGCAGGGCGATGCCGATGGCGCCGGCGTCGCTGTCCAGGCGGTAGTCGCCGGGTTCGATCTCCAGCACCGGCTCCAGGCCCTGGCGCAGTATCCAGGGGGTGAGTTCGGCGAGGGTGTCGGTGACCACCGCGGCCAGGTCCACCGGGGCGAACTGGCGCTGCGCCAGCTGCGGCTCGACGCGGGCCAGGGTGAGCAACTGGTTGACCACCCGGCTCAGGCGGTCGACGCCGCCGATGAGGAAGTCCAGGGCCTCGCGGCGTTCGGTCTCGTTGCGCGCCTGCAAGGCGTTTTGCGCGTGCAGGCGGAGCACCGCCAGGGGCGTGCGCATCTCGTGGGCGGCATCGGCGATGAAGCGGTGTTCGCGGCGCAGCAGCGCCTCTAACTGGCCGAGCAGGCGGTTGAGCGCGGCCTGCATGGGTTCCAGTTCCCTGGGCAGCGGCACCAGCTGCAGCGGCTCCAGGGAGTCGGCGTGGCGGGCGCGGATCACCTTCGCCATGTTCTGCAGCGGCTGCAGGCCCCAGCCGATGGCCAGCCACACCAGCAGCACCAGGGCCAGGCTGCCGAGCATGAAGGGCAGCAGGGTGTGGCGGACGATGCGCCCCACCAGGTCCTCGCGCACGTCGTCGCGCTCGCCCACCCAGATCAGCAGCTTCTGCGCCGGCACCGGCAGCAGGAAGCCGCGCCAGTGCCGGCCCTCCACCTCGTAGTTGGCGAACCCCGGCGTGCGCAGCGGCGCGCTGAAGGTGGGCGCGCTGGGCGTGTGCACCAGGATCTGGCCATCCTCGCGCCACACCTGGAAGGCCAGCTTGTTCTCGTAGGGATGGCCGACGCGGTGCCGGCCGACCTGGCTCAGCGCCTCGTCGAAGGCGGCGTAGAGGTTGCGCCGCCCGGCCTCGTCCAGCGGCATGCTCATCACCCCCTGCAGCAGGCGGGCGTTCTGCGCCAGGTGGGCGTCGTAGACCTCGGCGATCTCGTGGCTGCTGTCGTGGTAGTTGTACAGCGCCAGCAGCCCGGTGCCGAGCAGCAGCAGGGCCGTCACCCGCAGCAGGGTGCGCCGACGCAGCGAACTCATGCCTGGCCTTCCACCAGGTAGCCGATGCCGCGCACGGTGCGGATGAGGTCGCCGGAGAGCTTCTTGCGCAGGTGGTAGATGTGCACCTCCAGGGTGTTGCTCTCGGCTTCCTCGTCCCAGCCGTAGAGCAGCTGCGTCAGGCGCTCGCGGGTGAAGACCTTGCCCGGCTGCGCCAGCAGCTCGTGCAGCAGCAGGTATTCCTTGGGCGTCAGCAGCACCGGCTGGCCCTGGTAGCTGACCTGCTGGGTGGCCGGGTCGAGGCTCACCCCGGCATGTTCGATCAGCACCCGGGCGCGCCCGGCGCTGCGCCGCAGCAGGGCGCGCAGGCGGGCCTTGAGCTCGTCCAGGTCGAAGGGCTTGACCAGGTAGTCGTCGGCGCCGGCGTCCAGCCCGGCGATGCGGTCCTCGGTGGCGTCGCGCGCGGTGAGGATCAGCACCGGCAGGTTGGCGCCGCCGGCGCGCAGGCGCTTGAGCACTTCCACGCCATCCATGCGCGGCAGGCCGAGGTCGAGCACCGCCAGGTCGAATGCCTCGTGCTGCAAGGCGTGCAGCGCGCTGGCGCCGTCCTTGAGCCAATCGATGGTGTAGCCCTCCTGGCGCAACCCCGTGCGCACGCCTTCGCCCAGGGCGCTGTCGTCCTCTACCAGCAATAGCCGCATGCTCAGTCCTGCTTGTCCTTGATCGCCTTGAGTAAAGCATCGATTTCGCCGCGGCGGCCCTGGTCGGCCAGCTCGCGCCCCGGCCGCAGCGGGGCCTGCAGGGCCTTCTGCAGGGCGCTGCGGGCCTCTTCGTAGCGGCCCTCGCGGTACAGATGGTCGCCCCAGAAGTACAGGCTGTCGATGCCCGTGGGGTTGATCTGCAGCGCCTTGCGCAGCATGGCCTCGGCCTTGTCGGCGTCGCCGAAGCCGATCGGCCAGCCCGGCACTCGGTCGTAGAGGGCGCCCAGGCTGGTATAGGCCGAGCCTTGCAGCGCGCCGGGGTCGAGCTGCAGGGCCTTCTCCAGGCTGGCGCGGGCGCTCTTCACCTTGCCCAGGGCGCCGAGGCCGCCGACCGCGCCGGCCCAGCTGCTGGTGATGATGCCGTTCCAGATCCAGGCTTCGGCGGCGCCGGGTTGCTCGCGGGTGAAGGCTTCGCTGTCGCCGGCGAGCTTCTCGAAGGCCGCGGCGCGCTGGGCCTCCGGCAACTGGTACTGGATCTGCGCCCAGCGTTGCTGGAGGGCGGCCAGGCGCTGCGTGCCGGCGGGGTCGAGGGCCCAGGCGAAGGGAGCGATGGCCAGCAGGAAGATGAGGATCAGGCGCTTCATTCCAGGGGCTCCCGGGTGTTGGCGTCGCTGTAGCGACGGATCAGTGGCAGTTGCTTGCGCAGGGCGCGGTCGACCAGGCCGGGGAGCATGCCGTTGAGGCGCACGAAAAGCTTCTCCGGCCAGCCCAGGTACAGCTCGCTGCGGTTCTTCTGCACGGCGTCGAGCACCGCCCGGGCGACGTCGCGCGGGTCGTCCATGCCCACCTTCAGGGCCAGGTTCAGCGCCGTGGCGGCGGCCGAGTTCATGCTGGTGCGGGTTGCCCGCGGGGCGGCGTAGAGCACGTCCACCGGGGTGTCGGCCAGCTCCCGGCGCAGGGCCTCGGAGAAGCCGCGCAGGGCGAACTTGCTGGCGCAGTAGGCGGCATAGCCGGGGTAGCCGATGGAGCCGTAGGTGGAGCCGACGTTCAGCACCAGGGCGTGGGGCTGCTCGCGCAGCAGCGGCAGCATCACCCGCGTCAGCTGCAGGGTGGCGGTGATGTTCAACGCCAGCAGGTCGTCCAGGGCCTGTTCGTCCAACTGGTCGAGCAGGGCGAAGCGATTCATCCCGGCGGCGTTGATCAGCAGGTTGGCGCCGCCCATCTGCCACGCCGCCTCGACCACCGCCTGGCGGCCTCCGGCCGTGCGCAGGTCGGCGCACGCCCAGAGCAGCTGCTGCGGGTAGCGCCGCCGCAGCTCGGCCAACGGGCCCGCATGACGGCTGACCGCCAGCACCCGGGCCCCGGCGGCGCACAGCTGTTCGGCCAGTTGCAGGCCGATGCCGCCGCTGGCGCCGGTGAGCACCGCGCGGCAGTCAGGCAGGCGCATGCTGCACCTCACCCAGGCCGGCCCGGGCCCGCGGCAGGCCGCGGAACATGTCGGCGTACAGCTGGTACACCACCCTGGCGGCGTGGACCACCGCCTGCTGGTCGGCGGCATCGTCCAGGCGGTTCATCAGCGTGCGGTAGGTGGCCATGTGGTCCTGGTCCAGGGCGCCGTGGGAGCTCAGGTAGCCGAAGGCGCCCGGCGGCAGGCCGAGGCCCTGCTGGATGTTGCCGGCGGCCTGGGTGGCCAGGGCGATGCTGGTGCCCTCCAGCACGTTGACCATGCCGAACAGGCCCACCGGGTTGTCGCGGGCGATCAGGTCGTAGAGGAAGGCCACCATCAGCTCGATGGGCAGCGCCGGGCGGCTGTTGCGCACCTGCTCGGGGTCGCCGCCGCAGGCGGCGATGTCGTCGAGGATCCACTGCTCGTGGCCGTACTCTTCCTCGATGTAGTCGCATACCGCCTTGCGCAGCCACTCCAGGCGCGGGGGCAGGCGGGCGCCGCAGGCCATCATCAGCGGCACGGTATGGCGCACGTGGTGGTAGGCCTGGGTGAGGAAGGCGACGTAGCCCTCCAGGCTGACGACGCCGTCCAGGGCGTCGCGGATCACCGGTACGCCGAACAGCGCCTGGCGCTCCTGGGCGGTGGCCGATTGCAGGGTGTCGAAGAATGCCATGGTGTTGAACCTCATTCGGTCACGAGGGAAAAGAGTTCGTTGCGGTAGCGTTCGAGGATGGCCGCGCGACGTGGCCGGCCGTTGGCGGTGAGGGTGCCCTCGGCGGCGCTGAAGGGCCGCGGCAGGCGGCGCCAGGCGTGCACCCGGGCGTAGTCGGGGAGGGCGGCGTTGCAGCGCTGCACCGCCTGCTCCAGGTCGCCGTCGCTGGCCTGCGGGTCCAGCGGCCAGAGCAGCGCCAGGTTCTGGTGCAGGCCCTCGCCATGGACGAAGGCCTGGAGGATGGCGCCGCCCTGGCTCAGCTCGGCCTCGATCCATTCCGGGTTGACGTTGCGCCCGAAGCTGGTGATGAACTGGTTCTTCTTGCGCCCGGCCAGGTACAGGTAGCCCTCGGCGTCGAAACGGCCGAGATCGCCGGTGGGCCACCACTGCCCGGTGCAGGGCGGCTCGCCCAGGTAGCCGAGCAGGGTGGCGCCGCGCACCAGCACCTCGCCGTCCTCGGCCAGGCGTATCTCGGCGTGCGGCAGCGGCCGGCCGACGCTGCCCGGGCGCTGCTCGCCGGGGCGGTTGAGGCAGACCACCGAGGCGCATTCGGACAGCCCATAGCCCTCGTACACCGGCAGGCCGACGGCGGCGGCGCGCTGCAGCAGGCTGGCCGATACCGGCGCGCCGCCCACCGCGACGAAGCGCAGCGGGCCGACGCGCATCAGCCCGCGCTCGATGGCGCTGACCAGGCCGAGCAGCAGTTGCGGCACCAGGATCAGGCTCTGCGCGCCGCTGAGCGCCACGCAGCCGAGCAGGCGCTGCCAGTCGACCCCGCTGGCGCCGCTGATGCCCAACTGCGCCTGCGGCAGCAGGGTGATGCTGGCGCCGGCCAGCAGCGCGGCGTACAGGCCGAGGTTCTCCAGCAACACTGCCAGCGGCAGCACCGCCAGGTAGCTGGCGGGCTCGGCCGGGCGGCTGGCCCGCTCCAGCTCGTTGGCCACCTGCAGCAGCGCCGCGGCGGACAGGCACACACCCTTGGGCGCGCCGGTGCTGCCGGAGGTATAGGTGAGCTTGGCGGTACCCGGCGGCATGCCGGCATCCATCACCGATGGGCGCCACCAGAACGGCTCGCCGGGGCTGAAGCCCAGTTCGCGCAATTCGTCGTGCAGCTCGGCCGGGGCCAGCACCAGCGTGGCCTGGCTCTGCATCAGGCAATGGGCGCGCTGGGCCGGGCTGAAGAACGGCGGCAGGAGCACGCAGGGGCGCTCGCCGAACAGCGCCGCCAGGTCCCAGAACAGCGCTTCGGGGCCGTTGTCCAGGGCGAAGGCGACGACGCCCGGCGGCTGTTGGCGCAGCAGTTCCTCGCGGGCCTGCACCTGCTCCAGCAGTTGGGCATGGCTATAGCGTTCGTTGGCGCCGCGCAGGGCGATGGGCTCGCCCGGAAGCCGCGCGTGTTCCTCCAGGCGCTGGCGGAAGGCTTGCAGTTCAGGCTGCATGGCCGGCCTCCGTCAGCAGCAGGGGAAAGCCCAGGCGCTCGAACACCCGGTTGCGCTCCAGCTGCGCATGGCCGTAGCGGATGTCGCCGGCGAACACCTGCGGATGCTGCTCGTAGTAGCTGCCCCAACTGGCGCCTTCGCCGTTCAGCCGGGCGGGGTCGGCGTGGCCCAGCACGCTCGGTTCCAGCCCCAGGCGATGGAAGCTGTTGACCAGGCTGGCGGCGCCGGTGAAGGCCACCCAGTTCAGCTCGCGGGCGGCCAGCAGCCAGGTCACCGCCACGATGATCAGCCGCGCGCTGCCGGCGCTGAGCGCGGACAGGTTGCCCACCTCCACCAGCTCGTCGCGCCCGACGATGCGCCCGGCCAGGCGTGACACCGGCGCTTCCAGCGGTTCGTCCAGGTAGCCTTCGAGAAACAGCGGCCCGCCGGCCGCCAGGCGGATGCCCACCGCGGCGCTGAGCCGGCCCTGGCTGTCGTACAGGCCGAGCAGGTCGGGCAGGAAGTGCTGCACGTCGGCATGGTGCATGCGCTCGAAGCGCTCGTGGATGAACGCCTCCAGCGCCTCGCGGCCGGGTTCGCCCGCGCGGCGCAGGACCAGGCTGGCCATGCGCTCGGCATGGGTGCCGAAGCGCAATGGAAAAAGGGCGTTCCATTGTGTCTGTGTCATGTCGTTCCCCCCAAGCGGGACTGGCGGCTGGAGGGGAGTATCGGCAGCGAATCTGAATGCAGTCTGAAGCGGGGGCGGGGGTGTTCAGGCGTGGAGCGGGTTCTGGAGGGGGACTTGCCGTGGTAGGTGCAACGGTCCTGCCGGCTGCGTCGAGGGGCTTTTCGTAGGATGGGTTGAGTTTGCGAAACCCGTGCGGCCTTGGCGATGGGTATCGCTTCGCTCAACCCATCCTACGTCGGCTTTGCTGTTGTAGGAGCGAGCTTGCTCGCGAACGGGTGTTTACCGGAGGCTTTGGTGTGTTGGGTGGATGCCGTTCCCTCTCCCCAGCCCTCTCCCTGAAGGGAGAGGGGGCTTGTTCGTGCCGAGAAAAGGTAGGTTTCAAATGGAAACCTTCGGCGCTGCCGGCTGACTTCAGAACATCCAAGTACACCGAACGGTCCCCTCTCCCTTCAGGGAGAGGGTTAGGGAGAGGGGACGAAGCCGAGTCCAGCACCATTACCTCCCATCTGGCCCCCAAAAAACTCACTCCCCCTCAAACGTCCCCCACAGACAAGCCCTGCCACCAAGCACCACCTGCCGCCCCCGCGCAAAGGCCTGCACCAACTCCAACCGCTCATCCAGCAACAGAACGTCCGCCTCCAACCCCACAGCCAGGCGCCCCTTGCGCCCCTGGAGGCGCAGCAGGTCGGCCACGTTGCTGGTGAACGGCCGCAGCGCCTGCTCCAGCGGTAGTCGCTCGCGCAGGACCAGATCACGCAGCTCATTCATCAGGCTCTTGCACCCCGCCAGGGCCAGCCCCGTCAGCCGGCCGTCGCTATCGAACACCGGCTGGCTGCCGTTGGCGTCCGAGCTGATGGTCAGCCGCTGCAGCGCGACGCCCGCGCTCAGCGCCTGGATCACCGCGCGGCTGGACTTCAGCGCCTGCTTGGCGCCCAGTTCGGGGTTGATGCCGCTGGTGAGGTCGATGTTGCCGCCGTCCAGGGCGAAGCGGATCGCCGCCTCGTAGAGCGCGGCCGTGCGGTTGACGTGGGTCGGCAGCAGTTGGCCGATGGGGATGTCGCTGTGTTCGAGGATGCCGTACAGCGGCTCCAGCGCCCGGCGCCCGTTGCCCAGGTGGAACACGCTGATGCCCGCCTTGCCGCCCAGCAGGCCGCCGAGCCGGGCTTCGGCGGCGATGCGCGACAGTTCGCCGATGCCCGGCGCGGACGAGCGATGGTCGGAGATGGCCGTCTTCACCCCGATGATGGGGTCGATGAAGGCGATGTCGCGCTGGATGCTGCCGGTGATGGTGGGCGTCGGGACGCCGTAGGCGCCCGTCAGCATGAAGGCTGTGATGCCCTCGGTGTTCAGGGCGCGGGCCTTGGCCAGCAGCGATTCGGGGTGGCGGGTGATGGCGTCGGTGCCGAGCAGGCCGACCACGGTGGTGATGCCGCCTTCCAGCAGGCTGGACAGGCGCACCTCCGGCGTGCGGCTGTGGGGCCCGGCTTCGCCGCCGCCGCCGATCAGGTGCAGGTGCTGGTCGATGAGGCCGGGGCAGAGCGTCAGGCCCCGCGCATCGATTTCCTGGCAACCCGGCAGGTTGGGCGCCTGCAGATGCTCGGCGATCGCCAGGATGCGTTCGCCGCCGATCAGTACGTCGCGTTGGCCGAGCTTCTCGGGGGCGTAGAGTTCGCCGCCGCGCAGCAACAGGAACGCCGGCGGCGCGGGAGCCGCGTTGGTCATCGTCATTCGGCCCAGCCGCCTTGCAGTTGTTCGCGGGTTTCCTCGACGCCGACCTGCCACAGCTCCTGCATCAGCGCGTCGTCCTTGTGGTAGGCGCCGCCGTAGTTGCCGTCGCCGATGTAGGCGCGCACGGCCTGGGCGCCCAGTTGGCGCAGGCGGGACAGGTCGACCATGGGCTTGCGTTCCTCGGGCGGGGTCTGGCCGGGGATGCGCGTCCAGGGAAAGTTCTCCATCCACGAGGCATGGGAGGCCAGCGCGTCGATCTCGCGGACCTTCGCCAGGGTGCGCGGCGTGCTCCACCAGTTGTGCAGCTTGACCCGCGCCTGCGGGTGCCGGCACAGCCACTGCTGGATTTCCGCCTGCACCGGGCAGTTGCCGCCATGGCCGTTGACCAGCAGGATGCGGCGGAAACCCTGCTGGTGCAGGCTGTCCAGCACGTCGACCAGCAGCGCGAAGTAGGTTGCCGGGCGCAGCGAGACGGTGCCGGGGAAGTCGCCGAAGTAGGGCGTCATGCCGTAGGGCAGGGCCGGGAACACCGGCAGCCCCAGGGGCTCGGCGGCCTCGATGGCCACCCGCTGGGCGAGGATCACGTCGGTCATCAGGCTGAGGTAGGCGTGCTGCTCGGTGCTGCCCAGGGGCAGCAGGACGCGGTCGTCCAACTGCACCTGGCGCTCCACCTGCATCCAGTTCATGTCGCCGATGAACATGGCTTGCTCCTGTCATTGCGGGCGGTTGTGAAGTGCCGTTCCAGCACCTCGCGTTCGACGGCCGGGGTGGCCAGGCTGACGACCACGGCGACGGCCATGCCGAGCAGCCAGGCCGGCAGCAGCGGGTCGGTCCGCAAGGTCAGCCAGCCGTCCAGCCAGCCGGCCTTCAGCACGACGAAGCACAGCTCGCCAAGCAGTACGCCGGCCAGCGCGCCAGCGGCGGTGGCGCGCTTCCAGTACATGCCGAGGATCACGGCGATGACCCAGATGCCCAGGCCGCCGAAGGCGAAGCGCACGATCTCGAAGATGCTGGCGGGCTTGAGCACGCCGATGGCGATGCCGGCCAGGCCGATCAGCAGGGTGACCCAGTGCGACAGCCGGAGCACCCTGGCGTCGCTGGCCGCGGGGTTGATCAGCTTCTGGTAGAGGTCGCGGCTGATGCCGCCGGTGGCCACCACCATCAGCGCCGACACCGTCGACATGCCCGCCGAGACGATGCCGGCGATCATGACCGAGGCCAGGATCGGGTCCAGCGAGCGCTGCAGCAGCATCGGCACCACGAAGTCGGCGTCGCGGCCGACGAGGCCCGGCAGCGAGATGAAGGCGTTGACCCCGGCCCACTCGATCAGGGTGGCCGAGACCAGCATGCCCAGGGTGCCCAGCAGCACGCTCTTGAACAGCACGGCGTGGCTCTTCATGGCGTAGAACTTGGTGAACAGCGTCGGCTGGCCGATGGTGAAGAAGCTCCACATCAGGATCATGGTGACGTAGACGCTCCAGCCGTATTCGCCCTTGCTGCCGGGGTGGGCGAGGTGGCCGGGGCTGTCCGTCGCCAGCTGCGCGGTGATGGCTTCCAGGCCGCCGCCGGCGCGGACGGAGATGACGAAGGTGACCACCGCGGTGAGCACCATCAGGCTGCCCTGCAGCACGTCGGTTAGCATGGCGCCGCGCATGCCGCCGTACATGCAGTAGAGGATCACGATGCCACCGGTCACCACCACGCCGACCCACTCCGGGTAGCCGGTGAAGGTCTTGACGATGATGCCGGCGCCCACCAGTTGCGCGCCGGTCATGGCGACCAGGAACACCACCATGGCGATGGCGTGGATGGCGCGCATCGGCGAGGACTGGTAGCGGTCGGCCAGGTAGTCGCTCATGGTCAGGTAGTGGTTGCGCCGGCCCAGTTCCATCAGCCGGCGGCCGACCAGCAGCGCGGGAATCAGCATGGAGAAGGCCACCCCGGGGATGGTGATGCTCATCCCGGCGAAGCCGTTGCCGTAGGCGATGGCCGGCACGCCCATGAAGGTGCTCATGCTGTACTGGGTGGCGAAATAGGCGATGCCCGAGACGATGGCGCCGGCCTTGCCGCCCATCACCAGGAACTCCTTCATGTCGCGCGTCTGGCGCGCGGCGACGTAGCCGATGGCGGCGATGACCAGGAAGTAGACGCCCATGGTCAGCAGGAAGGGGCCGGGCGTGGGCGTCAGCAGATGATCGATGTCAGACATGCGTGTCGGCTCCTTCCGGTTCCGCCTGGAAGCCGCGGTATTCCGGGCGCTTCAGGCATTGCACGGCGAACAGCGCGGTGAGTGCGATGACCACGCCGCCGTGGACGATCCAGCCGAAGAGAAACAGCGGCACGCCCCAGGGGCCGGCCACGTAGGTTTCGCTGTAGTACCAGGGCAGCGGCAGCATGATCAGCCCGTACATGAACATGAAGACGAGGAACCAGCCCCGCTCGAATCGGTTTTCCCAGACGCCCATCGTTACTGCTCCTGAATGCGAAGTGTGGTGAGGGGCCCCGGCGAACGCGGGGCCCGCATGTGCGTGTTAGGGCGGGCTACGGAGGCTCGTCCAGGTAGAGGTAGGGCAGCAGCCGTTCGGTCTGGGCGCTGATGGCTTCGAGCGAATCGCCGGTGTGCTGGGCCAGCGCCGCGCCCAGGGCCTCGATGAGCGCGACCATGCCGGCGTTGGAGGCGTACAGCAGCGGGTGCTCCGCAACCGCGTAGAGCGCGGTGTCGGCCAGCGTGGCGATGGGCGAGGCCGGGCCGTCGGTGAGGGCCAGCACCTTGCAGCCGCGCTGGCGGGCCAGGCCGAGCAGCTCGACGATGCCGCGCGAATAGCGGGGCAGGGCGATGCCGATCACCAGGTCGCCTGCGCGCAGCACGTTGATCCGCCGCAGGGCCGACTCGACGCCGCCCATGGCGGCGAGGTCCTTGACCCCGGCGCGGAACGGCTCCAGGCAGTTGGCGGCGAAGGCCGCGTGGATGGCGCTGACGCCGAGGCCGGCGACGTACACCTGGCTGGCGTTGGCGAGCAGCTCGACGGCGCGGCGCACCTGCTCGTCCTGCAGCAGCTCGTGGCTGCGGCGGATGTTGCCGGCGGCGCTATCGAGGGATTCGCGCACGACGCCGGCGGCGCCGATGTCCCGCGCAAGGCCCAGGCGCAGCTTCTCCACCGGGGCGTAGGCGCTTTCGTAGAGCTTGCGCAGCGTGGCGCGGAAGGGCGGGTAGCCGTCGCAGCCGCAACGGTGGGCGAAGCGGTTGATGGTGGCGACCGAGACGCCGGCGGCCCTGGCCAGCTCGTCGATGTTCATGGTGGAGACCGCCAGCGCGTTGTTCAGCACGAAGTCGGCCAGCTTGCGGAAGGCCGGGGAATAACCCGGGCGGGCGCGGGCGATGGCGCCGAGCAGCAAATGGGAAGGTTCATCGGACATGGCGGCGGGCCCCGCTGCGCTTGTGCCTGGAAAGCGCTGCTGTCTGGAAATCGATTTTTACTTTTCGTGTTGCCTGAAAATTAATTTACAGGCAGGCACTTATCGGCCTCGCTGAATAGTTGGGAGGGAATATTCCGAAGAACTTGTGCGACTGGATCAGGCCCGCGCCCGGAGCCTGATCGCGGCGGTCATTCGATCTCGAACAGGCCGTTGCGGATCGGCCCCACGCTCAGGCGCTCGCGCACGTCGTCGTCGATGCGCGGGTCGTCCGGGCGGTACAGCTTCACCTGGCGGTAGGCGTTGATCCGGTTGATCTCCGCGCCCAGGTATTCCCAGACCACCCGGGTGCACGCCGGGGTGCGCCGGTCGCCGCTGGAGACGCCGGTCTTCAGGCCGTTGAGGCGGGTGATGCGGCTCTTGAAGCTGGGGATGAGGATGGTCTGGCTCATCTCGTTGACGGTGAGCGACTCGTAGTCGATCAGGAACAGCCGGTCCTGCAGCTGGAAGGCCGCGCCCAGGTAGCGACAGCGCACCCAGTCCTCGGCCTGCACGTCGGTGCTGCTGGAGCGTTCCTGGCGCTCCTGGCGCTCGAACAGGAAGTTGCCGTCCTCCTCCCACAGGTGCACCAGCGACAGCAGGATGCTGCCGGGCACCGACATGCAGTTGGAGTATTCGAAATAGTAGCCGCAGTAGCGCGACAGGTTGCCGCCCTGCTCGCGCAGTGGTTCCAGCAGGCGCAGCAGCGGGTCGTTCGCCTGCACGCCGGCCTGGCTTGCGCGGGCGCCGATCAGGCGGGCGAACTGTTCCGGCGGCAGGCCCAGCTCGTAGTCCTCGACGCCGAAGAAGTCGCCGATGCGCTTGAGGTTGAACGGGGTGGGGCGGCTCTGCCCGCTGAGGTACTTGTTGAACTGCGCGCGGTTGATCTGCAATTGGCGGCAGACCTCGGAGATAGAGCGGTAGTGGCTGCAGGCGAGCTTGAGGTTTTCGCCCAGGTGATCGGACATCGACGGTATTCCGGTGTGATGCGAGTGACGCAAGCCTAGCATCAACTCGCGCCAGAACGTAACAAGATGCGAAATTGTCACGTCCCCTCGTCTTGGCCAACCTTGCCCGCCAGCGCCAGGCCCAACCCGCGCGCCTGGCGCCTCTCTTCCAACCGAAGAACAAGAATCGAGGTCACACCCCATGCTCGAAGCGCTCAACGACTTCCTTTCCGGGAAGGTTCTCATCGTGCTCATCGTCGGACTCGGCAGCTACTTCACCCTGCGCTCCCGGTTCGTCCAGTTCCGCCATTTCGGCCACATGTTCGGCGTGTTCAAGGAATCCATCCGCGGCCAGGCCGGCCAGCTGAGCTCGTTCCAGGCGCTGATGCTGAGCCTCGCCGGGCGCGTGGGCGCGGGCAACATCGCCGGCGTCGGCATCGCCGTGACCCTCGGCGGCCCGGGCGCGGTGTTCTGGATGTGGGTGACCGCGCTGGTGGGCATGTCCAGCAGCTTCTTCGAGTGCACCCTGGCCCAGGTCTACAAGCGCGCCGACGGCGACGGCCTGTACCGCGGCGGCCCGGCGTACTACATCCAGCACGGCCTGAAGCTCAAGGGCATGGCCGTGGTGTTCTCGGTGCTGCTGCTGGTGACCTACGGCTTCGCCTTCAACGGCCTGCAGTCCTACACCGTGACCCATTCGCTGCAGAACGCCTTCGGCTTCGCCCCGCAGCACACCGGCATCGCCCTGGCCGTGCTGCTGGCCATCGTCTTCATCGGCGGCATCAAGCGCATCGCCGCGGTCTCCGACCTGCTGGTGCCGGTCAAGACCCTGGCCTACATCGGCGTCACCCTGTACGTGATCGGCAGCCAGATCGAGCACGTCCCGGCCATGCTGGAAACCATCTTCAAGAGCGCCTTCGGCCTCGATCCCGCGTTCGGCGGCCTGCTCGGCAGCGCCATCGTCATGGGCGTGAAGCGTGGCGTGTTCGCCAACGAAGCGGGCCTGGGCAGCGCGCCCAACGTCGCCGCCGTGGCCGCCGTGCGCCACCCGGCCGCGCAGGGCGTGGTACAGGCCTTCAGCGTGTTCCTCGACACCTTCGTCATCTGCACCTGCACCGCGCTGCTGATCCTGCTCTCGGGCTTCTACACCCCGGGCTTCGAAGGCGACGGCATCGTCCTCACGCAGAACTCCCTGGCCGCGGTGGTCGGTGACTGGGGCCGGCTGTTCGTCAGCGTCGCGCTGTCGCTGTTCGTCTTCACCTGCATCCTCTACAACTACTACCTGGGCGAGAACAGCCTGCAGTTCCTCAGCCGCAACCGCCTGGTGCTGATCGGCTACCGCGCCCTGGTGCTGGCGCTGATCGTCTGGGGCTCGGTGCAGAACCTGTCCACTGTGTTCGCCTTCGCCGACATCACCATGACCTGCCTGGCCTTCGTCAACCTGCTGGCCCTGGCCCTGCTGTTCAAGGTTGGCCTGCGGGTGATGGGCGATTACGATGCACAGCGTCGCGCCGGCGTTCAGCAGCCGGTGTTCGACTCCGCCCAGTTCGCCGACCTCGACCTGGACCGCGAAGCCTGGCCGGCCAGCCAGCGCGCCGAGGCCGCCCGCGAAATCCCCGCCGGCCTGCCGCAGGCGCAGGGCTGACGGCCGCGCGGGTCGTCCCGGCGGTCGGCCCGCGCCACTACAAGAACGCAGGATCAGCCCATGCGCGCAGTCAAGAACCTCTTCGTCCTCTACACCGGCGGCACCATCGGCATGCTGCAGACCCCCGAGGGCCTGGCCCCGGCCAGCGGCTTCGAGGCGCGCATGCGCGAGTGGCTGGCCGGCAGTGGCCGGCAGCCGACCTTCGCCTGGGCCTTCCGGGAAATGCAGCCGCTGCTGGACAGCGCCAACATGCAGCAGGCGAACTGGCTGGCCATGCGCGACGCCATAGTCGACGCGGTGGAGCAGGGCGGCCATGACGGCGTGCTGGTGCTGCATGGCACTGACACGCTGGCCTACACCGCGGCGGCGCTGTCGTTTGTGCTGCTGGGGCTGGATGTGCCGGTGTTGCTGACCGGCTCCATGTTGCCCGCCGGTGCGCCCGGCAGTGATGCCTGGGCCAACCTTGGCGGCGCCCTGGACGTGCTGGAAGGTGGCCAGGCCAGTGATGTGCAGCTCTACTTCGGCGGCGCGCTGCTGCACGGCGCGCGTGCCACCAAGCTGCATAGCGAAGCCTTCGACGCCTTTACCACGCTGCCGCGTCATCGCGATGGCCAGCGTGCAGGGCAGGTGCCGTCTGCCCTGGATTACCGCCAGACGCGCCAGACGGTGAAGCTGGCTGTGCAGCCGTTGTTCCCCGGGCTGCAGGCCGAACAGTTGGAGGCTGTGCTGAATAGCGGCGTGCAGGGGCTGCTGCTGGAGTGCTATGGCAGTGGTACCGGTCCTTCCGACAATGAAGCCTTGCTTGCTGCGCTGGGCGCGGCCCGTAAGCGTGGGGTGCTGCTGGCTGCTATCAGTCAGTGTCCGGCGGGTAGTGTGGTGTTCGATACCTACGCCGCAGGTAGTCGTCTGCGCGACACTGGACTGGTGTCTGGTGGTGGTATGACCCGTGAGGCGGCTTTGGGTAAGTTGTTCGCCCTGTTGGGTGCGGGGCTGGGCGTGGAAGAGGCTGAGCGTTGGTTTGGCCTGGATCTGTGTGGGGAGCTGGCCGAATAGGTGCTTCCTGGGCCTGATGCCGTTTCTCTCCATGGGAGGAACGGCATTTTTCATATGGGGTGAGACTATGGTTTCGCTTGCGGCTCTTGGCCCCGTGCTCCGATCTCTAACCCGTCATTCCCGCGAACGCGCACTGCTGTCCGGCACGCCTCATGCTATTAACAGTTGCCCCTGACGCAGGTTGATCTCGCGTATTCGCTCTTGCCGTCGTCGGTAACGTTCAGCCTCCAGGCCAGGACGCTGAAACAGCGTCGCCTGTACCTCCACCATCAGCATCCACAGGCTCTGCCGCGTTCCCGTCCTGCGTTGGTAAAGGTTCAGCAGCAAGTAGCTGATCAGCGCACAGAGAATCTGGAGGCGCACGGCATTCTCGCTACGGCCCAGGAAACGCCTGACCTTCAGGTGTTGCTTGATCCATTTGAAAAACAGCTCGATCCGCCAGCGATCCCGGT
>NZ_FOLS01000013.1 GCF_900112375.1 Pseudomonas citronellolis | reverse complement strand
GGTCGTTGTCCTGCTTCAACTGGCGATTCTCGGCCTCCAACTGACGAATCCGCTGCTGCTCGGGTGTCAACGGCTTACCCACTCCCGCCTGCCCCGACAGCTCGGCTTCGTATTGCTGAACCCAGCGGCGAACTGCCGTCTCTCCCAGGTCCATGTCTCGACAGACCTGCGTAATGCTCAGGCCCTGGTCTTTGATCATCTGGACGACTTGCAGCTTGAAGCTGGCATCGAATGCTCTGCGTTTACGGCTCATGAATGACTCCTCTATTCAGTGGATTTTCCACCTATCGAGGTGTCCGAGGAAATTGAACCACCACACTCTTGAACCCAGCACCTGCGTAGCCGGGAAGCTCCATTCGCGAGCAAGCTCGCTCCTACAGGTGGGTTAGCCGGAGGTATCGGCGCGATTCGCGGATGAGATCCGCTCCTACGGGGTGGCCTCACCCCTGTCCTGACGACTGCGCCGAGGTGCTCTTCGTAGGAGCGAGCTTGCTCGCGAACCCAACCATCCGTCACTGGGTTATTCCCCTTCGGGCCAGCGCAAGCGCTGTTCGCGATGGAGCCGCGTCCCGCGTTCGCGGGAATGACGGGGGATGGAGAGGCGTTTCAGGATGACTCCAAACTTCCCATCCGCTCAGGACAGCCCCCTCTCCCGCTTGCGGGAGAGGGTTGGGGAGAGGGGCTCTTCGCGCCCGGCCAGCCTCAATGCTTGATCATCACGTGCCGCGCCACCGTGTAGTCCTCCAGGCCGTACAGCGACAGGTCCTTGCCGTAGCCGGACTGCTTGAAGCCGCCGTGGGGCATTTCGCTGCACAGCATGAAGTGGGTATTGACCCAGGTGCAGCCGTACTGCAGGCGCGCCGCCACCCGGCTGGCGCGGCCGACGTCGCGGGTCCACACCGAGCTGGCCAGGCCGTACTCGGAGTCGTTGGCCCAGCGGATGGCCTGCTCGACGTCGCTGAACGGCGTGACCGAGACCACCGGGCCGAACACCTCGTTGCGCACTATCTCGTCGTCCTGCTGGGCGTTGGCCACCACCGTCGGCTGGTAGAAGAAGCCGTTGCCGGCCACCGCCGCGCCGCCGGTGGCGATGCGGATGTGCGGGCTGGCCTTGGCCCGTTCGACGAAGCCGGAGACGCGCTCGCGCTGGCTGGCGGTGATCAGCGGGCCCAGCTCGGTGGCCGGGTCGTCCTGCAGGCCGGTCTTCAGGCTGGACACGGCGCTGGCCAGGTCGGCGACGAAGTTGTCGTAGATCTTCTTGCCGGCGTAGATGCGGCAGGCCGCGGTGCAGTCCTGGCCTGCGTTGTAGAAGCCGAAGGTGCGGATGCCCTCGACCACGTCGGCCAGGTCGGCGTCGTCGAAGACGATCACCGGGGCCTTGCCGCCCAGTTCCATGTGCAGGCGCTTCACGCTGTCGGCGGCGCTGCGGATGATGTGCTTGCCGGTGCCCACCGAGCCGGTCAGCGAGACCATGCGCACCAGCGCGTGGCTGACCAGCGGGCTGCCCACCGTGGGGCCGCGGCCGAACACCAGGTTGACCACCCCGGCGGGGAACAGCTCGGCGATGAACTCGGCCAGGCGCAGGGCGGTCAGCGGCGTCTGCTCCGAGGGCTTGAGCACCACGCAGTTGCCGGCGGCCAGGGCCGGGCTGAGCTTCCAGGCGGCCATCATCAGCGGGTAGTTCCAGGGCGCGATGGAGGCGATCACCCCCACCGGGTCGCGGCGGATCATCGAGGTGAAGCCGGGCAGGTACTCGCCGGCCGCCGAGCCGGGCAGGCAGCGGCAGGCGCCGGCGAAGAAGCGGAACACGTCGGCGATGGCCGGGATTTCGTCGTTCAGCGCCGCGGCGTAGGGCTTGCCGCAGTTCTGCGATTCCAGGCGCGCCAGTTCCGCGGCGTGCTCTTCGATCCTGTCGGCCAGGCGCAGCAGGAGCTGCGCGCGGTCCTTCGGGGTGGTCTGCGACCAGCCGTCGAAGGCGGCGTCGGCGGCGCGCACGGCGGCGTCCACCTGGGCCTCGCTGGCCTCGGCTATCTGGCCCAGCACCTCGCCGGTGGAGGGGTTGAGGATGTCCAGTTTCTCGCCTTCGCCGGCGACGAACTGGCCGTTGATCAGGAGTTTGCTTTGCATTGCGGGGCTCCTCTGGTTCGGTGGCTGGATGCCCGCCGCGGCGGGCCGCCGGTTCACTTGCCGCCGCCGGCCACGTCGCTGGTGCCGCGGGTCAGGTAGTAGGCGCCGAGGATCGGCAGCATGGTCGCCAGCATCACCAGCATGGCCACCACGTTGGTGATGGGCACGTCGCGCGGGCGCGTCAGCTGGTTCAGCAGCCACAGCGGCAGGGTGCGCTCGTGGCCGGCGGTGAAGGTGGTGACGATGATCTCGTCGAAGGACAGCGCGAAGGCCAGCATGCCGCCGGCCAGCAGGGCGGTGGCGATGTTCGGCAGGACGATGTAGCGGAAGGTCTGCCAGCCGTCGGCGCCCAGGTCCATGGAGGCCTCGATGAGGCTGAACGAGGTGCGGCGGAAACGCGCTATCACGTTGTTGTAGACGATCACCACGCAGAAGGTGGCGTGGCCGATGACGATGGTCAGGAAGCCCGGCTCGATGCCGAGGGTCTTGAACGCCGAGAGCAGGGCGATACCGGTGATGATGCCGGGCAGGGCGATGGGCAGGATGAGCATCAGCGAGATGCCTTCCTTGCCGAAGAAGTCGCGGCGGTACAGCGCGCCGGCGGCCAGGGTGCCGAGCACCATGGCCACCAGGGTGGCGACGCAGGCGATCTTCACCGACAGCCAGATGGCGTCGAGCACGTCGCCGCGCTGGGCCACCTCGGCGAACCAGCGCAGGGTGAAGCCCTGCAGCGGGAAGCTGTAGGCCGACTCCTCGGTGTTGAAGGCGTAGAGCAGGATCACCAGGATCGGGAAGTGCAGGAACACCAGCCCGCCCCAGGCGGCCAGGCGCAAGGCCCAGGAAGCTCGCTCAGAGTGCATCGAAGGCCCCCAGCCGCTTGGCGATGGACAGGTAGACGGCGATCAGCACGATGGGCACCAGGGTGAAGGCCGCGGCCAGCGGCATGTTGCCGATGGAGCCCTGCTGCACGTAGACCATGGTGCCGATGAACAGCCCGCTGGGGCCCACCAGCTGCGGGATGATGAAGTCGCCCAGGGTCAGGCTGAAGGTGAAGATGGAGCCGGCCACCACGCCGGGGAAGGCCAGCGGCAGGATGACCTGGGCGAAGGTCTGCCGCGGCCGCGCGCCCAGGTCGGCGCTGGCCTGCAGCAGCGACGGCGGCAGGCGCTCCAGGGCGGCCTGGATCGGCAGGATCATGAACGGCAGCCAGATGTAGGTGAACACCCAGAAGCGCCCCAGGTGCGAGGTGGACAGGGTGTTGCCGCCCACCCCGGGCACGTCCAGCAGCAGGTTGAGCAGGCCCAGCAGGTGCAGCTTCTCGATGATCCAGTAGAGGATGCCGCCCTTGGCCAGGATCACCGTCCAGGCGTAGGCCTTGACGATGTAGCTGGCCCACATCGGCAGCATCACCGCGATATAGAAGAAGGCCTTTTCCTTGGGCCCGGCGAAGCGCGCCATGTAGTAGGCGATGGGGAAGGCCAGCACGGCGCTGGCCAGGGACACCGCCACGGCCATGCCCAGGGTGCGCAGGACGATGTCGTAGTTGGCCGGGTTGAACAGCGCCGCGTAGTTGGCCAGGGTCAGCTGCGGCGTCACCGCCATGGTGAAGTCGTCGAAGGTGTAGAAGCTCTGCCAGAGCAGGGCGAACAGCGCGCCGATGTAGATCACCCCGAACCACAGCAGCGGCGGGATCAGCAGCATCAGCAGGTAGAGGCTGCTGCGCCGGTAGAGGAAGCTTGTGACGGCGCGCATCATGGCAGCGGTTCCTCGCGCAGCGGCACCAGCGCGCTGCGCGCCCAGCAGGCGCTGACCGCCTCGCCGGGCTGCGGGCGCTGCTCCTCGCGCTCGCCGTTGGGCAGCGCGGCCACCAGCCGGCCGCCGGCGTCCAGGGCGATCTCGTAGCGGCTGGCGGCGCCCAGGTACTGCACGTCCACCAGGGTGCCGGCGACCTGCAGCTCACCCTCGCGCGGCTGGCCGAAGCGCACGTGCTCCGGGCGCAGCGACCAGGCACCGGCCGCGCCGAGCAGGCGCCGGGCGAGGTCGCCGCGCAGCACGTTGGCGGTGCCGACGAACTCGGCGACGAAGGGCGTGGCCGGCTTCATGTAGAGGTTGCGCGGGGTGTCCACCTGTTCGATGCGGCCCTTGTTGAACACTGCCACGCGGTCGGACATGGACA
Source organism: Pseudomonas citronellolis (assembly GCF_900112375.1). Classification (GTDB taxonomy): domain Bacteria; phylum Pseudomonadota; class Gammaproteobacteria; order Pseudomonadales; family Pseudomonadaceae; genus Pseudomonas; species Pseudomonas citronellolis. The sequence goes on along the minus strand of NZ_FOLS01000013.1, from coordinate 175,310 downwards.
GCGCCTCGCCCTGGTCGTGGGTGACGAAGATGAAGGTGATGCCCAGCTGGCGCTGCAGTTTCTTCAGTTCCACCTGCATCTGCTCGCGCAGCTTCAGGTCCAGCGCGCCGAGCGGTTCGTCCAGCAGCAGTACCCGCGGGCGGTTGACCAGGGCCCGGGCCAGGGCCACGCGCTGGCGCTGGCCGCCGGAGAGCTGCGCCGGCTTGCGGCTGCCGTAGGTGGCGAGGGCGACCATGTCCAACGCCTCTTCGGCGCGCTTGAGCCGCTCGGCCTTGGCCACGCCCTTGACCTTGAGGCCATAGGCGACGTTGTCCAGCACGTTCATGTGCGGGAACAGCGCGTAGTCCTGGAACACCGTGTTCACGTCGCGCTCGTAGGGCGGCAGCCCGGCGGCCTCCTGGCCATGGATGCGGATGGAGCCGGAGGAGGGCTGCTCGAACCCGGCGATCAGGCGCAGGCAGGTGGTCTTGCCCGAGCCGGAGGGGCCGAGCATGGAGAAGAACTCGCCATCGCGGATTTCGATGGACACCCGGTCGACGGCTTTCACCTCGCCGTAGTGGCGGCTCACCTCGGTGAACTGGACGGCTGTGGTCATGGCGCTACCCGCGTGGCTGGTGTGCTTTAACAGGGTAGTGCATGGGGGAGGGGCCGACGTGGGGCGTACGACCGTTTGCGGTTGTATGCCGTTGTGCCTGAGTCCGAGTGGGCTGGCGATCGAGGTCAGGTGGCGGATAGTCATGAACGGTTGCCGGGGGTTCTGTGCGATGCAAGAGCCCCTCTCCCTAACCCTCTCCCTGAAGGGAGAGGGGACCGTTCGGAGTGCGCGGATGCTCTTGAGTTAGCCGGCTTGTACCGAGTTGCCGGCTGAAACCATCACTTCTCTCGGCACGGACTAGCCCCCTCTCCCTTCAGGGCGGGGCGCGCAGCCGAGGGCTGGGGAGAGGGCGCTCCTGGTCCTGGCACCGCAGCCACCGGCAAACCCCGTTCGCGAGCAAGCTCGCTCCTACGAAAAGCCGGCGCGCTACCTGCCGCCCATGATCGCAATGTAATCCTGCGTCCACCGGCTATACGGCACGTACTTCCCACCCTCCGCCTGCGGCGTCTTCCAGAAGGCGATGCGGTCGAACTGGTCGTAGCCGTTGGTGGCGCAGCCCTGGGCGCCGAGCAGTTGGCTGCCCTTGCAGCCGGCCGGCACCGCCGGCACCGAGCCGAACCAGGCGGCGACGTCGCCCTGCACCTTGGGCTCCAGCGACCAGTTCAGCCACTTGTAGGCGCAGTTCGGGTGCTTGGCGTCGACGTGCAGCATGGTGGTGTCGGCCCAGCCGGTGACGCCCTCGGCGGGGATGGTCGAGGCGATCGGCTGCTTCTCGCCCTGCAGGGCGTTGACCTGGTAGGGCCAGGAGCCGGAGGCGGCCACGCCTTCGTTCTTGAAGTCGCTCATCTGCACGGTCGCGTCGTGCCAGTAGCGGTGGATCAGCGCGTGCTGGGCGCGCAGCAGCTTGAGCACCGCGGCGTACTGTTCCTCGGTGAGCTGGTACGGGTCCTGGATGCCCAGGGACGGTTCGGTGGCCCTGAGGTAGATCGCGGCGTCGGCGATGTAGATGGGCCCGTCGTAGGCCTGCACGCGGCCCTTGTTGCTCTTGCCGTCGGGCAGTTGCTGTTCCTTGAACACCACGCTCCAGCTGTCCGGCGCCTTGGGGAACACCTTGGTGTTGTACATCAGTACGTTCGGGCCCCACTGGTAGGGCGTGCCGTAGTGCTTGCCGTCCACGGTGTGCCAGGGCGCGTCCTGCAGGCGCGGGTCGACGTTCTTCCAGTTGGGGATCAGGCTGACGTCGATCGGCTGCACGCGCTTGCCGTACACCAGGCGCAGCGAGGCATCGCCCGAGGCGGTGACCAGGTCGTAGCCGCCCTTGGCCATCAGGCTGACCATCTCGTCGGAGGTGGCGGCGGTCTTCACGTTGACCTTGCAGCCGGTCTCCTTCTCGAAGGGCGTCACCCAGTCGTAGTTCTTGTCGCTCTCGCCGCGCTCGATGTAGCCGGGCCAGGCGATGATGTCGAGGGCGCCTTCGGGCGTGCCGCTCTGGGCGGCCTGCAGGGCGGCGCTGGCCAGGGCGCAGGCGCCGGCGAAGGCCAGGGGGGCGAGTTTCGGGGAAGGCATGGTCGGACTCCTGTTGGGGGTTCGGAGCCTCTGCGGCCGTACCGCACCGCAGGCGGGGCACCTGGGCGACAGCATTGTGTCATGGCGAAACGACATCTCTGGCAGCCTAGCCGCGCCCGGCGGGGGCTACAAGCGCAGGCTCGCCATCCACGCATAAGCATAGGCGCAAGCGCGGCGGGCCGGTTGCCGCCGCTGGCCTAGACTGAAGCGGTTGGCGCCAAAAGGGGCGGCGCCGGCCCGTTGCCCGCGCCGGTTGCACCAAAGTGGCGCACCCAGGCCGGGCTTGTTTTGCAAGCCATTGAAACCCAAGGCTTTGTTTCGATGGCACGGGGCTTGCGATGGCAAGGCTACTGGTGGCGACAAGGAGTTCGGCATGTCCCGCACTTTCTACGACGAGATGTATGACGCGAATGGCCAGTGCCGGGCGCACTACCGCGAATTCGCCCGATGGCTGGCGGCGGCGCCGCCGGAGATGCTGGAGCAGCGCCGGCGCGAGGCCGACCTGCTGTTCCACCGCGCCGGCATCACCTTCACCCTCTATGGCGACGAGCAGGGCACCGAGCGCCTGATCCCGTTCGACACCATCCCGCGCAGCATTCCCATGAGCGAATGGCGCGTGGTGGAGCGCGGCTGCATCCAGCGGGTGCGCGCGCTGAACATGTTCCTCGCCGACCTCTACCACGGGCAGCGCATCATCAAGGCCGGGGTGGTGCCGGCGGAACAGGTGCTGACCAACGAGGGCTACCAGATCGCCATGCAGGGCCTGGACCTGCACCGCGATCTCTACGCCCACATCGCCGGCGTCGACCTGGTGCGCGACGCCGACGGCAGCTACTACGTGCTGGAGGACAACCTGCGCACCCCCAGCGGCGTGAGCTACATGCTCGAAGACCGCAAGATGATGATGCGGCTGTTCCCCGAGCTGTTCGCCGCGCAGCGCATCGCGCCCATCGACCACTACCCGAACCTGCTGCTGGAGACCCTGCGCAGTTCCAGTCCGCTGGACAACCCCAGCGTGGTGGTGCTGACCCCCGGGCGCTTCAACAGCGCCTACTTCGAGCACGCCTTCCTGGCCCGCGAGATGGGCGTGGAACTGGTGGAAGGCGCCGACCTGTTCGTCCGCGACGAGCGCGTGTACATGCGCACCACCGCCGGCCCGCGCCCGGTGGACGTGATCTACCGGCGCCTGGACGACGCCTTCCTCGACCCGCTGGCCTTCAACCCCGAGTCGATGCTCGGCGTGCCCGGCCTGCTGGCGGCCTACCGCGCCGGCAACGTGGTGCTGGCCAACGCCATCGGCACCGGGGTGGCCGACGACAAGTCGATCTACCCGTACGTCGGCGACATGGTGCGTTTCTACCTGTCCGAGGAACCAATACTGAAGAACGTGCCCACCTGGCAGTGCCGCAAGCCGGCCGACCTGTCCCACGTGCTGGCGCACCTGCCGGAGCTGGTGGTCAAGGAAACCCAGGGGTCCGGCGGCTACGGCATGCTCGTCGGCCCGGCTGCCAGCAGCCAGGAGATCGAGGCCTTCCGCGAGCGCATCAAGGCCCGCCCGCACGCCTACATCGCCCAGCCGACGCTGTGCCTGTCGACCTGCCCGACCTACGTCGACAGCGGCATCGCGCCGCGGCACATCGACCTGCGGCCGTTCGTGCTGTCCGGCCGCGAGACGCGCCTGGTGCCCGGCGGGCTGACCCGCGTGGCGCTGCGCGAGGGCTCGCTGGTCGTCAATTCGTCACAGGGTGGCGGTACCAAGGACACCTGGGTGGTGGAGGACTGACATGCTGAGCCGTACCGCAGCCGACCTGTACTGGATGTCCCGCTACCTGGAGCGCGCGGAGAACCTCGCGCGCATGCTCGACGTGAGCTATTCGCTGTCGCTGATGCCGCCGGACGATCGCGGCGGCGGCGCCGACGAACTGGCCATGCCGCTGTTGATCACCGGCACCATGGACGACTACCTGGAGCGCCACGGGCAGATGCAGCCCGAGCGCATGCTGCACTTCTTCGCCCTCGACGCCGACAACCCGGCGAGCATCTACCGCTGCCTGCAGGCCGCCCGCGGCAACGCCCACGCGGTGCGCGGGCGGATCACCGCGGACATCTGGGAGAACATCAACGCCACCTGGCTGGAGATGCGCAGCATCGCCCAGCAGGGCCTGGGCCGCTACGGCATCAGCCGCTTCTGCGAATGGGTCAAGGAGCGCTCGTACCTGTTCCGCGGCGCCACCTACGGCACCATCATGCGCGGCGAGGCCTCCAGCTTCATCCGCCTGGGCACCTTCATCGAACGCGCCGACAACACCCTGCGCCTGCTCGACGCCCGCTACGAACTGCTCGGCGAGGAGGCCGAGGAGGTCAGCGATACCTCGGCGCGCGGCTACTACCAGTGGAGCGCGCTGCTGCGCGCGCTGTCCTCCTTCGAAGCCTACAACGAGATCTACCGTGGCTCGCCCGATGCCCGCCACGTGTCCGAACTGCTGCTTTTGCGTGCCGAGGTGCCCCGTTCCCTGCAAGCCTGCGTGGAGGAACTGGACGGCATCCTATCCACCTTGCCCGGCGACAACGGCCGCCCGGCGCAGCGCCTGGCCGCCGAACTGGCCGCGCGCCTGCGCTACACGGCGATCGACGAAATCCTCGGTGACGGCCTGCACGCCTGGCTCACCGACTTCATCCTGCTGATCCGCCAACTGGCCCGGGCAATCCACAGTTCCTATCTGGAGGCCGTATGAAACTCGCCATCAGCCATGACACCACCTACCGCTACGACGACCCGGTGCGCGCCAGCATCCAGTACCTGCGCCTGACGCCCCAGGAAAGCGAGCGCCAGCACGTGCTCAGCTGGGAGCTCACGCTGCCGCGCCCGGCCCGCGCCCAGCGCGACCCCTACGGCAACGTGCTGCACGTGCTGAGCATCGACGAACCCCACGAGGCCGTGGTGATCCGCGCCCGCGGCCTGGTGGAGATCGACGAGAGCCGCGAGGCCGAGCACGACGACCAGTCGCCGCTGCCGTTCCTGCGCTTCACCCGCCTGACCACCCCGGACGACACCCTGCGCGCCTTCGCCCTGGCGCAGTGCGGCGAGGCCCGCGACCGCAACGCGCTGATCAAGCTGATGCATGCCCTGCACGCGCAGATGCCGTTCCAGCCGGGCGCCACCGGCGTCGAAAGCACCGCGGCCGAGGCCTTCGCCGGCGGCGCCGGGGTGTGCCAGGACCATACCCACGCCTTCCTCGCCTGCGCGCGCAGCCTGGGCATTCCGGCGCGCTTCGTCTCCGGCTACCTGTACCGCGGCAGCGACCGGGACCTGGCCAGCCACGCCTGGGCCGAGGCCTGGCTGGACGACGCCTGGTACAGCTTCGACGTGACCAACGAACTGGCGCGCCCGGAGCGCCACCTGAAGCTGGCGGTGGGCCTGGACTACCTGGACGCCTGCCCGGTGCGCGGCATGCGCCGCGGCAGCGGCCTGGGCGAGCAGATGCACGCGCGGGTGGTGGTGGCGCCGCTGCTGCGCAGCCAGCAGTGAGGCCGGTGGAGGAGGGCGCGCCTGGCGCGCCCGCTGCCACGGGACGGAAACCCGTGGTGGTCTAGTATTGCCGGGCAACCCCTGAAGAAGGCCATCCCATGACCTATTGCGTAGCCATGTGCCTGGACGAGGGCCTGGTGTTCGCCTCGGACTCGCGGACCAACGCCGGCATCGACCACATCGCCACCTTCCGCAAGCTGTTCACCTTCGGCGTGCCCGGCGAGCGCCTGATCGTGCTGCAGAGCGCCGGCAACCTGGCCACCTCGCAGTCGGTGGTGAACCTGCTGAAGCAGCGCCTGGACGACGCCAGCCAGGTGAACCTGCACAGCGTGCCGACCCTCTACGAAGCCACCGCGCTGGTGGCCGCCACCGTGCGCGAGGTGGTGGCCCGCGACGCCGCGCCGCTGGCCGGCAACACCGACCTGACCTGCTCCTTCCTGGTCGGCGGGCAGATCGCCGGCGGCCCGCCGGAGCTGTACAGCATCTACCCCCAGGGCAACTTCATCCAGGCCACCGAGGACACGCCCTTCCTGCAGCTGGGCGAGAGCAAGTACGGCAAGCCGATCCTCGACCGCAACCTGGAATTCACCACCAGCCTGGCCGAGGGCCTGCGTTGCGCGCTGGTGTCCTTCGATTCGACGATTCGAAGCAACCTCTCGGTGGGCATGCCGCTGGACCTGCTGGTGTACCACCGCGACAGCCTGATCGTCCCGGCGGGCTACCGGGTGACGGAGGAGGATGCGTACTACGCGAGCATCCGCAAGCAGTGGTCGGCGGGGTTGCATGAGCTGCTGGCGGAGCTGCCGGCGCCGCCGGTGGAGTACAACATCTAGGGGGCTGTTCGTGCCACCGGGCGTCCAATCGCGGACAAGGTCCGCTCGGGTGCAGGTCTGCTCGTAGGATGGTGTTGAGCGAAGCGATACCCATCGCCATGACCGCATGGGTTTCGCAAGCTCAACCCATCCTACGAAAAGCATCCCGGCGCAGTCGGTGAGACAACTGCTCCTGCAGTTCCAGGGAAGCACGGACGTAGGAGCGGACTTTGTCCGCGATTGGACTCACCGGCCACACCGGACGCCCCCTCTCCCTAGCCCTCACCGCTCCCGCAACGCCTCCCACCGCGCCTTCAGCACCGGCTTGAGCAGATAATCCAACACACTCTTCTCACCCGTAATGATATCCACCGTCGCCACCATCCCCGGGATGATCAGCAGCGGCTTGTTGTCCGGCCCCAGATGATTCTTGTCGGTACGCACCTGGATCAGATAGAACGCGTTGCCCTTGTCGTCGGTGATGGTGTCGGCGCTGATCATCTCCAGCTTGGCCTTCAGGCCGCCGTAGATGGTGTAGTCGTAGGCGCTGAACTTCACCGTGGCCGGCTGGCCGGGGTGGAGGAAGGCGACGTCCTGCGGGCGGATCTTCGCTTCCACCAGCAGGTTGTCCTCCAGCGGGACGATTTCCACCATGTCGCTGCCCGGCTGCACCACGCCGCCGATGGTGTTGACCTTCAGCTGCTTGACGATGCCGCGCACCGGCGACACCACGGTGGTGCGGCTGACCTTGTCGTCGATGGCGCGACTGGTGGCGGTGAGTTTGTTCAGCTCGGTGCGGGCCTCGTTGAGGTCCTTCAGGGCGTCGGTGCGGAAGGCCTGGCGCGATTCGTCGATCTTCCGCGCGATCTCCTGCATCGCCGCTTCGGCGCGGGGGATGGCCAGGGTGGTGGCGCTCAGCTCGCCGTTGATCTCCACCACGCTGCGGCGCAGGCGCAGCAGTTCCACCGGGGAGATGGCGCCGCTCTTGACCAGCGGCGTGGACATGTTCAGCTCCTGCTGCACCAGGCCGAGGCTGGAACGGTACTGCTGGGCCTTGGCGCGGAATTCCTGCAGTTCCTGGTTCTTCTGCCGCAGCTGTTCCTGGAGGATGCTCACCTCGCTGGCCTGGCGCGCCTGGCGGCTGTGGTAGAGCTGCAGCTGGTCGTCGACCACCTGCGGCGCGGTCTGCTTCAGGGCGTCGGAGAAGTCCGGCTCGCGGCCCTCGGCCTCGGCGCTCAGGCGTTCCACCCTGGCCTCCAGGGCGTTGCGGTCGGCCTCGGTCTCGCCCTTGTTGGAGGCGAAGCGGGTGTCGTCCAGGCGCAGCAGGGTCTGGCCCTTGTCCACCACCTGGCCTTCGTGGACGAAGATTTCCGAGACGATGCCGCCCTCCAGGTTCTGGATGGTCTGCACCTTGCTGGAGGGGATGGCCTTGCCTTCGCCCTTGGTGACTTCCTCCAGGTGCGCGTAGTGCGCCCAGGCCAGCGCGCAGACCAGCAGCGCGAGCACCGCCCAGAGGGTGATGCGCGCGGCCAGCGGCGAGTCCTCCAGCACCGTGCCCTGGACTTCGGGCATGAACTCGGTGTCGCTGCGGCCGCCGAGGTAGCCCGGCGTCGGTTGCATGCTGCTCATGGCTTCACCCCGCTGCCGGGCCGACGTGGCCCTTGCGCAATGCTTCGATCACCGCTTCCTTCGGCCCGTCGGCGACGATGCGCCCGGCGTCGAGGACGATCAGCCGGTCGACCAGGGCGAGCATCGAGGTGCGGTGGGTGACCAGCAGCAGCGTCTTGCCCGCGCAGCACGCCTGCAGGCGCCGGCGCAGGGCTTCCTCGCTGCTGTTGTCCATGGCGCTGGTGGGCTCGTCGAGCACCAGGATCGGCGGGTCCAGCAGCAGCGCGCGGGCCATCAGCACGGCCTGGCGCTGGCCGCCGGAGAGCAGCTGGCCGCGCTCGCCCACCGGGCGGTCGAAGCCGGCCGGGTGCTGCCGGGCCAGTTCGCTGACGCCGGTCAGCTCGGCCACCTCCAGCATGCGCGCATCGCCGACGTAGCGCGCGCCGAGGGTCAGGTTGTCGCGCAGGCTGCCGGCCAGCAGCGGCAGGTCGTGGGCCACGTAGCCCACCTGCTGGCGCAGGTCGGCGACGTCTATCTGCCGCAGGTCCAGGCCGTCGAGCAGGATCTGCCCCTCGTCCGGCTGGTAGAAGCCCAGCAGCAGGCGCGCCAGGGTGCTCTTGCCCGAGCCGCTGCGGCCGATCAGCCCGACCTTCTCGCCGGGGGCCAGGCGCAGGCCGATCTGGCTCAGCGCCGCGGCGTTCTGCTCGGGGTAGCGGAATTCCACCTGGCGCATCTCCAGCGCGCCATGCAGCTGGGTGCGCTCCAGCGGGCGCTGGCTGGCCTGGCGCTCCTGGGGCAGGGCCATGAGCGCGTCGGTGCTCTTCATGGTCAGGCGCGCCTGCTGGTGGCGGGTGATCAGCCCGGCGATCTGCCCCAGCGGCGCCAGCACCCGGCTGTTGAGCATGTAGCAGGCGACCAGGGCGCCGACGCTGAGCTGGCCGTCGAGGATGGCGTAGACGCCGCAGATGATCAGGGCCATGCCGGCGAACTGCTGGACGAACAGGGTGCCGTTGGTGGCCAGGGTGGCGAGGAAGCGGGCGTGGTTGTCCAGGCGGGTGAGGGCGCCGTGGGTGGCTTCCCAGCGGTACTGCCGCTCGCTCTCGGCGCCGCAGGCCTTGAGCGTTTCCAGGCCGCCGAGGGTCTCGATCAGCAGGGCCTGGCGCTCGGCGCCGAGGGTCAGGCTCTTCTGCACGGTGTCGCGCAGGCGCACCTGGATCAGGTAGGCGAAGCCGATGGTCAGCGGGAAGGCCAGCAGCGGCACCGCCACCAGCCAGCCGCCGAGCAGGCCGATGACCACGATCATCAGCAGCGAGAAGGGCAGGTCGATGAGGCTGGTGAGGGTCAGCGCGGTGAGGAATTCGCGCAGGCCCTGGAAGTCGTGGATGCTCTGGGCGAAACCGCCGACCGTGGCCGGGCGGAACTTCATGGCCATGCCGGTGATGCGCTCGAACAGCGTGGCCGAGAGCACCACGTCGGTCTTCTTCCCGGCCATGTCCAGCAGGTGCGAGCGCAGCACCCGCAGCAGCAGCTCGAAGAGGGTGCCCAGCAGCAACCCGCTGGCCAGCACCCAGAGGGTGGAGATGGCCTGGTTGGGCACCACGCGGTCGTAGGTCTGCATGACGAACAGCGGCACCAGCATGCTCAGCAGGTTGATCAGCAGGCTCGCCACCAGGGCGTCGGTATAGAGCCAGCGCGACAGCTTGAGGGTGTCGCGGAACCAGGCCTCGACCCGCGGCACCAGCGGCTGGCGCGCTGCCTCCAGCTCATGGCGCGGGCGGGCGAACAGGGCCAGGCCGCTGTACTGCGCGGCCAGCTCCTCGGTGCTCACCCACTGCTCGCCGCCCTCGGTCTCGCAGGGCAGGATCAGCGCCTGGCCGTCCGCGCCCCACTGGCGCAGCACCGCGCTGCGCCCGCCGTCGAGCAGCAGCAGCACCGGCAGGTTCAGCGCCGGTATGGCCTTCAGCTCGCGGCGCAGCAGGCGCCCCTGCAGGCCGGCGCGGGCCGCGGCGCGGGGCAGCAGCTCGGCGTTCAGGCGTTGCTGCGGCAACGGCAGGCCGGCGCTCAGGCTGGTGCGGCTGACCGAACAGCCGTGCAGGCGGCAGAGGATCAGCAGGCCGTCGAGCAGGGGGTCGTCGTGGCTCAGGCGGGGATCGTCCGCTGCGGGGTTGCCGCGCTCCTGGATGATCATGGTCACGCTACTTCTCCCGGGCTTCTGCGAGCCCCGTGCGGCCGCCGCGCCCCGCAAACGCCGCCGGCCGGTGGGACCGGCGTCGGGCGGCGGGGCGGGCAGGGCCTTATTTCATGTCGGGCAGGCGTGTCTCGGTCTTCACGTCGGACAGCGCCACGCCCTCATGGGGCGGCACGACGTTCTGCGAGCGCAGCAGGGCGCCCATGGCGGCCAGCACGCGGTAGCGCGAGTACTCCTCGGTGTAGCGCACCTGGGTGTAGCGGCGGTTGGCGGTGAACAGTTCGTTCTCGCTGTCCAGCAGGTCGAGCAGCGTGCGCTGGCCGAGGGTGAACTGCTGCTGGTAGGCCTCGCGGACCTTGCGCGTGTAGTCGGCGTACTCGCGCGCCGGGCCGGTCTGCTTGGTGGCATTCTCCATGGCGTCCCAGGCCAGCGAGAGGTTCTCGTTGAGCAGGCGCAGGGCGTTGTCGCGGATGTCCTTGGCTTCGTCGATCTGGTGCGAGGTGGCGCCGAGGCGGTTCTTGTCGCGCATGCCGTTGAACAGGTTGTAGCGCATCACCACCTGGGCTTCCCAGTCGTTGTAGTGGCCCACTTCGCCGTCGACGTTGTTGTTCGCCGCCTTCGACAGTTCCAGGTCGAAGCGCGGGTAGAAGGGCGACTTGGCCGCCTCGTACTGCTTCTCGGCGGCATTCACGTCGGCCTGGGCCGACTTGAGCAGCGGGTTGTTGCTCAGCACTTCCTGGCGCGCCTTGTTGATGTCGCCCGGCACCAGGGCCTTGACGGTGGAGGGCGTCTCCAGCTCGTCGGGCTGCTTGCCCACGGCGCTGTAGAAGTTGGCCTCGGCGTCGCGCAGGTCGACTTCCTCGGTGTAGAGGTTGTTCTGCGCCAGGGCCAGGCGCGCGGTGGCCTGGTCGTTGTCGGCGGTGCTGCCGACGCCCTGCTGGCTGCGCATGCGGATCTGGTCGCCGATGCGCTGGTGGGCCTGCAGGTTGTTGCGCGCCAGGCTCACCATCTCGCGGTGCTGCAGCACGTTGAGGTAGACCTCGACGGTGCGCAGCGCGGCGTTCTCCGAGGTGCCCAGCACGCGGAACGCCTTGGAATTGACGTTGGCCTCGTTGCGCGCCACCTCGTTGGGCGTGGCGAAGCCGTCGAACAGCATCTGCTGCAGGCGGAGCTCGGCATCGCCGCGGTTGAGCGTCTCCTTGTTGTGGTTGCCTTCCTGACGGGTAGAGGGGCTATCGACGCCTTCGCGGCCGTAACCCAGCAGTAGATCGACGGTGGGCAGGTAGCCGCCGCGGGCGATCTTCAGTTCCTGGTCTGCGGTCAGCCGGCTGTTCATGCTCTGGCTGATCTCCGGGTGATATTGCAGGGTGCTCTGTATGGCTTGGGTCAGGCTCATCGCGTGGGCTTGAGCGCAGGTGGCCGCCAGAAATACACCGCTCCATAGCGTCGCGTTACGACTGCGCATGGCGTTCTCCTGGTGTTCTCGACTTCGATGCTCTTTCAATTCGCCAAAAACTTGGCTTTTTTCTGATATCAAGCGTTTCACGCCTGTAACATCAGAGCTAAGAACAACTTTTCGCGAACCTCAGAAGAATTTTTCACATCCCATATTCAGAAAAAGTCTTATGACACCTGTGAAAAGCGGCACATTGTAAAACTCGCAAACCCTGATTTTTCTTGGCTATGGGGACGAATAGGGCTTGCACATACAGCCATGTACGTTTCAGGCGGTTAGGGCGGGCGTTTCCGCGAAGTACCGAAGCAAGCGTGGTCAAAAAAATGGCGGATTCATCCGCTGGCTTTTTGATGCCAAAGCGCCTTCAGGCTTCTGCTTCCCTCTACGCATCACTGCGCGCCGGTGACGGCATGGCCAACTCGGAGGTCTTGGGTGCCGCCGGAGGCGGCGCCGGGCGGTGAGCGCGGAGGATGCAGTCATGGCCAGCTTGGTAGGTATCGTCAGCAAGGCGGTGGGCGAGGTCTTCGCCGTGGCCGCGGATGGTTCGCGTCGCATCCTGCACCAGGGCGACAAGCTGTTCGTCGGCGAACAACTGGTGACCGGGCACGAAGGTGCCGTGGCCGTGGCGATCGCCGGCGGCGGCGAACTCACCCTGGGGCGCGACAGTTCGATGCCGATGAGCAGTCAACTGGTCGCCGCCGCCCACCACCAGTACGCGGACAGCGCGCCGGCGCAGGCGCCGGTCGCGCCCAGCCAGCAGGACATCACCGACGTCAAGGCGCTGCAGGCGGCCATCGCCGCCGGGCAGGACCCGAGCCAGGTCGCCGAGGCCACCGCGGCCGGCCCGTCGTTCTCCGCCGGCGGCAACGCCAAGGCCGGCGGCGGGCACTCCTTCGTGCTGCTGACCGAGATCGGCGGCCACATCGATCCGGACATCGGCTTCCCCACCGGGCCCCTGGCCAGCGGCCCGCTGTTCCCACGGTTGTTCGACGGCATACCCAGCCCCGAGCAGGCACAGGCTGCGCCGCCGACCCCGCCGGAACCACCGGCCCCGCCCGTCGACGGCGTGCCCAGCGCGGGCAACGCCAGCGCCGTGGTGGATGAAGACGGCTTGCCCGGCGGCATCCAGGGCAACGACGGCCTGCCCGGCGTCGGCGCCAGCGCTTCCGGCAGCCTCGGCTATGACTTCGGCGCCGACGGCCCCGGGACCTTCGCCTGGAGCACCACCGGCCTGCCGGCGTTGACCTCCGGCGGCGTGGCCCTGAGCTACAGCGTGAGCCCCGACGGCCATGTGCTGACGGCCTCGGCCAATGGCCAGACGGTGTTCACCCTGAGCCTCACCAATCTCGCCAACGGCACCTACGAACTGGTCCTGCAGCAGCCGCTGGACCACCCGCAGCACGGCGTCGAGGACGACATCGCCCTCAGCGTCCCCTACACCCTGACCGACGGCAACGGCACCCCCGCCAGCGGCAACCTGGCCATCCTCATCAACGACGACAGCCCCACCGCCTCCCTGGCCCTGGACGGCGAGGCGCCGAGCCTGCTCAGCCATGACGCGGGCACCCGCGGCGGCGCTTCCGAGAGCGTCTCGGCGGACTTCGCCAGCGCCTTCAAGGCGACCCTGGCCTATGGCGCCGACGGCGCCGGCAGCGTGGCCTGGCACTACAGCCTGAACGTCACCAGCCAGGGCGAGGCCTCGGGCCTGAGCAGCGGCGGCCAGGGCATCCACCTGTACCTGATCGATGGCGTGGTGGTGGGCTCCACCGCCGCCAGCGCCGGCGCGGTCAGCAGCGCCAACACCGTCTTCTCGCTGGCGGTGGACGCCGCCAGCGGCAAGGTCACCCTGACCCAGTACGCCGCCATCGACCATGCCTTGCCGGGCGCCACCAGCGGCTTCGACAGCCAGCAGGTCTCCCTCGGCAGCGACCTGGTGCAACTGCAGGGCAGCGTCACCATCACCGACCGTGACGGCGACCCGGCCAGCGCCAGCCAGAACCTCGACCTGGGTGGCCGGATCGGCTTCGCCGACGACGGCCCGAGCATCGGCATCGGCGCCAGCGGCGCGCAACTCGGCAACCTGGTGACCCAGGATGCGGACACCATCGGCGGCAATTTCGACACCGCCACCACCAGCTTCGCCGCGGCCTTCGCCATCACCTCACAGAACGCCGGCGCCGACGGCCCGGCCACGGTGAGCTGGAGCTACGCGTTGAAACTGGACGTAGCCGAAGGCACCCAGTCAGGCCTGAACAGTGCAGGGCAGAAGATCTACCTGTACGAGCAGAACGGCCAGATCATCGGTAGCACTTCCAGCACCGAAGCCGGCGTGGATTCCAGCAACACCATCTTCAACTTGAAGGTGGACGGCAGCGGCAACGTCACCCTGACGCAATACGCCGAGATCGACCACGCACTGCCGGGCGCAACCAGTAACTATGCCGCGCAGCAGGCCTTCCTCGGCACCGGCCTGGTCAGCCTGGACGCCACTGCGACCATCACCGACTACGACGGTGACAAGGCCAGTTCCACGGCCTCCCTGGACTTGGGCGGCAAGGTCGCCTTCGACGACGACGGCCCGAGCATCAGCGTGGGCCTCAGTGGCAACGCCCCGGTGCTGCTGCACACCCAGGACGCCGACACCATCGGTGCGAACTTCGACACTGCCACCACCAGCTTCGCCGCAGCCTTTGCCATCACTTCGCAAAGCGCTGGTGCCGACACGCCGGCCGCGGTGAGCTGGAGCTATGCGCTGAAACTGGACGTGGCGGAGGGCACCCAGTCGGGCCTGAACAGTGCCGGGCAGAAGATTTATCTGTACGAGCAGAACGGCCAGATCATCGGCAGCACTTCCAGCACCGAAGCCGGCGTGAATGCCAGCAACACCATCTTCAGCCTCAAGGTCGATGGCAGCGGTAACGTCACCCTGACGCAATACGCCGAGATCGATCACGCGTTGCCGGGTGCGACCAGTAACTATGCCGCCCAGCAGGCCTTCCTCGGCACCGGCCTGGTCAGCCTGGACGCCACCGCGACCATCACCGATTACGACGGTGACAAAGCCACTTCCACGGCCTCCCTGGACCTGGGCAACAAGGTCGCCTTCGACGACGACGGCCCGAGCATCAGCGTGGGCCTGAGCGGCAACGCTCCCGTGCTGCTGCACACCCAGGACGCCGACACCATCGGCAGCAACTTCGACACTGCTACCACCAGCTTCGCCGCGGCCTTCGCCATCACTTCGCAGAGCGCTGGCGCCGATACGCCGGCTTCGGTGAACTGGAGCTATGCGCTGAAACTGGATGTGGCGGAGGGTACCCAGTCGGGTCTGAACAGCGCCGGACAGAAGATTTATCTGTACGAACAGAACGGCCAGATCATCGGCAGCACCGCCAGCAGTGAAGGCGGCGTGAATGCCAGCAACACCATCTTCAGCCTGAAGGTCGACGGCAGCGGCAACGTCACCCTGACGCAATATGCCGAGATCGATCACCCGCTACCGGGCGCGACCAGCGACTACGCGACCCAGCAGACCCCCCTCGGCACCGGTCTGGTGAGCCTGCAGGCCACCGCCACCATCACCGATTACGACGGCGACAAGGCCAGTTCCACGGCTTCGCTGGACCTGGGCAACAAGGTCGCGTTCGACGACGACGGCCCGTCCATCTGCATCGACCTCAGCGGCAGCAAGCCCATCGTGCTGCTGACCCATGACGCGGACACCATCGGCTCGAACTTCGACACCGCCACCACCAGCTTCGCCGCAGCCTTCGCCATCACATCGCAGAGCGCTGGTGCTGACACTCCGGCTTCGGTGAACTGGAGCTACGCGCTGAAGCTGGACGTGGCCGAAGGCACCCAATCGGGCCTGAACAGTGCGGGGCAGAAGATCTACCTGTACGAGCAGAACGGCCAGATCATCGGCAGCACCTCGAACACCGAAGGCGGGGTGAATGCCAGCAACACTATCTTCAACCTGAAGGTGGATGGCAGCGGCAATGTCACCCTGACGCAGTACGCCGAAATCGACCACGCGCTGCCGGGCGCCACCAGCAACTACGCCACCCAGCAGGCCCCCCTGGCCACCGGCCTGGTGAGCCTGCAGGCCACCGCGACCATCACCGACTACGACGGCGACAAGGCCAGCTCCACGGCCTCGCTGGACCTGGGCAACAAGGTGGCCTTCGCCGACGACGGCCCGTCCATCAGCGTCGGCCTGGGCGGCCAGTCCGCCGTCGTGCTGACCCAGGACGCCGACACCATAGGCGCCAACTCCGACACCGCCAGCGGCGACTTCACCAGCGCCTTCGTCATCACCTCGCAGAGCGCCGGCGCCGATGCCCCGGCCTCCGCCGTGAGCTGGAGCTACAGCCTCAAGCTGCTGGCCGGGCAGGGCGCCGACAGCGGGCTGAGCAGCGGCAACGCGACCATCCACCTGTACGACGTCGGCGGCAAGATCGTCGGCAGCACCGCCACCAGCCTGCAGGGCGTGACCACGGCCAACACCGTGTTCGACCTGCGCCTGGACGGCAACAGCGGCAAGGTGATCCTCACCCAGTACTCGGCCATCCAGCACGACGGGCCGGGGGCTTCCGGCAACTACGACAGCCAGGTGGCCTGGCTGAAGACCGGGCTGGTCGGCCTGGAAGGCACCGCCAGCATCACTGACTACGACGGCGACAAGGCCAGCAGCAGCCAGACCCTCGACCTGGGCAACAAGATCGGCTTCGCCGACGACGGCCCCACCGCGGTGGACGACCACCCGGCATGCCTGCTGGTGCAGCCGCCGCCGGCGGTCAACCTGACGCTGGTGCTCGACGTCTCCGGCAGCATGCAGGGCAGCAAGCTGGCCCAGGCCAAGGCCGCGCTGATCAACATGCTGCACGAGTACGCGTCCATGGGCCTGCTGATCCAGGTCTCGCTGATCAGCTTCGCCACCTCGGCCAGCGCCGCCAGCCACTACAGCTTCGACGACGCCGGCGACAGCGGCTACACCAGCCTGGTGAACGCCATCAACGGCCTGCAGGCCGGCGGCAACACCAACTACGAGGCCGCCCTGAACCGCGCCCAGACCAGCATCAACGCCGACCTGAACGCGCCGGGGGCCGACCCCGCGGCGATCAACCGGGTGTACTTCATCTCCGATGGCGAGCCCACCACGGGTAGCACCAACTCTGCGCTGAACGCCTGGCAGAGCTTCCTCGCGGCGCACAACGGCAGCACCAACAACGTCGAGGCCTTCGCCGTCGGCGTCGGCACCTCCATCACCGACCAGGACCTGGTGCGGGTGGACAGCCACGGCACCCCGGTCATCGTCACCGACCCCAGCGACCTCAGCGCCACCCTGGTCAACCTCAGCCACCTCGACGCGGTCAGCGGCAACGTATTGGCCAATGACTTGCCGGTAAGCGCCGACGGCACCGTGCGCATCACCCAGGTGAGCATCGGCGGCGAGACCTTCGCGGTGGACGCCAACGGCCACCTCACCAACCTCAACCCCAGCGCCAGCCACGCCACCGGCAGCTACAACGCCAGCAGCGGCCTGCTGACCATCAGCACCGACAACGGCACCCTGACGCTGTACCTGAAGGATGGCGGCGGCCACCACGCCGGCGACTACACCTACGCGGTCAAGGCCAGCGTGAGCTTCCCGGAAAGCGGGCAGATCAGCGAGTCGTTCCAGTACACCATCGTCGATGGCGACGGCGACACCGCCTCGGCCAACCTCGACATCTGCGTGAAATACGGCGCGCCGATCCTGGTGGTGGGCAGCAATGCCAGCGATACCGACGGCTCGACGACGCCCCACATCGTGCCCAGCCCGCTCGGGCCGGACCACGGCACCATCGCCGGCAGCTTCGGCAACGACGTGCTGATCGGCGACGTGGGCGGCGTTTCCGTCACCACCACGCCCGGCAAGAACTACAACATCGCGCTGATCATCGACACCTCCGGCAGCATGGCCGACCCCTCCGGGACCGCCGGGCTCAGCCGCATGGCCCTGGCCAAGGCGGCGCTGATCAACCTGCTGAACCAGATCAAGGGCCACGACGGCACCATCAACCTGGCCCTGGTGTCCTTCGCCGACGGCTCGACGCTGACCCAGGTGCATGGCCTGAACAGCACCAACGTGGCCACCCTGATCAGCGCCATCAACAGCCTCAGCGCAGTGGGCGGGACCAACTACGAGGCGGCGCTGAAGTCCACCGTCGACTGGTTCAACGCCACGGTGGGCGGCGGCGCAAACGCCGCCCACGACTACATCAACCTGGCGTTCTTCCTCACCGACGGCAACCCGACCACCTACATCGGCGACACGAGCAACAGCGGCACCGTCACCAACTACCACGACATCAAGGACGCGCTGGACGTCGCCAACAACCTGCTCAACGGCGGCGGCCTGTTCAGCGGCAGCGACCATGTGTCGGTGAACACCATCGGCATCGGCGACGGCATCAACAGCGGCATCCTGCAGTTCTTCGACAACACCAGCACCACGGGCACCGCCACCCTGCATTTCACCGGCAACACCCCGGACCTCACCGCCAACGTCGGCCAGCCGCAGATCATCAACACCGCCGAACAGCTGCAGACCGCGTTGCAGGAAGGCTTCAGCAACACCTCGCCGCAGGCGGTGGGCCACGACCATCTGGTGGGCGGCGACGGCAACGACATCCTCTTCGGCGACGTGATCAACACCGACGCCCTGAGCTGGACCGGGCACGCCGCCGGCACCCACAACGGCGCCGGCTACCAGGGCCTGGTGGACTACCTGACCGCCGCCAACGGCGGCGCCGCGCCGTCCCAGAGCCAGGTGACCAACTACATCGTCGCCCACGCCTATGAGCTCAACGTCGCCGGCGACACCCGCGGCGGCAACGACATCCTCGAAGGCGGCAAGGGCGACGACCTGCTGTTCGGCCAGGGCGGCAACGACACCCTGCTCGGCGGCGACGGCAACGACATCCTGTTCGGCGGCATGGGCGAAGACACCCTCACCGGCGGCGCCGGCGCCGACCAGTTCGTCTGGCAGAAGGGCGAGATCGGGCATGACGTGATCAAGGACTTCAACATCGGCGAGGGCGACTCGCTGAACCTGGCCGACCTGCTGCAGGGCGAGCACGCCACCGCCGATTCGCTGGCGCAGTACCTGACCTTCTCGGTCAACGCCACCACCTCGACCACCACCATCTCGGTGAACCCCACGGGCGCGACCGGGGGCGCGACGACCCAGAGCATCGACCTGGCCAACGTCGACCTGGTGGCCAAGTACACCGACCACCACGGCGGCGCCATCGTCTCCAGCGGCGACACCCATGCGGTGCTCAACGGCCTGCTGGCCGACCACGCGCTGAAGGTGGACACCGTCTGACCGCGCCGCAAGGGCGCCCGCGACCGCCGCCCTTGGGCGGCGGTCGCGTATCCGCTGGGGGATGGCAGCGCATATCCGGGATGAATGATCATCGCGCCCCGGCATTCGCTCGCCCTATGCTTGGCCGACTGCACCTCCCCAATCGAACAACAAGCAACGAGGTTTCCCATGCGTGAAGTGGTGATCGTCGACAGCGTCCGTACCGGCCTGGCCAAGTCCTTCCGCGGCAAGTTCAACATGACCCGGCCCGACGACATGGTGGCCCACTGCATCGACGCGCTGCTGGCGCGCAACGGCCTGGACCCGCTGCTGGTGGACGACTGCGTGGTCGGCGCCGGCTCCAACGAGGGCGCCCAGGGCCACAACATCGGCCGCAACGCCGCGGTGCTGTCGAAGCTGGGCATCCACGTCGCCGGCATGACCCTCAACCGCTACTGCTCCTCGGGCCTGCAGGCCATCGCCATCGCCGCCAACCAGGTGGCCTCCGGCTGCAGCGACATCCTGGTGGCCGGCGGCGTCGAGTCCATCACCCTGACGGCCAAGTCGCGCAACACCGACCACTTCGTCAACCCGCGCCTGGAAGCGGAATTCCCGGGGATCTACTACCCCATGGGGCAGACCGCTGAGATCGTCGCCCGCCGCTACAACGTCACCCGCGAGGAACAGGACCTCTACGCCCTGCAGAGCCAGCAGCGCACCGCCCGCGCCCAGGCCGAGGGCCTGTTCGACGACGAAATCGTGCCGATGAACGTGCGCTACGCCGTGGAAGACAAGGCCACCGGCGAGAAGAAGGTGGTCGAAGGCGTGGTCGACCGCGACGACTGCAACCGTCCGGACACCACCCTGGAAGGCCTCAACTCGCTGAAGCCGGTGTTCGCCGAAGACGGCTCGGTGACTGCCGGCAACGCCTCGCAGCTTTCCGATGGCGCCTCCATGACCCTGGTGATGAGCCTGGACAAGGCCCTGGAGCTGGGCCTCAAGCCCAAGGCCTTCTTCCGCGGCTTCACCGTGGCCGGCTGCGAGCCGGACGAGATGGGCATCGGCCCGGTGTTCTCGGTGCCCAAGCTGCTCAAGGCCCGCGGCCTGCAGATCGACGACATCGACCTGTGGGAGCTCAACGAAGCCTTCGCCTCGCAGTGCCTGTACGCGCGCAACCGCCTGGGCATCGACAACGAGAAGTACAACGTCAACGGCGGCTCCATCTCCATCGGCCACCCCTTCGGCATGACCGGCTCGCGCCAGGTCGGCCACCTGGTGCGCGAACTGCAGCGGCGCAACCTGCGCTACGGCATCGTGACCATGTGCGTGGGCGGCGGCATGGGTGCCACCGGCCTGTTCGAAGCGGTCCGCTGAGTCTGGCGGCCGTCCCCACGCAGGAGGGCCGATAGCGAAGCCCCGGCAGCGATGCCGGGGCTTTTTTCGTTGGGGGGGCTTTTCGTAGGAGCGAGGGGGGCGCCTAGCTCTTGCTCGCGAATGGTGTTCTGCCGGCCAGGTTCGGCGTGCGTCTTGAAGAGCGCCCTCTCCCTAACCCTCTCCCTGAAGGGAGAGGGGACCGTTCGGTGTGCTCGGGTGTTGCGGCGTTAGCCGGCTACCGCGAAGTTTCCGGCTGACGCCAAATCTTCTCTCGGCACGGACAAGCCCCCTCTCCCTTCAGGGAGAGGGTTGGGGAGAGGGAAGGGAGGTCAGTCGATGCACCAATACACCCGGGAAACTCTGTTCGCGAGCAAGCTCGCTCCTACGAAAAGAACCTGCCCCCGGAAGACCCCCAAAGAAAAACCCCGGCACCTGGCCGGGGTTCATGACCCGAACGACACCTACTGCGCCACCCGCGCATACAGCCCGGCGGCCTGCTGCATCCGGCTGATGTACTGCATCACCTCGCGCTCCGCATCGAAGCGGGTGAAGAACGGCCCTTCCAGCGTGCCTTCGCGGGTTGAGAAGAAATACTGGCCATTGACCGCGCTGATCCGGTCGCTCCGATAGTGGGTGCCCGGCTCGCCGTCAGTCACTCGTTTACCGAACATGAAGACACCTCCCACACCTTGCGGGTTAATGATTTCAGTGTAGTCAGGCCGGGCGGCGGCGGGGCGCAGGCGACGAATGGACGGCGGCGGGGGCCTTGGCGGCTATGCTCAATGGCCAGTGGCGCGAGGCCAGGCGGCTGCATGTCTTTTTGGTTATAAGAAAATCAAAATATATTCTTTTTAATGCACTCCGGCCTTGTGCATAGTGAACCCCACACGAACCAGGAGCCCAACCCATGAGTCTGCGTCTCGGCGACATCGCCCCCGACTTCGAACAGGAATCCAGCGAAGGCCGCATCCGTTTCCACGAATGGCTCGGCGACAGCTGGGGCATTCTCTTCTCCCACCCGGCGGACTTCACCCCGGTGTGCACCACCGAACTGGGCCTGACCGCCAGGCTCAAGGACGACTTCGCCCAGCGCGGCGTCAAGGTGATCGCGCTGTCGGTGGACCCGGTGGAGTCCCACGTGAAGTGGATCGACGACATCAACGAAACCCAGAACACCGTGGTCAACTTCCCGATCATCGCCGACGCCGACCGCAAGGTCTCCGAGCTGTACGACCTGATCCACCCGAACGCTAACGACACCCTGACCGTGCGTTCGCTGTTCGTCATCGACCCGCACAAGAAGGTGCGCCTGACCATCACCTACCCGGCCAGCACCGGGCGCAACTTCAACGAGATCCTGCGGGTGGTGGACTCGCTGCAACTGACCGACAACCACAAGGTCGCCACGCCCGGCAACTGGCAGGACGGCGACGAGGTGGTCATCGTGCCCTCGCTGAAAGACGAGGATGAGATTCGCCGGCGTTTCCCCAAAGGCTACCGCGCGGTCAAGCCGTACCTGCGCCTGACCCCGCAGCCCAACCGCTGATTTTCCCGCGGCAGCCCCGCGCAGCCGCACCTGTTCCAAACCACGAGTAGGGTATTCGGCCGGTTCGCCGGCCGCCTTTTTTTCCGTTCCCGCCCGGCCTCGCGCCGCGCTTTGTTTTCCCGCTCTGACTTGCCCGCCACACGGGGAGAAGACGTCAGCCACGCCGCCAAGGAGATCGACCATGGGTCCGTCCACCTGGCGCCGCAGCCTGACCGCCGCTCTCCTGGCGTGTCTGCCGTTCGGCGCCTTCACTGCCACCGCTTCCGTACAAACGCCAAAGGAAGTCCGCCTGGACTACGCCTACTACGCGCCCACCAGCCTGGTGCTCAGGCACTTCGGCTGGCTGGAACAGGCGCTAAAACCCCAGGGCACCGAGGTGCGCTGGGTGTTCAGCCAGGGCAGCAACCGCTCGCTGGAATACCTCAACGCCGGCAGCACCGACTTCGCCTCCACCGCGGGGCTGGCCGCGGTGCTCAGCCGCGCCAACGGCAGCCCGCTGAAGACCGTCTACATCGCCTCGCGCCCGGAATGGACCGCGCTGGTGGTGCCCAAGGACTCGCCGCTGAAATCCCTGGCCGACCTCAAGGGCCACAAGGTGGCCGCCACCAAGGGCACCGACCCCTACCTGTTCCTGTTGCGCAGCCTGCAGAGCGTCGGCCTGGGCAAGGGCGACGTGGAGATCGTCCACCTGCAGCACCCCGATGGCCGCACCGCGCTGGAGCGCGGACAGGTGGACGCCTGGGCCGGGCTCGACCCGCACATGGCGGCCAGCGAGCTGCAGGCCGGCTCACGGCTGCTGTACCGCAACGTGAGTTTCAACAGCTACGGCGTGCTCAGCGTCACCGAGCGTTTCGCCAACGAGCAGCCGCAACTGATCAAGCAGGTCATCGGCGCCTACGAGCGGGCCCGCCACTGGGCCATCGAGCATCCGGAGGAGACCGCCAGGCTGCTGGCCGAAGAGGCCAAGCTGCCGCTGGAAGTGGCCAGGCTGCAGCTCTCGCGCACCGACTTCAGCCAGCCGCTGCCCGGCGCCGAGCAGGTCGCCGCGCTCAAGGCCGCCGCGCCCATCCTGGTGGACGAGCAACTGGTGCGCCCCGGCACCGACGTGGCCAAGGTGGTGGACCAGTTGATCGCCCCGCAACTGGCCGGCGAGGTCATCGGCAAGCAGCCCCTGGCCAGGGCGGAGTGAACCATGGGCGTGCCGAGCCAGCCCCTCGACCTGGGCCGTAGCCGCCGCCTGGCCCTGTCGCTGCGGCCGCGCCCGCTGCGCTGGCGGGCCTGGGTACTGCCGCTGCTGCTGTGCGCCGCGCTGGAACTCGCGGTGCGCGCCGGCTGGCTGGCGGAGAACCAGATGCCGGCGCCCAGCAGCGTCGCGCTCACCCTCTGGCAACTGGCCCATGGCGAGCTGTGGCAGCACATCGGCGCCAGCCTGGCGCGGGTGGCCAGCGGCTTCGCCATCGGCTCCTTCGCCGCCCTGCTGATCGGCACCTGGGTCGGCCTCAGCCAGCGCGCCGAGGCCTACCTGGAGCCGAGCTTCCAGGCCCTGCGGGCAATCCCCAGCCTGGCCTGGGTGCCCTTGCTGCTGCTCTGGCTGGGCATCGACGAGACGCCCAAGGTGGTGCTCATCGCCCTCGGCGCCTTCTTCCCGGTGTACCTGGCGCTGGTCGCCGGCGTGCGCGGGGTGGACCGCAAGTGGGTGGAGCTGGGCCGGTTGTACCACCTGTCGACCTTCACCCTGGCGCGGCGCATCCTCCTGCCGGCGGCGCTGCCGAGCCTGTTCACCGGGTTGCGCGGCGCCCTCAGCCTGAGCTGGATGTTCCTCGTCGCCGCCGAGCTGATCGCCGCCACCCGTGGCCTGGGCTACCTGCTCAGCGACGGCCGCGAAACCTCGCGGCCGGACATCGTCATCGCCGCCATCCTGGTCCTGGCCGTGCTCGGCAAGCTCAGCGACGGCCTGCTCAAGGCCGTGGAACGCCGCGCCCTGGCCTGGCGAGACAGCTTCGAAGGCCTGGAGGGCAAGGCATGAGCGCGCTGCTGGAACTCAACAACATCCGCAAGAGCTTCGACGGCCTGCGCGTGCTCGACGACGTCAGCCTGGCGCTGGCGCCGGGGGAGGTGGTCAGCCTGCTGGGCCCCAGCGGCTGCGGCAAGAGCACCCTGCTGCGCATCGCCGCCGGCCTGGACGCCGACTTCGCCGGGCAACTGCAGCGCAACCCGTTGCTGGGCTTCGGCCCGGACGGCGAGAGCGGCCGCGGCGGCGGCATCGGCGTGGTGTTCCAGGAGCCGCGCCTGCTGCCCTGGCTGACGGTGGCGCAGAACGTCGGTTTCGCCGACGGCTGGCTCGCCGACGACCAGCGCATCGCCCGGCTGCTGCGCGACGTCGGCCTGGAAGGCAAGGGCGGCCTGCTGCCCAAGCAGCTCTCCGGCGGCATGGCCCAGCGCGCGGCCATCGCCCGCGGGCTCTACGGCCGGCCGCAGGTGCTGCTGCTGGACGAGCCCTTCAGCGCGGTGGACGCCTTCACCCGCCTGCGCCTGCAGGACCTGATCCAGCAACTGGCCCTGGAATACGACATCAGCATCCTGCTGGTCACCCACGACCTCGACGAGGCCTTCTACCTGGGCGACCGCGTGCTGCTCCTGGGCGGCGCCCCGAGCCGCCTGCGCCGCGAGTTCCCGGTGCCCCTGCCACGCCCGCGCGACCGCCGCGCGGTGGAGCTGGCGTATCTGCGGGGAGAGGCGTTGACGGAGTTGCAGCATTCTCACGTTATCTAGATGCCGCGCTGTTCGTAGGCGCGAGGGGGGCGCCTAGTTCTTGCTCGCGAATTGGCGTTTGCTGGTGGCGTAGGTGCTGGGTTCAAGAGCGCCCTCTCCCCAGCCCTCGGCTGCGCGCCCCGCCCTGAAGGGAGAGGGGGCTTGTCCGTGCCGAGAATAGGTAGGGTTCCAGCCGGAAACCACCGTGCCTGCCGGCTAACGCCATAACATCAAGCCCTGCCCAACGGTCCCCTCTCCCTTCAGGGAGAGGGTTAGGGAGAGGGAGCGGAGTCCCCCCAGAACACCGCTGCCACAAGTAACTCCCGTTCGCGAGCAAGCTCGCTCCTACAGTCTCTATTTAAGTTATAAGCAAATGAATAAATAACATTTATTGGAATATCAAAACCCCTGTTAAGGTCTATGCACGTTGGTTAGCGAGCCGGCTTCAAGTCGGCTCTTTCAGTTATAAGGAAGCGTGCAATGTATGTGGTGACCCTCGCCGGCAGTCCGAGCCAGCGCTCCCGTTCCGCGGTCCTGCTGGACGTTGCCCGCCGGTGGCTGCATGAGCGTGGGGTGGAGGTGCGCGCCTACCAGGTGCGTGACTTCGCCGCCGAGGACCTGCTGCATGCCCGCTTCGACAGCCCCCAGGTGCTGGAGCTGCTGGAGCAGGTGGCGCGGGCCGACGGCCTGGTGATCGCCACCCCGGTGTACAAGGCCTCCATCGCCGGCGCCCTCAAGGTGCTGCTGGACCTGCTGCCCGAGCGCGCCCTGAGCCACAAGGTGGTGCTGCCCCTGGCCACCGGCGGCAGCAACGCCCACATGCTCGCCGTGGACTACGCGCTCAAGCCGGTTCTGGCGGCGCTGAAGGCCCAGGAGATGCTGCACGGGGTATTCGCCGAGGATTCGCAGATCGCCTATGCCACGGCCGATGCGCCGGCGCAGCTGGAGCCGGCCCTGGAGCGGCGCCTGCTGGAGTCCCTGGAACAGTTCCACGGCGCCCTGGCGCGGCGGCCCCGGCCGATCGACCCGAACCTGCTCAGCGAGCGCCTGCTCAAGGCGCGCTGGAGTATTTGAAAGAAGCGGCTGCAGGCTGCAAGCGACAAGCTGCAAGAAAAAAGCGTGGAGCGCTGCCGAGCCCCGAATGGGCAGGTGGTGCGAGCGTTGGATGACAAAAGCACCAGGTCCTCAGCATTCCGCCAACGGGAGCGCAGGTCCGGCGAGCACACAACGACAAAGGAGCATGCAATGCGCAACCTCACTTTGCGTGGTGGACTGGCGGCCCTGCTGATCGCGGCCCTGGCCCACGGCGCCCAAGCCGAAGAACAACCCGGTACCCTGCGTATCGGCTACCAGAAGTACGGCACCCTGGTGCTGCTCAAGGCCCGCGGCACGCTGGAGAAGCGCCTGGCCGAGCAGGGCATCAAGGTACAGTGGACGGAATTCCCCGGCGGCCCGCAGCTGCTGGAAGGGCTGAACGTCGGCAGCATCGACTTCGGCGTCACCGGCGAGACGCCGCCGGTGTTCGCCCAGGCCGCCGGCGCCGACCTGGTCTACGTGGCCAACGAGCCGCCGGCGCCCACCAGCGAGGCCATCCTGCTGCCGAAGGACTCGCCGATCAAATCCGTCGCCGAGCTCAAAGGCAGGAAGGTCGCCCTGAACAAGGGCTCCAATGTGCATTACCTGCTGGTGCGCGCCCTGGAGGAGAACGGCCTGAAGTACAGCGACATCCAGCCGGTGTACCTGCCGCCGGCCGACGCCCGCGCCGCCTTCGAGCGCGGCGCCGTCGACGCCTGGGTGATCTGGGACCCGTACCAGGCCGCCGCCGAGAAGCAGCTGCACGCCCGCACCCTGGTCGATGCCCGCGGCCTGGCCGACAACCACCAGTTCTACCTGGCCACCCGCACCTACGCCAAGGAGCACCCGCAGGTGCTGACCACCCTGGTGGAAGAAGTGCGCTCGGTGGGCGAGTGGTCGCAGAAGAACCCCGAGCAGGTCACCGAACAGGTCGCCCCGCTGCTCGGCCTGCCCGCCGACATCACCCTCACCGCGGTCAAGCGCCAGGGCTACGGCGCGCAGTTCATCACCCCCGAGGTGGTGGCCAAGCAGCAGAAGATCGCCGACGCCTTCACCCAGCTGAAGCTGATTCCCAAGGCGCTGAGCATCAAGGACGTGGTCTGGACGCCGCCGGCGGACAGCAAGGCCAAGGTGGCTGCCAGCAACTGACGAGCACGATCACGATGTAGGAGCGAGCTTGCTCGCGAACCCGCCCAGCTTCAGAGCGGCCGGGAGATTTGTTCGCGAGCAAGCTCGCTCCTACGAAGAGCATCACCCCATACACGAATCCCATCATCGCGCGGCTACGCCACGCCGGCGCGCTCAATCTGGAGTTATAGCGATGAGCCTCAACATCTTCTGGTTCCTTCCCACCCACGGCGACGGCCATTACCTTGGCACCGCCGAGGGCGCCCGCGCGGTCGACCACGGCTACCTGCAGCAGGTGGCCCAGGCCGCTGACCGCCTCGGCTTCGGCGGCGTGCTGATCCCCACCGGGCGCTCCTGCGAGGACTCCTGGCTGGTCGCCGCCTCGCTGATCCCGGTGACCCAGCGCCTGAAGTTCCTGGTGGCGCTGCGCCCGGGGATCATCTCGCCGACCGTGGCCGCGCGCCAGGCAGCGACCCTGGACCGTCTGTCGAACGGCCGCGCGCTGTTCAACCTGGTCACCGGCGGCGACCCGGACGAGCTGGCCGGCGACGGCCTGCACCTGAGCCATGAAGAGCGCTACGAGGCCTCCGTCGAATTCACCCGCATCTGGCGCCGCGTGCTGGAAGGCGAGACCGTGGACTACCCCGGCAAGCACATCCAGGTGCAGGGCGCCAAGCTGCTCTACCCGCCGATCCAGCAGCCGCGTCCGCCGCTGTACTTCGGCGGCTCCTCGGAAGCCGCCCAGGACCTCGCCGCCGAGCAGGTCGAGCTGTACCTGACCTGGGGCGAGCCGCCGGCCGCGGTGGCCGAGAAGATCGCCCAGGTCCGCGAGAAGGCTGCGAAGCAGGGCCGCAGCGTGCGCTTCGGCATCCGCCTGCACGTGATCGTGCGGGAAACCAACGAGGAAGCCTGGAAGGCCGCCGACCGCCTGATCAGCCACCTCGATCAGGACACCATCGACCGTGCCCAGGCCTCGCTCGCCCGCTTCGACTCGGTGGGCCAGCAGCGCATGGCCGCCCTGCACGGCGGCAGCAAGGACAACCTGGAAGTCTCGCCCAACCTCTGGGCCGGCGTCGGCCTGGTGCGCGGCGGCGCCGGCACCGCGCTGGTCGGCGACGGCCCGACCGTGGCCGCGCGGGTGAAGGAATACGCCGAGCTGGGCATCGACACCTTCATTTTCTCCGGCTACCCGCACCTGGAAGAGTCCTACCGCGTCGCCGAACTGCTGTTCCCGCACCTGGACCTCGCCCGCCCGCAGCAGCCCGAAGCCCGCGGCTACGTCAGCCCCTTCGGCGAGATGGTGGCCAACGACATCCTGCCCAAGCAGCAGGCCGCGCAGAGCTGAAGTCGACTTTGTAGGAGCGAGCTTGCTCGCGAACCCCGCGAGCAACCCGGAGAAGCACAAGACATGAAGACAAATACTCTCAACCAAGTGGCCCAGCGCCTGGCGCCCTGGGCCCTGCCGGTGGCCCTGGTGCTGGTCTGGCAGGTGGCGGTAGAGGGCGGTTTCCTCTCCAGCCGCATCCTGCCGGCGCCCAGCGCGGTGGTCGAGGCCGGCTACCAGCTGGTGAAGAGCGGCGAGCTCTGGCAACACCTGGCGATCAGCACCTGGCGCGCCGCCATCGGCTTCGTCATCGGCGGCTCCATCGGCCTGGCCCTGGGCCTGGTCACCGGCCTGTCGAAGTGGGGCGAGCGCTTCCTCGACAGTTCGGTGCAGATGATCCGCAACGTGCCGCACCTGGCGCTGATCCCGCTGGTGATCCTGTGGTTCGGCATCGACGAGTCGGCGAAGATCTTCCTGGTCGCCCTCGGCACCCTGTTCCCCATCTACCTGAACACCTACCACGGCATCCGCAACATCGATCCGGGGCTGCTGGAAATGGCTCGCAGCTACGGCCTGTCCGGCTTCGCCCTGTTCCGCCAGGTGATCCTGCCCGGCGCGCTGCCGTCGATCCTGGTGGGCGTGCGCTTCGCCCTGGGCTTCATGTGGCTGACGCTGATCGTCGCCGAGACCATCTCCGCCAGCTCCGGCATCGGCTACCTGGCGATGAACGCCCGGGAGTTCCTGCAGACCGACGTGGTGGTCCTGGCGATCCTGCTGTACGCCGTTCTCGGCAAGCTGGCCGACCTCGCCGCCCGCGGCCTGGAGCGCGTCTGGCTGCGCTGGCACCCGGCCTACCAGGCCAAGGGAGGTGCGGCATGAACGCCCTCAGCACTCCGCAGAACCTCAAGCAGGGCATCCCGCTGGCGCTGAGCGGCGTGGTCAAGCGCTTCGGCGAGCGCGAGGTGCTCAAGGGCATCGACCTGCGCATCCCCGCCGGCCAGTTCGTCGCCATCGTCGGCCGCAGCGGCTGCGGCAAGAGCACCCTGCTGCGCCTGCTGGCCGGCCTCGACGCCCCCAGCGAAGGTGAGTTGCTGGCCGGCTCCGCGCCCCTGGAAGAGGCCCGCGAAGGCACCCGCCTGATGTTCCAGGACGCCCGCCTGCTGCCGTGGAAGCGGGTGATCGACAACGTCGGCCTGGGTCTGTCCGGCGACTGGCGCAAGGAGGCCCTGGAAGCCCTGGAAGCGGTGGGCCTGGCCGACCGCGCCCGGGAATGGCCGGCCAGCCTGTCCGGCGGCCAGAAGCAGCGCGTGGCCCTGGCCCGCGCGCTGATCCACCGGCCGCGCCTGCTGCTGCTGGACGAGCCGCTGGGCGCGCTGGATGCGCTGACCCGCATCGAGATGCAGCGGCTGATCGAGAACCTCTGGCAGCGCCACGGCTTCACCGTGCTGCTGGTCACCCACGACGTCAGCGAGGCGGTGGCCGTCGCCGACCGGGTGATCCTCATCGAGGAAGGCGAGATCGGCCTGGACCTGAACGTCGACCTGGCCCGCCCGCGCTCCCGCGGCTCGGCGCGCCTGGCCGCGCTGGAGGCCGAGGTGCTCGACCGCGTGCTGGCGTTGCCGCCGCTGCCGCCCGAGCCGGAACCCGTATCCCCACTGCCCACGCAACTGCGCTGGGCGCTCTGATCCACCGTTCATCCGTGCACTACCGACATTCCCCATAGGAGAAACGCCATGACCATCAAAGCCATCAACGTCCGCAACCAGTTCAAGGGCACCGTGAAGGAAATCCTCGAAGGCCCGGTGCTCTCGGAAATCGACGTGCAGACCGCCGCCGGCATCGTCACCTCGGTGATCACCACCCGCTCCGTGAAGGAGCTGGAACTGGCCGTGGGCAGCGAAGTGATCGCCTTCGTGAAATCCACCGAGGTGTCCATCGCCAAGCTGTGAGGCGGGGAGGGCGGCGTTTGCGCTGCCCTGGGTGCGAAAAAAAGGCGGACGCCCCTGTGGAGCGTCCGCCTTTTTCTTTGCCGGCGCGCTCTACATCAGCGCCTGGCGCCGCGCCGCCATGTGCGCGAGGTAGTCGATCAGCTGGTCCAGCTCGGTGTCGTCGAGGGTTTCCGGGGCGAAGCCGGGCATCTTCGCCTGGGGCCAGCGGCGCAGGCTCTGCGGGTCGCGGATGTAGGCGTGGAGGAAGTCCCTGGCGAAGTACTCGGTGGGGCTGTAGGGCTGGTTCAGGTCCGGGCCGAACTGGGCGTCGCCGGCGCCGTTCAGGCGGTGGCAGGCCAGGCAGTGCTTCTGGAACAGGGCGAAGCCGGCCTGCACGTCGGGGCTGGCGTCCTTGGCCGGGACCAGGGCCGGGAAGCGGATTTCCACCGAATCCAGCACGCGCAGGCTGCTGACCTGGAAGGGCCATTGCTCCGGGCCGATGGCCGAGGCCTGCGGGTCGGTCCAGACCAGGTAGAAGGGCCCGGCCGAAGGCTTGTCCTGGCCCAGCGGCGGCCAGGGCTTCTCTTCGTCCTCGATGGCCAGCCAGGCCCGCGCGCCCTCCTTCTGCAGCAGCGGCGCGGCGGGCAGCTCGGCGGCGAAGCCGTCCAGCGCCACGGCCTGCACGTGGGCGCGGCCGTCCACGCCCTCCAGCAGCGCCGCCAGCGGCACCGCGCGGTAGTGCATGGTGCGCTTGTAGGCCACGTCGTCCTTGATCTCGATGTTGCGCGCCTGGGCGTTGCCCAGCAGCTCGGCGCTGCTCAGCGTGCGCGTGCCGGCGGGCAGCTCCAGGGTCAGTTCGGCGGCGAATACGGTGGGGCAGAGCAGGATCAGCAGCGACAGGATGAAGCGCATGGGCGGGCTCCAGCGATGGGCTGCGCAAACATAGCAGAGGATGCCGACGAACGGCACTGCCACCTGCGCTGCGAGGGCGCGGCCACTCGGGCGACGCCGGCTTCGCAGCGGCAGGCGGACGGTTGGCTAGCCGACCAGGCGACTGAGGTTGGGGATGATGAGCACCACTGCGGTAACGAAGACGATCAGGCTGGCCTGCCGCCATTTCTTCGGTTGTTGATCCATCATGATGTTCCCGCCTTTCTTGTTGTTGGCCCGCTCCCGCGCGCTCGTACGACCCGGCGCCGGGTGGCTGTGGCCTTGGCTTGGCATACCGGCCGCTCCGGCAAGACCCGGCAGCGACGTCCCATAGGTACTGCGAAATTTCAGTCTAAGCCCCGGCTGGCGCGGGCTTAGACGATCTGGCAGCAAATCCTATGGTTCCAGGCATATTCCATCTATATGACAAGGCGGTGACGGCTCTGGCCTGCGGCTCGACCGCCCATCCGACCGCCCGTCGGCGCGCGGCCCAGAGCGGTGCGCCAGGCGACCGCCGGTCGCCCGGGCTGAGCGCGGGGGTCAATCCGCCTGAGCGATCCGGTCATTGCCGGCCGCCACCGCGCGGTTAAGGTAGGCCGACACGCTGCCTGCGTGACCTCCACGCCAAGAGAGCACTCCCAAGAGAGAACGCCATGACCGAAGCATTGATTTACGACGCGGTGCGCACGCCCCGCGGCAAGGGCAAGAAGGACGGCGCGCTGTACAGCGTCAAGCCGGTCGACCTGATGGCCGGCCTGCTGCGCGAAGTGCAGCGGCGCAACCAGCTGGACACCGCGCAGGTCGACGACATCGTCCTGGGCTGCGTGACGCCGGTGGGCGACCAGGGCGCCGACATCGCCAAGACCGCCGCGCTGGTCGCCGACTGGGACGAGCAGGTGGCGGGCGTGCAGATCAACCGCTTCTGCGCCTCGGGCCTGGAGGCGGTCAACCTGGGCGCGATGAAGGTGCGCTCGGGCTTCGAGGACCTGGTGCTGGTGGGCGGCGTGGAATCCATGTCGCGGGTGCCCATGGGCTCGGACGGCGGCGCCTGGGCGCTGGACCCGCAAACCAACCTGCACACCAGCTTCGTGCCCCAGGGCATCGGCGCCGACCTGATCGCCACCCTGGAAGGCTTCAGCCGCGCCGACGTCGACGCCTTCGCCCTGCGCTCCCAGCAGAAGGCCGCCAAGGCCCGCGCCGAGGGGCTGTTCGGCAAGTCCCTGGTGCCGGTCACCGACCAGAACGGCATCGTCATCCTCGACCACGACGAATTCATCCGCGCCGATTCCACCCTGGAAGGCCTCGGCGCGCTCAAGCCGAGCTTCGAGATGATGGGGCAGATGGGCTTCGACGCCACCGCCCTGCGCAAGTACAGCTACGTCGAGCGCATCGAGCACGTGCACACCCCGGGCAACAGCTCGGGCATCGTCGACGGCGCCGCCGCCATGCTCATCGGCTCCGAGGCCAAGGGCCGCGAGCTGGGCCTGAAGGCCCGCGCGCGCATCGTCGCCACGGCGGTCACCAGCACCGACCCGACCATCATGCTCACCGGCCCCGCGCCGGCCACCCGCAAGGCCCTGGCCAAGGCCGGCCTGCGCGTCGACGAGATCGACCTGTTCGAGGTCAACGAGGCCTTCGCCTCGGTGGTGATGAAGTTCATGAAGGACATGGGCGTGCCGGAGAGCAAGGTCAACGTCAACGGCGGCTCCATCGCCATGGGCCACCCCCTGGGCGCCACCGGCTGCATGATCCTCGGCACCCTGCTCGACGAACTGGAGCGGCGCAACCTGCGCTACGGCCTGGCCACCCTCTGCGTGGGCGGCGGCATGGGCATCGCCACCATCATCGAACGAATCTGAGCCGGGGCAGGGGTTGCGTCGACTGGGTTCCCGCGTGCGCGGGAATGACGGGTGAAGCTCGGTGCTCCCCATCGTCATCCCCGCGAACGCGGGGAACCAGAAACCGGCGTCCCTGCGCCAGCCGTCGAAAAGGATTGAAGAAATGACCGAAGCCATCCGCTACGAAAAGGGCCAGGACAACATCGTCGTCCTGACCATGGACATGCCCGGCCAGAGCGCCAACACCATGAACGGCGCCTACCGCGAGGCCATGGCCGCCACTGTCGCCCGCCTGGAAGCCGAGAAGGATTCCATCGCCGGCGTCATCCTGACTTCCGCCAAGAAGACCTTCTTCGCCGGCGGCGACCTCAACGAACTGATCAAGGTCACCAAGGCCGACGCCCCGGCCTTCTACGCCGGCATCCTGGTGCTCAAGGGCCAGCTGCGCCGCCTGGAGACACTCGGCAAGCCGGTGGTGGCCGCCATCAACGGCGCGGCCCTGGGCGGCGGCTGGGAAATCTGCCTGGCCTGCCATCACCGCATCGCCCTGGACGAAAGCCACGTGCAGCTGGGCCTGCCGGAAGTCACCCTGGGCCTGCTGCCCGGCGGCGGCGGGGTAGTGCGCATGGTGCGCCTGCTGGGCCTGGAGAAGGCCCTGCCGTACCTCGCCGAAGGCAAGAAGGTGCGCCCGGAACAAGCGCTCAAGGCTGGGCTGATCCACCAGCTGGCCTCCAGCCGCGAAGACATGCTGGCCAAGGCCCGCGAATGGATCGCCGCCAACCCCAACGCCAAGCAGCCGTGGGACACGGCGGGCTACAAGATCCCCGGCGGCACCCCGTCCAGTCCGAACGTGGCGCAGATGCTGGCCATCGCCCCCTCGGTGCTGCGTGACAAGACCAAGGGTTGCTTCCCGGCGCCGGAGAAGATCATGTGCGCCGCCGTCGAAGGCGCCCAGGTGGACTTCGACACCGCGCAACTGATCGAGGCGCGCTACTTCACCGAGCTGACCACCGGCCAGGTGGCGAAGAACATGATCGGCACCTTCTGGTTCCAGTTGAACGAGATCAACGCCGGCAAGTCGCGCCCGCAGGGCTACCCGCAGCAGCAGACGAAGAAGGTCGGCGTGCTCGGCGCCGGCATGATGGGCGCGGGCATCGCCTACGTCTCGGCCGCCGCCGGCATCGAGGTGGTGCTCAAGGACGTCTCCATCGAAGCGGCGGAGAAGGGCAAGGCCTACTCGGCCGCGCTGCTGGAGAAGAAGGTCGGCAAGGGCCAGATGACCGCCGAGAAGCGTGATGCCTTCCTCGCCCGCATCAAGCCGAGCGCCAGCGAAGCCGACTTCGAGGGCTGCGACCTGATCATCGAGGCGGTGTTCGAGGACCGCGCGCTCAAGGGCAAGGTCACCGCCGCCGCCGAGGCCGCCGCGCTGCCTGATGCGGTGATCGCCTCCAACACCTCGACCCTGCCGATCACCGGCCTGGCCCAGGCCGTGGCGCAACCGCAGAAGTTCATCGGCCTGCACTTCTTCAGCCCGGTGGACAAGATGCCTCTGGTGGAGATCATCCGCGGCGAGAAGACCGACGACGCCACCCTGGCCCGCGCCTTCGACTACGTCCTGCAGATCAAGAAGACGCCGATCGTGGTCAACGACAGCCGCGGCTTCTTCACCTCGCGGGTGTTCGGCACCTTCACCAACGAAGGCCTGGCCATGCTCGGCGAGGGCGTGTCGGCGGCGATGATCGAGAACCAGGCGCGCCAGGCCGGCATGCCGGTGGGCCCGCTGGCGATCAGCGACGAGGTCTCGCTGAGCCTGATGAGCCACATCCGCGAGCAGACCCGCAAGGATCTGGAAGCCGAAGGCAAGGCCCTGCCGCAGCACCCGGCCTTCGCCGTGGTCGACCTGATGCTCAACGAGTACAAGCGCCCGGGCAAGGCGGCCGGCGGCGGCTTCTACGACTACCCCGCCAACGGCAGGAAGCACCTGTGGCCGGAGCTGAAGCAGCGCTTCGAGAAGCCCGACGGCATGATCCCGGCCGAGGACGTGCGCGACCGCATCCTCTTCGTCCAGGCCATCGAGACGGTGCGCTGCGTGGAGGAGGGCGTGCTGCTGTCGACCGCCGACGCCAACATCGGCTCGATCTTCGGCATCGGCTTCGCTGCCTGGAGCGGCGGCGCGCTGCAGTTCATCAACCAGTACGGCCTGCAGGACTTCATCGCCCGCGCGCAGTACCTGGCCGAGCAGTACGGAGAACGCTTCGAGCCGCCGGCGTTGTTGCTGGACAAGGCGTTGCGCAACGAGATCTTCTGAATGGGGTTGGTGTAGGAGCGAGGGGGACGCCTAGTTCTTGCTCGCGAACGGGAGTTACCTGTGGCAGCGGTGTTCTGGGGGGGACTCCGCTCCCTCTCCCTAACCCTCTCCCTGAAGGGAGAGGGGACCGTTCGGTGTGTGCAGGTGCTCTTGAGTTAGCCGGACACGCCGGCGGTTTCAGGTTGAGGCCATTCCTTCTCTCTGCACGGACAAGCCCCCTCTCCCTTCAGGGAGAGGGCTGGGGAGAGGGGACGGAGCAACCGGAAACACCATGGCCGCCGGCGAGCACCATTCGCGAGCAAGCTCGCTCCTACGAAAAGCAAAAGCCAAAGCAGGAATGCGACTCCCCCGAAAACCGCCCCCACCACCGGTTTTTTCTTCCCCACGACCCCCGTAGGATGGCGTTGAGCGCAGCGAAACCCATCACCCCCGGACCCACCATGCCCAACACCCCCGCCCTGATCATCATCGACATGCAAAAAGGCATGGCCACCACCCCGGTCCCCCGCAACAACCCCCACGCCGAAGCCCGCATCGCCGAACTCCTGGCCGCCTGGCGCGCGGCCGGGGCGCCGCTGGAGCACGAGCAGGTGCTGGAGAAGAACGTCCCCGACGCCTTCGCCAACAGCGGCCTGGAACGCTGGCTGCGGGTGCGCGGCATCGACACCCTGGTGATCGCCGGCGTCAGCACCAACAACTCGGTGGAAAGCACCGCGCGCAGCGCCGGCAACCTGGGCTTTCGCACCTTCGTGGTGGCCGATGCCTGCTTCGCCTTCGAACAGCGCGACTACCACGGCACCCTGCGCAGCGCCGAGGAGGTCCACGCCATGGCCCTGGGCAACCTGCAGGGCGAGTACGCCTGGGTGCTGGAGACCGCGCAGGCGCTGGGGATGGCGCGGGATGGCTGAGCAGCCGGTCGCCATCGTTTGCGCCGGCATTGATGCGCGGCGGTTTTTCGGGTATTTCCCCTGAAATTCCGATGCAAGGAATGGCTTTGCCATCTTGTATCGTGAAAAAACAGTGTGTAGTTTTCACGGGGCGTGCAGTTTGTTAAGAAAACGCGCGTTCGTGCCCGCTTAACATCAGGAACCCACCACTACATGTCGCTGCAAATCTGCATTCTGGAAACCGATATCCTGCGTCCCGAGCTGATCGACCAGTACACCGGCTACGGCTGGATGTTCCAGCAGCTGTTCGCCAAGCAACCGGTGCCCGCCGAGTTCAAGGTGTACAACGTGGTGGAGGGCCATTACCCGCCCGACAGCGAGCACTACGACGCCTACCTGGTGACCGGCAGCAAGTACGACTCCTTCGGCGACGAACCCTGGATCCGTAAGCTCAAGGACTACCTGCTGAGCCGCTACGAGCGTGGCGACAAGCTGCTGG
The DNA here is from genome assembly GCF_900112375.1 of Pseudomonas citronellolis. Classification (GTDB taxonomy): domain Bacteria; phylum Pseudomonadota; class Gammaproteobacteria; order Pseudomonadales; family Pseudomonadaceae; genus Pseudomonas; species Pseudomonas citronellolis. The sequence continues at coordinate 138,618 of NZ_FOLS01000013.1, read as the reverse complement.
GCGTGTGCTTCGGCCACCAGCTGCTGGCCCTGCTGCTGGGCGGCAAGACCGAGCGCGCCGACCAGGGCTGGGGCGTGGGCATCCATGACTACCGCATCGAAGAGCAGCCGCAGTGGATGCAGCCGCAACTGGACGACCTGACCCTGCTGGTCAGCCACCAGGACCAGGTCACCCAGTTGCCCGAGGGCGCCCGGCGCATCGCCAGCAGCGACTTCTGCCCGAACGCCGCCTACGCCATCGGCGACCAGGTGCTGTGCTTCCAGGGCCACCCGGAGTTCGTCGCCGACTACTCCCAGGCGATCCTCGACCTGCGCCGCGAGATCTTCAGCGAGCCGGTCTACCGGAAGGGCATCGACAGCCTCGACCGCGAGCACCAGGGCGCCACCGTGGCGGAATGGATGATGCGCTTCGTCCAGCTGGGCCGGAAAAAGGACGAGCAGAACGCCGCCTGAGCCCGCCGCGCCCACCAACGCCGCTCCCCGGAGCGGCGTTTTCGTTCACGCGCCGAGGCAAACCGCCTTTCGTAGGAGCGAGCTTGCTCGCGAACAGGTTCCGCAGCGGGGTTTGTTCGCGAGCAAGAACTAGGCGTCCCCCTCGATCCTACGAAGAGCAGCCGGCGCGGGCGTTAGAGCCAATCCGCCTGCTTGAAGCTGACGTACAGCCCGATGCAGCCGATCACCAGCAGGCCCATCACCAGGAAGTAGCCGTAGTGCCAGTGCAGCTCCGGGATGTACTCGAAGTTCATCCCGTAGATGCCGGCCACTGCGGTGGGCAAGCCGAGGATCGCCGCCCAGGCGGCGAACTTGCGCTGCACCACGCTCTGCCGCGAGGATTCCAGCAACAGGCCGACCTCGATGGTCTGGCTGGCGATGTCGCGCAGCGAGTTGAGGTCTTCCAGCAGGCGGTTGACGTGGATGGCCACGTCGCGGAAGTAGGGGCGCATCTGCTTGTCGATGAAGGGGAAGTCCAGGCGCTGCAACTCCTGGCAGATCTCCACCATGGGCGCCGCGTAGTGGCGCAGCTTGAGCACCTCGCGGCGCAGGCCGTAGATGCGCTCGATCTCCTCCTGGCTCAGCGAGGTGCGCAGGGCGCGCTGTTCCAGCACCTCGATCTCGCCGCGGATCTCCTCCACCACCGGCTCGTAGTTGCCGACCACGAAGTCGAGCAGGGCGTAGAGCACGAAGTCGGTGCCGTGGGCCAGCAGCAGCGGGCGCGCCTCGCAGCGCTGGCGCACCTGCGAGTACGACTGCGAGAAGCCGTGGCGGGCGCTGATGATGTAGCCGATGCCGGCGAACAGGTGGGTTTCCACGAACATCAGCCGGCTGTCCGCGCGCACCGGCGAGTAGATCACCATGAACAGCGCGTCGCCGAAGGTCTCCAGCTTCGGCCGGCTGTGCTTCTCCAGGGCGTCGGCGATCGCCAGCTCGTGCAGGTTGAACTGCTTCTGCAGGTTCATCAGCTCTTCCGGCGTGGGTTCCTGCAGGCCGGTCCAGACGAAGTGGTCGGGCTGGCAGGCCCAGCGATAGCCCGCTTCCAGCGGGATATCCGCGACCTTCTTGCCCTTGCAGTAGACGGCGGATGCGACGACTCGACCCATGGCGCGTTCTCCCGGCAGGCGGAGGCGGGCGGTGCCGGCGGGCGCCGGCGGCGATCTGCAAAGTATGGGCAAGCTGGCGCAGGCCGCCAGCGCGGGTTCAGGAGTGCGGGCGCAGGCTCTGCTGCAGCACCGCCAGGGCGTTGGGCAGCACTTCGTTGAAACGCTGGAACAGCGCGCTCTTGTCCACGGCGTCCGGCTGGATGTTGCGGGTGAGTTGGAAGCCGCCGCTCAGGGCCAGCGCCACCAGGACCACGATGCTATACAGGCCGATGCTGGCGAGGGCGCCGTTGCGCAGGGTGCGGGCGGTGGAGCGGTGCATGGCGGTGGCTGCCGGAAGTGGGAGTGGGGCCAGTTTCCCAGCAGTCTCGTCGATGGGATAACGAAGTTCGTTGCTTTCAACTATCGGTGGAATTGATGTTTTGCCGCCTGCCGCGAGGGGGATGCGGCCTTGATGCGGGTCAAGGTCCGTGGTGCGGCCAGGCGTAACGTGGAAATAGACGGGAGCGCAAGGCAAGGCTTCCGAGGTACTCCACCGAGCAAGGAAAGATCCATGATTCGAGAAGTTGAAGGCGACATTCTGCTGAGCAAGGCCCAGGTCATCGCCCATGGCATCGCGCCCCAGGACCCGTTCGACAGCGGCCTGGCCCTGGCCCTGCGCGAGCGCTGGCCGTCGCTGGTCCGCGACTACCGTCATGCGGCCCATGCCTCGGCGCCCGCGCCGGGCTCCATCTGGGCCTGGTCGGGGGTGGACGCCGACGGTTCGACCCGCGGCATCGTCAACCTGCTGACCCAGGACATGCAGGGCAGCGGGCGCAGCGCCAAGCCGGCCAAGGCCAGCCTGGAGAACGTCGGGCACTGCCTGCGGGAGTTGGCGAAGTACGTCGAGGGGGAGGGCGTTCGCAGCCTGGCACTGCCGTGCCTGGCCACCGGTGTCGGCGGGCTGGACTGGAAGGACGTGCGACCGTTGCTGGACAGGTATCTCGGCCATCTGGACATCCCCGTAGTGGTCTATGCGGTCTATCGCAAGGGAGTCGCCGCCGACGAGAAGCTCGGCTGAGGCGTGGCCGGCGGCCTGGCGCGTCCCGGAGCCGGGGCGCGTGGCCGTCGGAGTGCCGGCGAGCGCCGGTCAGCCCTGGTGGGCGGGGGTAGCGTCGTGCTGCTGGCTGGCGGTCCGCTCGGCCTGGTGCTGCAGCGCGGCCTGGTTCAGGTTGACCATGCGGTTCTGCATCAGCGGCGATTCTTCGGCGAAGCCGGCCTGGGCACCGAGCAGGGTGGCGCTGGCGAGGAGGGCAGTGGCGATCAGTTGGAGTTTCATGATGAACACCTCGTTGGTTGCTTTTCCTGTGGGTTCATCAATAGGTTAACGCGCAATAATTTTTGAAAAAGACTGAACGGGCTTAATCAGTTTTGCCTTTTTCGTAACTATTCGAGGAGCCCCCGTAGGAGCGGGCCCTGCCCGCGAAATCGCGCGCAGGGCGCGCTCCTACAGGGAATGGTGTGGGGCAGGGTCTTACCGGCTGTGCCGAGGGGCTCTTCGTAGGAGCGAGCTTGCTCGCGAACAGAGTCCGCAGCGGGGCCACATTCGCGAGCAAGCTCGCTCCTACGAGAAGCCGTGCCCGCCCGTATGGTAGGAGCGGATCTCATCCGCGAATCGCGCCGATATGTCCGGCTATCGCGGACAAGGTCCGCTCCTACGGGGAAACGCCATGCCTAACGGCGAATTGTAGGAGCGGGCCCTGCCCGCGATATCGCACGCAGGGCGCGGGTGGGGCGGCGTAGGAGCACCTCAGGCCAGGTGCTGCTTGTCCTTCTCGATGGCCTGGTCCAGGGTTTCCAGCAGTTGCCGGCGCACCTTCAGCTTGGTGTTGCGGTGCGCAGTCATGTTCAGCTTCTTCAGCTGTTGTGCGGCGGCGCGGGCGGTGTCCAGCAGTTCCTCGGCGCTCACCACCTTGTCGAGGAAGCCGGCGGCCATGGCTTCTTGCGGGGCGAACATCTCGGCGTTGATCACCGAACGGTTGAAGGCCGACTTGCGCAGGCGGTCGCGGGCCAGCTCGATGCCCACGTGGTGCATGGTCATGCCGATGGCCACTTCGTTCAGGCCGATCTGGAAGGGGCCGTCGACGCCGATGCGGTAGTCCGCCGAGAGCAGCAGGAAGGCGCCCTTGGCCACCGCGTGGCCGGGGCAGGCGACGATTATCGGGTAGGGGTGGGCCAGCATGCGCCGGGCCAGGGTCGAACCGGCGGCCACCAGGGCCACGGCGTTCTCCGGGCCGGAGGTCATCACCTTGAGGTCGTAGCCGCCGGAAAGGATGCCCGGCTGGCCGGTGAGGATCACCACCGCGCGGTCCTGCTCGGCACGGTCCAGAGCCTGGTTGAAGGCCTCGATCACGGCGGGGGAGATGGCATTCACCTTGCCGTTGGCGAGGGTCAGGGTGGCGACGCCGTCGTCGAGTTGATAGCTGATCAGTTCACTCATGGCAGGACATCCGGAAAAGGGGCGTGGCGCAGAACATACTGGCGACCACGGCGACCGTAAAGCGCTGTGTCCGACCGGCCGGTCACCGCGGTTTTGCGACAGACTTCACTCTCCGATGGGCGAGCCGGTGAATTTCGCGGGGTGTACGTGGAGGCGCGCAGGCCGTGCTGTTAAGCTGCCAGCACCGCCGTCCGTATCAATCCGCTTACAGGGAAGTCCTTCCGAATGTCGAAACTGCTCAAGTGGGGCCTGCTCGGCATCGTGGCCGTCGCGCTCATCATCAAGGTGTCGCTGTGGCTGTCCGTGCGCAGCATCGTCGACGACGCCGTGGCGCGCCTGTCGCCGATGGTGGAGATCACCTACGGCGGGATTTCCTCTTCCTTCGACGGCCGCGTCGGCCTGAAGAACGTGGAGATCCGTGTGCCGGCCGCCCGCGACAGCCTGAAGGTGGCCCATGCCCAGCTCAGGTTCAACGGCCTGCGCGAGCTGCTGAGCTTCAAGGAGCGCCTGGCCGAGGGCAAGCTGCCCAAGCAGATGGCCATGGAACTCACCGGCGTCGAGCTGCAGGTGCACGGCCCGTTCATGCAGGCGCTGTACCAGCAGCCGGCGGAGAGCAGCGTGTTCACCGCCATGAGCGAGGTGGCCTGCGGCAACATCCGCAACATCGGCTCCGACGAGCTGCTGCAGATGGGCTACCGCACCCTGGAATCGGATATCGAGTTCTCGTACCTGTTCGAACCCGGCGCGCAGAAGCTGACCTTCAACCTGCGCTCGGACGCTCGCGGCATGCTCGACACCCGCGTCGGCATGTCCCTGAGCAACGTCTCCGAACGCCCCGGCGACATGCGCGTGAACCCGCCGCGGGTGTCCCAGGTGACCGTCGAGCTGGACGACAACCAGTACCAGCGCAAGGTCCAGGAATTCTGCGCCGCGCGCCTGGGCGTCAAGCGCGAGGAGTACCTCAAGCAGGCCCTGGCGCAGTTCGACAAGGCCATGCGCAGCCAGCGCGTGGCGCTGGACCAGCCGCTGCTTGACGCCTACGCCCGCTACCTGGCCGACCCGCAGTCGCTGCGCCTGGAACTCAACCCCAGCGAGGGCATGACCTGGAGCGGGCTGCAGTTCTTCGAGGCCAAGGACGTGGTCGGCATGCTGCGCCCGGTGGTGCTGGTGAACCAGCAGGCGGTGAACCCGATCGGCTTCGCCTGGGTCGACCCGCTGAAGCACAAGGTCACCGCCGATTCGGCCACGCAGAAGATTTCGGCCGAAGAAACGGTTGAGTCGGAGAAGAGAACGCAGCAATATGGCTTCGTCAGTATCGACAGCCTTGCCCAGTACACCGGCAAGCGCCTGCAGTTCATCACCTTCGATGGTGCCTATTATCAGGGTGTACTGCACAAGGTGGAGAACGGACGAGTCTATATCACGGTCCTCATGGGGACGGGCTCGGCCGAGATGAACCTCCGCCTGAACAAGATCAATCAGGTGCGCGTCGAGTTGTGAGACGCGCAAGAGGAGAGTGCAAGTGAGTGAGTCGTTGTCCATCCATCATGATGAGTCCAGCCACCAGTTCGTCACGACGGTGGACGGTCATCGTGCCTACCTGGCCTACATGGATCTGGGCAAGCAGACGCTGGACATCTACCGCACCTTCGTGCCCGACAGCCTGCGCGGCCGCGGCATCGCCGCGGCGCTCACCGAGCACGCGCTGCAGTACGCCGAGCGCAAGGGCTACAGCGTGATTCCCTCCTGCTCCTACGTCGAGCGCTACCTGGAGCGCCATCCGCGCCACGCCGACCGCATGGCCTGAGCCGCCAGCACCCAATGAAAACGCCGGGCATTGCCCGGCGTTTTTCGTTGTGTCCGATTCAGCCGCGCTGGCGCTTGGGCAGCACGTCCTTGAGCTTGGCGTGCATGCTGCGCACGGCCTTCTCGGTGGTTTCCCAGTCGATGCAGGCGTCGGTGACGGAGACGCCGTACTGCAGCTGGCAGAGGTCCTTCGGGATCGGCTGGTTGCCCCAGCCCAGGTGGCTTTCCACCATCAGGCCGACGATGGAGTTGTTGCCTTCGACGATCTGGTTGGCGACGTTGTCCATCACCAGCGGCTGCAGCGCCGGGTCCTTGTTGGAGTTGGCGTGGCTGCAGTCGACCATGACGTTCGGCGGCACCTTGGCCTTGTTCAGCTCCTGCTCGCACAGGGCCACGCTCACCGAGTCGTAGTTCGGCTTGCCGTTGCCGCCGCGCAGCACCACGTGGCCGTAGCGGTTGCCCTTGGTGGTGACGATGGAGACGCCGCCTTCCTGGTTGATGCCGAGGAAACGGTGCGGGCTGGAGACCGACTGCAGGGCGTTGATCGCCACGGTCAGGCTGCCGTCGGTGCCGTTCTTGAAGCCGACCGCGGAGGACAGGCCGGAGGCCATCTCGCGGTGGGTCTGGGATTCGGTGGTGCGCGCGCCGATGGCCGACCAGCTGATCAGGTCCTGCAGGTACTGCGGGGAGATCGGGTCGAGCGCCTCGGTGGCGGTGGGCAGGCCCATCTCGGCGAGGTCGCGCAGCAGCTGGCGGCCGATGTGCAGGCCGTCCTGGATCTTGAAGGAGTCGTCCAGGTAGGGGTCGTTGATCAGGCCTTTCCAGCCCACGGTGGTGCGCGGTTTCTCGAAGTACACGCGCATTACCAGGAACAGGCTGTCGGCGACTTCGGCGGCCAGGACCTTGAGGCGCTCGGCGTATTCGTGGGCGGCCTTGACGTCGTGGATGGAGCAGGGGCCGATCACCACGAACAGGCGGTGGTCCTTGCCATCGAGGATGTCGCGGACGACCTGGCGGCCATGGGCGACGGTCTGCCGGGCGGCTTCGGTCAGGGGGATTTCGCGCTTGAGCTGCTCCGGCGTGATCAGGGTCTCGTTGGAGGCAACGTTAAGGTCGTCGATCTGTAAATCAGCCATCGTGGTACTCAGTCAGGTCACGGGTGCCGGCCGCCAGGAACCCCCCATGCGATGGGGCGCAGGCATGAATCTCGCTAAGGGGAAGTCGAACCTTAACGCGTCGGACGCCGGCTCGACAATGGGCAGGCAGCGGGAAAATGCCCGGATGACGGGGTTCGGCGCCGTTTCAGATGGCGCAGAACAGGGGGAAGTCGGCGGCGTTGCAGGCGATCCACTCCAGCGCCGTGTCTTCCACCGGCTGCGCCTGCCCGCTTTCGCGCTCGCGCTGGCGCCGGAAGTGCTCGATCTGGCAGACCTGCTCGACCATGCGCGCGCGGAACAGGGTGTCTTCGTCGAGGAAGGCCACGCCCACCAGGTAGTCGTCGCTGAGCTTGCGGCTCCAGGCCACCACGCCGGGGTAGCGCGCGGCGTCGCCCAGCAGCGGGATGCGCAGCTCGACCGCGGTGCCGCGGCGGAAACCGCGCGGGGCGTTGCAGGCCACCCCGCCGAGGCTGATATTGTACAGGCGCTGGCGCGGCAGGAAGAGCTGCCTGCGGACCACCAGCTCCACCGGTAGATCACAGGGGTGACGCAGGAACTGTCGCATGACGGAAGGCTCCGACTGCAATCTTTTTGGCGTTGGCATTGGGCAAAGTATAGTGCCGTCGCTGGAACTCACCGACCTGGATGCCGATCACCGGTTGCTCGAATTGCCCGGCGACTCACTGCTGGTGTTCAGCGCCGAGGGCTGCGCTTCCTGCCGCTGGGCCCGCGCGCAGTTGCCGGGCATGGGGCTGCCGGTGCGGCGCTTGTGCTGGGTCGATGCCGGGCGCAATGGCGGCCTGGTCGAGCGTTATGAAGTCTTCCACCTGCCGGCGCTGTTCCTGGTGCGCGACGGCGCCTTCCATGGCCGCCTCGACGCGCCCCTGCGCGCCGGCCCACTGGCCCAGGCCCTGCGCGCCGCGGCCTTGCGCATTCCCGAGGAGTTGCCCTGAATGACTGTTTCCCCCGTCCGCATCGGCGTGATCGGCACTGGCGCCATCGGCGGTTTCTACGGCCTGATGCTGGCCCGCGCCGGCTTCGACGTGCATTTCCTGCTGCGCAGCGAATACGCCGCGGTGGCCGAGCACGGCCTGCGCCTGAACAGCCAGGTGCACGGCACGCTGGGCCTGGCGCCGGTGCAGGCCTATCACGACGTCGCCGACCTGCCGCCGTGCGACTGGCTGCTGGTGGGCGCCAAGACCACCAGCAACGCCGAGCTGGCGCCGCTGATCGCCCGCGCCGCGGCGCCGGGCGCCAAGGTCCTGCTGCTGCAGAACGGCCTGGCGGTGGAGGAGGGCCTGCGCCCGCTGTTGCCAGACTCGCTGCACCTGCTCGGCGGGCTCTGCTACATCTGCGTGCACCGCTCCGCCCCCGGGGTGATCGAGCACCAGGCCCTGGGCGCGGTGCACCTGGGCTACCACAGCGGGCCGGCTGCCGCTGCCGCCGGCCAGGCCATTGCCGAGGAGGGCGCAGCGCTGTTCCGCAAGGCCGGGCTGGATTCCGTGGCGATGCCGGCGCTGGAGCACGCGCGCTGGCAGAAGCTGGTGTGGAACGTCCCCTACAACGGCCTGTCGGTGCTGCTCGACAGCGGCACCCGGGCGCTGATGGCCAACGCCGACAGCCGCGCGCTGATCGCCGCCATCATGGACGAGGTGATGGCCGGCGCCGCCGCCTGCGGCCATGAGTTGCCGGCCGGCTACCCGGCGGCGATGCTGAGCGCGACCGAACGCATGCCCGACTACCTGCCGAGCATGTACCACGACTTCGCCCAGCGCCGGCCGCTGGAGCTGCAGGCGATCTATGATGCGCCCCTGGCCGCGGCGGCCGCCGCCGGGGTGGCGATGCCACGCATCGAGGCGCTGCAACGGGCGCTACGCTTCATCGACGCGCGCAACCAGGCGCGCTGATCCATCACGGGGGAACGGGCAATGGGCAAGGGGCTGGGCGACAAGCTGGTGGTGGCGATCTCCTCGCGGGCGCTGTTCGACCTGGACGAGAGTCACCGCATCTACGAATCCGAAGGCGTGGAGGCCTACCGGCAGTACCAGATCGCCCACGAGGACGAGGTGCTGCCGCCCGGCGACGCCTTCGCCCTGGTGCAGAAGCTGCTGGGGCTCAACGAGATGCTCGGCCGGCAATTGGTGGAAGTGGTGCTGGTCTCGCGCAACAGCGCCGACACCGGCCTGCGGGTGTTCAACTCCATCCAGCAGCACGGCCTGGGCATCTCCCGCGCGGCCTTCGTCGGCGGGCGCAGCCCATACCCGTACCTGGCGGCGTTCGGCTGCCACCTGTTCCTCTCCACCCACGTCGAGGACGTGCGCAGCGCCCTGGAGAACGGCTTCGCCGCGGCCACCATCCTCTCCGCCGGGGCCCGCCGCGAGACCGCCGGTGAACTGCGTTTCGCCTTCGACGGCGACGCCGTGCTGTTCTCCGACGAGGCCGAGCGGGTGTTCCAGCAGGGCGGCCTGGAGGCCTTCCAGACGCGCGAGCAGGAGTCCGCCCGCGAGCCGCTGGGCGGCGGCCCGTTCAAGCCCTTCCTGGCGGCGCTGAACCGCGTGCAGCAGGCCTTCCCCCAGGAGTCCTGCCCGATCCGCACGGCGCTGGTCACCGCGCGCTCGGCGCCGGCCCACGAGCGCGTCATCCGCACCCTGCGCGAATGGGACATCCGCCTGGACGAATCGCTGTTCCTCGGCGGCCTGGACAAGTCGGCGTTCCTCGAGGCCTTCAGCGCCGACGTGTTCTTCGACGACCAGCCCGGGCATTGCGAGCGGGCCCGGGAGGTGGTCGCCACCGGCCACGTGCCCCACGGCGTCAGCAACGAGCCGCAGACGGCCAGCTAGCGCGGCCTCGGCCGCTTGCTGCTACTCTGCTCAGAGGCCCGCCGCCAAGGCAGTAGGAGGCCGCATGATCCGATCGATTCTCTACGCTACCGACCTTGGTCTCTACGCCCCGTACGTCCTCCAGCACGCCATGTCCCTCGCCCGCGCCTACGACGCCGAGATCCACGTGGTGCACGCCGTGGAGCCGATGGGGCTGTTCGCCGACTCCGTGCTGCAGACCTACCTGGATGCCGACACCCTCGCCGAGCTGCGCAGCAGCGGTTTGAGCACCGTCATGGGCAACATCGAGCGGCGGGTGATGGAAGGCTTCCGCGACGAACTCGGCGAGCTGCACGAGGAGTCGGACATGATCCGTTCGGTGCGCGTGCTGCAGGGCGACCCGCCGCAGGTGATCCTCGACGAGGCGCAGCGCCTGGCCGTGGACCTGATAGTCGCCGGCAGCCACAGCCACGGCGAGGGCATGAACACGCCCCTGGGGCGTACCGCCGCACGGGTGGTGCAACTGGCGGAAGTGCCGGTCTACCTGGTGCCCATGTTGCAGCACCGCAGCTGAAGGCGGCTGCGCGACGAACGGACGCGGCGCTCTGCCGCGCACTTTTCCCGGTGTCCGTGGGTTGCCGGGATGTTGCCATAGGGGACGTAGTAGGCAAGCTCGAAAAAAACGTCTAACTTTATTCCTCAAACCATTAATATGGTTATAAAAGCAGAGCCCGGGTCGCGGGCCGCGACATCCATTTCGAGGAATCTCCATGAAGCTTCAGCAACTGCGCTATATCTGGGAAGTCGCGCACCACGACCTCAACGTTTCCGCCACCGCGCAGAGCCTGTACACGTCGCAGCCGGGCATCAGCAAGCAGATCCGCCTGCTGGAAGACGAACTGGGCGTGGAAGTCTTCGCCCGCAGCGGCAAGCACCTGACCCGCGTCACCCCGGCCGGCGAGCGCATCATCAACACCGCCGGCGAGATCCTGCGCAAGGTCGAGAGCATCAAGCAGATCGCCCAGGAATTCTCCAACGAGAAGAAGGGCACCCTGTCCATCGCCACCACCCACACCCAGGCGCGCTACGCGCTGCCGGGCGTGATCAGCGGCTTCATCAAGCAGTACCCGGACGTCTCCCTGCACATGCATCAGGGCACGCCGATGCAGATCGCCGAGATGGCCGCCGACGGCACCGTCGACTTCGCCATCGCCACCGAGGCCCTGGAGCTGTTCGGCGACCTGATCATGATGCCCTGCTACCGCTGGAACCGCTGCGTGATCGTGCCCCAGGGCCACCCGCTGACCAAGGTGCCGAAGCTGACCCTGGAACTGCTCGCCGAGCAGCCGATCGTCACCTACGTGTTCGGCTTCACCGGCCGCTCCAAGCTGGACGAGGCCTTCAACCAGCGCGGCCTGGTGCCCAAGGTGGTGTTCACCGCCGCCGACGCCGACGTGATCAAGACATACGTGCGCCTGGGCCTGGGCGTGGGCATCGTGGCGCACATGGCGGTGGACCCGAAACTGGACAGCGACCTGGTGATGCTCGACGCCAGCCACCTGTTCGAGTCCAGCGTGACCAAGATCGGCTTCCGCCGCGGTACCTTCCTGCGCGGCTTCATGTGCGACTTCATCGAGAAGTTCGCCCCGCACCTGACCCGCGAGCTGCTGGCCAAGGCTGTGCAGTGCCACAACAAGGCCGAGCTGGATGAGCTGTTCGAAGGGATCGAGCTGCCGGTTTATTGAGGCTGGTGTGAAACGGGTGGGGTAGGTGGGGTTTAGTTGAGTTGCTGCGGGTGGTGGCTGCTGGTGGGGTAGGTGTTGGGTTCAAGAGCGCCCTCTCCCCAACCCTCTCCCGCAAGCGGGAGCGGGGGCTGTCCTGAGCGGTGCGTCGCTCAGGCGCCATCCTCCCACTCCTAACCTCACCTCGTCATTCCCGCGGACGCGGGAACCCAGAGACTGCGGGGTTCGCGAGCAAGCTCGCTCCTACGAAGAGCAAAAGCAAAAGCGCGTTTGCTCTTGCTTTTGGACTTCCAGAGAAACATCCGCGCACTCCGAAACGCCCCTTCAGAAGGCCGAGCGAAACCCGCGCTCAGGAGGTCATGCGACATGGATGTCGCGAGAGCCCCGCGGGCTACAGGGACGTACCCTCGGGGCGGGCCTCCGTGGCGGGGGAGTTCGTGAGGGTAGCCCGGCTTTGTCGGGCCCGTATGTTGGGGCAAGCCTTTTTGGTTCCTTTTGTGGCGTTTGACAAAAGGGACTCGCCCGAGGGGGCGAAACAAAAAATCTCCGCAGACTCGGAGCGGCGCGCTACACCAAGCCCAACCCCAAAGAAGTCTCTGGGGTCCCGCGTCCGCGGGAATGACGAGGTTGTTAAGGAAGGAGCGAGAGGCAAGGCTCACAACCGAATCCATGCCGCTCGCCAGACACATTCAGTGACGCAGCCACCCCCGGCTGATGGCCGGCGCCAGAACGTGTCGGTACAGCGTCTCGGCTCGGGCCGTGAGCGCACCGCCATGACGCTGCCAGAGCAGCCAGACCATGCTGTTGCTCACCGCTGCAACGGCCAGCGCGCCGAGCATATCCAGCGGAGAGTGGATGCCCAGATAGACCCTCGCGTAGCCCACCGCCAGCCCGACGGCGCCGATCAACGCACCTAGTAGCCAGGCGTCATCGAACAGCAGACTGAGGGCGCAGCCAGCGAATATGGTCAGGTGGTCGCTGGGGAAGGAGGCGTTGGCGGCGTGGGCCAGCCAGGCGTGGCCCAGGCCTATGGCGAAGGGCCGCGGGTGCGGCCAGAACAGCCCGATCAGCTGGCTGGAGGCCAGCGCCACGGCGGTCACTCCCAGGGCTCGCAGCAGATGGCCGCGCAGGCCGTGGTCACCCCGGCACCACAGGTACAGCAATGCCAGCGGCAACAGGTAGAGCGGCACGGTGGCGATGAAGCGCGCGGCGTCGATCAGCCAGGCTGGCGTCTGCGCGGTGGCGTTGATGGCGAGGAACGCCTGGCGGTCGAGCGCTTCCAGCAGGCTGGGGCCGGGAGTAGGGAGCAAGGTGGGCATGGTCGATTCTTGTAAGGGGGCACGCGGGACTATAGGCGTCGGAGCCTGAAGGCGACATTAAGCCAGGGCGCGGATCAGAGCCGGTCGAGGTCGTTGCGCCCGGCCAGCTCGGCCAGTACCTCGGGCGAATCCTGCGGCGCCGGGCCGCGGCCTTCGAGTATCTCGTGGAGGAAGCTCATGAACACGGTGAACACCTGCTCGCGGCCGTCGTCGTGGCGCACCACGAAGAAGGGCGCGCTGTCCACGCCGTACTGGGCGGCGACCATCCAGCCGGCGCTGCCCGGGTTGCGTTCGTCGGCCACCAGCACGCGGTCGATGCGCGGCAGGTAGCCGCCTTTCTCCAGGCGCTGCTGCACGTCCTTGCACTTGCCGCAGTCCTCGCCGTCGGCCAGGACCTTCTTGACCATGGTGATGCGCATGGGGCTTTCCTCTCGCGGTAGGGGCAGGGCCTACCTTAAGCGCTGCGGCGCCGGCGGAAAACCCGCCGGCGACGAGCTCAGCCCTTGGTGATCAGGTTGCCGGCGTGCAGGCCGCATTCCTTCTGGGTGGCTTCCTCCCACCACCAGCGGCCTTCGCGCTCGTGCTGGTTGGGCAGCACCGGGCGGGTGCAGGGCTCGCAGCCGATGCTGATGAAGCCGCGCTCGTGCAGGCTGTTGTAGGGGATCTCCAGCATGCGGATGTAGGCCCAGACTTCCTCGCTGCTCATGCTGGCCAGCGGGTTGAACTTGTACAGCGGCTTTTCCGCCGTGGAGAAGGCGCCGTCCAGCTCGACCACCGCCACCTGGCTGCGGGTGCCGGGGCTCTGGTCCTTGCGCTGGCCGGTGGCCCAGGCGCTGACGGTGGCGAGCTTGCGCTTGAGCGGCTCGATCTTGCGGATGCCGCAGCACTCGCCGTGGCCGTCCTTGTAGAAGCTGAACAGGCCCTTTTCCTTGACGAAGGGCTCCAGCAGGCGCGGATCGGGGGTCATGACCTCGATGGCGATGCCGTAGTGCTCGCGCACCTGCTCGATGAAGCGGTAGGTCTCCGGGTGCAGGCGGCCGGTGTCCAGGCTGAACACCTTGACGTTCTTGTTGATCTTCCAGGCCATGTCCAGCAGCACCACGTCCTCGGCGCCGCTGAAGGAGATCCACAGGTCGTCGCCGAAGTGCTCGAAGGCGAACTTGAGGATGTCCTGGGGGGACTTGCTGGCATAGGTCGCGGCGATTTCGGCGACGTCGAACGGATGGCTCATCAGGCGGTTTTCCACTTGTACTTGCGCGGTGCGCTATAAGACTGCCGATCTTAACAAAGGCAGGGATATGCCCCTAAATAACCATCAGGAAGGTCGACTGTATGCTTTGGGTATAAGCGCCGCGTTGCGCCGGCCCGGGCGAGCCGCTAGAGTGCCGCCTTCTGTCCAAACCTGCGGGGAATCGTTCGTGGAAATCGCCTGTCTCGACCTGGAAGGGGTACTGGTCCCGGAAATCTGGATCGCCTTCGCTGAAAAAACCGGTATCGAAGCGCTCAAGGCGACTACCCGCGATATCCCGGACTACGACGTGCTGATGCAGCAGCGCCTGCGCATCCTCGACGAGCACGGCCTGAAGCTGGCCGACATCCAGGAAGTGATCGCCACCCTGAAGCCGCTGGAAGGCGCGGTGGAGTTCGTCGACTGGCTGCGCGAGCGCTTCCAGGTGGTGATCCTCTCCGACACCTTCTACGAGTTCTCCCAGCCGCTGATGCGCCAGCTGGGCTTCCCGACCCTGCTGTGCCACAAGCTGGTCACCGACGAGACCGACCGCGTGGTCGGCTACCAGCTACGCCAGAAGGACCCCAAGCGTCAGTCGGTGATCGCCCTGAAGAGCCTGTACTACCGCGTGATCGCCGCCGGCGACTCGTACAACGACACCACCATGCTCAGCGAAGCCCACGCCGGCATCCTGTTCCATGCGCCGGAGAACGTCATCCGCGAGTTCCCGCAGTTCCCGGCGGTGCACACCTACGAGGACCTGAAGCAGGAGTTCCTCAAGGCGTCGAACCGCCAGCTCGGTCTGTAATGCCGGCGGGCCGGTGATGGCCCGGGGTTCGAGAAAGAACGCCGTTTCCCGTCATGGGAAACGGCGTTTTTTGTTGGTTTCAGGGGGAGGGGCCGACGCACCGGTGGCACGGCCAACGGCGCATAACCGCGAACGGTTATGCGCCCTACGTCGCTGGGTTCCCGCGTTCGCGGGAATGACGAGGGGGGTTAGGAGTTTCAGGATGACTCCAGATTCTCCGAGCACTCAGGACAGCCCCCTCTCCCTTCAGGGAGAGGGTTGGGGAGAGGGCGCTCTTGCATCCAACGCCGCAGCCGCCGGGGAATCCTGTTCGCGAGCAAGCTCGCTCCTACAGGGGAGCGCCTTCCACGATCACACGCGGAACTGCCCCATCAACCCCTGCTGGTGATTCGCCAGGTCATTCAACGACTGGCTGATCTGCGCCGACTCCTGGGCCTGGCCCGACAGCGATTCGGTCACGTCGCGGATGCCCGCCACGTTGCGGTTGATCTCCTCGGCCACCGCGCTCTGTTCCTCGGCGGCGCTGGCGATCTGCAGGTTCATGTCGTTGATCACCCCCACCGCCTCGCCGATGCGCTGCAACGCCGCCACCGCCTGCTCGACCTGGCTGACGCTGCCCTGGGCCTGCTGGTGGCTGCTGTGCATGGCGGTGACCACTTCGCGGGTGCCGTTCTGCAGGCCTTCGATCACCTGGCGGATTTCCTCCACCGAGTCCTGGGTGCGCTTGGCCAGGTTGCGCACTTCGTCGGCCACCACCGCGAAGCCGCGCCCGGCCTCGCCGGCGCGGGCCGCTTCGATGGCGGCGTTGAGCGCCAGCAGGTTGGTCTGCTCGGCGATGGCGCGGATCACTTCCAGCACCGAGCCGATCTGCTCGCTGCTGGCGGCCAGGCCTTCGACCTGGGTCATGGCCTGGCTCATGTCGCGGGCCAGTTCGTCGATGGCGCGGGTGGTCTGGTCGATCACCGCCAGGCCGTCGCGGGTGGCGCCGTCGGCACCGCGGGCGGCGTCGGCGGCTTTGGCGGCGCTGTTGGCTACGTCGTGGGCGGTGGCGCTCATTTCCTGGGAGGCGGTGGCCACCTGCTCGATCTCGCGGAACTGCTGCTGCATGCCGGCGCTGGTCTGGGTCGACAGCGCGGCGGACTGGTCGGCGGTGGCGCGGGCGTCCTGCACCGAGGCCTTCACGTCGCGGATGATCGGCTGCAGCTTGTCGAGGAAACGGTTGAACCAGCCGGCCAGCTCGCCGAGTTCATCCTGGCCCTGGTATTTCAGGCGCTGGGTCAGGTCGCCCTCGCCGCTGGCGATGTCGCGCAGCATGCCGGCCACGCCGAGGATCGGGCGGGTCACGCCGCGGGCGGTCAGCCATACCAGCAGCAGGCCGAGCAGGGCGGCGAGCAGGCCCAGGCCGAGTTCGACGACGGTGCCCTGGGTGCGTTGCTGGTCCAGTTCCTGCTGCAGCTTCACCGCCGGGCCCTGCAAGGCCTGCAGCGGCACGTCGATGAGCACGCCCCAGGCATCGGCCTCGGGGATCGGACGCAGCGGTTGCAGGGCGCGCAGGTCGCCGTCGTGTTCGAGGATCTTGTGCTGGTCGGCGCCCAGCAGTTGCTGCAACTGCTCGCTCTGGGAGGGGTAGACCTCCTGCAGCTTCCTGCCGAGCTTGCCGGCGTCGGCGCTGTAGCCGGCGAGCAGGCCGGCGGGGCTGATGATGGCGACGCGGCTCTGGCCTTCGTAGAGTTCCTGGCTGCCTTCATGGGCGATTTCCTGCAGGCGGTCGAGGGCGATGTCCACGCCCAGCACGCCGACCAGCTTACCGTCCACCTGCAGGGGCAGGGCGATGCTGGTCATGAGGATCTTGCGGTTGCCCACTTCGTCGACGTAGGGCTCCAGCACGCAGGTCTTGCCGGCGGCCTTCGGGCAGGTGTACCAGGCGTTGTAGGCCGCGCCGCTGGGGCCGGGGCTGGTGTCGGCGAGCATCTTCTCGTCCATCGGCTCGGCTTCCAGCTTGCCGGGGGTGGCCTGCGCCCAGTATTGCGAGAAGCGCCCCTTTTCGTTGCTGCCGATCTCCGTGCGGCCTTCGGCCTGGGCGTCATGGCCGTCGAGGGCGTCGGGCTCGAAGGCGAGGTACAGCCCGAGCAGTTCGGGGTTGGCCGCCACCGCATCGCGCATCTGCCGGTTCAGCTCCTCGCGCAGGGCCAGGGTGTCCAGGCCGCGCTGGGCGGCGAGCTGGCGCACGGCCAAAGCTTGCCGGGCGAAGCTCTGCGCGTAGCGGTAGGCGTCGCTGAAGTAGCGCTGGATGCGCATCGCCTGGATTTCGCCGCGGGCGCGCAGACGGGCTTCGGCGGCATCGTCCAGCATGTGCGTGCTGGATTCCTTCACCAGCGCGGTGCTGTGCTGCATGCGGAAGATCGAGAGGCCGGCGAGCAGCGAGACCACGCCGAGCAGGCACAGGCCCGCGAGCAGGGTGATCTTCCACTGGATGGAGAGGCGACGAAAAGGCATGGGGGTGTCCTCTGCGGGAACCTTGGGGGTGTTCGGAAATATCGGCATCTGTGCGATTTTCTTTACAGACATTGCTGCCGTCCGTCGGCTGGGCCTCTGGGGCGCCAGTCTCGCGCCGGGTTGCACTTCGCCACCCATCTGCTGACTAATGTGCAGGCCACTCTCGGCAGATGGGATTGCACATGCTCGATTCGAAACTGGAAAACCGGACGTTCCTGATACTGCTGGCGGTGGTCAGCATCGCCTTCGCCTGGCTGCTGCTGCCGTTCTACGGCGCGGTGTTCTGGGGCACCATCCTGGCCATCATCTTCACCCCCGTGCACCGCCGGCTGCAGGTGCGCCTGGGCGGGCGCCGGAACCTGGCGGCGCTGATCACATTGAGCGCCTGCATCCTCATCGTGATCCTGCCGGTGATCTTCATCGCCGGCTCGCTGGTGCAGGAAGGCGCCAACCTCTACCAGAGCCTGAAGTCCGGCCAGCTGAACCTCGCCGGCCTGGTGCAGCAGGCCTTCGCCGCCTTGCCGCCGTGGGCCCACCAGTGGCTGGAGCGCTTCGACCTGGGCGACCTCTCGAGCCTGCAGGAGAAGCTTTCCAGCGGCGCCATGCAGGCCAGCCAGTTCGTCGCCACCAAGGCCTTCAGCATCGGCCAGAACACCTTCGACTTCGTCGTCAGCTTCGGCGTGATGCTCTACCTGCTGTTCTTCCTGCTGCGCGACGGCCGCACCCTGGGCCGGCGGATCAAGCAGGCGGTGCCGCTGGACCACGAGCACAAGCAGCATCTGTTCACCAAGTTCACCACCGTGGTGCGCGCCACGGTGAAGGGCAACATCGCCGTGGCCGCCACCCAGGGCGCGCTGGGCGGGTTGATCTTCTGGTTCCTCGGCATCCAGGGCTCGCTGCTGTGGGGCACGCTGATGGCCTTCCTGTCGCTGCTGCCGGCGATAGGCGCGGGGCTGGTATGGGTGCCGGTGGCGGCCTGGTTCCTGCTCACCGGGGCGATCTGGCAGGGCGTGGTGCTGATCCTCTTCTGCGTGCTGGTGATCGGCCTGGTGGACAACATCCTGCGCCCGATCCTAGTGGGCAAGGACACCAAGATGCCCGACTACGTGGTGCTGATCTCCACCCTGGGCGGCATGTCGCTGTTCGGCCTCAACGGCTTCGTCATCGGCCCGCTGATCGCCGCGCTGTTCATCGCCAGCTGGGACCTGTTCACCGGCCGCGAGGAACTGGAAGACCCGGCGGGGTAGGGGAGGGCCTGAGGATTGCGTAGGAGCAACGGTCTGCGCCGAGGTGCTTTTCGTAGGATGGGTTGAGCTTGCGAAACCCATGCGGTTGCGCTGATGGGTATCGCTTCGCTCAACACCATCCTACGAAAAGCCATGCTCGCTCATGCGGTAGGAGCGGACTCTGTCCGCGATGGCATGAACGCCGGCCTTGCCGGCGGAGTCGCGGATAAGATCCGCTCCTACGCTCCAGGAAGCACGGCTTTTCGTAGGAGCGAGCTTGCTCGCGAATGAGCTCCGCAGCGGCGCCTGTTCGCGAGCAAGCTCGCTCCTACGAAGAACAATCCCGGCGCGTACGAACAGCTTTTCGCAGGCAACAAAAAACCCCGCCGAGGCGGGGTTTTTCTTTGCTGCCTGCGATCAGCCGGCGACGGCTACCGCCAGGCCGGAGTGCTGGAGGATGTCCAGCAGCGGCTGCGGGTAGACGCCGAGGAAGAAGGCCAGCAGGGCGATGGCCACCAGCATGATGCCGCCGGCGCGCTGGGCCCAGTCCAGGGGCGCGTCGTGGCGCTTCATGTTCGGCTCGACCAGGAACAGGGTGACCATGACGCGCAGGTAGTAGTACAGGCCGATGGCGCTGCCCAGCACCAGGGTGCCGACCAGCCACCACAGGTGCGACTCGACGCCGCTGGCGATGACGTAGAACTTGCCGATGAAGCCGGCGGTCAGCGGGATGCCGGCCAGGGACAGCATCATCACGGTCATCACCGCGGTCAGCACCGGACGGCGCCAGAACAGGCCGCGGTACTCGAACAGCGCGTCGGCGTCGCGGCCGCCGTAGGGGGTGGACATCAGGGTGACCACGCCGAAGGCGCCCAGGGTGGTGACCACGTAGGTGGTCAGGTAGACGCCGACGGTCTCCACGGCCAGGCCGTTGCTGGCCACCACGGCGATCAGCAGGTAGCCCAGGTGGGCGATGGAGGAGTAGCCGAGCAGGCGCTTGAGGTTGCTCTGGGTCAGTGCCAGCAGGTTGCCGACCAGGATCGAGATGACCGCGATGACCGCCAGGGCGACGTGCAGCACGCCGCTGTGCAGGGCCGCCGGGGCGATCTGGAACAGGCGCAGCAGCACGGCGAACACGGCGACCTTGGCGGCGGTGGCGAGGAACGCCGCCACCGGGGCCGGGGCGCCTTCGTAGACGTCCGGGGTCCACAGGTGGAAGGGCGCCAGCGACAGCTTGAAGCCCAGGCCCACCAGCATCATGCCCACGCCGATGGTCAGCAGCGGGCTGTGCACGGTGCCTTCGGCCAGGGCGCTGCCCAGGCCGGCGAAGTCCAGGGTGCCGGCTTCGGCGTAGAGCATGGCCATGCCGAACAGCAGGAAGGCCGAGCCCGCCGCGGACAGCACGGTGTACTTGATGCCGGCTTCGAGGCTGCGCTTGTTGAAGAAGGCGTAGGCCACCATGCCGTAGACCGGCACCGAGAGCAGTTCCAGGCCGATGAACAGGCCGGCCAGGTTCTGCGCCGCCACCAGCACCAGGCCGCCGGCGGTGGCCAGCAGCAGGAGCAGGTAGAGCTCCTCGCGGTTGCCCGGGTAGCTCTCCATGTAGGCATGGGCGAGGGTCGAGCAGGCGAGGGCGGCGATCAGGATCAGCGCCGAGTAGAACAGCGCGAAGTTGTCGATCAGCAGCAGCGGGGTGACGGCGATGGGCGTCGCCTTGATCGCCCAGAGGATCGACAGCAGTGCCAGGTTGAGGCCGATCATCGAGAGGGTGGCGATCAGCCGGTGATTGCGTTTCCAGGCGACCGCGAGCATCACCACCACCAGGGTGGCGCTGGTGATGAGCAGCGGCAGGAGCGCGATGAAGTGTTGGATCGTGAAGGTCATTTCGCGACTACCGTGCGGCAAGGGTGGAAAGGGCGGAATCGAACCACTGCTGGACACCGTGCATGGTGGCGGCGGAGGTATCGAGAACCGGCTGCGGGTAGATGCCGAGGATGATCAGCAGGACCGCCAGGCCCAGGACCATGCTCAGCTCGCGGGCGTTCAGGCCGGCGATCGGCGAGTCCGCCTTCGCCGGGCCGAAGTAGGCGCGGTGGATCATGATCAGCGAGTAGATCGAGGCGAACACCAGGCCGAAGGTGGCGATGACGATGACCACCGGCACGGTCTTGAAGGCGCCCAGCAGGATCAGGAACTCGCCGACGAAGTTGCCGGTGCCCGGCAGGCCCAGGGACGCGGTCGCGAAGAACAGGGCCACGGCCGGCAGGTAGGGGATACGCGACCACAGGCCGCCCATCTTGCGCATGTCACGGGTGTGCAGGCGCTCGTAGAGCTGGCCGCAGAGGATGAAGAGCGCGGCGGCGGACAGGCCGTGGGCGATCATCTGGATCACCACGCCCTGCAGCGCCTGCGGGCTGCCGGAGTAGATTCCGATCATCACGAAGCCCATGTGCGACACGCTGGAGAAGGCCACCAGGCGCTTGATGTCGGTCTGCGCAAAGGACAGCAGGGCGCCGTAGAAGATGCCGATCAGGCCCAGGGTCATGGCGATGGGCGCGAACTCCGCCGAGGCGTTGGGGAACAGCGGCAGGGCGAAGCGGATCAGGCCGTAGGCGGCGGTCTTCAGCAGGATGCCGGCCAGGTCCACGGAACCGGCGGTCGGCGCCTGGGCGTGGGCGTCCGGCAGCCAGGAGTGCACCGGCACCACCGGCATCTTCACCGCGAAGGCGACGAAGAAGCCGAGCATCAGCAGCCACTCGACGTGCTCGCTCATCTGCGTCTTCAGCAGGTCGGCGTAGTTGAAGGTCAGCACGCCGGTGCTGTTGTAGTGCACGAACACCAGGCCGAGGATCGCCACCAGCATCACCAGGCCGCTGGCCTGGGTGAAGATGAAGAATTTGGTGGCGGCGTAGATGCGCGTCTTCTTGCCGTCGTCCGAGCTATGGCCCCAGAGCGCGATGAGGAAGTACATCGGCACCAGCATCATTTCCCAGAAGAAGAAGAACAGGAACAGGTCGACGGCGAGGAACACGCCGATCACGCCACCGAGGATCCACAGCAGGTTCAGGTGGAAGAAGCCGATGCGGCGCTGGATCTCGTTCCACGAGCAGAGCACGGACAGCACGCCGAGCAGGCCGGTGAGGGCGACCATCAGCAGCGACAGGCCGTCGATGGCCAGGTGCACGCTGATGCCGAAACGCTCGATCCATTGCAGCTTGAACTCGGCGGTCCACTGCGGCTCGCCACCCGGCGCGGGCGCCAGGTGGAAGTTGCCGGTGTGCCACAGCCACAGGCTCAGGGCCAGGGTCAGGGTCATGGAACCCAGCGCGACCCAGCGGGGCAGGGTCTTGCTGGTGTACTCGGCGATCCAGCAGAGGAAGCCGCCGATGAAGGGGATCAGGATTAGCCAGGGCAGAATCATGACGGGCTCGATCTCTTTCGTGAATGCGTTAGGCCAGTAGCAGCGCGAGCAGCAGCACCGCGCCGCCGACCAGGGAAGCGGCGTACCAGCGCAGGCGGCCGTTCTCGGTCAGGCTCAGAAGGGTGTGCCCACCGCGGGCGGACAGCGGCACCAGGACCAGGGTCTGGTCGATGGGGTCGCGGCCGAGCAGGCGGCAGAGCAGCAGGTAGGGTTTCACGAACAGCTTGTCGTACAGCCAGTCGAAGCCCCAGGCGTGGTACCACCAGGTGCCGAAGAAGCGGCCCGGCGCGCTCTTGGCCAGGGCGCTGACGAAGCGGCGCTTGCCGAGGAACAGCAGGCCGGCCAGCAGGATACCGGCCAGGGCGATGGCGCCCGAGGCGATTTCCAGGCTGTGCTGGGCTTCGCCGCCGGCATGGCCGACGCTTTCCGGCAGCACGCCGTGCAGCGGCGGGGTGATCAGCGCGCCGATGAAGGTCGACAGCACGATCAGCACCGACAGCGGTAGCCAGTGGCTGATGCCATGGCCGGCGTGGGCCTCGGTCTTCTGCTCGCCGTGGAAGGCGATGAAGATCAGGCGGAAGGTGTAGATCGAGGTCAGGAAGGCACCCACCAGGCCGGCGATCAGCAGGTTCTGGTGACCGCTGGCGAAGGCTTCCCAGAGGATCTCGTCCTTGGAGTAGAAGCCGGCGGTGACCAGCGGCAGGGCGGCCAGGGCCGAACCACCGACGATGAAGCTGGCGTAGGCCAGCGGCAGCTTCTTCCACAGGCCGCCCATCTTGAAGATGTTCTGCTCGTGGTGGCAGGCGACGATCACCGCACCGGAGGCGAGGAACAGCAGGGCCTTGAAGAAGGCGTGGGTCATCAGGTGGAAGATCGCCGCGTCCCAGGCGCCGACGCCCAGGGCCAGGAACATGTAGCCGATCTGGCTCATGGTCGAGTAGGCGAGGATGCGCTTGATGTCGGTCTGCACCAGGGCGGCGAAGCCGGCCAGGACCAGGGTGACCGCGCCGACCACGCCGACCAGTTCCAGCACGTTCGGCGCCAGGGTGAAGATGCCGTGGCAGCGGGCGATCAGGTAGACGCCCGCGGTGACCATGGTCGCCGCGTGGATCAGTGCGGAAACCGGGGTCGGGCCGGCCATCGCGTCCGCCAGCCAGGTCTGCAGCGGCAGCTGGGCCGACTTGCCGACCGCGCCGCCGAGCAGCGCCAGGGCCGCCAGGCTCACCCACAGGTCGCCCTGGGCGAAGTGCTGCGGGGCCAGCACCAACAGTTCCTGGATGTTCAGGGTGCCCAGCTGCTGGAACAGGATGAACAGGCCGAAGGCCATGAACACGTCGCCCACGCGGGTGACGATGAAGGCCTTGAGCGCCGCGTTGCCGTTCGGTACGTGGCTGTAGTAGAAGCCGATCAGCAGGTAGGAGCACAGGCCCACGCCTTCCCAGCCGAAGTACAGGAACAGCAGGTTGTCGCCCAGCACCAGGAACAGCATGCTGGCGATGAATAGGTTGGTGTAGGCGAAGAAGCGCGAGTAGCCGGCTTCACCGCGCATGTACCAGCTGGCGAACAGGTGGATCAGGAAGCCGACGCCGGTGACCACGCCGAGCATGGTGACCGACAGACCGTCCAGGTACAGGGCGAAGTTCGGCGCGAAGCCGTCGACGTTCATCCACTGCCACAGGACCAGGGTGTAGGCGCCGCCTTCCGGCGGGGCGCTGTGGAAGCTCCAGATCGCCCAGAAGGCGGACAGCGCGGCCAAGCCGACCGAGCCGACGCCGACCAGCGCGGAGAGATTTTCCGACCACTTGCCGCGGGAGAAAGACAGCAGCAGGAAGCCGACCAGGGGGAACAGGAAGGTGAGGGGCAGCAGGTTCATCCGCGCATCTCGCTGGCAGCGTCGACATCGAGGGTATGGAAGCGGCGATACAGTTGCAGCAGGATCGCCAGACCGATGCTCGCCTCGGCCGCGGCCAGGCTGAGCACCAGGATGAACATCACCTGGCCGTCGGGCTGCGCCCAGCGGCTGCCGGCGACCACGAAGGCCAGCGCGGCGGCGTTCATCATCACTTCCAGGCTCATGAGTACGAACAGGATGTTGCGCCGGACCATCAGGCCGGCCAGCCCGAGACAGAACAGCACGCCGGAGAGTGCCAGCCCGTGTTCCAGGGGGATTGCATTCATGGTGTTATTCCTTCGCGTCGTGGCGGCCGAGGTGGTAGGCGGCGACCAGTGCCGCCAGCAGCAGCATCGAGGCCAGTTCGACGACCAGCAGGTAAGGGCCGAACAGGGCGATGCCCACGGCCTTGGCGTCCACGGTGGTGTGGCCGATGCCGGCGCCGCTGGGGTTGCGCGACAGCACCAGCAGCAGCTCGACGAGCAGGACGGCGGAAAGCACGCCCGGGCCGATCCAGACCCCGGGCTTGAGCCACTTGCGCTCCTGCTCGGCGATCGCCGGGCCCAGGTTGAGCATCATCACCACGAAGACGAACAGCACCATGATCGCGCCGGCGTAGACGATGATCTCCAGGGCGCCGGCGAACGGGGCGCCGAGGCTGAAGAAGGTCATCGACACGGCGAGCAGCGAAACGATGAGGTAGAGCAGGGCATGCACCGGGTTGCTGTTGGTGATGACCCGCAGGGTTGCCAGCACGGCGACGCCGGCGGCGAAGTAGAAAGCGAATTCCACGCGACGTCTCCTTACGGCAGCAGGCTCTTGACGTTGATCGGTTCGGCCTCGTTCTGCGCGCTGCCCTTGGGCTTGCCGGCGATGGCCATGCCGGCGACGCGGTAGAAGTTGTAGTCCGGGTTCTTGCCGGGGCCGGAGATCAGCAGGTCTTCCTTCTCGTACACCAGGTCCTGGCGCTTGAACTCGCCCATCTCGAAATCCGGGGTCAGCTGGATCGCGGTGGTCGGGCAGGCTTCCTCGCACAGGCCGCAGAAGATGCAGCGGGAGAAGTTGATGCGGAAGAACTCGGGGTACCAGCGGCCGTCGTCGGCCTCGGCCTTCTGCAGCGAGATGCAGCCGACCGGGCAGGCCACGGCGCACAGGTTGCAGGCTACGCAGCGTTCCTCGCCGTCGGGGTCGCGGGTGAGGACGATGCGGCCGCGGTAGCGCGGCGGCAGGTAGACCTGCTCTTCCGGGTACTGCAGGGTGTCGCGCTTGCGGAAGGCATGGCCGAAGATCATCACCAGGCTGCGCAGCTGGGTGTAGGTGCCATGCACGATGTGCAGGATTTCTTTGATCATGGTGGTTCTCCTTACTGGGCCGCGGCCAGCACACAGGCGCCGGTCACCAGCAGGTTGATCAGGGTCAGCGGAAGGCAGAACTTCCAGCTGAAGGCCATCACCTGGTCATAGCGCGGACGCGGCAGCGAGGCGCGGATCAGGATGAACAGCATGATGAAGAAGCTGGTCTTCAGGGCGAACCAGATGAACGGGATCTGCGGCAGCAGGCCGAACGGGCCGTGCCAGCCACCGAAGAACAGCGTCACCAGCAGCGCCGAGATCAGCACGATGCCGATGTATTCGCCGACGAAGAACATGCCCCATTTCATCCCGGCGTACTCGATGTGGTAGCCGTCGGCCAGTTCCTGCTCAGCTTCGGGCTGGTCGAACGGGTGACGGTGGGTCACGGCGACGCCGGCGATGATGAAGGTGCAGAAGCCGAAGAACTGCGGAATGATGAACCACAGGTGCTGGGCCTGGTAGTCGACGATGTCGCGCATGTTGAACGAGCCGACCTGGGCGACGATGCCCATCAGCGACAGGGCCAGGAACACCTCGTAGGAGATGGTCTGGGCCGAGGCGCGCAGGCTGCCGAGCAGGGCGAACTTGTTGTTGCTCGACCAGCCGGCGAAGAGCACCGCGTACACGGTCAGGCCGGCCATGGCGAAGAAGAACAGGATGCCGATGTTCAGGTCCGCCACGCCCCAGCTGGGGCTGATCGGGATGATGACGAAGGCGATCAACAGCGCGCCCATGGCGATGACCGGGGCGAGGGTGAAGATCATCTTGTCGGCGAACGGCGGCGTCCAGTCTTCCTTGAAGAACATCTTGATCATGTCCGCGCCGAGCTGGAAGGCGCCGAACGGGCCGACCCGGTTGGGACCGTAGCGGTCCTGCCAGAGACCCAGCAGGCGCCGCTCGACCCAGCTCAGCAGCGCGCCGCAGACGACCACGGCGAGCAGGATGACGATGGCCTTGATGACCTCGATGATGATGTCGACGATGGCGGGTGTCAGCCAGCTCATGCTCATCAAGCTCATTGCGCAGCCTCCTGCAGACCTTCAGCGACACCGCCGAACACACCGGCGGGGATACCGGCCAGGCCGGCCGGCAGGGCGACCAGGCCCGCGCCCAGCTCTTCGCTGATACGCAGCGGCAGGCGCAGCTCGTGGCCCTTGACGCTCAGGCGCAGCAGCTTGCCTTCGGCCAGGCCCAGGCGCTCGGCTTCCTCGCGGCCCAGGGCCACGTAGGTTTCCGGGATGCGCTCCTGCACCGGCTTGGCGCGGGAGCTGTTCTCCTCGCTGCCGAACAGGTGATAGAAGGGCACCACCTTGAACTGGCTGGCCGGGGTGTGGAACGGCGCCGGTACGTCGCTGAACCACAGGGCCTCGCCCTTGGCCTCGATCAGGCGCACGCCCGGGTCGCCGGCGCGCAGGTGGCCGCCGACCTCGTCCTGGAACTTGTTCCAGGCCTGCGGCGAGTTCCAGCCCGGGGACCAGGCGAAGGGAATCTGCTGACGCGGCTCGGCGCTGCCGGAATAGCCTTCCATGGAGAAGGCGAAGGCGCTGTCGATGTCCTGCGGGGCGCGGGGCTCGCTGACGTTGATGTTGGCGCGCATGGCGGTGCGGCCGGAATAGCGGTGCGGTTCACGCGCCAGCTTCAGGCCCTTGATGCGGAACGCGGCGTTCGGCGCGGCGTCGCGGATGCCGGCCAGGTGCGGCTTGGCGGCGACCACGGCGTCGATCACGTGGTCCAGCTGCGTCCAGTCGACGCGCTTGCCCTCGAGGGTGCTGTGCAGGGCGTGCAGCCAGCGCCAGCCTTCGCGGACCAGGTTGTCGGCGTTGTAGTAGGTCGGGTCGAAGACCTGGAAGAAGCGCTGGGCGCGGCCTTCCTGGCTGACCAGGGTGCCGTCGCCTTCGGCGAAGCTGGCGGCCGGCAGGACGATGTGCGCCTTGGCGCTGGTCGCGGTGCTCTGGTGGTCGGCGACGATCACCAGCTTGGCGGCGGCCAGGGCGGCGTCGACCTGGGCGGCTTCGGCGCGGCGGTACAGGTCGTTCTCCAGCACCACCACGGCGTCGGCGGCGCCGGAGGTCAGTTGCTCCAGCGCGGCTTCGACGGATTCACCGCCGAACAGGGTGAGGCCCAGGCTGTTGGCTTCCGGCACCACCAGGCTCAGCGAGCCGTTCTTCTCGCGCTGCTTCAGCGCGCTGGCGATGTTCGCCGCGGCTTCGATCAGGGCGTTGCTGCGCAGCGATACGCCGGAGACCACCAGCGGGCGCTTGGCGGCGACCAGGGCGTCGGCGATGCGCTGGGCGAGGGCTTGCGCTTCCGGTTCCAGACCGGCCACGGCCGGGGCGCTCGGGTCGATCGCGTGGGCCACGGCGAAGCCCAGGCGGGCCAGGTCCTCGGGGGCGGCGTGCACGCACTCGGCGGCGACGTCGTCCAGGCGCGTCTCGGCCAGGCTGGCGATGAACAGCGGGTTCTTCTCGTGCTGGGCGATGGTCTTCACCGCGGCGTCGAGCCACGGCTGGATCTTCATCGCGGCGGCCATGTCCTCGCCCTTGCCCTTCACCGACTGGCGCAGGGCCAGGGCGATGCGGGCGGCGGTCTGGGTGAGGTCTTCGCCGAGCACGAAGACCGCGTCATGGTCTTCCATGTCGCGGATGGTGGGGGAGGGCAGCGGGCCTTCCTGCATCACCTTGAGCACCAGGCGCAGGCGCTGCAGCTCGTCGGCGGCGATGCCGCTGTAGAAGTTGCCGGCGCCGACCAGTTCGGACAGCGCGTAGTTGCTTTCCAGGCTGGCGCGCGGCGAACCGATGCCGATCACCTTGCGGCCCTTGAGCAGAGCTGCGGCCTGGTCAAGGGCGCCGTCCAGGCTCAGCTTCTGTTTGCTGAGCATCAGCATCGGCTGGCGCGGACGGTCCTCGCGGTTGACGTAGCCGTAGCCGAAGCGGCCGCGGTCGCAGAGGAAGTAGTGGTTCACCGAGCCGTTGTAGCGGTTCTCGATGCGGCGGATCTCGCCGTAGCGCTCGCCGGGGCTGATGTTGCAGCCGCTGGAGCAGCCATGGCAGATGCTCGGGGCGAACTGCATGTCCCACTTGCGGTTGTAGCGCTCGGAGTGGGTCTTGTCGGTGAACACGCCGGTCGGGCAGACCTCGGTCAGGTTGCCGGAGAACTCGCTCTCCAGCACGCCGTCCTCGATGCGGCCGAAGTACACGTTGTCGTGCGCGCCATAGACGCCCAGATCGGTGCCGCCGGCGTAGTCCTTGTAGTAGCGCACGCAGCGGTAGCAGGCGATGCAGCGGTTCATCTCGTGGGCGATGAACGGGCCGAGCTCCTGGTTCTGGTGGGTGCGCTTGGTGAAGCGGTACCGGCGCTTGTTGTGGCCGGTCATCACCGTCATGTCCTGCAGGTGGCAGTGACCGCCTTCCTCGCACACCGGGCAGTCGTGCGGGTGGTTGGTCATCAGCCATTCGACGACGCTCTCGCGGAAGGCCTTGGCCTCTTCGTCCTCGATGGAGATCCAGGTGTTGTCGGTGGCGGGGGTCATGCAGGACATGACGAGACGACCACGCTTGTCGTTCTCGTCGGTGTACTGCTTGACCGCGCACTGCCGGCAGGCGCCGACGCTACCGAGCGCCGGGTGCCAGCAGAAGTAGGGGATGTCGAGTCCGAGGGACAGGCAGGCCTGCAACAGGTTGTCCGCCCCATCGACTTCTAACGTCTTGCCGTCTACGTGGATAGTGGCCATGGTTCAAGTTCTTCGTTGGCCCGTTGTCAGCGGGCTTGGCTAAGGGAAATCACGGCTCCGTCGGGCCGGCGGCATGCCGCGGCGCTACGACGGAACATCGCCGGGCCCGCGGGCCCGGCATCCAAAGCTTTACGCGCCGACGCGTTGCGGTTGCGGCGCGGCCTGAGCCTGGCGGGAGACGCCCGCTTCGAACTCGGGACGGAAATATTTCAAGGCACTGCCCAGCGGTTCGACGGCGCCCGGTGCGTGGGCGCAGAAGGTCTTGCCTGGGCCGAGGAAGTTGACCAACTGCTCGAGGGTCTCGAGGTCGCCGGGCTGGCCTTCGCCACGCTCCAGCGCGCGCAGGAGCTTCACGCTCCACGGCAGGCCGTCGCGGCACGGGGTGCACCAGCCGCACGACTCGCGGGCGAAGAACTCTTCCATGTTGCGCAGCAGCGAGACCATGTTGATGCTGTCGTCCACCGCCATGGCCAGGCCGGTGCCCATGCGGGTGCCGACCTTGGCGATGCCGCCGGCGTAGAACAGGGCGTCCATGTGCTCGGGGAGCAGGAAGCCGGTGCCGGCGCCGCCGGGCTGCCAGGCCTTGAGCTTGTAGCCCTCGCGCATGCCGCCGGCGTAGTCCTCGAAGACCTCGCGCACCGGGATGCCGAAGGGCAGTTCCCAGATGCCGGGGTTCTGCACCTTGCCGGAGAAGCCCATGAGCTTGGTGCCCATGTCTTCGCTGCCCGGGCGCGCCAGGCCCTTGTACCAGTCGACGCCGTTCTCGACGATCGCAGGCACGTTGCACAGGGTCTCGACGTTGTTGACGCAGGTCGGCTTGCCCCAGACGCCGACAGCGGCGGGGAAGGGCGGCTTGGAGCGCGGGTTGGCGCGGCGGCCTTCCAGCGAGTTGATCAGCGCGGTTTCTTCACCGCAGATGTAGCGGCCGGCGCCGGTGTGGACGAACAGCTCGAAGTCGAAGCCGCTGCCGAGGATGTTCTTGCCCAGCAGGCCGGCGGCCTTGGCTTCGTCGATGGCGCGGTTGAGGTTGCGCGCCGCGTCGACGTATTCGCCGCGCAGGAAGATGTAGCCGCGGTAGGCCTTCAGCGCCCGCGCGGAGATCAGCATGCCTTCCACCAGCAGGTGCGGCAGCTGCTCCATGAGCATGCGGTCCTTCCAGGTGTTGGGCTCCATCTCGTCCGCGTTGCACAGCAGGTAGCGGATGTCGAGGGATTCGTCCTTGGGCATCAGGCCCCACTTCACGCCGGTGGGGAAGCCCGCACCGCCGCGGCCCTTGAGGCCGGAGTCCTTGACGGTCTGGACGATGTCGTCGGCAGCCATTTCGGCCAGCGCCTTGCGCGCGGCGGCGTAGCCGTTCTTCGCCTGGTATTCCTCCAGCCAGACCGGGGCGCCGTCGTCACGCAGGCGCCAGGTCAGCGGGTGGGTTTCCGCGGCGCGCGCGGTGCGGTTGGGGGTGCCGTAGGAGGTGAGGAGCGTCATGCGTAGGCCTCCAGCAGTTTGGCGACCGCCGACGGCTCGAGATTGCCGTGGGTATCGTCGTCGATCATCAGCGCCGGGGCCTTGTCGCAGTTGCCCAGGCAGCACACCGGCAGCAGGGTGAAGCGGCCGTCGGCGGTGGTCTGGCCGAGGCCGATGCCCAGTTGCTTCTGGATCTCGCCGACCACCGACTCGTGGCCGCCGATGTAGCAGACCATGCTGTCGCACACGCGGATGATGTGGCGGCCGACCGGCTGGCGGAAGATCTGGCTATAGAAGGTGGCCACGCCTTCGACGTCGCTGTCGGGGATGCCGAGGATCTCGGCGATCGCCGGGATGGCGCCGTCCGGCACCCAGCCGCGCTCCTTCTGGACGATCTTCAGGGCTTCGATGGACGCCGCGCGGGAGTCCTCGTAGTGGTGCAGTTCGTGCTCGATGGCCGAGCGCTCGGTTTCGCTCAGGGCGAAACGGTCAGTCTGGATGATGGTGCTCATGATCAGCGGTCCACGTCAGCCATAACGAAGTCGATGCTGCCCAGATAGGCGATCAGGTCGGCGATCATGCTGCCGTTGATGACCGACGGAATCTGTTGCAGGTGCGCGAAGCTGGGCGTACGGATGCGCGTCCGGTAGCTCATGGTGCTGCCATCGCTCGTCAGGTAGTAGCTGTTGATACCCTTGGTCGCCTCGACCATCTGGAAGGCTTCGTTGGCCGGCATGACCGGGCCCCAGGAAACCTGCAGGAAGTGGGTGATCAGCGTCTCGATGTGCTGCAGCGTGCGCTCTTTGGGCGGCGGCGTGGTCAGCGGGTGGTCGGCCTTGTACGGGCCTTCGGGCATGTTCTTCAGGCACTGCTCGATGATGCGCAGGCTCTGGCGCATCTCGCCCATCTTCACCATGCAGCGGTCGTAGGCGTCGCCGTTGTGGGCCAGCGGCACTTCGAACTCGAAGTTCTCGTAGCCGGAGTAGGGGCGGGCCTTGCGCAGGTCGAAGTCGCAACCGGTGGCGCGCAGGCCGGCGCCGGTGGTGCCCCACTCCAGGGCTTCCTTGGTGTTGTACTGCGCCACGCCGATGGTCCGGCCGCGCAGGATGCTGTTCTGCAGCGCCGCCTTTTCATACTCGTCCAGGCGCTTGGGCATCCAGTCGAGGAATTCGCGGACCAGCTTGTCCCAGCCGCGCGGCAGGTCGTGGGCGACGCCGCCGATGCGGTACCAGGCCGGGTGCAGGCGGAAGCCGGTGATGGCCTCGACCACCTTGTAGGCGCGCTGGCGGTCGGTGAAGGTGAAGAACACCGGGGTCATGGCGCCCACGTCCTGGATGTAGGTGCCCAGGTACAGCAGGTGGTTCAGGATGCGGAAGAACTCCGACATCATGATGCGGATGACGTCGACGCGCTGCGGCACCTTGATGCCGGCGAGCTTCTCCACCGAGAGCACGTACGGCAGGTTGTTCATCACCCCGCCGAGGTAGTCGATGCGGTCGGTGTAGGGGATGAAGCTGTGCCAGGACTGGCGCTCGGCCATCTTCTCGGCGCCGCGGTGGTGGTAGCCGATCTCCGGCACGCAGTCGAGGATCTCCTCGCCGTCGAGCTGCAGGATGATGCGGAAGGCACCGTGGGCGGAGGGGTGGTTCGGGCCGAGGTTGAGGAACATGAAGTCCTCGTTCTCGCCGTGGCGCTTCATGCCCCAGTCCTCGGGCTTGAAGCGCAGGGCTTCCTGCTCCAGCTCCTGCTTGGCCACGGAGAGGGAGTAGGGATCGAACTCGGTGGCGCGCGCCGGGTAGTCCTTGCGCAGCGGGTGGCCCTGCCAGGTCGGCGGCATCAGCATGCGGGCCAGATGTGGGTGGCCGTTGAAGTGGATGCCGTACATGTCCCAGACCTCACGCTCGTACCAGTTGGCGTTCGGCCAGATACGGGTGGCGGTGGGCAGGTTGAGGTCGCCTTCGGACAAGGCCACCTTGATCATCACGTCGCTGTTACGCTCGAGCGACATCAGGTGGTAGAACACGCTGAAGTCGGCGCCCGGCAGGCCGCGACGGTGGGTGCGCAGGCGCTCGTCGACCCCGTGGAGGTCGTAGAGCATCACGTAGGGCTTGGGTACGTTGCGCAGGAAGGTGAGGACGTCGATCAGCTTCTCGCGGCTCACCCAGAGGACCGGCATGCCGGTGCGGGTGGCCTGGACGGTGAAGGTCTCGGCGCCAAAGCGGGAATTCAGTTCGACGACTATGTCTTGGTCGTCCGCCTTATAGGGCGGGATGTACAGAGCGGAGTCTGCGGTCATGGTCTCGGTCGCTATCGGTCAACGGTGGAGTGAAGTAAGGGCCTCTCGTGGAGGTCGGCTTCACACTTCGTCGGGGCTGCGCAGGTTGGTGACCGCAATGCGCTGTTCGCGCTTGAGGTCCTTCTGGGCAGGCATTTCGGCACGGTAGATGCCTTGATCGCCAACCACCCAGGACAACGGGCGACGCTCCTGGCCGATGGATTCCTGCAGCAGCATCAGGCCTTGCAGGAATGCCTCGGGGCGGGGCGGGCAGCCGGGGATGTAGACGTCCACGGGGAGGAACTTGTCGACCCCCTGGACCACCGAGTAGATGTCGTACATGCCGCCGGAATTGGCGCACGAGCCCATGGAGATCACCCACTTGGGTTCCAGCATCTGTTCGTACAGGCGCTGGATGACCGGGGCCATCTTGATGAAGCAGGTGCCAGCGATGACCATGAAGTCCGCCTGGCGCGGCGAGGCACGAATCACTTCGGCGCCGAAGCGGGCGATGTCGTGCGGCGCGGTGAACGCCGTGGTCATCTCCACGTAGCAGCAGGACAGGCCGAAGTTATAGGGCCACAGCGAGTTCTTGCGACCCCAGTTGACGGCGCCGTTGAGAACATCCTCGAGCTTGCCCATGAAGATGTTCTTGCTGACCTGCCCCTCTACTAGAGGGTCGTCTACCGTTTCGCGCTGGCCGATCGGGTACTGATCGTTGGCCGCATCGGGGTCGATCCGGGTAAGTTTGTATTGCATCGCCAAAGCCTCATTGTTTTAGCTTCGCCTGCCGCTCGCGACGTGCCGCCGGCGCCCAATCGAGCGCGCCGACCCGCCAGAGGTAGACAAGACCTGCCAACAGAATTGCAATGAAAATGGTGGCCTCGACCAGACCGGCCCAACCGCTTTCACGGACGGACACGGACCAGGCGAAGAGGAAGAGGGCTTCGACGTCGAAGATCACGAAGAGCATCGCGACCAGATAGAATTTTGCCGACAGGCGCAGGCGTGCGCTGCCGGTGGGAACGATGCCGGATTCGAAGGGCTCGTTCTTGCTGCGACCAAATGCCTTGCTGCCCAGCAGCGAGGAAACCCCTAGCATGAAGGCCAGCAGGCCGACCACGCCTAGAAGGAAGGCGGCGAGTCCCCAGTGTTGAGCTGCAAGTTCAGCTGGGTTGGGCATGCCGATACTCCTTCCTACAAAAATTAGCGGTGGTCTTGGATTCCGGGCCTTCGCCCGGCTGCATGAACCTCGGGCTCAAGATAGCGAGCTAAGGGTTCCAGTGATCTTTCCAATTTTATGCCCAAAGCCTCGGGCAAGTAAATTTTTCTAACACAAACAGATGCTTCCAAATCGGGCAAAAGGCTTTTGCATTTTTGTCCGGGCCCCGGCTGCAGGCCGCTCTACGCCTGGGCTGGCGCGGATCAGGCTTTGGTCGAATGGCACTTTTACGGATATGAAGAAAGTGTTTCTAGCGCTCTTTAAATGATAAATATTATCATTCGTGGTGTCGTTTATCCGTAACTTTACTACATATAGGCGTCGTACTTTTTATTGTCGGCCGTTTTAAGGGTTTATGGGCGTCAATTGGCGTCGGGAATTTCCCAATGAGCTGTTTTGGGGGCGTTGGGGTGTGCGTCGGAGGCCGCTGCGTAGGGCGGATAACGGTTCCAGGGAGGTGTGAGCGTCGGCATAGGCCGGCCTGCCGGCCGGATCGCGGATGAATCCGCTCCTACAGGTGGGTGTCAGCCCGGAGCGCAGCGCCTCCCGGAGAACTGTAGGAGCGGGCCCTGCCCGCGATTCGCGCGCAGGGCGCGCTTCTACATGGAATGACGTGGGTGGGGCAGTGTAGGAGCGGATCTTATCCGCGAATCGCGCGGGAACCTCCGGATATCGCGGACAAGGTCCGCAGGCTTCTCGTAGGAGCGAGCTTGCTCGCGAACAAACTCCGCTGCGGGGCTCATTCGCGAGCAAGCTCGCTCCTACGAAGAGCATCTCGGCGTAGCCGGCAAGCCAGTTGTTCACTCCGCGTACTCGCAGAAGAGCCCCCTCTCCCGCAAGCGGGAGAGGGGGCCGTTCGGAGTGGGCGGATAGTTCGGCGTCAGTCGGCGAGTTCGTAGGGCGGATAACCGCCCGCGGTTATCCGCCGCATCTCGGCGCCGGACATGAAAAAACGCCGTTTCCCAAGGGAAACGGCGTTTTCATTGGCGCTACACCTTTGCGGCTGGGCCGCTTCCCGGCCCCGAGGGGGCGGGCGAACCGGTTCTTAGTGGAACTGGTTCATGGTGTTGTCTTTGCCCGAGGCCTTCAGCGCGGCTTCGCCGGCGAAGTACTCTTTGTGGTTGTCGCCGATGTCCGAGCCAGCCATGTTCTGGTGCTTGACGCAGGCGATGCCCTGACGCAGTTCCTGACGCTGAACACCTTTCACGTAGGCCAGCATGCCCTGGTCGGCGAAGTAGCCCTTGGCCAGGTTGTCGGTCGACAGTGCGGCGGTGTGGTAGGTCGGCAGGGTGATCAGGTGGTGGAAGATGCCGGCGTGGGCCGAGCCGTCGCGCTGGAAGGTGCGGATCTTCTCGTCGGCAACCTGGGCCAGCTCGGTCTCGTCGTACTCGACACTCATCAGCTTGGCGCGGTCGTAGGCGGAAACGTCCTTGCCTTCGGCGACGAACGCATCGAACACCTGCTGGCGGAAGTTCAGGGTCCAGTTGAACGACGGGCTGTTGTTGTAGACCAGCTTGGCGTTCGGGATGACTTCGCGGATGCGGTCAACCATGCCCTTGATCTGACCAACGTGCGGCTTCTCGGTTTCGATCCACAGCAGGTCGGCGCCGTTCTGCAGCGAGGTGATGCAGTCCAGGACGCAGCGGTCTTCGCCGGTGCCCTTGCGGAACTGGAACAGGTTGGAGGGCAGGCGCTTGGGACGCAGCAGCTTGCCGCCGCGGTTGATCACCACGTCGCCGTTCTGCAGGTCGGCCGCGCTGATCTCGTCGCAGTCCAGGAAGGAGTTGTACTGGTCGCCCAGGTCGCCCGGTTGCTTGGTCACGGCGATCTGCTTGGTCAGGCCGGCGCCCAGGGAGTCGGTACGGGCGACGATCACGCCATCGTCAACGCCCAGCTCGAGGAAGGCGTAGCGAACGGCGTTGATCTTGGCGAGGAAGTCTTCGTGCGGAACGGTCACTTTGCCGTCCTGGTGGCCGCACTGCTTCTCGTCGGAAACCTGGTTCTCGATCTGGATGCAGCAGGCACCGGCTTCGATCATCTTCTTGGCCAGCAGGTAGGTGGCTTCAGGGTTGCCGAAGCCGGCGTCGATGTCGGCGATGATCGGTACGACGTGGGTTTCGTAGCCGTCGATCTGGGCCTGGATCTCGTCCTGCTTGACCTTGTCGCCGGCTTCGCGGGCGGCGTCCAGGGCGGTGAACAGCAGGTCCAGTTCGCGGGCGTCAGCCTGGCGCAGGAAGGTGTACAGCTCTTCGATCAGGCCGGAAACCGCGGTCTTCTCGTGCATGGACTGGTCGGGCAGCGGGCCGAAGTCCGAGCGCAGCGCGGCGACCATCCAGCCGGACAGGTAGAGGTAGCGCTTGTTGGTGGTCTTCAGGTGCTTCTTGATGGAGATCAGTTTCTGTTGACCGATGAAGCCGTGCCAGCAGCCCAGGGACTGGGTGTAGACGGAGGAGTCGGCGTCGTATTCGGCCATGTCCTTGCGCATGATGGCCGCGGTGTACTTGGCGATATCCAGGCCAGTCTTGAAGCGGTTCTGGGCGCGCATACGGGCGACGGACTCGGGGTTGATAGCGCTCCAGCTGCTGCCGAACTTCTCTTTCAGGGCGGCAACGGCCTTGATGTCGTTCTGATATGCGGACATGGTCAACAATCCTTCAAAAAATGTGTTGGTTGAGCACCGACTTCCCACGCAGGACCCGTGGGATCGCTCGCCGCAGATGGCGAAATGACGACTGGAAGGATTGACGCAGAGGGGGAGGGGGTGGCGCGGGCGAACAGGTAGATGATCGCAGCGATGGCATTCGGGATCGCTTGCCGGCTCGTGGCTGCCGTTGGGCGAGGGCGAATGGCTGCATTCGACCATCTTGCTGATACGTTGTTTGCTTCCCCGTCCCTCAGGACAACTTCTTGCCAGTCGCAACCTCGTCATTTCGCCTTGTGGGCTGTAACAACACGGACCGGCACAGCGAGTGGGCTGCGGGCTCGATCCGGAGGCCCGGTTCAGGGCCCCTGGTTAGCGGGAGCGAGGCCATCATGCCTTTCGAACAAACGTTCGTCAAACGTTTTGTAGTGTTTTTTTTGGACTACTACACGAAGGTCTAAGGAGGACTCTCCGGTCACCTTCGGAAGGCTTAGTCGAGCACTTCGACCTTCACCCGCAGGCTGCTGTCGCTGCGGCCCTGGGTGCTGTAATTGCGCGTCAGGCCGCCCTGGCTGCCCTGGCTGTTTTCGCTGACGCCGCCCACCTCGATCCACTCGCCGAGGCGGCCGCTCAGGCGGGTGCTGGCGCCGGCGGTGTCCATGGCGCCGGGGGCGCTGTTGTTGAAGCGGTCGTTGCGGGTGTCCAGGTCGATGTGGACGATGTTGCCGCTCAAGGTGGCGGTCACGTACATGCCGCGGTTGGCGTCGCGGTACTCGGTCTGGCTGTAGACCTGGCCGTAGGGGCCGACGCCGACGTTATATACCGGCTGGCTCTGGCCGACCTGGATCAGCGCCGGCGAGCCCTCGGTGGTCTGGATCTGCTGCACGCCGCCGCTGCGGCTGGCGGTGGAGCTGTCGATGATGCGCACCTGGTCGCGGCCGTGGACCTCGCCGCGGCCGCTCTGGATCTCGACGTTGCCGACGCTGGCCGAGCCGTTCACCGAATAGCCGCTGCGGCTGCGCTGGCTGGAATCGCTGGTGTCGACGCTGATCAGCAGGCGATGGGGGCGGGTGTCCAGTTGCTCCAGCACCTGCTGCAGCTCGCGAATCTTCGCTGGCTCGGCGTTGACCACCAGTTGGTTGCCGTAGGCGGTTACCCGGCCTTCGTTGCCGAGGACCTGCTGCACCACCGGGAGGATTTCGTCGGCGGTGCGGTAGCTCAACGGCAGGATCTCGGTGCGCGGCGCGGCCTGGACGGCCAGGCTGATGGCGCAGGCGAGGAGCAGGGCGGTTCGGCGATGGCTCACAGCAGGAAGCTCCGCAGGTTAGGGTCGGCGAGGCTGGTGTCCCAGGCCTGGTCGAACTGCGCCTGGAGCTGGCGCACGCGGCCGGGGTCGTTGTAGTGGGCATGGCCGGCGGGCAGCGCTGGTTCGGTTCGCAGCAGCAGGCCGAGTTGGTCGGCGAGCAGGAAGGCCTGTTCCGGGCTGGGGTAGTCCGGGTTGAGCAGGCGGATGTGCAGGTTGCTCGACAGGCGCCGGCTGAGGTTGAGCAGGCGGTGGCCTTCCCTGACCGGGCGGGTGCTGTCGCGCAGGAGGATGCGCAGGCGGTTCTGCGGATGGCGCAGCAGCAGGCGGGTGCAGGCTTCCTGGATGCTGCTGTGGTTGTACAGCCAGGCTTCCAGGTCGGGGCTGTACAGGCACAGGCTGCGGCTGGCCTGCTGCATCAGCGCCAGGGCATGGGAGCGGGCGGCCTCTGGTTCGCCGAAGCGTTGCAGGCCGCTGGCCTCGCCGAGGCGGAAGGGCGCCGGTTCCCAGGGCTGGGAGGCCGGCAGTTCTGGCACCGGGTTGTGCACGCTGAAACGCCCCGGGGACTGGAAGTCGATGGCCGGGAGTTGGCCTTCGTGGTCCGGGGCGTCTTTCATCGCGGCTTCCTCAGGCGCTTTCGCGCACCATGTCGACGTGGGGCAGGCCGGCTTCGAGGAATTCGCCGCTGGCCACCTTGAAGCCTAGCCGCTCGTAGAAGGGGATGGCATAGACCTGGGCGGTGAGCAGCTGGCGCTTGAGCTGGCGGCGCTCGGCTTCCTCGATGGCGGCGCGCATCAACTGGTCGCCGACCTTCAGTCCGCGCCAGTCCTTGAGTACCGAGACGCGGCCGATGTGGCCGTCGGGCAGCAGGCGCGCCGTGCCGATTGCGTAGTCCCCCTCGAAGGCGAGGAAGTGCACGGCTTCCGCGTCCTCGGCATCCCACTCCAGTTCCGGCGGCACCGATTGCTCGGCGATGAAGACCGCCTCGCGGATGCGTCGCAGGTCGGCATTGTCCTTCTGCCAATCGGCCAGGCGAACCCTGATCTTGTTACTCATCGGCAAACTCCAAACTGCCCTGTTTGACCAATTCTGCCAACAGCTTACGCCCATCCTCGTCGCCCAGCCATTGGCCGAGGTTGTCGCTGTGCAGGGCGTCCGCCGAGCACACCAGCTTGAGCAGCGGCTCCATGGCCTTGGGCAGCACCACGCTCTGGCCGCTGGAGAACAGCAGCAGGCCGACGTCCACTTCGCTCCAGGCCAGGCGCGCGCTGGGGTTGCGCACCAGCACGGCGCCGTCTTCCAGGGCCTGCCGCAGGTCTGTGTCGTCGATCTCCTCGCCGGCCACCAGTTCCGGGTAGCGCGGCTCGGTCATGAACTGGCCGAACCAGGTGAGCAGCAGGCGCTCGTCGCTCATGTGCTCCTGCAGCAGGTTCTTCAGGCGGTCGAGGGCGTCGCGCTGGATCTTGTGCTGGTCCTCGCCGCTCTGCACGGCGGCCATGCCGGCATCGCTGTAGCGCTCCTCGTCGGAGAGGAACTGGGCGAGGAAGTCGGTGAAGTGGGTCAGCACCTCGGCGGCGCTGGGGGCGCGGAAGCCGACCGAGTAGGTCATGCACTCGTCCTCGGCGATGCCGTAGTGGGCCAGGCGCGGCGGCAGGTAGAGCATGTCGCCGGGTTCCAGCACCCACTCGTCGCTCTGCTGGAAGTCGGCGAGGATGCGCAGGTCGGCGTGCTGCAGCATCGGGCTGTCGGCGTCGCACAGCTGGCCGACTTTCCAGCGGCGGCGGCCGTGGCCCTGCAGCAGGAACACGTCGTAGTTGTCGAAGTGCGGGCCGACACCGCCGCCGGGAGCGGCGTAGCTGATCATCACGTCGTCGATGCGCCAGCTGGGCAGGAACTTGAAGTGCTCCAGCAGGCCGGCGACTTCCGGCACGAACTGGTCGACGGCCTGCACCAGCAGGGTCCAGTCGCGCTCGGGCAGTTCCTTGTAGGTGTCCTCGCTGAAGGGGCCGCGGCGCATTTCCCAGGGGGTGTTGCCGTGTTCGAGGACGATGCGCGACTCGACGCTGTCCTCCAGGGACAGGCCGGCCAGCTCGTCGGCCTCCAGCGGGCTTTCGAAACCGGGGATGGCCTGGCGCACCAGCAGGGGTTTCTTCTGCCAGTAGTCGCGGAGGAATTCATCGGCGCTGATGCCGCCCAGGAGCTGAAGAGGAATAGCAGGATTCATATGTAAGTCCTTGAAACAAAAACGCCCGGCACAGCCGGGCGTGCAAATGTTCAGCGCATGTCAGATGCGCTTGGCCTGGGCGGCGGCGTTGCCGATGTAGTTCGCCGGAGTCAGCTTCTTCAGCTCGGCCTTGGCTTCGGCGGGCATGTCGAGGCCTTCGATGAACACCTGCAGGGCCTCGGCGCTGATGCCTTTGCCGCGGGTCAGCTCCTTGAGCTTCTCGTAGGGGTTCTCGATGCCGTAGCGGCGCATCACGGTCTGTACCGGCTCGGCCAGGACTTCCCAGCAGGCGTCCAGGTCGTCGGCGATGCGCGCGGCGTTCAGCTCCAGCTTGCCGATGCCCTTGAGGCTGGCTTCGTAGGCGATGACGCTGTGGGCGAAACCGACGCCGAGGTTGCGCAGCACGGTGGAGTCGGTCAGGTCGCGCTGCCAGCGGGAGATCGGCAGCTTGCTGGCCAGGTGCTGGAAGATCGCGTTGGCGATGCCCAGGTTGCCTTCGGAGTTCTCGAAGTCGATCGGGTTGACCTTGTGCGGCATGGTCGAGGAGCCGATCTCGCCGGCCACGGTCTTCTGCTTGAAGTAGCCCAGGGAGATGTAGCCCCAGACGTCGCGGTCGAAGTCGATGAGGATGGTGTTGAAGCGGGCGATGGCGTCGAACAGCTCGGCGATGTAGTCGTGCGGCTCGATCTGGGTGGTGTAGGGGTTCCAGGCCAGGCCCAGGTCGTGGACGATGAACTCGCGGGCGTTGGCTTCCCAGTCCACCTGCGGGTAGGCCGACAGGTGGGCGTTGTAGTTGCCCACGGCGCCGTTGATCTTGCCCAGCAGCTCGACTTCGGCGACCTGCTTGATCTGCCGCTCCAGGCGGTAGACCACGTTGGCCAGTTCCTTGCCCAGGGTGGTCGGCGAGGCCGGCTGGCCGTGGGTGCGCGAGAGCATGGGCACGTCGGCGAACTGCACCGCCAACTCGCGGATCGACTCGGCGATCTGGCGCATCAGCGGCAGCAGCACCTGGTCGCGGCCTTCGCGCAGCATCAGGGCGTGGGACAGGTTGTTGATGTCCTCGCTGGTGCAGGCGAAGTGGATGAATTCGCTGACCTTGGCCAGCTCCGGCAGCTTGGCCGCCTGCTCCTTGAGCAGGTACTCCACGGCTTTCACGTCGTGGTTGGTGGTGCGTTCGATTTCCTTGATGCGCTGCGCGTGCTCCAGCTGGAAGTCCTCGGCCAGCTTGTCGAGCAGGGCGTTGGCTTCGCCGGAGAAGGGCGCCACCTCGGGGATGCCGGCGTGCGCCGCGAGGCGCTGCAGCCAGCGGACCTCTACCAGGACGCGGAAACGGATCAGGCCGTACTCGCTGAAGATCGGACGCAGGGCGCTGGTCTTGCTGCCGTAACGGCCGTCGACGGGGGAAACCGCGGTAAGGGAGGAAAGCTGCATGGGGCGTTCTCGTGGCTGTCGGTCAACGAAAAGGGCGCACATCATACACGAAAGGGCGCGCCGTCGCCCGTACTTGCTGCCATGTGGAAGGCGCCCGGGCGGGCGCCCCGGGCCGGTCAGTCGGCGCCGCGCAGGATCGGGCGCAACTCGTTGAGCAGCTTGCGCCGGCCGAACACCATTTGCCAGCGGTTGCCGCCCAGTTGCCGCCACAGGCGCGCCGAGCGGATGCCGGCCAGCAGCAGGGCGCGGATGCGCGCGGCGTTGGCGTTGATCTGCAGGTAGCGCATGTCGCCGTGCACCTGGATGCGCTGGCGGAAGGTGCTCAGGGTGTCCTGGTAGAGGCCGGCGCAGGAGGCGATGACGTTCTCGTGGACCAGGCCGAAGTGCTGCACCTGCTGCTGCACTTGGTCCAGGCGCGAGCCGATCAGGTCGAGCATGTCGTCGCGCTTGGCCAACTGGCGCTCCAGGCCGATCAGCGACAGCGCATAGCGCAGCGGTTCGCGCTGCAGGCTGTTGGGATCGCGCTCCAGGGCGCTGGCTAGGGCGCGGAAGCCCTCGCGCAGGTTGTGGATGTCGCCGCCGAACACGTCCAGGGTGGTCTTCGGCTCGCGCACCAGCAGGCTGCCGAGCATGCAGCCCAGCGGGGCTTCGGGAATCTGCCCGGTGCGGGCCAGGCGGTCCACCAGGGCGGCAGCTTCGAAGACGCCGGCGAGGGCGATCAGTTGGTCGCGCAACTCGCTCATGCACGCTCCTTCGCGTAGGCCGGTTCGGCCGATTCGATCACACCACCGCCCAGGCACACCTCGCCGTCGTAGAACACCACGGACTGGCCCGGGGTGACGGCGCGCTGCGGCTGGTCGAACACTGCGCGGTAGCCGGCGGCGGTGCGCTCCAGGACGCAGTCCTGGTCGGCCTGGCGGTAGCGCACCTTGGCGCGCAGGGCGCGCGGTTCGGGCAACTCCAGCGGGTTCACCCAGAAGATGTTCGAGGCGTGCAGGGCGCGGGAGAACAGCCAGGGGTGGTCGTTGCCCTGGCCAACGATCAGCACGTTGCGCGCCAGGTCCTTCTCCAGCACGTACCAGGGGCTGTCGTCAGCGTTCTTCATGCCGCCGATGCCCAGGCCCTGGCGCTGGCCGATGGTGTGGTACATGAGCCCGGCGTGGCGGCCGATGACGGTGCCGTCGGTGGTCTCGATGTCGCCCGGCTGGGCCGGCAGGTACTGCTTGAGGAAGTCGCTGAAGCGGCGCTCGCCAATGAAGCAGATGCCGGTGGAGTCCTTCTTCTTCGCCGTGGCCAGGCCGTATTTCTCGGCGATGGCGCGCACTTCCGGCTTCTCCAGCTCGCCGACCGGGAACAGCGTCCTGGCGATCTGCTCGCCGCCCACGGCGTGGAGGAAGTAGCTCTGGTCCTTGTTCGGGTCCAGGCCCTTGAGCAGTTCGGTGCGGCCGTCGATGTCGCGGCGGCGCACATAGTGGCCGGTGGCGATCAGGTCGGCGCCCAGGGCCAGGGCGTAGTCGAGGAAGGCTTTGAACTTGATCTCGCGGTTGCACAGGATGTCCGGGTTCGGCGTGCGCCCGGCCTTGTATTCGGCGAGGAAGTACTCGAAGACGTTGTCCCAGTACTCGGCGGCGAAGTTGGCGGTGTGCAACTTGATGCCGATGCGGTCGCAGACGGCCTGGGCATCGGCCAGGTCGGTCATGGCGGTGCAGTATTCGGTGCCGTCGTCCTCTTCCCAGTTCTTCATGAACAGGCCTTCCACCTCATAGCCCTGCTCCTTGAGCAGGAGGGCGGAAACCGAGGAATCCACGCCGCCGGACATGCCGACGATGACGCGGCCCTTGCCGGGCTGGACGGGGGAGGTAGTGCTGGAATCGGACATGGCGGGCTATCGCAGGCGTCGGTGCAAAAGCGGGATTCTATCAGGCCGGGTTCGGCACGGGCAGTTCGGCGTCGCGGATCAGCGCCAGGGGGAAGCGTCCGCCGGCCAGGTAGTCGTCGATGCAGCGCGCTACCAGATGGCTGCGCCAGTTGTCCCGGCAGGCTTCCAGCTCCTCGCGGGTCAGCCAGCGCGGGCCGATGATGCCGTCGTCCAGCGGCAGCTCCGGGCGGTGCCGCAGCGGGCGGGCGGCGAAGCACACGCGCTGGTAGGTCACGCCGTTGCTGGGTGCGGTGTAGAGGTAGATGCCGGTGACCGCGGTCAGTTCGACTTCCCAGCCGGTTTCTTCGAGGGTTTCGCGTACGGCTGCCTGCAGCAGGCTCTCGTCGGCCTCCAAGTGGCCGGCGGGCTGGTTCAGCACGGTCTTGCCGTGGGAGGTTTCCTCCACCAGCAGGAAGCGGCCCTGGTCTTCGACGATGGTTGCGACTGTGATATGCGGTTGCCAGCGCATGGGTGGTCCTCCGGGGGAAATGGGCATGATAACCCTGGAAGGTGGGGACGGTGTTGGGTGGAGGCGCAGCCCCGAAAAGCAAAAACCCCGGCACCAGGCCGGGGTTTTCGTCGGTCACGCTAGCCTTCGATTCAGTTCAGCGAGTCGATGGCGGCGTTGAAGGTGGCGCTGGGGCGCATCACCTGGCTGGTTTTCTCCGGGTTGGAGCGGTAGTAGCCACCGATGTCCACGGCCTTGCCCTGGGCGCCGTTCAGTTCGGCGATGATGGCCGCTTCCTGTTCGGTCAGGGTCTTGGCGAGCGGGGTGAAGTGGGCTTTCAGCTCGGCGTCTTCGTTCTGCGCGGCCAGGGCCTGGGCCCAGTACAGCGCCAGGTAGAAGTGGCTGCCGCGGTTGTCGATCTCGCCGACCTTGCGCGCCGGGGACTTGTTGTTGTCCAGCAGCTTGCCGGTGGCTTCGTCGAGGGTCTTGCCCAGGACCTTGGCCTTGGCATTGCCGGTCTTGATGCCTTCTTCTTCCAGGGACACGGCCAGGGCCAGGAACTCACCCAGGGAATCCCAGCGCAGGTAGTTCTCTTCCACCAACTGCTGCACGTGCTTCGGAGCCGAACCGCCGGCGCCGG
This sequence comes from Pseudomonas citronellolis, assembly GCF_900112375.1. GTDB lineage: Bacteria > Pseudomonadota > Gammaproteobacteria > Pseudomonadales > Pseudomonadaceae > Pseudomonas > Pseudomonas citronellolis. The sequence goes on along the minus strand of NZ_FOLS01000013.1, from coordinate 93,990 downwards.
TCTCGTACATGCCGCCACCGGCCATCAGCGGAACGATGGACAGCATCTTGGCCGAGGTGCCCAGCTCCATGATCGGGAACAGGTCGGTCAGGTAGTCGCGCAGGACGTTGCCGGTCACCGAGATGGTGTCCTGGCCGCGGATCATGCGCTCCATGCTGGTGCGGATGGCTTCGTTGTAGCCCTTGATGCTGATGTCCAGGCCGGTCAGGTCGTGGTCCTTCAGGTACAGCTCGACCTTCTTGCGCAGCTCGTTGTCGTGGGCGCGCTCCGGGTCCAGCCAGAAGATGGCCGGAGTGTTGGACTGGCGGGCGCGGGTGACGGCCAGCTTGACCCAGTCGCGGATCGGGGCGTCCTTGGTCTGGCAGGCGCGCCAGATGTCGCCGGCTTCGACTTCGTGCTGCATCAGCACCTTGCCGTCTTCGTCGACCACGCGCATGGTGCCGTCGGCTTCCATCTCGAAGGTCTTGTCGTGGGAGCCGTATTCCTCGGCCTTCTGCGCCATCAGGCCGACGTTCGGCACGCTGCCCATGGTGGTCGGGTCGAAGGCGCCGTTGGTCTTGCAGAAGTTGATCATCTCCTGGTAGATGCGGGCGTAGGTGCTCTCCGGCATCACCGCCTTGGTGTCCTTCTGCTTGCCGTCCTTGCCCCACATCTGACCCGAGTTGCGGATCATCGCCGGCATCGAGGCGTCGACGATCACGTCGCTGGGGATGTGCAGGTTGGTGATGCCCTTGACCGAGTCGACCATCGCCATTTCCGGACGGTGGCTGTACACCTCGTGGATGTCGTGGAGGATCTCTTCCTGCTGCGAGGCCGGCAGCGACTTGATCTTGTCATAGACGCTGGAGATGCCGTTGTTCGGGTTCACGCCCAGTTCGTCGAACAGTTGGCCCCACTTGTCGAACACGTCCTTGTAGTAGACGGTGACGGCGTGGCCGAAGACGATCGGGTGGGAGATCTTCATCATGGTCGCCTTGACGTGCAGGGACCACATGACGCCGGTTTCCTTGCAGTCCTGCAGAGTCTTCTCGAAGAAGGCGCGCAGTTTGTTGCAGCTCATGAACATGCTGTCGAGGACTTCGCCTTCCTGCATCTTCAGGGTTTTCTTCAGCTCGACCTTGCCGTCCTTGCCGACGAACTCGAGGCGGACTTCACCGGCCTTGGGGATGGTGACCGACTGCTCGCTGGAGAAGAAGTCGCCGCCACGCATGTAGTCAGCGTGGGAGCGCGAGGCCATGCTCCACTTGCCCATGCTGTGCGGGTGCTTGCGGGCGTAGGCCTTGACCGCGGCGGGGGCGCGGCGGTCGGAGTTGCCTTCGCGCAGGACCGGGTTCACGGCGCTGCCCAGGACCTTGGCGTAGCGGGCGCGGGTGTCTTTCTCTGCGTCGGTCTGCGGGTCTTCCGGGAAGTCCGGGACGGCGTAGCCCAGGGCCTGCAGCTCGGCGATGGCGCCCTTGAGCTGGGGGACCGAGGCGCTGATGTTCGGCAGCTTGATGATGTTGGCGTCGGGTGCGGTGGCCAGCTTGGCGAGGTAGGCCAGGTCGTCTTCGATGGCCTTGTCGCCGAGCTTGTCGGTGAAGGCGGCGAGGATGCGTCCTGCAAGAGAGATGTCGCGGGTTTCGACGTCAATGTCGGCGGAGGCGGCGAAGGCCTTGACGATCGGGAGGAGCGAGTAGGTGGCGAGGGCGGGTGCTTCGTCGGTGAAGGTGTAGGTGATCTTCGAGCGGTTGGACATCTACTATGACTCTCTTCTTTGCTGGGCGCGCACAGAGTCTCGATACGCCTTGGTGGGCGCTTTCGTCCGACACGGCAAGGTGCCGGCATTCGAGAATTGCCGCGGGGATATAGGGGCGCCAGTAGAGCGTTGTACGACCGCGTCAGGGTGGCGACGTGGCCGTTGCGAGGGGAGGGGTCTGGTCCCAGACGGCTCGGACCTCGATGACTGTGAAGTCACGGCGCGCAGTATACCACTCTCGCGGCGGGGTGACGCACCCGCGGCTTTTAGACTAAGGCATAAGATTGTGGTTAGGGGCCGGCAACTGGGCTACCCTCAGGAACCCGGGCCTGTTCCCGTCACGCCGCGACGAAGCGGGGCTGGTCCCTGAGGTTCAACCACAGCACGGAGTTCAGCATGGGATACCAGAAGATCCAGGTGCCGGCCGCAGGTGAGCGCATCACCGTCAATGCCGACAATTCCCTGAAGGTACCGAACAACCCGATCATTCCCTACATCGAAGGCGACGGCATCGGCGTGGACATCAGTCCGGTCATGATCGACGTCGTCGATGCGGCAGTGGAAAAGGCCTACAGCGGACAGCGCAAGATCGCCTGGATGGAGGTCTATGCCGGCGAGAAGGCCACCCAGGTCTACGACCAGGACACCTGGCTGCCCGAAGAGACCCTGGAAGCCGTGCGTGACTACGTGGTGTCCATCAAGGGCCCGCTGACCACCCCCGTCGGCGGCGGCATCCGCTCCCTCAACGTGGCCCTGCGCCAGCAGCTCGACCTCTACGTCTGCCTGCGCCCGGTGCGCTGGTTCGAGGGCGTGCCCAGCCCGGTGAAGAAGCCCGGCGACGTGGACATGGTGATCTTCCGCGAGAACTCCGAGGACATCTACGCCGGCGTCGAGTGGAAGGCCGGTTCGCCCGAAGCCGAGAAGGTCATCAAGTTCCTCACCGAGGAGATGGGCGTCAAGAAGATCCGCTTCACCGAGGATTGCGGCATCGGCATCAAGCCGGTTTCCCGGGAAGGTACCCGGCGCCTGGTGCGCAAGGCCCTGCAGTACGCCGTGGACAACGACCGCAGCTCGGTCACCCTGGTGCACAAGGGCAACATCATGAAATTCACCGAGGGCGCCTTCAAGGACTGGGGCTACGAGCTGGCCCGCGAGGAGTTCGGCGCCGAGCTGCTGGACGGCGGCCCCTGGATGCAGTTCAAGAACCCGGTGACCGGCAAGAACATCGTGGTCAAGGACGTGATCGCCGACGCCATGCTGCAGCAGATCCTGCTGCGCCCGGCCGAGTACGACGTGATCGCCACCCTGAACCTGAACGGCGACTACCTCTCCGACGCCCTGGCGGCGGAAGTGGGCGGCATCGGCATCGCGCCGGGGGCCAACCTGTCGGATTCGGTAGCCATGTTCGAGGCGACCCACGGCACCGCGCCCAAGTACGCCGGGCAGGACAAGGTCAACCCGGGCTCGCTGATCCTCTCCGCCGAGATGATGCTGCGCCACATGGGCTGGACCGAGGCGGCCGACCTGATCATCAAGGGGATGAACGGCGCCATCGCGGCCAAGACCGTGACCTACGATTTCGAGCGGCTGATGGACGGCGCCAAGCTGGCGTCCTGCTCGGAGTTCGGCGAGGCCATGATCGCCAGGATGTAACAGGCGTGAGACAACGAAAAAAGGCCGGTTTCCACCGGCCTTTCTTCATCGCTTCGCCGGAAATGGCGGGGCAGGGGGAATCAGGCTTCTGCGGTGACGCTCTGCACCTCGCTGCTGGGGCTGGCCTGGGCGGCGCTGGCCGGCGCGCTGGCGCCGATCGGCTGGATGTTCACCGCATGCAGACCCTTCGGACCTTGCAGGATCTCGAAGCTGACCGGCTGGCCGGCCTTGAGCGTCTTGTAGCCATCCATCTGGATTGCCGAGTAATGAGCGAACAGGTCCTCATCTCGGCCGTCGGCCAGGATGAATCCATAGCCCTTGGCGTTGTTGAACCACTTGACCTTACCGCTGAGCATGCTGATATCCCTCTGCAAAGGACTCCATCGCTGGAGTATCATCCACTACGATTCCGCTCCAACCCTAGAGGTTCCAGGGCCGCAGAACGCCTGATACCCGCTGTGGGGTATCCTTTGTTTGTAACACCGTTTTGGGGTTAGTCAAGGCGCTCTCGTCCGCGCCTGAGATTCAGGTCAAACTCCACTCAGGCCTTTAATTCCCACGTTGCGAACCCATTTATTCCAGCATGCATGCAAGTAGCCAGATTCGACTAACATTCAATCAGGACCGTCCCGATCCCCTCGAGGAAGAGGGGGCCGGGCTCGCGGTCGAAGAATCCAAGCCGGCCCTGAAACCTCCGCCGATGTACAGGGTCATCATGTTCAACGATGACTACACGCCGATGGATTTCGTGGTAGAGGTACTGGAGCTGTACTTCAACATGAACCGGGAGCAGGCGACCAAGGTCATGTTGACCGTACATACTCAAGGTAAGGCGGTCTGCGGCACGTTCACCCGTGACATCGCCGAGACCAAGGCCATGCAGGTCAATCAGTATGCGAGGGAGAGCCAGCATCCACTGTTGTGTGAGATTGAGAAAGAAAGCTGATGCGGATGTTTGGAGCGAGGTGAAGCCATGTTGAATCGAGAGCTCGAAGTCACCCTCAATCTCGCCTTCAAGGAAGCGCGGGCAAAACGGCATGAGTTCATGACCGTCGAGCACCTGCTGCTGGCGCTCCTGGACAACGAGGCGGCGGCCACAGTGCTGCGCGCCTGCGGGGCGAACCTGGACAAACTGCGTCGTGATCTGCAGGAATTCATCGATTCCACCACGCCGCTGATCCCGCAGCACGACGAGGACCGCGAGACCCAGCCGACCCTGGGCTTCCAGCGCGTGCTGCAGCGCGCGGTGTTCCACGTGCAGAGTTCCGGCAAGCGCGAAGTGACCGGCGCCAACGTGCTGGTGGCCATCTTCAGCGAGCAGGAGAGCCAGGCGGTGTTCCTGCTCAAGCAGCAGAGCGTCGCCCGCATAGACGTGGTGAACTACATCGCCCACGGCATCTCCAAGGTGCCGGGCCATGCCGAGCACCCGGAAAGCGACCAGGAAATGCAGGACGAGGAGGGCGGCGAGTCCTCCACCTCCAGCCACCCGCTGGACGCCTACGCCAGCAACCTCAACGACCTGGCGCGCCAGGGTCGCATCGACCCGCTGGTCGGTCGCGAGGCCGAGGTGGAGCGCGTGGCGCAGATCCTCGCCCGGCGGCGCAAGAACAACCCGCTGCTGGTGGGTGAGGCCGGCGTCGGCAAGACCGCCATCGCCGAAGGCCTGGCCAAGCGCATCGTCGACGGCCAGGTGCCGGACCTGCTGGCCGACAGCGTGGTCTACTCCCTGGACCTGGGCGCGCTGCTGGCCGGCACCAAGTACCGCGGCGACTTCGAGAAGCGCTTCAAGGCGCTGCTCAACGAGCTGCGCAAGCGCCCGCACGCGGTGCTGTTCATCGACGAAATCCACACCATCATCGGCGCCGGCGCGGCGTCCGGCGGGGTGATGGACGCGTCCAACCTGCTCAAGCCGTTGCTGTCCTCCGGGGAAATCCGCTGCATCGGCTCGACCACCTTCCAGGAATTCCGCGGCATCTTCGAGAAGGATCGGGCCCTGGCGCGGCGCTTCCAGAAGGTCGACGTCACCGAGCCGTCGGTGGAAGACACCGTGGGCATCCTCAAGGGCCTGAAGCCGCGCTTCGAGCAGCACCACCACATCGAGTACAGCGACGAGGCCCTGCGCGCCGCCGCCGAACTGGCCGCGCGCTACATCAATGACCGGCACATGCCGGACAAGGCCATCGACGTCATCGACGAAGCCGGCGCCTACCAGCGCCTGCAGCCGGAAGAGAAGCGCGTGAAGCGCATCGAGGTGGCCCAGGTCGAGGACATAGTGGCGAAGATCGCGCGGATTCCGCCGAAGCACGTCACCAGCTCGGACAAGGAACTGCTGCGCAACCTCGAGCGCGACCTCAAGCTGACGGTGTTCGGTCAGGATGCGGCCATCGAGTCGCTGTCCACCGCCATCAAGCTGTCCCGCGCGGGCCTGAAGTCGCCGGACAAGCCGGTCGGCTCCTTCCTCTTCGCCGGCCCCACCGGGGTGGGCAAGACCGAGGTCGCCCGCCAGTTGGCCAAGGCGATGGGTGTGGAGCTGGTGCGCTTCGACATGTCCGAGTACATGGAGCGGCATACCGTGTCGCGGCTGATCGGCGCCCCTCCGGGTTACGTCGGCTTCGACCAGGGCGGCCTGCTCACCGAGGCCATCACCAAGACGCCGCACTGCGTGCTGCTGCTGGACGAGATCGAGAAGGCCCACCCGGAAGTCTTCAACCTGCTGCTGCAGGTGATGGACCATGGCACCCTGACCGACAACAACGGGCGCAAGGCGGACTTCCGCAATGTCATCGTCATCATGACCACCAACGCCGGCGCGGAAACCGCGGCGCGGGCCTCCATCGGCTTCAGCCAGCAGGACCACGCCAGCGATGCCATGGAAGTGATCAAGAAGAGCTTCACGCCGGAGTTCCGCAACCGCCTGGACACCATCATCCAGTTCGGCCGGCTCAGCCACGAGACGATCAAGAGCGTGGTCGACAAGTTCCTCACCGAGCTGCAGGCGCAGCTGGAGGACAAGCGCGTCCAGCTCGAGGTCAGCGACGTGGCACGCAACTGGCTGGCGGAGAAGGGCTACGACCCGCAGATGGGCGCGCGCCCGATGGCGCGGCTGATTCAGGACAAGATCAAGCGGCCCCTGGCCGAGCAGATCCTGTTCGGCGAACTGGCCGAGCACGGTGGCGTGGCGCACATCGACCTGAAGGACGGCGAGCTGGTCTTCGAGTACGAGGTGGTCACCGCGGAGCCGGCCTGACGGTCGGCCTTGCGGCCCAAATGCAAACGCCCGGCAATGCCGGGCGTTTTGCTATTCGTCCGGGCCGTGGCCCGGATTCACCTTGCGCTCAACGTGCGCGGTAGGTGATGCGACCCTTGCTCAGGTCGTAGGGAGTCAGTTCGACGCGAACCTTGTCGCCGGTCAGGATGCGGATGTAGTTCTTGCGCATCTTGCCGGAGATGTGCGCGGTAACGACGTGCCCGTTCTCCAACTCCACGCGGAACATGGTGTTGGGCAGGGTGTCGACGACAGTGCCTTCCATTTCGAAGCTGTCTTCTTTCGACATGCAGTAGAGCCCTCGGTGTCTATGAATGGCCTGGGTGGCCTGAAAAAAGGCGAGTATTGTGCCTGAAATCCATGTCGTACGCCAGAAGCGGAGCGCTTGCTTCAGCTGAGCGCCACCCAGCGCTGGTTGACGAAGAGTTCGATCGGCCGGTACTGGGTCTTGTAGTTCATCTTCCGGCAGTTCTTGATCCAGTAGCCGAGGTACACCGCGTACAGGCCCAGGCGCTCGGTTTCGGCGATCTGCCAGAGGATCGCGTAGCGCCCCAGGCTGCGGCGTTCCTCGTCGGGGTCGTAGAAGGTGTAGACCGCCGACAGGCCGTTGGGCAGCACGTCGGTGACCGCCACGGCGAGCAGGCGGCCCTGCAGGCGGAACTCGTAGAAGCAGCTGAACGGCAGATCGCGCACCAGGAAGGTGCTGAACTGGTCGCGGCTGGGTGGATACATGTCGCCGTCGGCGTGGCGCTGCTCGATGTAGCGCATGTACAGCGCGTAGTACTCCTCGGTGAAGGCCGGGCGGCGCTTGAGCACCTTGAGATCGGTGTTGCGCTTGATGATGCGCTTCTGCTGGCGATTGGGCTGGAAGCCCGCGGCGGGGATGCGCGCCGGGATGCAGGCGGTGCAGTGCTGGCAGTGCGGGCGATAGAGGTGCTCGCCGCTGCGACGGAAACCGACTTCCGACAACGAGGCGTACAGCTGCGCGTCCATGGGCTGGCTGGGATCGAGGAACAGGGTGGTGGCCTGCTCCTCGGGCAGATAGCTGCATGGATGCGGCTGTGTCGCGTAGAACTTCAGTCGGGCCAGTTCGGTCATGGTCAACCCCCGCGATAACCCTCTGGCAAGTTTATGCCAGTCCGCGCGAGTCCGCTTGCGAACGCCAGTCGCAGAGCGGCGTTTCGTCGAGATGACGGCGCAGGTGGCTGGCGAAATCGGCACGGCTGATGGCGTGGGCGCCGAAGCTGTGCAGGTGCTGGGTGGGCATCTGGCAGTCGATCAATACGAACCCGGCGGCGCGCAGATGTTGCGCCAGGGTGACGAATGCCACCTTGGAGGCGTTGTCGGTGCGGCTGAACATGGATTCGCCGAAGAACAGCCGGCCCATGGCCAGGCCGTAGAGGCCGCCGACCAATTCGTCGCCGTCCCAGCTTTCCACCGAGTGGGCGATGCCCATGCGGTGCAGTTGGCGGTAGGCGTCCTGCATCGGCTGGGTGATCCAGGTGCCGTCGGCATAGTCGCGCGGCGCGGCGCAGGCGGCGATGACCTGGTCGAAGGCCGTGTCGAAGGTCACCCGGTAGCGGCCCTGGCGCAGGCACTTGGCCAGGCTGCGGGAAACGTGCAGTTCGTCGGGGAAGAGCACGGTGCGCGGGTCCGGCGACCACCAGAGGATCGGCTGGTCGTCCTGGTACCAGGGGAAGCAGCCGTGGCGGTAGGCGGCCACCAGGCGGCGCGGGTCGAGGTCGCCGCCGGCCGCGAGCAGGCCGTTGGGCTCGTGCAGGGCCTGGTCGAGGGGCGGGAAGTCGAAATTGCTGCGGGAGAGCCAACTGAGCATGGCGGGGTAGGGGAGGGCGGGCCCTCCCCGGGCCTGTCAGTGACTGTCGTCGAGGTATTTCTCGGCGTCCAGCGCGGCCATGCAGCCGGCGCCGGCCGAGGTGATGGCCTGGCGGTAGACGTGGTCGGCCACGTCGCCCGCGGCGAACACGCCGGGGATGCTGGTGGCGGTGGCATTGCCTTCGCCGCCGCCCTTGACCACCAGGTAGCCGTCACGCATTTCCAGCTGGCCGGTGAACAGGTCGGTGTTGGGCTTGTGGCCGATGGCGATGAACACGCCGGCCAGGTCCAACTGGCGGGTCTCGCCGCTGTCCACGTCCTTCAGGCGCACGCCGATCACGCCCATGTCGTCGCCCAGGACCTCGTCCAGGGTGGTGTTCCAGTGCAGGCGCACGTTGCCGTTCCTGGCCTTCTCGAACAGCTTGTCCTGGAGGATCTTCTCTGAGCGCAGCTTGTCGCGGCGGTGGATCAGGTGCACTTCCTTGGCGATGTTGGCCAGGTACAGCGCTTCCTCGACCGCGGTGTTGCCGCCGCCGACCACGCAGACCACCTGGTTGCGGTAGAAGAAGCCGTCGCAGGTGGCGCAGGCGGAAACGCCCTTGCCCATGAAGGCCTCTTCCGAGCTCATGCCCAGGTATTGTGCGGAGGCGCCAGTGGCGATGATCAGCGCGTCGCAGCTGTAGGTGCCGCTGTCACCCTTGAGGATGAACGGCTTCTGCTGCAACTCGGCGGTGTGGATGTGGTCGTAGACGATCTCGGTATCGAAACGCTTGGCGTGCTGCTCCATGCGCTCCATCAGGGCGGGACCGGTCAGGCCCTCGACGTCGCCCGGCCAGTTGTCGACCTCGGTGGTGGTGGTGAGCTGGCCGCCGGGCTGGATGCCGGTGATGACAACAGGCTTGAGGTTGGCCCGCGCGGCGTACACGGCAGCGGTGTAACCCGCCGGGCCGGAGCCCAGGACGATCAGGCGCGAATGCTTGACTTCACTCATAAAAAGACTCCATAAGCCTTTGTCACGTAAGAGAATGCATGCTCCAATTGAGCAGCCGTGAAACCTTGGTGGGCTATGCTACACCGAACCTGGAAAAGGCGGCAAAAGGCGCCGCGGCGGGCCCTGTGGCATCGAGCGGCCAAAGCCGTACAATAGGCCCGTTTTGTCGCCAGATGACTCTCGGACGCGCCCAGTGCGCAGGAATAGACGCGTTTTGAAGGACTCGACCACCGCTAGCCACGCCGCAGCCTGGCGTCAGCAATTGCACATTCGCCTGAAGGAAGGGGCCCTGATCGCGCTCGGCGCGCTCTGCCTTTACCTGTGGATGGCGCTGCTCACCTACGATTCGTCCGATCCGGGCTGGAGCCATTCCAGCCACGTCGAGCAGGTGCAGAATGCCGCTGGTCGCCTGGGGGCCCTGAGCGCCGACATCCTCTTCGTCGCGCTGGGGTACTTCGCCTACCTGTTCCCGCTGCTGCTGGGGGTCAAGACCTGGCAGATCTTCCGCAAGCGCCACATGGCCTGGGAGTTCAGCGGCTGGCTGTTCTCCTGGCGGCTGATCGGCCTGGTGTTCCTGATCCTCTCCGGTTCGGCGCTGGCCTACATCCATTTCCACATCGGCGGCGGCCACCTGCCGGCCTCCGCCGGTGGCGCCGTGGGCGAAAGCCTCGGCCAGCTGGCGTTGAACGCCCTCAACGTGCAGGGCAGCACCCTGCTGTTCATCGCCCTGTTCCTGTTCGGCCTGACGGTGTTCGCCGACCTGTCCTGGTTCCAGGTGATGGACGTCACCGGGAAGATCACCCTCGATCTCTTCGAACTGATCCAGAACGCCTTCAACCGCTGGTTGAGCGCGCGCAGCGAGCGCAAGCAACTGGTCGCGCAACTGCGCGAGGTGGACGAGCGCGTCGCCGAGGTGGCCGCGCCCGTGGTGCCCGACCGCCGCGAGCAGGCCAAGGTCAAGGAACGCCTGATCGAGCGCGAGGAGGCCCTGGTCAAGAGCGTGCAGGAGCGCGAGAAGCGCCCGGCGCCGAAGATCGACGCGCCGCCGCCGCCCAAGCCGGTCGAGCCCAGCAAGCGCGTGCTCAAGGAAAAACAGGCTCCGCTGTTCGTCGATACCGCTGTCGAGGGCACTTTGCCGCCGCTGTCGATCCTCGACCCGGCCGGCGAGAAGAAGCGCAGCTACTCCCCCGAATCCCTGGAGGCCATGTCGCGCCTGCTGGAGATCAAGCTCAAGGAGTTCGGCGTCGAGGTGGTGGTCGAGTCGGTCCATCCGGGCCCGGTGATCACCCGCTTCGAGATCCAGCCGGCGGCCGGCGTGAAGGTCAGCCGCATCTCCAACCTGGCCAAGGACCTGGCGCGCTCGCTGGCGGTGATCAGCGTGCGGGTGGTCGAGGTGATCCCCGGCAAGACCACCGTGGGCATCGAGATCCCCAACGAAGACCGGCAGATGGTGCGCTTCTCCGAAGTGCTGATGTCGCCGGAATACGACGAGCACAAGTCCACCGTGCCGCTGGCCCTGGGCCACGACATTGGCGGCAACCCGGTCATCACCGACCTGGCGCGCATGCCGCACCTGCTGGTGGCCGGTACCACCGGCTCCGGTAAGTCGGTGGGGGTGAACGCCATGCTCCTGTCGATCCTGTTCAAGTCCACGCCGGCGGACGCGCGGCTGATCATGATCGACCCGAAGATGCTCGAACTGTCGATCTACGAAGGCATCCCGCACCTGCTCTGCCCGGTGGTCACCGACATGAAGGAGGCGGCCAACGCCCTGCGCTGGAGCGTCGCCGAGATGGAGCGGCGCTACAAGCTGATGGCCGCCATGGGCGTGCGCAACCTGGCCGGCTTCAACCGCAAGGTGAAGGACGCCGAGGAGGCCGGCACGCCGCTGACCGACCCGCTGTACCGCCGCGAGAGCATGGAAGACGAGGCGCCGCTGCTGCAGACGCTGCCGACCATCGTCGTGGTGGTCGACGAATTCGCCGACATGATGATGATCGTCGGCAAGAAGGTCGAAGAGCTTATCGCCCGTATCGCGCAGAAGGCGCGGGCCGCGGGCATCCACCTGATCCTCGCCACCCAGCGCCCCTCGGTGGACGTGATCACCGGCCTGATCAAGGCCAACATCCCGACGCGTATCGCCTTCCAGGTGTCGAGCAAGATCGACTCGCGGACCATCCTCGACCAGGGCGGCGCCGAACAGCTGCTCGGCCACGGCGACATGCTCTACCTGCCGCCGGGCACCGGCCTGCCGATCCGCGTCCACGGCGCCTTCGTTTCTGACGAGGAAGTGCACCGCGTGGTCGAGGCCTGGAAGCTGCGCGGCGCGCCCGACTACATCGAAGACATCCTCGCCGGCGCCGATGAAGGCGGTGGCGGCGGCTTCGACGGTGGCGGCGGCGGTGGTGGCGAAGGCGGCGAGGGCAGCGAGGACGACCCGCTGTACGACGAGGCCGTGCGCTTCGTCACCGAGAGCCGCCGCGCCTCCATCTCCGCGGTGCAGCGCAAGCTGAAGATCGGCTACAACCGTGCCGCGCGCATGATCGAGGCGATGGAAATGGCCGGTGTGGTCACCCCGATGAATTCCAACGGCTCGCGCGAAGTGGTCGCGCCGGCTCCCATCCGCGACTGATCGAGGATTTCCATGCGACTGATCCGCATGCTCGTGCTTGCAGCGCTGGCCGTCGCCGGCGTCCAGGCCCACGCCGACGACGCCGCCACCCAGCGCCTGAGCGCCATGCTGAGCAAGGCCCAGACCCTGAGCGCGCGCTTCTCCCAGCTGACCCTGGACGGCAGCGGCACCCGCCTGCAGGAAACCGCCGGCAACCTGGCGCTCAAGCGCCCGGGCCTGTTCCGCTGGCACACCGACGCGCCCCAGGAGCAACTGCTGATCTCCAACGGCGAGAAGATCTGGCTGTACGACCCGGACCTGCAGCAGGTGACCATCCAGAAGCTCGACCAGCGCCTGACCCAGACCCCGGCACTGCTGCTTTCCGGCGACATCTCGAAGATCCACGAGAGCTTCGACATCACCAGCAAGGACGGCGGCAACGTGGTCGACTTCATCCTCAAGCCGAAGGACAAGGACACCCTGTTCGACAACCTGCGGATTTCCTTCCGCAACGGGGTGGTCAACGACATGCAACTGATCGACAGCGTCGGCCAGCGCACCAACATCCTGTTCTTCGACGTGAAGATGAACCAGCCGGTGGACGCCAAGCAGTTCGTGTTCGAGGCGCCCAAGGGCGTCGACGTCATTCAGGAGTGAAGGGCCGCCGCCTGGCGCGGCGCCCATGAGGTAGCAGCGTGGACCTGTTCCGTTCCGAACCCGTAGCCCAGCCCCTGGCCGCGCGCCTGCGCGCCGCCAGCCTGGACGAATACGTCGGCCAGGAGCACCTGCTCGCCCGCGGCAAGCCGCTGCGCGAGGCGCTGGAGCAGGGCGCGCTGCACTCGATGATCTTCTGGGGCCCGCCGGGCGTGGGCAAGACCACCCTGGCCAAGCTGCTGGCGCAGGTCTCCGACGCCCACTTCGAGACCATCTCCGCGGTGCTCTCGGGGGTGAAGGAAATCCGCCAGTCGGTGGAGATGGCCAAGCAGCAGGCCGCGCAGTACGGTCGCCGCACCATCCTCTTCGTCGACGAGGTGCACCGCTTCAACAAGAGCCAGCAGGACGCCTTCCTGCCCTACGTCGAAGACGGCACCCTGATCTTCATCGGTGCTACCACCGAGAACCCCTCGTTCGAGCTGAACAACGCGCTGCTCTCGCGGGCCCGCGTCTACGTGCTGAAAAGCCTGGACGAAGCCGCCCTGCGCAAGCTGGTGCAGCGCGCCCTGAGCGAGGACAAGGGCCTGGGCAAGCGCCACCTGAGCCTGCCGGAGGAGAGCTTCGCCATCCTCATGGCCGCCGCCGACGGTGACGGCCGGCGCCTGCTCAACCTGCTGGAGAACGCCTCCGACCTGGCCGAGGACGGCGGCGAGATCAGCGCCGAACTGCTGCAGAACCTGCTGGGCGACAGCCGCCGGCGCTTCGACAAGGGCGGCGAGGCCTTCTACGACCAGATCAGCGCGCTGCACAAGTCGGTGCGCGGCTCCAGTCCCGATGGCGCGCTCTACTGGTACGCACGCATGCTCGACGGCGGCTGCGACCCGCTCTACATCGCCCGCCGCGTGGTGCGCATGGCCAGCGAGGACATCGGCAACGCCGACCCCCGCGCGCTGACCCTGTGCCTGCACGCCTGGGACGTGCAGGAGCGCCTGGGCAGCCCCGAAGGCGAGCTGGCCATCGCCCAGGCCATCGTCTACCTGGCCTGCGCGCCGAAGAGCAACGCCGTCTACAACGCCTACAACACAGCGCGCCGCGATGTGGCCGAGAACGGCTCGCTGGAAGTGCCGCTGCACCTGCGCAACGCACCGACCAAACTGATGAAGAATCTCGGCTACGGCGAGGAGTATCGTTATGCCCATGACGAGCCCGACGCCTATGCCGCCGGGGAAGACTACTTCCCTGAACAGCTCGAACCGCGCCAGTATTACCAGCCCGTGCCCCGCGGCCTGGAACTGAAGATCGGCGAGAAGCTCAAGCACCTGGCGGCCCTGGACCGGGCCAGCCCGAGAAAACGCAGAAAATCCTGAGCGGCGCCCGCACGCCGCCGACACTAGACACGAGAACAGACCATGCTCGATTCCAAACTGGTACGCACCCAGCCGCAGGAAGTGGCCGACCGCCTCGCCGCCCGCGGCTTCACCCTGGACGTGGCGCGCATCGAAGCGCTGGAGAACCAGCGCAAGGCCGTGCAGACCCGCACCGAAACCCTGCAGGCCGAGCGCAACACGCGCTCCAAGGCGATCGGCCAGGCCATGAAGCGTGGCGAGGACGTCGAGCCGCTCAAGGCCGAGGTCAACCGCATGGCCGACGAGCTGGAAGCCGGCAAGCGCGAGCTGGATGCGATCCAGGCCGAGTTGGACGCCCAGCTGCTGACCATCCCCAACCTGCCCCATGAGTCGGTGCCGGTCGGCGCGGACGAGGAAGACAACCTGGAAGTGCGCCGCTGGGGCACCCCGGGCAGCTTCGACTTCGCGATCAAGGACCACGTCGCCCTCGGCGAGCAGCACGGCTGGCTGGACTTCGAGACCGCCGCACGGCTGTCCGGCGCCCGCTTCGCCCTGATGCGCGGCCCGATCGCCCGCCTGCACCGCGCCCTGGCGCAGTTCATGATCGACCTGCACACCCGCGAGCACGGCTACGAGGAGGCCTACACCCCGTACCTGGTGCAGGCCCCGGCCCTGCAGGGCACCGGCCAGCTGCCGAAGTTCGAGGAAGACCTGTTCAAGATCGGCCGCGACGGCGAAGCCGACCTGTACCTGATTCCCACCGCCGAGGTTTCGCTGACCAACATCGTCGCCGGGCAGATCCTCGACGCCAAGGAGCTGCCGCTGAAGTTCGTCGCCCACACCCCATGCTTCCGCAGCGAAGCCGGCGCCTCGGGCCGCGACACCCGCGGGATGATCCGCCAGCACCAGTTCGACAAGGTCGAGATGGTGCAGATCGTCGAGCCGACGAAGTCCTGGGAAGCCCTGGAAAGCCTGGTCGGCAACGCCGAGAAGGTGCTGCAGGCCCTGGAGCTGCCGTACCGCGTGCTGGCCCTGTGCACCGGCGACATGGGCTTCAGCGCGGCCAAGACCTACGACCTGGAAGTCTGGGTGCCGAGCCAGGACAAGTACCGCGAGATTTCCTCCTGCTCCAACTGCGGCGACTTCCAGGCCCGCCGCATGCAGGCGCGCTTCCGCAACCCGGAAACCGGCAAGCCGGAACTGCTGCACACCCTCAACGGCTCCGGCCTGGCGGTGGGCCGCACCCTGGTCGCCGTGCTGGAAAACTACCAGCAGGCCGACGGCAGCATCCGCGTACCCGAGGTGCTCAAGCCCTACATGGGCGGCATCGAGGTGATCGGCTGAGATGGATGCGCTGCCGCTGTTCCACGTCCTGCGCGGGCGTCGCGCACTTCTGGTCGGCGGCGGTGAAGTCGCCCTGCGCAAGGCGCGCCTGCTCGACAGTGCCGGCGCCGTGCTGCGCGTGGTCGCGCCGCAGGTCCACAGCGAGTTGCGCGAGCTGGTGGAGCAGGGCGGTGGCGAACTGCTGGAACGCCGCTACGCCGAGGCTGACCTCGGCGACTGCGTGCTGGTCATCGCCGCCACCGACGACGAGCCGCTGAACGCCCAGGTGTCCCGCGATGCCCACGCCCGCGGTGTGCCGGTCAACGTAGTGGATGCGCCGGCGCTGTGCAGTGTGATCTTCCCCGCCATCGTCGATCGCTCGCCCTTGCTGCTGGCGGTCTCCAGCGGCGGCGACGCGCCGGTGCTGGCGCGCCTGCTGCGGGCCAAGCTGGAAACCTGGATTCCCGCCACCTACGGCCAACTGGCCGGGCTGGCCAGCCGCTTCCGCGAAGCGGTCAAGCAGCGCCTGCCGGACCTGCAGCAGCGCCGCCAGTTCTGGGAGGAAGTGTTCCAGGGCCCGGTGGCCGAACGCATGCTCGCCGGGCAGCCGGCGGAAGCCGAGCGCCTGTTGGCCGACAAGCTGGAAAACGGCCAGGCCGAGGCCCGCGGCGAGGTCTACCTGGTCGGCGCCGGCCCGGGCGACCCGGACCTGCTGACCTTCCGCGCCCTGCGCCTGATGCAGCAGGCCGACGTGGTGCTCTACGACCGCCTGGTGGCCCCGGCCATCCTCGAACTGTGCCGCCGCGACGCCGACCGCCTGTACGTCGGCAAGCGTCGCGCCGACCACGCCGTGCCGCAGGACGAGATCAACCGCAAGCTGGTCGAGCTGGCCAAACAGGGCAAGCGCGTGCTGCGCCTGAAGGGCGGCGATCCGTTCATCTTCGGCCGTGGCGGCGAGGAAATCGACGAACTGGCGGCCAACGGCATTCCCTTCCAGGTGGTGCCGGGCATCACCGCGGCCAGCGGCTGCGCGGCCTACGCCGGCATTCCGCTGACCCACCGTGACTATGCGCAGTCGGTGCGCTTCGTCACCGGCCACCTGAAGGACGGCAGCACCGACCTGCCGTGGAACGACCTGGTGGCGCCGGGCCAGACCCTGGTGTTCTACATGGGCCTGGTGGGCCTGCCGGTAATCTGCGAGGAACTGGTGCGCCACGGCCGCTCCGCCGACACCCCCGCAGCGCTGATCCAGCAGGGCACCACCGAACATCAGCGCGTGTTCACCGGCACCCTGGCCAACCTGCCGCAACTGGTCGCCGAGCACGAAGTGCACGCGCCGACGTTGGTCATCGTCGGCGAAGTGGTCACCCTGCGCGACAAGCTAGCCTGGTTCGAAGGCCAGCCATGAAGGTCTGGCATGCGGCGATGGCCTGGGGTGCGGCTTGCGCCCTGGCTGCCGCCGCCTTGCCGGCCGGCGCCGCCAGCTTCGACTGCAAGAAGGCCCGCCACGCCGACGAAAAAGCCATCTGCGCCGACCGCCAGCTGTCCGAACTGGACGTGCAGATGGCCACCACCTACCGCCTGCTCAGCGGCCTGTTCGCCATGGGCATGCGCGGCAACATGGGCGATGCCCAACTCGCCTGGCTGGACCAGCGCCGCGCCTGCGGCCGCGACAAGGCCTGCCTGAAGCAGCGCTACCAGGAACGCCTGGACGCCCTGCAGAAGATCTACGACGGCATCGACAAGCCGCTCTGAGCCCCGCTTTGTTCACCCGCGAATCGCGGGCAAGGGCCCGCTCCTACGGGGGCGAATGCGCTGCTGTCCTTGGCTTCAGTGCTCGGGCCGACGGCGTATAACCGCGAACGGTTATACGCCCTACGTTTTCGTGCTCGCGGGAAGGGCGGGGATAGATAGGACTTTCAGGATTACTCCGAACTCACTGTCCACTCAGGACAGCCCCCTCTCCCTTCAGGGAGAGGGTTGGGGAGAGGGTGCTCTAAACCCAGCACCTACTCCCCCGGCAAACCCCTTCGCGAGCAAGGACTAGGCGTCCCCCTCGATCCTACGAATAGCCCGGGTCTCAGCCCTTGCGCGCAATCCCCTTGCCCGGCAGATGCTCGCGCCCGTGCGGCCCGCTGAAATCCTGCTGAGGCCCCAGCGGCACTATGCCGGTTGGGTTGATGGTGTGGTGGCTGCCGTAATAGTGATTCTTGATGTGCTGGAAGTTCACCGTGCCCGCCACCCCCGGCAACTGGTACAGCTCGCGCAGCCAGCCGGACAGGTTCGGGTAGTCGGCCAGGCGCCACAGGTTGCACTTGAAGTGCCCGTGGTACACGGCGTCGAAGCGGATCAGCGTGGTGAACAGGCGGATATCGGCCTCGGTCAGGTATTCGCCGGTCAGGTAGCGCCGTTCGCCCAGGCGCTTCTCCAGGCAGTCCAGTTCCTCGAACAGAGTGACGAACGCTTCCTCATAGGCTTCCTGGCTGGTAGCGAAGCCGGCACGGTACACGCCGTTGTTCACCGCCGGGTAGATGCGCTCGTTCAGCGCGTCGATCTCGCCCTGCAAGGCTGTGGGATAGAGGTCCAGATCGTTGCCGGTCAGGCCGTCGAAGGCCGAGTTGAACATGCGGATGATTTCCGCCGACTCATTGCTGACGATCCGCTTGCGCTGCTTGTCCCACAGCACCGGCACGGTGACGCGGCCGGTGTAGTGCGGATCGTCGCGGGTGTAGCGCTGGTGCAGGAACTCCAGGCCGTCCAGGGCGTCGCCGGTGGAGCCCAGGCTGCGGTCGAAGGTCCAGCCGTTCTCCCGCATCAGCCAACTGACCACCGAAACGTCGATCAGCCCGGCCAGGCCCTTGAGCTGGCGGTAGATCAGCGTGCGGTGCGCCCAGGGGCAGGCGAGGGAGACGTACAGGTGGTAGCGCCCGGCCTCGGCGCGGAAGCCGCCTTCGCCGCTGGGGCCGGGCTGGCCGTCGGCGGAGACCCAGTTGCGGCGTTGCGCGTTCTCGCGCTGGAAGCGGCCATCCTTGCTGGTGTCGTACCACTGGTCTTGCCAGCGGCCATCGATGAGCTGTCCCATGACTGGCTCCTCAGGAAAGGGAATGGGAACCAGTCTACGCCCTTGCTATCGATGGATCGCTGCAAAAACAGGGTAGAAGCTATCTACCCGATCGATCTGTCCCGGGCGGCCCAGCGTTGCCGGGCCTCGGCGAAGGCCGCCTCGCGGTCGCGGCCCAACCCGCGCAGGCCCAGGGCGATGGTGGCGACCACCGCCAGTTCGCCGTAGGCGTCCTCCCGCTCGCCACGCCAGAATTCGACCAGCACCTGCGGCTCCAGGCGCTCCGGCTTGACGTGGCGCAGCGCCGAGAGGGCCGGCCATTCCTCGTCCCAGCTCTGGCCCGCTTCGGTGCCGTAGAGATGCGCCGGGCTGTCCGGGTTGATCTCGATCTCGCCGCCTTCGCCCTTGATCACGATGGCGCGGTCGCCGAGCAGGCGGCTGCCTTCGCGGTGGGTTTCCTGGTAGCCGGGGTGGAAGATGCTCTGCAGGATGCAGTGCGCGCCCAGCGGGTTGAGCAGGCGCACCAGTGAGTGGATGGGCGAGCGCAGGCCGAGGGTGTTGCGCAGGTCGATCATCCGCTGCAGCAGCGGCATCCAGTCCACCAGCGGGGCGAAGGCCAGGCCGCCCTGGTCGAGCGCTTCGCCCACGGCGTTCCAGTCGCGGCACAGCGGGATGTCCAGCGTCTGCAGCAACTGCTCGGTGTACAGGCGCCCGGCGGTGTGCGCGCCGCCGCCGTGCAGGAGGATGCGCGTGCCGCTGCCGGCCAGGCACTTGGCGACGAGCAGGTACCAGGGCAGGTGGCGCTTCTTGCCGGCATAGCTGGGCCAGTCGAGGTCGACGGCGATCCGCGGCGCGTCCAGGCGCGCGCGCACGGCCTCGGTGAAGCCGGCCAGCTCATCGGCGCTTTCCTCCTTGTGCCGCAGCAGCATCAGGAAGGCACCCAGCTGCGCCTCTTCGACCTGGCCGTCGAGGATCATGCCCAGGGCCTCGCGGGCTTCCTCGCGGGTCAGGCTGCGCGCGCCGCGCTTGCCCTTGCCGAGGATGCGCACGAACTGCGCGAAAGGATGCTCGGCGGGTGTCTGCAGGACGAGAGGCGTGGCGGTCATAGGCAATTGGTCGGCTTCGGCAGGCCGGCGAGCTTGGCGGCAAGCTTGGCCGGGGTGCCCTTGAACAGGAGGTTGAGGTGCAGGCTGCTGCCCTTTTCCGCGCCCAGGCGCTGGGCCACGTACTTGATCAGCGGGCGGTTGGCCGGCGACAGCTGGAACTGCGCATAGAACTCGCGCAGCAGGTGGAGGATTTCCCAGTGTTCCGGCGTGAGGTGCAGGCCTTCCTGGCGGGCCAGGGCTTCGGCGGCGGCTACCGACCAGTCGTCCAGGTATTGCAGGTAGCCGTCCTTGTCCAGGGCGATGGCGCGCCCTTCCACCGTGAGGGTAGTCATAGCCAGGCGTTGACCTTGTCGTAGCGGGTGCAGAGGTCGACGAAGGCGGGGTAGTCCACGGCCTTCAGGTTGGCTGGCAGATGTTCCTGCAGGCCGCGCGCCTGCAGGTCCTCGGCGAGAGCGAAGCAGGCGTTGGGTAGGTGCTCCAGGCGTTGGCGCGGTGCACTGCCGGCGGTGAGGGCGTAGACGGCATCGCCGCTGAGCAGCAGGCCGTCGTCGTGGGACAGCAACAGCAGGCAGCTGTCGAAGCGGTCGTCGCCGAACGGGGAATGGGAAAGCAGATGCAGCGTGCTCATCAGAGGGTGATCACCTGGTCGTATTGCTGGGTCAGCTGGCGCAATGCGAGGTCGTCCAGCACCTCCACCGGCAGGCTCAGACCGGTGTCGGCCAGGCCACGCTCGGCGAGGCTGCGCTTGGCGGCGTAGAGCCTTTCGACACCGAACAGCGGCAGGGCCTGCAGGTTGGCCTGCAAATCCTTCTGTTCGAGGCTGGTGGGTTGCTGGCCCGGAGCCAACTGGAACACCCCGTCATCGAGGAAAAGGAAGGCGATGGGCAGGTCGAAGGCGCCGCCGGCCAGGGCGATGTCCAGCGCCTCGCGGGCGCCGGGGCCGCTCCACGGGGCCTGGCGGCTGACGATCAGCAGGGACTTGGCCATCAGTCGCCTCCGAAGCAGACCAGGCGGTCCGCCATCTGCGTCGCTTCATGCAGCTGGCCGAGGCCGGATAGCTCCCAGGGCGCCTGCAGGTTGGCCGCCGGGCGCTGGTAGCGGGCGGCTTCCTCGGCGTTGAGCACGCCGCGGCGCAGGGCGGCGGCGATGCACACCACGGCATCGAGGCGGTGCTCGCCGACGAAGCGCGTCCAGGCCGCTGCCACATCCAGTTCGTCCTGGCCGCTCACTGGGTTGCTCGAAGCGCTGTGCACGCCGTCCTGGTAGAAGAACAGGCGGACGATCTCGTGGCCGCCGGCGAGCACCGCCTCGGCGAAGCGCAGGGCGCGCCGGGCGGCGGGCGAGTGGGGCGGGGCGAAGAGGGCGATGGCGAATTTCATGGCATGGGCCGGTCGGCGGATTACAGCGCGATGATAAGGCCAGCGCGGGGATTTTGCTGCGCCGGAAAAGGAAAAAGCCCGCCAAGGCGGGCTTTTCCGGTGTTGCCGGGAAGCGTCAGTCGTCGCTGCCCATGATGCCGAAGATCTGCAGCAGGCTGAGGAACATGTTGTAGATCGACACGTACAGGCTGATGGTGGCCATGATGTAGTTGCGCTCGCCACCGTGGATGATGGCGCTGGTCTGGAACAGGATGGCCGCCGAGGAGAACAGCACGAAGCCGGCGCTGATCGCCAGTTGCAGGCCGCTGATCTGGAAGAACAGCGAGACCAGCATGGCGCCCAGCAGGACGAAGAAGCCGGCGGTGATGAAGCCGGACAGGAAGCTCATGTCCTTGCGGGTGGTCAGCACGTAGGCGGACAGGCCGAAGAACACCAGGGCGGTCATGAAGAACGCCGAGGAAATGATGCTGGCGCCGTTGGCCATGCCCAGGTACAGGTTCAGGATCGGGCCGAGGGTGTAGCCCATGAAACCGGTGAGGGCGAAGGTGGTGACCAGGCCCCAGCCGCTGTCGCGCAGCTTGAGGGTGGCGAAGAACAGGCCGTAGAAGCCGACCAGGGTCAGCAGCAGGCCCGGGTGGGGCAGGTGCAGCTGTTGCGAGACGTAGGCGACCAGGCCGCTGAAGGCCAGGGTCATGGCCAGCAGGCCGTAGGTGTTGCGCAGGACTCCGCTGACTTCCCGTTGTTCCGCCGCGGCGGGGTTGAGATATTGCCGTTCTTGCATGGCTAGACACTCCTGTAAGCGGAATGGGATTCCGTGACCATAGTTGCAGTGATGATATCAAAGCCGCCTGTCAGACGTAGGATCAGAGTTTGACAGTGTGTTGCGATCCGGTACTATGCGCCCCCGAAAGGAAGTGTGGCCGAGTGGTTTAAGGCAGCGGTCTTGAAAACCGCCGGGTGTAACAGCCCCCAGAGTTCGAATCTCTGCGCTTCCGCCATCTTGCCCAAGCTGAAAGCCCCGCACTGCGGGGCTTTTGCGTTTCTGGCCGGTTCCGAATGCAGGGGATTATGCTGCCGGATCATTTCCGCATGCTTAACGCCACTTCCGTATCGCAGCGCCACTTGGTTTGTTCGATCACCACACTGGGTGCCCGCGTGGAGGATTGGGCTGACATCCCGCATGACGCCTAAGCCTTGTTTCCTACAGTGCCTGGAGAAAGTCCAGTAAGGCCTGCAACTCCTGCGCATTCAGCCGCAACGGTTCGAGCAGCGGCGAAGTCTTCGGGAACAGCGGGTCGTTCTTCTGCTGCGCCGTCGGCAACGGGTGGAACATCCCGGCGTTGTACATGTTGAGGATGCCGCGTAGGTCGCCGAACAGGCCGTTGTGCATCCAGGGGCCGGTGCGCGCGACCTGGCGCAGCGAGGGCGTGCGGAAGGCGCCGACGTCTTCGGCGCGGCCGGTCACCCGGTAGCGGCCGAGGTCCTCGTAGCGGCGGCCGTAGTAGGTCAGGCCGAGGTTGTGGAAGCTGTCGTCGCTCAAGGCTTCGCCCTGGTGGCAGTTCAGGCAGCGGGCCTTGCCGCGGAACAGGTGCAGGCCGTGCAGCTGGGTATCGCTCAGGGCCTTGCCGTCGCCCAGCAGGAAGCGGTCGAGGGCGTTGCGCCGGGGCGCGAGGGTGCGCTGGTAGGTGGCCAGTGCCCGGCCCAGTTGAGCCGCGTCGATCGGCGTGTGGCCGAAGGCCTCGGCGAAGGCCCGTGGATAGTCGCGGTGCGTGCGCAGGCGCTGGAGCAGCGGGTCGAGGGTGAAGGCCATCTCGACGGGATCGACGATTGGCATCAGCGCCTGCTGTTCCAGGCTGCCGGCGCGGCCGTCCCAGAACAGGTTGGTGAAGTGGCTGGCCATGGCTACGCTGGGGGCGTTGCGGGTTCCGGCCTGGCGGTCGTGGCCGAAGGACACGCGGCGGCCGTCGGCGAAGGCCAGGTCCGGTTCGTGGCAGGAGGCGCAGGCGATCTGCCCGGAGCGCGACAGCAGCGGATCGAAGAACAGCCGCCGGCCCAGTTCGACCTGGCGCTCGTCCAGGGCCGGCGGCGAAGGCAGCGGTGCCAGCTCGCGCCAGGCCAGCCCCGGGCTGATGTCCGGGGCCGGCCAATTCGCCGAAGGCTGGCTGTAGACCTGGCGCAGGCAGGCGTAGTCCACCGGCTGCGCGTCCAGGTGCGTGGCGCAGTCGTCGGCCCGGGCCAGCCCGGCCAGCAGCAAGCCGGCGGCCAGCAGCGTCCTAGAAGCGATAACCCACCTCCACCCAGAACTGCCGGCCGACCTCGTAGGTGGGGATGCCGCTGCTGTTGTTCACGCTGCTGACGGAAACCTTGTCGAGCACGTTGAACACGTCGAGGTTGACGAACAGCGCCTGGTCCTTGGCGGTGGGCTGCTCCCAGGCCAGGCGCAGGTCCCAGGTGAGGGCGGCGGACTGGTCTTCTTCCTCCCACACTTCCACCGGTGAGCCCTGGTAGTCCACCTTCTTGCCGGTATCGAGAATCTGCCGGTAGCCGGCGCGGTAGCGCAGGAAGTTGCTCCAGGTGAGGTTGGCCCGGGGGATTTCGGTGATGGTGGTCAGGCGCGCGGTCCAGGGCCGGTTGAAGTTGTCCGCCGGGCGTTCGGAGTAGCGCATGAACTTGCCGTCGTACTGGATGATCGGGTCGGCGAGGTCGGTTTCGCTGACGGCGGTGGCGTAGTCGACGTTGGAACTGGTCACGTCGGTCCAGTCCAGGGCCAGTTGCAGCAGGCTGCTGGTGCCGGCGAGCTCGAAGCGGCGCTGTGGGGTGATGGTCAGGCTGAGGATGTCGCTCTCGCTGCTGCCGCCGTTGGTGTAGGTGTAGTAGCTGGTGCTCAGGTCGTCGCTGGCCGGCTGCCCGAGGTAGCGGCCCTGGGTGCGGATGATCTGGTCGTGGCCGTCGCGGTGCACGTACTTCAGCGCGAACTCGGTGCTCCAGAGCATCTGGCTGATGCCCAGGGTCCATTCGTCGTCGTAGGGGATGTCCAACTGGTTGAAGCGCGTGTTGTTCAGGGTGCGCACCGGCGAGCCCCAGTCGGCGCCGCCGCTGGCCCGCGTCAGCTTGTACTGCAGGGCGCTGCGGCCGTCGTACAGGCGATAGGCGAACATGTTGCGTCCGTAGTAGCGGTTGGCGCCGCCGGTGAAGCGCGTGCGGCCGTCGCCGAACAGGTCGTATTCGGCGGCGAAGCGCGGGGCCAGGGTCTTCTTGTCCATGTAGTCGTCGCCATCCAGGCGCAGGCCGGGGCGCAGGGTGAGGCGGCCGATGGCGATCTCGTCCTGGGCGTAGAGCGCCCAGGCAGTGGTGTCGAACTCGATCTTGCCGGCTTCGTAGACGTTCAGCTGGGTGAAGGCCTGGCCCTTGCCGGCGAAGTAGGGCGTCGGGCTCAGCGAGCACCAGTCGCTTTCGCTGCAGGTGCTGGTGGCCTTGAGCAGCGAGCCGTACCGGAATTCCTCCAGGCGATCGTAGTAGGCGTTCTGCCGGGTCAGCTCCAGACCGGTCTGCACCTTGTGCTGGCTGCCCAGCACCTGCCAGGGATGCCAGTCGGCGTTGAGCTTGTAGCTCCAGGTGGTCTGGCGCTGCTCGATGTCGCCGTAGTTGCCCTCGGAGCTGAGCACCGTGGCGCTGCTGGCGCCGGGGGCGCCCCAGTTCTTCTCCGGCGACCAGCGCCAGCCCTTGAAGTAGTCCTTCTCGCTGTCGCGGGAGTTGTCCATGCGCGACCAGGCGACGGTCTGGGTGACCTCGGCCAGGGAGGCGTCCCAGATCGCCCGCAGGTTGGCCTGGTAGCCGCCGGACTTGATGTCCAGCATGGAGTCGCGGCCGTTGACGATGAAGTAGCGGTTGTCCTGCGGGGCATAGGTCAGCGCCCCCTCGAAGCTCAGGTCCTCGCGGGCTTGCCAGACGCCCTTGAGGTAGTAGTTGTCGATGCGCCGGGTCTGGTCCTTGTCCATGCCCTCGGCCGGGGCATCGTAGGTGTTCGCGTTGTAGCCCTTCAGTGGAATGGTGGAACGCTTGGAGGAATAGTTGAGCAGCAGCCCGAAGTCGTCGGTCACGTGGCCTTCGAGGGTGCTGCGCAGCACCAGCCTGTCGAACTCCGGCTGGTTGGCGTAGCTGGTGGAGTCCTCGAAGTTCTGCTGGTCGCGTTGGTCGATGTGGTAGCGCGTCCACTCCGAGCGGCTCATCTGCGCCGAGACCTTGCCGTGCAGCTCGCGGCTCGGCTGCCGCGTGTTGGCCTCGATCACCCCGCCATTGAAGCCGCCATAGGAGGCCGGGACGTTGCTGTCGAGCACCTTCACCGACTCCAGCAGGTCGGTGTCCAGGGCCAGGCCCTGGCTGCGCCCGGGCACGTCGGTCATGGAGACGGCGCTGCTGGCGTCCGCTGCCGGGTCGAGGTCGTTGTTCATGCCCACGCCGTCGACCAGGAACAGGTTCTGCCAGTACTTGGCGCCGTTGATGCTGACGTTGGCCGGGTCGATCTCCCCGGGCGTCTTGCTGCTGAGCTGGGCGTCGTCGAACTGCACGTTGGGGTTCATCTTCAGCAGGCTGGTGATGTCGCCGTTGCCGGCCGGCATGCGCTCGATGATCTCGCGGTCGAAGTCCATCTCGCCCTGGAAGTTCCGGATCCGCGGGGCACGCACCCACATGTCGCCGGCGGAGACGGCATTGCTCAGGTCGACGCGGAACAGCGAGACCAGGTTGGGCTCGCCGTAGCGCCAGTGCAGGCCGCTGCCCTGCAGCAGCCGGTCGAGGGCGTCCCAGGCGCTCATCCGCCCGGCAACCGCCGGGCTGCGCAGGCCTTCCAGCAGCTCGCTGTCGGCGCTGACCTGCAGACCGCTCTGCTGGCCGAAGACGAGCAGGGCGGAGGCCAGGGATTGTGCGGGAATCTCGAAGTGCCGCTGGTGCTCCAGCGGCGCCTCGTCGTCCTGGGGCGGGGTAGCGGCCCAGGCGGGCAGGGGAGCGAGCGGGGTGAGGCAGAGCAGGCCGATGCCGCCGAGTCGGCGCAGGGGCAGGTAGAAACGGCCGTAGCCGCGGGCTACGGACTTCCCGTTGAGATTCATGGAGCGCTGTCTCCGAAAGGCGCGCGAGGCGCCAGTTGCAGTTGATAACGACTCTCAGTCGTGTTCAGCGCTCAATGACGTAACCTACGGCGATTTTTTCAATCGCCGCATGAAATTTCTTATCTCCTAGGATTTACCGACAGCCACAACGGGCCCCAGCCACCGACTTCGCCACCGAATGGCCGGACCATGGCCTGCAGCGCGCGGCGTGGGTCGCGCAGGTCGTAGATACCGGTGGCGCGCTTGCCGGCGAAGGCCTTTTCGTCCACCAGCAGCACGCCCGGGTAATTGCGCCGCAGTTGCGCCAGCAGGTCGGGCAGGGGCGTGTCGTTGGCCAGCAACTGGCCTTGGCGCCAGGCGCCGATCTGTTCGGCGGGAACCTTCTCCTGGCGCGCCTGCCCACCCGGAAGCTCGACCCGCAGCCGGTCACCGGGGCCCAACTGGCGCGGCGGCAGGTCCAGCGGCGGCTGGACGCGTACCGAGCCGCGCGCCACCGCCACTTCCCAGGCTTTGCCCTCGGCGCGGACGTCGAAGGCGGTGCCGGTCACCGTCACCTCGCCATCGCCGGCCTCGACGCTGAAGGGCCGCGCGGCATCGTGGGCGACGTCGAAGAAGGCCTCTCCCTGCACCAGACGGACCTGCCGCCGGTCGCCGCTGAACGCCAGTTCCAGGCGGCTGCCGGCGGCCAGGGAGACCTGGCTGCCGTCGGGCAGGCGCAGTTCGCGGTTGGCGCGGGCGCTGAAGCGGTCGGGATCGTCCGGCTGCAGGGCCCAGGCGAGCACGCCCAGCAGCAGCGAGGCGGCCAGCGCCAATGGCCAGCGCCTACGCTGTCGAGGCCGTGGAGCCGCAGGCGCGGCCTCGGGCGCTGGCCTCGGCGTCTGCGCGCTTCCGGCAGGCATGCCGCTGAGCTGCCAGGCCCGCCCGACCTGGCGCAGCGCCTGGGCGTGGCGCGGGTCGGCCTCGGCCCAGGCGCGGCAGGCCCGGCGCAGTTCCATCGAATCCGGCGCGTCGCGCAGGCGCATCAGCCAGTCCATGGCCTGCTGCCAGACCGGATCGTCGTCCAGGGGTGTGTCTCGCTCGTCGGTCTCGCTCACGCGGTCCTGCTCATCCATGGGGGCGGAGGGGGACATTGTCGGGCGCTTGCGCCCGCGGCGCCAGGCTTCATTGTCCATCGTCGGTCAGGCTCCGCGCGCAGTGGCCAAGGGCCTGGCGCACCAGGTTGTGGACCATCCCCACGGAAAGCTCCAACTGGTCGGCGATGGCCTGCAGGGTCAGCCCCTCCAGGCGGTACAGCTCGAAGACGCGCCGCGTGCGCTCGGGCAGTTCGTCGAGCGCGCGGTGCACGCGCTGCAGCTCCTCGCGCTGCAGGGCGATCTGCTCCGGCGAGGGACGCGGGTCGCTGAGGAAGTCGAAGAAATCGTCGTCCGCCGCCTGCCGTTCCCCATGCAGCGGACGACGCACGAAGTCCAGCGCCAGGTTGCGCACGATGCGGTACAGGTAGGCGCTGGGCTGATGCAGTTGGGCGACGCTCAGTTCGGCGCTGGCGAAGCGCAGCCAGGCTTCCTGGACGACGTCTTCGGCGTGTGCCCTGCAACCGACGATGGGCGTGGCGTAGGTGACCAGCGCGGTACGGTGGGTAAGGAACAACTGCAGCTTGTGTTGGCCTGGGTCTGTCACGGTGCCGGGGAGTCTGAGGTCGCGGGGGAGGAGGCTTAATCGAACATGGGAATCATTATCATCTCAGTAAACGGCGGCAAGCGCCAGATAGGCCGGGGCGCGATCGGCAGGCCGGCACCTGGCCTCGGCTAAAGATTCTCGGGAACGAGCAGGCCCTTCCTGCGGTAGTGCTCGATGTCGATGCCGAAGGCGCCGCTGGGGTGGACCAGGTAGAGGTAATAGGGTTTTCCCTGGTCGTCCTTCGGGTTCGTGGCCAGGTCGATGACCCGTTCCCGGCAGGGCTGCTTGTCGGCGTCCAGCACTCTCAGCAGCTTGGGTTTGAGCTTGTTGCCGGGCGGGCAGCCGATGATGATGCCGACTTCGCCATTGCTCAGCTCGGCGATCTCGCCCGGCGGATAGATGCCGATGAGCTTGACGAAGTGCGCGACCATCTCCTCGTCGAAGTGCGTGCCGGCTGCATCAAATATTATCCGCAGCGCTTCCAGGCTGGAGCGCCCCTTGCTGTAGACCCTGTCGCTGGTGATGGCGTCATAGGCGTCGACTATCGCTACCAGCTTCGCCACTTGTGGGATTTTGTCGTGCCGCAGGCCCCGGGGATAGCCGCTGCCGTCCAGGCGTTCATGGTGGCAGTAGGCGGCATCGACGGCCGCCGGCGGGACGTCGCTGGTGCTCATGAGCAGCTTGCGGCCGCTGTCGGCGTGGGTCTGCATGATCAGGTATTCGTCCGCCGACAGCCTGCCGTTCTTGGTCAGTATCGGTAGCGGAACCTTGATCTTCCCGAGGTCGTGGAGCATGCCGCACATGCCGATATCGACCAGTTCCCGTGGCAGCATGTCGAGCCTGCGGCCCAGGGAAATCGCATAGATGGCCGTTCTCAGCGAGTGCTCGGCGGTGTAGTCGTCCTTGTTCCTGATCTGGGTGAGCCAGAGCATTGCCGCGGGGTTGCGCAGAATACTGTCGACGCACTTCTCGATGGTGCGCTTGACCCCGGGGATGTCCAGGGCCTGGCCGAGACGCACCGCGTCCAGCAGGCCCCGGGAAACCTCCAGCGCTTCGCCCCAGGTCTGCTGCGCCTGCTCTATCTCCTGCCGGAAATCCACCTTGCCAATGAGTGGCACAAGCTCCGCGTGGGTATCCCCGGGGACGCCGTCGGGCAGGGACCGGGCCTCGACCCAGGCATGCTTGGCTACCTGCCTGATCCGCTCCAGTTCCTTGAGGGTCCTGATCTGGAAGCCACGGAACAGAAACGGGGTGTTCTCCCAGGACTCGTCGAGTTCCAGCACATACATCCCGACGGTCAATTCGCAAACATCGATCCTTACCCTGTCTTTGCCACGCAATCGTTGTTTTCTCTGTGCAGTTTTCTTTACGAATAATGTCAATATGACATCATTTTTATCGGTTTCATTGATCTGCATCAGTGGAATGGTTTTCTTGTTTTCTGTTTATGCGGGGCGCTTCAAGGATTTTTTCTGACTCTTGCGGCAGGGGTAGAGGCCGGTGTTCGATAAAGCTGCATGTCGGTTTGCTTCCAGAAACGTCGACATCTAGATGGATGCAGCAACCTCTACGATCAGGCTGCGCAGCCAGGTCAGCCCAGGGTCGTGCTGCTGGTACTTGTTCCACTGCATGGCGATGGTCAGGCGTGGGGCGGTCCAGGGCAACGGCAGGATCTTGAGGGGCAGGTAGGTGACCCAGCGCTCCGCCAGCAGGCGGTGCATCGTGGCCAGCCGTTCGGTGCCTATCAGGTAGGACGGCACGCTGTTGAAGGTGTTCGTGATCACGTCGAAGCGGCGCTCGATGTCGAACTTGTGCAGGAACCACTCGTCCACGGTGGGAACCCGCTTTTCGCCCCAGCGCACCAGCACGTGCTTCATCTGCTTGTACTGCTCGAAGCTCAGGGTCGCCTCGGTCAGCGGGTTGTCGCGGCACATCACGCAGACGAATTCATCCTGGAACAGGGCTTGCGACGGGTGTTCGGTGGTGATCTGCAGGTCCGGCAGGAGCAGCAGGTCGATCTCGCCACGCTCGATCTGTTCGGTGGGCGCGTTGTGCGGCGGGAACATCTCTATCGAGCACAGGGGCGCGGAGTGGTTGATCCGCCGGCTCACCTCCGGCATCAGCACGGTACCGACGTAGTCGGAGACGATGAGGCTGAATTTCCGGCTGGATTCCGCAGGTTTGAACAATGCGCGGTTTTCCAGGGTGGCACGCATCTGGATCAGCAACTCGCGGATCGGCAGCGCCAGGCCGTCACCCACCGGCGTGCGCACCATCCGGCGCCCGATCTGCACCAGCAGGTCGTCCTGGAAGTAGTCGCGCAGGCGGGCGAGGGCGGCGCTGGTGGCCGGCTGGCTGAGGTGCAGGCGCTCGCCCGCACGGGTGATGTTCTGTTCGGTGAGCAGGACGTCGAGGACGACCAGCAGGTTGAGGTCCAGACCGTAGAAACGCATCGGATTCGCTCTTGTCGGCACGTCGGATGCCTGCCGATGGCGGGCGCCGAGATGATTGTTGTTGTTTTACCCGGCTGGGGAGCGGGGCTTTTTACAATCCATCGCAGTTATGGTTTGTATGTCAATTAAAAATTTCCCGAATGGTTCAGGGTTGCGTAATTTCGTCACTGCCCCGTCGCAGAACCGACAGGGGAAGACGCCAGGCCGATTGCCGCGGCGTACAGAACAAGAACGAAAACCGGAGATGACCATGCGCTGCCACGCCTCAGGTACGTCCGGGCAGGACCTTGCCCCTTGCGCTTCGCTGCCGGCCAGTTCTGGCCCGGCATTCACCGACTCCTTCCTGAATCCGCCCGGGCCTCCCGAATGCGCGCGACCGCGCCGGGACGCCGCCTGGGCATGACCCCCGCGTACCCGTCGATCTGACGCCTCGTCCGGGCGCAGCGCGGGCACAGGTTCCATTACCCGACTCACCTGGTGCCGGCCGAAAGGCCCGGCGAGGTCCGGCTGCGCCGTCGATGGCGGCTGCACGGCCGGCGCCAGCAGTCCAGCACGGAGGTATCGCATGATGGGTGGACACAATCCTCTCAAGGGATGGCAAGTGGAGCGGCAAGCCATCCAGTTCATCGGGCATGACTTGCAACGTCCGGAGTGCATAGTCGCGCAGCCCGACGGCACGCTCTGGGCCGCCGATGCCCGCGGAGGCGTGATGCGCATCGGCGCCGACGGCAGCCAGGCGCTGCTGGCGCCGCAGCAGGCGGCGGTTGCCGAGGTGTCCTTCGAGCAGCGCTACGTGCAGTCCCAGGGCGCCTCGCTGCCCAACGGCCTGGCGCTGACCGCCGAGGGCGACTTCATCATCTGCAACTGGGGCCTGGATCGCATCGAGCGCCTGGACCGCCAGGGCCACCTGCAGGTACTGCACGACCACCTGCACGGTCGCCCGCTGGGCAAGACCAACTTCCCCCTGCTCGATTCCAGGGGGCGCATCTGGTTCACCGTGACCACGACCATGCAGCCATGGACCGACTCGATCAATTCCGGTGTGCTCGATGGCTACATCGGGGTGATCGACGAGAAGGGCATCCGCATCGTCGCCGAGGGTTTCGGCGGCACCAACGAGATTCGTTTCGACGACAACGAGCAATGGCTCTACGTGGTCGAGAGCAACGTGCGGCGCATCTCGCGCTTGCGCCTGCGTCCCGACGGCTCCCTGGGCGAGCGGGAAATCTATGGGCCCAGCGAACTGGAGGGCTTCCCCGACGGCTTCGCCTTCGACAGCTACGGCAACCTCTGGGTGACGCTGGTGATGAGCGACAAGCTGATCGCCATCACGCCCGACGGCGAGGTGCTGACGCTGCTCGACGACGGCGATCCGCAGGCCACCGCGCGGCTCAACCGGCACTACGCCGACAAGACCCTGACCCCCGAGATCATGGCCGCGGCCCGCGGCACCCTCGCGCCCTGGATGGCCAGCCTGACCTTTGGCGGTTCCGACCTGAAGACGGTTTACCTGGGCAGCCTGCAAGGCACCCGCATCCCCTGGTTCCGCGCCCCGGTGGCCGGCCAGGCGCTGATTCACTGGCGCTAGGCGCAGCCCCGGGGCGCCGAGCGCCGACATTGTCCCAAAACAAGAATAAGGATCAGACGATGAAACCCATGCGACACACGAAGTACCAGTCCCGGTTGTGCCCGGGCGTGCGCGGCCAGACCCTGGCCCTGGCGGTGATCGCCGCCTTCGGCAGCGCCTCCAGCGAAGCCTTCATGCTCGACACCGAGAACCCGGACCTGAAGGTGCTCTGGGATACCACGGCCAAGTACTCCACTGCGTTCCGCGTCAAGGGCCAGGACTCGCGCCTGACTCGCGAGCCCCAGGCGAACTGGCCCAACACCGACGACGGCGACCGCAACTTCGACAAGGGGCTGATCTCCAATCGCCTGGACGTGCTCACCGAATTCGACCTGACCTACCAGCAGCGCTACGGCTTCCGCGTGAGCGGCGCCGGCTGGTACGACACCGAGTACCACGGCCATAACGACAACGACTCGCCGGCCACCGCCAACGCCATCTCGGTGGACCATGACGAGTTCACCTCCGGCACGCGCAAGTTGCACGGCGGCAACGCGGAGGTGCTAGACGCCTTCGTGTTCGGCCGTTTCGACCTGGGCTCCATGCCGCTGACCGGCCGCCTCGGACGGCATACCACCTTGTGGGGCGAAAGCCTGTTCTTCGGCGGCAACGGCATCGCCAACGCCCAGGCGCCGATCGATGTGGTGAAGGCGCAGTCGGTACCCAACACGCAGTTCAAGGAACTGATGCGCCCGGTCAACCAGCTGTCCGGCCAGTTGCAGCTCACCCCGGACGTCGCCATTGGCGCCTATTACCAGCTGGAGTGGGAGAAGAGTCTGTTGCCGGGCGCCGGCAGCTATTTCTCCGGTGTCGACTTCCTCAGCAACGGTGCGGAACGAATGCTGCTGGCCAGCGACGGCAGCAGCTACTTCCGCCGCATCAGCGATATCAAGGCCAAGGACTCGGGGCAGGGCGGCGTGCAACTGCGCTTCCGTGTCGGCGAGGTGGACTATGGCCTGTACGCGGTGCGCTACAACGAGAAGACCCCGCAGATCTACATCCTGCCGGGCGTCGGCGCCGGCGCTACCGACTCGGGCTACCGCGCCGGCAGCTATCGCTGGGTCTACCCGGAAGACGTCCGCTCCTTCGGCGCCAGCGCTTCGCGTACCTTCGGCGAGGTGAACGTCGCCGGGGAGATTTCCATCCGCCGCAACACCCCGCTCAGCAGCGATGCCCAGGTGGATTCCACCGGTACCGCCGATGGCGACGGCAATGTCCTCTACGCGGTGGGCAACTCGGTGCACGCACAGGTCAACTGGATGGCCAGCCTGGGGCCCAACTTCATCTCCAACGAGGCCGACCTGCTGGGCGAGATCGCCTGGAACCGCCTGAGCAGCGTGACCAAGAACCGCAGCGCGCTGAACCCCAATGCCGACCGCGACGCCACCAACATCCGCATGGTCTACGAGCCGAAATACCGCCAGGTCTACCCGGGCCTCGACCTTTCGGTGCCGATGGGGGTGGGCTACGGCCTGGACGGCAACTCGGCGGTGGTGGGCTCGTTCCTCGGCGAGCATGTCGGCGACCTCAACGTGGGGCTGAACGCCACCTACCTGGACGTCTGGCGCTTCGGTGTTTCCTACACCCACTACTTCGGCCCCGTGGACAACGCCATCGATGCCGATGGCCACGGTTCCTACAAGCAAAACCTGGCGGACCGCGATTTCGTCGCGGTGACCCTGCGTCGCACCTTCTGATCCTGCTGGAGAACTGACATGAACGCCCACTCCCTGCCGCTGCGCACGGCCATCCTAGGCGCACTGCTGACCTTCGGTTCCCTGGCGCTGGCCGCCGTCTCGCCCCAGGAGGCCGAGCGCCTGAACAAGGACCTGACTCCCCTGGGAGGAGAGAAGGCCGGCAATGCCGACGGCAGCATCCCGGCCTGGACCGGCGGCTACACCCAGCCGATTCCCGGTTTCGTCAACGGCGGCCGCCGCCCCGATCCCTTCGCCAGCGAGAAACCGCTGCTGAGCATCAATGCGGGCAACATGAGCCAGTACGCCGACAAGCTCTCCGAAGGCGTCAAGGCGATGATGCAGAAGTACCCGGACAGCTTCCGCATCGACGTCTACCCGAGCCACCGCACCGCCGCGGCCCCTCAGTGGGTGTATGACAACACCCTGAAGAACGCCTCCAGCGCCAGGCTCGACAACGGCAAGCTGGAAGGTGCCTATGGCGGCATTCCTTTCCCGATCCCGCAAAGTGCCGAGGAGATCATGTGGAACCACTTGCTGCGCTGGCGTGGTTCGTCCTGGCACGTCGACGTGCGCGGCGTGCAGACCACCGCCAACGGCAACCACGTGCCCAGCGTGCTGGCCTCGGGGTCGTTCGAGATGCCGTACTACCTCAAGGAAGGCTCGCCGGAACAGCTGAAGAGCCGCTACGGCAACAACTACTGGATGATCCGCATGCTCAACTACGGACCGCCGATCCGTGCCGGCGAGGCCATCACCGGGCACGAGAACCTTGATCCGGACAGCACCCAGTCGTGGGTCTACCTGACCGGCCAGCGCCGCGTGCGCAAGCTGCCCAACGCCTGCTGCGACACACCGACGCCGGCCAGCGCGGGCATCTCCATGTTCGACCAGACCGACGTCTTCACCGGCCGCCTGGACCGCTTCAACTGGAAGATCGTCGGCAAGAAGGAGATGTACATCCCCTACAACACCAACCGCCTGTTGCAGCGCACTTCCAAGGAAGTGCTGCTGGACCACCACATCAACCCGCAGGACATGCGCTTCGAACTGCACCGCGTCTGGGTGGTCGAGGCCACGGTCGCCCCCGGCAAGCGCCACCTGGCGCCCAAGCGGCGCTACTACGTCGACGAGGACACCTGGATCGCCGTGCTGGCCGACCACTGGGACGCCAATGGCCAGCTCTGGCAGATGGGCTTCGCCGATCCGATAGTGATGCCCGATATTCCCGCCACCGCGTCGCCGCAGAGCTTCGGGTTCTACGACCTGATCTCCGGCAGCTGGTACTTCGACGGCATGCTCAACGACTCCAAGGAGCAGTACAAGATCGTGCCGACCTATCCGGAAACCACCTTCACCCCGGAAGCGATGGCCGGCGAAGGGGTTCGTTGAGTACCTGAGGTCCCGCCCCCGCGAGGGGGCCGGGAACGGTCGCCAGCGGCCGTTCCCTCCCGATTCAGCAAGGAGTTGAAGATGAGCAATACCCCCTACGACATCGTCGCCATGGGCGCCGGGCACAACGGCCTGGTGGCTGCGGCCTACCTGGCCAAGGCGGGCAAGAAGGTCCTGGTGCTGGAGCGCAAGGGCTATCCCGGCGGCGGCGTCACCACGCGCCAGCTCAATACCCCCGGCTATTGGCACGACGAGCATTCCAGCGTGCACATCATGATCCAGGGCAACCCGATGCTGCGCCAGGATGAACTGGGCCTGCTCAGCCAGCACGGGCTGAAGTACCACTACTCGCCGGTGCCGCACGCCACCATCTTCCCGGACCAGTCGGCGCTGTTCACCTACAGGGACGTCGACAAGACCTGCGAATGCTTCGCCAAGGTCTCGCCGAAGGATGCCGAGACCTATCGCAACTTCGTGAAGCTCAGCCAGAACATCCTGCAGATGTTCATGCCCGGCCTGTACGCGCCGCCGCCGCCGCTGGGCGAACTGGTGGCGATGCTCGACCGCAGCGATGAAGGCCGCTTGATGCTGGACTACATGAATCGCGACTGCCTGGACCTGGTCAACCAGCTCTACGAGAGCGACAAGATCAAGATCCACCTGCTGCGCCTGGTCAGCGAGAACCTGCAGGCGCCCAACGAACTGGGCACCGGCATGGGCGTGCTGCTGATGCCCGGGATCATCCACACCTACGGCGTTTCACAACCCATCGGCGGCAGCGGCAAGCTGACCGAGTCGCTGGTGCGCTGCATCGAGTCCCACGGCGGCGAGGTGCGCTGCAACGCCGAGGTGGCGCAGATCCTCACCAGCGGCGGCCGCGCCAGCGGCGTGCGCCTGAGCAGCGGCGAGACCATCCAGGCCCGTGACGCGGTGATCGGCGCCATCCACCCCCACGTCGTGCGCAAGTTCGTCGAGGGTGTGCCCGAGCCGGTGCTGGCGCGGGCGGAACGCGCGACCCTGGCGCCGTTCTCGATCATGGTCAGCCACTACGACCTGAAGGAGAACTGCAAGTACCACGCGGGCGAGGAGGTGGGGTACGCCACCATGCTGGAGTTCATGGCCACCGACTCGCTGGACGAGATGCTGGCCGATTTCGACGAACTCAAGCGCGGCTACATCAGCCAGCGCCGCCTGTGCGCCGGCGGTGATGAAAGCATCGGCGACAAGACCCGCGTCCCCGCCGGGGCCGGCATGTTCCATGGCATCACCTTCGCGCCCTACAAGGTCAACGACCCGCGCTGGAAGGACCGCCACTGGGACGACTTCAAGGAAGAGATCGGCGACCTGTCGCTGGAGCACTACCGCAAGTTCGTGAGCAACCTGACCGGCGACAACATCATCGCCCGCAGCATCGTCAGCCCGGTCGACCTGGAGCGCTCCAGCCCCAACAGCATGATGCGCGGCGACCTGCATGGCGTGGCGCCTTACTTCTATCAGAGCGCCGGCCACCGTCCGACGCCGGACCTCGGCCAGTTCACCGTGCCCGGCGTGGAGCGGCTGTACCTCGCCGGTCCGTTCCAGCATCCCGGCGGCGGTGTCTACGGCGCCGGCCGGGCCACCGCGATCAAGATGTTCGAGCAACTGGGCATGGACTTCGGCGCGGTCTCCTCCGGCGTGCGCGAGGACCTGCCGCCACCGGCCGGCCAGGCCGCAGCCGCCCGCGAGGGCATGGTGCTGCGCGGGCCGGCGGACGAGGAGCTGATGCACGTCGAGTCGATCTGCCGGGTCGGCGACGAGCTGGTGATCAAGGGCAAGAGCTTCGGCACCTTGCCCATGGAGGCACGGCTGGACGGCGCCGCCACGCGGGCCGGCCTGAAGATGCTGAGCCTCAAGGACATGGCGTTTCTCGCCAGCCTGCCGTTCCGCAAAGCCAAGCAGTCCTGAGCGATCCGGGACAGGAGCAAAGCACCATGAATATCGTCGGTCTTGAATACCTGGTCTTCGGCGTCGAAGACCTCCAGGGCGCCCACCAGTACCTGGTTGACTATGGCCTGCGCGTGCAGGACTACGACCCGGCGGGCGGCGGCGTCTACGTCGCCCTCGATGGCACCGGCCTCATCGTGCGGCGCAGCGATGCGCCCGGCCTGCCACCGCTGCCGCCGGGGGCGGTTTCGCCTTCACTGCGCGAGACCGTCTATGGCGTGGCCGACGAGGCCACGCTGGCGGCGATCCGCGACGAGCTCGGGCGTGACCGGGAGCTGCGCATCGACGCCGATGGCAGCCTGCACTGCCTGGACGACGGCGGCTTCGGCGTGGCTTTCATGGTCACCCGCCGGCAGCCGATCCAGGCGCGCTACCTGGGCTTCAACGTGCCGGGCCAGGCGCCGGGGCGGGCCCCCAACGACTGCGCCGCGGA
Organism: Pseudomonas citronellolis; assembly: GCF_900112375.1. Classification (GTDB taxonomy): domain Bacteria; phylum Pseudomonadota; class Gammaproteobacteria; order Pseudomonadales; family Pseudomonadaceae; genus Pseudomonas; species Pseudomonas citronellolis. Next base: position 56,669 of record NZ_FOLS01000013.1, on the reverse strand, counting down.
CCCCGATGCCCATATCGAACCGCGCTCGCTGTCGCACGTGGTGTATTTCGTCTCCGACGTGGACAAGGCCGAGGCCTTCTACCGGCGCCTGGGCTTCGTGGTCACCGACCGCTTCAACCACCTCGGCCCGTTCATGCGCCCGGCCGGCACCCTGGATCACCACACGCTGTTCATGATCCAGAGCCAGAACGAGCACATGGTCGGCTGCAACCACTTCACCTTCCACCTGGGCTCGGCCGGCGAGGTCCTGCAGCAGGGCTGGCGCTTCGTCAAGAAGGGCTATCGCAGCTTCTGGGGGCCGGGGCGGCACATCATGGGCAGCAACTACTTCTGGTACTTCAACAGCCCCTTTGGCGCCGTGATGGAAATGGACGCCGACATGGACCAGCACGACGAACTGTGGGCGGCACGGGCGATGGACCCCGGCTCGGACAACTCGCAGATCTTCCTCTTCGACGCCATCGACAAATGGGCGCCGGGTGAGTGAGGAAGCGGCCATGCCGGATGAACAACTGCTCTGCCTGCTCCGGGACATTCCCGACGGCGGCGCCCGGGGCCTGTTGCGCGAGGGGCGGGACGACCGGGTATTCGCGGTGCGCCAGGGCGAGGAGGTGTTCGTCTGGCTCAACGACTGCCCGCACAACCATCGCCCGCTGGACTACCGGCAGGACATGTTTCTCTCCGGCGATGGCCAGCACATCGTCTGCTTCGCCCATTCCGCGCACTTCGACATCCGCGCCGGACACTGCTTCGCCGGACCCTGCGTCGGCCAGCGCCTGACGCCAGTGCAGGCGCGCGTGGCGGCCGACGGCGGCGTGTGGATTCCCCGGCAACTCCCGGCCGCGCCGGCGCCGCAGCGGCGCGTGGCCAGGCATCCCTGATTTCAAGCTAAAGGTCGAACCCATGTTTCAGTACTTTCCCACCAACTATGTCTGGAGCCTCTCGACGATGATCGCCCTGACCCACGGCGGCAACATCGGGGAGGTGGATGCGATGTGCGCCCCCCTGCTGGACGTCGCCAGGGCAGGGGATGACCCCGGCACCGAGGCTTTTTTCCAGGCCTGGAAGGGCGGCGGCGACAAGCTGGTCGAACTGGCCGACGCGGACCTGGCGCGTGGGCGCAAGCGTTCCGCGGGTGACAAGCTGGGGCGCGCCGCCCTGTACTACACCATCGCCGAGCGCATGCAGGCGCACGGCTACGAGCACCGCCTGGCGCTGTACAAGCGTTCGCTCGAACTCTTCGAGCAGAGCCGCCAGCTGCGCCACGAGAACTGCCAGCGGGTCGAGATTCCCTATGGCGAGGCCTGCATCAGCGGCCTCTACGTTCGCGCCGAGGGCCTTGCCCCCGGAGCCCGAGCGCCCATCGTGGTGATCATGAACGGCCTCGACAGCACCAAGGAGATGCTGCAGAAGAGTGTCATGGGCAGCCAGTTCGCCGAGCGCGGCCTGTCGGCACTGTTCATCGACCAGCCGGGAACCGGCGAAGCCTTGCGCCTGCATGGCATGCCGGCGGTGCATGACACCGAGGTGTGGGCGAGCCGGGTGGTCGACTGGCTGGAGACACACCCCGAGGTGGACCCTCGTCGCATCGGCGCGCTCGGGGTTTCCCTGGGCGGCTACTACTGTCCGCGCGCCGTGGCCTTCGAGCCGCGCTTCGCCTGCGGCGCGGTCTGGGGCGCCAACCACGACTGGCGGGCCGTGCAACAGGCACGCCTGAAGCGCGAGGGCGAAAATCCCGTTCCGCACTACTGGAAGCACGTGCAATGGGTGTTCGGCGCCCGCGACCTCGACGACTTCTTCGCCAGGGCCGAGCACATGCACCTGGACGGGGTGCTCGAGCGCATCCGCGTGCCCTTCCTCGTCACCCACGGCGAGAATGACCGCCAGATCCCCCTGCGCTATGCCCATCTCACCTTCGAGCAACTGGTCAACAGCCCGGACAAGGAGCTGATCGTCTTCACCGACCGCGAAGGCGGCGTCGAACACAGCTCGCTGGACAACCCCGGCAATGCCGGAGCCCTGATCGCCGACTGGCTGGCGGAACGACTGGGCGGAACCACCGAATGAGCCTACAGGCACAGATGCATCCAGGAGAAAGACCATGGCACTGATTCAGCGTGCGCTCGTTGTCGGTGGGGGGATCGGCGGCATGTGCGCCGCCATCGAACTGAGCAAGCAGGGCATCGCCGTCGAGCTGGTGGAGATCAACCCGAACTGGGCGCCTGACGGTGCCGGCATCACCATCAGCGGGCCGACGCTGCGTGCCCTGCGGCAGATCGGCGTGGTCGACGAGGTGTTGCACGAAGGTGGCTCCTGGCGGGCCATCGACATCTGTGACGCCAACGGCAACGTCACCCGCACGGTGCCGATAGCCGCCATTCCAGGCGCCGAGGACCTGCCGGGGGCGGCCGGCATTCTGCGGCCGGTGCTGGCCCGCATCTTGGCCCGGGCGACCGAGCGGGCAGGAGTGCGCGTACGCCTGGGGCAGAGCTTCCGGGACATGCGCCAGGACGAGGCAGGGGTGGACGTGCTGTTCAGCGACGGCACTGGCGAACGCTACGACCTGGTGATAGGCGCCGACGGGGTCAACTCGGCAGTGCGCAAGCTCGTATTGCCTGATTTCCCCGGCCCGCGCTTCACCGGGCAGGGTTCGTGGCGTGCCGTGGTGCCGCGGCAGAGGGAGAATTCCACGGTCTACATGGGGCGTACCACCAAGGCCGGGGTGAACCCCATCAGCGACAGCGAATGCTACCTGTTCGTCCTCGACAAGCGCGAGGGCATGGACTTCATTCCGCCGGAGGAGTGGCCGGGCAAGCTGGCCGAGTTGCTGGGGGAGTTCGGTGGCCAGGTCGCCGAGATCCGCGAGGGCATCCTCGATGGCTCGCTGCGCAACCACCGTCTGCTGTACCGGCCGCTGGCCGGGCACATGATAGGGGCGCCCTGGCACAAGGGGCGCATCGTATTGCTGGGCGACACCGTGCATGCCACCACGCCGCACCTGGCGTCCGGCGCGGGCATCGCCATCGAGGGCGCCATCGTCCTGGCCGAGGAGCTGGGCCGGCGGCACTCGCTGGAAGGCGCGCTGACGGCCTACGCCGGGCGCCACTTCGACCGCGCCAGCCTGGTAGTGCGCGCCTCCGGGCGGCTGGGGCAGATCGAGCAGGAAGGCGGCTCGCTGGAAGAGCACACCCGGGTGATGATCACGGCCCAGGAGGCCCTGCGCGCACCCATCTGAGAGGCCCCGGCCGCTCCGAATGCCCGTGCCCGCCCATCCCTTGCCAGGGAGGTGGTAGGCACGGGCATTCGCTTTTGGGCGGGGAGCGTTGACTCATTTGTTCCATGGATACCTTGGATTCCGACAAACGATTTCCCGAATGAATAGGCGGGCGATAAGGTCGTTGCCATAGAGCCGGGCGGCCAAGCGGGCGCCCCGATAACAAGAACAACAACCAGGAGACTCATCGTGCAGAGTACTCACCAAGGCCGCGTCGCGGTCATCACCGGCGCCGCTGGCGCCCTGGGCCACCACTTCGCCTGCCACCTGGCCCGCCAGGGATGCCACCTGGCCATGGCCGACCTGAGCCTCCCCGAAGAAGCCGTCGCCGCGGTGCGCGAACTGGGCGCCGAAGTCTATGCCGAGGCCTTCGACCTGGCCGACGCCGAGGCCCTGCGACGCTTCGCGGGCAAGGTGCTGGAGCGCTTCGGGCGCTGCGACATCCTGGTCAACAATGCCGCCTACATGCCGCTGGTTCCTTTCGCCGAACTGACCCTGGAATGCTTCCGGCGCTTCGAGGCGGTGAACGTCGAGGCCTCGCTGCTGCTGGCCCAGTGCTTCGCCCCGGACATGGCCAGCCGTGGATACGGCCGTATCGTGCAGATCGCCTCCAGCACCGTGGGCAATCCGATGCCCAACTTCGCCGCCTACATCACCACCAAGATGGCCGGTATCGGCCTGGTCCGCGCCCTGGCCGCCGAGCTTGGCCCGCAGGGCATCACCGTCAATGCGATTTCCCCAGGGCTCACGCGCACCGCGGCGTCGGAGAAGAACCTGCCGCCGGCGCTGTTCGCCGCGGTGTGCGAACAGCAGTTGATCAAGCGCAACGGCGTGCCGGAAGACCTGTGCGGGCTGCTCGCCTTCATCACCTCGGAAGAGGCGGGTTTCATCACCGGCCAGGTGCTCAACGCCGACGGCGGCACGGTGTTCTGATCACGCCGCAGCGCCGTCACCGCCATAACAATTACAAGAGTCAGCGTCATGCAGATTGCCTTGCCCAGCGGCTCGCGCCGCCGCGTTGCCACGCGTCCATGGTGTTCATCGATCCTTGCCGTTTCCCTGGTTCTGGTCAGCGGTGCGTTCGGTGCCGGTGCGCCGGCTGCCCTGCCGCTGGCCGATGCCGATAGCCGTCCTGCGCTGCACGCGGAGTCTTTCGAACAGGCGGCCATCCTCGCCCTGCAGGACACCGGCAGGCGCCTGGTGGCGGTGGGCGAGCGCGGCCTGATCCTGCTGTCCGAGGATGGCGGCAGGCATTGGCGCCAGGCACGCGTGCCGGTCAGCGTGACCCTCACCGCCGTGCGCTTCCCCACGCCCGAGCAGGGCTGGGCCGTGGGGCATTTCGGCACCGTGCTGCACAGCGACGACGGCGGCCTGAGCTGGAGTGTCCAGCTGCGCGGCGGCCAGGCAGCCCAGCTCGTGCTGGACGAGGCCCAGGCGCGCGACGGGGCCGATAGCCAGTCCAGTGCCGTGAGCAACGCCCAGCGCCTGGTCGAGGACGGCCCGGACAAGCCCTTCCTCGACCTGCACTTCGCCGACGAGAAGCACGGCTTCGTCATCGGCGCCTACAACCTGATCCTGCGAACCGACGATGGCGGCCGCAGCTGGCAGTCGCTTTCCACCCGCCTCGACAACCCGGGCTCACGGCATCTGTATGCGATTGCCGGGGCGGGAGCCTACCTCTATATCGTCGGCGAGGAGGGCAGGGTGTTCCGCTCCGCCGACCATGGCGCCAGCTTCACCCGCCTGAACACGCCCTACCAGGGCAGCTACTTCACCGTCAGCGCCCACGGCGACAGCCTGGTGGTCGCCGGCCTGCGCGGCAATGCCTTCCGTTCCGACGACCACGGCCAGAGCTGGAGCCGGCTGGCGCTGCCACAACCGGTGTCGGTGGTGGCCAGCCAGCTGCAGCGCGATGGTAGTGTGCTGCTCCTCGACCAGGCCGGCCAGCTATGGCAGGGCGGCTCGTCCGGCACGCGCCTGGAGCCGCTGGCGCGCACGGCGCTGCCGGCACCCACGGCAATGCTCCGCAACGCCGCCGGCGAGCTGCTGGTCAGCAGCCTGCAAGGTATCGCCCAGCCGGCCATGCCGGCGCAGCACTGAAGAGCCGAGGTCGTCATGCAACAGCCCGCATCCAGCAGCTTCCCCATCGTCGCCAGCCTGGCCGATTTCGATCGGCAGTCCGGCAGCCTGGTCGAGCGCCTCCTGTTCAACCATCGCCTCGCGGTCATCGCGCTGTGCCTGCTGGCAACCCTGCTGCTGGGGTGGAAAGCCCTGGGGCTGCAGCTCAATGCCAGCTTCGAGAAGACCATCCCGGCCAACCATCCGTACATCGCCAACTACCTGCGCCACCAGGACGACCTGCGCGGGCTGGGCAACGCCATACGCATCGGCGTGGTCAGCCGTTCCGGAAGCATCTATGGCGCGGCTTACCTGGAGGCCCTGCGCAAGCTCAACGACGAGGTGTTCCTGATTCCAGGCGTGGACCGTGCCGGCATGAAGTCGCTGTGGACGCCGAACACCCGCTGGACCGGCGTGACCGAGGAGGGCATGGAAGGCGGCCCGGTGATCCCCGATGGCTACGATGGCTCGCCGGCCAGCCTGCGCCAGCTGCGCGCCAACGTCGACCGCTCCGGCGAAATCGGCCAGCTGGTGGCCGCGGACGGCAGCGCCAGCGTAATCTACGTGCCTCTGCTCAGCCGCCTGCCCGACGGCAGCAAGCTGGACTATGCGCAGTTGTCCGCACGCCTGGAGGACCTGCGCACGCATTACCAGCAGGGCGATATCGAGCTGCACATCACCGGCTTCGCCAAGATCGTCGGGGACCTCATCGACGGCCTGCGCGAGGTGCTGACCTTCTTCGCCATCGCCGTGGTCATCGTGACCGCCATGGTGTTCTGGTACACCCGCTGCGTGCGCAGTACCGCCCTGGTCGTCGCCAGCTCGCTGATCGCGGTGATCTGGCAACTGGGGCTGATCAGAACCCTGGGCTACGACCTGGACCCGTACTCGATGCTGGTGCCTTTCCTGGTCTTCGCCATCGGCATGAGCCACGGCGCGCAGAAGATGAACGGCATCATGCAGGACATCGGCCGCGGCACCCACAAGTACGTTGCCGCGCGCTTCACCTTCCGCCGCCTGTTCCTCGCCGGGCTCACCGCCTTGCTGGCCGACGCGGTGGGCTTCGCCGTGCTCCTGGTGATCGACATCCGGGTGATCCAGGAACTGGCCGTCGCCGCCAGCCTGGGCGTGGCCGTGCTGATCTTCACCAACCTGATCCTGTTGCCGATCCTGCTCTCGTTCAGCGGCGTCAGCGCCGGTGCCGCCGCGCGCAGCCTGCGCGCCGAGCAGGCCGGCGCGCGCCATCCGCTGTGGCGCCTGCTCGACCGCTTCACCCGCCGCCGGGGCGCCGTGCTGGCGCTGGCCGTCGCCGTGCTGCTGGCCGGACTGGGGGCGCTGGGCAGCCACCAGCTGAAGATCGGCGACCTCGACCCGGGGGCCCCGGAACTGCGTGACGATTCGCGCTACAACCGCGACGTGGTCTTCATGAACCAGCGTTTCGGCGCCAGCAGCGACCTCTTCGCCGTGATGGTGGAAACCGACGGCAACGGCAGCTGTGCCGGCTACGAGGTGCTCAAGCGGGTCGACGCGCTGGAGTGGCAGCTGCGCCAGCTGCCGGGCGTGGAGTCGACCAACTCGCTGGCGCGGCTGAACCGCCAGGTGCTCGTCGGCCTCAACGAAGGCAACCCGAAATGGTTCGAGCTGATCAAGAACCAGTCGATGCTCAACTTCATCACCGCCGGGGCGCCGCGCGGCCTGTACAACGACGCCTGCGACCTGCTGACCCTCTACGTGTACCTGAAGGATCACAAGGCCGACACCTTGTCGCGCGTGGTCGGCGCGGTGGAGGCTTTCGCCGCCGCCAACGACGGGGACGGCATTCACTTCAGGCTGGCCGGGGGCAGCGCCGGCATAGACGCGGCGACCAATATCGTGGTCAAGCAGGCCTGGCGGCAGATGCTGTTCCTGGTCTACGGCGCGGTGATCCTGCTGTGCTTCGTCACCTTCCGTTCCTGGCGCGCCGTGCTGGTGGCGGTCCTGCCGCTGATGCTCACCTCCCTGCTGGCCGAGGCGCTGATGGTGGCCCTGGGCATGGGCGTGAAGGTCGCCACCTTGCCGGTGATCGCCCTGGGCGTGGGGATCGGCGTGGACTACGCGCTCTACATCCTCTCGGTGACCCTGGCGCGCATGCGCGCCGGCGACAGCCTCTCGGACGCTTACTACGCGGCGCTGACCTTCACCGGCAAGGTGGTCCTGCTGACCGGCCTGACCCTGGCGGTGGGCGTCGCCACCTGGGCCTTCTCGGCCATCAAGTTCCAGGCCGACATGGGCGTGCTGCTGGCCTTCATGTTCCTCTGGAACATGCTCGGCGCCATGGTCCTGCTGCCGGCGCTGGCCTGTTTCCTCCTGCCCAGGCCCCGGCCCGCACAGGCCGAGGCCCTGCAGCCGAGCACCGCCTGATCCAACTGAACGGCGGCCGTGCCGGCCGCCCATACCCCCTCCGACTGATCGCTGGAGATCGACTATGCCGGGCATTCCCTACAAGCCCTCGGACGCTGCCGGCCCGCCGGACGTATTGGCCCCCATCCTCGAACGCCGTGGCGGCACGCTGCTCAACATCGACCGCATGCTGCTGCACAGCGTGCCCTTCACCCAAGGCTGGGGCGCGCTGCTGGGCAAGGTGCGCAACGAGCTGGGGCTGCCGGAGAAGCTGCGCGAGCTGGCGCTGTGCGCGGTGTGCGGGCTGTGCGGCGCCGAATACGAGATGCACCACCACGGCCCGCTGTTCCTCAAGGCCGGCGGCACGCCCGCGCAGTTCAACGCCCTGCGCGACCTGAAGAGCGCCATCGGCCACGAGGCGCTGTTCACCCCGCTGGAGCGGGCCGTGCTGCGCCTGGCGCTGGACATGACCCGCCAGGGCCGCGCGCCGGCGGGGCTGCTGGCGCAGCTGCGCGGCGAACTGGGCGATACCCGCCTGGTGGAGCTGGTCGGCGTGATCGCCACCTACAACATGGTCGCCCGCTTCGTCGTCACCCTCGGCGTCGAGGTGGAAAGCGTGGCGGCCAGGGCCTGATGAGCAAGCAAGCCCTCGCCCCTGGCGAGGGGCAACCGAAAACGGAGAAACCAGCAATGATCCAGTATCTGAAGAAAGGCAAACCGGCCGAGGTCAAGGCCGAGCTCAACACCCAGGTGCGCGCCACCGTCGAGCAGATCATCCGCGACATCGAGGCACGCGGCGAGGCGGCGGTGCGCGAGTACTCCGAGAAGTTCGACAAGTGGAACCCGCCATCGCTGCGCCTGAGCCAGGAAGAGATCCAGGCCTGCATCGACTCGCTGAGCCCGCAGGCGCTGGAGGACATCCGGTTCGCCCAGGCGCAGATCCGCCGCTTCGCCCAGGTGCAGCTGATGTCGCTGCGCGACGTCGAAGTGGAGACCCTGCCCGGCGTGGTGCTCGGCCACCGCAATATCCCGGTCAACTCGGTGGGCTGCTACATCCCCGGCGGCAAGTACCCGCTGCTGGCCTCGGCGCACATGAGCGTGCTGACCGCCAAGGTCGCCGGGGTCAAGCGCGTGATCGCCTGCGCGCCGCCGTTCGACGGCAAGCCCTCGGCCGAGATCATCGCCGCCATGGCCCTGGCCGGCGCCGACGAAATCTACGTGATGGGCGGCGTGCAGGGCGTTGCCGCTATGGCCCTGGGCACCGAGAGCATCGCGCCGGTGGACATGATCGTCGGCCCGGGCAACGCCTACGTCGCCGAGGCCAAGCGCCAACTCTACGGGCGCGTGGGGATCGACCTGTTCGCCGGGCCCACCGAGACCATGGTGATCTGCGACGACAGCGTGGACGCCGAACTGGTCGCCGTCGACCTGCTCGGCCAAGCCGAGCACGGACCGACTTCCCCGGCCTTCTGCCTGACCACCAGCCGCAAGATCGCCGAGGAGCTGCCGGCGGCCATCGAGAAGGTGCTCGAACGCCTGGACACCGCGGCGGTGGCCAGCGTCGCCTGGCGCGACTACGGCGAGATCATCCTCTGCGACAGCGACGAGGAAATGCTCCAGGAGTCCGAGCGCATCTGCTCCGAGCACGTGCAGGTGATGACCCGCGACACCGACTGGTTCCTCCAGCGCATGACCCGCTACGGCGCGCTGTTCCTCGGCCACCGTACCAACGTGTCGTACGGCGACAAGGTCATCGGCACCAACCACACCCTGCCGACCATGGGCGCGGGCCGCTACACCGGTGGCCTGTGGGTGGGCAAGTTCATCAAGACGCACACCTACCAGCGCGTGCTGACCGACGAGGCCTCGGTACTGATCGGCGAATACTGCTCACGCCTGTGCGCCCTCGAACACTTCGCCGGGCACAAGGAGCAGGCGGACATCCGCGTGCGCCGCCTGAAGAAGACGGCCTGAGCCATGGGCGTATCCCTGCAGGGCCGGGTGGCCGTTGTCAGCGGTGGCGCCGGCGGCATAGGCGCGGCGATCTGCCGGACGCTGGCGGCGGCCGGGGCGAACCTGGTGGTGGGCTACAACAGCTCCCGCGAGCCCGCGCTGCGTCTGGTCGAGGAACTGGCGGAAACCGGCGGCGCGCATTGCGCGTTGCCGGTCCCGGTGACCGACAGCGTGGCGCTTGCCGGGCTGGCGGCGGAAGTGGAACGGCGTTATGGCCGTTGCGACCTGCTGGTGAACTGTGCCGGCACCACGCGCTACGTCCCCCACGACGACCTCGATGGCCTCGACGACGAGCTGTTCGAGCGGATACTCGCCACCAATGTGCGCGGCCCCTTCGCCACGTTGCGGGCACTGCGTCCTCTGCTGCAGCGCAGCGACGCCGCGCTGGTGGTGAACATCTCCTCCATCGCCGCGGTGAGCGCCATGGGCAGCAATGTCGCCTACTGCGCGTCCAAGGCGGCGCTGGACAACATGACCCGCTCGCTGGCCCGCGCGCTGGCGCCGGCGATCCGCGTGGTGTCGGTGTCGCCGGGGCTGGCCGACACCGAGTTCGTCCAGCGCATGGACCGCGCCTGGCGCGACGAGCAGGCCGAGCGCACGCCGCTGCGGCGCCTGGCCGAACCACGGGAGGTGGCCGATGCCGTGCTGGCTGCGGCCACCCATCTGACCTTCACCACCGGCGCCGTCATCCCTGTGGATGGCGGTCGCCCCCTGAGCTGAGCGACAGGAGCGCAGCGATGAATTCGACCCTGCCGGAGATACGCCCGCATCACGTCGGCATCAGCGTGCCGGACATCGACGCCGCCATCGGCTGGTACCAGCGCATGCTCGGCTTCGAGCTGGAGATGCGCGCCTTCATCGACATCATCCCGGCGGACGTGGCCTTCGTCCGCCGCGGCGACTTCCGCCTGGAGCTGTTCCAGGTCGAGGGCGCCGCGCCGCTGCCGGCCGAGCGCCGCGAACCCAACCAGGACGTGCGCACCCATGGCAACAAGCACCTGTGCCTGGCCGTGCGGGATGTCCCGGCGACGGTCGCCGGGCTGCGGGAGAAGGGCGCCGACATCGTCTTCGAGAAGGTGGTGCAGGGCACGCCCATGGCGTTCATCCGCGACAACTCGGGAAACCTGCTGGAGCTGATCCAGTGCCCCGAGCTGTGGGCGTCATCCACAAGCGATTGCAAGGAGAACACTCAATGAAACTGGCGACCCTGAGGGACGGCAGCCGCGATGGCCGGCTGCTGGTGGTGTCACGCGATCTCGCCCGTGCGTGCCTTGCCCAGGCCGCGCCCACGCTACAGGCGGCCATCGAGCGCTGGGATGAGCTGGAGCCCGCGCTGCAGGCCGAATACGCCGCGCTGAACGCCGGCACGGCGACGGATGCCTTCGTTTTCGAGCCGACGCAGGTCATGGCGCCGTTGCCGCGCGCCTACCAGTTCGTCGACGCTTCGGCCTTCCTCAACCACGGCGAGATCATGGAGCGCGCCTATGACCTCGACGTGAAGAAGGAAAGCGGCGTGCCCATCCTGGTCCAGCGCCAGGGCGACGACTTCCGCGGCCCCCGCGACGACTATCCCTTCCCGAGCGAGCAGGACAACTGCGACTTCGAAGGAGAAGTGGCTGTGCTGCTGGATGACGTGCCCATGGGCGTGACGGCGCAGGAGGCCCAGGCGCACATCAAGCTGTTCCTGCTGCTCAACGACGTGTCCATGCGCGCGCACCTGTTCCGCGAGTTGTCGATGGGCTTCGGCTTCATCAACGCCAAGCCCGCCACCGTATTCGCCCCGGTGGCGGTGACGCCGGACGAGCTGGGCGAGGCCTGGCGCGACGGGCGGGTGCACCTGGACCTGCAGGTGAGCCGCAACGGGGAATGGTTCGGCAACCCCAATGGCGCGGAGATGGACTTCTCCTTCGGCGAGCTGATCGCCCACCTGGCCTACAACCGGAACCTGCGCGCCGGCACCGTGCTGGCCTCGGGGACCTTCTCCAACCGTGGCTACCGCGAGGTCGGCTCGGCCTGCCTGGCCGAGCGCCGGGCGATCGAGAAGCTCGAACAGGGTGAGCCGCGCACCGGCTTCATGCGCTTCGGCGAGGTGCTGCGCTTCGAGATGCTCGGCCTCGACGGCCAGTCGCTGTTCGGCGCCATCGAGCAGCGCCTGGTGTCCACGGAGGGCAGGGCATGAACGTACTGGTAACCGGCGGCAACGGCTTCGTCGGCCGCGAGCTGGTCAAGTGCCTGTTGGCGGCTGCTTCGCCATTGCCGGAAGGGGCCCCGCTGCGGCGCCTGACCGTGGTGGACATGGGCGGCGAGCACCTGCCGGCCGACCCGCGGCTGCATCTGGTCAGTGGCAGCATCGCCGATCCGGCGGTGCTGGATGCCGCGCTGGAGGTGGCGCCGGACCTGGTGTTCCACCTGGCGAGCGTTCCCGGCGGGGCCGCCGAGCGCAATTTCGAGCTGGGCCTGCAGGTCAACCTCCACGCGACCCTGGCGCTGTTCCAGCGGCTCGCCCGGCAGGGCAGGTGCCCGCGGGTGGTCTTCACCAGCACCATCGCGGTCTATGGCTCGCCGTTGCCCGCGCTGGTGGACGATGCTTCGCCGTTGCGCCCGGGGTTGTCCTACGGGGCGCACAAGCTGGTTGGCGAAATCCTCCTGGAGGACTACAGCCGCCGCGGCCTGCTGGATGGCCGTATCCTGCGCCTGCCCGGCATAGTCGCCAGGCCGCCGGAACCCTCGGGGCTGCTTTCGGCTTTCATGAGCGACCTGTTCTGGAAGCTGGCCGCCGGCGAGCCCTTCCGTTGCCCGGTGTCCGCCGGCGCGGTGGCCTGGTGGATGTCGGTCGGCTGCTGTGCCGGGAACCTGCTGCATGCGGCCCGGCTGCTGCCCGAGCAGGTCGCTGCGCGACGCGTCTATACCCTGCCGGTGCTGCGCCTGAGCGTGGCGGAAGTGGTGGAGGGGCTGGCCGCACGCTTCGGAGAAGAACGCCGGGCGCTGGTCGACTACCAGCCCGATGCACAGCTGGAGGCCGCCTTCGGTTGTCTCCCGCCGCTGGATGCCCGCGCCGCGCAAGCGATCGGTTTCCGCCACGACGGCAGCGTGCAGTCGCTGGTGGACAACGCCATGGCCTGGCGCGAGCCGGTCTGAATTTTTCCTCGTACAACAACAAAGAGAGAGGCAAGACCATGAAGCTGAACAAGTTCGCCGCCGTACTCGCCGTCACCGCCATGGCCCTGGGCGCAATCGCCGGCGCCTACGCCGCCGATGCCAGCGCGCCGGACGAGGGACACGTGGTTGACCGGCAGAGCTTCGAGCACTACCTGGCGTTGTTCAACCAGAAGAACCCGGCTGCGTTCGAGAAGTACTACGCGCCCAACGTGCGCATGTCCAACGGCGGGCTGGTGTTCAACAGCATCCCGGAGGTGGAGGCGCACTACCGCAAGATCTGGGGGGCGATGGACGAGAAGGTCAACCTCGAGGAGTTCCTCTTCGATGGCAAGACCCTCGCCGTGCAACTGCTCGTGACCTTCGACGTGCCAAGGGATGCGGCGAATACGCCGTTCGGCCCGCTGCGCAAGGGCGAACGCTTCCAGTTCCATGGGCCGATCTTCTACAAGCTCAACGACGAAGGTAAGTTCACCGACATCAAGGTCGGCTACTACAGCTTCAGCCGTACCACCGATGGCGTCACCCATTCCATGGGGATGCCGCACTAGCGCCTGCGGTTGCGGCGCGTCTTCGTCCCGGCTTCCCGGGCGAGGGCCGCCGCCCCTGTCGACTCGATCTGATACAAGAACAAACCGGAGAGTCCGATGAGCTCATCCAGCCTGGCCCGTTCGCCGAAGGCGGCGCTGGCGACCTACCTGCTGCTGCTGGTCAACTGCCTGTCCCCCATGGCGGCTATCGTCATAGCACCGAGCCTGCCCCAGATGCAGGCGCATTTCGCCGACGTGCCCCACGTCGAGTTCCTGGTTCCGGTCGCATTGACCATTCCCGGCCTGCTGGTCGCGCTGCTCAGCCCGCTGGTGGGCGTGCTCGCCGACCGTTTCGGGCGCAAGCGCCTGCTGATCTGGGCAATCGTCGGCTACGGCGTGCTCGGCACCCTGCCGATGTTCCTGCAATCGTTGCATGCGATCATCGCCAGCCGCGTCGCGCTGGGCTGCGTGGAGGCGGTGATAGTGACCGTCAGCACCATGCTGATCGGCGACTACTACAGCGGTGCCCAGCGCCAGAAGTACCTGGCCCTGCAGACGACCTTCGCCTCGACCTCGGCGATCCTCTTCTTCATGATCGGCGGCGCCCTGGGCGAGTTGGGCTGGCGCGTGCCGTACGTGGTCTATTCGTTGCCATTGCTGCTGGCGCTGTTCTGCCAGTTGCTGCTGTGGGAGCCCCTGCCGGCGGAGCTGGCCCGGGCTGAGGAGGAAAGCCGTGGCGGCCCGCAGGTCTTCCGGCCCTACCTGCTGCTGGGGATCTGCCTGATCACCTTCGTCGGCGCGGTCGCCTTCATGGTCCTGCAGATCCAGATGGCCTACCTGCTGGCTGGCATCGGCGAGCACTCGCCACGCAGCGCCGGCCTGATCGCCTCGGCGTGCAGCGTGATGATCGTCCTGGGCACCCTCTCGGTGCACCTGCTGGTGCGCCTGGGGCTGCGCACGCCGCATTGCCTGACCCTGGCCTTCGGCCTGATCGCCGCGAGCTTCCTGCTGATTCCTGGCGTCCACGACAGCCGCGGGATGCTCGAGGTCGCCCTGGTCAACGGCCTGGGCTGCGGCCTGCTGCTACCGACGCTGGCCATCTGGAACATGCGCGAGCTGCCCTGGTTCCGCCGTGGCCTGGGAACCGGCATGTGGTACGGCAGCTACTGCCTCGGCATGTTCCTCAGCCCGATCCTGGTGGTTGCCCTGAGCCGCGCCAGCGGCGCGTTGCCGGTCACCGTGGGGTGGCTGGGCTGGGCCCTGGTGCCTGTCGTCCTGGCCGCCTTCGTCGCCTGCCTGTGCCGATACAAGCGCAAGAGATGCATCGTCCGCGTGGTGGCCCGCAACCTGGAGGACGCCTGAATGACCAAGGGACAACGTCTGGCCGGCAAGGTCGCCATCGTCACCGGTATCGGCAGCGGCATCGGCCAGGGCTGCGCCCTGCTGTTCGCCCGGGAAGGGGCGCGGGTGGTGGGGTGCGACATAGATGCCGCGGCCGCCGAGCGGACGCTGGCGATGGCCCGCGAACAGGGGCTGGAGCTGCTCAGCCTGCACCCCTGCGACCTGACCGAGCCGCAGGACGCCAGGCGCCTGGTGGAGTTCGCCGTCGCCAGCCACGGCGGCATCGATGTCCTGGTCAACGCGGCGGCGTTCGGTGCCTTCGCCTGGATCGAGGACATGGACTACCAGAGCCAGTGGCGGCGGACGCTGAGCGGGGAGCTGGACCTCGTCTTCCTGCTCTGCCAGGCTGCCTGGCCTCATCTGAAGCGGCGCGGCGGCTCCATCGTCAACTTCGCCTCGGCCAATGCCTGGATGGCCCTGGAAGGTTCGCCGGCACTGGCCCACTGCGCCGGCAAGGGCGGCGTACTGGCGATGACCCGGCAACTGGCCCTGGAGGGTGGGCCACACCGGATCCGCGCCAACAGCATCTCGCCCGGGCTGATCGAGACCAATGCCACCCGCGAGCACCTGGCGCGCGACCCCGCGTTCCTCCAGGCCGCGCTCGACAAGCAGATGCTGCGCCAGCGCATCGGGCAGCCGGAGGACGTCGCCTGGGCCGCGCTGTACCTGGCCAGCGACGAGTCCGCCTGGGTCACCGGCAGCGACCTGAAGGTGGACGGCGGCGCCACCGCCGGATGACCCCAGGGGCGGGGTGCCGGCCGGCGCCTCGCCTCGTTCCCGTAGGCCGCTCCAATCTCCATCGGCTCCGCTACAAGGAAAACGCTGCATGCGGGCATCGGCAGATATCCGTTCACCCAACGCCGTCAGGCGCCTGATCGTCGTATTGGCGATGCTCGCCGCCTTCGCGCCCTTCGCCACCGACATGTATTTGCCCGCCTTCGCACAACTGGCTGCGCATTTCGGCTCCAGCCATGGCGGCATGGAGTCGACCTTGTCGCTGTTCTTCCTCGGCTTGGCGGTCGGGCAGTTCTTCTATGGCCCGCTGATAGACCGCTACGGCCGCCGCCTGCCATTGTTGCTGGGCGTGGTCCTGTTCCTCGGCGCCAGCCTCGGCTGCCTGCTGGCGCCGAGCCTGGAGGTGTTCAGCGGCATGCGTTTCGCCCAGGCGCTGGGCGGCTGCGCCGGCATGGTCATTGGCCGGGCAATCGTCAGCGACCTGTTCGGCCCGCTGGAAAGCGCCCGGGTGCTGTCGCTGTTGATGTCGCTGATGGCCTTTGCGCCCATAGTCGCGCCGCTGCTTGGCGGGTGGATCCTGCTGTTCGCCGGCTGGCAGGCGATCTTCGTGTTCCTGCTGTCGTTCGCCGCTCTGTGCCTGGGGCTGGTGTGGCGATACGTGCCGGAAACCCTGGGGCCGCAGCGACGCAAGTCGATTCATCCGCTGGCCGTGGGGCGTGGCTACCTGGCGCTGTGTCGGACCCCGGCCTTCCTGATACCCGCCGTGGTCGGCGGCCTGGCGCAGGCCTGCATGTTCGCCTTCATCACCGGCTCGCCCAGCGTATTCATGGGGACCTTCGCCGTCAGCGAGCAGGCCTATGGATGGCTGTTCGGCCTCAATGCGCTGGGCCTGATCGTCGGCGCCCAGGTCAATCGGCAACTGCTGCGCCGCCACTCGATGGAACGCCTGCTGGGGCTGGCGCTCGGCCTGAACCTGGCCGCCGGGCTGGCGCTGGTCGCAGTGGCTGGCCTGGGCCAACTGGCGCTACTGCTGCTGCCATTGTGGCTGTGCATCGCCTCGCTCGGGCTGATCGCCGGCAACGCCGCCGCCCTCGCCATGGGCGCCAGCGGCAGCCTGGCAGGGATGGGCTCGGCGCTCATAGGCATCCTGCAGTTCCTCTTCGCCTTTCTCGTCAGCAGCCTGGTCGCCGCCTTGCAGGATGGCACGGCGTACCCCATGTCGATCGCCATGGCCTTATCCGGCTTGCTGGCAAGCGGGTTGTGGTTCATGGCACAGCGTTATCGGCTGTGCCGGGCAAGGCGCTGATCTGCTTCTGGAGCCTGGCCGTCCTTCCCCGGGCAATGTCCGGCCCATCCACTGGCGCCCCGGCTGTACGACCGGAAATCCAGCGGGGCCGGGGCGTTCATTTGCTCGTTCGGTACCCGCGGGGAGAAACACCGAAGTGGTTCTTGAACGAACGGGAAAAGTGGCTGAAGTCCTTGAAGCCCCGGGCAAAGGCGATGCTGCTGATTTTCTGCTCGCTCTCGCGTATGGCCGTTGCGCACGATTGCAGGCGGCGATCCAGGATGTAGCGTCCGACCGTCGTTTCCATCTGGGCGAAAAGCCGATGCAGGTTGCGCAGCGACGTCCCTATCGAGCCGGCGATCTGCTCGGGGCACAAGGCCTCGTCGGCAAGGTGCCTCTCGATGAAGGTCTTGGCCTTGAGCAGCAACGGGCCGTCGGCCTGTGCGCCTAGTCCGCCATGGTCGAGGGCCGGGCGAAGTAGCGCGAGTATCGCCTCCCGCATGGCCGTCGCTTCATCGATGCGGAGCAGGGGGTTGGAGAAGAGCTGACCTACGAGCATGCCGCCCATCGCCCCCAGGGGGGAGGCGGAGCCGATGCGTCGGTTGAGCAGTATCTGCCCCTCCCTGAAGCGCTGAAGCACCTGGTTGCGCGGGAGGATCACCGAGAACTGGTCGCTCAGCCCCTCGAAGTAGAAATCGCAGGGTTGCGTGATATCGAGCAGCACCAGGTCTCCGCTGCCCAGCCGGGTCTGCGAGTCGGACTGGCACATGAGCGCTTCGCCTCCTACCTGCATGACCAGGTAGAAGAAGTCCTTGTCATCCTGGCGAATGTCCCGCCGGGAGCGGTGGACATGCCGGCAGTTGCTGGTGATGCGCGCACCCTGGAGCGAGCTGAGGTCCGGCGTGACGGCGGTTACCGCGCCCCGGAAGGAGGCGATGCCAGCATCGGCTGGAGGCTCGACGTGGAAGGTGCCGCAGTTGGAGGAGAGGTCGCCATGCCAGGCTTCGAACCCTTGGCGGCCCTGGAACACGCTGGCGTGGTCGAGAGGATGATTCATCGCTTCACCTCCGCTACCGGATTGCACCGGACTTCTTGTTATGCCCGCCCTGCCGGAGCGGCCGGAGGCTGGGTTAATTTACTAACATGTTAATGGTTGTTTCAAGGCAATTACGGCTTGGCACGCCAGGCCATGCGGTGTGCGCTCTGAGCAATGTCGCCGCTCTGCGCGGGCGCGTTAAATAGAGGCTCCTTTACAACCTGCGCGGAGCCCTTCCGTGAACGACAACAACAATAATCAGCACTTGCAGAAAACCCTCCGCTGGACGGATGCCTTCGCGCTGTCGATGGCGGTGTCCGGCTCCATATTCGCCTCCTTCGGGTTCGCCCTGGGCGTCCTCGGGCCCGTCGGCGCGCTACTGCTGTGGGTCGGCTCCGCGGCCATCGGGGCGTGCCAGAACTGGATCTTCCTCGAGGTCTGCGCGATGTTCCCGGACAAGCCGGGCGGCATCGCCATGATCGCCACCGAAGGCTGGCGCCGCCGCTGCGTCCTGGTCGGGCCCCTGGCGTCTTTCGGCTACTGGCTCGGCTGGTCGGCCGTTCTGTCCATCGTCAGCGTCAGCGCCGGCGCCCTGATCCAGGCCCAGTGGTTCGCCGGGCAGGACTGGACGCTGGCGCTGGGGCCGCTGAACATAGGTTTCGCACAGTGCGTCGGCGCCGGCCTGCTGCTGCTCTTCTGGCAATTCAACCGCCTTGGCGTGCATATGGCCGCCGTCGTCTCCAAGTACATGGGCGCGCTGCTGCTGGTGCCGATTCTGGTTCTCGCCGTGTCCCCGTTGTTCGGCGACGGATGGAGCCTCGAGCGCTTCCGGGAGGAGCTGGCGCAACCTGTCGTGTGGAGCTGGGGGACCTTGCGCACCGCTCTGGTCTGGCTGTTCCTGGTCAGCTGGAGCGCCTATGGCACCGAGATGTGCGCGGCCTTCGGTCCGGAATACCGTAGCCAGCGGGACATGCGCCTGGCGCTGCTGACCTCCGGCGGCTATACGGTGGCTGTCTTCGCCGCCGTGGCTTTCGGGCTGGGAGGGATGGTTGGCCGCGAAGAGGCCATGGCCAACCCGAGCGGTTTCTACATCCAGGCGTTCAATGCGGTGCTTGGCAGCGGCTTCAGCGGCTTCTTCGTGGCCACTTTGCTGGTGGGGCTCTTCATGGGCCTCAACGCGGCCCTGGCGGACGGTTCCCGCGCACTGTACGGCATGGCGCTCGAAGGGCTCACCATCCGCCAGCTGGGCGTCCTCAACAAGCACCAGGTGCCGGGGCGCTGCATGACCGTCGCGGTCGTGCTCAACCTGGGCATGATCTTCCTGCTGTCTTCGCCCCTGGCGATGCTGGTCACCGCGAATATCGGCTACCTCGTGGCCATCTTCTTCGCCCTGTCCGGGTTCATCCTCCTGCGCAAGGACGCCTCCACCGTGCCACGGCCCGTGCGCCTAGGCCGCGGTTGGATGCCCGTGGCCTGGCTCCTGAGCATCTTCACCGGCCTGGTCGTGGTGGTCGGCGCTGCTTCGGCGGAACTGGCGGGCTACGGCGGCCTGCGCGAGGTGGTCACCGGCATCGGCATCCTGCTGTTGTCGCTGGTGCTCTTCGCCCTGCGCAGATGGCAGGACCGGCTGCCTTCCCGAACGGCGCTGCCCCGTTGACCCGAACCGAAACCACAAGAACAAGGTGATCCCATGCTGTCTGTCGAAACACCCACTACCTACTACACCGCTACCCGCAAGTACGACCTCAGGTTTGCCGACCTGGAACAGGACCTGGAGGCCGAGGTGGTGGTCATCGGCGGTGGTTTTTCCGGCGTCAACACCGCCCTGGAGCTGATCGAGCGAGGGGTGACGGACATCGTCCTGCTGGAGGCGCGCTACCTGGGCTTCGGCGGTTCGGGGCGCAACGGCGGACACGTGATGGCCGGCATAGGCCATGACCTGGAGAAGATTCGCCGCAGCGTCGGCGAATCGGGGCTGCAGGCGATCTTCGAGATCAGCGACCTGGGTTCGTCCATCATCAAGTCGCGGATCGAGAAGTATGGAATCGATGCCGACTTTCGCCATGGCTATGGATACCTCGGTTTCAATGCGCGCCAGGGAAAGCTGCTGCAGGCCTGGGAAAAGGAGTTCCGCCAGCTCAACCCCGACCAGGAGATCGCCTACCTGGAAGGCAGCGCGGTCAAGGACATCGTCGGCTCCGACATCTACAGCTGCGCCCTCAAGCACATGGGCAATGGCCACATCCATTCGCTGAACATGCTGCTGGGCTCGGCAAAGGCATTGGTGGGCCTGGGCGGGCGCATCTTCGAGAACACGCCGGTGCTGGAGGTGACCTACGGCGAAACGATCCACGTGCGCACGGCGAAAGGCTCGGTACGGGCGAAGAAGATCCTCTGGTCCTGCGGTGCATTCCTCGACCGCCTGGAGCCCGAACTGCACCGGACCATGATCAGCACCTACGCCTTCCAACTGGTGACCGAGCCGCTGCCGGACTCGCTCATCGAGCAGATCAGCCCTATCCGTGGCGCATTCAGCGACATCCGGCCGGTCATCGAGTACTACCGCGTGACCAACGAGAACCGACTGCTCTTCGGTTCGGCCACCCGCGCGCTGGAATACATCCCCAACGACCTGAAGGCCTGGAACCGCAACCTGATGCTGAAGGTTTTCCCCTACCTCGGACATGTGAAGATCGACCTGGCCTGGGGCGGCCCGATGGAATGCACGGCGAACCTGTTCCCGCAGATCGGGACCTTGCCCGGCCGCCCCAATGCCTTCTTCGTGCAGGGGTACTCCGGTTTCGGGGTGACGCCCAGCCACGTGGTGAGCCGGGTCGTCGCCGAGGGCATGACTGAGGGTTCCCGCCACTGGGACGTCATGAGTTCCATCCCGCGCACGCGCATCTACGCCAAGGACAGCCTGCGCAACCTGATCTGCACGCTGGGCAAGGTCTGCCACCAGCTCGCGGGATACGGCAACGGCCGGCGCTGACACGCCGGCCCGATCCAACCGGCCTCGACGAGGCCTCATTTCTCTCCAATCAATTCGACCAAGAGGATTCGAAGATGGCTTCTGCTGCCCTGAAATCAGCCCTGCGAGAGCGCCTGGACGTACTGCAGTCGTTGTGGATGCGTCGAGATGCCGAGGGCATCGTCAATGAACTCTATACCCAGACCACCGAGATCGCCGGCCCGGGCAGCGAGCCTCTGCTCCAGGGCTCCGACGTGCTGGTCGGACTCGTCAGGAGCCTCGTCGACGACTCCCGTGGCGCGGCCATCCGAATCGACCGCATCCATTCGCTTGGCGGCGCCGCAGCCTACACCTGGGTGACCTGGAGCGTCCTGCCCCGGGATGGCGAGGCCTTCTCGATGAAGAGCCTCTTCGTTTGGGTGCTCACTGACAGCGGTTGGCGCATAGCGGCGGATATGTACGCCGAAGGTGAAATTCCCGCCTGACTTCCTACGGCCTCGTAGCGAGGCCGCTTCCTTGCTCGAAGAGACCTCCGATGCGAAAACAAAAACTCAAGGCATCCCTTCCGCTGCTGTTGTCGTTGTCGGGCTGGGCGGATGCCGCAGTGCTCTATCAGGATGCCGAGACAGAACTCGATGTGAAACTGCAAGGCGCCGTTGGCGCTTTTCACAGCCGTGAGAGCTATGCCCAGGCCGGTACCAGGGACGCAGGAAGCAGCCGTTGGCAAGAGGCGACGTTGCAATACGGAATCGACTTCAGGCAACGCAGACCTGCGACGGGCGAGCTATACGGAGCGCTCGACTGGGTCAGCAGCGCCACCTTCGGGGACGGCGATGCGGCAGGCTGGACCATGGGGGATGAGCGGACCACCAAGATCGAGAATGCCTACCTGGGCTGGCGCTCCATGGACGCCCTGTCCCAGCTTGGCGAGAACGCCCTCGACGTCTCCGCGGGAAGGCAAACGGTGGTCGTGGGGGACGGCTTCCTCATCGCCGGCGACGCCTTGAACCTTGGGCGCGGCCTGCTGGATGGCAGGGTGAGCCGAGGGGGCGCCTACTACCTCACGGGCCGCAGGGCGTTCGACAAGACGGCCATTCTTCGCTGGGGCGGTGAGCGTGGGCTGCGGGGCGACCTGATGTGGCTGGAGTCGGACAACCCGGCCCAGGCCAAACCCGAACTCGGGGTTGCCACGCTCGAGCATGTCGTCGACGAAGGGACGCTGGGGCTGACTCTCATCAAGGTCCTGGATACCGACCGCGAGCTTGGCGAGCTCCTTTACCCGGAACGAAGGGGGATGAAGGTGGCCAGCCTGCGAGGGCAGGGCAACATGGGGGTTCCCAACCTGTTCCTCGCCGCGGAACGTGCCTGGGAAGACAAGCGTGACGGGAACGAAAGCGCCTGGTACCTGGAGGCGGGCTGGACATTCACCGAGTTGCCGGGAAAACCCAGCATCAATTATCGCTACAGCCGTTTCTCGGAAGGCTACGACCCGCTTTTCTACGGCAACGGGCGGGCGTTGGGCACCTGGTTCCAGGGCGAGGTTGCCTCGAACTATGCAGGTCCTTTCAATACCAACACGGCCGTTCACCATGTGGGTTTGAAGGCCTCCGTCATGGACGGCCTGAACCTTGGGGCGCTCGTCTACTCTTTCGATACCCTCGATCGATCGCTGGGGAATCGGGATGGACGGGAGATCGATATCTACGCCGAATGGAATATCGATCCGCATTGGACGCTGTTGCCTCTGCTGGGCTTTTACAAGCCCCAGCGAAGTGTGTCAGGAGGCGGCACGCAACTGGGCGATGACAGAACCAACCTGTATGCCCAGTTATTGGCAGTCTGGTCCTACTAGAGTGACCTCGGCCGCGGATTGGCTGCCGTCAGGTCGAAAGGCGTGTCGGCGGCCCAGTGACCTTGCTTCCTTGCTCCGCGACACCGACCTCGCGGTCCTGGCGGGCGGGTCGCAGGCTGTCGCCGCCCTGGCCGATGCCAGCCCGTGGCTGGCCTACCTTACGCCTCGCTCTCGGCTTCATCCCTGAATTCGCGGAGAACCGCCATCGCCCCGCTGGTTGACCTGAGCGTGACGATCAATGGCGACAAGGGCCATCGCCGTGACCTGGACGAAACGCGGCTGATCGTCAGCTACACCTTGCCGCTCTGGTAGGGCAGGGCCGGCCGAAAGGGGAGCGCCGCCTGGCGCTCCCTCTTCTGCGCCGGGCAGGCCATATCGGCGATCAACGCCGTGAGCGTGGAAGTGGACAGCCCTGGTCTTCCTGTCCTCGCCGCGCAGGCTTTGCGGATTTACCTCAGGAATTCTTGATACAAATCATTCTCAATGGCGTCGTTTGGTTCCTAAATGCGGGCTCGCGATTCCTCATCTATCGAGCCAAGGAGAAGACCATGCGAATCAACCGCGCCGTTCCCGTGATACTGGCGCTCGCCGCCCCGTTCGCGGCGGCCAAGGAGTACCCCATCGGCGCGCCGCAGGCCTGCGGCGGGATGGAGATCGGCGCGGTGTACCTGCAGCCGATCGAGATGGACCCGCCCGGGATGATGCGCGCCGCCGCGCAGTCCGACGTGCACCTGGAGGCCGACATCGCCGCCACCGCCGACAACCCCAACGGCTTCCAGGAGGGCAGCTGGATTCCCTACCTGCGGGTGGCCTACGAGCTGCGCAAGGACGGCAGCGACCAGGTCCTCAAGGGCGACTTCCACGGCATGGTGGCCAGCGACGGCCCGCACTACGGCGACAACCTCAAGCTGCTCGGCCCGGGCAAGTACCACCTGACCTACACCATCCTGCCGCCGTCGGGGGCCTCCATGTTCGGCCGCCACGTCGACAAGGAAACCGGCGTGGCGCCCTGGTTCGAGACCTGCAAGGTGGAATACGACTTCACCTACGCCGGCATCGGCAAGAAAGGCGGCTATTGATGCGCGGGCCGCACCCGCTGCGGGTGCGGCGTTACCTTCCCTGAGAGTCGCGAGGCCGTCATGTTGCGCTCGTTCTTCTGCCTGCTGGCACTGTCGTTCGCCGTTGCCGCGCAGGCAGCGCCGCTCCCCACCTATGAGCTGACCATCACGGATGGCCACTTCACCCCCCAGACACTGGAAGTGCCCGCCGGGCAGCGCTTCAAGGTCGTGGTGCGCAACGCCGGCAGCGGGCCGGCCGAGTTCGAGAGCACGCCGCTGCGGGTGGAGAAGGTGCTCTCGCCGGGCGTCACCTCGTTCGTGGTGATCCACCCCCTGCGTCCCGGCCGCTATCCCTTCTTCGACGAGTTCCACATGGACCTGCCGCAAGGCGAGATCGTGGCGCACTGACCGGGAGCCAAGCATGTTGCAATCCTTGTTCATCGTCTGGCGCGAGAGCGTCGAGGCGCTGCTGGTCGTCGGCATCCTGCATGCCTGGCTCTGCCATCGCCCGGAGCCCGCGCGCGGCCTGCGCATGCTCTGGAGCGGGGTAGGGCTGGGCGTCGTGCTGGCCTGCTCGCTGGCCGCGCTGTTCATGCTCGCCGGGGAGTGGCTGGCGGGGCCGTCCGGCGAATGGTTCCAGGCCGCCATGGTGCTCTGCGCCAGCCTGCTGATCCTGCAGATGGTGGTGTGGATGCACCGCCATGGACGCGGCATGAAGCGCCAGCTGGAGCAGGACGCCGAGCGCAGCATCGCCGAGGACGGCGGCTGGGGCGTGCTGCTGCTGGCGATGCTGGCGGTGGCCCGCGAAGGCAGCGAGACGGTGGTGTTCCTCTACGGCATCGGCGCGCAGCAGGGGGCGGACTGGAGCTGGTTCGCCCTGGGCGGCGTGCTCGGCTTCCTGCTGGCGCTGGCCACCTACGCCGCGCTGCAGTGGTCCTCGCGGATACTCACCTGGCGGCGCTTCTTCCGCGTCAGCGAAGTCCTCCTGCTGCTGCTCGGCGGCGCCCTGCTGATGGCGGCGCTGGATCGCGTGGCGGGGCAGGTCATGGCGCTGGACCTGCCCGAGTGGTGCTACGGGCTGTTCGGCGATCCGCTCTGGGACACCTCCGCCTGGCTCAGCGACGGCCACGGCCTGGGTGCCGCCCTGGCCGGCTTCGCCGGTTACCGCGCCGCGCCCTCGCTGCTGGCGGTGCTGCTGTTGCCGGCCTACTGGGCGCTGGCGAGCTACCTGTGCCGACGCGGCGAGCGCCGCGTCGAGGCCCGGCTGGCATGAAGGGCGCGCCTTCCCTCTTGCTGACCCGGTCGTTGGCCCGGCTGGGGGACGGCATGCGCCGGCATGCCGGGCTGATCCGCGCCCTGCAATGGGCCGTGGTGCTGTTCTACGCGGTGCTGCTGATCGTCCCGGCCTGCCTGGACCTGCCGCCGGCCCAGGCGCGCATGCTGGACAACCTGGCGGTGTTCGCGCAGTTCGTGTTCTGGGGCATCTGGTGGCCCTTCGTGCTGCTGTCGATGCTGCTGTTCGGGCGGCTCTGGTGCGGGCTGTTCTGCCCCGAGGGCGCGCT
Organism: Pseudomonas citronellolis; assembly: GCF_900112375.1. Lineage (GTDB taxonomy): Bacteria > Pseudomonadota > Gammaproteobacteria > Pseudomonadales > Pseudomonadaceae > Pseudomonas > Pseudomonas citronellolis. The sequence goes on along the minus strand of NZ_FOLS01000013.1, from coordinate 31,299 downwards.
CAGCGAATGGGCGAGTCGGCATGGCCGCGGGCGCGGCGTGCCGCGCTGGATGCGCTGGGGCGGCTGGCCGTTCCTGGCCTTCTGCCTGACCACCCTGTACGGGCAACTGGTCAGCGTCTACGACTACGCGCTGCCGGCGCTGCTGATCCTCGGCGGCTCGACCCTGGCGGCGATGCTGGTGGGCTTCCTCTATGGGCGCGGCAAGCGCGTCTGGTGCCGCTACCTGTGCCCGGTCAGCGGCGTGTTCAACCTGCTCGCGCGGCTGGCGCCGGTGCACTTCCGCGTCGACGAGGCGCGCTGGCTGGCCAATGCCGGGCCGCACCTGCCGACGCCCAACTGCGCCCCGCTGATCGACATCCGCCGCATGAGCGGCTGCGCCGACTGCCATTCCTGCGGCCGCTGCAGCGGCCAGCGCGGCGCCGTGGCCCTGAGCCCGCGCTGGCCGAACGAGGAAATCGTCGTCCACGGCCAGCGCACGGAAAGCCCCTGGCCGGCGCGCCTGCTGCTGTTCGGGGTGATCGGCCTGGCCATGGGCGCCTTCAACTGGACGCTCAGCCCCTGGTTCATCGCGCTCAAGCAGACGAGCGCGGAGTGGCTGGTGGCGCGGGGCATCCTCTGGCCGCTGGAGGCCAACGCGCCCTGGTGGGTGCTAACGCATTACCCGCAGAACAACGACCTCTTCACCTGGCTCGACGGCGGTGTGCTGGTCTTCTACGTGCTGGCCTGGGCGCTGCTCATGGGCACCTGGCTGACGGCGCTGCTGCGCCTGGCCGGCAAGCTGACGGGGAAAGGGCAGGGGCTGCATGGGCACCTGGCCCAGGCGCTGATTCCCCTGGGCGGCTGCGGGCTGTTCCTGGGGCTTTCGGCCACCACGGTGAAACTGCTGCGCTACGAGGGGCTGGCCCTCGGCTGGGTGCAACCGGCGCGGGCCCTGCTGCTGGCGGGCGCCTGTGCCTGGACGCTGTGGCTGGGCTGGCGGATCCTCCGCCGCCGCGGCGTCGCGCCCCTGCGCCAGCCAGCCGCGCTGGCTTGCCTGGCGCTGGCCTGCGTGCCGGTGCTGGGCGGCTGGTGGTTGATGTTCTGGGGTTGGAGCTGAGGCGGCGAGGCTGAATCCTGATGTAGCTGGGGCTTCCCCTCTGCCGGGGACATGCACGCTTCGGCGATGGCGATGGAAACCTCCGGAGCGGCAACGCCCGCCGCCCCGGAGGCCCGGTTCAGAACGCCTTGGTCAGCACGGCCCGCAACAGGTAGCCCTTGAAGTCGTCGTTGACCGCGTATTCCTGGTAGGCCGCCAGGTTCAGGCCGACGCCCGCGGCCGGCCAGAAGTAGCCGCCCTCCAGGCCGGCCGCGTGCCTTTGCGCGTCGCCGTCGCCCAATTGCCACTGGTCGTAGCCGACGAGGCCGAGTTTCAGGCCGTTGTCCAGGCGCTTGGCGAGGCCCCATTCGACCAGGAACGTGTCTTCCACGTCAGGGTCGTCCGCGGCTTCGTAGCGGCTGAGGACGCTCAGGCTGAGGTCCTTGCGCTCGGTCAGGTAGAGGTTGCCGCCCAGGGTGAGCATCAGTTCGGAATAGCCCAGCCCGGGGTCGGCCGGCCGGTCGTCCTGACCGGTGGGCGACCAGAACCCGGCGCCCGCCACGGCGTCCCAGCGCTGGCCATGCCAGCCGATGACGCTGCCGGCGTAGATGTCGCCCACGCCCCAGGCCGAGTCGTCGACGGCTCCCGACGCCAGGTGCAGGTCGGTGTGGGTCACCGGGACTATGGTCTCGAAGGTCAGGTCGCCGTCCAGGACCTTCTGCCCGGTGACCCAGACCAGGCGGTTGGCCAGGGCGTCGACGCGCACGTCGCTGTCGGGGACGGCGTCGTGCCGGTCGGCCTGGTAGTGCACGGCGTAGCCGCGGTAGTACACGCCGGGAGGCGGCACGACGGCGCCGTCGATGCCTTCGACGCCAGGGCTGTAATGGCCCCCAGCCAGGGCGGAGAGGGGCAGCAGCAGGGCCAGGATTGCGGGAGCGAGGTTCTTGTTCTTGGTAATGCTCATGGTGTCTTCCGGTAGGTCGGCAGGGTGGGTGTGGTCAACGCCGGGTTGCTTCGCGGGGGACTGCCGCTTTCACTGGCTTTCCGACTTCAGCCTGGATTGGCCGCCGACGCCGTAGTGCTGCCTGGCCATGTCGCTGAGGATGATCCGCACCGCGTCCCGCGGGACCGCCAGGGCGCGGTGGCAGGCTTCGGTGACTTCGTGGATCAGTTGCTCCTTCTGCTCGTCCGTGCGGCCTTCGACGAGGTGGATGCTGATGATGGGCATGGGGCTTTTTCCTCTCTGGGGTGGGTTCCGCCCTTTCTGGCGGATGAGCGAAGCCGTGGGCCCTGCCGGTATGCAGGCGGGGCCCCGGTGTGGTTTCGGGCGTCAGGTGGAGGTCAGGTCGCCTCGAGGCTGGCGCCGATGCGCAGCGGCGCTGTCTCCTTGAGGCAGAGCGTCACCAGCAGCCCGCAGGCCATGGCGCCGAGCGCCAGCAGGGGCGTGTGCTGGATGCCGTGGTGGTTGGCGACGTAGCCCGCCAGGCCGGGGGCGATGCCGCCGCCGAAGATTTCGCCGATGCCGACGACGAAGCCGGAGGCGGTGGACATGAGCGTCGCCGGCACCGATTCGGTGGTGGCCGGCCCCACGGTCAGGCAGATCAGCCCGAAGTCGAAGAAGACCGTGAAGAACAGGGTGAGGAACAGGCGGGAGGTATCCGCGCCGGTGTTGATCAGCAGGTACAGCGAGGCCACCCCGCAGAGCACCGACAGCACCATCACCGGCTTGCGGCCGATGCGGTCGGACAGGCTGGGCAGGACGATGGTGCCGACGGCGCCGCCGAAGCCGATGGCGGAAAGCACGTAGCCCATCTGCGCCAGGCTGAGCCCCAGGTAGTCGAGCAGGTAGTTGGGCAGGAACGCCCCCAGCACCACGAGGACGGTCAGCCAGCACATCATGCCGAGGATGTTCAGCGGCACGTTGCGGCTCTTGAAGGCATCGCGCCAGTGATGGCGGCCGGCGTCGTGGGTGCTGGTGTGTTCCGCGGCCGTGGCCGCGTCGGTGTTGCGCAGCACCTTGTACAGCAGGTAGCCGACGATCAACCCGGGGAGCATCACCATGGCGAACACCCAGTGCCAGTCGAACAGGTGCAGCAGCTGGGTGGCCAGCAGCGGGGCGAGCGCCAGGCCGAAGAGCGGCATCGCGGCCTGCTGGATGCCCAGGTTCAGGCCGTGGCGGCTGGGCCTCGAGGCCTCCAGCGTGGCGACGATGCTGGCCGGCGTGTAGGCGCCCTCGGCCGCGCCTATGACCGCGCGGATCAGCATCAGGCTGACCAGGCCGGTGGCCAGGCCGCTGCAGCCGGCCAGCAGGGAGAAGAGGATGACCGCGGGGATGATCACCGCGCGGTGGCCGAGGCGGTCGGACAGCTTGCCCATGAACAGGGACGAGCAGCCCCAGGTCACGGCCAGGATGCCGGTTATCAGGCCGAGGTCCTGATAGTCCAGGCCCAGGTCCTTCATCATGATCGGGAAGAGCGGCATGATCATGAAGCGGTCGATGCTGACCAGGCCGAAGCCGAGCGCCAGCAGCAGGACGGCTTTCCACTCGTACGAGGTATCGGGGCGATTGCCCAGGGTATCTTTCATGTTGTCGTCCACTGTTGTTCTTGTAATAGGAACGTGCCGGTACCACGGGGTGCACGCCTGGCCGGCACTTTGGGTTGGTACTGCGTCGTCGGTCAGTCGGGGGCCAGTACGAAGTCGAACCTGGCCGTCCAGCGGGTGGCGCCGCCCGGGTTCGCCTCGAATATCTGGATGAGGGATTGCTTAACGCCGAACACCGTGTCGGAGGCCAGGTACGCGTCGCCGGACACGAAGGTGTGCGTCACCAGGCGCTGGTAGCCCTCGGCCCCGACCATGAAATGCATGTGGGCGGGGCGCCACGGGTGCCGCCCCAGGCGCGCCAGCAACTGGCCGACCGGGCCGTCGTCGGGGATCGGGTAGGGCACCGGCTTGATGCCGCGGAAGCGGTAGCGCCCGTCGGCGCCGGTGACGAAGCGGCCACGGTTGTTCCACTCCGGTTGCAGCCCGGGTTGCTGCACGTCGTAGTAGCCCTCGGCGTTGTCCGACCACACGTCCAGCACGGCGCCGGCGATGGGCTGGCCCTGCAGGTCGAGGACGCGGCCTTCGTACAGGCAGCTTTCACCTTTCTCGTCCAGGGATATGGTGTCGCCCATGGCGCGCAGGGGCGCGTTCTCCACGTGAAAGGGGCCGAACACCGTGCTCTCGGTCGCGCCGGGCGGGCGCCGGTGGTTGATGGCGTCCACCAGCATGGAGACGCCCAGGGTGTCGCTGAGCAGGATGAATTCCTGGCGGCGGTCGGAGCAGAGCTGCCCCGTCCTGGTCAGGAAGTCGATCGCCAGTTCCCATTCGGCCTCGGTCAGCTCTACCTCGCGGACGAAGCTGTGCAAGTGCTCGACCAGCGAAGCCATGACGGTACGCAGGCGCGGGTCGATGGCATCCCCCATGCGTGCGTTGACGGTCTTCGCCGACGCTGCCTCGGTAAAGTATTCGATCATCTGGTTCACCTTGATGCTTTCGTGTGGCCGCCGGGGCGGCGCGCTCATTCCGGCCGCAGGCCAGCCCAGGCCCGTTGCAGGAGCGCGCGGATGGCCTCGCGCTCGACCGGTCGGGGGTTCCAGTACGGGTTGGTCACGGCCAGGTCCGCGGCGCGGTCCAGGTCGCTTTCGCGCAGGCCCAGGTCCTTCAGCGCCAGGGGCGCGCCCAACTGCCCGGCGAAGTCGTGGAGGCCGCCGCCGAGGTCGCCGCCGAACAGTTCGGCCGCCGGCTGCAGGGCCTCGGCCGCGGCCTGCTGGTTGTAGGCGGCGGTGTGGGGCAGCATGACCGCGTGGGTTTCGGCGTGGGGCAGGTTGAAGCTGCCGCCCAGGGTGTGGCAGAGCTTGTGGTGCAGGGCCATGCCGACGCTGCCCAGCACCGTGCCGCACAGCCAGGCGCCATACAGGGCCGAGCTGCGCGCAGCGATGTCCTCCGGCTGCCGGACCACGCCGGGCAGGGCCTGCTTCAGCGCCCGGATGCCTTCCACCGCCATCAGCGAGGTGATGGGGTTGCGGTTGCGCGCATACAGCCCCTCCACGGCGTGGGCCATGGCGTTGAGGGCGCTGGTGATGCTCATGGGCACCGGCAGCCCGAGGGTCAGCTGCGGGTCGTAGATCACCACTTCGGGGAGGATCGACGGCGCGCTCACCGTGGTCTTCACACCGTTTTCCGTCTGCCCGAGGATGGGCGTCACCTCGGAGCCGGCGTAGGTCGTCGGGATCACCACCTGGGGGGCGTCGTTGCGGTAGGCGATGGCCTTGCCCAGGCCGATGGTGGAGCCGCCGCCCAGGGCCACGACGCTGTCCGCGCCCAGCTCGGCATAGCGCGCCAGCGCCGCCTCGGTCACCTCTACGGGGGTGTGCATGGTGGCCTGGGCGAAGACGCCGACGCCCAGCCCGCCAAGGCTGTCGAGCAGCCGCTCGGCGTCCGCCTGTTGCGCGGGCGTCGAGAGCAGCAGCGCGCGCCGGCAACCCAGGGCCTCCAGCTCCGCGGCCGCGCGCAGGGAACTGCCGGCGCCGAAGACCACGCGGGCGGGGTTTTGGGTATAGAGAAATTCGTGCATCAGGATGGACTCCCGGTCGTGTCGGTCAGGCGAAGGCGGCGCTCGCTTCGTGGGAAGGGGCCTGGAGGTGCGTCAGGTGAAGCTGCCCCAGCAAGTCGTCGAGCTGGCGCTGCAGCGCCTCGGCCGAACCGGCGCTGGCGGCGACGTAGAAGTCCGGGCGAATCACCAGGTAGCGGGCGCCCAGTTCTTCCAGCCAGGCGGCATAGGTGCCTTCGGCGTCTTCCAGGTCGCAATGGCTGCCCGGGCGGCCCAGGGTGACGAAGCGCGCGCCCAGGTGCTCCAGCGCCTGCAACTGGTGGGAGGGCAGGGCCTGGCGGGGCGATTGCTCGAAACCGATGACCCGCCAGCCGCGGCCGGCGAGGTCGTCGAAGCGCCCGCGCCGCTCGCCCGCGCGGACGATGCCCTGCACCGAGAGTTCGCCGGCGTGGGCGGCGTCCTTGCACCAGATGCCCGGGCCCAGCGCCGCCTTGTCGGTGGGCACCGGCGTGCGGCCGGAGGCCTCCAGTTCCGCTTTCATACGCCGGTCGCGCTCGGCGGCTTCCTGCGGGTCGGTGATGCAGATGATGCGCCCCAGCTCCATGGAGAACTCGATGTAGTGCTTGGCATGTTCGCGGCGTTCGCTGGTGTAGCTGTCCAGCACCGCTTCGCCCAGGGTGCCGTCGAGGATGGCGTCCAGGCGCCAGGCCAGGGCGACGGCGTCGCGCAGGCCGGCGCACATGCCCTCGCCGGCGAAGGGCGGCATCAGGTGCGCGGCATCGCCGGCGATCAGGCCGCGGCCATTGCGCCAGGACTCCGCCCAGCAGGCCTGGAAGCGGTACACGGCGCTGCGTTCCAGCGTCGCGTTGGCCGCCGTCAGGCCCCAGGGCTGCATCAGGCTCCAGGCGTTTTCCGGGCTGGCCAGTGCCTCCGCCGACTCGCCGGGCAGCGCCATGAACTCCCAGCGCAGGCGGCCGGGGCCGCCCGGCACTATGGTGGTGGGGCGCCTGGGGTCGCACAGTTGCCAGTGCACCGGGTCCAGCACCTGTTCCTGGTGCGGGATCATGTCGAGGATCAGCCAGTCGTAGAAGAAGCCGCAGTCGGTGAGGCTCAGGCCCAGCGCCTTGCGCACGAAGCTGTTGGCGCCATCGGCGCCCACGACGTAGCGGGCGCGGATGCGGCTGGGCGCGTCCGGCGCATCGCCAATGCCGCCGAGGCAGATGCCCTGGTCATCCTGCTGCAGTTCGTTGGCTTCCCAGCCACGGATCAGGCGGATGTTCGCGATGCCCTCGGCGATGCCCAGCAGGCGCCTTTCCAGGCCGGGCTGGTTGAACCAGTAGCGCACCCGCCAGCCGGAGGCCGAGGTGCTTTTCCAGTCGACGATCTGCAGGTCTTCGCCGGCGGCGTTGCGCCAGTAGTAGAGCTCGTCGTGGTAGTTGATCGCCGGGTCGTTGTCGGAGTCGATACCCAGGCCCGCGAGTATCCTGGCGATCTCATGGTCGAAGGTCACGGCGCGGGGGCGGTCGTAGGGTTGCGGCCAGCGCTCCACCAGGGTGACGCGGTGGCCCTTGCGGCCCAGCAGAATGGCCAGCAGGGTGCCGACGGGGCCGGCCCCGACGATGGCCACGTCCGCGTCGTAGCGCGCTTCGCCGGCGTTGTCGGCGGGTAAACCAGGCATGCTCATTGTCATTGTTCTCGCTCTCCGGATACCGGGCCGCCACGCCCGGCATCGCCATCTTGTTATCGGGTAGCCCTCCGTGGTGGGCAGGGCGCGGCGTCCTGTCCGTCCCCAGCGCGTTGCGCTTGAGAGGGCAATGGCAAGCGGCATGCCAATGCTTCGTTGATTTTGTTTTCTTCAGGATAAACATAGGCTTACAGGACTTTTCGGCGCCTTTGGCGCCAGCGCTGGATTGCCGCGGAATTAACGTGTTTGTTAATTTCGAATTCACTAATAACAAAAATGTTGAGATGCCATGGGTGCCCGCAGCTTCCCCCAGGACCTGCTCCGTCAGTTCCGCATGCAGCCCGAAAAGGGCCAGATCTGGATCGGCCAGCAACGCGCATTCCTCATGCAGCTGTCCGCCTTCGCCGCCTTCCGCCGTGAGTTGATCGCCGAGATCGGCGTGGCCCATTCGCGCCGCCTGCTGGCCCGCATGGGCTATGCGACGGGCTCCAGCGACGCCGGGCTGGCGCGCCAGTTGCGTGGCGACGAGAGCGACCACGCCTTCATGGCGGGGCCGTTGCTGCATGCGCTGGAAGGGGTGACGCAAGTGGAGACCTTGCGCATGGAGGTGGACGTGGAGTCCGGCCACCACTACGTCGAGCAGATCTGGCACGACTCCTTCGAGGCCAGCGCCCACCTGGCGCACCTGCCGCCTTCCGCCGAGCCGGTCTGCTGGATGCAGGTCGGCCACGCCTCCGGCTTCAACAGCGCCTTCTTCGGCCGCACGGTGCTGTTCCGCGAGGTGGAGTGCCGCGGCATGGGCCACGCGCACTGCCGGATCATCGGCAAGCCGCTGGAGGAGTGGGGCCCCGACGGCGATCAGCTGGAGCTGTTCGGCTCCACCGACTACATCAACGCCTCGCTGAACGACCCCGTGCTGGACGAGGCCCTGGCGGTTTCCGACCTGATCGGCGCGGACCCGAGCTTCCTCGCCACCTGCCGGCGCATCGAGAAGATCGCCACGCGCGACGTCACCGTGCTGTTCCAGGGCGAGACCGGCGTGGGCAAGGAACGCTTCGCCCGCCTGCTGCACCAGCTCAGTCACCGCGCGGACAAGCCCTTCGTCGCCGTCAACTGCGCGGCCCTGCCGGAAACACTCATCGAGTCGGAGCTGTTCGGCGTGGAGAAGGGCGCCTTCACCGGCGCCCACCGCAGCCGGCCGGGGCGCTTCGAGCAGGCCGACGGCGGCACCCTGTTCCTCGACGAGATCGGCACCCTGACCTCGGTGGCCCAGGAGAAGCTGCTGCGCGTGCTGCAGCAACGCGAGGTCGACCGGCTGGGCGGCGATGCGCCGCGCCCCGTCGACATCCGCGTCATCGCCGCCACCAACGCGGACCTGGAGAAGGACGTCCAGCAGGGCCGTTTCCGCGAGGACCTGTACTACCGCATCAACGTCGTCCCCATCCACATCCCCGCGCTGCGCGAGCGGCGCAACGACATCCCCTTGCTGATCCGCTACTTCATCAAGCGCTTCTCCACCCAGCACCAGCGCACCATCAAGGGCCTCTCGCGCGCGGCCGTGCGGGCGCTGCTGGAATACCACTATCCCGGCAACGTGCGCGAGCTGGAGAACATCATCGAGCGAGGCGTGGTCCTGGCCGACGACAACGAGCCCATCGGCCTGAGCGACCTGTTCCTGTCCCCGGCGCGGGAGGCGGAAGCCCGGCCGGCCTTCGAGGCCCCGCAGCAGCGGCAGCGGATCATCGAGCAGTGGCTGGACGAGCACCCGCTGGAGGAGCTGATCGAGGCTTCGGTGAAGCGTGCCCTGGGCCGGGCCGGCGGCAATGTCGCCGGCGCCGCGCGGCTGCTGGGCATCACCCGCCGGCAGTTGGAGCACCGCCTGAAGACGCGCCAGCCTGGCGACGCCGGTATGGCGGATTGATCGCCCGGCCCCCTTCGGCAACGAGGCCGAAGGGGGCCCGGGATCGCTGAATTCTGGTTGCTCTATTCAGAGAGTCGATCGAACTTTCATTCGACCGAAAACAGCAGGGTTCTTCACTTTTAGAATGCTAGGTATTTCCCGCCCGGCAATATAGCCGCTGCGCGTAAAAACACCCTCGCCAAATAGTATATGAATCCGCAATCCATAAGGTCTGCAGAGGCTCTTGATGTTCTGCTGGTTCATGTTCCGCCTTCGCTTGAAACCATTCTGCAATATTCAAAAAACAAGAATCGGCCCCGGTTTGGGGACAAGGTCTTCGCCGGTGGCGGAGAACTTTGTGGGAACCGAATTAATTGGGTGGCAGTTGCCGCCTTTATCGGATTTCAGGAGATTCTTGATGCGTAGTATTTCTGCACTGGGCGGGATGGGGATTTGTACCGGGGCATTGCTCGTCCTGAGTGTTCCGGCGCATGCGGGGGTCGATGCCAGGTTGCTGGAAATGCTCAAGGCCAATGGCTCGATCAGCGCCGCCCAGTACACCGAACTCACGGCCGAGCTGGACAAGGAGAACCAGGCTGCCGCGGAGCAGGCCAAGGCGAAGAAGGAGCAGATGAGCGCCTTCGAGCAGAGCATCGCCTGGGCCGCCAGGACCCAGGTGAAGGGCGACGTCCGCGTGCGCCAGGAAACCGTGCATGCGCAGAACAGCGGCAGCAAGGGCGACCAGAACCGCCAGCGCATCCGCGCGCGGGTCGGCTTCTACAGCCAGATCAACCCGCAGGTGGACACCGGCATCCGCATCGCCACCGGCAGCGGCGACGACGCCCGCTCGACCAACCAGAGCATGGACAACTACTTCGACAAGAAGCAGCTGTGGCTGGACCAGGCCTACATCGACTTTCACCCCGCGGCGCTGAAGAACCTGCACCTGATCGGCGGCAAGATGAACCAGCCGTGGGTCAGCGAAGGCGATGTCATCTGGGACGGCGACATCAACCCCGAAGGCTTCGCCGCCACCTACAAATACCCACTGGGCGGCAGCGCCGAGCTGTTCGGCAGCGCCGGCTACTTCAACCTGAAGGACAACGTCGACGGCGAAGGCTACGCCTTCCAGCATGACCTGCGCCTGTACAGCGGCCAGTTCGGCGCCCGCTTCGCGCCCATCGACGGCATCAAGGCGACCCTCGGGGCGAGCCTCTACGCCTACGACAACGACACCGACAGTGCCTGCGGCTCGGCCACCACGACGCCGTGCCAGCTTTCCGCCAACGGCAACACCACCAGGGACTTCCGCCTCTACGAAGGCTTCGGCCAGCTGGACTTCGGCAACCTGCCGGTTCCGCTTTCGCTTTATGGGCAATACGTGGTCAACCAGGCGACCGATAGCAGTGAAGATACGGCCTGGCTGACCGGCGCGAAGACCAAGGTGGGTGACTTCAGCTTCGACTACAACTATCGCGACGTGCAGCGTAATGCGGTGGTCGGGGCATTTACCGATTCGGACTTCGCCAATGGTTACACCGCATCTCGTGGTCACAAGTTCAAAGTTGCCTACGACATCGACAAGAACTTCGCCCTGGGTGCCACTTATTTCATGGCCAGGTCGGATGCCGCCAGTGGTTCGCGTAAAGATGCGGATATCGATACGTTGCAATTGGATCTGGAGGCGAAGTTCTAGGTTAGTTGCGGATTTAAAGATTTTTCGAAGTATCAGTTGATACCGCGTACTCCATATATCGAGGGTTGTCCATTGACTTCATTCAAACCGCCTTGAGTTCGTGAATGCCGGCTTCGGCCGTCCGATTCATTCCCCTTGGCCGCCACGACGACCCCATGCGTCGTGGCGGCTTTTTCATGGGGGATCGGAGAGCTTTGCGTAGGAGCAACTGTCTTGCGCCGAGGTGCTCTTCGTAGGATGGGTTGAGCTTGCGAAACCCATGCGGTGGCGGTGATGGGTATCGCTTCGCTCAACGCCATCCTACGAAAAGCCGTGCTTCCTGGAACCGTAGGGCCCTGCCCGCGATTTCGCGCGCAGGGCGCGCTCCTACATGGGCACGGTGCCGGGGCAGCCCGCAGGAGCGGATCTTATCCGCGAATCGCGTTTGCGAATGGTGCGTGCCTGTGGCTTTGGGGGTTAGGGAGAGGGGCTCTTGGACCTGCCACCGATGTTCCGGCCCGCAGCCGAAAATCGCGGATAAGGTCCTCCTCCGGTCCGATGGGGGAGCGCCCGAGGGTGGGATAACTCGCCGGCGTCCATGTCTGGCCCCCTCGGGCGCTCGGTTCCACTATGTTTTCGCCGGAGGCCGGAAACGAATGACCTGGGTCAAGGCTTCCGGACTGTTTCCATGCGCAATGAGCACACCATCCTATCGTTCAGGTCCGGCGCTTCCTGCTCCCTGGCTGATCTAGGCCAGCGGGGCCATTCCCGCCAGGCCGTGGCGGGATCAGCTCCCTTGTACCCAGTCGCGGGGATCCTGGGAGAAGTAGTGCCTGTTCAGGTCCATGGCGTCGTAGGCGGCGGGATCGGCGTCGCGCTTCGCCCGGGCTTTCTCCAGCTGGGCGCAGCCCGTGGAGAAGAGCAGGGCGAGCAACGGAATGACGATGGAAAGGTTTTTCATGTTTGAACCTGCCAGGGTGAGTTGAAGCGGAATAGGTGGTTTGCGCTGCCGTCGGATGGCTCGCTGGCGTGGAGGGCTTGCCGTCGTGCAGGTGTCGCTGTCCGCCGCCGGGGTGGCGATGCATGGGCGTGGCTCTTCCGATGGGTGGGGACGCGCGGCCTCAACTCGTCCGCGCGTAGAGCAGCAGGCCATAGCCCAGCAGCATCAGCGGCCAGGCCACGGGCGGCCCGAACAGCAGCGCCCAGAGCCGGCCGCGCGGGTCGAAGCCCACGCCGTGGACGAAGCCGCCGCTCACGCCGAGCATCACCAGCATCAGCAGGCCGTGGCTGTAGCCGCCGTTGGCGTCGAGCATCAGCGCCGGGTGGATCAGCAGCACCAGCGCCAGCGGCGCCGCCAGCAGCAGCGACAGCGCGCGGCTCCAGCGGCGGCGCAGGGCGCGTTCAGGACTGGCGGCGGTCATCGCTGTCCAGGTCCTGGGTGGTTTCCAGCCAGAGGGCGTTGATGATGCCGAAGCTGCAGGCCAGCAGCACACCGAGAATCCAGGTGAAGTACCACATGCTTGTCGCTCCTCAGTAGAGTCCGTGGGGGTTGGCGTCGATGTGCCCGCGGTTCAGCCGGCCCCACATGCGCACGTAGCCCCAGAGCGTGTAGCAGAGGATCAGCGGCACGAAGATGCAGGCCACGGCGAACATGATGCCGAGGGTCTTGTGGCTGGACACCGCGTCCCACAGCGTCAGGCTGGCCGCCGGGTTCTCGCTGGAGGGGAAAACGAAGGGGAACAGCGCGAAGCCGGCGGTGCAGAGGGTGCCGACGATGGCCAGGGCGCTGCCGAGGAAGGCCAGGCCGCCCCTGTTGCCGCTGGCGCTGGCCAGGGCGAGCAGCCCGCCGAGGATGCCCAGCGCCGGGGCCAGCAGCGTCAGCGGCTGCTTGTGGTAGTTGGCCAGCCAGCCGGCGTTGTCCAGCGTCACCTGCTTGTGCAGCGGGTTGAGCACGGCGTTGCCGTCCACCGCCGAGGCCAGGCTGAAGCCGTGCATGCCCAGGCTGAGCCACAGCCCGGCGCCGATGAAGGCCGCCAGGTACACCAGCGCGCACAGTTGCGCGGCGCGGCGCGAGCGTTCGGCCAGTTCGCCGTCGGTGCGCAGCATCAGCCAGGCGCCGCCGTGCAGGCAGAGCATGCTCAGGCTGACCACCCCGGCGAGCAGGGCGAAGGGGTTGAGCAGGGCGAAGAACGAGCCGCTGTAGGTCGGCCGCATCATTTCGTCGAGGTTGAACGGCAGGCCCAGGAACAGGTTGCCGAAGGCCACGCCGAACACCAGCGCCGGGACGCAGCCGCCGACGAACAGCGCCCAGTCCCAGGCCGCGCGCCAGCGCGGGTTCTCCAGCTTGCTGCGGTAGTCGAAGCCCACCGGCCGGCAGAACAGCGCGAACAGCACCAGCAGCATGGCCCAGTAGAGCCCGGAGAAGGCGGTGGCGTAGACCATCGGCCAGGCGGCGAAGAGCGCGCCGCCGGCGGTGATGAACCACACCTGGTTGCCGTCCCAGTGCGGGGCGATGGTGTTGATCGCCACGCGGCGCTCGTGGTCGTCCCGGGCGACGAAGGGCAGCAGCGCCATGGCGCCCATGTCGAAGCCGTCGGTGAGGGCGAAGCCGATCAGCAGCACGCCGATCAGCACCCACCAGGTGATCTTCAGGGTTTCGTAGTCCATGGCGGGTTCCTCAGGCAGTGGCCGGGCGCTGCGCGGCGCCCTGCTCGAAGTGGTAGCGGCCGGTGTGCAGGCTCGACGGGCCGAGGCGGGCGAACTTGATCATCAGGTACATCTCCACCACCAGCAGCAGGCTGTAGAAGGCCACCAGCGCGATCAGCGAGCCCCACAGGTCGTGGGTGCCCAGGCTGGAGGCGGACAGGTGCACCGGCAGCACCTCGCCGATGGACCAGGGCTGGCGGCCGTGCTCGGCGACGTACCAGCCGGTCTGCGCGGCGATCCACGGCAGCGGCAGGCTCAGCAGCGCCCACTTCAGCAGCCAGGGCTTGCGCTCCTCGTTCTTGCGCGCCGAGGCCCAGAAGGCGCAGGCGAACAGGGCGAGCATGAGGAAGCCGCAGGCGACCATGATGCGGAAGCTGAAGAACAGCGTGAGCACGTCGGGGATGGTGTCCAGGGTGGCCAGGCGGATCTGCTCTTCGCTGGCGTCCACCACCTTGTCGGTGTACTTCTTCAGCAGCAGGCCGTAGCCCAGGTTCTGCTTCACATCATCGAAGGCGGCGAGGGTGGCCGCGGACGTGTCGCCGCCGCGCAGCCGCTCCAGCAGCGCGTAGGCCTGCATGCCGTTGCGGATGCGCGCCTCGTGCTGCACCAGCAGGTCCTTGATGCCGGTGACCTCCTTGTCCAGCGAGCGGGTGGCGATGATGCCCAGCGCGTAGGGAATCTTGATCGCGTAATGGGTGCGCATCTGCTCCTGGTCGGGGATGCCGAACAGGGTGAAGCCGGCCGGCGCCTGCTCGGTGCTCCACTCGGCCTCGATGGCGGCCAGCTTGGTCTTCTGCACGTCGCCGATCTCGTAGCCGGACTCGTCGCCGAGGATGATCACCGAGAGGATCGAGGCCAGGCCGAAGGCCGAGGCGATGGCGAAGGAGCGGCGGGCGAAGCCCTGGTCACGGCCCTTGAGCAGGTAATAACTGGAGATGGCCAGGACGAAGATCGCCCCGGTGACGTAGCCGGCGGCCACGGTGTGCACGAACTTGACCTGGGCCACCGGGTTGAACAGCAGCGCGCCGAAGTCGGTCAGCTCCATGCGCATGGTCTGGAAGTTGAATTCCGCGCCCACCGGGTTCTGCATCCAGCCGTTGGCGATCAGGATCCACAGCGCCGAGAGGTTCGAGCCCAGCGCCACCAGCCAGGTGACGCTCAGGTGCTGGACCTTGGACAGGCGATCCCAGCCGAAGAAGAACAGGCCGATGAAGGTGGATTCGAGGAAGAACGCCATCAGCCCCTCGATGGCCAGGGGCGCGCCGAAGATGTCGCCGACGTAGTGGGAGTAGTAGGCCCAGTTGGTGCCGAACTGGAACTCCATGGTCAGCCCGGTGGTGACGCCGAGGGCGAAGTTGATGCCGAACAGCTTGCCCCAGAACTGCGTCATGTCCTTGTACACCTGCTTGCCGGTCATCACGTAGACCGACTCCATGATCGCCAGCAGGAAGGCCATGCCCAGGGTCAGCGGCACGAACAGGAAGTGGTACATCGCCGTCATGGCGAACTGCAGGCGTGACAGGTCGACTACGGCTTCGGAAATCATCACGGGGACTCCTTGGCGGGGGATGAGGTGGGGGTGGATACGGGGTCGGGGGTGCCCAGCAGGTGCGCGCTGACCTGCCGTTCGCCCTCGGCGGGAAGGGTGGGGTGGTCGAACCAGATGGCCTTGATGGCCAGGAGCAGCACCAGCTTGATCAGCAGGATGGCCGCCAGTTCCTTCACCAGCTTCGGGTAGCGGATTGACGCACTCACTTGTGCACCTCCGGAGCGACTGCTGTAATACCCCATAGGGTATGCTGGAAATGCCCTTCCAATGAGATGGCAGATTGACGCAGCAGGCGCCTGGACCCTCGTCCGGCGCCCGGCCCGGCAAGCCGCGCCGCTCATGTTCACCGCGCTGGATGGCCAGCGCGGGACCTGACCAAGGAGATCGTCATGAAAGCGAATGTCGGGACCATCGATCGCGTTGTGCGCATCGTCGTGGGGCTGCTGCTGATCGGGCTGAGCCTCGCCGGCGTGATCGGCTGGTGGGGGTGGATCGGCGTAGTGCCGCTGGCCACCGGCATCTTCCGTTTCTGCCCGGTTTATCCGCTGCTGGGCATCAGCACCTGCGGGAGCTGCAAGCACTCCTGAGGCCGGGCGCGGGCCATGCCCGGCGGCTGCCCCGCCGCCGGGCTGGCTGTGCCCGCCGAACAACGCTACCCTCACGCCCGGGCGCCGGGTTGCCGTGGATGGGAACCCCATGGAGCCTTCACCTCGGGATGCGCGTTGGAAGGTACACGTGAGCAGAAAAAGCGATATCACCCCCCAGGAAGCGATGCTCAACCGCCTGGCCCGGGTCGAGGGCCAGATACGCGGGTTGCAGGCCATGATCCGCCGGGGCGAGGAGTGCGAGACCATCGCGCTGCAGTTCCGCGCGGCGCGCAAGGCCCTGGAAAAGGCCTACCAGGAGCTGCTCGCCTGCCTGCTGGAAGAGGCGTTCGAGGACCAGGAGCAGGACGCGGCGCAGACGCTGCAGCGGGTCCGGGCGATCTTCACGAAATACACCTGAGCGGTGCGTTGCCCTGTCGTTCATATGACGCCCAGCGCCCCCAGGCTGCGGTAGAGCATGTACAGCGCGGTGGCGCCGATCATCGCCGCCGACACCAGGTTCAGGGTGCCCTGGCTGCGCGACAGGCGCGTCGCCAGCCAGGCGCCGCACAGCCCGCCGGCCACCCCGCCGCCGATGAACACCACCGCCAGCGGCCAGTCCACCAGGCCCGAGCGCGCGTAGTTGAGCGCGGTGGTCAGGCCGAAGGCGGTCACTGCCACCAGCGAGCTGCCCACGGCGAAGAGGATCGGCATGCGCGTGGCGGCCATCAGGCCGGGGACGATGAGGAAGCCGCCGCCGATGCCGAAGAATCCCGACAGGGCGCCGGCCAGGCCGCCGAATGCCGCCAGCCGCGGGGCGTTGCCGCGGCCCAGGGCCACCGCGGCGTCGCCTTCGCTGGCGCGCCCGCGCAGCATCAGCGCCGCCACCACCAGCATCAGCAGGGCGAACAGCACCAGCAGCTTCTGGCCGTCGAAGGCCTTGCCCAGGGACGAGCCGAAGAAGGCGCCGACCACCCCGACCAGCGCGAACACCGAGGCGCAGGGCCACTTCACGTTGCCGCGGCGGGCATGGTTGAGCAGGTTGGCGGCGGCGTTGGCGGCCACCGCCAGGGCGCTGGTGCCGATGGCGACGTGGGGGTTGTCGACGCCGACCAGGTAGACCATCAGTGGCACGGCGAGGATCGAGCCGCCCCCGCCGACCAGGCCGAGGGTGAAGCCCACCAGCGAACCGGCGGCGGCGCCGAGCAGGTACTGCAACAGGCTGAGGGTCGGCATCGCGGCTTCCTCAGGCGGACTGTTCGGCGCGGCGCCGGCCGGGCGCGCAGAGCCACTCGCGGCCCTTGAGCATGGCGTTCCAGTAGATGCCCGGCAGCGCCTCGGACTTCAGGTGCCAGGCCAGGCGCGACGGCTTGCGGCCATCGAGCAGCCAGCGCGGGAAGGTGGGCAGCAGCTTGCCGCCGTAGCCGAACTCGGCGAGCACGATCTTGCCGCGCTCCACGGTCAGCGGGCAGGAGCCGTAGCCGTCGTAGGCCGCCGTCAGGGGCTGGCCGTCGAGGCAGGCGAGGGCGTTGTGCGCCACCACCGGCGCCTGCTTGCGCGCCGCCGCGGCGGTCTTGGCGTTGGGCGCGGCGCTGGCGTCGCCGAGGGCGAAGACGTTGGCGAAGCGCGCATGGCGCAAGGTCACCGGGTCGACGTCGATCCAGCCGCCGTCGCCGGCCAGCGGGCTGCTGCGGATGAAGTCTGGAGCGGTCTGCGGCGGGCACACGTGGAGCATGTCGAACTCGCGCACTTCCTCGTGGCGCTGGCCGTCGGCATCGGTGCGGGCGAAGGTGGCGGTGCGCGCCGGGCCGTCGACGGCCGCCAGGGTCGAGCCGAAGTTGAGCTGGGCGCGGTAGCGCTCGACGTACTCCATCAATGCCGGCACGTAGTCCGCCACGCCGAACAGCGCGGCGCCGGCGGTGTGGAACTGGATATCGATGCCCTCCAGGCGGCCACCGCGCAGCCAGTGGTCGGCGGACAGGTACATGGCCTTCTGCGGCGCGCCGGCGCACTTGATCGGCATCGGCGGCTGGGTGAAGAGCGCGCGGCCGCGGTGCAGGCCGCGCACCAGCTGCCAGGTGTAGGGCGCCAGGTCGAAGCGGTAGTTGGAGGTCACGCCGTTGCGCCCCAGGGTGTCGGCCAGGCCGGGGATGGCGTTCCAGTCCAGCTTCAGGCCGGGCGCCAGGACCAGCACGCGGTACTTCAGGCTGGCGCCGTTGGCCAGGATCACGCGGTCGTCCTGGGGCGCGAAGGCCGCCGCGGCGGAGCGTTCCCAGGCCACGCAGTCGGGGATCAGCGCCGCCATCGGGCGCACCGTGCGGTCCTGGGTGAAGACGCCGGCGCCGACCATGGTCCAGCCCGGCTGGTAGTAGTGCTCCGTGGCCGGCTCGACCATGCAGATGCTCAGGTTCTGGCGGCGCTTGAGCAGGCTGGCGCAGGTAGCCAGGCCGGCGGCGCCGGCGCCGATCACCACCACGTCGTAGGTGGGCTCGCCACGCCCCGGGCGGGGGCTGGCGGCGGCCTGCAGGCGCGGGCGCAGCTGGCCGAGGTCGAAGCCGGCCCGGGCGGCGCGGGCGAGTATGTCGTCCAGGGGCCGTTGCCCGGCCTGGGACAGCGCCCAGAGGGTGGCCGAGCGGGTGCCGGTGCGGCAGTAGGCGAGCACCGGGCCGGGCAGCTGCTCCAGGGCGGCGGCGAAGGCGTGGACGTCGGCGTCGCCGATGGCGCCGCTGATCACCGGCAGGTAGGCGAACTCCAGGCCCTGGGCGGTGGCGGCCGCGGCCATGGCCTGGCTGCCCGGCTGGTCGTCGGCCTCGCCGTCGGGGCGGTTGCAGACCAGGCTGCGGATGCCGGCGGCGGCCAGGGCGGAAAGGTCTTCGGGGTTCAGTTGCGGGGCGACGCAAAAGCCATCGTCCAGGGGCAGACGTTGCATGGCGGATTCCTCTTCTTCTTTCGGCGGCGCAAGGCAAGGGGAGGGCGGCGGGACAGCGGCCGTCATGGCCCGCCGTCGGCGGCTCAGAGCAGGTTCAGCGGCAGCTTGAGGTAGCGCACGCCGTTGTCTTCCGGCTCCGGCAGGTGGCCGCCGCGCATGTTCACCTGCACCGAGGGCAGCATCAGGCGCGGCATCGGCAGGGTGGCGTCGCGGGCGTCGCGCATGGCGACGAACGCGGCCTCGCTCACGCCGTCGTGGACGTGGATGTTGCCGGCGCGCTGCGCGCCGATGCTGGTTTCCCAGGCGTAGTGGTCGCGGCCGGGGGCCTTGTAGTCGTGGCAGAGGAACACCCGCGCCGGCTGCGGCAGGCCGAGCAGCCGGCGGATGGAGCGGAACAGCGTGGCGCTGTCGCCGCCGGGGAAGTCGCAGCGCGCGGTGCCGTAGTCGGGCATGAACAGGGTGTCGCCGGGGAACACCGCATCGCCGATCACGTAGGCCATACAGGCCGGGGTATGCCCGGGCACGTGCAGGGCGATGGCCTGCAGGTTGCCGATGCGGAAACTTTCGCCATCCGCGAAAAGATGGTCGAACTGGCTGCCGTCGCGGGCGAAGGCGCTGCCGGCGTTGAAGATCTTGCCGAAGGTCTGCTGCACCCGAGTGATCCGCTCGCCGATCGCCAGGCGCCCGCCCAGGCGTTCCTGCAACAGCGGCGCGGCGGACAGGTGGTCGGCATGGGCGTGGGTTTCCAGCAGCCAGGACACCCGCAGGTCGTTGGTCCGGACGAACTCCACCAGGGCCAGGGCCGACTCCTGGTGGGTACGGCCGCTGGCCTGGTCGAAGTCGAGCACGCTGTCGATGATGGCGCAGGCGTTGCTGGTGGGATCGCGCACCACATGGCTGACGGTGAAGGTGGCTTCGTCGAAGAACGAGGTGACCTGCGGGGCGGGGGCGCGGCCGCTGGTGGCGTCGTCGACCAGTGCGCTGGCGGCGGCCAGGGCGGCATCGGCGTGGAGGGCGGACATGGGGGACGTCTCCTGCGACATTGACCTGAATCATGCTTACACTATTTCTTTAATAGTGCAATTATGAAAACGTCGAAGTGTCGCCGTCGACGCTACCGGGCCGGGGCGGTAGCATGACGGGCCTGTTCAGCCGAGGATCTGGATCACCGTGGAAGCCAATGCCTGTTCCGCTCCCTCCATGCCGCCGCTGCGCCAGAACGACCGTGCGCCGGAGTTCCGCGCCCGCACCACCCGCGGCGACGTCGCCCTGAGCGACTACCGTGGCCGCTGGCTGCTGCTGTTCTCCCACCCGGCGGACTTCACCCCGGTGTGCACCAGCGAGTTCATCGCCTTCGCCCGCGCCAAGCCGCGCTTCGACGCACTGGGCTGCGAGCTGCTGGCGCTGTCGGTGGACGGCCTCTACTCGCACCTGGCGTGGATACGCGACATCCACGAGCGCTTCGGCGTGGCCATCGACTTCCCGATCATCGAGGACCCCTCCATGGCCATCGCCCGCGGCTACGGCATGGTCGGCCCCGACGCGGTGGACAGCTCGACCACCCGGGTCAGTTACGTGATCGATCCGGAGGGCATCATCCGTGCCCTGAGCTGGTACCCGATGAACGTCGGCCGTTCGGTGGAGGAGCTGTTGCGCCTGGTCGCCGCGCTGCAGGCCACCGACCGGCACGCCGCTTCCACGCCGGAGGGCTGGCAGCCCGGCGGCGCGCTGCTGGAGCCGGTGGCCCTGGATGCCCATGAGGCGTTGCAGGTCGAGCCCGGCCCGGACGAAACCTGGTACTACCGCTGGAAGAAACCATGAAGGCGCCGGCCGACGAGGGCCTGGAAGCCCTGAAGGAACGCGCCAACGACGCCGCCGAACTGCTGCGCCTGCTGGCCAACCCGACGCGCCTGCTGCTGCTCTGCCAGATCGCCCGTGGCGAATGCTCCGTGGCGGAACTGGAACGCGACCTCGGCCTGCGCCAGCCCGGCCTGTCGCAGCAACTGGCCGAACTGCGGCAGAACCAGCTGGTGAAGACCCGCCGCGAATCCCGCTCGATCTACTACAGCCTGGCCGACGCCCGCGTGCAGGTGCTGCTGGAAGCGTTGCACGAGGCGCTGTGCGGCGATCCGCAGCTGCAGCAGGTTGCCAGGCTCCCCGCCAGGGCGACGCCGGCGCCCGGGGAGAGCGCGCGCTTCGCCCGTATCGAGCGCTAGGCCTGCTGCCGGCGGTAGGCGAGGAACTCGCGGCCCTCGCGCGAGTTGAGGTTCAGCGACCACACCGGGCGCGGCAGCTCCAGCGCGCCCGAGCCCCAGTCCTGCAGGTAGGTGAGCGAGAAGTCCACGCCGCGCCGGCAGGTGGCCGCGTCGTAGCCGAGGCTGGCCATGGCCATGTGCACGCAGGCGTCGATGTATTCGTTGGGCTGTTCCACGCCCTGCAGGATGGTCTGGATGCTCAGGGCCGAGGCGCCCATGAGGAAGTCGGTGGCGGCGTCGAGGCGTTCGAAGTGGAGTTCGCCGGCGGCGCGCCCGCTTTCCAGGTCGCGGCCCATGTACTCGGCCACCAGGGCGTGGTGCGGCCAGACGTCGACGCGGGTGACGAAGCCGGCCCACTTGCGGTCCAGCAGGGCGCGCACCAGGAATACCCGGAAGCCCACCGAGATGCGCTTCCACGGCTCCTCGAGGATGTCGTAGAGCGGCAGGATGTCGGTGGTCATCTGGTTGCTCAGGTCCTGGCCGAGGGCGACCAGCACCTGGTCCAGGGAATCGAAGTAGCGGTAGAAGGTGCCGCGCGAAACCTTGGCCTCGCGGATCACGTCGTCGATCACCGGCGCGGCCGAGCCGGGCTCGGCGAATACCCGCATCGCCGCGTCGAGCAGGCGCGTGCGCATCAGCAGGCGTTTCTTCTCCGCCATCTTCGGGCGGTGGTCGGGGCTGGCCCGTCCGCGGGGGGAGGGCTGCTCGCTGTCTGGCACGGGCTTTATCTCCTTGAGTGACAAAATGTCATTGTTAAAAACTATGCCGATTGTCGGGTGGATAAATTTATTTGATCGCACCCCTTGTACGAGCGGGGCGTCTGTCCTACATTGCTGCTCAATGTCGGAATGACAAGTATGTTCTATCTGTAGCGTATTCGTCGGTCCGGCGCTTTCGTCATAAAAACAACAGGAGACGAAAAATGATCCGTAACGCCTTGCCGCCCCGCCTGTCCCGCCCGCTTCCTCCGCCGCCGCGCCGCAAGCGCCCGCGCGCCTGATATTTCCCCGAATCCCTAGCCACTCGGGTAACCGTATGCCTTCGGGGCCATCAAGGTCCTGAGCGCCGACGCCTGCCCGCGAGGAATCCATTGCCATCCAGTGCGCCCTGGCGCCACGGCCGGCGGGATTCGTTCGCCCAGAACAAATGAATGACATTTTAGTCATTGTGACATACAAGGTCGAAGCCATGAAAGAAGCGATGAAAGTGTCCGACGTAAGCGTGCTGCCGCTGGCCGAGCAGCGTCCGTCCCTGCAGGAACTGGTCAAGCGCGCCGAAGCGCTGCAGCCGCTGCTGCGCAAGAACGCCGCGGACTCGGAGAAGAATCGCCGCGCCGCCGAGGAGAACATCCAGGCCATCCGCGACGCCGGGCTGTTCCGGCTGATGGTGCCCAAGCGCTTCGGCGGCCACGAAGGCACCCTGCGCTCGCACCTGGAAGTGTCCGCGGCGCTCGCCGAAGGCTGCGGCGGCACCGCCTGGGTGGCCGCGCTGACCAACGTCTGCGCCTGGTTCACCGGCCTGTTCAGCGAGCGCGCGCAGAACGAGGTGTTCGGCGCCAACCCCGACGCCCGCGTGTCCGGCGTGTTCAACGCATCCCCCAACACCCGCCGCGTCGAGGGTGGCCTGATCGTCTCCGGCAAGTGGTACTTCTCCTCCGGCAGCCTGCACGCCGACTGGGCCGCCGTGGGCGCCGAGGAGCGCGACGCCAACGGCGCGCTGGTGGCCCAGTACCTGGCGCTGATCCCGCGCGAGCAGTTCTGCATCGAAGACACCTGGTTCACCACCGGCATGCGCGCCTCGGGCAGCAACTGCATCGTCGCCGAGGAAGTGTTCGTGCCCGACCACCGCCTGCTGAACATGGGCGCGGCCATCGAGGGCGAATACCCCACCGAGTTCAAGGACGAGGCCAGCTACCGCCCGCTGTTCGTGCCCTTCGCCGCGCTGATCCTCAACGGCCCGCAACTGGGCCTGGGCCGCGCCGCGCTGAAGTACGTGATCGACAACGCGCCGCGCCGGGCCATCGCCTACACCTCGTTCGAAAAGCAGACCGACTCGGTGCTGTTCCAGGCCCAGGTCGCCGAGGCCGCGCTGAAGGTCGACAGCGCCGAGCTGCGCGCCTTCCGCGCCGTCGACGAGATCGACGCCGCCGCGCGCGAGGGGCGCAAGCTCGACGCCACCACCCGCGCGCGCATCCGCGCCGACGTCGGCCTGGTCAACACCCACATCACCGAGGCCATCAACATCCTGCTCACCGCCCACGGCGCCGGTAGCTTCGCCGAGACCAGCCCGATGCAGCGCTGGTGGCGCGACTCCAACACCGCCGCGCGGCACGCCGTGGCCCTGCCGAGCATCGGCCTGGAGCTGTACGGCAAGGCGCTGCTGGGCGTGGAAAACACCGTCACCCCGCTGATCTGACCGGGAGGGCAACCCCATGGACCCTAAACTCCTGCGTTCGGTGATGGGCCAGTTCGCCACCGGCGTCACCGTGATCACCTACCTCGCCGACGGCGAGCCGGCCGGCATGACCGCCAACGCCTTCATGTCGGTGTCGCTGGAGCCGCCGCTGATCCTCGTCTCGGTGCGCAACGCCTCGCGCTTCAACCAGTGGGTGAAGGAGGGCGTGCGCTACGGCGTGAACTTCCTCGCCGAGACCCAGCGCCCGCTGAGCGCGCACTTCGGCGGGCGCCCGGAGGAGGGGCTGGAGCTGCCGTTCTGCCAGCACCAGGACACCCCGCTGCTGGACGGCAGCCTAGTGCAACTGGTGGCGCGCACGGTGGACGTGCACCCGGCCGGCGACCACCAGCTGTACATCGGCGAGGTGGAACACCTGCGCATCGGCGAGCAGCGCAAGCCGCTGCTGTTCTACAGCGGCCGCTACCACCAGATGCACGCCCGCTCGCCGGGCGCCGAATGGAACGGTAGCCGCGAAGGCTGGTAGGCCCGCGCACCGACGATTGACCGCGCGAACGCCACGGCGCCCCCGCAGGGGGCGCCGGAGGGCGGCTCGCGTCTGCGAAACCCTGATCGAGCGAAGAACCATGACAGCCAGGATCACCGAATCATCCCGCGAGCGCGCCGAACAGGACAGCGACCGCCAGGAAACCCACGAATGGCTCGACGCCCTGGAGGCCGTGGCGCGCAGCGCCGGCGGCGAGCGCGTCGACTTCCTCCTGCAACGCCTGGCCGAGCACGCCAGCCACCTGGGCGTGCGGCCCTCGGCGCACCCCTATTCGCTGTACCAGAACAGCATCCCCCTGGAGCGGCAGCCGGCCTTCCCCGGCGACCTGGCCATGGAGGAACGCATCACCTCGATCATCCGCTGGAATGCCCTGGCCATGGTGGCGCGGGCCAACAAGGCCTATGGCGAGCTGGGCGGCCACATCGCCAGCTACGCCTCGGCGGCGGAAATCTTCGAGGTCGGCTTCAACCACTTCTTCCGCGCCGACAGCGCCGCCGGCAAGGGCGACCTGGTGTACTTCCAGCCGCACTCGGCGCCCGGCGTCTACGCCCGCGCCTTCCTCGAAGGGCGCCTGGGCGAGGAACAACTGCAGCGCTACCGCCAGGAAGTGGACGGCGGCGGCCTGTGCTCCTACCCGCACCCCTGGCTGATGCCGGACTTCTGGCAGTTCCCCACCGGCTCCATGGGCATCGGCCCGATCAGCGCCATCTACCAGGCGCGCTTCCTCCGCTACCTGGAGCACCGCGGCATCGCCGACACCGCCCGGCGCCACGTCTGGGGCGTGTTCGGCGACGGCGAGATGGACGAGCCGGAATCCCTCGCCGCGCTGTCCCTGGCCGCCCGCGAGAAGCTCGACAACCTGACCTTCGTGATCAACTGCAACCTGCAGCGCCTGGACGGCCCGGTGCGCGGCAACGGGCAGATCATCCAGGAGCTGGAAGCGCTGTTCAGCGGCGCCGGCTGGAACGTGATCAAGGTGATCTGGGGCTCGGACTGGGACGCGCTGTTCGCCCGCGACCGCAACCACGTGCTGCTGCGCCGCTTCGCCCACACCGTCGATGGGCAGTACCAGACCCTCGGCGCCAACGACGGCAACTACAACCGCGCGCACTTCTTCGACCTCGACCCGGAACTGCAGGCGCTGGTCTCGCACATGAGCCCCGAGGAGATCGACGGGCTGCGCCGCGGCGGCCACGACTTCCGTAAGCTGCACGCCGCCTTCGCCGCGGCCAAGGCGCACGACGGCCGGCCGACAGTGATCCTGGCCAAGACCAAGAAAGGCTTCGGCATGGGCCAGGCCGGCGAGTCGCGCAACACCTCGCACCAGCAGAAGAAACTCGACATCGACGCGCTCAAGGCCTTCCGCGACCGCTTCGCCCTGCCGCTGGACGACGCCGCCCTGGAAGAAATGCGCTTCTACAAGCCGGCCGAGGACAGCGCCGAGCTGCGCTACCTGCGCGAGCGCCGCGAAACCCTGGGCGGCTACCTGCCGTGCCGCGTCGGCCAGGCCGAACCCTTGGCGCTGCCGGCGCTGGAGAGCTATGCGCAGTTCGCCCTGCAACCGGACGAACGCGAAAGCTCGACCACCACCGCGGTGGTGCGGCTGTTCTCCAACCTACTCAAGGACAAGCAGCTGGGCCCGCGCATCGTGCCGATCGTCGCCGACGAGGCGCGCACCTTCGGCATGGCCAACCTGTTCCGGCAGATCGGCATCTACTCGCCGGCCGGCCAGCTCTACGAGCCGGAAGACGCCGGGGCGATGCTCTACTACAAGGAGGCGCGCGACGGCCAACTGCTGGAAGAGGGCATCACCGAGGCCGGGGCGATTTCCTCCTGGGTCGCGGCGGCCACCTCCTACAGCGTCAACGGCGTGGCCATGCTGCCGTTCTACATCTACTACTCGATGTTCGGCTTCCAGCGCATCGGCGACCTCATCTGGGCCGCCGCCGACCAGCGCGCCCGCGGCTTCCTGATCGGCGCCACGGCCGGGCGCACCACCCTGGCCGGCGAGGGCCTGCAGCACCAGGACGGCACCAGCCAGCTGATCGCCTCCACCGTGCCCAACTGCCGCGCCTACGACCCGGCCTTCGCCAGCGAGGCGGCGGTGATCATCGATCACGGCGGCCGGCGCATGCTCCAGGAGCAGCACGACGAGTTCTACTACCTGACGGTGACCAACGAGAACTACGTGCAGGCGCCGCTGGACGCCGCGCAGCACGCCGACGTGATCAAGGGCATGCGCCTGTTCGGCACCCGTGGCGAGGGCAAGCCGGCGGTCCGCCTGCTCGGCTCCGGGGCCATCCTGCGCGAGGTCATCGGCGCCGCCGAACTGCTCGCCGAAGAGTGGGGCGTGGCCAGCGAGATCTGGAGCGTCACCAGCTTCTCCGAACTGGCCCGCGAGGCCCGCGAGGTCGAGCGCGAGCAACTGTTCGGCGATGACAGCGAGGCGCGCAGCCACCTGCAAACCTGCCTGCCGGGCGAGGTGCCGGTGGTGGCCGCCAGCGACTACGTGCGCGGCTATGCGCAGCTGATCGCGCCCTACCTGCAGGCGCCATACACCGCCCTGGGCACCGACGGCTTCGGCCGCAGCGACACCCGCCCGGCGTTGCGCCGCTTCTTCGAGCTGGACCGCCAGCACATCGCCCTGGCGGCGCTGGCCGGCATCGACCGCGACAAGCATGCCCAGGCCCGCGCGCGCTACGCCATCGACGGCGCCGCCGGCGCCCCCTGGAACCGTTGAGGAGTGAATGCCATGCAACAACTGATGGTTCCGGATATCGGCGACTTCAAGGACCTGCCGGTGGTCGAGGTGCTGATCAAGGCCGGCGACGTGGTCGCCGTGGAACAGCCGCTGATCGTGCTCGAATCCGACAAGGCGGTGATGGACGTGCCCAGCACCCTGTCCTGCACCATTCGCGAAGTGCTGATCAAGCCGGGCGACAAGGTGTCGCGCGGCAGCGTGATCGCCCATATCGAGCCGGCCGGGGAGGGTGCTGCTACTCCCGCTGCACCTGTGGCTCCCGAGGTTGCGCCCGTCGTGGCGAAAGCCGAGCCGGTGGCCGCCGCTCCTGCGCCTGTCGCCCCCGCCCCGGCACCCAGCACCGAAGAAATCCGCAAGCCACAACTGGCCCTGGCCGGCCCGGCGGTGCGCAAGCTGGCCCGCGAACTGGCCGTGGACCTCGACCAGGTGCCGGCCAGCGGCCCCAACGGCCGGGTGCTGCGCGAGGACGTGCTGGCCTACGTCAAGGCCCAGCGTGAACAACCGGCTGCGGCCAAACTCGGCGGCGGGCTCGACCTGCTGCCCTGGCCGCAGGTGGACTTCGCCCAGTTTGGCCACGTCGAGCGCCGCACGCTGTCGCGCATCAAGCGCATCTCGGCGGCCAACCTGCACCGCAACTGGGTGAGCATCCCCCACGTCACCAACCACAGCCAGGCCGACGTCACCGAGCTGGAGGCGCTGCGCGTGCAGCTCAACCACGAGGCGCGCGAAGGGCAGGCCAAGGTCACCCTGCTGGCCTTCCTGATCAAGGCCTGCGTGGCGGCGCTGCAACGCTTCCCGCAGTTCAACGTGAGCCTGGAGGGCGACGAAGTGGTGCAGAAGCACTACTTCCACATCGGCTTCGCCGCCGACACCCCCAACGGCCTGGTGGTGCCGGTGATCCGCGATGCCGAGCGCAAGGGCATCGCCGCGCTGGCGCAGGAGATGGCCGAGCTCTCGCAACTGGCCCGCAACGGCAAGCTGAGCCCGGCGCAGATGCAGGGCGGCTGCTTCTCGATCTCGTCCCTGGGCGGCATCGGCGGCGGCCACTTCACGCCGATCATCAACGCGCCGGAAGTGGCGATCCTCGGCGTCGGCCGCGCCGAGCTGCAACCGCGCTGGAACGGCAGCGCCTTCGAACCGCGCCTGCAGCTGCCGCTGTCGCTGTCCTGGGACCACCGCGCGGTGGACGGCGCCGAGGCCGGGCGCTTCCTGGCCTACCTGGCGACCCTGCTCGGCGACTTCCGCCGGGTGCTGGTCTGAGTACGACAACAAGGAGAACGGATATGACTGCTTCCCAAGCCACGCCCGCCGAGCGCATCGTGCCGATGAAAATGGCCCACCTGGTGTTCCGCTGCGCCGACCGCAAGGCCATGGTCGACTGGTACCGCAAGCTGTTCCAGGCCGAGCTGGTGTTCGAGGACGACATCCTCACCTTCATCACCTACGACGACGAGCACCACCGCCTGGCCTTCTTCAACATGCCGCACCTGCCGCCCAAGGCGGAGGAAACCACCGGCATGCACCACATCGCCTACAGCTACGCCAGCATCGCCGACCTGCTCAACACCTACCTGCGCCTGAAACAGGAGGGCATCCGCCCCTACTGGTGCATCAACCACGGGCCGACCACCTCGCTGTACTTCCGCGACCCGGAGCACAACGACATCGAGCTGCAGGTGGACAACTTCGTCGAGGCCGCCGACGCCGCGGCCTTCTTCCACAGCGAAACCTTCGCCAACGACCCCATCGGCCTGGAGTTCGACCCCGACGCCATGGTCGCGCTGTGGCGCAGCGGCGCCAGCGACGCCGAACTCTGCCGGCTGGGCACCGCTGCCACCGGCACCCGCACCGTACTGGGATAAGGAAACGACCATGAAACTCTGCACCTTCAAGACCCCCGGCGGCCTGGTGGGCGTCGGCATCGTCAACGGCGACGGCATCATCCGCGTCGCCGACCACCTGTCCGCCGCGCCGCGCGACATGGCCGGGCTGATCGGCGAATGGCAGTTCTGGCAGGAGCCGCTGCAGCGCCTGGCGCAGATCCAGAAGGCCGACTTCGTCCTCGACGAAGTGACCCTCCTGGCCCCGCTGCCGCGCCCGGGCAAGATCCTCGGCATCGGCCTGAACTACGCCGACCACGTCGCCGAGTCGGGCATGGCCACGCCGGCCGACCAGCTGTGGTTCGCCATGATGAACACCGCGGCCAACGGCCCCTATGCGCCCATCGACCTGCCGCTGGTGTCGGAGCAGCTGGACTACGAGGCCGAGATGGTCTTCGTGATCGGCAAGCGCTGCCGCCACGTCAGCCGCGAGCAGGCTCGGGACGCGATCTTCGGCTACTGCGTGGGCAACGACGTGAGCGTGCGCGACTGGCAGCTGCGCACTTCGCAGTTCGTGCTCGGCAAGTCGTTCGACGGCCACGCGCCCTTCGGCCCCTGGCTGGTCACCCCGGACGAGGTGGGCAACCCGCACGAGCTGGGTATCCGCTGCTTCGTCAACGACGAGCAGCGCCAGGAGTCCAACACCCGCGAGCTGATCTTCGACTGCTACCAGCAGGTCGAGCACCTGTCCAAGGTGATGACCCTGGAGCCGGGCGACGTGATCTTCAGCGGCACCCCCGGCGGCGTCGGCGCGGGCTTCAAGCCGCCGCGCTGGCTGCGCGAGGGCGACCGGGTACGGGTGGAGATCGACGGCCTGGGCGCCATCGAGAACGTCGTCCGCGCCGAGCGCGCGGTGGGAGACGGCCATGCACGCTGAAGCCATCCGCGAGGAAATCCTGCGTCTGGAAAGCGAACGCTGCCGCGCCCTGGTGCAGCGCGACCTGCAAACCCTGGCGGCGCTGATGGACGACGCCCTGGTGCACGTCCACGCCACCGGCAAGGTGGACGACAAGGCGCAGTACCTGGAAATGGTCGCCAGGCACATCGACTTCCTCCGCGTCGAGCGCAGCGACATGCGCGTGCGCGTGCTCGGCGACACCGCCATCGCCAGCGGCCGCCTGGAGCAGGCCATCGTCCTGCGCGAGAGCGGCGAGGAGCGGCTGATGAAGGCCTACGCCACCCAGGTGTGGCTGCGCGGGGAGGGCGGCTGGCGGCAGTGCGCGTTCCAGGCCACCCACCTCTGACTGCGTGAATCCGCGGGCCGGCAACGGCCCGCGCCGGCAGGGACGCCGGGCCTCACCCCACTGACAGAACAACAACAAGAGTCCACTTCCATGAACAACATCCGGGTGAAAGCGCTGGGTGCGGTGCTGGCCGCCTTCGCGATAATCGACTGCCATGCCGAGCCGGCCGACGAACCCGCCGAAGGCACGCTGTTCCGCAGCCTGTTCGGCGACAGCCTGCAACGCGACTACGGCATCAGCGTCTCCAACCTGCTCGACATCGGCTACTCGCGCAACAACCGCTCGACCCACGACGAGCGCCGCGACGGCCTGAGCAACTTCCCCATCACCGGCATGTCCGACGAAGGCCTGGAACTGGGCAGCCTGCACCTGTTCGTCGACAAGGCCCTGCAGGGCACCTTCATCCCGCGCATCACCCCCTTGTCCGGGCCCAGGCCCGAGGCCTTCTCCTTCGGTTTCACCTTCGAGGCCAACTACGGGCGCAACGCCCAGTTCGCCCGCACCTACGGCTGGGACATGGGCCTGCAGCTGAACCAGAAGGACGCCGCCAAGGCGCAGAAGGACGAGGACCTGTTCCTGGCGCTGCCCAACTTCGCCGCCACCGCCTACCTGCCCTACGGCCCCGGCATCAGCCTGATGGCCGGGGTGTTCGGCCCGGCCCAGGGCTACGAGATCCCGCCCAACGTGCGCTTCGCCCGCAACCCCTTCGCCAGCAAGACCTACGCCTTCGTCAGCGAGCCGGGCACCGTGGCCGGCGTGCTCGGCAGCGTGCGGGTGAAGAACGACGACAGCGGCATCCTCGGCCTGGAACTGGGCGTGGTGCAGGGCTGGAACAACCTGCGCGACAACAACGACAGCAAGTCGCTGATGGGCGCGTTGCGCTGGCGCACGGCGGACATGAACACCTGGGTGGACTACGAATTCCTCGTCGGCGACGAACAGAACGACGGCTATTCCGACGTCCAGGCGCCGCCCTCGCGGGTGATCGCCGACAGCGGCCAGCTCAAGCAGCAGCACTCGCTCAACGGCTGGCACAAGTTCAACGACCAATGGTCCATGGGCGCCGAACTGGTCTACGGCCACCAGGCCGGCGACGGCAAGGCCAGCACCGTCGACGTGGTCACCGGCCCGGGCTTCGACGGCGCGCACTGGTGGGGCGCCAACGCCGTGGTCACCTGGCAGTTCCACCCACAGGTGTCGCTGTCCGTGCGTGGCGAACACTTCGAGGACCCGGACGGCTACGCGCTGTTCCCCACCAGCACCGCCCGCGGCAACTACAACGCGCTCACCACCGGCCTGCGCTGGGACGTGACCAGGAGCCTGGTGCTGCGCCCGGAGCTGCGCTACGACTGGTTCGACGCGCGGGACCACGACCGCCCCTACGGCAACGGCCGTGATCGCACGCGGCTGGGGACGATGGTCGAAGCGCTGTATTACTTCTGACGCGTTCCGTTGCCTCGAAGTGCTTTTCGTAGGATGGGTTGAGCCTGCGAAACCCATGCGG
>NZ_FOLS01000015.1:84765-158193 GCF_900112375.1 Pseudomonas citronellolis | reverse complement strand
GTCTTCCTTCCGGTGATCAGCCGGAGACTACCCGCCGTTATGGCGGGTCGTCGACATACAAGGAGCGGGCCCTGCCCGCGATTCGCGCGCAGGGCCCGCTCCTACAGGGAATGGCGCGTGTGGGGCGGCGTAGGAGCGGATCTCATCCGCGAATCGCGCCGGGACGTCCGGCTATCGCGGACAAGGTCCGCTCCTACGGGGAACGCCATGCCTGATGGCGAACTGTAGGAGCGGGCCCTGCCCGCGATTTCGCGCGCAGGGCGCGCTCCTACAGGGAATGGCGCGTGTGGGGCGGCGTAGGAGCGGATCTCATCCGCGAATCGCGCCGGGACGTCCGGTCATCGCGGACAAGGTCCGCTCCTACGTAGCAGGCGAGCATTGCTTCTCGTAGGAGCGTCTTGGCGTAGCCGGCTTACGGCACCGGCTCGGATTTCTCGGCCACCTGGCGCAGGGCCTTTTCGTAGTAGTCGGCCGATTGCGCGCCGGAGATCAGCTGGCGGCCGTTGATGATCACCGCCGGCACGGCGCGGATGCCGTGGCTGGTGAAGAATTCCTCTTCCTCGATCACTTCGCTGGCATAGGCGTCGCTGTCGAGGATCTCGCGGGTGCGCACCGGGTCCAGGCCGACGCTGGTGGCCAGGTCCAGCAGTTCCTCGTTGTCGCTGATGTTGCGCCCTTCGCCGAAGTAGGCGTGCAGCAGCGCCTGCTTCAGCGCAAGGTCGCGGCCCTGTTCGGCGGCCCAGTGCAGCAGGCGGTGGGCGTCGAAGGTGTTGTAGATGCGCTGGCGCTTGTGCAGGTCGAAGTGGAAGCCGACTTCCTCGCCGAAGTCGCGGATGCGCTTGTGATTGCTGGCGATGTCTTCGGCGCTGCTGCCGTACTTGCGCTGCAGGTGCTCGACCAGGTCCTCGCCTTCGGCGGGCATGTCGGCATTGAGTTCGAAGGGCTTGATCCGCAGCTCGACGTCGATCTCGCCGTCGACGCGCTGGATGGCTTCGAGCAATCCGCAAAGGCCGATGGCGCACCAGGGGCAGACCACGTCTGAGACGAAATCGAGGGTGATGGCTTCGCGCATACGGGCGATCTCCGCCTTGGGGTTTCGGTGTTCAAGCATGGACCTTTTTGCCCTGGGTGATCCAGTGCCGGCGGGGCGTGGCGTAGCTACTTCTTCCTTATGAGTTTAGGTTTTATTTTTATCTATTTGATATATAAGGAATATTTATATTCTAGAAATGACTTTAACTCAGGCGTGCTTCCAGCTGCCCAGGTACAGGCTACAGGCCTTGCCCTGCCTGGACTCCGGCGCGATGGCGGGATGCGGAGGAAGTGACTGAGTGTGAGACTATTTCTCTATATCAATCATAAGCTATTGATATTCAATGATTTATAATGCAAATGTGCAGGTTATTCCTGCCGGAAGTCGTATATTCGACATTAGAAATGAAATGCAACCTACTGAAAATAATTGAATTATTTTCGAGGTTTGCTAGCTGTCCCGCCCACGCCCCGGCAACCCGCCCTCACTCGATCGCCCGATCGAGGAAACCCAGGAATTCGACGATGGCGGCAGGCAGATGGCGCCCCTGCAGCGTGACGATCTGTAGCACGCTGGCCTGCATGGTGTCGTCCGCCACCGGCACCGCGACCACGTTCTCCGGCAGATTGCCGCCCCGGCTGCCCAGGGAGCTGATGAACATCAGCGTCCCGGCCGCCAGGGCGAAGGCCTTCAGGCTTGCCATGGAATTGGTGGTGAACACCGGCTCCATGGACAGCCCCTGGGTGGCCAGCGCGGTGTCGACCAGCTGGCGCTGCGTGCGCTGCTGGTCCGGCAGGGCCATGGGCTCGGACGCCAGGTCGGCCAGGGTGACCTGTTCCCGCGTGGCCAGCGGATGGTCGCGCGGCACCAGTACGTGCATCGGCCGGCGCACGATGCGTTCCACCTTCACCCCGGCCGGCGCGGAATAGCTGTAGGTGATGCCGATGTCGGCGCTGCCGTCGCCGACGCGCGCGCAGATGTCCGCCGAGTTGCCCACCCAGACGTGGAAGCGCACGCCCGGGTAGGTGCGGCGGTAGTCCGCGAGTATCCGCGGCAGCCAGTCGATGGCGAAGCCCTCGTAGGCCGCCAGGCGCACCAGGCCGCGGTGCGGGCCCTGCAGTTCGCGCACGTCCGCCAGGGCCCTTTCGGTGTCCAGGGCGATGCGCCGGGCGCGCTGCGCCAGCAGTTCGCCGGCCGGGCTGAGCAGCATGCCGCGCGGCCGCCGTTCGAACAGCTCGACACCCAGTTCCTGTTCCAGGCGGGCGATTTGCCGGCTGATCGCCGAGCCGGAGACGTGCAATCGGGCCGAGGCCTCGGTGATGGAGCCGCTGCGGGCCACTTCCAGGAAGTAACGCAGGGCTAGATGCTGCATGGCGGTTGTGCTTTGCATAAAAGGCAAGGGTGGCTGCGAATTAATGAAATTGTGGCATCGCGCGCGGACTGCTAACAATCCTCGCCGACAGACCGGGCAGAACAACAACAACGAAACCCCTCTGGGAGATCATCGATGTCCGTATTCACCGGCGAGGCGATTGCCGAGGCCACCGCCATCCGCCAGCAACTGCACAGCCACCCCGAACTCAAGTACGAAGAGCACGCCACCGCCGACCTCGTTGCCGCCTTCCTGCGCCGCCATGGCTACGAAGTGCGCACCGGCGTGGCCGGGACCGGCGTCGTCGCGCTGCTCGACACCGGCCGCCCCGGCCCCTGCATCGGCCTGCGCGCCGACATGGATGCCTTGCCGATCCTGGAGGACACCGAGCTGCCCTATGCCTCGCGCACGCCGGGCAAGATGCACGCCTGCGGCCACGACGGGCACACCGCCTCGCTGCTGCTGGCCGCCGGCCGGCTCGCCCGGCATCACGACCATCTTCGCGGCCGCATCAAGCTGCTGTTCCAGCCTGCGGAGGAAGGCGGCCTGGGCGCCGAACGGATGATCGAGGAGGGTGCGCTGGAGGGCGTCGAGGCCATCTTCGGCTACCACAACCGCCCGGGCTATCCGCTGGGCCGGGTGTTCGCCAAGGCCGGGCCGAGCATGGGCGGCAGCTCGCTGTACGAGGTCACCATCAGCGGCAAGGGCGGCCATGCCTCGCGCCCGGACCTGGCCATCGACCCGATCTTCGTCGGCGCGGCGGTGGTCCAGGCGCTGCAGGGCGTGATCGGCCGCCGCCTGTCGCCGCTGGAGTCCGGGGTGGTGACGGTCACGCAGTTCCATGGCGGCAACAGCCAGAACGTCATCCCCGGCCAGGCGACGCTGATGATCAACACCCGCGACGGCTCGCCGCAAGCCGCCGCGGTGATCGACGAGACGCTGCGCCGCGTCGTCGCCCAGGTCTGCCAGGCCCATGGCGCCAGCGCCGAGCTGGTGCGGACGATGCGCATCCCGGCGCTGGTCAACGACGCCGACGAAACCGCCTTCGTGGTGGAAACCGCCATCGACGCCCTCGGCGCGGACAAGGCGGGCTACATGCACCAGCTTCCGACCATGGGGGCGGAAGATTTCGCTTTCTACCTGGAGAAAGTGCCGGGTTGCTATTTCTTCGTCGGCAACGGCGAGGACGGCGCCTACCTTCACCATCCGCACTACGACTATCGCGACGAAATTCTGCCCGTCGCGGCGGGCATGTTCGTCGCCATCGCCGAGCGGCGCCTCGGGCTCGATGCCTGAGCGAAGGCACTAACGGGCCCCGCGGCGCGCCGGCAGTTTCCGGCGGCGCCGAGGCGGGCCATCCGGCAATCCGTGCAGGCCAGCTTCGTCACGACCTTCGCCAGCCGCCCCGGCAAGGGGCGCGGAGGCCGGCGGCTGGCAAAGGAAAATTCACCATGCAGCGTTTCTTCAACGCCATCGAACGGGCGGGCAACAAGCTCCCGCATCCGGTCGTCCTGTTCGCCTGGCTGTGCCTGGGCGTCGCGCTCCTGTCCTGGGCGCTGGCGGCGTCCGGGGTGTCCGGCGTCCATCCCAAGACCGGCGACCTGGTCACGGTCAGGAGTCTGGTTTCTGGCGAGGGCCTGGTTTTCGCACTGACCTCGGTGGTCAGGAACTTCGTCAGCTTCCCGCCGCTGGGCGCGGTGCTGGTCATCCTGCTGGCCATCGGCGTGGCCGACAAGACCGGGCTGGTCGGGGCGCTGATGCAGGTGAGCGTGATGAAGGCCCCACGCTACCTGACCACCTTCGTCATCTTCCTCGTCGGCATGTGCAGCCACGTGGCCGCCGACGCCGCCTTCGTCATCCTCATCCCGCTGTCGGCGATGATCTTCCAGGCCACCGGGCGCAACCCCCTGGTCGGCGCGGTGACCGGCTTCGTCGCGGTGGGGGCGGGCTACGATGCCAGCCTGCTGATCACCCCGACCGACGTGATCCTCTCCGGGATCACCACCAGCGCCGCGCAGACGATCGACCCCGCGGCCTACGTCTCGCCCATCGACAACTACTATTTCGTCGCCTGTTCCGCCGTGCTGCTGTCGGTGATCGGCGCCTTCATCATCGAGCGCATCGTCGAGCCCCTGGCCGGCCCGTACCGCGGCAGCGTGGTGGTCGACATCCAGCCGATCAGCGCGCGGGAGCTCAAGGGGCTGAAGCGCGCCGGCTGGCCGCCCTGGTCCTCGCCGCGGTGCTGCCGGCCGGCTCGCCGCTGCGCAACCCCGAGGGCGGGCTGGTACCTTCGCCGTTCCTCACCAGCGCGGTGGCCGTCTTCGCCATCTTCTTCCTGGTCCTGGGCTGGGTCTACGGCCGCAGCGTGGGGAAGATCGGCGACGCCCGCGATGCCATCGGCTTCATGGCCGAGGCGATCAAGGAGCTGGCGCCGACCCTGGTGCTGTTCTTCGCCATCTCGCAGTTCCTCGCCTGGTTCAAGTGGACGCACCTGGGCGAATGGATCGCCGTCGGCGGCTCGCACCTGCTCGACAGCAGCGGCTTCGGCGGCATCCCGCTGGTGCTGGCGTTCCTGGGCCTGGTGACGCTGATGAACCTGTTCATCACCTCGGGTTCGGCGCAGTGGTCGCTGATGGCCCCGATCTTCGTGCCGATGCTGATGCTGGTGGGCTTCGAGCCGGCCTTCGTGCAGGCGGCGTACCGCATCGCCGATTCCTCGACCAACATAGTCACGCCCATGAGCCCCTACTTCAGCCTGTGCCTGGCCTTCCTGCAGCGCTACCAGAAGGACGCCGGGATCGGCACCCTGGCGTCGATGACCATCCCGGTGGCCCTGGGCTTCCTGCTGTGCTGGACGCTGTTCCTCATCCTCTGGATGGAGCTGGGGCTGCCGATCGCCCCCGGCGTGGGCCTGTACCTCGACTGAGCGGGGGCCGGGCGAGCGCGCGCCCGGCCCGCGGCTTCAGAAGTCGACGGTGGCGGACACCCGCAGGGTGCGCGGCTCGCCCTGGGTCAGGTAGCCGCCGATGGTGGAGGCCCAGTAGTCCTCGTTGGCGACGTTTTCCAGGTTGGCGCGCAGGATCACGTCGCGCTGCTCGACCTTGAAGCGGTAGCGGGCGCCCAGGTCGACGCGGGTCCAGGCCGGGATGCTCAGGTTGTTGGCCTGGTCCAGGTACTGGCCGCCGGTGCGCAGCAGGCGGCCGTTGAGCGCCAGGCCGTCGAGGCCGGGCACGTCCCAGTCGGCGCCGAGGTTGTACTGGAAGCGCGGCACGCCGATGGCGCGGTTGCTGTCGTTGGCGCCGCCGGCGGTGTTGCGCAGCTCGGTGTCGATCCAGGTGGCGCCGGCCAGCAGACGCAGGCCTTGCAGCGGTTCGCCGAACAGGTTCAGCTCGACGCCGCGGTTGCGCTGCTCGCCGTCGACGCTGAAGACCTTGGTGTCCGGGTCGGTGACGCTGGTGGGCTGTTCGATGCGGTAGAACGCCAGGTTGCCGCCGTAGCTGCCGAAGTCCAGCTTGGCGCCCACTTCGATCTGCTTGGAACGCTGCGGGGCGAACACCTCGCCGACGTTGACCGCGGTGGAGGGCGCGGTGGGGCCGGCGGCCAGGCCTTCGATGCGGTTGGCGTACAGCGACAGGTACTCGGTGGGCTTGACCACGATGCCGTATACCGGCGTGGTGATGGACTCTCGATAGTCGGCGTTGCGCACGCCGGCGTAGCTCCAGCCGTCGGTGCCGATGCTCTGGCGGCGCACGCCGAGGGTCAGCAGCACGCGGTCGTCGAGAAAGCCCAGGGTGTCGGAGGCGGCGGCGCTGCGGTTGCGCGTCTTGCCGACGATGCCGGGGTCGTTGTAGTCGCCGCCGGAGTAGGTGGTGGCCGGCTTGGCGACCTGCGCGGGGCGGTACAGGTTGGCCGGGTACTTGGTTAGCGCCATGCGGTAGGCGCTGCGCTGCTCGGCCCAGATGCCGGCCAGGCCGAAGTTCAGCTGGTGGCTCACCGGGCCGGTGTGGAAGCGGCCGTTGAGGCCGGCCATGGCGCTCTTGTTGTCCTCGTCGTGGGTGGCGTCCATGGTGCCGCCGCCGGCGGTTCCGGCGTTGTCGCTCAGGGTCAGCGAGGAGTAGCTGCCGTTCTCGCGGGTGTGCTTGGCGCCGCCGGAGAGGTAGACCGTCCAGTTGTCGTTCAGGTCGTATTCGCCGCGGAACATGCCGTAAGTGTCTTCCAGCTGCGAGTAGCTCCAGGCCTGGCCGTAGTTGCTGTCGGCGTCGGGCGCGTGGGGGATGCTGGTGACGCCGCTGCCGACGTAGACCACCGGGCGGCCCTGGTTGATGCGCTGCTTCTGGTAGCCGAAGTCGCTGCTCAGGCGCAGGCGTTCGCCGCGGTAGTCGAGGTTGACGCTGGCCAGCTTGTAGCGCTGGGCGTTGTCGTCGATGGCGGTGTCGCCTTCGCGCTGGGCCAGGTTGAGCCGCGCGCCGAAGCGGTTGTCCTCGCCGAAGCGCTGGCCCAGGTCGAGGTGTTCGCCGACCTGGCTGTCGCTGCCGTAGTCCAGGCTGAGGCTGCGGGTGGGGACGTCCTCGGCGTGCTTGGTCTGCAGGTTCACCGCGCCGCCGATGCCGCTGCCGCTGGGCGTCACGCCGTTGATGAAGGCGTTGGAGCCCTTGAACAGCTCGACGCGCTCCAGCGACTCGGTGCCGATGATCTGCCGCGGCGTCACGCCGTACAGGCCGTTGAGCGAGACGTCGTCGGTGCTCAGCGGCAGGCCGCGGATGACGAAGATCTGCGAGAAGTTGCCGTAGCCGTTGCCCTGGCGCACCGCGGCGTCGTTGAGCAGCACGTCGCCGACGGTCTGCGCCTGCTGGTCCTTGATGGCCTGCGCGGTGTAGCTGGAGAAGGCGAAGGGCACGTCCTGCATGTCCTGGTTGCCCAGCATGCCCAGCCGGGCGCCGCGGGCCACCTGGCCGCCGGCATAGGCCTGCGGCAGTTCGCCGGGGGCCTGGGCCACGGCGCTGACGGTGGTGGCGCCCATCTCCAGGGCCTCGCCGTCCCGGGCGATGGCTTCGACGCCGTAGCCGCTGGGCTTGCGCACCAGGCGGTAGCCGCTGCCTTCCAGCAGGCGCATCAGGCCGTCCTCGGCGTCGTAGCTGCCTTTCAGGCCGTCGCTGTGGCGGGCGTTCAACGTGGCGGCCTCGAAGGCCAGGGGCACGCCGGCCTGGGCGGCGAAGCGGGCCAGCACCTCGCCCAGCGGTCCCGGGGCGATGTCGTACTGGCGTTGCACGCTGGCGGTTTCCGCGGCCAGGCCGGGCAGGGTGGCGCCCTGCAGGGCGAGGCCGATGGCCAGGGCGAGGGTGTGGGGCTTCAGGCGGAGGCGGGTGGTCATGCGGTGATCCTGTCGGCGCGAGGAGTGAATGGGGTGTTTCCTCCTTCACCGGACGAGCAGGAAAAAGGTGTCATGGCGGATGAAAAAATTTTCGGGGGTCGTTGGGGCGGCGTAGCGGCGGGGTTCAGGCGGGCTCCAGGGTCACCCAGTAGCGCGTCAGGCTGCTGACCTTCAGCGGCAGCATGTCGGCCAGCAGGCGCAGGCCGGCGTCGTCGTTGCCCAGGGGGATGGCGCCGCTGACGCGCAGCCCGGCCAGTTGGGGCGCGCAGCGCAGCACGCCGTTGCGGTAGCGGCCCAGTTCGGCCAGCAGGGCGTCCAGGCGCATGTCCTGGGCCAGCAGCATGCCGTTTTCCCAGCTGCTGGCATTGGCGTCCGCCGTCTGCACGGCCTGCAGGGCGCTGGCGCTGAACAGCAGCTGCTGACCGGCCTCGACCTGGCGCCGCGCGGCGGTTGCGAAGGGCTCCACGGCGACGCTGCCTTCGAGCACGGCCACCCGGCACGCCTCGCCCAGGTCGCGCACGGCGAAGCGCGCGCCGGCGGTGCGCAGCAGGCCCTGGCGGCTTTCCACCAGGAACGGCCGCGGCTCGGGCGCCGGGTCGGCGTGGGTGGCGACGAGGATTTCGCCGTCGAGCAGGCGCAGGCGGCGTTCCCGCGGGCTGAAGCGGATGTCCACGGCGCTGCCGGTGTTGAGCGTCAGCAGGCTGCCGTCGGGCAGTTGCACGCGCTTGCGCTCGCCGGTGGCGGTGCGCTGGTCGGCGCTCCATTCGGCCCAGGGCAGATGGCGCGCGCCCAGCCAGGCCGCGGGCGCCACCGCCAGCAGCAGGCCCAGGCGGTTGAGCATCTGCCGCCGGCTCAGGCCGCGTTCGCCGAGGCGTTGCAGGCTCTGCCGGCCCGTGCCCGGCGGCAGCTGCTGCAGGCCGCCGAGCAGGCTTTCGGCGCGGCGCCAGGCTTCGGCGTGCTGCGCGCTGCGTCCGCGCCATTGCTCGATGGATTGCTCGATGGCCCGCAGGTCGGCGGCGCTGGCCGGGCGTTCGCCCAGGCGCACCAGCCAGTCGGCGGCTTCGCCGAGGATGCGTGGGTCCAGCGTCTGCTCGTGCATCAGGCCAAGCTCAGGCAGGCGATGAAGGCCGCGCGCATGTAGCGCTTGACGGTCGCCAGGGACAGGCCCAGGCGCTCGGCGATGGCCGGGTAGGTGAGGCCGTCCAGCTGCGCGAGCAGGAAGGCTTCGCGGGTGAGGGCGGGCAGTTCGCCCAGCGCCGCATCGATGCGCTCCAGGGTTTCCAGGATCAGTTCGCGGGCTTCCGGGCCGGGGGCCAGTTCCTCGGGCAGCGCGGAGAGGGCTTCGAGGTAGGCGCGTTCCAGTTCCTGGCGGCGCCAGCGGTCCACCAGCAGGCCCTTGGCGATGTGGGTGAGCAGGGCGCGCGGGCGATCGCCGACGTCGCTCAGCGGCCGGCGCAGCAGGCGCAGGAAGGTGTCCTGGGCCAGGTCGGCGGCATCCCAGGCGTTGCCCAGGCGGCCGCGCAGCCATTGCTGCAGCCAGCCGTGGTGGCGTTCGTAGAGGGTGTGCAGGTGCTGGTCGGCGGAGGGTTCGGCGAATGCCACGGTGTCGTGCGCCAGATGATCATTTGCGAATGACTCTCATTTTATGTCGGTTCAGTCGCGCGATGCAATGCCGCGATGCCGCAGCCGGTCGGCGCGCGTGCCGGGCGCGCCATCGGCACTGGAATTGCCGCGCAGACGCGCTACCTTGAGCCTGTCCCGAATGCATAATTCGAGGGTTTGCCTTCTTCGGCAGACGGCTTCGCCGTTCGCGGTCGAAACCTCAAGTCATCCAGCAGAAACGGA
The DNA here is from genome assembly GCF_900112375.1 of Pseudomonas citronellolis. Classification (GTDB taxonomy): domain Bacteria; phylum Pseudomonadota; class Gammaproteobacteria; order Pseudomonadales; family Pseudomonadaceae; genus Pseudomonas; species Pseudomonas citronellolis. Next base: position 148,572 of record NZ_FOLS01000015.1, on the reverse strand, counting down.
GCACATCATGGCTCGCACCACGCCCATCGAGCTTTATCGCAACATCGGCATAGTCGCGCACGTGGATGCCGGCAAGACCACCACCACCGAGCGCATCCTGTTCTACACCGGGGTCAACCACAAGATGGGCGAGGTGCACGACGGGGCGGCGACCATGGACTGGATGGTGCAGGAGCAGGAGCGCGGCATCACCATCACCTCGGCGGCCACCACCGCCTTCTGGCAGGGCTCGACCAAGCAGTACCCGCACAAGTACCGCTTCAACATCATCGACACCCCCGGCCACGTCGACTTCACCATCGAGGTGGAGCGCTCGCTGCGCGTGCTCGACGGCGCCGTGGTGGTGTTCAGCGGCGCCGACGGCGTCGAGCCGCAGTCCGAGACGGTGTGGCGCCAGGCCAACAAGTACCACGTGCCGCGCCTGGCCTACGTGAACAAGATGGACCGCCAGGGCGCCGACTTCCTGCGCGTGGTCGAGCAGATCAAGCGGCGCCTGGGCCACAATCCGGTGCCGATCCAGCTGGCCATCGGCGCGGAGGAGAACTTCAACGGGCAGATCGACCTGGTGAAGATGAAGGCCATCTACTGGAACGACGACGACCAGGGCACCAGCTACCGCGAGGAGCCCATCCCCGCCGAACTGCAGGCGCTGGCCGAGGAGTGGCGCGCGCACATGATCGAGGCCGCCGCCGAGGCCAACGACGAGCTGATGAACAAGTACCTCGAGGGCCAGGAGCTGAGCCTGGAGGAAATCAAGGCCGGCCTGCGCCAGCGCACCCTGGCCAACGAGATCGTCCCGGCGGTGCTGGGTTCCTCGTTCAAGAACAAGGGCGTGCCGCTGGTGCTGGACGCGGTGATCGACTACCTGCCGGCGCCCTCGGAAATCCCGGCGATCAAGGGCACCCACCCGGACGACGAGGAGAAGCACGACGAGCGCCACGCCGACGACAACGAGCCGTTCTCCTCGCTGGCCTTCAAGATCGCCACCGACCCCTTCGTCGGCACCCTGACCTTCACCCGCGTCTACTCCGGCGTGCTGAGCAGCGGCGACGCGGTGCTCAACTCGGTGAAGGGCAAGAAGGAGCGCGTCGGGCGGATGGTGCAGATGCACGCCAACCAGCGCGAAGAGATCAAGGAAGTGCGCGCCGGCGACATCGCCGCGCTGATCGGCATGAAGGACGTCACCACCGGCGACACCCTGTGCGCCATCGACAAGCCGATCATCCTCGAACGCATGGACTTCCCCGACCCGGTGATCTCGGTAGCGGTGGAGCCCAGGACCAAGGCCGACCAGGAGAAGATGGGCATCGCCCTGTCCAAGCTGGCCCAGGAGGACCCCTCGTTCCGCGTGAAGACCGACGAGGAGACCGGGCAGACCATCATCTCCGGCATGGGCGAGCTGCACCTGGACATCATCGTCGACCGCATGCGCCGCGAGTTCAACGTCGAGGCCAACATCGGCAAGCCGCAGGTGGCCTACCGCGAGGCGATCCGCCGCAAGTGCGAGATCGAGGGCAAGTTCGTCCGCCAGTCCGGCGGGCGCGGCCAGTTCGGCCATTGCTGGATCCGCTTCGAGCCGGGCGACGAGGGCAAGGACGGCCTTGAGTTCCACAACGAGGTGGTCGGCGGGGTGATCCCGCGGGAGTTCATCCCGGCGATCCAGAAGGGCATCGAGGAGCAGATGCACAACGGCGTGCTCGCCGGCTACCCGCTGATCGGTCTGAAGGCCACGGTGTACGACGGCTCGTACCACGACGTCGACTCCAGCGAGATGGCCTTCAAGATCGCCGCCTCCATGGCTACCAAGCAGCTCTCGCAGAAGGGCGGCGCAGTGCTGCTGGAGCCGGTGATGAAGGTCGAGGTGGTGACCCCCGAGGACTACATGGGCGACGTGATGGGCGACCTGAACCGCCGCCGCGGCCTGATCCAGGGCATGGAAGACACCCCGGCGGGCAAGGTGATCCGCGCCGAGGTGCCGCTGGGCGAGATGTTCGGCTACGCCACCGACGTGCGCTCGATGTCCCAGGGGCGTGCCAGCTACTCGATGGAGTTCACCAAGTACGCCGAGGCGCCGGCGAATATCGCCGATGCCATCGTGAAGAAGAACAACGGGTGAGGTTTGGGGGGTGAAGAACGGCGCCCGAGGGCGCCGTTTTTCATTCGGGGCGGGATGCAGTGCCCGGAGTGCTCTTCGTAGGAGCGAGGGGGACGCCTAGTTCTTGCTCGCGAACAGACGCGGTGCCATGCGGTTCGCGAGCAAGCTCGCTCCTACGAGAAGCCGTGCCCTCAGGGGACTTGTAGGGGCAGGCCCTGCCTGCGAATCGCGCGCAGGGCGCGCTCCTACAGGGGCGTGGTGTGGGTGGGGCGGCGTAGGAGCGGATCTTATCCGCGATCCGCGCCGGAACGTCCGGCTATCGCGGACAAGGTCCGCTCCTACGTGGGAGGGGCGTACCTTGCAGCCGCACCCTCAGGACCGATACAGCATCGGCCTGCGCAGCCGCAGGTAGCTGTAGCCCTCGCGGACCATGGCGATGCGTTCCGGCTCAAGGTCGGCGATCAGCAGTTCCCCGGCCTGTTTCGCCCGGGCCATCACCTGGCCGTCCGGGGCCACCACGCAGCTCAGGCCGCAGTATTCCAGTTCGCCTTCGCTGCCCTGGAAGTTGGCGTAGGCGAGGAACACCTGGTTCTCGTAGGCGCGGGTGGGCACCAGCACCTGGCAGACGAACTCGTAGGGGTGCATGTTGGCCGTTGGCACCAGCACCAGGTCGGCGCCGGCCAGGGCCAGGGTGCGCACGGCCTCGGGGAACTCGACATCGAAGCAGATCAGCAGGCCGAGCTTCCAGCCGTCCAGCTCGACGATCGCCGGCGGCTCGTCCGAGGGGCTGAACTGGTCGCGGTCGAGGTCGCCGTACAGGTGCGTCTTGCGGTAGTTGGCGCGGCGCTCGCCGCGGCGGTCGATCAGCTGCACGCTGTTGAACGGCGCGCCGGCCGGGTTGCTTTCCGGGTAGCCGTAGAGGATGCCGACGTCGAATTCCCGGGCGATCCCCGCCACCGTCTCGGCGATGGCGCCGTCGGCGGCTTCGGCCAGGGCGGCGACGCGTTCGGCGCCGATGTTGTAGCCGCTGGCGAACATTTCCGGGCAGACCAGCAGGTCCGCGCTCTGGGCGGCCGCGCGTTGCGCGGCCTCCCGCAGCCGGCGCAGGTTGCCGGCGAGGTCGTCGGGCCCCGGGGGGCACTGGTAGAGGGCGAGGCGCATGGCGCTTCCTCCTTGGTCAGTCGGGCAGGGCCACGGGGCCCAGTTCGGCATAGCGGTCGCCGGGGCCGGGGTTGTCCGGGTGGGTGGCGCCGCCGAAGTGGTGCAGGATGCCCCACACGGCGTTCAGCGAGGTCTGTACCGCGCCTTCGACCCAGGCCGGGGTCCAGGATACATCGTCGCCGGCGATGAAGATGCCGCGCTGCTCGGCGGGCAGGTCATCCTGCATGAAGTGCGAGTACATGCGGTGGTTGTAGCGGTAGTGGCCAGGCAGGGCGCCCTTGAAGGCGCCGAGGAAATGCGGATCGGCCTCCCAGGACACGGTGATGGGGTTGCCGATCACGTGGCTGGCGATGTCCACCTTCGGGTAGACCTTCTTCAGCGCGTCCAGGGCCAGCTGCACGCGCTTCTCCACCGGGTGCGGCAGCATCTTCATGGCGTCGCTCATCCAGGAGTAGGACAGGCAGATCACCCCCGGCTTGTCGTCGCCGTTGTCGAACAGGTAGGTGCCGCGGGTCAGGCGGTCGGTGAGGGTCATGCTCATGACGTCGCGGCCGGTCTGCGGGTCCTTGTCCTTCCAGAACGGCCGGTCGACCATGACGAAGGTCTTCGACGACTGCATGTAGCGGGTGCGGTCCAGGGCCATCCACATCTTCTGCGAGAACAGCGCTTCCTCGCATTCGATCTGGGTGGTCAGCAGCCAGCTCTGGCAGGTGGTCAGCACCGCGGCGTATTCGCGGGTGTCGCCCCAGTAGTCGGTGACCGCCAGGTTGCCGCTGGCGGCGCGGGCGATCTTCTTCACCCCCGGGCGCGGCGCGCCGTTGTGCAGTTTGGCCAGGGAGGTGCCGGCCGGCCAATGCGCGCAGCGCTCCGGCACGTGGTTCCAGATGCCGCGCGGCACCTGCTCGACGCCACCCACCACCAGGTGCTGGTGGTCATCGCAATTGGTCATCACCACGCGGAAGATTTCCAGCATGGAGTTGGGGAAGTCCGAGTCCCAGCCGCCGGTGCCGAAGCCGACCTGGCCGAAGATTTCGCGGTGGTGGAAGGACAGCCGCGAGAAGGCCTTGGAGGTGGCGACGAAGTCGTAGAAGGTGCGGTCGTCCCACAACGGCACCAGTTCGTCCCACAGCGCCTTGAGCTTGACGGTGTCGCGCGCACGGATGGCATCCTGGACTTCGGAGAAGCGCGCGCCGTCCTCCAGGGCGTCGGCCCAGGCCTGGGCGACCTCGCGGAAGATCTGCGGCAGGTCGTCGATCTTCTCCGCGTAGTGGCTGGTGCCTTCCAGGTCCACCACGGTGCTGCCGGAGGCCGGCGTCAGCGGGTTGGGGAAGGGCCTGGTCTCAAGGCCCAGCTTGTCCACGTAGTGGTAGAAGGCCGTGCTGGAGACCGGGAAGCGCATGCCGCCCAGTTCTGCGATGACACCCTCGGCGCCCTCGAAGGGCTCCGAACGCAGCCGGCCGCCCAGCTTCGAGGCCTCGTAGACCACCGGCTTCAGGCCCAGCTTCATCAGTTCGTAGGCTGCCACCAGCCCGGCGATGCCCGCCCCGACGATGGCCACTTCCTGGCCGTGGTTGTGCGCCGGGATGCTGCCCAGGCCCGCCGGGTGTTCCAGCCAGTCGTCGAAGGCGAAGGGGAAGTCCGGGCCGAAGATGGTCACCGGTTGCTTGCCGGGGGTATGGGGGTGGCGGTTGTTGTGCATTTATCTCTCCCAAGGGTTCTGGCGTGCCTGGCCCTTGTTCCAGCATTGCCCAGGCAGGTGTCTCTTGCACCGCCGCACGCGCTCCGCGGCGGGCCTTCCGATGGATGGCGCGAACGCGGAGAGGGCAAGCCGGACCAGGCTTGTCGGCCGGCCCTGGCGGGCCGGCGCTGGTGCACATGGTGGCAAAGCCGGTCGTTGAAATGAATCCGCCAATCTGCAAAATGACGGAGCTATTCAAGGCAATTCAACCAATGGATTCGACAAAATGACGAGAAACGCCGATGCGGCCCTGCTCAACCTCCTGCGCGCCAATGCCCGCGAGTCGGTTTCCGAACTGGCGCGCAAGCTCGGGGTGTCGCGCTCCACGGTGCAAAGCCGGATCGAGCGCCTGGAGCAGCAGGGCATCATCAGCGGCTATTCGATCAAGGTCGCCGACAGCTACGCGCAGTCGCTGGTGCGCGCCCATGTGCTGGTGACGGCGCTGCCCAAGCTGTCGCATCAGGTGGTGCAGGCGCTGGAGAAGATTCCCGAGGTGAAGACGCTGCACTCGGTGAGCGGCCAGTTCGACATGATCGCCATCGTCGAGGCCCTGTCGATCCGCGACCTGGACGCCTTGCTCGACCGCATCGGCGCGCTCGACGGGGTGGAGCGCACCATGTCGTCGATCATTCTCTCCACCCGCATCGACCGCTAGGGCCGCAATGGACTCCCGCTATTGCCCGGCATTGGCTATTCGGCGGCTCCGCCGCGGCGGCTAAGGTATCTGCATTCCCGCAACCGGCGGGCGCCACTGGAGAGAACCATGAGTGTACGTATCGAATGGGCCGGACAGTCCCCCAGCGCCTACAAGGCCATGCTCGGCCTGGAGCAGGCGCTGGCGAAGTCCGGCCTGGACAATGGCCTGCTCGAACTGATCCGCCTGCGCGCCTCGCAGATCAACGGCTGCGCCTACTGCGTGAACATGCACGCCGACGACGCGCGCAAGGCCGGCGAGAGCGAGGCGCGCCTGCAGACCCTCGGCGTCTGGCGCGAGACGAACTTCTTCAGCGCCCGCGAGCGCGCCGTGCTGGCCTGGGTGGAAAGCCTCACCCTGCTGGCCGAGAAGCACGCCCCGCAGGCGCAGTTCGACGCCCTGCGCGAACACTTCAGCGACACCGAGATCGTCGACCTGACCCTGGCCATCGCCACCATCAACGCCTGGAACCGCTTCGGCGTCGGCATGGCCATGGTGCCCTGAGCGGCCGGCTGCGGGCTCTCGTCATCCGGAAAAGACGATTTTCCGACGCGAGGTGAGTGGAAAGGGCATGAAGGAGGGCTTTCCCAGAGGCTTTCGGCATAAGTCAATAGGCCGGAACGGGCTGCTGAGATCGTTTCGGCATCGGCCTTATAGGAAAACGGTCAATGGGCGCGTCAAGATATTGCTAGCTTTACAACTTGGAGCGCCAAGTTTCTGTTTTATAAAGTTTTTCAAAAAAATGGCGCCAAGGAAGGGAGCATGCTCGAAGTAGCGTCGAAACGGCGTCGCCTGCTGGTGGTCGATCCCTGCGATGACTGCCAGCGATTATTGCCCGGGCTCCGGGCAGCAGGGTGGGAGGTAGACAGTTGCGGACTCGACGTCGCGAGCGAACGCAACTGCGACGTCGGCCTGCTGCGCCTGCATCCGCAACACCTGGAGCGCCCGGAGTCGGTGAAGGACCTCATCACCCGCAGCGGCACCGAGTGGATCGCGGTGCTCAGCCCGGACGCGTTGCCCATCCAGGAGGTGGGCGATTTCGTCTGCGAATGGTTCTTCGATTTCCATACCCTGCCGTTCGACGTGGCGCGGGTGCAGGTCACCCTCGGCCGCGCCTTCGGCATGGCGCGCCTGCGCGGGCGCGGCGGCACCTACCACAGCCTGGAGCACCAGCACGAGCTGCTCGGCGAGAGCCGCTCGATGCAGGAGCTGCGCCGCCTGCTGGCGAAGTTCGCGCCCACCGAGTCGCCGGTGCTGATCCGCGGCGAGAGCGGCACCGGCAAGGAGCTGGTGGCGCGTACCCTGCACCGCCAGTCGCGGCGGGCCAACCGGCCGTTCATCGCGATCAACTGCGGGGCGATTCCCGAGCACCTGATCCAGTCCGAGCTGTTCGGCCACGAGAAGGGCGCCTTCACCGGCGCGCACCAGCGCAAGATCGGCCGCTTCGAGCAGGCCAACGGCGGCACCCTGTTCCTCGACGAGATCGGCGACCTGCCCCTGGAGCTGCAGGCCAACCTGCTGCGGGTGCTGCAGGAGAAGCAGATCGAGCGCGTCGGCGGCAGCCAGCCCATCGCCGTGGACGTGCGCGTGCTGGCGGCCACCCACCTGGACCTGGAGAACGCCATCCGCACCGGCAGCTTCCGCGAGGACCTGTACTACCGCCTGAACGTGCTGCAGGTTTCCACCCTGCCGCTGCGCGAGCGCAATGGCGACCTGGCGCTGCTGGCCAACCACTTCGCCCACCTCTACAGCGTCGAGACCGGCCGCCGCCCGCGGCGCTTCAGCGACGACGCCCTGGCGGCGATGGCCGAGCACGCCTGGCCGGGCAACGTGCGCGAGCTGGCCAACCGCGTGCGCCGTGGCCTGGTGCTGGCCGAAGGCAGGCAGATCGAGGCCCGCGACCTGGGCCTGGAGCGCCAGCGCGGCGGCTCCGGCAAGGTGCCGCTGGTGACCCTGGAGGAGTACAAGCTGGGCGCCGAGCGCCAGGCCATGTGCGATGCCCTGGCCCGCCACGGCGACAACCTGAGCCTGGCGGCGCGCATGCTGGGCATCTCGCGGCCGACCTTCTACCGCCTGCTGCACAAGCACCAGCTGCGCTGAGCAGGGTGCAGAAACGACAACGGCCCCGAAAGGGGCCGTTGTCGTGTGCGGGGTTCAGAAGTAGTAGGGGAATTTGACGCTGAAGCTGAAGTCCGGGGCATCGGGGCTGATGCCGATGGACAGGTTCGGCACTATGGTCAGGTTGTTGCTCCAGGCGTAGGTCAGGCCCCAGTTGAAGTAGGCCGCGTTGGCATCGCTGTCGGTGATCGACTGCCAGTCGCCGCCATCGGGCTTGAGCTTGCTCTTCTGCGAGATCAGGTCGGAGAAGGAGAACGACATGCTGGTCCTTTCGTTCAGCGCGAAGGCCACGCCGGCGCCGACCTGGAACCAGTCGCCCAGGTCCACCTTGCCGCCGAGCTTGGTGCCCTGCTGCGGGCTGATGTCGCTGAAGTCGCGCTCGAAGTTGTGGGTGTAGCTCAGGCTGGCGAAGAGCACCGCCGGGTCGACGGTCTTGACCAGCGAGATGCCCGGGGTGACGGACCAGACGCCGTTGCCGGTGGGCAGGTCGTCGGGCACGTTGAGGCTGTCGTTGTCCGGCGCGCGGACCAGCTTGATGCCGTACGGGTCCTTGCCGGTGGGGGCTTTCACCCGCAGGCTGAACACCGCGTCCGGGCGCGACTCGGTCTCGTCCATGAACTTGTAGGCGATGCCGAAGTTGACGTCGCCCAGGGTCGGGTCGCGGTCGACCTTCTCGTCGGTGGACTGCGCGGTGGAGTTGCCGGCGCCGGCCGAGGAGTAGGTGCTCTCGCGGTAGACCACGGGCACGTTGATGTCGAACTGCCAACGGTTGTTCCAGTTGTAGCGGCCGGTCAGGTCCAGGGTCCAGTTGTCGGCCTTGATGTTGTCCACGCCGATGTTGCCCAGGAAGATGGTGTCCAGCGCCAGGAAGCCGTTGAGGATCAGCTGCTTGGTGTCGTAGTGGGTGTAGGTCAGGCCCGTCTCGAAGCTGAAGGCGCCGTTGCCGAAGAAGCCGCTGGCCTCGTCGTAGAGGTTCTCCACGCTCTTGGGCGGGTTGTTGCTGTCGTCCTTGAGCGATTCGCCGTAGGAGCTGCCGGTGCCCGGCGGCGTCGGCTTGTTGGTGGCAGTGACCAGGCGTTTGGGCTGCGCCGGGGTCGCCGCCGGCTGTTCCTCTACCTGGCGAACCCGCTGCTCCAGCACCATGAGCGCTTTCTGTTGCGACTCGTAGCGTTGCTTGAGCTCGATGAGTTCCTGTTTCAGAGCCTCCACCTCGGCCTCCGTCGCAGCATGGACGAAGGCCGAGGGGAGCAAAGCGGATACACAGATTGCGGTGCGAAGCGTGAGCGATCGGTGCATGGCGCGCTATCCCTATCTTTATCGTTTGGGCACTACTTCCGCCACTGAGCGTAGATCACATTCCCATGGATCGCAGGCCCTTGAGCTGGTCGAGATTGCAATCCAGCGCTCCGACGGAAGGTGCGTTGTTACGCAGGACCACGTTCAGCTGGGTAAGGTTGTTGACCAGGTTGCTGCTACCCAGCAGGTTGGTGGCCTGCACCAGGCCGCCGGCCCCCAGTTGCTGGAGGCTCGAGCCTTGGCCGTTGGCATTGATCGCCAACTGGATGTTCCCCCTGCCGGGGGACACGGTGACGGTGCCGGCGCCGTTGCTGGCGCTGACCGTGCCGTTCAGGGGCGTGCCCTGGTTGCTTGCGGCGGGCGCCTGGTCGGCTTCGCTCACGTTGATGCCGACGTTGTTGTAGGCGGTGTTGTAGTCACCCGCCGAGCGTGCGCTCTGGGTGACGCCCTGGGTCTGGTTGAGCCCCGCGCCACCGACGATGCTGCCGGTCGCGGCCGAGGGTGTGCCGCCGTTGCCGGTTTCCTTGGTGGTGGTGACGTAGAACTGCGGTTTGATGGTGGATTCCTGGATCTGCATGCTCACCTTGGCGCCGATGTTGTCGCCGACGGCGTTCTTCCAGGTACTGCTCATGACGATGCCGAAGCTGATGATGCGCCCGGGCATGACGTAGCGGCCGCGCAATTGGGCCAGCTCCTGGTCGTGCAGCTCGATCGGCCGGAAAATCTCGGAGGCCTGGATCGGCAGGCTGGCCACCAGGCAGGCGGTGGCGAGCAGCGGAATGGTTCTCATCGTTCGCTCCCCGAGAGGATCCCACCTCTCGTTATCGTTTGGCTCACAGGAAGTCGCTCTGGATGAATCCGAAATCCATGAGCTCCGCGTCCTTGACGGGGCGGAAGGTATCGAGGCGGTTCTTCGCGGTCAGGGGTTCCGGCGGGCTCATCAGGGCGTTGGCCCTGTCATAGCCGGGGCCGATGATGGCGAAGATGATGCCGTTCCAGCCCTTGAGAAAATCTTCTTCCGTGTAGCGCTTGTGGCCGAGCACGGGGTCGCCCACGTAGACGTAGCCGTTGTGCGTGCGCTGCAGCACGACGAAATGCTTGTAGCCACGCACGTCCAGCAGCACGATCACTGGAATGGTCAGCTTTTCCAGGGAGGAGACCGGGATGCGGTAGCCGCGGGCCCGCATGCCGATGCTTTCCAGGTAGGTCTTCATGTCCAGCATGGAGAAGCCCTGGGTACGCACCAGTTGGGGGTCGGCCTTGACCAGCATGCCGCGGATGACGAACTCCTCGTCGACGTCGAGGTTGTAGCCGGTGCGCAGGATGGTGGCCAGGGCGGCGGCGCCGCAGCTGAAGTCGGTCTTCTGCTCCACCAGGTTGCTGAAGCGACGTTCGCGGATGCTCTCCACATGCTTATAGGCCAGCGTGCCCCCGGGCAGTATGGCGAAGGGCAGCTGCGCGGCCTGGAGCAGGCCGGAGCAGAGTGCGAGGAGCAGGAAAGCGAGCGTGCGCATGATCGTGACGCCTATGCCAGCGCTGAGAAAGGGGAGGCTCCGTTGCCGGAGCCTCCAGGTACAGCACGGTGTCGCTTAGAAGCCAGTGACTGCGCCAGTGCTTACGCAAGCCTGGCAACCGGCGGCGATGGACAGCGAGTTGCTCTGTTGGTTGCCGACGCCGGCAGCAACGTTCACACCTACGTTACCCGACACGCCGTTGAGCGAGTTGTTGATGGAGGCGTTGTTCACGACCGGGTCCTTCCAGCCGGTGGGAACCAGGACCTGATAGGTAGCCTGGCCACGCAGATCGATGGTGCCCGACTCGCTGAAGTACAGCGGATCCTTGTCCACCTTGTCGTGGCCCTTGCCTTTGTTGTCATAGCCGCCGTGATGACCACCTTTCTCCGGGTCATCCAGCACTACGCCCGAGCCATGGCCCTGGTAGGTGCCATGAGCGTAGAAGCTGGACTTGAGGGTCTTGGTGTCGAAGGTGGCGATGCCCAGGTTGGCTACGTTGTTGCCGCTGGAGGTCTGGCTGGCGCCGCTGTTGGCACCGGCCAGGCGCCCACCGGAAACGGCGGCGGCCATGTCGTTTTTCTGTTGGTTGTAGTTGCCGGCGGCGATGTTGATGCCGACGTTGCCCGAGGCGCCGTTGGCCGAGCTGTTCAGAGCGGCGTTGTTGGCGGTGGAGAAGTTCCAGGCAGTGTTGTTGGTGTTGCTCTGGGTCACCGAAGTGGACGCGTAGGCGGAGCCGAAGATGAAGTGTTCATCCGCGGTGGCCAGCGCGGCGGCATTGGCCTGCTGGTTCATGTCGCCAGCGGCGACGTTGGCCCCGACGTTGCCCGAAGCGCCGCCCAGGGAGTTGCTGACACCTGCGGTGTTCTTGGTCCCCTGGTTGATGACGTTGTTGTCGTAGCTGTTCTGGCTATCGGTAACGGTAGCGCTGGCACCGGCCGGAATCCGCGGATCCTTGTACGGATCGTACTGCTGTTGGCCATGGTGGTTGTCGTGATCATGGCCGTGACGGGGGCCGCGATCATTGCCTGCGTAAACACTTACAGCCATGACTGCCGTAACAGCGAAAACCAGAGGCTTGAGGGCCATTGTAGGTTTCATGGTGTATCTCCTTGCATTTAGTGTGCTTAGTGTTTCTGGTTGTTGGCGTGGGTCAATCTGCGACCCGGATGCTCAAGGTATTGGCAATGCGATTGCCGATACCGGCACTCTGGCTCACCTGGACCACCCCCCGGCTGCCGGCGAATGCCTGGTCGCTGGTGACGACCTGCCGACTGCCCATGGTGGAACCGGCTGGGCCGGAGTTCTGGGACAACGTGATGTTCTGCTGGGACAGCACGTTGTCGTCGACGCTCTGAGGCACCGCGGTGACGCTGATGCTCATGGCGTTGACCTGTTGGTTGGCGGTACCGGCGGCCTGGTTCACGCCCAGGGCGCCGCTGCCGTTGGAGAATGAGTTGCCGGTGATCGAGGCCTTGGCGGCCTGGCTCGGGTCGGCGGTGGTGATGACGGTCTGATGGAACTGGGTGCTGGCGCCGCCGCTGGTGCCGATGGCGATAGCGCGGCCGTTGGCCTGTTGCTGCTCGTCGCCGGCGGCCTGGTTGACGCTGGCCACGCCGTTGTAGCTGCGCCCGGCGTTGTCGATGCTGGCGTTGTTCACCAACTGCGGGTCGGCGGCGAAGGCGCTGGAGCAGCAGAGCAGGGCGAGAAGGGTCAGGCGTGCTTTCATGTCAGCGATCTCCCGTCAGCATGCGCAGCGGCGACAGGCCTTGCTGCACGGTGCGATTGACCGAGTTGGAGATGCCGGCGCCACTGCCGCCGCCGCCACCCAGGCTGCCGGACTGCAGCGTCTGGTTGGCGCCGTTGTCCATGCCCACCAGGTTGCCGCCCGGGAGAATCCGCTGGGACAGGCTCGAACCGCTGGTGACGCGGGCGAACTCGGCGTCATCCAGTTCGGCGTTGCCGACCTGGCGGTTGATCTGGGCGGAGATGTTCGGATTGACGGTGATCGGATTCGGATCGGGCACCATGGTCGGGCGGGTGGCGACCCGTGGCTGTACGGTGCGCTGGATGACGATGGTGCCGTCACCCGCTTGAACCGTTGACGGCAACGCAGCAGCGGTCATGCAGGCGAGGGAGGCGAGCAGTCCGACGATCCTTGAGTCGATGTTCCCCATGATGGCGATCCCTTCTGGTGCGCTGTGCCCTAAACAGCAGTACCGGGATGGAGCAGAAGCCGTGCCGCTTTTGCTTATCGCTTGAAATTCATGGGCTTACGAATGACTGTCAGAAACCCCTGAGAGAAACCTGTTTCGCCGTTGAGACAGAAGGGCGGGTGGCCATCCCCACCAAAAGTGGGGCAAGTGCTCTGGAATGGGGCTTTGCGTATAGGCGTATCAGCGCTGAAACAGTTTTCCGTGATGCCATCGATGTCTGCGTCATTCCTGAGGCTTGGCGGCCTGCGGCTGTTTCAGAGGTGATACATGATGGCCAGGAAAGCCTGCTTTTGGTACGAATGTGCACGTTTTATTTCAAGGGCTTAGCGACGGGAATGGAAGTGTTAAGGGAATGATCGCCGGGGCCGGGTGTCTCATCCCACCGCCTGCTTGCGGCCATGGCCGGACGCTGGATGGCGTGGATGCGAGAAATTTTCGTTACACACTGACCCGCGGCAGCGCAATGCAGTAGCATGCCCAGCCTTTCGTCGGGCCCCACCGCGGGTGCTCGACGGTTGCACGGAAAAACAGAAGAACACGAAAAGAAATGCGCCTTCGGGGGAAGCAGTATGGAGTTTTGGAGTGCCTTTCAGGCGTTCGTCCTGGGAGTGGTCGAGGGGCTGACCGAGTTCCTGCCGGTGTCCAGCACCGGACACCAGATCATAGTCGCCGACCTGCTGGGGTTCGTCGGTGAGCGGGCACAGGCTTTCAACATCATCATCCAGCTGGCCGCCATCCTGGCGGTGGTCTGGGAGTTCCGCGGCAAGATCCTCGAGGTCATCTGCGGCCTGCCCAGCCAGCCTCGCGCACAGCGTTTCACCATCAACCTGCTGGTCGCCTTCTTCCCCGCCGTGGTGCTGGGCGTGGCCTTCGCCGACCTGATCCACCATTACCTGTTCAACCCCATCACGGTGGCGGCGGCGCTGGTGGTCGGCGGGGTGGTCATGCTCTGGGCCGAGAAGCGCGAGCACCGCATCCGCGCCGAGAGCGTCGACGACATGACCTGGAAGGACGCCCTGAAGGTCGGCTGCGCCCAGTGCCTGGCGCTGGTCCCCGGCACCTCGCGCTCCGGCGCCACCATCATCGGCGGCCTGCTGTTCGGCCTGTCGCGCAAGGCGGCCACGGAGTTCTCCTTCTTCCTGGCCATGCCGACCATGGTCGGCGCCGCCGTCTATTCCGGCTACAAGTACCGCGACCTGTTCCAGCCCAGCGACCTGCCGGTGTTCGCCGTGGGCTTCGTCACCTCCTTCATCTTCGCCATGATCGCCGTGCGCGGGCTGCTGAAGTTCATCGCCAACCACAGCTACGCGATGTTCGCCTGGTACCGCATCGGCTTCGGCCTGCTGATCCTGGCGACCTGGCAGTTCAGCCTGATCGACTGGAGCAGCGCCGCTCCCTGAGGCCGCGCGGATGAACATGGAAAAGGACGGCGTCATCAGCCGCTGGGACGACGACAAGGGCTTCGGTTTCATCCGCCCGCGCGCCGGCGGCGAGGAACTCTTCCTGCACATCTCGGCATTCCGCGGCGACCGCCGGCCCCAGGCCGGCGATGCGGTGCGCTTCGTCGCAGGTTCCGATCGCCAGGGCCGCCCGCGCGCCGAACATGCGCGCCTGGCCGGGCTGGCCGTGGATGTGCCCGGGATCCGTCGCAAGCCGACGGCGCCTGCGACCCGCGCCAAGGTCCGCAGCGGCCGGCAGATCGCCGAGCCGTCCCGGCCGAACGGCTGGGGCAGGGTGCTGGGCTGGCTCGCCGCCTTGCTGCTGTTGCCTGCGGTCGGCGCCGGCCGCCTGCTGCTCGCCGGCGCCGCGCCCTGGTGGCTGCTGGCCTACCCGCTGTTCAGCCTGGTCGCCTTCTTCGCCTACTGGCGCGACAAACGCAGCGCCGAGCAGGGCGCCTGGCGCACGCCGGAACAGACCCTGCACCTGCTGGAACTGCTGGGCGGCTGGCCGGGCGCCTTCCTGGCCCAGCGCCTGCTGCGCCACAAGACGCGCAAGCCCAGCTACCAGTTGGTGTTCTGGGCGATAGTGCTGCTGCACCAGGTGTTCTGGCTGGACCGCCTGTTCGGTGGTGTGCTGCTGGCGCGGGTACTGCCGGCGTTCTGAGCCGCCTTATAGCGGTTCGTCGCTGCGGCCGAAGCCCTCGGCCAGGTAATCGATCAGCGCCCGTACCGCCGGCAGCAGCCCGCGCCGGTGCGGGTACACCGCCTGGAGAAAGGCCGCCGGTTCCTGCCAGTCGGGCAGCACCCGCACCAGTTGGCCGCTGGCCAGTTCTTCCAGGCAGTAATAGAGGGGTAGGGTGGTGATGCCCAGGCCGGCCAGCGCCACGTTCTTGCGCAGGTTGAAGTCTTCCGCGGCCAGGCGCGCCTCCAGGGCCAGTTCGCGGACTTCGCCGCCGGGGCCGTGCAACTGCAGGTGCACCTTGCGGTCGTTGCCGATGGCGCCCAACACCGGCAGCCCGGCCAGGTCGTCCGGGCCCTGCAACCGGCGGCCGCGCAGCAGCTCCGGTGTGGCCACCAGCACTGCCGCGGCCGGGCGCAGGCGGCGGGTGACCAGCGACGGGTCCTCGTCGCCGGGGGCGCGCACGCGCAGCGCCACGTCCACGCCTTCGTTGACCAGGTCGACGCGCCTGTTGGTCAGCAGCAGCTCCAGGTTGACCTGCGGATAGCTGGCGAGAAAGCCCGGCAGCATGGCGTTGAGCGACGTCTCGGCCATCGCCACCGGGCAGGACAGGCGCACCCGCCCGCGGGGCTCGGCGCTGAGCTGGGCGACCACCTCGTCGGCCATCTCCGCCTCCACCAGCATCGCCTGGCAGTGCCGGTAGTAGCGCTCACCGATGTCGGTGAGCGCCAGCTTGCGCGTGGTGCGCTGCAGCAGGCGCGCGTTCAGGCGCGCCTCCAGTTCGGCGATGCGCCGCGACAACCGCGACTTCGGCAGCCCCAGTTCGCGGCCCGCGGCGGCGAAGCCACCGGCTTCCACCACCTTGGCGAAATAGAAGAGATCGTTGAGGTCCTGCATGGGATTGTCCTGCTGGTGGGACGATTCATCGCATTTTTGCCGACTTATCGCTCATTGGCTACATGCGTAGCATCCGTCCCATCGCTTCCTACCCCCATTCACAGGAGCCACCCCATGAAACTTCTGCACATCGATTCCAGCATCCTCGGCGACGCCTCCGCCTCCCGCCAGCTCAGCCAGGAAGTGGTCCAGGCCTGGGCCGCCGCCGAGCCGGGCGTACAGGTGACCTACCGTGACCTGGCCGCCGACGCCATCAGCCACCTGTCCGCCGCCAGCCTGGTCGCCGCCGGCACCCCGGCGGAACTGCGCGACGCCGCGCAGAAGCACGAAGCCGCCCTGGGCGAGAACAGCATCGAGGAATTCCTCGCCGCCGACGCCATCGTCATCGGCGCGCCCATGTACAACTTCACCGTGCCCAGCCAGCTGAAGGCCTGGATCGACCGCATCGCCGTGGCCGGCAAGACCTTCCGCTACACCGAGAACGGCCCGCAGGGCCTGGCTGGCGGCAAGAAGGTGATCATCGTCTCCACCGCCGGCGGCCTGCACGCCGGCCAGCCGAGCGGCGCCGCCCACGAGGACTACCTGAAGCTGGTGCTGGGCTTCCTCGGCATCACCGACATCGAAGTGATCCGCGCCGAGGGCCTGGCCTACGGCGAGGAACCGCGCGCCAACGCCATCAAGGGCGCCCGCGCGGAAATCGCCTCGACCTTCGCCAGCGCCTGATTCGCTGCGAGTGGAACGACGAAGCCCCGGCAGTGCCGGGGCTTCGTGCTTTCAGGGCGTGCGCGCCGGCTGCCACAGGCCGACCTTGCGCGCTTTCGCTTCCTGTTCCTCGAAGTTGTACTGGGCGCGCTCTTCCTCGCCCTGGGGATCGTCCACCCGCCAGCGCGCCATGCCCACGGCGAGCTGCGCCCGGCCGACGTCCAGGGTATGGCCGCAGCCCGGACAGTCCGCGGGCTCCACCCACACCACAGCGCTGAGCGCACCGGCGGCTTCCTCGCGCGGCAACACCAGGGTGGCGTTGCGGCCTTCGGCCAGGCGCCGCAGGTTGTCTAGCGAAGCCTGGGCATAGGGTTCGCCGGCCCTGGGCGCCTCGATGCCGCGCAGACGCACATCGACGCTGCGCTCGGCCAGGCGGCAGGTCAGGCGATCGCCGCTGGTGACGGCGGTGATCTGGCAGGGGCCGTCGGTCTGAGCGAGGGCGGGGAGGGCGAGGGCGAGGAGCAGGGCGGGATAAAGCGGTCGCATGGAGCCTCCTGAGGGTGTCGTTGCAGGATAGCGTCGCAGGGGGGCTGTGTCGTCGAATGGTCCGGTGCGGTTGGTGGGGCGATCGCGGACGGAGTCCGCTCCTACCGCATGAGTGAGCATGGCTTTTCGTAGGATGGTGTTGAGCGAAGCGATACCCATCACCGCAACCGCATGGGTTTCGCAAGCTCAACCCATCCTACGAAGAGCGCCCCGGTGCGGCCCGCAAGACAGTTGCTCCTACGACCGTGCTTTCCTGGAGCCGTTCGCCTGCGGTTTGCGCATTGTGGTTCAGGGAGCCTGGTGATTGCGCTTCATGCCGAACGGTTCCCTCTCTCGCTTGCGGGGGAGGGTTAGGGAGGGGGAGCGGAGTCAGGGTTGGCAGAGGTGTGGGGGCGGAGTCCGTCCCCTCACCCCAGCCCTCTCCCAGAGGGAGAGGGGGCCGTTTGGCGTGGGGGGATGACACAGTGTTAGCCGGCAGGTTCGTAGGGCGTATAACCGTTCGCGGTTATACGCCGTTGGCCGGTGCGCCGATGCCTTCATGGAACTGTAGGAGCGAGCTTGCTCGCGAACCTTGGTCCTGCGCTCCCAACCTAACCCGTCATTCCCGCGAACGCGGGAACCCAGAGACTGCGGGGTTCGCGAGCAAGCTCGCTCCTACGAAGAGCAAAAGCGCGTTTGCTCTGGCTTTGGCTCCTGGATTTCCAGAGAAACATCCGCGCACTCCGGAACGCCCCTTCAGAAGGCCGAGCGAAACCGGCGCTCAGGAGGTCATGCGACATGGATGTCGCGAGAGCCCCGCGGGCTACAGGGACGTACCCTCGGGGCGGGCCTCCGTGGCGGGGGAATTCGTGAGGGTAGCCCGGCTCCATCGGGCCCGTATGCGGGGCAAGCCTTTTTGGTTCCTTTTTGCGGGGGTGGCCTTCCACCGTTTGACAAAAGGGACTCGCCCGAGGGGGCGAAACCAGAGACATCAACGCACTCGGAGCGGCGCGCTACACCCAAACAAGAAGTCTCTGGGTTCCCGCGTTCGCGGGAATGACGGATTAGGTTGGGAGCGCAGGACCAAGGTTCGCGAGCAAGCTCGCTCCTACAACCTTGCGTAAGTCATTCAACCTCGCGTAAGCCATTCCCGACAGATTCACTCGGACAAGTTCATGCTAGGATGACGCCCGGCCCCGAAATCCCCGGCCCCGCCGGCCTCTCCGGCGGGGCCATCCCCTCGATAGAAGGAATACCGCAATGGCTCAAGTCACCCTCAAGGGCTCCCCGATCAACGTCGACGGCAAACTGCCGCAGAAAGGCGAAAAGGCCCCGGCCTTCAAGCTGGTCGGCGGCGACCTGGCCGACGTGACCCTGGAGAACTTCGCCGGCAAGCGCAAGGTGCTGAACATCTTCCCCAGCGTCGACACCCCCACCTGCGCCACCTCCGTGCGCAAGTTCAACGTCGAGGCCAGCAAACTGGCCAACACCGTGGTGCTGTGCATCTCCGCCGACCTGCCGTTCGCCCAGAAGCGCTTCTGCGGCGCCGAAGGCCTGGAGAACGTGGTTAACCTGTCGACCATGCGTGGCGCCGACTTCCTGGCCAACTACGGCGTGGCCATCGCCAGCGGCCCGCTGGCCGGCCTGGCCGCCCGTGCCGTGGTGGTGCTGGACGAGAACGACCAGGTGCTGCACAGCCAACTGGTCGGTGAGATCGCCGACGAGCCCGACTACGCCGCCGCCGTCGCCGCGCTGAGCTGATCGCCCGCCGCAGCCCCGGCTGCCGCAGGCCCCGGATGCCGCCCCGCCCAATGGCCGGGCGGCATCTTCGTTTTTGGCGCTGTGCAGGGAGCAGCAGCCCAGGCCCTGCTGCTGTGTGAACAGTTGCGGCGCAACCTCGCCCAGGCGCCGTAACTCTCGGTAAAACAAAGGTAAATAGCGGGTAAAGAGACTTTGCCCGGCGCCTTGCTGTGCTTATCGTTCGACCCTGAAGGTATAGAAGTGTGGACGCCGCGTCGTGGATGCGGCGCTTTGCCTTGCGCCTCGTTATCATCCAAACCTTTGGCCGCCTGATGACCGCTATGACTCCAAGCAATGGAACGCCCTCGAAACTCCGCAAGCTGCGCCCCTGGCTGATCACCGCCGCCGTCTTCGCCGCTGTGGTGGGGCTGAGCATGTGGCTGCACAAGACCAGTTCGGCGCCGGAGCCCCAGGCCGGCGGCGGGCGCGGCGGACGCGGGGCGGCCATGGCCGGGCGCGGGCCGGGCGGGCAGGGTGGCGGCACGGCCATCACCGTCAGCGTGGCGCCGGTGGCCAAGGGCGACCTGCCGGTGCACTACCATGCGCTGGGCACCGTCACTGCCTACAACACGGTGAACGTGCGCGCGCGGGTCAGTGGCCAACTGGTCAAGGTGCCGTTCCAGGAAGGCCAGCAGGTGAAGGCCGGCGACGTCCTCGCGGTGATCGACCCGCGGCCCTTCCAGGCGGCGCTGGACCAGGCGGTGGGCACCCTGCAGCAGAACCAGGCGCAGTTGAAGAACGCGCAGATCGACCTGGCGCGCTACAAAGGCCTGTACGCCGAAGACTCCATCGCCAAGCAGACCCTCGACACCCAGGAAGCCCTGGTGCGCCAGTACGAGGGTACCCTGCGCACCAACCAGGGCCAGGTCGACGACGCCAAGCTCAACCTCGAATTCACCCAGGTGCGCGCGCCTATCTCCGGCCGCGTCGGCCTGCGCCAGGTGGACGTCGGCAACCTGGTCACCTCCGGCGACACCACGCCGCTGGTGGTGATCACCCAGGTCAAGCCGATCTCCGTGGTGTTCAGCCTGCCGCAGCAGCAGCTGGGCACCGTCGCCCGCCAGCTGTCCGGCAGCCAGCCGGTGCCGGTGGAGGCGCTGGATCGCAACCAGAACCTGACCCTCGCCAGCGGCGTGCTCAAGACCCTCGACAACCAGATCGACACCACCACCGGCACGGTCAAGCTCAAGGCCGCCTTCGAGAACGCCGACCAGAAGCTGTTCCCCAACCAGTTCGTCAACGTGCGCCTGCTCGCCGAGACCCTGCATGGCGTGCTGACCATCCCGGCCAACGCCGTGCAGCGCGGCAACGACGGCACCTACGTGTACATCGCCGACGCCGGGAACAAGGCCAAGCGCCAGCTGGTCGGCCTGGGCACCAGCGAGAACGAGCGGGTGGTCATCACCGAGGGCCTGAAGGAAGGCCAGCGCGTGGTGGTGGAGGGCACCGACCGCCTGCGCGACGGCACCCTCCTGCACATAGTCGCCAGCGACGAACAGGCCCGCGCCGCCGCCACCGAGGAGGGCGAGGCGGCCTCGCCGAAACCCTTCGGCTCGGGCTCCCCGGCCCAGGACAGCGGTAAGAGCGAATGAACCCGTCGCGCCTGTTCATCCTGCGGCCGGTCGCCACCACGCTGTTGATGGTGGCGATCCTGCTGTCGGGCATCATCGCCTACCGCTTCCTGCCGATCTCGGCGCTGCCGGAGGTGGACTACCCGACCATCCAGGTGGTCACCCTGTACCCCGGCGCCAGCCCGGACATCATGACCTCCTCGGTCACCGCGCCGCTGGAGAACCAGCTGGGGCAGATCCCGGGCCTCAACGAGATGTCCTCCACCAGCTCCGGCGGCGCCTCGGTGATCACCCTGCAGTTCAGCCTGCAGGTCGACCTGGACGTGGCCGAGCAGGAAGTGCAGGCGGCGATCAACACCGCGCAGAGCCTGCTGCCCAAGGACCTGCCCAACCAGCCGGTGTACAGCAAGGTCAACCCGGCCGACGCGCCCATCCTGACCCTGGCGGTGATGTCCCCGGACATGCCGCTGCCGAAGATCCAGGATCTGGTCGATACGCGCCTCGCGCAGAAAATCTCGCAGATCTCCGGCGTCGGCCTGGTCAGTATCAGCGGCGGCCAGCGCCCGGCCGTGCGCATCCGCGCCAACCCCGCGGCCCTGGCCGCCGCCGGCTTGAGCCTGGAAGACCTGCAGAGCACCATCACCAGCAACAACCTCAACGGGCCCAAGGGCAGCTTCGACGGCCCGACGCGCTCCTCGACCCTCGACGCCAACGACCAGCTCAAGTCCGCCGACGCCTACCGCGACCTGATCATCGCCTACAAGAACGGCTCGCCGCTGCGCGTGCGCGACGTCGCCAGCGTCGAGGACGATGCCGAGAACGTGCGCCTGGCCGCCTGGGCCAACAACACCCCGGCGGTGGTGCTGAACATCCAGCGCCAGCCGGGGGCCAACGTCATCGAGGTGGTGGACAGCGTCAAGAAGATGCTGCCGCAGCTGCAGGCGACCCTGCCGGGCAACCTGGAAGTCACGGTGCTCACCGACCGCACCACCACCATCCGCGCCTCGGTGGCTGACGTGCAGTTCGAGCTGTTCCTCGCCGTGTGCCTGGTGGTGATGGTCACCTTCCTGTTCCTGCGCAACCTCTCGGCCACCCTGATCCCCAGCTTCGCCGTGCCGCTGTCGCTGATCGGCACCTTCGGCGTCATGTACCTGGCCGGCTTCTCCATCAACAACCTGACGCTGATGGCGCTGACCATCGCCACCGGCTTCGTGGTGGACGACGCCATCGTCATGGTGGAGAACATCGCCCGCTACCTGGAGCAGGGCGACAGCCCCCTGGAAGCGGCGCTCAAGGGTTCCAGGCAAATCGGCTTCACCATCATCTCGCTGACCTTCTCGCTGATCGCCGTACTCATCCCGCTGCTGTTCATGGGCGATGTGGCCGGGCGACTGTTCCGCGAATTCGCCGTGACCCTGGCGGTGGCCATCCTGATTTCCGGCTTCGTCTCCCTGACCCTCACGCCGATGCTCGCCGCCAAGCTGCTCAAGCACATCGAGCCGGAGCAGGAAGGCCGCTTCGCCCGCGCCGCCGGGCGCTTCATCGAACGCATGATCGAGCGCTACGCCGCCGCCCTGCGCGTGGTGCTGCGCCACCAGGGGCTGACCCTGCTGGTGGCCATCGGCACCCTGCTGCTGACCGCCGCGCTCTACCTGTTCATGCCCAAGGGCTTCTTCCCGGTGCAGGACACCGGGGTGATCCAGGGCATCGCCGAGGCGCCGCAGTCGATCTCCTTCCAGGCCATGGCCAGCCGTCAGCAGGAACTGGCCAGGGTGGTCCTGGCCGACCCGGACGTGGAGAGCCTGTCGTCCTTCATCGGCGTCGACGGCAGCAACGCCACCCTCAACACCGGGCGCATGCTGATCAACCTCAAGCCCCACAGCGAGCGCGACCTCACCGCCAGCGAGGTGATCCGCCGCCTGCAGCCGGAACTGGACAAGGTCGCCGGCATCAAGCTGTACCTGCAGCCGGTGCAAGACCTCACCATCGAGGACCGCATCGCCCGCACCCAGTACCAGTTCACCCTGCAGGACGCCGACCCCGAGGTGCTCGCCGAATGGGTGCCGAAGCTGGTGGAACGCCTGCAGCAGCTGCCGCAACTGGCCGACGTGGCCAGCGACTGGCAGGACAAGGGCCTGCAGGCCTACATCGACATCGACCGCGACACCGCCTCGCGCCTGGGCGTGAGCCTGTCGAGCATCGACAGCGTGCTCTACAGCGCCTTCGGCCAGCGGCTGATCTCCACCATCTTCACCCAGGCCACCCAGTACCGCGTGGTGTTGGAGGTGGCGCCGGACTTCCAGCTCGGCCCGCAGTCGCTGGAGAACCTCTACGTGCCGGCCAGCGACGGCACCCAGGTGCGCCTGTCGAGCCTGGCCAGGGTGGAAGAGCGCCACACCCTGCTGGCGGTCAACCACATCGCCCAGTTCCCCTCGGCGACGCTGTCCTTCAACCTGGCCAAGGGCGTGGCCCTGGGCGAGGCGGTGCAGGCCATCCGCGACGTCGAGGCGCAGATGCAGATGCCGGCCAGCCTGGAAGGCAGCTTCCGCGGCGCCGCCGAGGCCTTCGAGTCGTCGCTGTCCAACACCCTGCTGCTGGTGCTGGCCTCCATCGTCACCATGTACATCGTGCTGGGCATCCTCTACGAGAGCTTCATCCACCCGGTGACCATCCTCTCCACGCTGCCCTCGGCCGGCGTGGGCGCGCTGCTGGCGCTGATGCTGGCCGGGCAGGACATCGGCATCGTGGCGATCATCGGCATCATCCTGCTGATCGGCATCGTCAAGAAGAACGCGATCATGATGATCGACTTCGCCCTGGACGCCGAACGCAACGAGGGCAAGCCGCCCCACGAGGCCATCTACCAGGCCTGCCTGCTGCGCTTCCGGCCGATCCTGATGACCACCATGGCCGCGCTGCTGGGCGCGCTGCCGCTGATGCTCGCCGGCGGCGCCGGCGCCGAGCTGCGCCAGCCGCTGGGCGTGACCATGGTCGGCGGCCTGCTGCTGAGCCAATTGCTGACGCTGTTCACCACCCCGGTGATCTACCTCTACTTCGACCGCCTGGCGCTGCGCTGGGCCAACTGGCGCAAGCGCCACGGGCTGGACGTGAACAGCCCCGACGAAGGCCTGGAGCAGGGCTGATGAACATCTCCCGCCCGTTCATCCTGCGGCCGGTCGCGACCATCCTGCTGACCCTGGCGCTGCTGCTGGCCGGGGCGCTGTCCTTCGGCCTGCTGCCGGTGGCGCCGCTGCCCAACGTCGATTTCCCGACCATCGTGGTGCAGGCGTCGCTGCCCGGCGCCAGCCCGGAGACCATGGCCAGCACCGTGGCCACGCCGCTGGAGCGCTCGCTGGGGCGCATCGCCGGGGTCACCGACATGACCTCCACCAGCTCCCTGGGCAACACCACCGTCATCATCCAGTTCGACCTGTCCAAGGACATCGACGGCGCCGCCCGCGAGGTGCAGTCGGCGATCAACGCGGCCATGAGCCTGCTGCCCACCGGCATGCCGAACAACCCGACGTACCGCAAGGCGAACCCGTCGGACCAGCCGATCATGATCCTCACCCTGACCTCGGACACCTATACCCGCGGCGAGATGTACGACCTGGCCTCGACCATCGTCTCGCCCAAGCTGGCCCAGGTGAAGGGCGTGGGCCAGGTGAGCATCGGCGGCTCCTCGCTGCCGGCGGTGCGGGTGGACGTCAACCCGGACCAGCTCAGCCACTACGGCATTTCCCTGGATACGGTGCGCACCGCCATCGCCAACACCAACGCCGACGGGCCCAAGGGCGCCCTGGAGTTCGGCGAGCGGCACTGGCAGGTGGACGCCAACGACCAGCTGCGCAAGGCCAGCGAGTACGCGCCGCTGATCATCCACTACAACGCCGAGACCAACGCCGCGGTGCGCCTGCGCGACGTGGCCAAGGTCAGCGACTCGGTGGAAGACGTGCGCAACGCCGGCTTCTCCGACAACCTGCCGGCCGTGCTGCTGATCGTCACCCGCCAGCCCGGCGCCAACATCATCGAGGCCACCGACGCCATCCACGCGCAGCTGCCGATCATCCAGGACGTGCTCGGTCCGCAGGTCAAGCTCAGCGTCATGGACGACCGCAGCCCGTCGATCCGCTCCTCCCTGGAGGAGGCCGAGCTGACCCTGGTGATCTCGGTGCTGCTGGTGATCCTGGTGGTCTACCTGTTCCTGCGCAACGGCCGCGCCACGCTGATTCCCAGCCTGGCGGTGCCGGTGTCGCTGGTGGGCACCTTCGCTGTCATGTACCTGTGCGGCTTCTCGCTGAACAACCTGTCGCTGATGGCGCTGATCATCGCCACCGGCTTCGTGGTGGACGACGCCATCGTGGTGGTGGAGAACATCGCCCGGCGCATCGAGGAGGGCGACCACCCGGTCCGGGCGGCCATCCGCGGCGCCCGCGAGGTGAGCTTCACGGTGCTGTCGATGACCCTCTCGCTGGTGGCGGTGTTCATCCCGCTGCTGCTCATGGGCGGCATCACCGGGCGGCTGTTCCGCGAGTTCTCGGTGACCCTGGCGGCGGCCATCCTGGTCTCGCTGGTGGTTTCCCTGACGCTCACGCCCATGCTCTGCGCGCGCCTGCTGCGCCGCGCCGAGCGGCCGCAGAAGGCCTCGGTGGCGCGGCAGAGCAACCGCTACTTCGTCGCTTTCATGCTGCGCTACCGCGCCAGCCTCAGCTGGGCGCTGGAGCACTCGCGGCTGATGGTGGTGATCATGTTCGGCTGCATCGCGCTGAACCTCTACCTGTTCGCCATCGTGCCCAAGGGCTTCCTGCCGCAGCAGGACTCCGGGCGCCTGCGCGGCTTCGCGGTGGCCGACCAGAGCATTTCCTTCCAGGCCCTGGACCGCAAGATGGCGGAGTTCCGCAACATCCTTTCCCAGGACCCGGGGGTGGATAACGTGCTCGGCTTCGTCGGCGGCGGCAGGTGGCAGTCGAGCAACACCGGCTCCTTCTTCGTCACCCTCAAGCCGATCACCGAGCGCGACTCCGCCGAGGCCATAGCCGCGCGGCTGCGCAAGAAGCTGGCGGAAATCCCCGGCGCCAACCTCTACCTCACGGCCGGGCAGGACGTGCGCATCGGCGGCCGGCAGAGCAACGCGCAGTACGAGTTCACCCTGCGCAGCGACGACCTGACCCTGCTGCGCGACTGGGCGCCCAAGGTCGAGGCGGTGCTGAACAAGGTCCCGCAACTGGTGGACGTCAACAGCGACGCCCAGGACAAGGGCGTGCAGAGCCGCCTGGTGATCGACCGCGACCGCGCGGCGACCCTCGGCATCGACGTGGCGGCGGTGGATGCGGTGCTGAACAACGCCTACGGCCAGCGCCAGGTGTCGACCATCTTCAACCCGCTGAACCAGTACCACGTGGTGATGGAGGTGGACCAGCCGTTCCAGCAGACCCCCGAAGAGCTGCGCCAGGTCTACGTGATCGGCAGCGACGGCCAGCAGGTGCCGCTGTCGGCCTTCACCCACGTGGAGCCCAGCCGCGCGCCGCTGTCGGTCAACCACCAGGGGCAGTTCGCCGCCACCACCTTCTCCTTCAACCTGGCCCCCGGCGCGCTCATCGGCCCGGCCCGCGACGCCGTGATGGCGGCACTGGAGCCGCTGCACCTGCCGCTGGAGATCCAGGCCAGCTTCGAAGGCAACGCCGGCGCCGTGCAGGACACCCAGAACGACATGCCCTGGCTGATCCTGCTGGCGCTGGTGGCGGTCTACATCGTCCTGGGCATCCTCTACGAAAGCTACGTGCACCCGCTGACCATCCTCTCCACGCTGCCCTCGGCGGGCGTGGGCGCGCTGCTTACGCTGATGCTGTTCCGCACCGAGCTGTCGCTGATCGCGCTGATCGGGGTGATCCTGCTGATCGGCATCGTCAAGAAGAACGCCATCATGATGATCGACTTCGCCCTGGACGCCGAACGCACCCTTGGCCTGTCGCCGCGCGAAGCCATCCTCGAAGCCTGCATGAAGCGCTTCCGGCCGATCATGATGACCACCCTGGCTGCCATCCTCGGCGCGCTGCCGCTGATCTTCGGCATCGGCGGCGACGCCGCGCTGCGCCGCCCGCTGGGCATGACCATCGTCGGCGGCCTGATCGGCAGCCAGCTGCTCACCCTCTACACCACCCCCGTGGTCTACCTCTACCTCGACCGCCTGCGCCACTGGGTCAACCAGAAGCGCGGCGTGCGCACCGACGGCGCCCTGGAGACTCCGCTATGAACCGCCCGAACCCATCCCGCAGCCTGCTCGCCCTGGCGCTGTGCGCGGCGCTCGCCGGCTGCGCGGTCGGCCCCGACTACAAGCGCCCCGAGCTGAGCGTGCCGGCCGCCTTCAAGGAAGGCGAGGGCTGGCGCCAGGCGCAGCCGGCCGACCTGGCGGGCCATGGCCAGTGGTGGACGCTGTACGCCGACCCGGTGCTGGATGATCTGCAGCAGCGCCTGCTCAAGGCCAACCAGACCCTGGCGCAGTCCGAGGCGTCCTACCGCCAGGCCGCGGCCCTGGTGAAGGGCTCGCGCGCCTCCTTCTTCCCGACCATCAGCGCCGACGTCGGCAAGACCCGCTCCGGCCAGGGCGGCAGTGGCAGTGGCAGCGTGCGCCTGCCCGATGGCTCCACGGTCAGCAGTGGCGGCAGCGGCGGCATCAGCAACAGCTACAGCGCGAGCCTGGGCGTGAGCTGGGAACTGGACCTGTGGGGCAAGCTGCGCCGCCAGCTGGAAGCCGACACCGCCAGCCGCGACGCCAGCGCCGCGGACCTGGCCGCCTCGCGCCTGTCGCTGCAGTCGCAACTGGCGCAGAACTACCTGCAGCTGCGCGTCATGGACCAGCAGATCAAGCTGCTCAACGACACGGTCGAGGCCTACGAACGCGCGCTCAAGCTGACCACCAACCAGTACAACGCCGGCATCGTCACCAAGGCCGACGTGGCCCAGGCGCGCACCCAGCTCAAGAGCACCGAGGCCCAGGCCATCGACCTCAAGTACCAGCGCGCGCAGCTGGAGCATGCCATCGCCGTGCTGGTGGGCCAGGCCCCGGCCAACTTCGGCCTGGCCGCCACCGGCCAGGTGCCGAAGCTGCCGCCGATCCCGGCGCTGGTGCCCTCGCAGCTGCTGGAGCGGCGCCCGGACATCGCCTCCGCCGAACGCCAGGTGATCTCGGCCAACGCCAAGATCGGCGTAGCCAAGGCCGCCTGGTACCCGGACCTGACCCTCAGCGCCGCCGGCGGCTACCGCAGCGGCAGCTTCCACGACTGGATCGAGACGCCCAACCGCTACTGGTCCATCGGCCCGCAGTTCGCCATGACGCTGTTCGACGGCGGCCTGATTTCCTCCCAGGTGGAACAGGCCGAGGCCAGCTACGACCAGACCGTGGCCAGCTACCGCCAGACCGTGCTCGACGGCATGCGCGAGGTGGAGGACTACATGGTCCAGCTCAAGGTGCTGGAAGAGGAGAGCGGGGCGCAGAACGAAGCCCTGGACGCCGCCCGCGAAGCCCTGCGCCTGACCAGCAACCAGTACAAGGCCGGCACCGTGGACTACAACAGCGTGGTCACCACCCAGACCACCGCGCTGTCCAACGAGCGCAACGTCCTGAGCCTCTACGGCAACCGCCTGGTGGCCAGCGTGCAACTGATAGCCGCCATGGGCGGCGGCTGGGACGCCGGCCAGATCGCCGCCGAAGGCGAGAAGGCGGCCAAGGCCGATTGACCTGCGCCGAACCGCTCTTCGTAGGAGCGAGCTTGCTCGCGAACAAATTCCGCAGCGGAGCTCATTCGCGAGCAAGCTCGCTCCTACGAAAAGCCGTGTTCGCCTGTAACGTGTGATCTATCCCGGTGCGGACCCGCGCCGGACCTGTAGGAGCGGGCCTTGCCCGCGATTCGCGCGCAGGGCGCGCTCCTACATGGAACAGCGTAGGTGGGGCGGCGTAGGAGCGGATCTCATCCGCGAATCGCGCCGATATGTCCGGTTATCGCGGACAAGGTCCGCTCCTACAAGTGAATGCCTTCAGCCGTGCAGATGGCGGTTTCCCCTGCACCTTGTAGGAGCGGATTTATCCGCGATCCGCCCCCGGTGCGAGTCCGATGCACATCGCGGACGGGGGAATGGCGTGGGTGGGCCTTCAGTGCCTGAACCGCCGCGCCGTAGTGAAATTACGATCCCAATAATTGTTGCTCAACGAATCGATGCGCACCGACTTGCCACTGCGCGGCGCATGGATGAAGCGGTCATCGCCCAGGTACAGCCCGACATGGCTGACCCGCGCGCCGCCGTTGTGGCTGAAGAACACCGCATCCCCCGGCTTGAGCGCGTGGCGCGGCACCTGGCGGTGCTTCTGGCGGATCATCGAGCGGGTGGTGCGCGGCAGTTCCAGGCCGATCTCCTTGCGGAACAGGTAGACCAGCAGGCCGCTGCAATCGAAGCCGGTTTTCGCCGAGGTACCTCCCCAGCGGTACGGCGTGCCCACCAGTTCCTGCGCGCTCTGCAGCAGGCGGTGCATGTCGCCGTCCGGGGCGCCGGGCTTCAGGCCGGGCTGCGCGCCGGGGCGGAAGAACTGCGTCAGGGCGCCTTCCTGCGCCTGGTAGCTGCGCCAGGTCGGCGCGTCCAGCAGATCGGCCGATGTGGCCAGGGGAAACAGGCAGAACAACGACAGCAGGAAGATACGCACGACAGGGACCGCAAGGAGGTAGTGGGAGCTGCAGCCATCCTAGGTATCGGCCTACGAACGGTCAGTCGGAAAATTCATCTACTCCAGGCAGAAAGTGCCTAACACTTTCCGATGTGCCACTGGCAAGTGCGCAAGAACGTTCAAGGCGGGCGACGAAGGTTTCTGCCAAGCTGGGCGCCTTACTGCCTCGAAAGCGTCATCCATGTCAGAACAACTGCTTCCCTCCCGCGCCTTCCTCAAGGGCGCCATCGCCATCATGCCGCTGTCCATCGCGGTGCTGCCCTGGGGCCTGCTGGCCGGCTCCCTGGCCATCGAGGCCGGCCTCTCGCCGCTGCACGGCCAGGGCCTGTCGGCCATCGTCTTCGCCGGCGCCGCGCAACTGGTGGCCATCGGCATGCTCAAGGGCGGCGCCGGGTTCTTCTCGATCATGATCACCACGCTGCTGCTGACCTCGCAGCACCTGCTCTACGGCATGAGCATGCGCCCGGTGATCGCCGGACTGCCCGGGCGCTGGCGCCTGGGCCTGGGCTTCCTGCTCACCGACGAATTCTTCGCCCTGACCAGCCAGCACGACCGCGAGACCTTCAACCGCTGGTACGCCCTAGGCGTGGGCCTGACCTTCTACGTGGCCTGGAACCTCTTCACCCTGGCCGGCGTGCTACTGGGCAGCAGCATCCCGGGCCTGGAGCACCTGGGCCTGGACTTCTCGGTAGCCGCCACCTTCGTGGCGCTGATCGCGCCGGTGGTGCGCAGCGTGCCGACGGTGGTCTGCGTGGCGGTGTCGCTGTTCTGCTCGGTGCTGTTCAGCTACTGGCAACTGGGCTCGGCCCTGGTGCTCGCGGGCCTGGCGGGCATGACCGCGGGCTTTGTCTGCAACAAGTTCAGCGGGAGGTCGGCATGATGGTCTGGGCCGTGATCATCGGCATGGGGCTGATCGTCTTCTTCAACCGCTACGTGTTCCTCGAACCGCGCCTGCCCATCCGCCTGGGCAGCAACGTCCGGCAATTCCTCGGCTTCGCGGTGCCGGGCATGCTCACGGCCATCTGCGGGCCCATCGTGTTCCTGCCCGAGCACCAGCTGAACCTGCGCCCGGACAACCCCTACCTGCTGGGTTCGCTGGTGGCGGTGGGGCTGGTGCTGTGGACGCGCAACACGCTGCTCAGCGTGCTGCTCAGCATGGGGGTGTTCTTCCTGTTGCGTTGGTGGTTGTAGCGAATCGCGCGCAGGGCGCGCTCCTACAGGTAGGTTCGGTGGTGGGCGTAATCGTCATAATGTAGGAGCGAGCTTGCTCGCGAACAGACGCCGCTGCGGGGCTCATTCGCGAGCAAGCTCGCTCCTACGAAAAGCCTTCAGCCCTGACGCTCAAATCCATAGGCCCGCTCGATCCTCGCCACCCGCACGCGAAAGCGCTCGTACCAATCCCGCCGCCCACCTTCACGCGCCAGCTTGTGCTCGGCATTCTCCCGCCACCGGCGAATGCTGTCTTCGTCCTGCCAGTACGACACCGTGATCCCCAGCCCATCCTCTCCACGCGCCGACTCCACCCCAAGAAACCCCGGCTGCCCCGCGGCCAGTTCGAGCATGCGCTCGGCCGCCTCGCCATAACCGGCTTCCAGCGGCGTGCGTAGCGAGGTGA
The DNA here is from genome assembly GCF_900112375.1 of Pseudomonas citronellolis. Lineage (GTDB taxonomy): Bacteria > Pseudomonadota > Gammaproteobacteria > Pseudomonadales > Pseudomonadaceae > Pseudomonas > Pseudomonas citronellolis. The sequence goes on along the minus strand of NZ_FOLS01000015.1, from coordinate 117,799 downwards.
AGATCACCGCGAAGTAGGGCGGCTCCGGCGTCGTGGCGGTCATGCTGCGCTCCTGGCGTACTGGTTGGCGGCGCGCAGGAAGGCTTCGGCCAGCGGCACGCTGACCCCGGCCAGGGCCTTGCGCTCGGGTTGGAACAGGGTGGCGACGAAGAACGGATGGTCGCTGGCCTCCAGGGCGCGGATGCTGCCGTCCTCGCCATGGGCGGTGGCGTGCAGGCCGCTGTCGAACAGCGCCGCCTGGTAATCCGGGTTGACGCCATAGCTGCAGCGATAGCCTTCGCGGATGCTCGGCTTGCCGTAGACGCTGGCCAGGCGCGAGCCGGGCTGCAGGCGGATGTCCTCGCGCACCTCGATCAGCGAACAGGGCAGGGCGTGGATCACCGGCCGCGCCGCGCGGGGCTCGACCTCGCCGTGGGCAGCGTCGTCCCAGCCCAGGACGTTGCGGGCTCGCTCCAGCAGCGCGTGCTGGAAGCCGGCGCAGGTGCCCAGGTAGGGCACGCCGCGGGTGCGCGCGTAGGTGATGGCGCGTAGCGCGCCCTCGGTGCTGCGGTAGGGGCTGCCGGGGGTGCACCAGAAGCCGGAGTAGGCGTCCAGCGCCAGGCCGTTGGCCAGCCGCTCGGTATCCAGCCACTCCAGGCGCAGGGCGCCGGCGTGGGGCAGCAGCGACTGCTGCAGCGCCAGGGGAATGGCCCAGTGCGCGGTGACCCGGCTGTCGCGGTCGCCGATCAGGCCGATCCGCAGTAGTTTCCGCACCTTCCGCATCGCTCGTTCCCCCTGCGCTGGCGCCCGTTGGCGGGCTTCTCCGGGCAATTTATAGTTGCGCCGATGCAATCGAAATGGGCGGTTGCGCAATTCAAGAGTGCGCCAATGCAATATCGACTGGAATACGCCGACCTTTCCCTGGTACTGGCCCTGGTGCGCGGCGGCAGCCTGGCGCGGGCGGCGGAACTGCTGGCAGTGGACGTGTCCACGGTGTTCCGCGCGGTGCGCCGGCTGGAGAAGGCCCTGGGCATGGCGCTGTTCGAGAAGGGCCGCGCCGGCTACCTGCCCAGCGCCACCGCGCAACAGCTGGCGCGCCAGGCAGAACTGGCCGAGCAGGCCCTGGAGGCGGCGCGGGTGGGCCTGGAGCAGGGCCGCGAAGTGCTCAGCGGCACGGTGCGCCTGACCTGCACCGACGCCGTGCTGCACGGCCTGCTGCTGCCGGCGCTGGGTCATTTCATGGGCGGCTACCCCGGCCTGCACCTGGAGCTTTCCACCTCCAACGCCTTCGCCAACCTCAGCCGGCGCGATGCCGACGTCGCCCTGCGCCTGACCACCGCGCCGCCGGACTACCTGGTGGGCCGCTGCCTGGGCGAGGTGCGCTACGCCCTGTGCGCCCACGAAAGCTACCTGGCCGCCCAGGCCGGGCGCGACTGGAGCGAACTGAGCTGGATCGCCCCGGACGAATTCATGCCCGACCACCCCAGCGTCGCCTGGCGCCGCCAGCTGTACCCGGCGCTCACCCCGGCCTACCGCTGCGGCAGCATCCTCTCGGTGCTCGAACTGTGCCGCGCCGGCCTGGGCCTGGCGGCGCTGCCGGACTACCTGCTGCGCGAAGGCGACGGCCTGCGCGTGCTGCGGCCCGACCTGCCGGGTTGCGCCACTGCGCTGTGGCTGCTGACGCGGCCGGACTGCCGGGCCCTGCGCACCGTGGTCACGCTGTTCGAGGAACTGGCGCGGCACATCCGTCTGCCACCGCCGGCCGGACATTGAACGGCTGTCCGACGAAAAGAGCGAACCTGCGCCCGCCATCGTCCTCCAATGGCCATCGCCGCATCGACCGGAGGTCGCCATGAACCCGACTCTGCACAAATGGCTGGGCAAACCCTGGCCGCAACGCGACGGCGAAAACGCCGCCCGCGGTCTGCCGGGCTACCCGCAGGACGCCGAGCAGGACGCGGAAATCGTCAGGAGTCTGGGCTTCGACCCCGACTCGCCGGACCTGGCCGACCCACAGATCGACCCGCCGCAGCCACCTCACCCACCCCGCGAAGGCCCCAGCCCGCAGCGCCACAAACGCGCGCCGGGCGAGCAATACCCGCCTTACGGCGACTGACTCGCGGCGGGAGAAGTCCGTCAGGCGAAATGGCAGAAGGCCATTTCCTACAGAACGCCACTCCCTTAGACTCCGCGCATCCGGTCGTGGAGGGCAGGGAATGCAGAGGCGCATGTGGTACGCGATATCGATCGCGGTAGGACTGGCAGGGCAGGCGCAGGCTGCGCAGGAAGCGGCGCCGGACCCGCTGTTGCCGCTACCGGCCGTGGACGGCTCGGCAGGCGCCAAGCGTGAAGTCCGTGGCGTGTTGCATGCCCGCGAGCAGGCGATGCTGTCCAGCGAACTGGCCGGGCGCATCCTGGAAATGCCGTTCGCCGAAGGCCAGGCCTTCCACAAGGGCGACGTGCTGGTGCGCTTCGACTGCTCTGCCTACCAGGCCCAGCTCAATGCCGCCCAGGCCGCGGTGCGGGCCGCCGGCGAAGAACTCTCGCACAATCGCCAGCTGGCCTCGCTGAACTCCGTCGGCCGCTATGAAGTGGCCCTGGCCGAGGCCAAGCAGTCCGAAGCCCAGGCCCAGGCCCAGGTCTACCAGGTACAGGTGCGCCGCTGCAGCGTGCAGGCTCCCTACGATGGCCAGGTGGTGCAGCGCAAGGCGCAGCCGTTCGAGAGCGTGGCCAGCGGCGCGCCGCTGCTGGAGATCGTCGACAACCGCAGCCTGGAGATCCGCCTGCTGGTGCCCTCGCGCTGGCTGGCCAAGCTCAAGCCCGGCCAGCATTTCAGCTTCACCCCGGACGAAACCGGCCAGCCGCTGCAGGTGGAGATAAAACGCCTGGGCGCGCGCATCGACGAAGCCAGCCAGACCCTGCTGCTGATCGCCAGCGCTCCGGCCGGCGACGGCCTGGTGGCGGGCATGAGCGGCACCGCGCAATTCGCGGAGAACCCATGAACGCAGCCGTCGGCGGCGCCGAGCGGGTCTTCGCCCAGTTCCTCGGCCTCGAGCGCCAGGCGCGCGAGGCCGCCAGCACCGAGCAACTGGCCTTCTCCATGGTCAACGATGGCCAACTGCTGTTCGGCTACCACCATGCGGCCCTGCTGATCGCCGGCAAGGTCCGCGCGCTTACCGGTGTCAGCGTGGTGGAGCCCAATGCGCCATTCGTGGCTTTCGTCGAGCGCGCCGTCGGGCAATTGCAGGCGAAGGCGCAGCTGGGCTTCGCCGGCGCCGTCGATAGCGAAAGCCTGGATGGCGATAGCCGGGCCGACTGGCAGGCCTTGTCGGTGGCCCAGGCCTACTGGCTGCCGTTGCTGGACCGCAGCGGCGAGGCGTTCGGTGGGCTCTGGCTGGCCCGTGAGCGCCCCTTCAGCGAGGCCGAGCAGGCGCTGTTGAACCAGCTCGGTGGCACCTATGCCCATGCCTGGCTGGCCTTGCAGCCGCGCAAGCCCTGGCGCCTGCGCTGGCCGAAGAAGAAGGTGCTGGCGATCGCCGGCGCGCTTTGCCTGTTGCTCCTGCTGCCGGTGCGCCAGTCGGTGCTGGCGCCCGCGGAAGTCGTGCCCCTGGGCGGGCGGGTGGTCGCCGCGCCGCTGGACGGGGTGATCGCCGAATTCCTGGTCAAGCCCAACCAACCGGTGGCCGCCGGCGATCTGCTGGTGCGCTTCGAGGCCACCAGCCTCAAGGCCCAGGCCGATGTCGCCGAGCGCGCCCTGGGGGTTGCCGAGGCCGAGCTGAAGTCCAGCACCCAGCGGGCGTTCACCGACGCCGAATCCAGCGCGCGGATCGACCTGCTGGCCGCCCGCGTGGAGCAGAAGCGTGCCGAATTGGACTACGCCCGCCAGTTGCTGGCCCGCAGCGAAGTACGCGCCGAGCGCGCCGGCATTGCGGTGTTCGCCGATGCCGAGCGCTGGACCGGCAGGCCGGTGCAGACCGGCGAGCGCTTGATGCAGATTGCCGACCCGGCCCAGGCCGAGCTGCGCATCGAACTGCCGGTGGGCGATGCCATCGCCCTGGCACCGGGGGCCGAGGTCGCGCTGTTCCTCGACAGCGATCCGCTGAACCGCCAGGCCGCCCGTCTCGAACGCTCCGCCTACGAGGCCCAGGCCACGGCTGCCGGGCAACTGGCCTATCGCCTGGACGCGGCCTTCCTCGACGCGCCGCCGCGTATCGGCCTGCGCGGCACGGCCAAGTTGTCGGGTGAGCGTGCGCCGCTGGCCTACTACCTGTTGCGCCGGCCCCTGGCGGCGCTGCGCCAGAGGCTCGGCTTCTGATGTTGCCGGCACTGCGCCCCGACCTGAGCCTGTCGCCGGCTGCGGCGGGCTTCGACGGCTCGCCGCAATGGACCCTGGCCGACCCGCTGCGCGGGCGCTATTTCAAGCTCGGGGCCGCTGCCGTCCGCCTGCTCCGGCACTGGTCGCTGGTCGACCCGCGGCGGGTGCTGGAGGCCGCCAATGCGGAAACCGGCGGGCCGCTGGGCGAGGCCGAGCTGGAGGAACTGCTGCGCTTCCTCCGCGGCCATGACCTGATCGCCGCCGTCGATGCCGAGCAGCGGGCCAGCTATGGCGCCAAGGCGGGCGCCTTGCGCCAGAGCCTGTGGCGTCGCGTGCTGCATCAGTACCTGTTCTTCCGGGTGCCGCTGTGGCGTCCGGATGTCTTCCTCAACCGCGCCTGGCCGCTGCTGGCGCGCCATGGCGGCTGGTTGCTGCGCTGGGGGCTGCCGCTGGTGCTGGGGCTGGGCGTATTCCTGGTGGCGCGCGACTGGGAGCGCTTCATCGCCACCTTCCCGCACCTGTTCAGCTTCGGTGGCGCGCTGGCCTTCGGCGTGGCCCTGACCTTCGCCAAGCTCTGCCACGAGTTCGGCCATGCGTTCATGGCCAAGCGCGCCGGCTGCCGGGTACAGAGCATGGGCGTGGCGTTCATGGTGCTGCTGCCGATGTTCTACACCGACGTCAGCGACGCCTGGCGCGTCAACGACCGCCGCTCGCGCCTGCTGATCGGCGCCGGCGGCGTGCTCGCCGAGCTGGTGCTGGCGGTGCTGGCGCTGCTCGCCTGGTCGTTGCTGCCGGACGGGCCGCTGCGGACGTCCGCGTTCATGCTGGCCAGCGCCACCTGGATCACCACCCTGGCGATCAACCTCAACCCCTTCATGCGCTTCGACGGCTATTTCCTGCTCAGCGACCTGTGGGGCGTGGAGAACCTCCAGGCACGGGCCTTTGCGCTGTGCCGCTGGCGCCTGCGCGAGGCGCTGTTCGGCTACGGCGAGCCGGCGCCGGAGCCCTGGTCGCCGTCGATGGCGCGGCGTCTGCTGGTCTGGGGCTACGGTTCCTGGCTGTGGCGCGCCGTGCTGTTCTTCGGCATCGCCCTGGCGGTGTACCACCTGTTCTTCAAGGTGCTGGGGATCTTCCTCATGCTGGTGGAGCTGGTCTGGTTCCTCGGCCTGCCGATCTGGAAGGAACTGCACGAGTGGTGGCGACGCCGCGACCAGGCCGCTCCGGGCAAGGTCCTGCTCAGCGGTGCCGGCCTGCTGGCCGTACTGGCGTTGCTGGTGCTGCCCTGGCGCAGTTCGGTCGAGGTGCCGGCGCTGCTGGAGGCGGTGCGCACCAACGCCCTGCACGCGCCGGTGGCGGCGCGCCTGAAGCAGTCGTACGTGAAGGATGGCCAGGCCGTGGCGCAGGGCGACCTGCTGCTGGAGCTGGAGTCTCCCGACCTGGATTCGCGCCAGGCCATCGCCCGGCACAAGATCGACATCCTCCAGTTGCAGCTGCGCCGCCAGTCCGGCCGCAGCGAAACGGCGGCCGATGCCGGCATTCTCGAACAGCAGCTGGCCGAGGCCGTGGCCGAGTACCGCGGCTTCGCCGCCCAGCGCGAGCGCCTGCAGCTGCGCGCGCCGCAAGCCGGGATGGTGCGCGACCTGCTGCCGGACCTGGAGCCGGGGCGCTGGCTGAAGCCCGCCGACACCCTGGTGCGCGTGGTCGAGCCCGGCCTGCGCCTGCGCGGCTACCTGGCCGAAGATGACCTCTGGCGCGTGGCGGCGGGGGCCGACGGGCGTTTCATCGCCGACGATCCGGCGCGCCCGGCCCTGGCGGTGCGGCTGGACAGCGTCGACGCCAACGGCGTGGCCTTCCTCGAGCTGGAGGCCCTGAGTTCCGATCACCAGGGCCCGATCGCCGTGCGCCGCGATGCCCAGCAGCGCGCGGAGCCGGTGCAGGCCCAGTACGGTGTGCGCCTGAGCCTGCTGGATGCGCCGCAGGCGCCCGCACAGCCCCTGCGCGGCGTCGTGGTGCTGGATGGACGTGGCCAGTCGGTGCTCGGCTACGCCTGGCGGCGCCTGGCCGCGCTGGGCGTGCGCGAGAGTGGATTCTGACGCGGCACGGCGCCGCCCGTTGAGAGACAAGGAAACCGTCCATGCCAGACAAGCCCCGGCCAAGCTGTTCGCGCCTGCCCATCGCCATCGACCTGCCGCCGCTGCTGGCGGCGCTGGACCGGGTGGAGCCCGGGGCCTGGCAGCATCATTTCAACAGTGGCTACTACGAAGGCGACTGGAGCGGCGTGGCGCTGATTTCGGCGGTCGATGCCCCCTTGCCGCTGGCTCCCGGCCATGGCGCGCCCCGCGCCAGCGACTGGTGGCAGCAGGAGGCAGCCTGGCACCAGCTGTTGGGCGTCTTCCGCAGCAGCGTGCGCAGCGCGCGCCTGCTGCGCCTCGGGCCCGGGGCGCGGATCCACGAGCATTGCGATCCCGACCTGGGGATGCCCGGCGGCGATCTGCGCCTGCACGTGCCACTGCGCAGCGCGGAGGCGGTGGAGTTCCTGCTCGACGGCTTGCAGGTGCCGATGCGTCCGGGGGAATGCTGGTTCCTCGACCTGTCGCGACCCCACCGGGTGGACAACCCCAGCACGCAGGCGCGCATCCACCTGGTGCTGGACTGTGCGCCCGAGCCCTGGCTGCTGGCGCTCGTCGAGCAGGGGCTGGAGGGCACGCCTGAGCTGCTGCCGGGCCGCGCGGTGCGGGCATTCCTCGAGTTTCGTCGGCGGGTGGAGCAGGATGCGGCCCTGGCGCGGCGCCTGCGCGAATGCGTCGATTCCCAGGCCTTCATCCGCGAAGCCATCCGCCAGGGTGAAGCCGCGGGCCTGTGCTTCGCCGAGGCGGAAGTGCGGGCGGCGATGCGCCAGGGGCGCCAGGCCTGGAGCGAACAATGGACAGTACGATGACCTGCGCAACCCTGTATGGCTGGCTGCCCATCCGCATCTGGCCGCGGGACGGCGAATGGCGGGTGGACTGGTGCTGGTTCGGTGACCGGGCGCCGACCCGGCCGTTCTTCCGCGACGACGTCGAGCAGGCCCTGCGCCTGCCGTTCAACCAGGCGTTTCGCCGCGAGACCGCCGTCGACGCCTTGCTCGGCTGGCGGCGGGCCAGCCCGGGACTTGCGCCCGGCGTACTGATCTTCCATGCCTCGCGCTGCGGTTCGACGCTGCTGGCGCAGATGCTTGCCGGGTTGCCGCGCCACACCGTGCTTTCCGAACCGCCACCGCTGGATGCCGTGCTGCGCGCGCATTACCGCGACCCCGGCGTGGCCGGGCGGCAGGCGGACTGGGTGCGCGCGCTGTTTTCCGCCTATGGCCAGCGCCGCCTGGGCGGGGAAGGGCGGCTGTTGGTGAAGCTCGACGCCTGGAACGTCTTCGAGGCCTCGCTGCTGTGCGGGCTGTACCCGGACACGCCGCGCCTCTTCCTCTATCGCGACCCGCTGGAGATCGTCGTCTCGCAGTTGCGCCAGCCGGGCATGCAGCGGGTGCCGGGGCTGCTGGGGCCATCGGGGCTGGATGAGGCGCTGCCGGGCGGGCAGGACATGCCGATGCTGGAATACAGCTGCCGGATGGTCGGTCAGATCCTCGAGCGGGGTTTGCGCCTGTGCCGGGAGGAGGGCGGCATTGCGCTGAACTACACCGAGCTGCCTGGCGCGCTCTGGGGCCGCCTGGGCGGATTGTTCGGGGTGCGCGAGGCCGACCTGGCACGGCTGCAGGAGATCGCCGCGGTCGACGCCAAGCAGCCGTCGCAGGCCTTCAGCGCGGACAGCCTGCACAAGCGCGAGTCCGCGACAGAAGCGGTCCGCGAGGCGGTACGGCGCTGGGCCCAGGAGCCTTATGACAGGTTGGAGGCTCTGCGCCTGTTGAATTCATACGAGTGATTGAGAAAAAGTTTACGTTTCTTTCAGTAAATGCTGGCGATACGCCTTCAGCATCGGATAGGCTTCCAGCGTTCGGTTCAACACAAAAACGATAACGGATGTGGCTCCCGAAGAGGGGCCGTCGCAAGGATGCACGACGCCATGCCAACTTTCGAGTTGCAGCTTCGCCCTCTCGTGGACGCCGATCAGGCGTTCCTGCGTGCGCTATACGCCTCCACCCGAGCCGGCGAGATGGCCCAGGTCGATTGGGCCCCGGCAGCTATCGACGCCTTCCTTTCCCAGCAGTTCGACGCCCAGCACAGCTACTACCAGGCGCATTTCCCCGATGCGGACTATTGCGTGATCGAGGCCGGTGGCCAGTCGGTCGGCCGCGCCTACCTGTTCTGGGGGCCCGAGCACCTGCAGATCATCGATCTCGCCCTGCTGCCCGAGGCCTGTGGCCGCGGCATCGGCGGCGCGCTGCTGCGCCAGTGGCTGGGGCGGGCCGACGCGCAAGGCCTCAGCGTCGGCCTGTACGTGGAGAACTACAACCCGGCGCAACGCCTCTACCTGCGCCACGGGTTCGTCGTCGAGGGCGAGAACGGGGTCTACCTGAAGATGCGGAGGCCGGCTTCCGGCAGCCGTCCGACCAGCCACTGAAGGCCAGGAATCACGCATGTATCCGATGCCCACCCGCGAAGCGCTTCAGCAGGCCACGGGGAAGACCTTTCAACTGTGGATCGATGCCGCGCAGACGATAGACGTGGAACTGCTGGAGGTCATCGACGGCATTGCGATGAGCCCCGGATACCAGTGTTTCTCCGCGCACTTCGCGTTGCCGTCCGGCCTGCGCGCCGAACAGGCGGTGTTCCGCGTGTCGCCGCCGGGCGACGAAGGCTGGCTGCTGCTGATGAGCCCGAGCCTGCCGGACGAGCACGGGCGCCAGGTATTGCAGGCGGTGTTCCACATGGAGAACCCCGCATGACGGGGCTACCGATTCCGGCGGGCGCAGTGCCCGCCCCAATAGCGACAGGCAAGGGAGAGGCAGGCAATGAGTGATCCGTTCCTCGGTGAGATCAAGATGTTCGGCGGCAATTTCGCGCCCAGGGGCTATGCCCTGTGTTACGGGCAGACTATGAGCATTGCGCAGAACGCTGCGTTGTTTTCCATCCTCGGCGTCACCTACGGCGGGAACGGCGTGCAGACTTTCGCCCTGCCGGATCTGCGTGGCCGCAGCCCGGTCGGCTTCGGGCAGCAGCCTGGACTGAGCCCTGTGGACCTGGGGCAGGTCGGCGGCGGCGAGGCCATCACCCTCACCATCAACAATCTGCCGGCTCACGCCCATACGGTCACGGGCACGGCCTCGGTTTCGATCCCCGTAGCCACGACCGAGGGCACCAGCATGTCGCCCTCGAACACCAGCGTCCTGGCCACCACCGTCGACAACACCGCTGGCGCCGAAGTGAAGGTGTATGCCCAGGCGCCGGGCAGCACCACGCTGGCGCCCTTCAACGCCAACGTCACCGGCCAGACCGCCTCGGTCGGCAACAACATGCCGGTGGCTATCCGCAATCCCTTCCAGGGCATCAACTTCATCATCGCCCTGGAAGGGATCTTCCCGAGCCGTAACTGAGGCACGGGGCAGCAACACCAGGGTTTCGGACAGGCGCCGGCAACGGCGCCCGTTCCGCAACGTAGTTCAGGCACTTGCCCGTCGGCAGGCCAGGGGCACCGGTCCCCAGCCGCCCAGGCGGCACTCCGTTCGAGGTCAGCATGGCATTCTGGAAACGCAACAAGACTGGCGGCAAACCAACCAGCCATGCGCACAGGGCCTCGCTCATCCAGGCACTCGAACCGCGCATGATGTTCGACGCCTCGGTGCCGGTGGTGGCCGACCAGGCGGCGCAGGCGGTCGAGGCTGCCGGCCAGCACGACGTCGCGGGCAAGGACACTGCCGCAGCGCCGGCCTCGGCGGCAACGGCAACCGAAGCCCGGCATGAGGTGGTCTTCGTCGACGGCAACGTCCAGGACTACAAGCAGCTGACCAGCCAACTGCCCAAGGGCAGCGAAGTGGTGGTGCTGGACCCGTCGAAGAACGGCCTGCAGCAGATGGCCGACTACCTCAAGGGGCGGACCGACCTCGACGCGATCCACCTGATTTCCCATGGCGGCGAAGCCAGCGTGCAGGTGGGCTCCACGCGCCTGACCCTGGACAACGTCGATACCGCCAAGGCCCAGCTCGAACAGATCGGCGCCAGCCTCGGTGCCGACGGCGACCTGCTGATCTATGGTTGCGATGTCGGCAAGGGCGCGGACGGCTCGGCATTTCTGGCCAAGCTGGCCGGCTACACCGACGCCGACGTGGCGGCCTCGACCGACTGGAGCGGTGATGCCGACAAGGGCGGCGACTGGGTGCTGGAAGCCGCCACCGGCGCCATCGAGAGCAAGTCGGTGCTGGCGGGCGTGAGCTACGACCACGTGCTCAACACGCTGAATGCCGGCGACATGGTGGTGCTCGGCTGGAACGCGCTCACCGACACCGTGACCCTGGCGACCCTGGTCGACATCCCCGCCGGCACGGTCATCAAGTTCACCGACAAGGGCTGGGACCAGGCCTCCGATGCCTTCACCACGAGCTCCACGGGCGACGGCACCGTCACCTGGACCACCACCGGCACCATCGCCGCCGGCACCCGCCTGCAACTGTTCTTCGGTGGTTCCGACCAGGCGACCACCCTGACCAACGTCACTACCGGCATCGACCTCAGTTCGCAGATAAGCGTGACCCCCTACACCATCACCGACCCGCTGAACCTGGCCGGCGATGGCCTGTTCATCTACCAGGACACGGACAGCAACCCCTACTTCATCTTCGGCTTCAACAACTCCGCCGGAGCGGTCGACGCCAACGGCTGGAACACTTCGATCGCTGTCACCCTGCGCGATTCGATGCTCCCCGACGGCGTCAACAGCCAGAACGCCCTGAGCAATGGGATCAACGCGGTCGGCATCCCCGGCGGCGGCTCGCTGGAGCTGGACAACATCCAGTACACCGGCCCGACCACCTCGGCCGACCGTGCCACCTGGCTGGCACGGGTGACCAACTCGGCCAACTGGACCGGCGACAACAGCGGCAGCATTGCCACCAGCGTCGGCTCCGTGGTCAGCCTGAACACCGCGCCCGACCTGCTTTCCGTCGTCTTCACCGACAGCAACCTGAACGCCGGCGAGACCTCCGGTGTCACCTTCACGTTCAACACCGCCGTCACCGGTTTCACCACCGCCGACCTGACCGTGCCCAACGGTGTCATCAGCGGGTTGAGCTCCAGCGATGGTGGCGTCACCTGGAGCGGGATCCTCACCCCCAACACCGGCGTCACCGATGCCAGCAACGTGATCACCGTCAACCTGGGCGGGGTCAACGCCGTGCAGGGCGGCCTGGCCGGTTCCGGCACGAAGGACTCCGGCAACTACGCCATCGATACCCTGGTGCCCTCCGTCAATTCGGTTTCCTCGTCCACTGCCAACGGCGTCTACAAGGCAGGCGACGTCATCTCGATCCAGGTCTCCTTCAACGAGGCGGTCACGGTCACCGGCACCCCGCAACTGACGCTGGAAACCGGCGCCACCGACCGGGCGGTCAGTTACGTCAGCGGTTCCGGCACCTCCACCCTGACCTTCAACTACACGGTCCAGGCGGGGGACAGCAGCGCCGACCTCGATTACCTCGCCAGCAACGCCTTGTCCCTCAATGGCGGCAGCATCCGCGATGCGGCGGGCAACGATGCCACCCTGACGCTCGCCAGCCCTGGCACAGCCGGGTCCCTGGGGGCCAACAAGGCCATCGTGATCAACTCGGCACCCAGCCTGGGCAACCTCAATGGCGACAGCGTCGCCTGGGCTGGCGTCGGCAGCAGCGTGACGCTCGACGTGGGCGGCAACGCCACCCTCAGTGACACCGAGTTCGGCGCGCGCAACGCCGGCAGCGGCGACTGGAGCGGCGCCAGCCTCACGGTACAGCGCCCGGGCGCTGCCGTTTCCACCGACAGCTTCGACTTCAACACCAGCGACGCCTCGTTCACGGTCAGCGGCAACAACCTGCAGGCGGGTGGGCTGACCTTCGCCACGTTCACCAACAGCGGCGGCGTACTGACCATCACCTACACCAGCAGCGGCACCGCGGCCACCACCGCGCTGGTGAACGATGTCGCGCGGCACATCACCTACCGCAACGACACGCCGTCCGGCGATACCAGCATCCGCTTCACGCTCAGCGACGGCAGTTCCAGCGCGAGCGCGGACGTCGTTGCCAGCAGCGATTTCATCTACGTCACCAATGCCACCGACACCGCGACCATCGACCCCGGCAACGGCGTCAGCTTCAGCGAGGCGGTAGCTATCGCCGCGGCCGATGCCACCGGCAGCCAGACCATCGTCTTCAGCGGCGCCCTGGCAGGGCAGACCATCAACCTGGCCGGCAACCTCAGCATCGGCGAGAGCCTGACGCTGGACACCGATGCGGCGAGTGGGCTGTTGATCACCGGCGGAACCATCAGCCTCGGCGGCGGCACCACCCTGACGCTGAGCAACGGCGCCGGCGACACCGTCACCCTGGGCAGCGCCCTGGCCGGCAGCGGTGCGTTGAGCAAGACCGGCAGCGGCACCCTGGGGCTGACCAGCGCGAGCAACGAGGCGGGCATGTCCGGCGGCATCAACGTCGCCGGCGGCACCCTGCAGATTTCCAGCGACGACCAGCTTTCCTCCGGCACCCTGACGCTCAATGGCGGCACCCTCAGCAACAACGGCGCATCCTTCACCGTCGACAACGCCGTCGTGCTCGGCGGCGCCGGCGGCACCCTGGCCATCTCCGGCGGCACGGCGACCCTGGCCGGGGTGGTTTCGGGCGGCGGCAGCCTGACCAAGACCGGCAGCGGCACCGCCATGCTGGCGGGCAGCAATACCTATACCGGCGACACCATGGTGGCCGGCGGGACGCTGGCGCTCAGCGGCGGCAATGCCATTGCCGATGTTTCCAGCGTGACGGTGAACAGCGGCGCCAGCCTGTCGCTGTCGTCGAATGAAACCCTGGCCGCGCTGGCCGGCGCCGGCGCGGTGCAACTTGGCAGCAATACCCTGACCGTAGGCGGCGCCAACCTGAGCACGACCTTCGCCGGCTCGATCAACGGCAGCGGCAGCCTGGCCAAGACCGGTACCGGCACCTTCACCCTCAGCGGCAGCAGCGGCTATACCGGCGCCACCTCGATACAGGGCGGTACCCTGATGCTGAACGGTTCGCTGGCGGGTAGCAGCCTGAGCGTGCTCTCCGGCGCGACGCTGGGCGGCACCGGCACGGCGACGCTGGCCGGAGCTGTGGTGATCGCCAGCGGCGGCACGCTGTCACCCGGCAATGGCGGGGCCGGCACCCTGAGCATCAACGGCAACCTGATCATGAACAGCGGCTCGGTCCTGCAGGCCGAGATCAACGGTAGCGCCCCGGGCAGTTATGACCAGGTATTGGTCAACGGCCTCGTCTTCCTCAGCAGCGCGGCGACCCTATCGGTCAGCCATGGCTACCCGGCGGGGTTGGGCGACAGTTACGCGGTGATCGTCAACGATGGCAGCGATGCCATATCCGGCACCTTCTCCGGCCTCGCCGAAGGCAGCACCGTCCTGGCCGCCGGCAATGGCACGGAACTGACGGTCAGCTACGTTGGCGGCACCGGCAACGATTTCATCCTGGCCGGACCTGTCAACCAGGCGCCGGTGATCGACAACCTGGGCAGCGGCCCTGTCAGCCATACCGAGGGCGGCGCGGCGGTACTGCTCGACGCCGCGGGTTCCGCCACCGTCAGCGACAGCGACTCCAGTGATTTCAACGGCGGCAACCTGACTGTCTCGATCACCGCCAACCGGGCGACTGGCGAGGATCTGCTGGGCATCCTCGACCAGGGCACAGGCACCGGCCAGATCGGTGTCTCAGGTAACAGCGTGACCTATGGCGGCGTCGTCATCGGGACCTTTGCCGGCGGCTCCGGCAGCGACGACCTGGTCGTCACTTTCACCAGCGCCAACGCCACTGCGCAGGCGGTGCAGGCACTGATCCACGCCATCACCTACCGCAACAGCAACCTGAACGACCCATCCACCGCGACGCGTACCCTGAGCCTCACCGTGAACGATGGCGACGGCGCCACCAGCAGCGCCGCCAACCTCACGCTGAACGTGGTCGAGGTGAACGACCCGCCGAGCCTCACCGCTACCGGCAGCGCGCCGACCTACGTCGAGAATGGCTCGGCGGTCTCCCTGTTCGGCGACGTGGTCATCAGCGCCGGCGAAAGCGGCCAGTCGATCACCGGCATCGGCCTGAGCGTCAGCGGCCTGCGCGATGGCGGCAACGAGATTCTGCGCATCGACGGCACCGATGTCGCGCTGGTCAATGGCAACGCCCTGACCACCACAAATGGCATGAGCGTGACGGTGTCGGTCAGTGGCAGCACCGCCAGCGTGACCATCGGCAAGGCCGGCGGCATCAGCACGAGCGATGCCCAGAACCTGGTGGCCGGGCTCAGCTATCGTGTCCTCGGCGACACCCCCGGCGCCGGCAGCCGCGTGGTGACGCTGACGCATATCCAAGACAGCGGCGGCACCACCAACGGCGGGATCGACACGACCAACCTGGCCGTGGCCAGCAGCGTGAACGTGGTGGCGGTCAACGATGCGCCGCAGATCACCGCGCCTCTGGCCTATTCTTCCAACGAAGACACCAGCCTGGCGCTGAGCGGCATCAGCTTCAGCGACGTGGATGCCGGCAGTGGCACCATGAGCGTGACCTTCAGCGTGCCCAGCGGCGCCTTGTTCGCCCTGGGCGGCGCTGGCGTGACAGTCAGCGGCACGGGCAGTGGCCAACTGACCCTCGGCGGCAGCCTGGCGGACCTCAATGCCTTCATTGCCGGCAACAACCTGACCTATATGCCGGCCGCCAATTTCAACGGCAGCGTGCAACTGACCATCGGCATCGACGATGGCGGCAACGGCGGTAGCGGCCCGGCCGATGCGCTGAGCGCCCTGGCGAACGTCAGCCTCACGATCAACGCGGTCAACGATGCGCCGACCGTCAGCGTTCCGGGGGCGCAGAGCGTTTCTTCACTCGGCAGCCTGACGTTCAGCGACGCCAACGGCAACGCCATAGTGGTGAGCGATGTCGACAATGCGGACAGTGGTTTCTTGCTGAGCGTTTCCGTCAGCCATGGTTCCATCCTGTACTCCGGCATGCCCTCTCAGACATGGTCAACCGCTGGGCCCCTGTCCGGCCTGAACGCTTTCCTGAACGGCCTCGTTTACCAACCCACTAGCGGATACCAGGGCAGCGATACCCTGGTGGTCACGGTCACCGACGGATCCGGGGGCACCACCACCACCAGCGTGGCCCTGCAGGTTCGCATCCCGAACCCGCAGGCGCAGGACGTCGTGGCCCTGACTCCGAACGGCACCTACAAGGCCGGCGACACCATCCAGCTGCAGGTGACATTCGACCAGAACGTGTTCGTCGACGGCACGCCAGGCCTGTTGCTGGAGACCGGACTGGTCGACCGCGTCGCGAGCTATTCCGGCGGCTCCGGCAGCAATGTGCTGACCTTCCTCTACACCGTGCAGGCCGGCGACGTAAGTGCCGACCTCGACGTCGCCGCCACTTCGGCGCTGCAGTTGAACGGCGGGAGCATCAAGAATGCCGGCGGTGACGTTGCCACGCTGACCCTGGCAGCACCGGGCGCCGCCGGCTCTCTGGGCGCCAACGCGAACATAGTGGTCGACGGCGTGGTTCCGCTGATCGGCAACGTCAGCGTGCCGTCCGACGACATCTATCGCGCGGGGCAGAACCTCGACTTCACCCTGAATCTCAGCGAGGCGGCCATAGTCGATGGCACGCCGCGGCTCGCCGTGGATATCGGCGGCCAGACCTACTACGCCGACTATCTCTCCGGCACTGGCAGCAGTGCGCTGGTGTTCCGTCTCGGCGTGCCGTCGGGTCAGCTGGACAGCAACGGCATCAGCATCGGCAGCGTCGACCTGAATGGTGGCGGCATCCACGACATCGCCGGCAACGCTGCCAACCTGACGCTCAACAACGTCGGCGCCACCAGCGGCGTGCTGGTGGATAGCGTCGCCCCCTCGGCCAGCGGCATCGTTCGCGTCGATGCGTCGCCCAGCAATGGAACCTCGGTGCGCTACACCGTCACCTTCAGCGAAGCGGTGAGCGGCGTGGATGCTTCCGACTTCGTGCTGGTGGGCAGCCAGACAGCGAGCGGAGTCGTCAGCTCGGTCAGCACCGTCGATTCGCGCACCTATAGCGTGGTGGTGTCCGCCGTGGCCGGTACCGGCACCCTGCGACTCGACCTGGCCAACGACAACAGCATCAAGGACCAGGCCGGCAATGCCCTCAGCGGTGGGTTGCAGGGCGAAACCTATGCCATCGACCACAGCGCTCCCCAGGTCAGCCTGGTGCTCGGCCCGGGAGATGGCACCTACAAGGCCGGCGACATCCTGGTTTTCTCTGTTTCTACCAACGAAGCGGTGCAGGTGAGCACCCAGGGCGGCATCCCGCGCCTGGCCTTCGTCATGGGTTCGGAAACCGTCTACGCCGACTATGTCGCCGGCTCCGGCGGTACCCAACTGGAGTTCCAGTACCTCGTGCAGGCGGGGGACAACGATGCCGACGGCATTACCATCACGTCCCTGCAGGCCAACGGCGGCAGTCTGAAGGACAGCGCCGGAAACGATGCCCTGCTGACGCTGAACAACATTCTTCCCAGCCAGAATGTGCGGGTGGATACCCTGGCGCCTGTCGTTTCCAGCGTCGATGTACCCGCCGACGGCACCTACAAGGCCGGTGACCTGCTCAGCTTCACGGTCAACGCCAGCGAAACGGTCACGGTGAACGGTTCCCCGCGCCTGGCACTGACCATCGGTTCCAGCACGGTCTATGCCGACTACGTTTCCGGCTCCGGTACTTCCACGCTGGTGTTCCAGTACCAGGTGCAAGCCGGCGACAACGATGCCGACGGCATCACCGTAGGCTCCATTGACGCCAACGGTGGCACCTTGCGCGACGGCGCCGGCAACAACTCCGTCCTGACGCTGAACAGCGTCGGCAACACCGCGGGCGTGTTGGTCGACACCAGCGCACCGGTGGTGACCGGCGTTGGCGTTCCGGCGAACGGTCATTACAACGCCGGCGATGTGCTGAACTTCACGGTCAATGCCAGCGAGGCGGTGTTCGTCAACGGCAGCCCGCGCTTGGCGCTGACCATCGGCTCCAGCACCGTCTACGCCGACTACGTTTCGGGCTCCGGTACCGGTGCGTTGGTGTTCCAGTACCAGGTGCAGGCCGGTGATACCGATGCCGATGGCATCACCGTGGTGGGCCTGCAAGGCAATGGCGCCACCCTGCGCGACAATGCCGGCAACGACGCCAACCTGGCCCTGAGCAACGTCGGCAGCACCGCCGGTGTAATCGTCGATACCTCCGCGCCGCTCATCGTCAGCGTCGACGTGCCTGCCGACGGCAGCTACAGGGCGGGGACCGAACTGACCTTCACGGTCAACGCCAGCGAAGCCGTACTGGTCGATACGAGCAACGGGACGCCGCGCCTGGCGCTCGACCTCGACGGCCGGACGATCTATGCCGACTACCTGTCCGGCTCCGGCAGCACGGCGCTGACCTTCCGCTACCAGGTACAGCCTGGCGACAACGATGCGGACGGTATCCAGGTGCTGCACCTGGAAAGCAACGGCGGCGCCCTGCACGACGCAGCGGGCAATGCCTTGCAACTGACGCTCGACGGGGTCGGCAGTACGCAGGGCGTGCTACTGGATACAACCGGCCCGACCGTGACGCTCGCCACCGGCCCCTACGCCGGCTACTACAAGGCGGGGGACGCGCTGAACTTCTCCATCACCGGCAGCGAAAACCTGCTGGTCGATACCAGCGGCGGCGCTCCGCGGCTGCTGGTGGAACTCGGCGGGCGCACCGTGTACGCCGACTTCGTCGCCAGCACCGGTAGCGGCATCAGCTTCCGCTACCTGGTGCAGCCGGGCGACAACGATGCCGGTGGCATCCGGATCCTCTCCCTGCAGGCCAATGGCAGCACCATCACCGACGCTGCCGGCAACCCGCTGGACAGCACGCTCACCGCCCTGAGCGACACCTCCGGCGCCGTGGTCGACACCACTGCGCCCGGCGTGACGTCGGTTGCGGTCTACCATGACGGGATCTACAAGGCCGGCGACTCGCTGATGCTGATGGTCGGCTATAGCGAGAACATCCTGCTGGATACCAGCAACGGCACGCCGCGCCTGGTGCTGGATATCGGCGGACGCACCGTCTACGCCGACTTCATCGGCAACTTCTCGTCCTACGGCATGTTCTCCTACCGGATACAACCGGGGGACAACGATGCCGATGGCATCCAGGTCGTCGGCCTCGAATCCCATGGCGCCGTCATGCGTGACCAGGCCGGCAACGATGTGCAACTGACCCTGCATGGCGTGCGCGACAGCAGCGCGGTGCTGGTCGATACCACCGCGCCGACGGTCACGTCGATCACCCGGGTAGATGCCTCGCCGAGCAATGCCGATACCCTGGAATACGACGTCAGCTTCTCCGAGCGGGTCGCCTTCCTCGGCGCCCAGGACCTCGCCCTGCAGGCCAGCGGCTCCGCCCACGGGCAGATTCTGTCGGTGGTGCAGCTCAACGACCTGACCTGGCGGGTCAGCGTGGGCGAGGTCGGTGGCGACGGCACTCTCACCCTATCGGTGCGCGCCAACGCGGTAGCCCGCGATGCGGCCGGCAACGCGCTGGCCACCGGCCTGACCGGCCCGAGCTACGCACTGGACCACAGCAACCCGCAGATCACCGCCGTGCAGTTGCCGGCCGATGGCCGCTACACGCCGGGGCAGACGCTGGAGTTCAGCGTCGACTTCAGCGAAGCGGTGCAGGTGGACACCCATTCCGGCGTGCCGCGCATCGCCATCACCCTCGACCGTGGCGGGGTGGTCTACGCCGACTACGTTTCCGGCTCGGGCAGCAGCCGGCTGGTGTTCGCCTATACCGTGCAGAGCGGGCAGGCCGATATCGACGGCATCCAGTTGGGCGATCAGATACTCGCCAATGGCGCACGCCTGAGCGATGCCGTGGGCAATGCCGCCAGCCTGGCACTCGGCAGCCTGCCGTCGACCAGCGGCCTGCTGGTGCAGGGCTCGCTGAGCGACGGCGACCCGCAGTTCCGCGCCGAGCAGGGGATACAGCCGGCGCTGCCCGGGAGCATTCCCGGCGGCAGCGTGCCGCCGCCGCCGATGTCGCAGAGCCTCGGCGCGCCGACGCTCGGCCAGGCGCCGCTGCTGGACAGCAGCAACCGTGGCGCGGCGCAGTCGCTGCTCGGCAGCCTGTTCCGCGAGGGGCCGAGCCAGACGCAGATCGCACAGATATTCGCCAATGCCGGCAACAGCGCCTTCGGCGATGGCAGCGGGCATGGTTTCCTCGGCTTCGGTGGCGGCGATGCCGGCGTCTTCGGTTCGACCACGCTGGGAGCGATCTTCGGTGCCGCGCGGGAGGGCGACGAGCAAGCGCTGTCGGCCTTCGGCCCGCGCCAGGGCGATCTCGGCCAGGGGCTGCGGGGGATCTTCACTTCGTCCGGCTTCGGACAGCAGTTGCAGGAAATGAATCAGCGCGAGCAGCGCCAGGTCGCCGACCTGGCCAACGCCTTCGGCGAGCTCGGCCAGGAGCGGCCGGCCAGCTGATGGCGGGGCGTGAAAACAGCAGAAGCCGTACAGGGGGCGGCTCGACAACAATGAACAGGCATTTCCGATTCTTCAGCGTCAGCCTGCTGGCGCTGGCCATCAGCGGCTGCGCCGTGACCAGCGAACCGATCAGCCGCGCGATGAGCGAACAGCGTGCCCGCGACGATCTGGCCGGGATGTTCCGCACGCAGGAGCCGCTCACCGGCGAGCTGACGCTCAACGAGGCCACTGCGCGGGCGATCAAGTACAACCTCGAAGGCCGCCTGAAGGTCATGGAAGAGGCCCTGGCCCAGCGCCAGGTCGACCTCGCCACCTTCGACATGCTGCCGCGCATGGCCCTGGAGGCCGGCTACGCCGGGCGCAACAACGTCAGCGCCTCGTCGAGCAAGAGCGTGCTGACCAACCAGCAGTCCCTGGAGCCCTCGACCTCCCAGGACCGCGACCGCGACGTCGCCGACCTGACCATGGTCTGGAACGTGCTGGACTTCGGCGTCAGCTACGTCAGCGCCAAGCAACAGGCCGACCAGCGCCTGATCATCGAGGAGCGCCGGCGCAAGGTGCGCCAGACCATCGTCCAGGACGTGCGCTCGGCCTACTGGCGGGCGGTGGCCGCCGAACGCCTGCTGGGCCGTATCGATGGCCTGATGGCGCGCGTCGAGCAGGCCCGCAAGGATAGCCAGAACCTCAGCAGCCAGCGCATCGGCGACCCGGTCCAGGCGATGGGCTACCAGCGCTCGCTGATCGAGGCCACCCGCCAGCTGGAAGCGCAGCGCAAGGCGCTGTCGCTGGCCAAGACCGAACTGGCCACGCTGATCAACCTGGCGCCGGGCACCGAAGTCCGGCTGGCCATGCCGGCCGACGACTACCCGCTGCCGGAACTCAAGGTCGGCATGGACAGCCTGGAACGCGAGGCCCTGGCCTCGCGCCCGGAACTGCGCGAGCAGGACTACCAGGCGCGGATCAGCGCCGCCGAGACCAAGAAGGCCATGCTGCGCCTGCTGCCGGGCCTGGAGTTCTCCGCCGGCGGCCACTACGACAGCAACAGCTACCTGGTCAACCAGAGCTGGGCCGACTACGGCGTGAAGGTGACCTGGAACCTGTTCAACGTGCTCTCCGCCCCGGCCGCGATCAAGGTCGCCAAGGCCGGCGAGGATGTCGCCGCGGCACGCCGCCAGGCGCTGTCCATGGCGGTGCTGGCGCAGCTCTACGTGGCCAACGCCAACTACCAGGAGGCGCGCCGGCAGTTCCAGACCAGCGAAGAGCTGGCCAGCCTGGACGGGCAGATCACCCAGGAGTTGCGCAACCGCCGGCAGGCCCAGGGCATCGGCGAGCTGGAGCTGATCCAGGGCGAGCTGAACAACCTGCAGGCCGACCTGCAGCGCGACCTGGCCTATGCCGAGCTGCGCAACGCCTATGGCCAGGTGTTCGCCAGCGTCGGGCTGGATCCGCTGCCGGCGCAGCTGAAGTCCGACTCCCTGGCGGACATCGGCCAGGCCCTGGCCAACCGCGAAGCGCAATGGCAGCGCGGGGAGATCGCCGCGCAACCGCGCTGAGGCGCTCACGCCATCCCGATCGCCGGCTGCAGCGGGCCGGCGCTTGCCTTAGACTGCAGCCTCGCCTGTCATGTCGGAGGACACATGTACCGGGGAAGCTGTCTGTGCGGCGCCATCGCCTTCGTGCTCGAAGGCGAGCTGGCGCCCATCCAGGTCTGCCACTGCGGGCAGTGCCGCAAGGCCCAGGGCGGGCCTTTCGCCACCAACATCCCGGTGCGCCGCGAGGCCCTGCGCCTGCTGGCGGGCCAGGAGCAGCTGCGCGCCTTCGAGTCCTCGCCGGGCAAGCGCCGCTGGTTCTGCGCGCGCTGCGGCTCGCCGATCTACAGCGAACGCGACGCCTTGCCCGGCATCCTGCGGCTGCGTGCCGGCGCCCTCGACGGGGAGTTGCCGAGCCGTCCGGAGGCTCACTACCACGTGGCCTCGGCGGCCAACTGGTGGCCGCTGGACGACGACCTGCCGCGCCATCCCGCCGGCAAGCCCGGTTGAGCGCGGCGGCGAGGTTGTCATGTTCGTTGCGTTCACCGCGCGTTACCCTGTGGGCCGTTTGAGTGGCTGATCGTCAAGGAGGAACGATGTCGGCATCACCCGGCCATTTTCGCGTCATGGTGCTCGGTGGCTATGGCAATTTCGGCAGCCTGATCGTTCGCCGCCTGGCCGGCATCGACGGCATGCGCGTGCTGGTCGCCGGGCGCGACCGCAAGCGCGCCGGCCTGCTGGCCGCGGAGGTGGGCGGCGAGGCGGTGTGCCTGGACATGAACCAGCCGACCCTCGCCGGGCGCCTGCGCGAGCTGGGGGTGGACCTGCTGATTTCCACCGCCGGCCCGTTCCAGGCCCAGGACTACCGGGCGGCGCGCGCCGCGGTGGCGGCGGGGGCGCACTACGTCGACCTGGCCGACGCCCGCGAGTTCGTCTGCGCCATCGGCGAGCTGGACCGCGCGGCGCGCAGCGCCGGGGTGCTGGTGTGCGCCGGCGCCAGCTCGGTGCCGGCGCTCAGCGCCGCGGTGGTCGATGAACTGCTGCCGCGCTTCGCCCGCCTGGACGTCATCCACCACGGCATCAGCTCGTCGGCGAAGATTCCCGGCCAGGCCACCCTGGCGGCCGTGCTCGGCTACTGCGGCAAGCCGCTGCGCCAGTTGCGCGACGGTCGCTGGCAGGCGGTGTACGGCTGGCAGGACCTGGTCGCCCACCGCTTCCCGGCGCCCCTGGGGCGGCGCTGGCTGGCCAACTGCGACGTGCCCGACCTGGAACTCTTCCCGCAGCGCTACCCGACGGTGCGCGAGGTGCGCTTCGGCGCCGGCCTGGGCCTGCGCACCACGCATTTCGGTACCTGGGCGCTGTCCTGGCTGGTGCGCCTGGGCGTGCTGCGCGACGCCAGCCGCCTGAGCCCCTGGCTGCAACGCCTGGCCCAGGGCCTGGAGCCGCTGGGCGACGGGCGCAGCGGCATGTTCGTGCGCCTGGAAGGCGAGGGCGCCGATGGCCGGCCCCTGCACCTGTGCTGGGAACTGCAGGCGGCCGACGATCACGGGCCGAACATCCCCTGCATGGCGGCGGTTGCCCTGGCCCGCAAGCTGGCGGCCGGGCGCCTGGACAAGCGCGGCGCCACGCCCTGCGTCGGCCTGCTGGGCCTGGACGACTACCTCGCCGAGCTGGAAGGCCTGAGCGTGCGCCATGGCCTGCGCGAGCTGGGGCCGCTGCGCGCCGGCACCTGATGCCTCCAAGGGGGTATGCGCGCCGGCGCCGCAGGCCCGTCCGCCGCCGGCTACTGATCCACGACAAGAAACGCGCCGGGCGCCCGCCCTAGACTCCGTGACCGCCCATCCCGCGAGAGGAGTCACCCATGCACGTGGATATCGCCATCGTCGGCGCCGGCCCCGCCGGGCTCTGCCTGGCCCGCGCCCTGTCCGGCCATGGCCTGTCGATCCTGCTGATCGAGCGCCAGGCCCGCGCCGCCCTGGCCGAGCCGGCGGAAGACGGCCGCGAGATCGCCCTGACGCACGCCTCGCGCAACCAACTGCAACAGCTCGGCATCTGGCCGCGGCTGGCCGCGCAGGACATCGCGCCGCTGCGCGATGCCCAGGTGCTCAACGGCCCCTCTCTATTCGCCCTGCGCATCGATGCCGGCCTGGCCGGCGCCGGCCAGCTCGGCCACCTGGTGCCGAACCGGGCGATCCGCCGCGCCGCCTTCGAGGAGGTGCAGGACTGCGCCGACGTGACCCTGCTCGACGGCCGCGCACTGCAATCGGCCAGGGTCGCCGGCGACCGCGCCCGGCTCACCCTCGACGATGGCGAGCAACTGACCGCCGACCTGCTGGTGGCCGCCGACAGCCGCTTCTCGGAAACCCGCCGCATGCTCGGCATAGGCGCGCGCATGGAAGACTTCGGCAAGACCATGCTGGTCTGCCGCATGGCCCACGCCAAGCCCCACCAGCAGGTGGCCTGGGAATGGTTCGGCTACGGCCAGACCCTGGCCCTGCTGCCGCTCAACGGCGACGTCTCGTCGGTGGTGCTGACCCTGCCGCAGCACGAGATGGCCCAGGTGCTGGCGCTGGACGAGGCGGCCTTCGCCCGTGACATCGAGCGCCGCTTCGAACACCGCCTGGGCAGCATGGCCCTGCTCGGGCAGCGCCATTGCTACCCGCTGGTGGGCGTCTACGCCGACCGCTTCGCCGGCCCGCGCTGCGCGCTGCTGGGCGACGCCGCGGTGGGCATGCACCCGGTCACCGCCCATGGCTTCAACTTCGGCCTGCAGAGCGCCCGGCGCCTGGCCGCCGAAGTGCTGGTAGCCAAGCGCAAGGGTGGCGACCCGGGCGCGGCGGGCCCGCTGCGCCGCTACGCCCTGGCGCACCGCCTGGCGACCTGGCCGCTGTACCAGGCCACCAGCCTGATCGCTGGGCTGTACAACGACCCGCGCCCGCCGGCGCGCCTGCTGCGCAACGCCGGCCTGCGCCTGGCCCAGGGCCTGCCGCCGCTGCGCCAGGCCATCGCCCGGCACCTGACGCAGAACGCCTGACACACCGGCCTGGCCCGGGGGAGGGCGCGGGCCGCGATCCGAGAAAGAATGGGAGGAAAGACCATGGCCCTGACATCCGCCGACATCTGCGCCGCCGCCGATCGCCTGAAGGGCTTCGTCGGCTTCAACCGCAAGACTGGCAAGTACCTGGTGCGTTTCAGCGAGGACTCCTTCGGCCTCGACGTGGACGAGGACAGCATCGTCCCGGCCTGCGAGTTCGTCTGGGCGCAGAAGACCGGCGAGCTGATGACCCTCAGCCGCGAATGCCTGCAGATCCTCCAGGCGCAGAACATCGCCGAGCGCCTGGAGTTCGGCGAGGCGCTGCAGACCTACCTGCGACGCACCGACCTGCCGGAGATCTGCGCCCAGCGCCAGCTGAAGTAGCCGGTGCCGCCTGAAAGCTGGTCACGATCTCGCGAGCGAAAGCAGGCGAGGGAGCGTAATGCTGTTCATGGTTCAGCGAAGGCGGGAGCGTAGGGCGTATAACCGTTCGCGGTTATACGCCGTTGGCCGTGCCATCGGAGCGTTCGGTGGGGCCGGTGAATCCGATCGCGGACAAAGTCCGCTCCTACGCCCATGCTTCCTGGAACCGTAGGAGCGGACTCCGTCCGCGATGGGGTTGGCTGGACAGGGGGGAATCAGGGAGCTTCGTGATTGCGCTTCATGCCGAACGGTCCCCTCTCAAGCGGGGGCGGAGCCAGGGTTGGCAGAGGTGTGGGGGCGGAGTTGAACGCGGGCGCAGATGTCGCCGGCCAGTTCGAGAGGTTCGCGAGCAAGCTCGCTCCTACGAAGAGCAAAAGCAAAAGCGCGTTTGCTCTTGGACTTCCAGAGAAACCTCCGCGCGCACCGGAACGCCCCTTCAGAAGGCCGAGCGAAACCGGCGCTCAGGAGGTCATGCGACATGGATGTCGCGAGAGCCCCGCGGGCTACAGGGACGTACCCTCGGGGCGGGCCTCCGTGGCGGGGGAGTTCGCGAGGGTAGCCCGGCTCCATCGGGCCCGTATGCGGGGCAAGCCTTTTTGGTTCCTTTTTGCGGGGGTGGCCTTCCACCGTTTGACAAAAGGGACTCGCCCGAGGGGGCGAAACAAAAAATCTCCGAACACTCGGTGCGGCGCGTTACACCAAGCAAGAAGGCAGCTGGGTTATTCCCCTTCGGGCCAGCGCAAGCGCTGTTCGCGATGGAGCCGCGTCCCGCGTTCGCGGGAATGACGGGTTAGAGATCGAAGCCCTAGCCCCATCCCACATGAAAATGCCGTTTCTCTCATGGAGAGAAACGGCATTCTTTCTTAAGTGAACAACATTACGCTTCCTCGCCTGCTTTTAACGCAGTTATGCCGACACGCAGCAGAGCGTGGACCGGCCCTCAGAGGAACATGCCGCCAGAGGCCTCCACCCGCTGGCCATTGATCCACCGGCTGTTATCGGCCAGCAGCGCCACCACGGCGCCACCGATGTCATCCGGCAGGCCGACACGCCCCAGCGCGGTGTTGCCGGCGATCTGCCGGTTGACCTCGGCGTTGTCGCGCACCAGGCCGCCGCCGAAATCGGTCTCGATGGCGCCGGGGGCGAGGATATTCACCGAGATGCCGCGCCCGCCCAGCTCCTTGGCCTGGTACCTGGTCAGCACCTCCATCGCCCCCTTCATGGCCGCGTAGGCGGCATAGCCGGGCAGGGCGAAGCGGGTGAGGCCGGTGGAGACGTTGAGGATACGCCCGCCATCGGCGAGCAGCGGCAGCAGCTTCTGGGTGAGGAAGAAGGGGCCCTTGAGCTGGATGTTCAGCAACTGGTCGAACTGCGCCTCGGTGGTCTCGGCGAAGGCCGCGTGGATGCCGATGCCGGCGTTGTTCACCAGGTAGTCGAACTGCGGGCGGCCGAAGTGCTCCTTCAGCACGCTTTCCACGCGCTGGGCGAAGTCGGAGAAGCTGGCGCTGTCGGCGACGTCCAGGGGCAGCATCCGCACCCGGGCACCGTGCTGTTCGATCTCGTCGGCGACGATGCGGGCTTCGTCGGCCTGGCTGCGGTAGGTACCGATGATGTCGACGCCGGCTTCGGCCAGGTGCAGCGCGGCGTTGCGGCCCAGGCCGCGGCTGGCGCCGGTGATGAGGGCGATCTTGCGGGACATGGCGTGGCTCCTGTGGGGGTTGGCTTCGGGGACAAGGTTATTGTCCTGCTGGTTGCTGATAAACCTGGCGGAATCGGAAATACTGCTCGTCATAGCCGAACAATCCGCAGGCCCCGCCGCCCATGATCAAGCCCGAACTGTTGCGCACCTTCGTGCGCGTCACCGAACTCTCCAGCTTCACCCAGGCCGGCGAGCAGCTGGGGCTGCCGCGCTCCAGCGTTTCCGAGCAGGTCCAGGCGCTGGAGGAACTGCTCGGCACCCGCCTGTTGCAGCGCACCACGCGCAAGGTCCGGGCGACCCAGGACGGCCTGGTGTTCTACGAGCGTAGCAAGGAGCTGCTGGCGCAGATGGACGAGCTGCAGGGGCTGTTCCGCCGCGACGGCGAGGTGCTCGCCGGGCGCCTGCGGGTGGACATGCCGACCATAGTGGCGCGCAAGGTGGTGATGCCGCGCCTGGGCGAATTCACCGCCCGCCATCCGCAGCTGGAACTGGAAGTGAGCAGCACCGACCGCCGCGTCGACCTGGTGCGCGAGGGCTTCGACTGCGTGCTGCGCGTGGGCGGAGCCGCGGACGCCTCGCTGGTGGCGCGCCCGCTGGGCGGCTTCGAGCAGCTCAACTGCGCAAGCCCGGCCTACCTGCAGGCCTTCGGCATCCCACGCAGCCTGGACGACCTGGCCGGGCATCGCCTGGTGCACTACGTCCCCGTGCTGGGCACACGCCCGGCGGGCTTCGAATACCGCCGCGAGGGCAGGACGCACTTCCTGCCGATGGCCGGCAGCGTGACGGTGAACAACGCCGAGGCCTACGAGGGCGCCTGCCTGGGCGGGCTGGGCATCATCCAGGCGCCGCGCCACGGCCTGCGCGACTACCTGGCCGACGGCCGTCTGGTGGAGGTGCTGCCGGACCTGCGCCCGGCGCCGCTGGAGGTGACGCTGCTCTACGCGCACCGCCGCCAGCCGCCGCGGGTGCGGCTGTTCATGCAGTGGCTGCAGGGCCTGGTGGAGGAGGCGGCCGGCCTCTGAGCCGGCCGCGGGCAACCTCAGCTCGGCCAGTCCGAGTCGAGAATGATCCGGCAGAAGTCGGCGCGTTCGAACTGCGCGTCCTTCAGCGCCAGGACGTCGGCCTTGACGTTGCCGAAGGTGGTCTGCGGCTTGTCCTTGATGCCCTGGTAGAAGGCTTCGATGATGTCGTTCTTGAAGTCGCCGCCGCGCGGGTGGGCGGCCACCACGGCGTCGCGCACGGCTTCGGGGAACTCGGCGTAGTCGATGCCCAGCACGTCCATCTCCACCCCGGCGGTGACCAGGGCGATCTCCGCACGCATGTGCTGCGGGATGCCCGGCGTGGTGTGCAGGGCGATGGCGGTCCACACGGTCTCCACGTCGCGCTCGGCGATGCCGTGGCTGCGCAGGAACTCGGCGGCGCAGTCGGCGCCGTCCACCTCGAAGCGCTCGCACTTGCTGCAGTAGCGCGGCAGCAGGCCCATGTCGTGGAACATGGCGCCGGCGTACAGCAGCTCGGCGTCGTACTGCAGGCCCCGGCGCGCGCCGGCCAGCGCGCCCCAGTAGTACACCCGCGAGGAGTGGTGGAACAGCAGCGGGGTGGCGGTGTCGCGCACCAGTTCGGTGATCTCGCAGGCGAGCTGGCTGTCGGGGACTTTCACCCCTTGGATGTCGAGGGTCATGGCGGCCTCCTGGTGAGTGGTTGCGGCGCTGTGCTGCCGTGCCCCCATTGGAAGCCCGCGCCGCCTTGGCAGCAATCGATGCAGAGGATCGGATCCTGCCAAGTGAAGCCGACGCGCTGCCAACCTTTGGTAAGCCTCTGCTGAAAATGACGTCATAAAACTGACGAAACTTGTTTCAGGTCAAACTAAAAGTCAGCTCTACGTCACATTCCTGCCGCAATCCATTAAGATGCCGCGCGTGCTGTCGCCGTATTGGTACTCGCCGAGCCGTCATCGTGTCCTTCGTTTTTCCCGCCCTTCGTCCCGCACTGCTGCAGCGTGCCCTGGTACTCACCCTGTGGGTGCTGGCGGCGCCCCTGTGCCTGGCGGCTTCCGGCGCCGCGGACGGCGACGGCGCGGCCCTGCGCGGCATGCTGCTGGGCATCCTCAGCTACGTGCGCTGGCCGCGGGAGCCGCAGACACTGGAGCTGTGCGTGCTGGGCGAAAGCGAATACGCCGAGGCCCTGCTGCGCCGGGGCAGCCTGCTGCAGGCCAACGGCCGCCGCGTCGAGGTGCGCCGCGCCCAGGTGGACGACCCCGCCCTGGGCGAGCGCTGCAACGTGCTCTACCTCGGCCTGCTGGATGAGGCGCAGCGCCGGCGCGCGTTCGCCGGGGTCGCCGGGCATCCGGTGCTGTCGCTCAGCGAGCACGACCCCGACTGCAGCGTCGGCAGCGTGTTCTGCCTGGACTTCAGCGCCACGCCGCCGTCCTTCGCGGTGAACCTGGATTCGGTGGCGCACAGCGGCGTGCGGGTGCACCCCAACGTGCTCAACCTCGGCCGGCGGAGGGGCCAGCCATGAACCTGCCGCGCCTGACCGAGCGCCGCAGCACCCGGCGCAAGTCGCTGGGCCGCCTGCTGTACCGCGCGCACCTGGGGGTGGCCCTGGCCTCGGTGTGCATGGCCGGGCTGGCGGTGGCGGTGGTCGGCCTGCTCACCCTGCGCGCCTATGCCGAGCACAACCTGCACCTGATCGGCCGTTCGATGGCCTACACCGTCGAGGCCGCGGTGGTGTTCAACGACAGCGCCGCCGCCGAGGAGGCCCTGCGCCTGGTGGCCAGCACCGAGGAAGTGCGCCGCTGCGCCGTGTACGACGCCCAGGGCCGCCTGCTGGCGACCTGGGAGCGCGGCCACGGGGTGAGCGCGCTGCGGCATTTCGTCGGGCGCTGGTGGCTCAACCACGAGGAAGTGCAGCCCATCGTCCACGATGGCCGGCAGATCGGCGAGATCCGCCTGACCGGCTCCGGCGGGCGCCTGCTGACCTTCCTGATCACCGGCCTGGGCGGCATGCTCGGTTGCCTGCTGCTGACCGCCCTGGGCGCCTTCTACCTGTCGCGGCGCATGGTCAGCCGCATTGTCACGCCGCTCGACCGCCTGGCCCGGGTGGCCCACGCGGTGCGCCGCGACCGCCAGTTCTCGCGGCGCGTGCCCTCGGCGCGCATCGCCGAGCTGGACGAGCTGGGCGGCGACTTCAACGCGCTGCTCGACGAGCTGGAAGCCTGGCAGCAGCACCTGGAGCGCGAGAACGCCTCCCTGGCGCACCAGGCCAATCACGACAGCCTCACCCACCTGCCCAACCGCGCCTTCTTCGAGGGCCGCCTGAGCCGCACCCTGCGCGAACTGGCCCAGCGCGGCGAACAGGCAGCGGTGCTGTACATCGACTCCGACCGCTTCAAGGCGATCAACGACGAACTCGGCCATGCGGCCGGCGACCGGGTGCTGGTAGCGATTGCCGAGCGCATCCGCGGCCAGCTGCGCGACAGCGACCTGGTGGCGCGCCTGGGCGGCGACGAATTCGCCGTGCTGCTGGCGCCGCTGCCGGACAGCCGCGCGGCGCTGCGCGTCGCCGACGACATCCTGGCCAGCATGGCGGCGCCCATCGCCCTGCCGGACGGCAGCAGCATCAGCACCTCGCTGAGCGTCGGCGTGGCGCTCTACCCGCGCCACGGGCGCACCCTGGCCGAGCTGCTGCACCGTGCCGACGGCGCCATGTACCAGGCCAAGCGCCGCGGCCGGGGCATGCGCAGCCTGGCCGGCGAGGACACGGATTCCAACACCGAGGACTACAAGGAGATAGCCCGTGATAGCCAAGCCCCTGAAACCTAGCCGCCTGTTCATCGGCCTGCTGCTGACGCTGCTGCTGGCCGGCTGCCAGACGCCGCCGGCGCCGCAGAAGGGGCTGAGCGCCGAGCAGGTCGCGGCCCTCCAGCAGCAGGGCTTCCAGCTGGGCGACGAGGGCTGGGAACTGGGGCTGTCGAGCAAGGTGCTGTTCGGCAACAACGTCGACAGCATCGACCTGTCCAGCCGCGGCGAGGTCGAGCGCATCGGCCATGCGTTGCTGGCGGTGGGCATCGACAAGCTGCGCCTGGAAGGCCATACCGATTCCTACGGCGATGCGGGTTACAATCAGCAGCTCTCGGTGCGCCGGGCACAGTCTGTGGCCCAGGTGCTGGCCGGCATCGGCATGCCCCGGGACAACCTCGAAGTCATCGGCCGCGGCATGCAGCGCCCGGTGGCGGACAACAGTAGCGCCGCCGGGCGCATGGAGAACCGCCGGGTCTCCATCATCGTCCCGGCCGAGTAAGGAGTCGCCGTGGAGCGGTCTTCGCCATTGGCTGCCTACCGCCTCGCTGTGAGCGAGCGGGGGTTCGTCGAGGATGCCGCGCAATGGCACGCGGCACAGCGCCTGGAGGAATGCCAGGCGGCCCTGCACCGTGGCGAGCGGCCAGCGGGCGTGTACCTGTGGGGCCCGGTGGGGCGCGGCAAGACCTGGCTGCTGGACCGCTTCCACGCCAGCCTGCGGGTGCCCGCGCGGCGCCAGCATTTCCATCATTTCATGCAGTGGGTGCACCGCCGCCTGTTCCAGCTGTCCGGCACCGCCGCGCCTTTGCAGGCGCTGGCCGCCGAACTGGCCGGCGAGGTGCGGGTGCTGTGCTTCGACGAACTCTTCGTCAGCGACATCGGCGACGCCATGCTGCTGGGCGGCCTGCTGCAGGCCATGTTCGAGCAGGGCGTGGTGGTGGTCGCCACCTCCAACCAGCCGCCCGATGGGCTGTACGCCGACGGCTTCAACCGCGAGCGCTTCCTCCCGGCCATCGCCGCCCTGGAGCGCCACATGCAGGTGCTGGCCACCGACGGCGGCCAGGACCACCGCCTGCACCCGGGCGCGCCGGTGCAGCGCTACTGGCTGTGCCGCGCCGAGGTGCCCAGCGCCCTGGGCTACGTGTTCGCCGCGCTGGCCGGCAGCGGCAGCGAGGCGCCGCTGGCGCTGGGCAACCGCGAACTGGCCGTGGTGCGCCACGGCCGCGGGGTGCTCTGGTGCCGCTATGCCGACCTCTGCGAGCGGCCCTGGTCGGCCCAGGACTTCATCGGCCTGTGCGATCGCTTCCACGCCATCCTGCTTGGCGACATCCCCGAGCTGGGCGGCGAGCGTCGCGAGGCGCGCATCGCCCGCGGCACCGAGGACGGCGCCCGGCGGGTGGTGGCTGGCGACCGCCAATTGCCGGCGCTGTCGGCCCGGGACGACGGCGTGCGCCGCTTCATCGCCCTGGTCGACGAATGCTACGACCGTGGCGTGCCGCTGTACCTGGAGGCCGAGGTGGCGCTGGAGGCGCTGTACACCCAGGGCGGCCTGGAGTTCCCCTTCCGCCGCACCCTGAGCCGCCTGCGCGAGATGCAGACCAGCCGCTTCGGCCGCTGAGCGGCGCGCGGGCGCGTTCGTCGGAGCTGTTCCAGACTTGTCGATTCCGCGTCCCGCCGGACGACCAGGAACAGGGCGCGGCCAAGGTGGCCGCGCGCCCAGACGAGGAGACAGCCCATGTCCCGCATCCAGCGCATCACCCCCTGCCTGTGGTTCGACGACCAGGCGGAGCAGGCCGCGGCCTTCTACACGGCCATCTTCCCCAACTCGCGCATCGGCGCCATCAGCCATTACGGCGAGGCTGGCCAGGAAATCCACGGCCACTCGCCGGGCTCGGTGATGACCGTGGCCTTCGAGCTGGACGGCGTCGCCTTCACCGCGCTCAACGGCGGGCCGCTGTTCAAGTTCAGCGAGGCGCTGTCGTTGCAGGTGAATTGCGACAGCCAGGAGGAGATCGACCACTACTGGGAACGCCTGTCCGCCGGCGGCCCGGTGGAGGCGCAGCAGTGCGGCTGGCTGAAGGACAGGTATGGCCTGTCGTGGCAGATAGTGCCGGCCGTGCTCGCGGACTTGATAGCCGGCCCGGCGACGGCGGCGTCGCAACGCCTGATGCAGGCGCTGCTGGGCATGAAGAAGCTGGATATCGCGGCGCTGCGCGGGGCCTACGACGGGGCCTGAGCGGCGTACAACCGCGAACGGTTGTAGCAGGCGAGCATGGCTTCTCGTAGGAGCGAGCTTGCTCGCGAATGAGCCCCGCAGCGGAGTCTGTTCGCGAGCAAGCTCGCTCCTACGAAAATCGCCTCGGCGCACCCTTGCCCGCTCCTACATTGGCATGGCATGGATGGGGTGGCGTAGGAGCGAATCTCATCCGCGAAACGCGCCGGGATGTCCGGCCATCGCGGACAAGGTCCGCTCCTACGGGGAAGAAATACCGTGCCACCCGGCAACCTGTAGGAGCGGGCCCTGCCCGCGAAATCGCGCGCAGGGCGCGCTCCTACATTGGCATGGCG
>NZ_FOLS01000015.1:79708-84395 GCF_900112375.1 Pseudomonas citronellolis | reverse complement strand
CCGCGAAACGCGCCGGGGCGTCCGGCTATCGCGGACAAGGTCCGCTCCTACGGGGAAGGAATACCGTGCCTCCCGGCAACCTGTAGGAGCGGGCCTTGCCCGCGATTTCGCGCGCAGGGCGCGCTCCTACATTGGAATGGCGCAGGTGGGGCGGCGTAGGAGCGGATCTCATCCGCGAAACGCGCCGAGATGTCCGGCTATCGCGGACAAGGTCCGCTCCTACAGGGGAATGGCCTGGGCCTACCAGGCGTACTTGACGCTGGTCAGCACGGTGCGGCCTTCGCCCGGGTAGCACTCGGCGATGTCGTCGCAGGTGGTCACGTACTTCTCGTCGAACAGGTTCTGCGCGGCGAAGGAGAGGGTGACGTTCTTGTTCACCGGGTAGCTCACGCCGGCGTCGTACAGGGTGTAGTTGTCGACGTGGAAGGTGTTGCCGTTGTCGCCGTACACCGAGCCGGTGTAGCGCACACCGCCGCCGACGCTGAGGCCGTTGGCCATGCCCTCGCGGAAGGTGTAGTTGAGCCAGGCCGAGGCCATGTGCTCGGGCACGTTGGCGAAGCGGTTGCCCTCGTCGCCGTTGTTGCTCTTGAGGATCTTGGTCTTGGTGTAGGTGTAGGAGCCCAGCAGGTCCCAGTGCTCGTCGAGCTGGGCCTTCACCTCGGCCTCGATGCCGCGCGAGCGCACCTTGCCGGTGGCCTTCTGGAAGCCGGTGCTGACGCCGTTGACCACGTCGTTGGTGAGCACGTTGGTCTTCTCGATCTCGAAGCCGGCGAGGGTCAGCAGGAGCTTGTCGGTGGGCTGGTACTTCACCCCGGTCTCCCACTGGTGCGCGGTGCTCGGGTCGAAGGTGTTGCCGTTGCCGTCGATGCCGCTGTTGGGCACGAAGGACTCGGAGTAGGCCACGTAGGGCGCCAGGCCGAAGTCGGTCAGGTAGGTCAGGCCGACGCGGCCGGTGAAGGCGTCGTCCTTGGCCAGGGTGTGGCTGCCGGCGATGTGGTCGTCGGTGCTGCTGCGCACGTTGTCGTAGCGCCCGCCGAGGGTCAGCAGCCAGTTGTCGTCGAACCTGATCTGGTCCTGGGCGTAGTAGCCGACGGCGTCGATGTCCTGGTCGTAGTTGACCTGGATGGTGCTCGGGCGGTTGATGTTCAGGCCGTATTTCGGGTTGCTCGGGTCCAGCAGCAGCGGCAGGAAGTACGACAGGTTGGCCAGGCTCAGGCTCTCGAAGTAGCGCTTGACGTCGGATTCGGTGCGCGAATAGTCGATGCCGGTCAGCAGGGTGTGCTGGATGCCCGCGGTGTCGAAGTCGAACTGCAGCTGGTTGTCGACGGTGAAGGCGTTCATGTGCTCGTCCCAGCGCCGCGGCGAGCGCAGGACGTCGTTGGCCAGGGACGGGACCAGCGCGGCCAGGGCCGGCACGGCGCTCTGCACGGTGCCCAGCGGCAGCATGTTGTTGAGGATGAAGTCGACCTGGCCGTAGCGCAGGTTCTGGCGGAACTCGACGTTGTCGTTGAAGCGGTGGCGGAACTGGTAGCCCAGGGTGAACTGGTCCTGGTACGAGTGGTTGAAGCTGTGGTCGCCCAGCAGGGTGTTGTCGGTATGGCCGTATTGCGGGGTGTTGACCGCGATGGTGCCGCCGCTGTCGTCCTTCATGAAGCTGCTGAGAAAGGTGAAGCTGGTGTCTTCGTCCGGCGCCCAGGTGAAGGACGGGGCGATGTAGTAGCGATCGTCCTTGACCTCGTGGCCGTCGTCGTACTCGAACTCGGTGTTGGATTTGCGCACCACGCCGACCACGCGGTACAGCAGGCTGCCGTCGTCCACCAGGCGGTCGCCGATGTCGAAGCGGCCCTGGATGCGGTCGTGGTTGCCGAAGCCCAGTTCCACCTCGTGCACGCCGGCGGCGGTGGGCAGCTTGCTGACGCGGTTGATGATGCCGCCGGCGTCGCCCAGGCCGAACAGGGTGGAGGAGGGGCCGCGGACCACGTCGATGCGCTCCAGCGCATAGGGCTCGGTGCGGAAGAAGGTGTAGCTGTTGTTCAACTGGCGCAGGCCGTCGAGGTAGTCGCTGGTGGTCTGGCCGTTGAAGCCGCGGATGAACAGCCAGTCATAGCCCTTGGGGTCCTGGCCGTAGGTCTCCACGCGCACGCCGGGCACATAGCGCAGGGCCTGGCTGACGTTCTGCACGCCCTGGGCGTCCATCTGCTTGCGGGTGATCACCGAGACCGACTGCGGGATCTCCAGCAGCGGGGTGTCGGTCTTGCTGGAGCTGGTGCTGGTGCGCGGCACGTAGCTGTCGGTGCCTTCCGGGGCGGCGGTGACCACCTGGGCCGGCATCGCCAGGGTGTCGTTGCCGGCGGCGTTGGCGCCCAGCAGGGTCACGCGGCTGCCATCGACCTGGTAGCGTATGCCGGTGCCGCGCAGCAGTTGCTCCAGCGCCCGCGCCGGCTCCATCTCTCCGTGCACGCCGGGGCTGCGCAGGTTCTGCACCTGGGCCTGGTTGAAGATGATCTGCAGGTGCGCCTGGCTGCCGAGGTTGGTCAGCGCCGAGGCCAGCGGTTGCGCCGGGATATCGATGCGCACCGGCGCGGCGAAGGCGCTGGTGGCGCTCAGGGTCAGGCCGAGCGCGGCGGCGCCGACCAGGCGGGCCAGGGGGCTGCGCTTGCTGTGCAGGGGCTTGCGGTTCACTGGGACACTCCTATGATCCATGCAGTTTTGTTATTAATGCGAATGATTAGCCTTCTATGACGCGGCTACCGGAAAAAACCGGAAGACTTTTTTTCGCGGGCATGGATGGGAGGGAGAAGCGACGGCTTTTCGTAACGGCTTTTCGTAGGAGCGAGCTTGCTCGCGAATCAGCCCCGCTGCGGAGTTCGTTCGCGAGCAAGCTCGCTCCTACGAAGAGACAGACGCAACGCTCAGAGCGGCGCGTACCTGCTGGCCAGGGTGATGCTGCCGTCGTCGTGGCGGCGCATCTCCAGCGGCAGCACCTTGGGCAGGGAATCGACCAGCGCCTGCAGGTCGCTGGTGTCGTAGATGCCGCCGATGCGCATGGCCGCCACCACCGGGTCGCCCAGGCGCACCGGGTGGGCCAGGTAGCGGTTGATCTGCGGGATGGCCGCCTGCAGCGGCTGGTCCTGCAGCACCAGGCGGCCGTCGAGCCAGGCGATGGCGTCGCCCGGGGCCACCTGGGCCAGTTCGAGCTGCCCGGTGGCGCTGCTGTAGCGGGCCTGCATGCCCGGGGTCAGCTGGGCGGCGTTGCTGTCCACGCCAGGCGGCGGGGTGACTATCACCGAGCCTTCCAGCAGGGTGACCAGCATCTGGTTGACGTCGGTCCAGACGTTGAAGCGGGTGCCGGTGACGCGCACGCTGCCGTTGTCGGTGCGTACCGTGAACGGCTGCAGGGCGTTGTGGCTGACGCTGAAGTAGGCCTCGCCGCCGCTGCCCAGGCGGGCGTCGCGGCGGTCGCGGTAGAGGGCGAAGAACAGGCTGGAGTGGGCGTTCAGGCGCACTTGCGAATCATCCGCCAGGCGCACTTCGCGCGGCGCGTCCGTGGCGCTGTAGTAACCGATGCGCGACGGCAGCCAGCCGGCGGACCAGCCCGTCGACCAGACCGCGCCCAGCGCCAGGCAGGCGATGGCCGCGGCAGTGGCGAAGCGCCTGATGCGCGAGCGCCGTGGCCGCGTCGTGGCCCGGCGGGTGTGCGACAGGGGCGCTCGCGCCGGGGCCTGCAGGCGATCGGCCAGGCGCCAGATTTCCAGCATCGCCAGGTATTCGTCGCGGTGCCGCGGGTCTTCCGCGCACCAGGCGTCGAAGGCGTCGCGCTCGGCCCGGGTGCAGTCCGCCTCGTGCAGGCGCGAGCACCAACGCGCGGCTTCGGCGCTCAGGCTCTGGTCGTCATGCTCGGCGGGGGGCTGGTTCATCGAAGGCTTCCACGACTGGGCGGCGAAGTGTGCCCAGATCACGCTTTCTTTTCGGCTTGATGCGAGTGATTATAATTACCTCCGACGCGGGCTGTCAGCCAGCGTCGGCTGCGAGAGCCGATCTTACCCGCAAGCCCCCTAACGGGCGGAGCGCTTTTTTCTTGATTCGCTACTACCAGGAACTGACCGCCTTCCTCAGTCGCACCCTGGGGGACCGCCATGCCGCCGCGGACCTGACCCAGGAGACTTTCCTGCGCCTGCTCGACCGCAAGGCCGAGGAGCGCATCGAGCAGCCGCGGGCGTTCCTCTTCAAGACTGCCGTCAATCTCAGCATCGACTTGCGCCGGCGGGCGCGTATTCGTCGCAACGAGGATCTGGAGGCGCTGGACCGTGAAGGTTGCCTCGATGAGCGTTGTCCGCAGACCGAGGCTATCCAGCAACAGCAGTTGCTGATGTTGCGTCGTGCCTTGGAGCAGTTGCCGGAGAATTGTCGGGAGGCGTTTCTGCTGCGCAAGGTCGAGGGGTGTTCCCATGCCGAGATCGCTGAGCGTTTGGGGATTTCGCGGGATATGGTGGAGAAGCATATCGTCAATGCCATGCGGCATTGTCGGCAGCGGTTGTTGCAGTGGGGTGGGCAGGGGTAGGGGGGCGGCGGATAACGCTTGGGGCGTTATGCGTCTTTCATGGTTGAGCTAGGCACCATCCTCACACCCCATCATTCCCGCGAACGCGGGAACCCAGCTGCCTTCTTGCTCGGTGTAACGCGCCGC
>NZ_FOLS01000015.1:0-79698 GCF_900112375.1 Pseudomonas citronellolis | reverse complement strand
TCCCCCGCCACGGAGGCCCGCCCCGAGGGTACGTCCCTGTAGCCCGCGGGGCTCTCGCGACATCCATGTCGCATGACCTCCTGAGCGCCGGTTTCGCTCGGCCTTCTGAAGGGGCGCTTCGGAGTGCGCGGAGGTTTCTCTGGAAATCCCAAAAGCAAAAGCCAGAGCGGACGTGCTTTTGCTCTTCGTAGGAGCGAGCTTGCTCGCGAACCCCGCAGTCACTGGATTCCCGCGTTCGCGGGAATGACGTGGGGGGAGATAGGCATTTCAGGATGACTCAGGATTTGCCCCCGCTCAGGACAGCCCCCTCTCCCGCTTGCGGGAGAGGGTTGGGGAGAGGGCGCTCTTGAACCCAGCACCTACGCCGCCGGGAAGCTCCATTCGCGAGCAAGCTCGCTCCTACAGTTCCATGAAGGCATCGGCGCACCGGCCAACGGCGTATAACCGCGAACGGTTATACGCCCTACGAACCCGCCAACTGACGTAGGGTTATCCGCCCACGCCGAACGGCCCCCTCTCCCTCCGGGAGAGGGCTGGGGTGAGGGTGCTCTGGAGCCCGCCGCGCAATCCCAACCCTGAATCGCAGGCGAAAAAAAGGCCGTTACCGAGTCGCGGGGGAAGCGGGGGGTGGTAACGGCCTTGATGCTTCAAAACCAGGCGAGCAACACCTGATGGGGTAATAAGCTAGCAAATTGTTCGCAGGCTAATGATGAATGCGCTTGATAGTGCATATGGGCCAGGACGATGGTTCGCCGGCAGGCGCGATTGCGGCGCGCGGCACGAGTTTCGGCTATCAATACAGGGCCGGCCCGCTTCACGCGGGGTGGCGACGCGGCGTGCTTGCCGGCGCGCCTTCGACCTGGCACCGGCCTTGTGGCCGGCTCGAAGAAGGAACGACCCGATGCATTCGATCACCCGCTGGCTGGGGGCCGCGCTGCTGGCCCTGGGGCTCCTGGCTCAGGGCGCGCAGGCGGCCGAGGAGCGCAAGCCGATCCATTTCGGCGAGCTCACCTGGGAGAGCGGCAGCCTGATCACCGAGGTGTTGCGCCTGCTGGTGGAGCAGGGCTACGGCTATCCCACCGACACCTTGCCCGGCAGCACCGTGAGCCTGGAGACGGCCCTGGCGCACAACGACATCCAGGTGATAGGCGAGGAGTGGGCCGGGCGCAGCCCCGCCTGGATCAAGGCCGAGGCCGAAGGCAAGGTGGCCGGCCTGGGCGACATCGTGAAGAACGCCAACGAAGGCTGGTGGGTGCCGGACTACGTGATCCACGGCGACCCCGCCCGCGGCATCGTCGCCGCCGCGCCGCAGCTGCGCTCGGTGAGCGACCTGCCGCGCTACCGCCAGGTGTTCCGCGACGCCGAGGCGCCGGACAAGGGACGCTTCCTCAACAGCCCCACCGGCTGGACCTCGGAGATCGTCAATTCGCAGAAGCTCAAGGCTTACGGCCTGGAGGACAGCTACGTGAACTTCCGCAGCGGCTCGGGCGCGGCCATGGACGCCGAGATCGCCTCGGCCATCCGCCGCGGCAAGCCGGTGCTGTTCTACTACTGGTCGCCGACGCCGCTGATGGGCCGCTACAAGCTGGTGCGCCTGGAGGAGCCGCCCTTCGACGCCGAGGCCTGGAAGACCCTGGTGGACGCCAGCAACCCCAACCCGCGCGGCTGCCAGTCGCTGCCGGCGCGCCTGTCCATCGGCGTTTCCGCGGCCTTCGGCAAGGACTACCCGGAGCTGGTGGCGCTGTTCGAGAAGGTCGACATCCCCATCGCCGAGCTCAATGCCGCCCTGGCAAAGATGAGCGAGACGCGCCAGGCCCCGCGCGATGCCGCCCGCGAGTTCCTCAAGGCGCATCCGCAGGTATGGCAGGCCTGGCTGCCGGAGACGGCGCGGGCCAAGGTCGCCGCCGCGCTCTGAATCAGCCCTTGCCGAACCCCGCCTGCAGGTCCGCCAGGGCCTGCTTCAGGCCTTCGCTGGCGGCCTTCTGGCGCTGCTCCAGCTGCTTGGCGCGGGCCTCGCAGGCGGGGCCTATGTCTTTGGCCAGGGCCTGCAGGGCGGGCTCCTTGGCGATGGCCCGGCGTAGCTCGTCGTCGCCCAGCAGCGCCTGGGTTTCCGCCAGCGCCGCCATGGCTTGGCGGTAGCGCAGGGTCAACTGCTTGGCGTAGGCGCCGAGGCCGTCGCCCAGTTGCGCGGCCACCTCGGCCTGGGGCCCCTGGCTGCCGGCCCGGGCCTTGGCGCTCAGCTCCGGCATCTGCGGCAGGCGCACCAGGGTGCCGGCGGGCAGCGCGGCCAGGTCGGCCAATTGCGGGTTCTGCTGGAGCAGGGCGCTCTCGACCTTCTCGCGCTGCTTCGGCGTGAGCCGGTTGTACAGCTTGTCGGCGATTTCGCCGAGGCTCTTTTCACCGCGGAACGGGATGACGGGCATGCTGCACCTTCCTTAGACGCCGATGAGGTTGCACAGGTTGATGTCGTTGGGCACCGTGGCGCCGCTGAGCACCCTGATGTTGCCGCTGCTGGCGTTGCCGATGACGATGGCCCGTTCCAGCTGGGTGCTCAGGTGCAGGGTGTCGAGTTTCTCGCGGCCGATCAGGCGGTTGTTGCTGGCGTTGAGGGTGCGCCCCTGCAAGGCGCCCAGCTGCGGCTGCTGGTCGTTGCCATCCAGCGCCTGGCAGCGGTTGCCGGCGAACAGGCAGTTGTCCAGCGCCGCGCAGAGCACCAGCGGCAGGCTGCTGGCGTGGCTGCGCAGCTGGTTGTCCTGGATCGCCAGGTCGGCCGCGCGCGGGGCCAGGGCGAACACCTGGCTGGCGGTGAACAGGTAGCTCAGCTGCGCGCCCTCGACCATCTGCGCCGGGCTTGCGTAGAGCGGCGAACCGGCCGCCGCGCTGGCCACGCGGATGGCCCGCCACAGGCTCATCACCGGTTTCTGCGCCGGGTCGTCGCCCAGGCGTTCCACCTGGTTGGCCTGCAGCAGCGCGCGGTCGAAGGGCGGCAGCAGGTGGATGCCGGTGATCTCGGCGCCGCTGCGGTCCGGGCCGATGCCGAGCAGGCGGTTGCCGCTGATGCGCAGGCGCTGCACCGCCGCCGCGCGGATGCCGTCCAGCGCCGCCAGGTCGCTGGCCTCGCGCGCCACCTCGGCGAGCTGGTTGTCGCACAGGTCGGCCTGGTCGACGCGCACCAGCTGGATGGCGGCATAGGCGCCGCCCTTGAGGTCGGCCGCCAGGCCCAGGCCCTGGCAGCGGTTGCCGCTGAAGGCGAGCACCCCGGCGGCGCCGCCTTCGCCCATCACCAGCGCGCCCAGGCCGATGGCGTCGAAGCTGTTGCCGGCGATGATGGCGCTCTCCACCCGCTGGCGGATGAGGATGGCGTTGCCCTGCAGCCGGGACAGGCGATTGCCCTCGATGCGCACGCCGTCCAGCGCGACCGGGTCCAGGCCTTCTTCGAGGACGATGCCGTCGCCGCTGCCCTCGTCCAGGCCGTTGATCTCGTTGGCGCGGATGCGCAGGCCGTCGACCCCGGCGCGGATGCCGGCGCCGCGGGTATGGATGACGTTGCCGTCGATGTCGAAGACTGCGCCGGGCAGCGCCGCGCCGGTGGCTACCAGCGCGGCCTGCCCGCCACCTAGCATCAGGTTGCCGGCGATCCGCGTGTTGCCGTAGTGCAGGCTGACGCCGTCGAAGCTGAGCGCGCGCTGGCTGCAGATGAACAGGTTGCGTGCCACCTGCAGCTCGGCGCCGAGCAGGTATTCGCCGGCGCGGACGATGCCGCGCTCGGCCACCAGCGCGCAGTCGCCGACGTAGGCGCCCAGGGCGTAGCCGGCCAGGCCGATGGCCGCGCTGGTGCCGTCGCCCACCGCCAGGCACACCACGTTGATGTGCTCGGCGCGCAGGTCCAGGGTGTTGCGCGCGAGGATGGCCGGCGTGTCGCGGTTGGTCGAGCCGAGCAGGCTGAGGTTCTCCAGGGCCACGCCGATGCTGGCCTCGATGTTCAGCAGGGTGCCGGGCTGGCCGGCCACCAGCAGGGTGGCCCAGCCCTGGCCGCGCAGGCGCAGCGAGCGGGCGCCGTCGATGTTCAGCGGCTCGCGCAGGTTGTAGGTGCCGATTCCCAGGCAGACGGTGCCGCCGCTGTCCTTGATCGAGTCGATGGCTTGTTGGATGGTGGCCGCGCCGCTGTTGTGGCCCTCGGCGCTGACGCAGACGCTGCAGTCGCAGCCTTCGCCCTCGGCGATGGGCGGCCAGAGCACGCGGCAGTCGGTCTGGTCGTCGGGGAAGTCGACCACCGCCAGGCGCGCGTAGTGGTGGTGGATGCCCAGTGGCGGCGCCTGCTCCAGCAGCTCGATGCTGGCGTCGACGGTGCGCGCGGCGAACACCCAGTGGTCGCCGCTGTGGAACTGGCCGCCGGCCGGCGCCAGGCTGAACTCGACGAGGATGCCGCTCTCCAGGAACAGCCGGGTGCCGGCGGCGGGAACCGGGATGTCGCCGGCGGCGCCCGGGGCGTTCAGGTCCAGCAGCTGGCTGCCGTTCTCGCGGCGTACCGGGCCGGCCTGGTCCCAGCGCCGCACGCGGGTGTTGCGCGCCGCCTCGGTGGCCTGCTGGGCGTCGGTGGGGAACAGCCCGGCCGGCAGCGCGAGGTCGAACTGCAGGGTGCGCGCGGTCTCGTCCACGCCGCCGGCGACGCGGATGCGGCGCAGCTCGCCGGGCAGGTTGTGCAGCTCGCGCCAGTCGTCGCTGACTTCCACCCAGTCGCCGTCGTGGAAGCACAGCATCTGGTCGCGGCCGAGGCTTTCCACGGTGATGCGGTCGCGCGCCGGGTTGATGTGGGTGACGCGCGAGGCCACCGTGGCGTTGTCCCGCGACCACTTGAAGGTGGCGGTGCCCAGCGGCCCGCCCTGGTGCACCTCGACGCGGTACAGCTGGTTCTCCAGGCCGCGGTAGCCGGCGGCCGGCGGCACCTGGCACGGGTCGGGCTCGAAGTCCGGCACTCCGGTGGCGGTGCTCAGGCGCGCCGCCGAGGGCGAGGTCGCGGCCAGCCAGCCGGGCAGCTCGGCGTCGGGCGTGGCGCAGGTGCCGTCGCCGATGCCGGCCAGCAGCTTGACCTGCCAGACCGTCTGCAGGCGCCCGGTGGTGTCGACGCCCACGGCCTTCTCCACCAGGTCCGGGGCCAGCACCGCGTCCACCTCGCGCTGCCAGACGTCCAGGTAGACCAGGTGCGGCCCGCCCTCTGGCAGCGCCGGCGGGTTCGGGTAGTAGGGCTGCGCGGCGTAGTCCAGCGGCGCGCTGCCGGCCAGGCCGGCCAGCCGTGGTTCCCAGGCCAGGGGCGCGGCGCCGTGGTTCTCCGCCAGCAGGCCGTCGACGTAGATGCGCCCGGCGCCGATGCTCAGCTTGCCGCCGCTGGCCTGGATGCGGAAACCGTCGGGGGTGATGCGCGGCACCACGTTGCCGCCGAAGCCGTCCAGGCTGCCGGCCTGCAGGCGCCGCGCCAATTGCGCGACCCATTCGTTCCAGTCGGCGTCGAGCTGGACGCGGCCCTGTTGCATGACCACGCCGAGGAAATCGCGGCGGGCGTCGAAGCGGATGCGCGAAAGATCGAAGCTCATGGCGGGATTCCTCAGGAT
This sequence comes from Pseudomonas citronellolis, assembly GCF_900112375.1. Classification (GTDB taxonomy): domain Bacteria; phylum Pseudomonadota; class Gammaproteobacteria; order Pseudomonadales; family Pseudomonadaceae; genus Pseudomonas; species Pseudomonas citronellolis. Next base: position 74,089 of record NZ_FOLS01000015.1, on the reverse strand, counting down.
TCGTGGAAACTGCCGGCGCGCAGCCCGACGCGCAGGTACTCGGCCAGGCGGATGCGCAGGTTGACCAGGCGTTGCGCGCCGTACAGGTGGTGCAGCACGCCCATCTCGCTCTCGTCGTCGGCGCCCTGGAGGATTTCCGCCGGCGTCGAGCTGGCCAACTGGCCGTAGGCGGGCGTGCCGTAGCGCAGCGAGGTGAAGCGCGGCGCGATGCCTGAGCCGGCGGCCTGCGGCTGGCAGTGGTGGCGGCGCGGCACCCGCGAGCCGAGCGGCAGCCAGCTGAAGCGCACGCAGCCCACCTGCTTGCGCAGGGCGCGCACCGCGGCGGGCCAGGTGTCGGCCGCGGCCAGTTCGGCGAACAGGATGCTGTTGGAGATCAGCCCCACCTCGCGGGTGTGCAGCTTGCCGACCAGCGTGCAGGCATCCAGCGACAGGCGGGCGCCGGGCGCCTCGCCGTCGACGGCGGCGAAGGCCACGGCGCTGCGGGCGAGGGCGTCGATCAGGCAGTCGCTGGCCGTCACCTCGGCGTGTTCGTGGGCGCGGACGGCGCCGAGGATGCAGCGCGTCAGTTCCACGCGCAGGCCGGGCACTTCCAGTTCCAGGCTCGGCGTGGCCGGTTGCGTCGGCAGGCCGGCGGCGTCCAGGGCGATGCCCGGCACCAGGGTGCAGTGCTTCAGCTCCAGGCGCGCCAGGGCGTTGCCCGCTGCGGCCGGCACTTGCAGCGGCGCGCCGGCGATCAGCAGGCCGTTGAGCAGGCAGGCCGCATCGGCGCCGCCGACCACGCTCAGCGCGGTCAATGCCAGCAGCGGGCGGAAGCCGTTGGCGGCGCGGATTTCCACCGCGCCGCCGGCGTTCACCTCGATGTCCAGCGCCTCTTCGTAGCGGCCGTTGTCGGTGATCTCCACCACGCCGTCGCCGGCGATCTGCGCCAGGGCCGCGGCCAGGGTCGGCTGGTCATCGGGCACGCGCACCGGTGTGCGGTCCTCCGGCAGCACCGGCAGGTCGGCGCCGCGCTCGTACTCGCCGCCGCCGAGGTCGGCGCAGGCGCCTTCGTGCCAGCTCAGGCGCACTTCGGCGGGGTCGGCGGCGTCGCCGGGCAGGGCGATGCGCCCCAGCGTCGGGTCGATGGAATACAAGCCGTCCGGCGGCGGTGTGTGGGCCCAGCCGCCGGCGTCGTCGCCCAGGTGGCAGATGCAGATGTGGTCGCGCTCGATGGCCACGCCGTCGACCCACAGCTGCAGGCTCGGCTGCGGGTTGTCCAGCGGCGCCGTGGCGTCGGCCCGCACGCCGTAGTGGCGGGCCAGGTGCGCGGCCAGGCGCCGGCGCGACAGCGGCCAGGGCACGTTGTCCGGCTCGGCCAGGTGGCCGATGTCGTCCTCCACCTGCGGGCGGTTGTACAGCGCCACGTCCTGGCCCAGGGGGCTGGCCCGGTAGCGGCGCTCGCCGGCGCGCGGGCAGGGCGCCTGGCTGCGCGCATAGGCCTGGATGCGCCACAGGTGCAGGCCGACGTTGGGGATGTTGTGGCGGCCGCGGGCGGACTCGATGTTGCGCACGTCGACGCTGCGGTTGGCGGTTTCGAAGGCCGTGCCCAGCCATTCCAGCGCCTCGCCCTGGCGCAGGTCCGGCGCCTGCACGGCCTGCGGGCGCGGGTGGTTCATGTACTGGCTGGCGCACAGGCGCTGGAAGTATTCCACCGCGCGGGCGTCCCAGCCGGTGACGTCGCGGGCCAGCTGTTCCAGCACCGTGGCGGTGCCCTTGCGCCGGCGCAGGGCGATGGTGTGGGCCACCTCGGCGCGCGGGCTGGCCACCTTGGGCACCACCCGGTGCAGGCCCTGGTAGCCGATCAGGTCGCCGATGTAGGGCACCACCCAGTCGCTGCAGGTTTCGATGAACAGGTCGTCGTAGAGCTGCTCCAGGCTTTCCTCGGCGACGCCGAGCTGTTCCGCCAGCAGCGCCAGCAGTTCCTCCAGCGGCCCGCGGGCCAGGCCTTCGGCGGCGGCGATCTCGGCGTCGCGCACGCGGTGGATGGCCGGCAGCAGGGCATACAGGCTTTGCGCGTCCAGGCTCATGGCAGCACCTCCAGTTCCATTGGCGCATCACTCAGGGTCAGCAGTTCCGCGGCCTGGGGCAGGCCGCTCAGCGAGGGCACCGGCACCGCGGCGAATAGCCGTGGCTTCAGCGCCGGCGGCTGGCCCTGGCGATAGAGACGGCTGACCTGCACGGCAAGGACGCCAGGCAGGCCGTGGACCACGGCGGCCACTTCGTCCACCGAGACGGTCTGGCCGAAGTCGCGGCGGGCGAAGCCGAAGTGCTCGCGCAGCGCCGCCTCGACCGCCTTGAGCACCGGCGTGGCTTCGTAGCCGGAGGCCAGCTTCACTGCCAGCCGGCAGCGGAAGCGCGCATCGCGGTAGCTGGCCAGGCGCAGCGGCAGCAGCGGGTCGCCGTAGGCCAGCAGGGCGTCGCGGAGGAAGCCGTAGGTGGCGCCGTCCTCGCTCACCGGCGCGCCGTCGACGCCGGCCAGGCTGAGGAAGATGCCGCGCGCCGGGCCGGCGGGGATCCACAGCGCATGGGCCTTGTCGATGCCGGCGAAAGCGCGGGCGAAGTTGCCGTAGTCGGCCACCGATACGGCGCGGTCGAGGGTCAGCACCGTCAGCGGCGCGTTGGCCCGCGCCCGTTCCAGCGCCTCGCCGTCCTCGCCGCCGCTGGCCGGGCCCGGGTTGACCACCTCGCTGACGCCCAGCGGCCGCGAGAGCAGGGTGGTGAGCTTGCCGGCGGCGAGGTTGCCGGCGCTGCCCAGGCCCTTGCGGTAGCGCGCCCGCACGTTGCTGTGGCCGCTGGGCAGGCGCGCGCCCTCAAGGCCGTCGCCGAACTGCAGGGTGGCAAGGCCCGCCTCGTCCTGGGCCGTTTCGTAGCGGTGGGCGTCGGCGGCGGCGCGGTACAGCGTCGGGGCTTCCGCCCAGAGCACGTCGTTGACCCGTAGTTCCAGGGTGGAGGCGCGGCCGCTGGGGGTGTTGGCGGCGACGTAGGTCAGCGGCGCCTGGTTCAGGGCGAAGCGCTGGTTGGCCTGGCCGGCGTCGCCATCGCCGAGGATGGCTTCCACCGTCTCGCCGTGGCTGGCCGGCGCCACGTTGGCGTTGACGCGCAGGCTGGCGCGTTCGAACACGTGCTGCAATGCGGCGCGCAGCTTGATGTGGGTGTAGTCGCGGTCGAGCGCCAGGGCGTCGTCGCCGTCGGCGATGAAGGCGACCTGGCGCACCACGGCGTCGTCCTTGCGCGCCTCGGCCAGGCGCAGTTGGCTGGCCTTGGCGCTGAGCCGGCCGCTGCGGCCATCGCGGTCCAGCAGTTGCAGGCGCAGGTTCACCGCAGGGTTGCCCAGCAGGCCGGCGAAGGTTTCCGCGTCCTGCGCCACCGCGCTGGTGCCGTAGAGGCGGTCGGCGGGGGCGAGCATGAAGAGTTCGTCGCCTTCGGCCAGGGGCGCGCTGCCGCCGTCGTCAAGCTGCAGCGCAAGACCGGTGGCCAGCACGGCGATGCGCTGGCGCACGCCGGAAAGGGCCAGCGGCTGGCCGGGGCGCAGGCCCTCGACGCGGCGCGCCAGCACCAGCGTGTCGCCCTGCACCGGGTACAGCAGCGGCCGCGCCGTGGTGGCCAGCACTTCGCTTTGCGCCAGGACCAGGGTGCGGCGCAGCGTGAAGCGCTCGGCGCTGAGGTTTTCCTGGGTGTCCGGGCTCAGCCGGGTGATCTTGGCCGACAGCGCGAAGGCGCTGCGGCTGCGGTGTACCACCCGGGCGATGCGGTACAGCTCGGTGTAGCCGGGCAGGTCGGCGCTGCCCAGGCCGGCCTGGTTGGAGACCAGGGCGAACCAGCCGCCGGCGACCAGCTTCGGGTGCTCGCCGTCGAGGTCGACGGCCGCCGGGTCGAGCACGAAGTTCTTCCACTGCCAGGCGTTGGCGTCGGTCTTGTCGATCTGCTTGGCGATGTTGGAATTGTCGTTGCCCAGCAGGTTCGGGTCCGGCGCGTTGTAGCCGAACAGCGCGGTACGCTGGCGCAGGGCGAACACCTGCACGCCGGCGGCGGCCGGGGCCATGCTCGGGAAGCGGCTGCCCAGCGGGTGGTTCCAGGCTACCCGGGTGCGCTGCCTGGCGCTGTCCGCCTCGACGCTGGCCAGCACCCGGATGTCCCAGCGTTCGCTGCCCGGGTCGGCCAGGCGCTCGTTGCCGACGATCAGCAGGGCGTCGCCGGGCTGCAGGCCGGTGGCCAGGCCAGCCAGCCACAGCGCCGTGTCGCCCGCTTTCGGCTGCCAGCTCTGGCTGGCCTGCACGGGGATGGCGTTCCACGCGGCGCGGGCCGGCGCCGGCGCGGTGGTCTCGAAGGTCTGCGCCTGTTCGCCCTGGCCGGGCACGCTCTGCACCCGCGTGCCGGGTGGGATGACGATGGGCTCGCTCGGCGCGCCGGGCGCTTCCAGCAGGGTGAAGGCCAGGTGGGTGGCGGCGGCCACCCCGGGCGCCGGGCGGTAGCCGATCAGCCGCGCCAGCTGGCGCACCGACAGCTGCTCGGTGGCGGTGCGCAGGTAGTGCTCCTGGGCGTAGCGCTCGGTGTAGAAGCCCAGCACTTCCAGTGAGCAGGCCAGGGCGTCGGCCAGGGCCAGGGTGAAGTCGCTGTCCTCGCGGCTGGTGAGCGCCGCCAGGGCCGGGTAGTCGGTGCTGGACAGGCGCGCCTGCAGGCTGGCCAGGTAGTCGCCGTGGCGGCCGCTGCGGTAGTCCAGCGCCGGCAGGCCGGGCGGGTTGTCGAGGCGCCGCGGGGTGTCGGCCTCGACGCCGGCGCAGCAGTCGCACTCGGGTTTGCCGTTCATCATTTGCCTCCGTGCAGTTCCAGGCGCAGCACGCCGTGCTCGGGGAAATCGGGGTCGTTGTCCAGGCGCGCTATCTCCAGCCGCCCCAGGCGCATGAAGCCGTCGGCCAGGGGCTTGGCGTCGGCCTGGCCGAGGCGCTGGAACAGCTTGACCTGCACCGAGGCCACGCCGGGCACGCCACGCGCGGCGGCGTACAGCGGGCTGAGGTAGACCGTCTGGCCGAAGCTGAAGTTGTCCGGGTGGAACAGCCCCAACGAGCCGTCTGTGCGGCGCCGGGAGCCGAGCACGTCGAGCAGGGCGCGGCGCACGTCGCTGCGGAAGTAGCCGGCGCGCACGCAGACCAGCAGGTCGATCTCCAGCGACACGTGCAGCGGCTCGTCCACCCGCAGGTCGTGGCCGGCCATGCGGTAGCGCTCCAGATGCTCGACCAGCTGCGCGGCGAAGCCGGTATCCACCGCCGCGCCGCCTTCGCGGTCGACGGTGACGAACACCGTGTGCCAGCTGCCGGTCCAGCGCAGGGTGGCGGCGGCGCGCTGCACGCCGTCCAGGCGTTCGCTGACCTCGGCGTAGTCGGCCGGGGTGACCGCGCGTTCCTGGGTGCGGAATGCCTGGGGCGCGGCGCGGCGCAGTTGCGCCGGGCTTTCCGGCTCGACGCCGCCTTGCGCCGGCAGCGGGTTGCTCACCCACTGGATGCGGCCCTCGGCGCTGACCACGTGGGCGATGGCGCCGGCGCCGACGTTGCCGGCCACGCCGTTGCCGACGCGGTAGAAGGCGCGCAAGGCGCTGCCGCTGTCCGGCCGGCGGCCGTGCTGGTCGTCGCCGAAGCGCAGGCGGGCGCTGCCGTCCTGCTCGGTTTCCAGGACGAAATGGCGGTCGTCGGCGTGGCTGTCCAGCAGGTCGCGCTGCACGCTCCAGCGTTCCGGGGCGTCGCCGCTCTCCAGGCGCAGTTCGGGCAGGGCGTCGGCGGCGCGCCAGCGCAGCGCGGCGCTGGCCGAGTCGGCGGCATCGAAGAACACCCATTCGCGGTGCTGCAGGCCGCTCTCGACGATGCGCCGTTGCACGCGGCCACGGTGCGTCACCGGGCCTTCCGCCAGCAGCGGCCGGTAGCGCGGCGGCAGCGGCTCGGGCGCCTGGCGCTGGCAGGCGCCGCCGCTGCCCGGGTACTTGAGCAGGGGCGCCGGCACGCGGCCCAGGGCTTCGCCGGCGACGCTGCGGCCATGGTCGACCAGCACGATGTTGCCCAGGGCGACACTGACGTCGTCCAGGCGCGCGTTGCCGTGTTCGTCGTCGCTCTGGCTGGAGATGCACAGGGCGAAGGGCAGGGCGTCGCCGGGGTGCCAGGCGATCTCGGTGACCGGGCTGCCGTCCAGCGGATCGCTCAGCGGATCGCTGCCGTCGAAGGCGCGCACGCTGGTCAGGCGCACCGCGTGGCGGCGTGCCGGGTCGGCGTCGGCCGCCTCGCCGGTGAGCGGGCCGAGCACTTCCTGCAGCACCAGCACGTCGCCCACGGCCAGGCCCGGCAGGTGGCCGCGCAGGGTCGCCATGGTGGAACCGGCCGGCAGGCAGCAGCGCTCGTCGCTCCAGGTGTGGAAGTACAGCCGGTTGTGCGCCTCGTCCAGGCTCGCCCCGTGCATCGGCTCGAACACCAGCGGCGCCGCTTCCAGGGCGCGGCGTTCCTCCGGCGAGTCGGCGAGTATGCGCCACGGCACGCCGGGCACGCGGGTGTAGCAGCGCAGGCCGTCGGGCAGCGCGAAGGGCCCGCCGCTGACCTCCAGGTGCAGCCAGGCGCGGGCGTTGCAGCCCTCGTGCAGGTGGTAGTCCACCAGCAGCGCGTGGCGGCGCAGGCTGCTGCGGCGCCGCGCGGTGTGCAGGTAGGCCTCGGTGGCGATGGCGTCGAGCTGGTAGTGCTGCAGGTCGCCGACGTAGGCGATCAGCTCGCCCAGGGTGGTGGCCAGGTCCGCCGGGCTGCGCTCGCGCCAGCCGGGCATGCGCTGCGCCAGGCGGTCCATCACCAGGCGGCGCAGGCTGGCGTAGTCGCGGGCCAGGTAGTTCAGGTCCGGCGTCGCCGGGGCCTGCTCGGGGCAGTCGGTCTGCGGGCGGCAGTCGAAGTCGCTGGGGCATTCGACCTTGAAGGCGAAGTCCACCGCCGACAGCCGCGGGTCGAAGTCCGCCAGCGGCTGTTCGGCGCCGGCCCGGTGCAGACGCAGGCGGTAGGTGGAGTGGTCGCCGTCGCTGTCGGTGCGCACCACCAGTACCTGGTCGGGTTCGGCCAGCGCGGCGAACAGCGCCTGCTCGGCGGCGCTGGCCTCGGCCGGTGGCGCGCTGGCGCTGCCCAGCCAGAGGATGCCGATGTGGCGCACGCGCTCGCCGCCCTCGATGTGCAGGTTGTACAGGCCCAGCGCCGCCGGCACCGGTTTGAGCAGGCGCACCAGCAGGGTGCGCTGGCGCGGGCTGCCGGGCGGCGCGTCCAGGTCCAGCACTTCCAGGTAGTCGATGCCGTTGAGCGTCGGGTGGGCGTCCACCAGGGCGCGGCGGTGTTCCTCGCAGCAGTGGTAGATCATGGCGCGCCTCCCTGGACGAACAGCTCCGAGTGCAGCGCGTTGCTGCGGCGGATGCGGTACTGCACCTGCACCGCCAGGCGCGATTCGACGGCGCTGACCGCCACGCCCTCGACCAGGATCAGCCCGGCCAGCCACTGCTGCAGCGCGCCCTGCACCAGGAACTGCACGGTGGCCGCCAGTTCCGGGCTGTTGGGCGCGAACACCAGTTCGCGCAGGCCGCTGCCGAAGTCCGGGCGCATCACCCGTTCGCCCGGCGCGGTGAACAGCACCTGCTCGATCAGGCCGCGGATCCAGGTGGCCTCGTCGGCGTCGCGGGTGCGGCCGTGGCCGTCGAAGCGGTAGGGGAAGTACAGTCGCTGGGTCATGTTCAGCTCCCGATCACGCGGGTCTGCGCCGCCACCGGCAACAGCGGAGTGCCGTTGGGCGCGCAGAGCGCCTGGCTGTCCATCAGCAGCAGCGGCTGGCCGTTGCTGAACACCCGCGTCGCCGCCACCAGCCATTGCGCGGTGACGCAGGGCACCGGGCTGCCGGAGACGTTGAACGGGCAGCCGGCGATGACGTAGGGCGCGCTCATCAGCACCGTCGGCTGGCCGCCCACCAGCACCCGCGGGTTGGGCGCGGTGGGGGTGGCGGTGCCGCCGTGGGCGCAGAGCACGGTCGCGCCGACATGCAAGAGAGGGCCTGGCATCTCAGATCACCGTCAGCGCGCCGTTGTTGATGGTCACCGCCGGGCCCACCAGGGTGAGCGCGGCGCCCTTGCCGTTCTGGATGTAGATGCCGGTGTCGTTGACGATCAGCGTCGCCCCGGTGGCGCTCTTGAGCATGATGCCGCCGGTGGGGCCGGGCAGGTCGGAGATGGTCAGGCCGTTCTGCAGCGGCGTCTGCAGGGTGATCGCCGGCAGCCCCGGCGGGGTGGCCAGGGCCAGCGCCGGGATTTCCGCGGCGCTGCCCCAGAAGCAGCCGACCCAGATGGGGCTGTCCGGGTTGCCCTGTTCGAACTCCACCCACACCCCGGAGCCGATCACCGGCAGCGCCACCATGCCGTTCTGCAGCCCGGCGATGGGCACGCAGGGCATGGCCCAGCTCGCCGGCACCAGCCCGGCCACGTCGGGCACCTGCACCTGCAGGCGGCCCTGCTGCATGGGGTCGACGTTGTTCAGCACCATGCCGCGGTACTTGCCGTAGTAGCGTTGGCTCATGCGGGCACCCTCGGCGTGATGGACACCAGGCCGTTGCGCGTCAGCTGGAAGCTCTGGGTGAACTTGCCGCGGGCCAGGGTGCTGGTGACGCTGCTGACGTAGTACAGGCCGTCGTAGGCCACCCCCGCGCCGCGCACGCCCACCAGGCGCCGCGGGCGCAGCACGCGGCCGTAGCGCAGCACGTCGAGGCTGCCGCTGGCGCTGACCGCGTCCTGGGATTTCTTCGCCTCGGCCAGGCCGGCGGAAATGGCCTGCATGGGGTTCAGCTTGGCGGTGTCTTTCATCATCTTCAGGTTGGCGATGGGCGTGGGCAGGGCGCCCAGCGGCGGCTGCAGCGGGTTGAGGTTGGGGATCGGGATGGGGATGGGCGCGCGGGTCTGCGGATTCTGGATGTACACCACCGGCAGCACGCCCTTGGTCGGGTCGAAGCTGAAGTTCAGCGACTCGACGTTGGTGTGCGCGTCCATGTCGACGTTCAGCGCCGGCTGCGGCGGGCCGACCTTAATCTCCGGGCCGAAGTAGGCGATGTTGGTCAGCGGCACCTCGCCCGGCTCGATGTAGAACACGTGGCCGACCTCCTCGGCGAGCTGGCGGATGTAGGCCAGGTCGGTGCCCTGCTGCGCGGGGATGCGCTCGATGGGGATGGGCACGTCGGGGAACAGCGCCGGGATCGGCAGCGGGATGATGCCGAAGGCCGCGTACTTCGCGCAGATCAGCGCCACCCGCGCCTCGATGGGCATGGCCGGGTAGGGCAGGCCGGAGAAGTCGATCAGGTCCATCACCCGGGTCAGGTCCTCGCCGGTCAGGGTGATGCTGCCGGCCTGGCGGTCCTGCCCGGCCTGCACCTCGACGTTGGTCAGCACGCCGTCGAACAGCGGCTGCGCGCGCCCGCCGAGGGTGACCACCAGCACCACCCGCAGCGGCGGCGTGCCCAGGCTGGTGTTGTTGCCCACGGCGATCAGGAACAGGGTGTTGAGCTCGGAGCGGCTGTTGACCTTGAAGCGCAGCTGGAAGCCGCTGGCGCCCTCGCTGGCGCAGGTCACGCTGACCTCTTCCAGGGCGTCGATCAGCAGCGCCGGCACCGGGATCGGCACGATGGGCCCGATCAGCAGGCTCAGGTGCACGGCGCTACTCATGATTCGTCCCCCGGCACCCCTTCGGGCAGGGTGATGCGCAGGCTGCGCCCGGGCGTCTCGGTCAGCTCGTCCGGGCGCAGCGCGCCGTTGCCGTCGCACAGCCGCCAGTACTGCTGCGGGTCGCCCAGGTAGCGGGCGGCGAGGTTGTCGATGCGGTCGCCGGCTTCCACCAGATGCTCGCCGAGGGCGGCGAAGTTCTCCGGCGGCGGCACGAAGCGCCGCCGCACGTAGCTGAGCGCCACGCCGTCGGGGCGCGTCCACTGGGCGATGTCCAGGCCGTGGTAGCGACTGTCCGGGGCGAAGGCCGGGGCGGTCAGGGCGTTGGCCTGGAGAAAGGCCTTGAGCGGGTCGGTCATGGCAGGCCTCCGATGCCGAGGGCGTCGAAACCGAAGGTGGCGGCCTTGCCGGCCAGCTTCTCGCGGGATTGCAGGTAGGCCATGAACAGCCCGCCGCCCTTGTGCTCGAAGCCGAGGTCGGCGACCGAAAGCACGCGCAGGCCGAGGGTGACGGTGGCGTTGATCGGGTTGAGCTGCGGGTCGAAGGCCTCCTCGCTGATGGAGAAGTCGGTCACCCGCACCGGCACGATGCGCTGGGCGCCCCAGACGAACAGGGCCAGGTCCGACTCCATGGGGGCGATCTCGAGGATGCCCGAGGCCGCCTGCGCCTGGCTGGCCAGCAGGTCGGCCGCGCGCGGGTTGACCAGCGCCTCCAGCACCGCCAGCTGCGGGGCGATGCCGACCTCGCTGGCGGTCCTGTCGCGCTCGGGGAATTCCAGCTGGTCGCTGGCGTCGATCTCCGCCTCCAGCTGGAAGGTCTCCACCGCCGGGCCCTTCAGGCGCAGCGCATCGGAGCGCTCGGCGCCGTCGCCCATGCCCTGCACCTGCAGGCTGCGGCGCAGCTTCTCCGGGTTGTACTGCAGGGCGATCACCCGGCGCACCCGGGCCGAGCCGGGGTCGACCAGCACCAGGCCGGCCTTGATCAGTCGCGGTGAGCTGCTCAGCGTCATGCCGGCCTCCTGTCCTCAAGGGTTCGCATAGGTCAGCTCCGTGGTCTGGTCGGTCGCGGGCCACTGCTCGACGAACAACCCGGAGGCGTTGAACCAGCTGGAGCGGTGCAGGGTGACGCGCCAGCTGTCGTCGCTCAGCCGCTGCGTCGGCGTCAGGCGCACGAAGGCGCCCACCACGTACTCCCCGCGCTGGCGGGCGACGAAGGTCACCACCGTCTGCCCGACCGCCAGGCTGGTCTTGGGCACCAGGATGCGGCCGATGGTGGGCGAGCGCGCCAGCAGCGCGGCGATGCGCCGGCCGACCTCCGAGGGCGTTGCGGCCTCGGCCGTGGCCGGCGCCGGCTCGGGCAGCGCGGGTGTGGGCGTGGCCGTATCGTCCTCGCTGGGTTCGGCGTCGGGTTCGGTGCCGGCCGGCGTGCGCACCGTGGTCACCGCGGCCTGCAGGCTGGCGAGAATCTCGTCGACCGTCTGCTCCTGCACGCCGCCGAGCCCGGCGATCAGCCGGTCGGCCTCGGCGCCGGCGAGGTCGGCGGGGACGATGGCGAGGAAGCGCTCGACCACTTCGTCGGTGACGCTCGGCCCGCTGCCGCCGCGGCGCGTCATGGCGTCGAACAGCCGGCGCACCTCGGGGTTGGCCGCCAGGCGCTGGTTCAGTTCGTCGGAGATGCCCGGCAACGGCTCCGCCGGCGTCGGGGCGGGCGCCGGCTCGGCCGCGGTGCCCGCATCGGTATCCGCGTCGCCGCCACCACCCGCGTCGGCCGGCTCGCCGCGGTGCCGGGCTTCGAGCGCGGCGCGCATGGCTTCCAGGGTGGGTTGCGTGGCCACTTCGCCGCCGCTGGCCATCTCGCTGGCGCTGGCCAGCACTTGCAGGTCCTCGTCGCTGAAGGCGTCGGGGTTCTCGGCGATCGCCTGCATCATCTGGTTGGCGATCTGCTGCTGCGCGGCGCTGAGGTCGCCGGTCTGCGCCGCCTGCTCCAGCGCATTGCGCAGGGCTTCGTCGTGCTCCAGGCGCTCGCGCAGCTCCGGCGGCACCTCGATGCCGTCGCTGCGCATCGCTTCGAGCAGGGATTCCAGCGGCGATTCGCCCGGGCCCACGCGGGCTTCGGCGCGTCCGGAATAGAACACCAGCAGCGCGACTACGGCGAAGGCCTGGGCGTAGGCGGTGACGCGCCGTCCGGCCGCCTGGGGCGCATTGCGCAGGGCCGAGCGCATCAGCAGCGAGGTGGCCGTCAGCGCCGCGCCCAGCCAGCCGACCCGCGCCGCCTGGGGCACCCACTCGCCGTCTTCCTGGGGCGCGCCTTCCTCCTCCGTTTCCGGGCTGGGCCGGCCGGGGAAGGGCACCACATTGTCCGGCGGGGTGTCGGGCACGGGTTCGGTTTCCGGCTCGGGCGTCGGGTGCGGCTGCGGTTCGGGCCTGGGCTCGGGCACGCTGTCCACCACCGGCGGTGTGCCGGGAACCGAGTGTGGTTGCGGCACCGTGCGCGGCGCGGGCACCGGGACCGGCACCTCCACGTCCTCGCGTTCGCGCCGCGGCGGCCGGCAGGAGCACAGCCGGCGCGCCTCGGAGAAGGGCGGCGCGCAGAAGTAGCCGAACAGCCCGGGCCGCATCATCACCACCGACAGGCGTTGCTGCAGGCAGCCGGCGGACGCCGCCAGCGGGTCCGGCATGGGCAGGCCGCGGCCGACGGGGATGCTGGTGCGCAGGCGCTCGACCTCCACGGCCGGGTTCTCCACCGCGAAGGCGTCGTGCACGGCGTCCTCGTAGAAGTCCAGGTCGTCCATGCCCTCGCGCTCGCCGTGGGGCGTCGCCGCCTTGATCTCGCCGATCTGCACCCGCACCGGGATGCCGTTCTCGCGGGTGACGATGGCCAGGTCCAGGCGGCCGTTCTCGTCGGTCGGGCTGCTGAACGGCAGCTCCACGCGGCCACGGGGGAAGCGTGCGACGAAGGCCAGTTGCACGATGGCGTGGGCGGCGTTGCCGGCTTCCGCCGTGCCGAGCGGGCCGAACACCGCGCCGTAGCAGATGCCGCAACCGCCGGCGGCCTCTTCGGTGACCGAGAAGCGCTGGATGCGCTGGCGGCGCAGGACGCCGTCGACCCCGGCCGGCCCGCCCGCGCCAAGTCGTTGCACCGCGCGGTGGGCATCCTGTTCCAGGGCGTCGCCCGGCGCGCCGAGTTCCAGCGCCTGTTCCGCGGGCTGCTCGGCGGCCCCGCGTTGCTGGACGACGTGGGCCAGTTCGTGGGCAAGTAGCGCACGGCCGCTCGGCGTGTGCGGCTGGTAGCGGCCGCGGGCGAAGACGATGTGCTGGCCGACGGTGTAGGCATGGGCCGCGACGTCGCGGGCGGAGTCCGCCGCCGTGGCGTCGTGGTGCACGCGCACCCGGGCGAAGTCATGGCCGAAGCGTGGTTCGAAGAATGCCCGCGCCGGTAGCGGCAGCGGCTCCCCGGCCGAGCGCAGGGCCTGGCCTACGCTGCCCGGCGCCTGTTCGGCGGCCGCCGCGGGGCGCTCCGGTTGGCGGCTGATGCGTGGCGTGGCGATGTCTGGCGACACCTCGCTGGCAGAGTCGGCACCCAGTACCTGGGCAGCGGCGCGGTCGGCCTCGCGCTCCAGCGGGTCGTCGCTGGCGCCCACCGCCAGGCGCGGCTGCAGGCCCAGGGCGTGGGCGCGCCGGCATTCCTCGCACTCGCCGTCGAGCCCGGCGGCTTCGCCACCGCAGGCGCACTTGCGCTGCAGCAGCGTCGCCGGCTGTTCGCCGGTGGCGGCCGGGGCCAGGCTGGCGTGGCTGCTCACCGCCGGCCTCCGGTGGTTTTCATGCCCTCAGGGCGCCGGATACTGGTCACGGAAGTCTCCCTTGACCTTGCAGGCGTTCTTCGCGTCGGTGGCGGCGATGGTCTGCCAGGCCGAGCCGTCCCAGTAGGTCACGGTGCCGCCCTGGAGGATGCCCGGCTGCGGGCCGGTCTGGCCCTTGTGGCGCGATTCCACCACCGATTTCCAGGTGTCGATGATCGCCGCCACGTCGACCGGGTCGTCGATCAGCAGCGGCCGGTTCAGTTCGTTGATGCGCTTGGTCAGGTCGCTGCGCACCGCCGCGCCCTGCAGCGGCGCCGACTTGCGGTAGCCGAGGATCACGGCGTTGGGGAACAGGCTGGTGAATACCGCCACCGCTTCCTTGCAGAGCGTTGCGCAGCTGGTGCTGATCATCAGCTTGACGTTGGCGAAGCCGCCGGCCTTCTCGACGTAGCGCAGGTCGAAGCCGCGCGTCTCGTCGCCGTCGGCGAACAGGCCGGGGGCCTTGTACTGGGCGTACTGGTGGCCGCGGAAGTAGACGATGTCGGTGCGCCCCAGGTCGCCCAGGTCGGCTTTGGCGGTCTTCTTGGCCCGTGACTTGTGGGTGGCGCCCTCGGCGGACAGCTCGAAGGTGTCGGAGGCCAGCGACTCGCTGGCGCCGAGCTTGCCCAGGTGCGTCTTGATGTCCGGGGCGAAGCCCGGGTAGAAGCCGACGTAGCCGCCGAAGGCGGTGCCGGCGGCCTTCCAGGCTTCGTCGGCCTTGTCGGCGCTGAGCGTGCTGGCCAGGGCGCTCTTGACCTCGGCCTGCTGGGCGGCGCTGGCGCAGCGGCGGATCGGCTTGAGCGCGCGGATCAGCTGGAGCAGGTCGCCCTTGGCCGCCAGCTTGGCCTGGGCCTCGACCGCCTTGCGCGCCTTGTCGAAGTCGAACTTGGCGCACAGCGGGTCGGGGGCGGCGGCCTTGGGCTTGTCGGCCGGCTTGCGGCGCAGGCCGGGGCCCTGCTGCAGCACGTGGGTCAGTTCGTGGGCCAGCAGCTGGCGGCCCTCGGGGCTTTGCGGGCGGTACTGGCCGGCGGCGAACACCAGGTCGTGGCCGACGGTGTAGGCGCGGGCCTGGACCGCCTGGGCCGAGGCATCTGCCCTGGCATCGGCGTGCACGCGCACCTGGGCGAAGTCGTGGCCGAAGCGCGGCTCGAAGAAGCCCCGGGCCTCGGCCGCCAGGGGCTGGCCCGGTTCGCGCAATACGTCGTGGACGATGCCGGGTGCCTGGCCGGCGCCGGGGCCGGCGGTTGCCGGCTTGCGCGCTAGCGCGCCGCTGGTGGGCGTGACCTTCGCCGGCGGCTCGGCGGCCATGACTTGTTCGGCGACGCGGTCGGCCTCTTGTTCCAGCGGTTCGTCCTGGGCGCCGATCCACAGCTTGGGTTGCAGGGCCCCCTGTTCCTCGCGTTCGCATTCCTCGCACTGACCCTGGGGGCCGGAATCGCCACCGCAGGCGCACTTGCGCTGCAGCAGCCAGTCGGCCCCGCTGGCGGGCGAGGGCTCGCGGGTGCCGTGGGTGGCGATCATGGCTGCGGCCCTCCGTCCTTCGCGCCGCGCGGCGCCTGCGGCCAGAGCCCCTGGGGACCGTGCACCAGGCTGGCGGCCACGGCCTGGCCGAGCCCCTGCGCGCCGGCATCGGCGGCGATCCGCAGCTTGTCCGGACGGCGTGCGCGCCGCGGCTGCTCCTGCAAGGGCGGCAGACCGCTGGCGCCGAGCAGGCGCTGGACCTCCTGGCGCAAGGCCGCCGCCAGCGCGTCGGCGTCCGCCGGGTCGATGCCGCGCAGCAGCAGGCGGTCGATGTGCAGCACGATGCGCGTCATACCCAGCCCCTCGTCTCCGCGTCGGAGATCGCCTTGTCGCGTTTCGCCGCTTCCAGGTGCGCCGCCCGCAGCAACTGTGCCATGCCCACCGCGCCGCCGGCCTCGGCGGCGAGGAAGGCGGCGGCCAGGGCGATGTTGCGGATGCTGCCGCCGGGCACCGCCAGGCGTGCCAGCTTGGCGTAGTCCAGCGCCGCCAGCGGCGTGGCGGCGGGGAACACGCCGCGCCACAGGGCCTCGCGCTGGGCCGCGTCGGGGAAGGGGAAGTGCACCACGAAGCGCAGCCGGCGGGCGAAGGCGCCGTCCAGCGCGGCCTTGTGGTTGGTGGTGAGGATGGCCAGGCCGCGGTAGGCCTCCATGCGTTGCAGCAGGTAGCTGACCTCGATGTTGGCGTAGCGGTCGTGGCTGTCCTTGACCTCGCTGCGCTTGCCGAACAGCGCGTCGGCCTCGTCGAACAGCAGGATGGCGCCCAGCTCCTCGGCGCTGTCGAAGACGCGGCGCAGGTTCTTCTCGGTCTCGCCGATGTACTTGCTGACCACCGCCGACAGGTCGATGCGGTACAGCGCCAGGTCCAGGGCGTTGGCCAGCACCTCGGCGGCGAGGGTCTTGCCGGTGCCGGAGTCGCCCCAGAACAGCGTGGCGATGCCCAGGCCGCGGCTGCCGCCGTCGGCGAAGCCCCAGTCGTGGTGCACGGTGAGGCGGTGGCGGGTGTGCACGGCGATCTGCCGGAGTGTCTGCAACTGCGCTTCGGACAGCACCAGGTCATGCCATTGGGCGCGGGCCTCGATGGGCTGGGCCAGTTCGCTCATGGCCCGCGCGTCGCCGCGGCAGGCGGCGTGCAGGCGGGCCGGGTCGCTGGCGTCCAGCTGCGCGGCGATGCCGGCGATGCGCCGGGCGCCGAGGCGGTACTGGCCGGCCAGGGCATCGAGGGTCGGGGCCAGGGTGGCGGCCCGTTCGCCCAGGGCTTCGCGCCACAGGCGGCGCTGTTCGGGGACGTCCGGGCGGTCGACGGCGAAGGCTTCGCCGTCCAGACCGCAGGGCGCGCGGCTGGCCACCAGCAGCAGGCCGTCCAGGCGGGCGACGAAGGGCGCCAGCGGCTTGTCGTCGCCCTGGGCGACGATCAGCAGGGCGCTGCCGAGCAGAGCCGCCTCGCGCTGCCAGAGGATGGCCAGGGCTGCCTGTTCGTGGGCCGCGGCGGGGATGTCGGCGGCGCGCAGCTGGTACAGCGTCACGCCCAGGCGCTGGGCGATGTCGGCGGCGACGTCCTGCTGGCCGAGGGCGTCGTCGCCGTGCAGGAGGATCGGCAGCAGGCGGCCGTGGCTGCGCTGCAGGCGCTCGATGGCCGCGGCGACCACGGCCGCGTGGGCGTGGCTCATCAGTCCGGCGCCCGGCACTGCCTGCAGCAGCGGTTGCAGGCGCGGGTCGAGGTAGTTGAGGCCGCCGAGGAAGTGCAGCACGCGCTCGTCGATGCGCAGGCGGCCGGCGGTCAGCCCGGCGTTCTCGTCGACTTCCAGCAGGCGCCAGCGGCGCAGCGGCTCCGGCGGCGCCAGGGCGCTCCAGTGCGCCGCCGGCAGCGCCGCCAGGGCCAGGCCGAAGGTGGCCCAGGGCCGCGCCGGCTGGCCGCTGGCCTGGGCGCACAGCTGGGCCAGGCGGGCGTCCATCTCCACGCCGGCGGCGAGCAATAGCAGGTCGCGCTCGAAGGCGCTCAGTTCGAACAGCCGCGCCAGGCTGTCGATGGCCGCCGGCTCCTCCATCGCCGCGCGCAGGTCGGCCAGCCGGGCCTGGGCCTCGTCCGCCTCGCCGTCGCCGAGCAGGGCGCGCAGGCGGGCGAACTCGGCCACCAGCAGGCGCTGGTTGGCGGCGGTCCAGTCCGGGGCGGCGGGCGCGTTCATGTGAGGGTCAGCCTCTGC
The DNA here is from genome assembly GCF_900112375.1 of Pseudomonas citronellolis. Taxonomy (GTDB): domain Bacteria; phylum Pseudomonadota; class Gammaproteobacteria; order Pseudomonadales; family Pseudomonadaceae; genus Pseudomonas; species Pseudomonas citronellolis. Next base: position 56,791 of record NZ_FOLS01000015.1, on the reverse strand, counting down.
TCGAGGAAGCGTGGCGGCGTCTGGGCGTAGTCGACGATGGGGCTGTCGATGCCGTCGATACGCAGGCGCACCAGGTGTTCGCCGGCCTCGGCGTTGTCGATCAGGAAGTCGAGGCTGGCGGTGGGCGCGGCGAAGGCCTGCGGCGCCACTTCGCGCTGGCCGAGCAGCAGGCTGGCGCGCTGGCCGGGGCGCAGCTCGGGGGTGAAGGCGATGTTCACCAGCACGCTGCCGTCGCCGTCGCGGGCCAGGTTCTGCGGCAGGTTGGTGATTTCCGGGGCCAGGGTGAAGGCCAGCTGGTTGCTCTCCCGCGGTTGGCTTTCGCCGGGGCGCACCAGGCGCGCGCAGGCGGCGTAGACGCCGACCGGGAAGTCGGCGGCGCGCGCGGCGGGGATCAGCAGGCCGAGGCTGTCGCCGAGGTTGGCGCCGCTGGCCGGGAGAATCTCGTCCAGTTCGAAGCGCGGGTTGCCCAGGCGCACCTCGCGGGCCGCGCCGTCCAGGTGATGGCCGCGCAGTTCGATGGCGTGGCCCAGGCGCGCCACCGGCTGGGCGTCGGCCGGCAGTATGGCTTCCAGGGTCGGCAGCGCCGGGGTCAGGCCGGGGGCGACCAGCACGCCGCGCTCGCGGCCGCTGTCCACATCGACCTCGCCGCGGCTGAGCACCGGCAGCGGTACGCGGGTGGGGCGCTCGGCCTCGATCAGCACCACCGACACCAGGTAGGCGGCGCTGGGGCGGAAGCTGGACTGGGTGGCGGCCCAGAGCTTGGCGCTTTCCTCGGTGTTCAGCGCCTGCGGGGTGATGCGCAGCTGTTCCACCTGCTCGGCCAGGCCGCATTCGGCGAGGCGTTGCAGCGCCGCGGGGAGGACCAGGCCGAGGTCCGGCGAGGGGTTGAGCGCGGTGCGGATCATCTCGCGGGTGAGCACCGGGAATTCGTGCATCAGCTGCATGGCGTAGCCGAGGAGGATTTCGCCGTGCAGGTCGCCGCCGCTGTAGGCGGAGAGGAGGTAGTGCAGGTCCAGCGCCAGCGGCGGGTTGCCAAGGCGCTGGCGGCCGTCGGCGCTGTGGCCGGGCAGGCCCTGGCTGCGCCAGGCGGCGTTGGGCGTGACCTGGTAGAGGAACAGGTTGAGCTGGCTGGCCTCGGTGCCGTCGGCCGGCACCACGCGGTCCGGCGGCAGCACGCTGACGGTCACGGTGGTGCCCAGGGTGCCGGCGACGTTGTGGTTGACCAGGCCGTCGTTGAGGCGGTCGCGCAGCACGGCGGTGACGCCGGCGATGGCCAGGGCGCTGCTCATGGCCGCTCTCCGTTGCGCCGCGCCAGGTAGTCGTCCAGCGACAGCGGCGGCGGGCCCTTGCGCGCCTCGCGGCGGGCGGGCGCGGCTTCCTGGATGGCGGTGACCTCGATGCGGCCGATATGGATATGCACCTCGTCGGGCTGCCTTGACTTGGGCTCGGCCTGGGTCGGCGCAACCCTGGGCTGGGGCGCGATCGCTGGCGCCATGGGGGCGAGCAGCGGCGGCAGGCGCGGGGTGGCGGGCGAGGGCGGTGTTGCATCGGCCCTTGCCGGGGCTTCGTGGCGGGGCACTGCCGGACGGCTTCCCGTGGGCGGCGCGGCCGTTTCCTGCACGGGGATGTCTGGATTGTTCGGCACCTGGACGAACAGATTCAGCGGCTGCTCTGCCAGCAGTGGCTCGGGTGGCATGGGTTCCAGCGCTGGCGGTTGTTCTTCGGCCCGCGCTGCTGAAGCCGGTGGCATTTCACCCGGCATCTCCGGCCTGGCCGCGCGTGGCTGTATTGGCGGCGCGGCAGGTGCGGGCGCGACGACCGAAGGTACGGGTCGCTCCATGAGGCTGGGTGCCGCTGCGCCGGGCAAGGCCGTCGGCGGCAGCGACTCGACACTCTCCAGCCGCTCGGGCGCCGGCTGGAATGGCAGGCGCGCCGGCGCGTGCAGGGTGACGCCGCGCTGGCCGCCGGCCTGGGCGGCGAGGCGGCGCAGCAGCCCGCTCATGGCGCCACCCGCGCGAGGTAGGCGGCGCGGCGCGCATCGCCCAGGGCGAGTATCTGCGCTTCGCTCCAGCCGTAGGCCCGGGCCAGCAGATGGATTTCGTCGAGCAACTGCTGCGCGCTGCCGTCGATTTCCTCCCACAGGTAGGCGGCGACGTCTAGGCTGGCCTCACCCTCCGCGCCGCACGCCGGACAGCGGTAGGCCAGGGCCAGGTCGGCCCAGGGATCGGCCGCCTCCAGCGCGGCTTCCAGGGCTTCGCGCAGTTCGCCCAGGGCCTGTTCGTCCCGTGGCAGCGCCGTGGCGTCTTCCGCGCAGGCCAGCAGTAGTTGATTGGCGGCGTGTTCGGTGTCGGCCAGGCCGGCGATGGCGGCCAGGTCGCGGCTGGCCGGGCAACGGAAGCGCAGGCCCTGCACCTCGACCTGTTCCGGCGGCGCCTGCAGCGGCGGCAGCTGCGCCGGCTCCAGTTCGAAGGCCAGGCGTTCGCCGCAGCCGGGGCAGTCCAGCCACAGCGGCAGGCGGTTGCCGAAGGTCTCGCGGCGCAGGCGCATCAGCGCGGCGTTGCAGGCGCCCAGGGGCGCGTCGGCGAGGCTTTCCGGCGGCCGTTCCGGGGCGGCCTGGGCGAACAGCAGCAGGGCGCGGTCCAGCGGGTGGCGCCGCGCGCCCTGTTCCCAGAGCGCCAGCAGCTGCGCGCAGCTCAGCGCGGCCATGGCCTCAGGCCGGCTCGTTGTAGCTGGGTTCGGTCGGCTCGGTCACGTCGTAGTCGCGTTCCCAGCCTTCGTTCTCCAGCTTGAGGGTCTGGATGGCCACCGCGTTGGCGTTGGCGTCCAGGTCCGGCAGCGCCTGGTATTCCGAGACCCAGCAGCGGAACACCTTGTAGGCCAGGGCGAGCTGGCCGGCCTCGTTGTACACCTCGATGATCAGGTCCTTGCGGAAGTCCTTCAGCGACACTTCCGCGCCAAGGCCGGCGCCGAAGTTCCAGACCTTGTTGGCCCAGCGCTCGAACTCGGTGTCGTGGGTCACCCCGCGCTCCAGGGTGATGGCCTCGAACTTGGTGCGCCCGGGCGACTTGCGCGAGGTGGACGGGTCGCCGCCTTCGCGGTGCTCGACCAGTTCGGTGCTGCGCTTCAGGGCGCCGACCTTGCTGATGCCGGCGACGTAGCGGCCGTCCCACTTCACGCGGAATTTGAAGTTCTTGTACGGATCGAAACGCTGGGCGTTGACGCTGAACTGTGCCATGGAAGGTTCCTCCCTAGACGGCGACCTGGCCGGCCATCTGCTGCAGCTTGATGACCACGAACTCGGCGGGCTTGAGCGGGGCGAAGCCGACGTGGATGTTCACCACGCCGCGGTTGATGTCGCTCTGGGTGGTGGTCTCGCGGTCGCACTTGACGAAATACGCCTCGCGCGGGCTGCTGCCCTGGAAGGCGCCCTGGCGGAACAGGTCCTGCATGAAGGCGCCGACGTTGAGGCGGATCTGCGCCCACAGCGGCTCGTCGTTGGGCTCGAACACCACCCACTGGGTGCCGCGGAATAGGCTTTCCTCGAGGAACAGCGCCAGGCGCCGCACCGGCAGGTATTTCCATTCCGAGGCCAGCAGGTCGGCCCCGGCCAGGGTGCGCGAGCCCCACACCAGGTGGCCGGCCACCGGGAAGCTGCGCAGGCAGTTCAGGCCCAGGGGGTTGAGCACGCCGTTCTGCCGGTCGGTCATGGCGTAGGTCAGGGCCTGCACGCCGGAGAAGGATGCCGCCAGGCCCGCCGGCGCCTTCCACACGCCGCGCTGCACGTCGGTGCGGGCGATGATCCCGGCCACCGCGCCGCAGGGGGCGAAGTCGGCCGCGCGGTTCTCCGCCAGCGGATCGGCCAGGCGCAGGCGCGGGTAGTAGGCCGCGGCGTTGATGGCGTCGTCGTTGCCGACGCTGGCGCGCAGGGCGTTGACCCCGGTTTCCGCGTCGCTAATGGCGCTGCCCGGGTTGGCCGTCCAGTCCGCCGGCGCGTCGATGATCAGCACCGCGCGGCGTTCCTGGCAGTAGCCGGCGGCGGTGGCCCAGGTGGCGGGGTCGAGGTCGGCCTCGCGGGTCAGCGGCGGGATGCACAGCAGGTTGAACAGGTCGGCCGCTTCCAGGGCGTAGATGCCGCTGCGCAGGTCCTGGTCGCCGGTGATGTCGCCGTCGTCGAGGTCGCCGCCGTCGTCGCCCAGGGTGCCGGCGGCGGTGGCGGTGCCGTCCTCGTTGGCCACGGCGACGGTGGCGTCGGTCGGGCTTTCGGTGGTCGGCGCCGAGGTGAGCACGCGGACCAGCGCTGACTGTTCCTTGAGCAGGGTGTCGACGAAGCGCGGGCTCAGCGGGTCCACCGAGACGTTGCGGAACACTTCCGAGGCCAGCGTGGTGGTGCCGCCGGGGCGGTCCAGTTCCTCCACCAGCAGGTTGAACAGCAGGGTGTCGGTCGTGTCGCGGGTGGCGTGGTCCACCGTCGCCCGCAGGCGGTTGCCCCAGGCGCCGGGGCTGGCGGCGGCGAGCACCAGGCTGCCGCCGGCGGTGGCCAGGGTGAGGGTGGCGGTGTCGTCGTCGAGGTCGCCGTTGAACACCCGGACGATCAGCGCGTCGCTGCCGCCATGCTGGAAGAACTGCATGACCGCGTAGCCCAGGGTGCTGGGCTGCCACAGGCCGCCGAACAGCCGGCTGTACTCGGCGAAGCCTTGCACGCGCACCGGGCGGTTCACCGGGCCGCGCAGGGCCCGGCCGACGAAGGCGGTGATGGAGGTGGCGACGCCGGTGATGCTGCGCACGCCGCTGGGTACTTCTTCGATGTAGACGCCGGGATAGGTGAGGTTGGACGGCATGAGCGGAACTCCTCAGCAATCACTCTGAAGTCCGGTCTCGGCGGAACGGCGGCGGACCGGGTATGGAACTACTCGGTGCACAGGGGACGATGCGGACTGCAGGACAGCACGCGATCGGGAAGACGGGCATCGATGCCCGGCGTGGCAGGAAGGGGAGATGGGGGATCGCGTCCTTGCTGCGAGGTCAGGCCTTGATGCGGGACTGCGGGAACCCGATTGCCCAGACGGGCCGAAGGTCTGTTGACCAACATAGTTCAGCGCCAGGGGGGCGCAATGGTGTCACCGTACTGGCCAATGCACGGTCGGGATACTGGCGAAAAAATGGCAGTCGGGCTGGGAAGCGCAGCGGCCGTGGCTGCCGCCGGCAGGGCCGCAAAGGCGCGTGGCTGGCGCCGCAGCGACGAACGGTAGAGGGCAGGGCCCGCGGCCGACGCCGCGGGCCCGGGGCATCAGAGGATGCTCAGCGGGTACTCGATGAAGGCGCGCACCTCGTTGAGGTCCGGGCCGACGTCGTTGTCCGCGCGGTAGATGGAGTTGCGCAGCTTGAACGACAGGTCCTTGGCCGGGCCGCTCTGGATCACGTACTTGACCTGGTTGAACAGCTCGCGCTCGGTGCCGTCGGAATCGCCGCCGGTGTCGATGTTGTCGCCGCGCACGTAGGCGATCTTGTAGGTCAGCCCGGGCACGCCGTAGCCGCCGAAGTCCAGCTCGTAGCTGGCCTGCCAGGAGCGTTCGTCCTTGAGGTTGAAGTCGGCGTAGTAGGAGTTGGCCAGGTAGATGGTGCCGCCGCCGTCGCCGTAGTCGTAGGCATAGCCGGCATCGCCGCTGCTGCGCTGGTGGGCGAGGATGAAGGCGTGCGGGCCGACGCTGTACTTGGCCGCCAGGCTCCAGATGGTGTTGCGGTCGTTGTCGCCGTCGCCGCCGAAGTCCAGCGCGGCCTGGGAGCCGTCGTCGTACTTGGTGCGGTAGATGTTGAAGTCGAAGTTCAGCGCCTGCTCGGCGGCCAGCGGCAGGGTGTAGTTGAGGTTGGCGTAGGTCTTGGCGAAGACGTCGCGCACGTCGCTGTGGTAGAGCGCCACGCTGAGGTCGTCGGTGACCGCGTAGCTGCCGCCGTAGAGGTAGATCTCGTCCAGGTGGTTGGGGTCGCGCGCCGGGCTGCCCATGGGGCTGTCGGCGGTGAACTTGCCGACGTTCAGCTGCAGGCCCTTGATCTCCTCGCCGCTCAGCAGCACGCCGGTGAAGGATTGCGGCAGCATGCGCGAGTCGTCGCGGGAGAGCACCGGCAGGTCGGGGAACTGGTTGCCGTACTTGATCACGGTATTGGAGAAGCGCAGCTTCACCGCGCCGCCGGCCTCGGACAGGCTGTCCACCGGCTTGCCGTCGTCGTGCTCGTTGAAGATGCCGGTGTAGTTGCGTCCGCGGCCGCTGTCGAGCTTGACGCCGAGCAGACCGTAGGCGTCGACGCCGAAGCCCACGGTGCCCTGGGTGAAGCCGGACTCGAAGGTGCCGATGAAGCCCTGGCCCCAGACCTTGGCGTCGTTGGTGTGGTCCTTGTAGTCGCGGTTCCAGTAGACGTTGCGCAGCAGCAGGTCGAGCCTGGCGTCCTCGATGAATCCCTTCGACTCGTCCTGGGCGCTGGCCTGGGCCAGCTGGGCGCCTGCGGCCATCACGGCGAAGGCCAGCGCGTGGCGTTTCATGATCCTCATGGATATAGCTCCTTTGGTTTCCAACTTTCAGGTTTTAGCAGTTTTTCGTGCTATCACCAGTGACCGGGTTGTCATTCGTCGGAAATTTCCTACGACTGGAAGCCGCGTGCTAGAGCCTGGCGCTGTGGATTCCGTGATGGCGATCTAGTGGCGTTTGCCTGACGGAAGGGGCGCGAGGCCCCTTCCGCGAGGGCGGTTCAGTAGCTGAAGAAGCCCTGGCCGCTCTTGCGACCCAGGCGGCCGGCCGCGACCATTTCCTTGAGCAGCGGAGCGGGGCGGTACTTGGAGTCGTCGAAGCCGTCGTAGAGCACCTGCATGATCGCCAGCAGGGTGTCCAGGCCGATCAGGTCGGCCAGGGCCAGCGGGCCGATCGGGTGGTTGCAGCCCAGCTGCATGCCGGCGTCGATGTCGGCGGCGCTGGCCAGGCCTTCCTGAAGCACGAAGATGGCCTCGTTGATCATCGGCACCAGGATGCGGTTGACCGCGAAGCCCGGGGCGTTCTTCACGCTCACCGCGGTCTTGCCGACCAGGCCGGCGAAGGCCATGGCGCGGGCGTGGGTCTCGTCGGCGGTCTGCAGGCCGCGGATCACTTCCAGCAGGCCCATCACCGGCACCGGGTTGAAGAAGTGCAGGCCGATGAAGCGCTGCGGGTTGCGCACCACCACCGCCAGCTGGGTGATGGAGATGGACGAGGTGTTGCTGGCGATCACGCAGTCGGGGCCGACCAGCTCGTCGACCTGGCGCAGGATGCGCAGCTTGAGTTCGAGATTCTCGGTGGCGGCCTCGATCACCAGGTCGGCGTCCTTCAGCGCGGCATAGTCGGTGCCGCCCTGGATGCGCGCGAGGATGCCGGGCTTGTCGGCGGCGGCCAGCTTGTCCTTCTTGATCAGCCGTTCGAGGTTGCCGTCGATGGTCTTCAGGCCGCGTTCGACGGCGGCGTCGGAGACATCGACCATCGCCACCTGCAGCCCGGCGGCGGCGCACACCTGGGCGATGCCATTGCCCATGGTGCCGGCGCCGATCACGCCGATCTTGCGGATGGGGGAGTCTTGGGTGCTCATTTCTTGTCAGTCCTCTCTGGAATCGAAGCAGGAAGCCCGCGGGCGCCGGCGGCGACGATAGCGCAGGCGCCGGCTGACGGCGAGCCTCCGGTGACGTTGGGGGCCGGCAGCTGTGACTTTGCCGAGGGCATATGTGCCATTTCGTGGCCGGATAGTCTGTGTGGGTGGGGCGGAGGGGGAGTGTTTGACGCAGTATTGTCGGGAGTTGCGGATGGGGAGGGGAGCGGAGTACAGGGTTGGCAGAGGTGTGTGTGCGGAGTCCGTTGCCCTCACCCCAGCCCTCTCCCGGAGGGAGAGGGGGTCGTTCGGTGTGGGTGGATAACGCAGTGTCAGCTGGCAGGTTCGTAGGGCGTATAACCGTTCGCGGTTATACGCCGCTGGCCGTGCCACCGGAGCGTTCGGCGGTGCCGGTGAATCCAATCGCGGACAAAGTCCGCTCCTACGCCCGTGCGTCCTGGAAGCGTAGGAGCGGACTCCGTCCGCGATGGGTTTGGCTAGACGGGGGGTAGGGAGCTTCGTGATTGCGCTTCATGCCAGACGGTTCCCTCTCACGCTTGCGGGGGAGCGGAGTCAGGGTTGGCAGAGGTGTGGGGGCGGAGTCCGCAACCCTCTCCCCAGCCCTCTCCCTGAAGGGAGAGGGGGCTGTCCTGAGTGGCCTGGAAGCCCGGCACCATCCTTCCACCCCGTCATTCCCGCGAACGCGGGACGCGGCTCCATCGCGAACAGCGCTTGCGCTGGCCCGAAGGGGAATAACCCAGTGACTGCGGGGTTCGCGAGCAAGCTCGCTCCTACGAAGAGCAAAAGCACGTTCGCTCTGGCTTTTGCTCTTGGACTTCCAGGGAAGCATCCGCGCGCACCGAAACGCCCCTTCAGAAGGCCGAGCGAAACCCCCGCTCAGGAGGTCATGCGACATGGATGTCGCGAGAGCCCCGCGGGCTACAGGGACGTACCCTCGGGGCGGGCCTCCGTGGCGGGGGAGTTCGTGAGGGTAGCCCGGCTTTGTCGGGCCCGTATGCGGGGCAAGCCTTTTTGGTTCCTTTTTGCGGGGGTGGCCTTCCACCGTTTGACAAAAGGGACTCGCCCGAGGGGGCGAAACGAGAGACATCAACGCACTCGGAGCGGCGCGTCACACCCAAACAAGACGTCTCTGGGTTATTCCCCTTCGGGCCAGCGCAAGCGCTGTTCGCGATGGAGCCGCGTCCCGCGTTCGCGGGAATGACGGGGGTTAAGTTGAGTGCAAAGGACCAACGCCCACAAACGACCCCATACACTCCACCCCACATGACCAAAACACCAACCCAGGCAACCCCATGAAACCCGACCGCATCCCCCTGAACTACCCCTGCGGCCCCGCCCCGGACCCCGGCGCCAGCCGCGAGATCGCCCCGGGCGTGCACTGGCTGCGCATGCCCCTGCCGCTGAGCCTCGACCACATCAACCTGTGGGCCGTGGAAGACGGCGACGGCTGGGCACTGTTCGACACCGGCATGCACACCCAGGCCACCCTCGACGCCTGGCGCGCGCTGCTGGCCCCCGGCGGCGCGCTGGGCGGGCGGCGGCCGACGCGGCTGTTCGTCACCCACATGCACCCGGACCACGTCGGCCTGGCCGGCTGGCTCACCCGCGAGTACGGCTGCGAACTCTGGATGACCTTCGGCGAGTACATGAACTGCCGCGTGCTGGCCGCCGACAGCGGCCGCGAGGCGCCGCCGGAGGGCGTGCGCTTCTACCGCCGCGCCGGCTGGGACGAAGCGGCCATCGCCCACTACCGGTCGCGTTTCGGCGGCTTCGGCAAGTTCATCTGGCCGTTGCCGGAAAGTTACCGGCGCCTGCGCGACGGCGAGCGCATCCGCATCGGCGCGCACGACTGGCGGGTGGTGGTGGGTTCCGGACATTCACCCGAGCATGCCAGCTTCCATTGCCCCGACCTGCGCCTGCTGGTCGCCGGCGACCAGGTGCTGCCGCGCATCTCGCCCAACGTCTCGGTGTTCCCCACGGAGCCGGCGGCCGACCCGCTGGGCCAGTGGCTGGAGTCCCTGGCCAAGGTGCGCCGCGAGGTGCCCGACGACGTGCTGGTGCTGCCGGCCCACAACGAACCCTTCCAGCCCCTGCACGCGCGCCTGGAGCACCTGGAACGCGGCCACCAGCGCGGCCTGGAACGCCTGCAGGAACTACTGGGCGAAGGCCCGAAACGCGCCATCGACCTGTTCGGCGCGCTCTTCGCCCGGCGCATCGACCAGGACCTGCTGGCCCTGGCCACCGGCGAGTGCCTGGCCAACCTCAACTACCTGGTGCAGCGCGGCCGGGTGACGGCCAGCGAGGACGAGCAGGGCGTGGCCTGGTATCGCCTGGCCTGAGGCGCGGGCTCAGACCCACACGTCGTTGGGCGCGGTGCGCTCGCTGCCCTGGTCGCCGGTGTTGAGCACGCCGCGCGGCTCGATCAGCAGCACCTGCACCTCCCGCGCGGCGAAGGGCTTGTGCTCTACGCCGCGGGGCACCACGTACATCTCCCCGGCGCGCAGTTGCACGGCGCCGTCGCGAAAATCGATGCGCAGCTCGCCGTCGAGCACGATGAAGGTCTCGTCGGTGTCGGCGTGGCTGTGCCAGACGAACTCGCCTTCCAGCTTCACCAGCTTGAACTGGTAGTCGTTCATCTCGGCCACCACCCGCGGCTGCCACTGCTCGTGGATGGCCGCCAGCTTGGCGGCGAGGTTGACCGGCTGGTAGGGGCGTGGGGATGTTTGCGGCATGTTTCAGCTCCTGGATCATCGAGCGGCCAGGTTAGGGGCCCGGGGCGCGGGCGTCTTGCATATTCCTGCGCATGGGTGAGGCGCCGGGACGGATTTTCCGCCTAAGGAAATCCCCAATGCCTACGGGAGCCTACCCCCATGCCGAGGCCGTTTCCCCGTATGGTCCGCCCCGGGGCCCATCCCCTAAGGTGCCCCTGGCCCCGCCCTTCGAGGGCGAGGGCGCCTTGCAGCGACACGCCTGCCCATAACGACAAGAGACCTCGCCATGAACCCTTCCTCCTCGTGCCGCGCCCCGCGCACGGCTCCAGCCGCCATCGACGCCTGCGCGGCGCGCCCGGCGCGCAAGCGCTACGCCTACGAGTGGTACGTCGTCAGCCTGTGCATGGTGGCGTACATCTTCTCCTTCGTGGACCGGCAGATCCTGGCGCTGATGATCGAGCCCATCAAGGCCGACCTGCAGCTCAGCGACACCCAGTTCAGCCTGCTGCACGGGCTGGCCTTCTCGCTGTTCTACGCGGTGATGGGCTGGCCCATCGCCTACCTGGCCGACCGTTTCTCGCGGCCGCGGATCATCGCCGTCGGCGTGGTCTTCTGGAGCCTGGCCACCGCCGCCTGCGGGCTGTCGAAGAACTTCCTGCAGATGTTCCTGGCGCGCATCGGCGTCGGCGTGGGCGAGGCGGCGCTGTCGCCGGCGGCCTACTCGATGTTCAGCGACCTGTTCCCGCGGGAGAAGCTGGGCCGCGCGGTGGGCATCTACTCCATCGGCTCCTTCCTCGGCGGCGGCCTGGCCTTCCTGGTCGGCGGCTACGTCATCGACCTGCTCAAGGACACCCAGGCGCTGGTGCTGCCGGTGCTGGGCGAGGTCAAGGCCTGGCAGCTGACCTTCTTCATCGTCGGCCTGCCCGGAGTGCTGGTGGGCCTGCTGATCTGGCTGACCGTGCGCGACCCGCAGCGCCAGGGCCTGAGCCGCGACGCCAGCGGCCAGGCCAAGGCCGTGGCGCCGGGCGACGGCGTGCGTTTCCTCGGCCGCCACCGGCTGACCTTCACCTGCCTGTACCTGGGCTTCTCCTGCTACGCCATGGCCCTGTACGCCATGCTCAGCTGGACCCCTGCGCTGTACATGCGCAAGCACGGCCTGGACCCGGTGAGCACCGGCTACACCCTGGGCGTGGTGCTGCTGCTGGCCAACACCGCCGGCGTGTACTGCGGCGGCTGGCTGACCGACCTGCTGGCCCGCCGCGGCCACGGCGACGCGGCCATGCGCACGGGCGTGATCGGCGCTATCGGCATGCTCGTGCCGGTGGCCCTGTTCGCCGTGGTCGAACCGCTGTGGCTGTCCCTGGCGCTGCTGGTGCCGGCGATGTTCTTCGCTTCCTTCCCCCTGCCGACCTCCACCACGGCCATGCAGAACCTGGCGCCGAACCAGGTGCGCGCGCAGGTCTCGGCGATCTTCCTGCTGGTCAGCAACCTGCTGGCGGTGGGCCTGGGCACCACCCTGGTGGCGCTGATCACCGACCGCGTGTTCGGCGACCCGGCAGCGGTGGGGGCGTCCATCGCCATCGTTTCCGCGGTGGCTGCGTTGCTGACCATCGGGCTGCTGTGGAAGGGCTGCGGCAGTTATCGCGCGAGCCTGGTGCGTGAACAGGCGGAGCGTGCCTGAGCGGACTCCGTCCGCGCTTCGTGCCACAGGGAATGGCGTGGGTGGGGCAGCGTAGGAGCGGATCTTATCCGCGAACCGCGCCGGTGGTTCCGGCTATCGCGGACAAGGTCCGCTCCTACGGGGACATGCCGTGCCTCCCGGAAACCTGTAGGAGCGGGCCCTGCCCGCGAAATCGCGCGCAGGGCGCGCTCCTACAGGGGAATGGCGTGGGTGGATTCATCCGCGCTACGCCGGCACCACTTCCCGGCCCGGCAGGAAGCGTCCGAAGCCGCGTTCCTTGCCCAGTTCCTCGGCGAAGCCAGCCTCCCGCCGGTACGCTACGCGCCCATTGATCACCGTGGCCTCCACCGCCGCATCGTTGCGCTTCACCAGGCGCACCAGCCCGAGGTTTTCCATGGGCGCTTCGCTCACTTCGTCCAGCTCGTCGGTCAGCCCCTCGGGGTTGACGATCACCAGGTCGGCGCGGTCGCCCACGCGCAGGTAGCCGGCGTCCAGCCCGGCGAAGTCGGCCAGTTCGCCGGTCAGACGCTGCACCGCGCGGCCGACGTCCATGAACGGTTGGCCGGCCAGTTCGGCGTCGCGCACGTACTTGAGCAGGCGCAGCGGGAAGTTGTACTGGGCGTGGGACGCCAGGTGCGCGCCGGAGTCGGCGAAGCCCGGCTGCGTCCAGGGGCTGGCCAGCAGCCTGGCCATCACCTGCGGGCGGTGGTTGCCGTAGCAGGTGGTCCACTTCAGCGCGTTGCGGTACTGGCTGGCCAGGTCGAAGAAGGCGTCCACCGCATCCTTGCCCTGCTGCTGGCCGATATCCTCGAAGTTGCGCCCGATCAGGCTGGCGTTCGGGCATTCGCGCACCCAGCAGTCGGAGAGGCGGCGGTGCCACAGGCCCAGGCTGAGGGTGGCCTTGATGTCCTTGCGGAAGCGCTCGCGGAAGACCGGGTCCTGGATGCGCGCGTAGAGTTCTTCCGGGTCCTTGATGTCGCGGAGGATTTCGCCGGCGCCGAACTCCTCGAAGCCGTTCATGTTCAGCCCCTCGATGCGCACGTTGAACGGCGCCGGCAGCGTCTGCCAGCGGAAGCGCCCGCGCAGCACGCGGTTGGCCAGCCAGCCGGAGGCGCGGGTGATGCGGTGCATGAAGGGCTGCGACTTGAGGTCCAGGGCGGTGAGCATGCTGCACTTGAGCGGCCGGCGGAACCAGCCGTGAGCCTGCCAGAGGAAGGCGAACACGTTGATCTTGGTCACCGCGTTGGGCGCGCCCTGCATCAGCGCGCCGCGCCGGCGCAGCACCGCGAACAGGCGGGAGAACTCCTTCCAGCTGGCGAAGGTGGAGGGCAGCGGGCTGGACCAGGCGCGCTCGCCGTCCATCTTGTCCAGCCGCGTGGTCATCACCGAAAGGCCGAAGCAACCGGCGTCCAGCGCCTCGTTGAGCAACTGCTCCATGCGCTGCAGCTCGGCCTCGGTGGGTTTGGCGCCGCTGGTGGCGCGTTCCAGCCCCATCACCGCCACGCGCAGCTCGGAATGGCCGAGGAACGAGCACAGGTTCGGCCCCAGCGGCAATTGCTCGTAGAAGGCGCGGTAGCCGGCGGCGTCGCGCCAGGTGCGTTTCTCCCGCAGGATCGGCAGCACCACCTCGCGCGGCACCGCCTCGACGCGGGTGAACAGGTCGGAGCAGTCCTCCGCCTCGCCCAGCACCATGCTGATGGAGCAGGAGCCCAGGGCCACCGTGGTCACGCCGTGGCGCACCGATTCCTTCAGCGCCGGCGCGGCTATCACCTCGGCGTCGTAGTGCGAGTGGATTTCCAGGAAGCCCGGGGTCACCCACTTGCCGGCGGCGTCGAGCACCTGCGGGCAGCCGCTCTCGTCCAGCGGCGAGGCGCTGAGGGTGTCGAGGCGTCCGGCGCGGATGCCCAGATGGCGCAGCGCGCCGGGGGCGCCGCTGCCGTCGAAGTAGAGGCCGTTCTTGACGATGATGTCGTAGCTCACAGGAGGCTCCAGGGAGACAGCAGCAGGACCCCGCTGACCAGCAGCAGGAGGTGGATGGCCAGGCGGAAGTGGCGTTCCGGGCAGCGCCGGTGCAGGTGTTCGCCCAGCCACAGGCCCAGCGGCAGCAGTGGCGCGTAGGCCAGCACCTGGGGCAGCGCCGGGCGCAGCCGGCCGTCGAGCAGGAAGGCCAGGGTGAGCAGGCCGTTGAGGCTGAACCAGACGCACACCAGGGTGGCGCGCAGGCGCGACTTGTCCAGCTGCTGGCCGGCCAGGGCGTAGACCAGCAGCGGCCCGCCGGAGGCGAACAGGCCCTGGCAGACGCCGGCGGCGCCGGTGGCCAGGCGCATCGCCCAGGCCGGCACCTGGCCCCTGGGCGTGCCCTTGGCGCTGCGCTGCAGCTCGCGGACGGCGAACCACAGGATGAGCAGGCCGAGGCCGCGCTTGAGCAGTTGCGGGTCCAGCCAGGGCAGCAGCAGGTAGCCGGCCACCATGCCCAGCAGCATGCCCGGCAGCAGGGTGGCCAGCAGCAGGCGCCACTGCACCAGGCGCCGGTGACGCCAGGCCAGGTAGCTGGTCAGGCCGACGTTCAGCGGCACCAGCACCGGCAGCAGTTGCTCGATGGGCAGCAGCAGGGCGCCGAGGGACAGCCCCAGCACCACGCTGCCGAAGCCGGTGACCGCTTCCAGGGTGTAGGCCAGCAGGATGAAGCTGCCCAGGGCAGGGGCCACGTAGCTCATGGCAGCCTCGCCGCGAGCTTGGGCAGCGGCGCGCGGCGCGACCAGAACAGCGCCAGGCCCAGCCCGGTGAGCAGTTGCCAGCAGCCCCAGAAGGCGGCGATCAGCAGCATGCCGCCGGCCTCGGGGAAGAAGGTGAGGATCAGCGCCATGCCCAGCGCCGAGTTGTGGATGCCGCTTTCCAGCGTCACCGCGCGCACGTCGGCCTCGCCCAGCCGGCAGACCCGCGCGCACAGGTAGCCCAGGCCCAGGGCCGCGCCGTTGAGCAGCGCCACCAGCCAGAAGAACAGGTGGAAGTAGGCGACGAATTGCGCGTAGTTCTTGATGAAGGCCATCACCACGAAGGCCGCCAGCACCAGCAGCGAGAACACCCGCATGGGTTTCTCCAGGCGCCGCGCCAGTTGCGGGCGACGGCGGCCCAGGGCCATGCCGGCGAGCATCGGCGCCACCAGCACCAGCAGCACGGTGGCCAGCAGTTCCAGCGGGTCGATGCGGATCTGCGTGAGCAGCGCGCGGGTATCCGGCGTTAGGCTTGCGTAGAGGGCGAAGTTGAACGGCGTGAAGAACCCGGCGGACAGCCCGGACACCGCGGTGACGCTGGCCGACACCGCGACGTTGCCGCGCGCGAGCCAGGTCATGACGTTGGAGAAGCTGCCGCTGGGGCAGGTGGCCACCAGCAGCATGCCCAGGGCCAGTTGCGGGTCGATCGGCAGCAGGTTGGCCAGCAGGCAGGCGCTGGCCGGCAGCAGCAGGAACTGGATGAGCATGCCGATCAGCGGCGCCTTGGGCGCGCGGACGATGCGGGCGAAGTCCTCGCGGCGCAGTTCCAGGGAGACGCCGAACATCATCAGCGCGATGATCGCGTTCAGGGCCAGCATCGAGGCGCCGGCGAATTCCAGGTGGACGGTGGGCATCAGCGCGCCTCCCGAAGGGGCGCGGGGCACGGTTTGCAAGGCATGCGCGGCTCGTTTGTATTTCTCGTTGTAATGGGCAAGGATACCCGCCCCGTGCCGCGCTTTGATGGCTCAATCAGGACTTTTTCCGGTTATTTCGGGACCATGCCCAACAACCCCTCGATCACCGTGCATTACGCCCAGGGCATCCTCCAGGCCGCTGCGCGCCTGGGCCTGCAGCTGCCCGCCGAACTGCGCGAACTGGGCCGCGAGGCGCGCATCCCGCTGGCGCGCCAGGACGAGCTGTGGGAGGGCCTGTGCGCCGCCAGCGCCGACCCGTTGCTGGGCCTGCGCCTGGGCAGCGCCCTGCAGGTCGGCCACCTGGACATGGTCGGCGCCCTGCTGATGAGCTGCGAGAGCTTCGGCGAAGCCCTGGAAGCGCTGCTGGAGTACTACCCGATCATCGCCGAGGGCAGCGAGTTCGCCCTGCGCCGCGAAGCCGGCGGCGTGGCCCTGGTCTACCGCCCCAGCTACCGCGTGCGCCGCGAGGCGCGGGTGGAGGCGGTGCTGGCCAGCCTGGTGCGGCTGAGCGCCTGGATCACCGGCGAGCGCGTGCATCCGCGGGCGGTGCGCATCGGCCACCCAGCCCGTGGCGAAGCGGGCAGCTACCGCGAACTGCTGGGCCTGCTGCCCGACTTCAGTGCCGACGAGGATGGCCTGCTGTTCGCCGAAAACGACCTGCAAGTGCCGCTGATCCAGGCCAATGCGCCCATGCGCGAGCACCTGCGCCAACTCGCCGACGCCCAGTTGCAGCGCCTGGGCGCGCAGAGCTTGGCGGCGCAGGTGCAGGGCCTGCTGCGCGAGCACCCGCAGTGGGGCAAGGAACGCATCGCCGAACGCCTGGGCCTCAGCGGCCGGCACCTGAACCGGCGCTTGGCCGAGGAGGGCAGCAGCTTCAAGCTGTTGCGCGAGCGGGTGCTGCACGCCATGGCCGAGCAGCTCTTGCAAGGCCCCGCGCGGCTGGCGGAAGTGGCCGAGCGCCTGGGCTTCTCCGACGAGAGCGCCTTCGCCAAGGCCTTCCGCCGCTGGAGCGGCATGACCCCCGGGCAGTTCCGCCAGGGCGCGGACTGACTCAGGCGTTGGCCGCCAGGGCGCGCAGGCGCTCGCCGGCCACCACGATCTTGCGCTGGCGGTGGCGGCCCTGGCCGGGGTTGAAGGTCTGCAGCTCGATGCGTTTGCGGAAGCAGTCCACCTGGTCCTCCTGCAGGGGCTGGCCCTCGGCGGTCAGCAGGTCGCGGCGGATGCGTTCGATGAAGCTGTTCAGGCGCGCCGGGTCGCGCCACTCGCTGGCCGGGATCGCCCAGGTGGTCAGCAGGCGCCGGCTCTGGTTGTCGCGCAGCCTCAGCAGCAGGCCGCCGTCCGGGCGCTGCTGGAGGTCGACGCGGTAGTCGCTGAATTGTTCGCCGAGCAGTTGCGGGGCCTGGTTGCGATCGTTGTGCATGACGCTCTCCCTTGAATATCCGTGAAGCCGATGGGAGAGCCGTTGCAGCATGCGTTCCAGCTTCGCTTGAAAATTTTCTCTTTTTGAATCAGTCAGTTAGTCGATGGCGACAGAGGCATATCCGTGCATTTCGCACGATTGCACGAAGCCTGTACGGCAGAATGCAAGCTCAGTGCTGCTCGTCGATCACGCCTTCCTGGTGGGCGGCGGACAGGTGCGGCTCCTGGCCGCTGTCGACCGGGTCCAGCTCCACCAGTTCTTCCAGTTCGTCGGCTTCCCTGGTCACCACCGGATCGGGGTGCGGGGTATCCACGGGGCTTTTCATAGGGGCACTCCTGCAATGGGCATCACGGCCCTTACCTTTGCTCGGACCGCACGCAGGCGGACGCGTGCGATCCATTTCATGCGCACAGTGTCGCGCGAAAACCCGCCCGCGCAAGGCGAGGCGAGGCGAGGAACGGCAGGCAAGGCAAAAGGGGGCGGCTGCTAGAAGCCGCTGACTCGTCGGTGCCCCGGCTCGTCCAGGTGCATGCCGAAGGCCAGCTGGAAAAACTCGGCGAGCTGTTCGTCGAGCACCTCGCCGTCCAGCGAGTCCAGTTGCGCGCCCAGGCGGCGCATGCGCTGGCCATGGGTGGCGTACTGCTCGTGGACCAGGCCCTGGAGTTCGGTATCGGCGACGATGCGGTAGAAGCTCGGCTGCTGGCTGCTGCCCAGGCGGGCGAACAGGCACAGTTGCAGGTGATCGTCTTCGTCCATCAGCAACTCGACCTGGCAATCCAGGCCGCGGTCGCGGGCGAAGCGGCTGGCTTCCTCGAAGGCGGGCAGGGCCTTTTGCAGGACGTGGGTCTCGAAGGTGAAGAGGAAATCTTCCTCCGCGGGCCCCGAGGCCCTGGGTGCAGAGTCGTACATGCCGGCGGCTCCTGTGCGGGGGATAAGGAAACACGCAAACGGACCACGCAATCCCGGCGCCACACCTCGACCGCGCCGGACGACAACGCCCATGACACTTGTCTGGCGCCAATCTGTCAATGAGTTCCCCGGCATATGCGCGGCGCTGCAAATAGCCATGGGTTCGAAGCAGGCCCGCTCAAGGCGCCGGCGCGCCGGCCAGGGCGGGGAAATCCTCCGGGGTGAGGGTTTCCCGCTCCAGCAGCAGTTGCGCGCCGGCCTCCAGGTCGCTGCGGCGTTGCTCCAGCAGGGCCCCGGCGCGGCGGAAGGCCTCGTCGATCAGCTCGCGCACGCACAGGTCCACCTCGCGGGCGGTCTGCTCCGAGTAGTCCTTTTCGCGCAGCCCCGCCAGGTGGCCGTTGTCGCCCGCGAGATAAGGTGCGCTCTGCCGCTCCAGCACGGCCTGGCCGAGTTGCTCGCTCATGCCGAAGCGCGTCACCAGCTGGCGGGCGATGTCGGTGGCCTTGGCCAGGTCGTCGGCGGCGCCGGTGGAAATCTCGTCGAACACCAGGGCCTCGGCGGCGCGCCCGGCCAGCAGCACCACCATGCGGTCCTTGAGTTCCTGGCGGCCGATCAGGAAGCGGTCCTCGGTGGGCCGCTGCAGGGTGAAGCCGAGGGCGCCGATGGCGTGGGGGACGATGGAGACCTTGTGCACCGGGTCCATGCGCGGCAACGAGGCCGCGGCCAGGGCGTGGCCCATCTCGTGGTAGGCCACCACCTTGCGCTCCTGCGGCAGCAGCAGCCGGCTGCGCCGCTCGGCGCCGGCGACGATGCGCTCAACAGCGACGGTGAAGTCGGCCATGCCCACCGCCTCGGCGCCGCGCCGGGTGGCGCCGATGGCGGCCTCGTTGACCAGGTTGGCCAGGTCGGCGCCGGTGAAGCCGGTGGTGATGGCGGCGATCTGCCCGCAGTCCAGGTCGGCGGCGGCGCTGACGCGTTTCAGGTGCACCCGCAGGATGGCCTCGCGGCCCCGGCGGTCCGGGCGGTCGATGAGGATCTGGCGGTCGAAGCGGCCGGCGCGCAGCAGGGCCGGGTCGAGCACTTCCGGGCGGTTGGTGGCGGCCAGCAGCACCACGCCTTCGCGCGGGTCGAAGCCGTCCAGCTCGGCGAGCAGCTGGTTGAGCGTCTGCTCCTTCTCGTCGTTGCCGCCGAAGGCGCCCAGCCCGCGCATCTTGCCCAGGGCGTCCAGCTCGTCGATGAAGATGATGCAGGGCGCGGCCTTGCGCGCCTGCTCGAAGAGGTCGCGCACCCGCGCAGCACCCACGCCGACGAACAGCTCGACGAACTCCGAGCCGGAGATGGAGAAGAACGGCACCCCGGCCTGGCCGGCCACCGCCTTGGCCACCAGCGTCTTGCCGGTGCCGGGAGGGCCCACCAGCAGGATGCCCTTGGGAATCCGCGCGCCCAGGCGGCTGTAGGTGGGGCGGTCCTTGAGGAAGGACACCACCTCCTGCAGCTCGGCCTTGGCTTCGTCGATGCCGGCGACGTCATCGAAGGTCACCCCGGTGTCGCGTTCGACGAACACCCGCGCCTTCGACTTGCCGACGCTGACCATGCCGCCGAAGCCCTGCTTCTCGGCCAGCCCGCGGAAGAAGAACACCCACAGGCCGAAGAACAGCAGCACTGGCAGCAGCCAGCCCAGCAGCTTGGCCAGGCCGCTCTGGGTGACGCCGGAGAAGTCGACCTGGGCTTTCTCCAGCTCCGCCGCCAACTGCGGCTCGACGCGGTTGGTGGTGAAGCGCGTGCGGCCCTGGATAGGCTCCTTGAGGGTGCCGCTGATGCGCTCCTGGTCGACGCGCAGGTCGCTGACCTTGCCGGCGTCCAGCAGACGCTGGAACTCGCTGTAGGGAATCGGCGCCTCGGCCGAGTACTCGCCCAGCCAGTTCTGCACCAGCAGCATGGCCACGAAGGCCACGACGAAATAGCCGAGGTTCCATTGATGGTGCTTTTCCATGGCCATGCTCGCTCCCGTGCCGGCAGGGGGATGGATGCACGCCGGGCTCCGGCGTTGGTGCCATTGAGGCACGAACCGCGGCGCGGGAACTTGGCCGGGATCAAACAAAGGCGGAGGCGGCGTGTGCGAAGGATAGCCGCCGCCGGGGTCATTGGCCGGTGAGCTCGGCGAGCAGCT
Organism: Pseudomonas citronellolis; assembly: GCF_900112375.1. Lineage (GTDB taxonomy): Bacteria > Pseudomonadota > Gammaproteobacteria > Pseudomonadales > Pseudomonadaceae > Pseudomonas > Pseudomonas citronellolis. The sequence goes on along the minus strand of NZ_FOLS01000015.1, from coordinate 36,589 downwards.
CGTCGCGCAACCGGTGCAGGCGTGGCGCGTTGCGTTCGCGCGGGTGCGGCAGCTCGACGCGAACCTCATGGCGGATGCGCCCGGGGCGGGCGTCCATGACGATCACCCGGTCGCCCAGGTAGAGCGCTTCCTCGACGTCGTGGGTGACCATGATCACGCTGCTGCGCTGTTGCAGCCAGATGCGTTGCAGCTCGCGCTGCAGGTTCACCCGGGTGAGGGCGTCGAGGGCGCCGAAGGGCTCGTCGAGCAACAGCAGCTTGGGCCGGGTGATCAGCGCCCGGGCGATGGCCGCGCGCTGCGCCATGCCGCCGGAAAGCTGGTGCGGATAGGCCTGCTCGAAGCCCTGCAGGCCGACCAGGGCCAGGTGCTCGGCGACGCGCTCGACCTTCTCGCGCTTGCCCAGGCGCTGGTTCTTCAGGGCCAGGGCGACGTTCTGCTCGACGGTCTTCCAGGGGAACAGGCGGTGGTCCTGGAACACCAGGCCGCGGTCCAGGCTGGTGCCGCGCACGATCTCGCCGTCCAGGCGTATCAGCCCTTCGTAGTCCTGCTCCAGGCCGACGATCAGGCGCAGCAGCGAGGACTTGCCGCAGCCGCTGGCGCCGACGATGCAGACGAACTCGCCGGGCAGCACCTGCAGGTCGATGCCGCTGAGCACCTGCAGCGGCTTGCCATCGATCCGGTAGTGCTTGTTCAGCCCACGGATCTCCAGGGCGCCGGGCTGGCCGAGGGCGTAGGCGGGGGAGGGATTGAGCAGTGCGGTCATGCGGTCACCTATCGACGGAGGGCGCGCCAGCGCAGCAGGTGGCGGGCGAGGCGGGAAAACAGCTGGTTCATGGCGTAGCCGAGCAGGCCGATGCAGAGCACGCCGATCACGATGATCTCCATGCGCGAGCCGGTCTCGGCGTTCATCATCAGGTTGCCCAGGCCCAGGCCGGTGGAAAGGAACAGCTCGCTGCCCACCGAACTGACCCAGGCGAAGGCCAGGGCGTGCAGCACGCCGTTGCACAGGCTGGGCAGGGCGCCGGGCAGCAGCACCTGGGTGAACTGCTGCAGGGGCGACAGCGCGTATAGCCGGCCGACTTCGCGGTAGCGCTTCTCGACGTGGCTGAAGCCTTCATGGGCATTGAGCGCCATGGGGTAGAAGGCGGCCAGGGAGACGATCAGCACCTTGGTCGCCTCGCCGCTGCCGAACCACAGCGCCAGCAGCGGGATCAGGCCGAGGATGGGCACCTGGCGCAGGCCGTGGAACAGCGGCGCGAGCAGGCGCCCAGCGCTGCGCGAAAGGGCCATGGCGGCGCCCAGGACGAAGCCCGCCGCCACTCCGAACAGCAGGCCCAGGCAGGTGCGCTGCAGGCTGGCCGCCACGCTCAGCCACAGTTCGCCGCTGGCCAGCAGTTCCGCCAGGCCTTCGCCGATGCGCCGCAGCGGCACGAAGGCGTAGGCGTGGCTGGCGTCCTGGCGCGAGGCGGCTTCCCAGGCGGCGATCAGCAGCAGCGGCAGGACCAGCCCACGGCCGCGGCGCAACAGTGAAACGAGGCTCTTCATAGCGGTTTCCAGCGCAGCACGCGCCGCTCCAGCAGGCGGAAGCCATAGTCCAGGACGAAGCCGATGACGCCGGTCACCAGCACGCCGACCATCACCACGTCGATGCGCAGCATCTGCCGGCTCATCTCGATCATCTGCCCCAGGCCGCTGTCGGCGGCCAGCAGCTCGGCCGCCACCAGCACCATCCAGGCGCGGCTCAGGCCGATGCGCAGGCCGGTGAGGATCGGCGGCGCGGCGGCCGGGAAGGCCACCTCGGCGAGCAGCGTCGGCAGCGGCAGGCGGTAGACCTGGGCGACCTCGAAGTAGCTGCGCGGGATGCCGCGCACGCCCTCGCAGGTGGCCAGGGCCACGGGGAAGAAGGTGGCCTTGGTGACGATGAGGATCTTGAAGGTCTCCTCGACGCCGAAGAACAGGATGAACATCGGGATCAGGGCGATGGAAGGCACCTGGCGCAGGGTGTGGAACAGCGGCCCGCAGTAGGCTTCGACGTTGGGCGACAGGGCCATGGCGGTGCCGAACGCCAGGCCGCCGCCGGCGCCGATCAGGAAGCCCAGGGCCAGGCGCGACAGGCTGCTGTCCAGGTGCTCGCGCAGCTCGCCGCTGCTGGCCAGCTCGACGAAGGCCTGCCAGACCTCGCGCGGCGGCACCAGCAACTGGCTGGGGAAGCGCCCGCTGTCGGCCAGCAGTACCCACGCGGCCAGCAGCGCCAGGGGCGAGACCAGCACGGTCAGGTGGTGCAGGGGGATTCTACGCATCGCTTCAGCCCTCCACGGCTATCGCTGCGGCGCCGCGCCGCAGGTGGCGCAGCCAGCAGCACAGGGCGACCAGCAGTACCAGCGGGATCCAGGCCAGGAACAGGTTGGCCAGGCCGATCCAGTGGCTGATGGCGCCACCGAGCAAAGCGCCGGAGCAACTGCCGAGCATGCCGGCGAGATTGAACAGGCCGGAGAGCTTGCTCTTGTCCAGGGCCGACTCGCCCAGCTGCGCCATGTTCACCAGGTGCACCAGCGCCGTGGCCAGGCTCAGCAGCACGGCGCCCAGGGCCAACCAGGCATAGCCCTGGCCGCGGCCGAGCAGCAGCAGGCCGGCCACTCCCAGGGCCAGGCCGGCGAGACGGGCCGGGCGCCGCCCGCCGCGCTCCACCAGGCGGCCCAGGCCGAACAGGCCGAGCACCGCGGCCAGGCCCTGGATCATCACCAGGCTGACCGCGCGCTCCTGGCTGAGCTGGGCCACCTCCATGGCCAGGACGATGATGAAGGTGCCGAACAACGCCCCGGTGGCGCCGGACAGCAACTCCACCAGGCAGCTCTCGGCGACCTCCGGGTGGCCGAGCAGGGTCCGCGCCTGGGCCAGGATGCCGCCGTCCAGTTCGGCGGCCGCCTCGGCCGGGCCTTCGCCCTCCCAGAAGCCGAGGCTGTACAGCGCCATCAGGCCGAAGCACAGGCCGATCACCACGAAGCCCAGGGTGAAGCTGCCGCCGCTGAGCCAGTTGCCCAGCAGCGGGCCGAGCAGGCCCATGCCCAGGGTCAGGGCGCCGCGGTACCAGCCGGCCTTGTCGTTGCCGATGTGCCGTAGCTGGCGGAGGAAGGCGCTGTTCATGGCGACGATGCGGAAGGGGATGCACAGGCCGATCAGCAGGCGCGCCGCGGCCAGCCACAGCCAGGTGCCGAACAGCGGGATGGCCAGGTTCAGCAGCAGTGGCCCGAGGCTGGCCAGGAAGTACACCCGGCGCGCGCCGTAGCGGGCGATGACGAAGCCCGCCGGCAGTGTCAGCAGGACCATGCCCAGCGACTCCATGGCCGAGATCACCCCCAGTTGCATGGGGCTCGCGCCTATGTGCAGGGCGTAGAGGGTGGTGACGATCTTCGCCATGCCGATGGTGGCGCCGCTGAAGGCGGCCAGCAGCATGAAGCCGGCGAGGAAGGCCGGCGGCCTAGATGGCGACATTGACCTTCTCCAGCAATTGCTCTAGCGGCCCCGGCTCGATCCATTGGCGCACGTCGAAGCGGCGCGGGATGAAGTCCCAGCGCTCGAGGAAGTCGGTGAGGTCCTGCAGGGCCCCGACGGAGCGCTCGGCCAGGTTGGTCTGCAGGCGCAGGTGGGCGTCCTCGCCGTAGGCGGCGGCCACCCAGTACTCACTGGTGTTCAGCTCGCGGGCGAGGAAGCGGCGGGTCTCCTCGGGGTGGGCCCAGGCCCATTGCTCGGCGCGCAGCACGGTTTCGAGGATCAGCACGGCGGCGTCGAAGTGTTCGTCCAGCAGGTGCTGGTCGACGGTCAGGGTGCGAGGGGTGCCGATGTTGGCGCGGATCAGTGGGTCGGGGTGCGAGCCGACATCCACCACCACGCGCAGGCCGAACTCGTCGGCCAGGTGCAGGCCATGGGCGCCCTTGAGGAAGATGGCGTCGATGTCGCCGCGCAGCAGGCCGATCAGCTCGTTGTTGCGCCGCCGCACGCGGTTGCCGCCGAGGCTGACCTGGGCGCCGTGCACGTGGCGCACCGGGTCGTCGCTGTAGGTGCCGCCGTAGGGGTAGTCCACCAGTTCGACGTCGGCGACCTGCAGGCCTTCCAGCCTGAGGGCGTTCTCCAGGCCGCGGATGGCCTGGGCGCGGGTGAAGTCGATCTGCACGTTGGCCCACTTGGGCACGCCGAAGCGGCGGTTGCGCAGGTCGCGGATATCGCGCACCGGGCTGTCGGCGGTGGTGACGATCAGCTGCACCTCGTCGCTCCAGGACATGCCCAGCACGCGGGTGTCGCGGCCGCTGGCGCGGGCCCAGATGGCCGGGATGTTGCCGCCATGGCGCACCGAGTTGCGCAGGTGGTGGTCGAAGTGCGCCTCGCGCACCTCGCGGTCGGAGGATTCGCGCAGGGCCTGGATGCGCGTGCCCCAGGGGCGGAAGGCCTGGGCCAGGCGACCGGATTCGACGGCGATGCCGAGCCCCGTGGGTACCGGACTGTGGGTGTACCAGAGGGTATCGAGAGGAGTGTTCATCAGGGAGCCTTTCCTGGTGGGCGGTCGGCCCCGGCTGCGACCGGGGCCGGGCGGCGCTCAGCCGGCGCGCTTGGCGACGGCGCTGCGCAGGGCTTCCAGCGGGCGCGGGTCGATCCAGTCGCGCACGGCGAAGTCCTGGGGGACGAAGTTCCAGCGCCGGAGGAAGTCGGTGAAGTCCTGCAGGGCGGCGATGGAGCGCTCGTCGAGGTTGGTGCGCAGGCGCTGGTGGGCGTCCTCGCCGTAGGCCTGGGCCACCCAGTACTCGCTGCTGTTGGCCTCGCGGGCGAGGTAGCGGCGGGTGTCCTCGGGATGGGCCTGGGCCCATTCCTCGGCGCGCAACACCGAGCCGAGGATGCCCACGGCAGTGTCGAAGTGCGTGTCGAGCAGGTGCTGGTCCACGCTCAGGGTGCGCGGCGTGCCGTTGTTCGAGCGGATCAGCGGCTCCGGGTGGGAGCCGGTGTCGATCACCGTGTGCAGGCCGAACTGCTGGGCCAGTTGCACGGCGTGGGCGCCCTTGAGGAAGATGGCGTCCACCTCGCCGCGCAGCAGGCCGGTGAGTTCCGGGTTCTGCCCGCCGCGGCGGCGCCCGCCGAAGGCGCCGAGGCCCGCGATGCTGTGCGGCGTCTCGTCGCTGAAGGTGCCGCCCTGGCGGAAGTCCACCCGTTCCACGTCCTTCACTTCCAGGCCTTCGAGCTTGAGCGCGTTCTCCAGGCCGCGGATGGCCTGGGCGCGGGTGAAGTCGATCTGCGCGCCGGCCCAGTCGGGCAGGCCGAAGCGCCGGCCCGCGAGGTCCTTGACGTTGCGGATGCCGCTGTCGGGCAGGCTGAGGATCAGTTGCACCTCGTCGGCCCACGACAGGCCGATCACCCGCGTCTCGCGGCCGCTGGCGCGGGCCCAGATGGCCGGGATGCTGCCGCCGTGGCGTACCGAGTTCTGCAGGCTGTGGTCGAAGTGCGATTCGCGCACGGCCTGGTTGTCCGACTCTCGCAGCGACTGGATGCGCGTCCCCTGGTCGCCCAGGGCCTGTTCCAGCCAGCCTTTCTGTACCGCGATGCCGAGGCCGGTGGGTACCGGGCAGCGGGTGTACCAGAGGGTGTCGAGCGGTTGACTCATGATGCGGTTCCTTGCGGGGTCAGGCGCTGGCCTTCAGCGCGGTGGGTTGGTCGGCGCGGGCGTCGTGCCGTTGGTGGACCAGCGGCAGCACTTCCTGGCCGATGCGCAGGGCCTCTTCCAGGTGCGGGTTGCCGGCCAGGATGAAGGTGGAGAAGCCGGCGTCGCGGTACTCGGCCAGGCGCTCGGCGACGTTCTGGTGGCTGCCCACCAGGCCGATGGTCGGCCCCGGCTTGGCCTTGCCGAAGCCGGCCCAGAGGTTGGGGGCGAGGATCAGGTCGTCGAAGCGCTCGACGTTCTGGTGGTAGGCGCTCTGGCGCGCCGCGCCCACCGAGTCGGAGCCGCTGGCGAAGTGCTTGATGGCGGCGCTGGTGCGGGCGTCGATGCGCTCGTATTGCTTGCGCAGCTCGCTCCAGGCGGCCTCTTCGGTCTCGCGGGCGAACAGGTCGATGCGCAGGCCGAAGCGCACCTGCCGGCCCTGCTTGTCGGCCAGCTCGCGGACGCGCTCGATGTGCGGCTTGAGCTTGTCGACCGGCTCGGCCCAGTTCAGGTACACGTCGGCGTGGCGCGCGGCCACGTCCAGGGCGGCGTCGGAGAAACCGGAGAAGTAGATGCCCGGCTTGCGTTCGTGCTTCAGGCCCGGGGGCAGCGAGCCGTTCTCCAGTTGGTAGATCTCGCCCTGGTAGCTGAACTGTTCGTGGCTCCACAGGCCGTCGATGATGTCGAGGAACTCGCCGGTGCGCTGGTAGCGCTTGTCGTGTTCCAGGAAGTCGCCATTGGCGCGCTGGCTGGCCGGGTTGCCGCCGGTGATGATGTTCCACTCCAGGCGGCCGCGGCTGAGGTTCTGCAGGATGGCGGCCTGCTGCGCGGCATAGGCCGGCAGCGTCCAGGTGGCCTGGAAGGCGACCAGGAACTTGATCCGGCGGGTTTCCCGGGCCAGGGCCGCGGCGGCGATCCAGGGCTCCGGCCCGGTGGGCAGCAGCGCCCCCTCGAAGCCGGCGATCTCGGCGGCCTTGGCCACCTGGGCGATGTAGTCGATGTAGGTGAAGCCGTCCGGCTCGCCGTTGGGCAGGCGCCCGGGGGCGATGTTGCCCGGGCGGTGGACGGGGGCGCCGCGGTTGTTCTTGTCGGTGGCGAGGTAGGGGCCGTCGCTCCCCAGGGGGAGGCGCCAGAAGAATTCGGTGCTCATGCTTGTGCTCCAGTGGCTGCGTGGAAGGTGGCCTCAGCGCCATGCGCTCGGGGTTGCCGGTACTGGAGCAAGGCCTGTGCCGAAAGCCTGGAGGCCCCGTGGCGCAAGGCTTTCGGCGATATCCCAGGTGTCCTGGCGGCTGCGATTGCTGATCCAGCAACACTCCGCCAGCAATCGTTGCTGAGGCCGCAGCAGGTTGACTCGCGCCGGCCGCCTTCGTTTGGTCTTTAGTGCGCAACCTGTTGATTCGTAATGGGTATTCAGGCTGGCACAAGTCCTGCTGGAGCGCTTGCAGCCCGACTTTCCGAGGCTCGATGCTCACCACAGAGGAATTGCACCATGACCAACCGACTCACCCCGGCGCTGCTCGCCCAGCTGGACCAGGCCCGGCGCGATTTCGCCAAGGCCTTCCGCGTACTCCGCGACACCCGCACCCTGACCGCGACCAACACCTACCAGGCCTACATCCGCGTGCCCGACAGCGACCTGGTGATCGCCCTGCATGCCCCCAGCCCCTGGGCCGACGACCAGGGCATCCGCGCCGTGGTCGCCAGCTACGCCGGCGAGGTGGTGCTGGACGAAACCGCCGAGGGCGCCTCGCCGCTGAGCGGGCGCAAGGCCGGCGGCAACGGCCAGCGCTACGCCGGCATCTTCCAGAAGCGCGCGGAGGTGAACGTGGTGATCCACGTGCACACCCCCTACCTGGGCGGCTGGGCCAGTGCCCACCGGGTGCTGCCGATCCGCTACGCGGCGTCCCAGCGCGTGACCCTGGCCCGCGAGCTGCCGATCTACATCGACCGCCGCCAGCCCGAGCACGCCTTCATCGTCGAGCGCATCGAACAGAATCCGCACACCCCGGCGATCCTCGAGGCCAACGGCGGCGCGACCTTCTGGGGCGCGGACCTGCTGCAGGTGTCGAAGCTGATCCTGCTGATCGAGGAGGGCGCCTACTTCCAGGGCCTGGCCGAGCAGTTCGGCGGCTCCAAGGAGTTCGGCCCCGGGGTGCTGGAACAGCAATGGAAGATGACCGGGCTGTGGACGGAGGGGCAGAAGTTGTTGGAAGCGGTGGCCTGAGCTTAGGCCTGTTCGGCAAGAAGCCCTCGAACGAGGGCTTTCTTGTACTTGTACGGTCTGGAAGCGATACGCGGCTTGCGACCGGATCAACCGGCGCGTTTGCTCGCCGCCCGTTCGAAGACGCTCTCTGCCCATTGGTTGAGGCTCTTGCCTTCGGCCTGTGCGGCGAGGCTGGCGGCGGCGTGGACCTCGGGGCGGATACGCAGCATGACCTTTCCCGAGGCCGGCTTCTCCGGCGTCACGCCCCGTTCGGCACAGTCGGCCAGGTAATCCTCGACGGCTGCGTGAAAGGCCGTGTGCAACTCGGCCACGCTGTCGGCATGGAAGCTGATGATGTCACGGACACCGAGCAGGCGGCCGACGAAGATGTCGTCGCGGTCGTCGAATTCGACACGTGCCGTGTAGCCTTTGTAGGTCATGCAATTCATGGCTCAACTCCGGCCCGGCGAAGAAATTCGCGGGCCTCTTCGACTTGGTACTTCTTCGCCTCCTTGCCCGGGTGGGGACGATGGCATCGCCAGATACAGCCATCCAGGGCCAGCCTCACCCTCGAACCTTCGCGCTCCTGAACTTCACCCCCCAGGTGGAGGACCAGCGCTTCGATGTCGGCGAAGGCCAGCGACGCACTCGTGGGCGTGCGAAAGAGGGCTTCCAGTGTCTTGGCGTGACAGCTCTTCATTCGGCGAATGCTATCGTCGAATGATAGCAGTTCATGCCGGAGAGGTCGTGGAGCACCGTAGGAAGCGGCCGGGCGCGTAGGCGAACAAGCGCTTGCGGTTTGCCCTGGCGTCGATGGCTCAGATTGGCGCGGAGGTGCTCACTGGGATGGAGGTGTGTGGGTTCGATACCGCCCCCTCTCCCCAGCCCTCTCCCTTCAGGGAGAGGGCTGGGGAGAGGGGGCGGAGGTAACCTCATGCACCATGCGTGACAGGGAAACACCCCTCGCGACCAGTCACGGCCGCCCGGCCACACTCGCCGAATCATCCTTCCAGTAACCCTGCAACTTCAGCTCTTCCAACCCGCGCTCCACGAACTTCGGCTCCAGCAGTTCCTCCACCTTCACCTCGTTGCGGATCAGCCGGGCCTTGAGGCTGTAGGCGATGGCGTCGGCATAGTGCTGGCGCAGGGACTGGTCGTACAGCGGGCTGAAGTGCTGCGCCCAGGGCTCGCCCTCGGCCTCGCGCTGCAGCACGCTCAGCGGCTGGCCGGATTGCGCCTGGTAGCCCTGGTAGGTGTCCTTGTTGGCTTCCTGGGCGGTCCAGTGGGCGGCCTGCAGGTAGGCGTTCACCACCAACTGCGTCAGCTCCGGCTGCTGGGCGACGAAGTCGCGGGCGCCCCAGAGTTCGGCGCGCATCTTCCAGTCGGCCGGCGCCTGCTTGCTGGACCAGATGATGCGGCCCACCTGTTTGTCTTCCAGCAGGTAGGCGTCGCTGAGGGTGAAGAAGGCATCGACGCGGCCGGCGCTGAGGGCGGCGGCGCCGGCCTGGGGGTTGAGGTTGAAGATGCGGAAGTCGTCGAAGCCCAGGTGGTTGGCCTCCAGCAGCTTGGCGAAGGATAGCTCCCAGGGGCGGCCGCGGTGCAGCGCGATGCGCTTGCCCTTGAGGTCGGCGATGGATTTCGCCGGCGAGCCCGGCGGCACCACCAGGTAGACATTGTTGCCGCTGCCGCCGGGGACGATCAGCCGGGTGGCGACGCCGGAGGCGTTGGCGATGATCGAGGGCAGGTCGCCGTAGAAGGCGAAGTCGATGCGCTGGTTGGCGAATTCCTCGTTGACGAAGGTGCCCACCGAGGCGGTGGCCGCCGGTACCCATTCCAGCTTGACGCCGCGCCTGGCCAGTTCCTGCTCGAGCCACTTGTCGCGGTCCATGACGTAGGCCGGGCCGTTGAAGGTGACCTTGCCGGCGTTGGCGTAGGCGACGGTGGCGATACGGATGCTCTGCGGCGCCTCGGCGGCCGGAGCCTGGCTGGCCAGGAGGGCGGCGGGGACCAGCAGCAGGCGCCGCAGCAGCCGGGATAGGGAAGGGACGTGCATGGTGCTCTCCTCGAAGGGGCCCGCGGCCGGCGCCGCGGGCGGGCAGGTCAGAAGTCGGTGGTGACGGAGACGCCGAAGGTGCGCGGGTCGCCGAACATCACCCCGGCGCTCTGGAAGCCGCCCGGCAGGGTGTGGTTGCGGTATTCCTTGTCGGTCAGGTTGTTGACGTAGGCGGTGACCCGCGTGGTCTCGCCGGGCAGCTCGTAGGTGACCCGCGCATTGCCGAGGGTGTAGCCGCCACTGCGCATGTTCTGGCTCTGGTCGTTGGAGAAGAAGTACTGGCGGCTGCGGGTGTTCCAGTCGGTGCCGAGGATCAGTGCGCCGCCGACGTTCAGCGGGATGCGGTAGTCGGCGCCGATCACCGCCGAGACGTTGGGCGCGCGGACGAACTTGTTGCCCGAGTAGTCGCTGCTGCCGGAGGTGTAGTCGGTGAACTCGGTGTGCAGCAGGCCGAGGGCGAAGTTCAGGTGCAGGTTCTGCAGCGGGATGGCCTCCAGCTCGAACTCGGCGCCGTAGGCCTCGCCCTGGGCGCCGTTGGCCAGGCGCGAGACGGTCTGGTTGTTCACCGCGCTGACGATGTTCAGCTGGATGTCCTCGTAGTCGTAGTAGAAGAGCGCGGCGTTGGCGTTGAGGCGGCCGTCCAGCCATTCCGACTTCAGGCCCAGCTCGTAGGCGGTCAGGTATTCCGGGTCCACCGTGGCCACCGTGGCCTGGCTGGTGGCGCCGGTGTTGTAGCCGCCTGAGCGGAAGCCATAGGCATAGCGGAAGTACACCCGGGCGTTGTCGGAGAGGCGGTATTCGGGCGTCAGGTCGTAGGTCCAGTCGCTCCAGGTGTTGCGCTCGTCCTGCACGGCGTTGACCACCAGCGGCGTGGTCACGCTGCCCGGCTTCCACCAGTCGCCGCCGGCGAAGCTGGCCTGGCCCTGGTTCTGCAGGCGGTGCAGGTCGATGTCCTTGGTCTCGCGGGTCCAGCGCAGGCCGGCGGTGACGCTGAAGTCGTCGGTGAAGCGGAAGGTGCTGCTGCCGAACAGCGCGTAGCTCTCGGTGCCCTGGCTGTAGATGAGGTTGTTGTAGTAGCGCTGGACGTACGGGTTATCCAGCGCCGCGCTGGCGTTGCGCGAGTCCAGGTCCTCGTTGAAGTAGTGGAAGCCCAGCACCCAGTTCAGGCGGTCCTCGCGCGGCGAGGCCAGGCGGAACTCCTGCGACCATTGCTGGCTGTCGGCGTAGGCGTAGCTGCGCTGCAGCTCCAGCGGGGTGTTGTCGGAGTCGCTGAAGCCGTCGCGGCTGAAGTGCTCGAAGGCGCTGATGGAGGTCAGCGTCAGGTCGCCAAGCTGCCAGTTCAGGTTGAGGTTGCTGCCCACCTGGTCGATCTGCACCAGGTACTTGGCGTTGTAGTTGACCTTGCCCTGCTCGGGGTCGATGCGGTAGCCGAACTGGTTGCTGCCGTCCGGGCGCAGGCCGTAGTTCACCGTGCTGTAGCCGGCGGTGTCGTGGTAGCTGCGGGCGTGCAGGTTGAGGTTGGCTTCCAGTTCGTCGTTGATCCGCGCCAGGAACTGCAGGCGCGCGGCGTCGTCCTCCAGGCCGCCGCGGTCGTGGTTGTCGGCGATGTTCTCGTTGTAGCCCTCGCGGGCCTGGTGGCGGAAGGACAGGCGCGCGGCCAGGCGGTCGTCCACCAGGGCGTCGCTGATCGCGCCTTCCACCACGCGGTCGTCGTAGTTGCCGGCGGCCACCTTGAAGTAGCCGGACTTGTCGAAGGTGGGCTTGCGCGAGATGAAGTTGATCGCCCCGGCGGTGGTGTTCTTGCCCCACAGGGTGCCCTGCGGGCCGCGCAGCACCTCGACGCGCTCCTGGTCGAACAGCGGGAAGCCGGTGGCGCTGATGTTGGCGATGTACACGTCGTCGACGTAGATGCCCACCGGGCTCACGGTATTGGCGCCCTGGTCGCCGGTGCCCAGGCCGCGGATCCACCAGCGCGGCCGGCCATGGCCCTCGGTGGTGCCGGCGGAGGCGTTGGGGATGTAGCGGGTGACCTCGTTGGCCGATTGCAGCGAGTCGTCGCGGACCTTGTCGCCGCTGAGCACGGAGATCGAGGACGGGACTTCCTGGGCGGTTTCCTCGCGCTTCTGCGCGGTGACCACCACCTTGGCCAGGGTGGAGCCGCCTTCGTCGGAAGCCTGTTCGGCATTGCCGGAGGCGGCGGTTTCATCGGCCAGCGCCGTCAGTGCTGGCAGGCCCCCCAGGACCAGGGCGACGGCGGTGGAAAGTGCGGTGCGTTTGAACATGTTGCTCCCCAATGGCATTCAGTGCGGACGTCGTGCAGCGGCGTCGCGCTGCGTTGTCGTAGTGACGGTGCGTGCGTCCGTTGGCTGGCGCGCATGGCATCCGCTGCGTCCCGAACGACGGGGCGCGATCTGGGGTAGGGCAACAACCGTACCGGTTTACTGAAAATCTATATAAATAATTGATTTAAAAGGCCTTATTTGAATAAGGCGGCGCCGCCGAGGCGCCCTGGCGAGTCTGCGCTGGCAGCAGGCGTTGCTGCTGCTGTGCTGCTGGAGCAGCAAATCGCAAAGTGGAATATTGAAATGACTATTTATGATTTTTTGGTAATAAGAATTTTCAGGCACTATCCGGCCACTGCCTGCCAAAGGACCTGCCGCCATGTCGCTGCTCACCCATCCCCACGCCCGCGAACTGAGCAAATCGGTCCGGGCCACCGTGCTGGTCTTCGAGGACCCGCGTTCGCGCGAGTTGCTCAGCCGCATCGAACGCCTGGCCCCCAGCGAGGCCAATGCCCTGATCATCGGCGAGACCGGTACCGGCAAGGAGCTGGTGGCCAGGCACATCCACCAGCTCAGCCGGCGCGGCAAGGCGCCCTTCGTCGCGGTGAACTGCGGCGCCTTCCCGGAAACCCTGGTGGAAAGCGAACTGTTCGGTCATGAGAAGGGCGCCTTCACTGGCGCGACCAGCAGCAAGGCCGGCTGGTTCGAGGCGGCCAACGGCGGCACCCTGTTCCTCGACGAGATCGGCGACCTGCCGCTGAACATGCAGGTCAAGCTGCTGCGCGTGCTGCAGGAGCGCGAAGTGGTGCGCCTGGGCTCGCGCAACCCCATTCCCATCGACGTGCGCCTGGTGGCGGCGACCAACGTCAACCTGGCCGATGCCGTGGTGGCCGGGCATTTCCGCGAGGACCTGTTCTACCGCCTGCACGTCGCCACCATCCGCCTGCCGCCATTGCGCGAGCGCCCCGGGGACATCCTGCCGCTGGCCGAATTCTTCCTCGAGGAGCACTGCCAGCGCCTGGGCTACCAGCGCGCCAGCCTGAGCCCGGAAGCCGAACGCAAGCTGCTGGGCCACAACTGGCCGGGCAACATCCGCGAACTGGAAAACGCCATCCACCATGCCTTGCTGGTATGCCGCAACCAGCAGGTGCAGCCGGGCGACCTCTACCTGGCCGACCTGCGCACCACGCCGGCCCGCGCCGAGCTTCCGGCGCCGGCCGCCACGCCTGGGGAGGCGAGCCTGGATGCGGCGTTGCTGGCGCTCTACGAACGCAACCTGCCGGAGCTGTACGAACACATCGAGGAAACCGTGTTCCGCACCGCCTACCACTACTGCCACGGCAACCAGTTGCAGACCGCCCGCCTGCTGGGCATCAGCCGCAACATCGTGCGCGCGCGGCTGGAGAAGATCGGCGAGATCGAGCCCTCCAGCCGGACGCTGGCGGCGCAGCGGGGCTAGTCGCCGCGTTGCAGCTGGAAGCGGCAGACCTGGCCGCCGCGCAGCATGCACTCGCGGTGCTCGACGACGGCGCCGCCGAGGCGGCCGAGCAGAGCCAGGTCGAGTTCGCAGACTTCCGGGTGGCGGCTGGCCAGGTGGTGAAACACGCAGTTGTGCGCGATTATCTCCGGTTCGCCGCCGCTGCGGGCGATCAGTTGCGCCTCGTAGCCGGCGGCGTTCATGTGTTCGACGATGCGGGCCTCGTCCACCGGGGCCTGTTCCAGTTCCGCGGCCATGCGTTCGCCCAGCTTGCGCATCAGCGCTACCAGGGCGTCGTGGCCGATGAGTTGCGCCACTTCGCCGATCAGCAGGTCGGCCAGCAGTTGGTACTGCCGCGGGAACAGCTCGCGGCCGCGCGGGCTCAGCTGGTACAGCTGCTCCGGGCGGCGCCCGGTGGGGCGCAGCGGGCCGCGCAGGACCAGGGCGTCGCGCTCCAGCGCCGCCAGGTGCTGGCGCACGGCGGTGCGCGTCACCGCCAGTTGCTCGGCCAGCTCGTCGATGCTCATGCCCTGCGCGCGGTAGAGCAGGGCGCTGAGCAGGTCCTGCTGGGTGCGGCCCAATCCCTGAAGCATGCGCCTACCTCGCTGCGAACTTGTCGGGGAACTGCTTGACCAGGGCGCTGGCCAGGGCGTCGGAGAGCATCAGGATGTGCCCGCGCATGGCTGCCCAGGTCCTGGCTTCGGCAGCGTAGTCGTGGGCGGCCAGTTGGTCGATCTGGGCGATGTGCTGGGCGCCGTGGGTGCCGAGCATGGCCCGCAGGCCGTTCTCCGGCAGGTTGGGGTTGGCCCCGGCGAGGAAGTGGGCGATGGCTCCGGCGTTGCTCTGCAGGTCCTTGACCGCGGCCTTGCGGCCGTTGGCGTCCTTGGCCACGCTGGCGTCGCTGTAGTGCTTCACCGCGCCCCAGTGCCCGGCCAGCAGCTTCAGCAACTGGTCGGCGGCCGGCTGGCCATACAGCGGGGCGATGCTGTTGGCGATGGCCGTGGCGTTGGCCACCACCTGTTCGCCGGCCACCTTGGCCTGGCGGCTGTCGCCGGCCTGGTTGGCCTGCGCGTAGTCGCGGATCCAGAAGATGTGTTCCAGCCACAGGTCGCGCAAGGCCAGGCGCGTGTCCAGCGCCGAGGCCGCGGCGGGCGCGGCGGCGGCGTTGGCCTGGGTGGGCAGGGCGGTGCTGGCGCAGAGTGCGGCGAGCCCGAGGAAAAGCAGTGTCCTGACGTTCATGGCGGTAGCCTCTTGCAGGTCGATAACACTACAAGGGCAATTTCAGCATATTTAAATGCCGTTATTGTTTTTGCCGACCGGAGGTCATCCAGCGTGTTCCGCGTACCTGCGCCGGTCGAACAGCCACACCGCCAGCAGCGCGGCCAGGGCGAAGCCCGCGCCGACCAGGGCCAGGCCGTGCCAGCCGGCATGCCCGGCGGCCATCGCGCCTAGGGCCGAGCCGGCCGCGCCGCCGGCGAAATAGCTGACCATGAAGGCGGTGTTCAGGCGGCTGACCGCGTCCGGCGCCAGGGCCAGCACGCGGGCCTGGTTGGCCAGTTGGTTGGCGCGGTTGCCGATGTCCAGCAGCGTGGCGGCGAGCAGCAGCGGCAGCCACAGGCCCAGGGGACCGGCCAGGTAGAGGCCGGTGAAGGTCGCCAGCAGCGCGCCGGCGCCCAGGTAGCTCAGGCGCATGCCGTGCTGCTGGGTGAGGCGGCCCAGGAAGGAGGCGGCGAGGATGCCGGCGATGGCCGAGAGCCCGAACAGCCCGGCCTGGGCGCTGGAGTAGCCGTAGGGCGGCTGCGCCAGCAGCGCCGCCATGGAGCCCCAGAACACGTTGAGGGCGGCGAAGGTCAGGGCGCCGGCCAGCGACGACCAGCGCAGCGCCGGGTGCTCGCGCAGCAGGCCGAGGATCGAACGCAGCAGGGCCGGGTAGGGCTGGTCGCTGGTGGGCCGGGTGAGCGGCATGCGCAGCAGGATGGCGGCGAACAGCAGGGCATCCAGCAGCGCCGCCAGCAGGAACATGCCGCGCCAGCCCAGCCAGTGGCTGACGCCGCCACTGAGCGTCCTGGCCAGCAGGCCGCCGGCCGACAGCCCGCTGACCATCAACCCCAGCGCCCAGCCGCGCTGTTCGCTGGCGGCCAGCGAAGTGGCCGCGGGGATGATCACCTGCGCGCTCACCGCCGACAGGCCGACCAGCGCGCTGGCCGCCAGCAGCAGGGCGAAGCTCGGCGCCAGGGCCGCGGCCAGCAGGCTCAGGGCGTTGCCCACCAGCAGCGCGAGGATCAGCCGGCGGCGCACCAGGCGGTCGCCCAGGGGCACGAACAGCAGCAGCCCGGCGGCATAGCCGACCTGGGTGAGCATGGCCACCTGGCCGACCTGGGCGGTGCCGAGGGCGAAGCTGTCGCCGATGAGCGAGAGCATGGCCTGGTTGTAGTAGATGGTGGCGACCGAGAAGGCGCAGCAGAGGGCCAGGGTGAAGGCGGTGGCGCGGGAGAGTCCGGGCGGGGTTGCCTGCATCGGGGGCTCCAGGGTGGCCCGAAGAGTGGCTAGCCGGGCGCCAGGCTCAGGGGCTTGGCCGGCCGCTGCTGTTCCGACAGCGCCATGTCCAGCGCCTGGCGCAGCTCCAGGGCCAGTTTCGCCACGGCGCGCAGGCTGTCCCAGTCGTGGCGGGGGATCTGCGGGATGGTCAGTTCCACGTCGCAGCTGTTGGGCGCGAGCAGTTGCACGGTCATCGAACCGTCCGCTTCGAGGGTGCACTGGCAGCGGTAGGGCGTGAAGCTGTCTTCGAGAATGCGTTTGGCCTGCAAATAGGTTTGCATCGGGTGGCTCCCGAGTTATCGACTTGATTGAAGCGGGTCCGCAGGGTACGGCGAAGCTGGGATCGGTCGTCCGATCACGCCGAAAAGCCGACGTCAGGAAATGAACAGTAGCCTGCTAGCGAGTTGCCGTTATAACGATTTCTTATCTGCAACCAGCGAACGCTCCTTTCGGCAACCGCCTCGCCGCCCGGCAGCGCCATGGCGGCAGGGGCAGGGCGGCTATAGTGACGGGGCCGCCAGTTGATGGAGACGTCGATGGCCAATGATCAGTCGAGCCTGGAGGAGTACGCCCGCCGCCGCGATTTCGGCGGCACGCCGGAGCCTCGCGGGCAAGCCCCGTCCCGCAGGGGCCGGGCGCTGGACTTCGTCATCCAGAAGCATGCCGCCAGTCACCTGCACTACGACTTCCGCCTGGAGCTGGATGGAGTGCTGAAGAGCTGGGCGGTGCCCAAGGGGCCGTGCCTGGACCCGTCGGTGAAGCGCCTGGCCATCGAGGTGGAGGACCACCCGCTGGAGTACGCCGGCTTCGAGGGGCACATCCCCGAGGGGCACTACGGCGCCGGCGACGTCATCGTCTGGGACCGCGGCCGCTGGGTGCCGCTGGGCGACCCGCGCCAGGGCCTGGAGAGCGGCCACCTGAAGTTCCGCCTGGAGGGGAGCAAGCTGCACGGCAGCTGGAGCCTGATCCGCACCCGCATGGCCGGGCGCAAGCCGCAGTGGTTCCTGGTCAAGGGCCGCGACGACGAGGCCCGCGATTTTCCCCGCCACGACATCCTCGCCGAGCAGCCGCAAAGCGTGCTCAGTGGGCGAACGCTGCCCGGCGAACAGGGCCGCCCGGGAGGCCCGAGGTGAAGAAGCCGGCGACGGACCCGGAGGAACGCGGCGAGCGGGTCGCCGGTATCGTCATCACCCACCCGGAGCGGGTGATCGACGCCGCCAGCGGCCTGCGCAAGCTGGACCTTGCGCGTTACTACGAGCGGGCCGCCGAACGCATCCTGCCCTGGCTCGACGACCGCCCGGTGTCGCTGCTGCGCGCCCCGGACGGCGTCGGTGGCGAGGTGTTCTTCCAGCGCCATGCCCCGCACACCGAGATGGCCGGCGTGGAGCAGCTCGACCCCGGGCTGGACCCCGGCCACGCGCCGCTGCTGCGCATCGCCAGCGCCCGGGCCCTGGCCGGCGCCGCGCAGATGGGGGTGGTGGAGCTGCACACCTGGAATGCGCGGGTGGACGACCTGGAGCACCCCGACCGCTTCGTCCTCGATCTGGACCCCGACCCCAGCCTGCCCTGGGCGCGGATGATCGAGGCCACCCGGCGAATCCTCGCGCTGCTGGAGGAACTGGAGCTGGCCAGCTTCCTCAAGACCAGCGGCGGCAAGGGCATGCACATCCTGGTGCCGCTGGAGCGCCGCCATGGCTGGGAGGAGGTCAGGGATTTCACCCACGCCATCACCCGGCACATGGCGCAACGGATGCCGGAGCGCTTCAGCGCCGTATCCGGGCCGAAGAACCGCGTCGGCAGGATCTTCGTCGACTACCTGCGCAACAGCCGCGGCGCCAGCACCGTGTGCGCCTGGTCGGTGCGCGCCCGCGAGGGCCTGCCGGTGTCGGTGCCGGTGGCGCCGGAGGAGTTGGAGAGGTTGCGGGGGGCCAATGCCTGGACCCTGCAGAATATCGACGAGCGCCTGGCCTTGCGTGACGGGGACGATCCCTGGGCTACCTGGGGCGATGTCCGCCAGCGCCTGACGCAGCGGATGTGGCGGCAGTTGGGGGAGGAGTGATCCAGTCCTATGCCGTTTTCGTCGAGTATTGGTGCATCGGCCAGCGGCGTATAACCGCGAACGGTTATACGCCCTACGTTCCGGGGTGGTCCGTATTGCCCTGTAGGAGCGCGCATGGCTTCTCGTAGGAGCGAGCTTGCTCGCGAATGAGCCCCGCAGCGGAGTCTGTTCGCGAGCAAGCTCGCTCCTACGAAGAGAGCCCCGGCGCGGCCTGCAAGACAGTTGTTCCTGCATTGTTTTCTCGGTTCCATCGCGAACAGCGCTTGCGCTGGCCCGAAGGGGAATAACCCAATAGACAGTTGCTTATAAGCGCATCCGGATATCGCAGCGGCAGGTATGTTCCAGGACTCCAGATAAAGCGCGGAGAGCCGCGGGCGAATATACGATATCGCTGTATCGAATTACCGGGCCCGGAATGATCGTTGAAAACGAGGTGAACTCCGTGGAGGCCTGCCTTATGGTTCGAAAGACCTTTGCGGATGTATGGCTTCAGGACTTCGGGCGTTTGGATTCGCAGAAATTGTCCGGTATATTCATCGGTTGGAAAAACTTTTGCTGAAGGAGTTTCCCATGTCCAAGCTGGCAGAGTTTCGCGCTGTCGAGAAAGCGCTCGCAGAACAGATGGCCCACCTGGAGTCGCTGAAGAACGATGTCAATCTGCAGAAGGAAATCGAGTTCGAGCAGAAACTGAATGAACTCATGCAGGCATACGGCAAGTCCCTGGGCGACGTGACCGCCATCCTCGACCCCCGGGCCCATGGCGAAGCGCCTGCGCGCGCGGGGCGGGGCGTGCGCGCCAAGCGGCGCGCGCGGGCGGTCAAGGTCTACCGCAACCCGCACAGTGGCGAGGTCGTTGAAACCAAGGGCGGCAACCATAAAGTTCTGAAGGCCTGGAAGGCGGAATATGGCAGCGATGTCGTGGACTCCTGGCTGCAGAAGAAGTAACCACTTTACGCAGAGTTAGCCAAAGCGCCGCGCTCGATCACCGATTCAGTGCCCGCCACTGAGTTTCCGCGCGTTCTTATTCCAGAATTTCGGCGGTATTTCTCCGCTGCGCCATTAGTGTGCACGCAGGGAACTGCCGTCCGTCCGTATGGCTCAAGTATTTCAATTGGCTGACGATTCATTGCGGTAGAAAATTTTTGCCAGGGGTTGTGTCTTGCAGATTAGTCAGGAAAGTCTGGTTCGCCATCTTCGTCATCAGTTCAATGCACTTCTGGGCGTATCACTGTTCTCCTGGGCGACGATGGCCGGGCTATTGATATTCATCTGGCTACATGGCCAGGCCCTGGGTGTGAAGTCATTCGCCTGTTTCGTTCTGGGAGCCTGCCTGAGTTCGGTGCAACTGTTCTTTCTGGTACTGGTCGCGGTGCGCATGCACCGCACCATGAAAACCCGTTCGAAACTCTTGTCGAGCCTTGAATACGAGTCCGGCCACGATGTGCTGACCGGCGTGCTCAACCGCCGTGGTTTCGACCTGTCGCTGCGCCAGGCGATGTCGGCGGCGGGGCACCAGAAGAAGTCGCTGACCCTGCTCTACCTCGACCTGGATGGCTTCAAGCAGGTCAACGACCTGCATAGCCACGCCGTGGGCGACCGCCTGCTGCAGGTGGTGGCGAACAAGTGGAGCAGGACCATACGCGGCGGCGACCTGCTGGCGCGGCTGGGTGGGGATGAGTTCGCGCTGATCACCGGCGCCACCGGCGCGGAGGTCGAAGCGCTCTGCGAACGCTTGCTGGGGGTGGCGAAAGCCAGCCTGCTGGAAGAGTTCCCGGCCCTGCAGATCGGCGTCAGCATCGGTGTCGCCGAGTTTCCCCGCGACGGCCGGCAGGCCGACGAACTGGTCCTGGCCGCGGATTCGGCCATGCTGGTCGCCAAGGCCCTGGGCAAGTCCTGCTTCCAGTGGGCGCTGCCGTCCTCGGAGCGGGGCAGGGGCGTGGCGTCCCCGGTTGCCTAGATCGGCTGGCCGAAACCGGCAGGGGTCGCCTGCCGGTTCGCATTCCATCCCATGCCGCCACCCGTTGCTCAGTGGTGGTAGCCCTCGCCGACCTTGACCTTGCCGCGGAACACGTAATAGCTCCAGGACGTGTACATCAGGATGAAGGGCAGGATGAACAGCGCGCCGATCAGGGCGAACAGCTGGCTCTGCACCGGTGAGGCCGCCTGCCAGATGGAGACCGCCGGCGGGATGATGTTCGGCCAGACGCTGATGCCCAGCCCGCTGTAGCCCAGGAAGATGACCAGCAGCGTGAGCATGAAGGGTGTCACCGTGGCCCGGTGGGCGAGGGTGATCAGGGTGGCGAAGAAGCTGAACAGCAGCAGCGCCGGGACCGGCAGGAAGTAGACCAGGTTCGGCAGGCTGAACCAGCGCTGGGCGATCTGCGGGTGCGACAGGGGCGTCCAGATGCTGATGATCGCGATGGCGAACAGCAGTATCCAGATGAAGTAGGAGGAATAGCGGTACATCTCCGCCTGCAGCTGCCCTTCGGTCTTCATGATCAGCCAGGTGCTGCCCAGCTGCGCGTAGGCCACCAGCAGGGCGAAGCCGCAGAAGATCGGGAAGGGGCTCAGCCAGTCGAGGCTGCCGCCGGCATAGGCGTTGTTGGCCACCGGGATGCCGTCGATGAAGGCGCCCAGCGCCACGCCCTGGGCGAAGGTCGCCACGATGGAGCCGCCGATGAAGGCCTTGTCCCACCAGTGGCGGTTCCTGTCGCTGGCCTTGAAGCGGAACTCGAAGGCCACGCCGCGGAAGATCAGCCCCAGCAGCATGAGCACCAGGGGCAGGTAGAGCGCGCTGAGCAATACCGAATAGGCCAGGGGAAAGGCGCCGAACAATCCCGCGCCGCCCAATACCAGCCATGTTTCATTACCGTCCCATACGGGGGCGACAGTATTCATCATGACGTCGCGTTCTTCCTTGTTCTTTATTGCAAGGAAAAGAATGCCGATGCCCAGGTCGAAGCCATCCATGATGACGTACATCATGATGCCGAAGATGATGATCAATGCCCAGATGAGTGTGAGATCGACGCCCATGTTATTCGCTCCTCAAGTTTGCAGTGCTTGCGCTTAACGGTCGTCGGATGCCGACAATGGACGTGCGGGCGTACGCATCTGGCCTGCACCGCCTTCGATGGGATGTTCCGCATCGTGGGGTTGCGGCCCCTTATGTACGAGTTTCAGCATATAGGCGATGCCGGTGCCGAAGAGTGCGAAGTAGACAAGAACGAAAAGTACCAGGCTGATGGTCATTTGCGCGGTGGTTTGCGCCGAGGCGGCATCGACGGTGCGCATGTATCCGTAGACCACCCAGGGCTGCCGGCCCATTTCGGTAGTTACCCAGCCGGCCAGCAGGGCAATGAGTCCCGAAGGGCCCATGCAGAGCACGAACTTGAGGAAAAAGCGGGAATCGTAGAGTTTTCCGCGCCATCTCAGATATAGACTCCAGAGGCCGGTAAGTATCATCAGGAGTCCCATGGCTACCATTATCCGGAACGTCCAGAAGATAACCGTGGAGTTCGGCCTGTCTTCCGGCGGGAATGATTTGAGTGCGGGAATCTGGCGATCCAGACTGTGGGTGAGAATAAGACTTCCCAACAGAGGAACTTCTATGGCGAAGTGGGTTTTTTCCGCCTTCATGTCGGGCCAGCCGGCCAATATCAGCGGTGAAGGTTCGCCCGGAACATTCTCCCAGTGCCCTTCGATGGCCGCGATCTTCGCCGGCTGGTGTTCCAGCGTGTTGAGCCCATGGGCATCGCCGACCACGGCCTGGATGGGCGCGACCAGCAGCGCCATCCAGGCCGCCATGGAGAGCATGGTGCGCGCGGCCTCGTCGTTGCTCCGGCGCAGCAGGTGCCAGGCCCCGGAGGCCCCGACGAAGAAGGCGGTGGCGAGGAACGCGGCGATGGCCATGTGCGCGAGCCGGAAGGGGAACGACGGGTTGAAGATGACGGCCAGCCAGTCGACCGGCACCGCCCGGCCATCGACGATCTCGAAGCCTTGCGGCGTATGCATCCAACTGTTGGAAGACAATATCCAGAAGGTGGAAATCAATGTGCCCAGCGCGACCATGGCGGTGGCGAAGAAGTGCAGGCCCCGGCCTACGCGCTCCCAGCCGAACAACATCACACCGAGAAAGCCCGCCTCGAGAAAGAACGCGGTCAGAACTTCATAAGTCAACAAGGGCCCGGTAATACCGCCGGCAAAGTATGAAAAGCGGCTCCAGTTGGTGCCGAACTGATAGGCCATTACCAATCCGGAAACGACACCCATGCCGAAGTTGATGGCGAAAATCTTCACCCAAAAGCTGTAAAGATCCCGGTAGACATCTCTTCCGGTTCTAAGCCAAAGACCTTCGAGTACCGTCAGGAAACTGGCGAGACCAATGGTGATGGCCGGAAAGACTATATGGACGCCAACGGTGAAGGCAAACTGCAGACGAGCCAGATCAATTGCGGTCGAGCTGTATGTGTCCATGCTTTCTCTGCCTTGTGGAGTGGAGGGAAAGTTCGCCGGAGAGTGTCGGGCACAAAGCAAGCTAACTAAGTGAGCGCTTGCGCCTGTGCAACTCTCGTTCTTTGCCTTGACATCTCGGAAGTGCGCCGCTTAGATTCTAGAACACGATCGAGCGGCATGAGCAAGCTATTTTTTCTCGCAACTTCCTGTTGATCTCATCCGGCAAGTCATGTAACAGGCGCCAGTTTTTCGTTGGCTGGCGACGATGGTTTCTTCTTGAAAGAAAGAAGTTTTGTTTTTTCGGGAGGGTAGAGCGCAAGGCAATATCGCTATAGCGGAGAAAGATAATCGCTATAGCGTCTGAACATATAAAACTGTCGAGCCACGCCCAACTATCGGCCTGCTCGTATATATGGAGCGATCATGACTATTCGACGCAAGGTACCTGGTGTTCGTAAATACGATGGTCCCGCTGGTGGTTGGGGCGCTCTCAAGGCGACGGCCACGGCCGTCCGGGAACAGATGGATACCCTCAAGGCGCCCATCACCCTGATGCGCACCAACCAGCCCGACGGCTTCGACTGCCCCGGCTGCGCCTGGCCGGACAAGGAGCACAGGTCCACCTTCCAGTTCTGCGAGAACGGCGCCAAGGCGGTGACCTGGGAGGCCACCAGCAAGCGCGTCACCCCCGAGTTCTTCGCCAGCCACCCGGTGGCTTCCCTGCTGCACCGCAGCGACTACGAACTGGAAGACCTCGGGCGCATCACCCACCCGCTGGTCTACGACCGCGCCTCGGACACCTACCAGCCCATCGAGTGGGAAACCGCCTTCGCCCGCATCGGCGAGATTCTCCGTGGCCTGGAGCCCGACGAGGTGGAGTTCTACACCTCCGGGCGGGCCTCCAACGAGGCGGCCTACCTGTACCAGCTGTTCGCCCGGGAATACGGCACGAACAACTTCCCGGACTGCTCGAACATGTGCCACGAGCCCACCAGCGTCGGCCTGCCGCGTTCGATCGGCATCGGCAAGGGCACGGTATCGCTGGATGACTTCGAGGCCTGCGAGCTGATCATCTCCATCGGCCACAACCCCGGCACCAACCACCCGCGGATGATGGGCACGCTGCACGAGGCGTCGCGGCGCAAGGTGCCGATCATGGTGTTCAACCCGCTGCGCGAGCGCGCGCTGGAGCGTTTCGCCGACCCGCAGGACATGATCGAGATGGCCACCTACGGCTCCACCCGCATCGCGTCCTCCTACTTCATGGTCAAGGCAGGCGGCGACGCGGCGGCGATCAAGGGCATCATGAAGGCGCTGCTGGAGATCGAGGACAGCCTGGGCGGTGCGCTCGACTACGCGTTCATCAAGCAGCACACCGTCGGCTTCGACGCGCTGGTCGCCGACCTGCACGCCACCCAGTGGCCGGACATCGAAGCCGCCAGCGGCCTGAAGAAATCCGACCTGGAAATGGTCGCGGCGGCCTACGCGAAGTCCAACGCCACCATCGTGACCTACGGGATGGGCATCACCCAGCACAACGAGGGCACCGCCAACGTCCGGCTCATCTGCGACCTGCTGATGCTGCGCGGCAACTTCGGCAAGCCCGGGGCCGGCATCTGCCCGCTGCGCGGCCACTCCAACGTCCAGGGCAACCGCACGGTGGGCATCACCGAGAAGCCGTCGAGCGCCTTCCTCGGCAAGATCGAACAGGTGCTGGGCTTCAAGCCGCCGGCGCAGCATGGCCACGATGCCGTGCAGGCGATGCAGGCGATGATCGACGGCACGGCCAAGGCGCTGATCTGCCTGGGCGGCAACTTCGCCGTGGCGCTGCCCGACCCCGGCCAGTGCTTCCCGGCCATGGGCAAGCTGGAGCTGAGCGTGCACATCGGCACCAAGCTGAACCGCACGCACCTGCTGGTGGGCAAGCACAGCTTCCTGTTCCCCTGCCTGGGGCGGACCGAGCTGGACGTGCAGGAAACCGGGCCGCAATCGGTGACCGTGGAAGACTCCATGTCGATGGTCCATGCCTCGGCCGGCAAGCTGAAGCCCGCTTCCGACGTCCTGCTCTCCGAGCCGGCCATCGTCGCCGGCATGGCCAACGCCACCCTGCCGGACAGCAAGGTGCCCTGGCTGGAGCTGGTCGCCGACTACGACCGCATCCGCGACCTGATCGAGAAGACGGTGCCCGGCTTCGACGACTTCAATGCCCGCATCCGCGTCCCGGGCGGCTTCCGCATGCCGCTGCCGCCGACCGAGCGCAAGTGGGACACGCCCTCGGGCAAGGCCGAGTTCTTCGTCTTCCCCGGCCTGCACGAAGACAAGGTGGTGGAGGGCGAAGACGTCCTGCGCCTGGTGACCATCCGCAGCCACGACCAGTACAACACCACCATCTATGCGCTGGACGATCGCTACCGCGGCGTATTCGGGCGGCGCGACGTGCTCTTCATGAACCCGGACGACCTGGCGGCCAGGGGTTTGGAACATGGCGACCTGGTGGATATAGAAACAATTACCGCGGGGCGCAAACTGCGTTACGAGAAGATCACCGCCATTGAATACAAGATCGCCGCGGGTTCGGTCGCCGCGTACTATCCCGAAGCCAATAGACTGGTGCCGCTGGACTACATAGACGTCGACAGCGGAACGCCCTCCTATAAATCCGTGCCGGTTCGGGTGATGCGCTCGGAAGTCAACTGAGCCAAGTTGCCCAACATATAACCGGGGTGCCAATGGCACCCCTTTCTTTTTCAGCCTTACTTGCAGTTCGGAATAAAACCATTCGGCACGCGCGATGACGATTGTCATGCGCCCGCTATTATCTGGTAGTCTCGAACGCCCAACCGTGATGGTAGTTGCCAAGCAAAATGACAGAAGAACTCCCCAATCCCCAGGCAGTCGACAGTCCGATCACCAGTAGCGCGATCTTTCTCGTGATGACGCTGGTTTCCGGCGAGGAAAACCGCGATGCCGTGCGCGCACTGTGCGGGGATATCGCCGCCCTGGTGCGTTCGGTCGGCAAGCGGGCGCCGGCGGGCAATCTTTCCTGCGTCGTCGGCTTCGGCTCCGAGGCCTGGGACAGGCTGTTCGGCGCGCCTCGCCCGGCGGCGTTGCACACCTTCCGCGAAGTGGGTTCCGGTGAGCGCGTGGCCGTTTCCACGCCGGGCGACATCCTGCTGCACATCCGCGCGGACCAGATGGACCTGTGCTTCGAACTGGCGACCCAGGTGGTCACCCGGCTGGGCAAGGCGGTGGAAGTGGTCGACGAAGTCCAGGGCTTCCGCTACTTCGACATGCGCAGCATGGTCGGCTTCGTCGACGGCACCGAGAACCCTGCGGGCCGCGAGGCGGCCCATTTCACCCTGATCGGCGACGAAGACCCCGGCTTCGCCGGCGGCAGCTACGTCATCGTGCAGAAGTACCTGCACGACATGGCCGGCTGGAACCGGCTGTCCATCGAGGCCCAGGAGCGCATCATCGGGCGCACCAAGCTGTCCGACATCGAGCTGGACGAATCGGTCAAGCCGAGCTGCTCGCACAGCTCCCTCACCACCCTGGTCAAGGACGGCAAGGAAGTGAAGATCCTGCGCGACAACATGCCTTTCGGCCGGCCGGGGGCGGGGGAGTTCGGCACCTATTTCATCGGTTATGCCCGCTCGCCCGAGCCCATCGAGGAAATGCTGCAGAACATGTTCGTCGGGCGCCCGGCGGGCAACTACGACCGCCTGCTGGATTACAGCCGCGCGGTGACCGGCAGCCTGTTCTTCGTGCCTTCCGCCGACCTGCTGGAACAGCTCGGCGAATAACTTCCCCTATCCGGGCGATTTTCCCGATAACTTCCCCGGACTATTGCGTCGACTCACTTCGCCGCAATAGTTCCGGCCTTCCGTCGTACTGCGATTCACTCATTGCGCCGCTGTTCGGAAGTTGTTCCGGCATATTCCGATGAGTTTTTTCCCGGCGTGTCATTGTTTTGTAACTATGGCGCCGCCGCTTAGCGTTTTTCGTTGTTTGGCCGTGGTCGATTTCGTCTGGCGCTCTTCCACTTCCCGGACTATGGTGAACGGACGGTGTAATAACCGTTCCGGCTTTTCGAGTTTTCCTGTCTCTTTCGTTTCGAAAAAACAGTGCATGCCAAGTCTCCGGGTTCGTTATTGAACTCATCCATGGCTATGCGCTGCTGGAGATGCGGCCGCTCGATTACAAGCGCCCACTTGTTGCGTGGAGAAAGTTCATCATGGCGACTCTCTGTGAAATCTGTAATGCGCGACCCGCCGTTGCCCGCGTGACCGTCGTACAGAATGGCGAGCGCAAGTCGATGTCGATCTGCGACCACGACTACCGTCAGTTGATGCGGCACCAGAGCATGCTCAATCCGTTCGACTCGCTGCTCGGAGGCGGCGGGCTTTCACGCTTCTTCGACAGGTTCGGCGGCGCGGGCGAGGAGGGCGATGGTTTCGGCATGGCCGCCGAAGTGCCCCGCGAGTCGGTCGACGCCACCGATGCCTTCAGCGCCCAGACCCTGGAGATTCTCCAGCGCGCCGCGGAAAAGGCCCACGAACTCAGGCGCAACGAGCTGGACACCGAGCACCTGCTGTACGTGCTGGCCGACACCGACGTGGTGGTCGCCCTGCTCAAGGAGATGAAGCTGTCGCCGGAGGACATCAAGGGCTATATCGACCAGCACGCGCAGACCGGCAACGCCTCCGCCGATGCGCCGGTGGACCGCATGACCATCTCGCCGCGCCTGAAGAAGGCCTTCCAGTTGGCCTTCCAGGCCTCGCGGGACCTGGGGCATTCCTACGTCGGCCCGGAGCACCTGCTGATCGGCCTGGCCTCGGTGCCCGAGAGCCTGGCCGGCACGCTGCTGAAGAAGTACGGCGTGACCCCCGAGACGCTGCGCCAGAAGGTGGTCAAGATCGTCGGCAAGGGCGCCGAAGACGGCCGCGTGGATACCCCCAGCGGCACGCCGACGCTGGACAAGTTCGGCCGTGACCTCACCCAGCTGGCGCGCCAGGGCAAGCTCGACCCGGTGCTGGGGCGGGCCCAGGAGATCGAGAACGCCATCGAGGTGCTGGCCCGGCGCAAGAAGAACAACCCGGTGCTGATCGGCGAGCCCGGCGTCGGCAAGACGGCGATCGTCGAAGGGCTGGCCCAGCGCATCGTCAACGGCGACGTGCCGGAAGTGCTGCGCGGCAAGCGCCTGGTGGAGGTGAACCTGAACTCGATGGTCGCCGGCGCCAAGTACCGCGGCGAATTCGAGGAGCGGGCCAAACAGCTGATCGACGAAGTCACCGCCAAGCACGACGAGCTGGTGCTGTTCATCGACGAGCTGCACACCATCGTCGGCGCCGGGCAGGGCGGCGAGGAGGGCGGGCTGGACATCGCCAACGTGCTCAAGCCGGCCCTGGCCCGCGGCGAGCTGAGCCTGATCGGCGCCACCACGCTCAACGAGTACCAGAAGTACATCGAGAAGGACGCCGCGCTGGAACGCCGCTTCCAGCCGGTGTTCGTCCCCGAGCCGACGGTGGAGCAGACCATCGTCATCCTCCGGGGCCTGCGCGACAAGCTCGAGGCCCACCACCAGGTGACCTTCGCCGACGATGCCTTCGTCGCCGCCGCGGAACTCGCCGACCGCTACATCACCAACCGCTTCCTGCCGGACAAGGCCATCGACCTGATCGACCAGGCCGCCGCCCGCGTGCGCATCGGCGCCACCTCGCGGCCGGCGGACATCCAGGAGCTGGAGGCGGAGATCGCCCAGCTCAAGCGCGAGCAGGACTACGCGACCTCGCGCAAGCGCTTCGACGAGGCGAAGAGCTTCGAGGAGCTGATCGGCGAGAAACAGACGCAGCTGGAGGAACGCTCCGAGGCCTGGGAACGCAAGACCGGTTCCGAGACCCTGGAGGTCACCACCTCGTCCATCGCTGAGGTGGTCTCGCGGCTGACCGGCATCCCGGTGGCGGAGCTGACCCAGGAAGAACGCCAGAAGCTGCTGAAGATGGAAGAGACGCTGCGCGAGCGGCTGATCGGCCAGGAGCACGCGGTGGTGGCGGTCAGCGATGCGGTGCGCCTGTCCCGCGCGGGCCTCGGCCAGGCCCACCGGCCCATCGCCACCTTCCTGTTCCTCGGCCCGACCGGGGTGGGCAAGACCGAGCTGGCCAAGGCGCTGGCGGAGAGCGTGTTCGGCGACGAGCAGGCGATCATCCGCATCGACATGTCCGAGTACATGGAGCGCCATGCCGTGGCCCGGCTGATCGGCGCGCCGCCCGGCTACGTCGGCTACGACGAGGGCGGCCAGCTGACCGAGCGCGTGCGCCGGCGGCCGTACAGCGTGATCCTGCTGGACGAGATCGAGAAGGCCCACCCCGACGTCAACAACGTGCTGCTGCAGGTCTTCGACGACGGCCGGCTCACCGACGGCAAGGGCCGGGTGGTGGACTTCAGCAACACCATCATCATCGCCACCAGCAACCTCGGCGCCTCGATCATCATGGACAACCTCGAACGCTCCGAGGCCGAGCGCATGGACGACAAGGCGCTGCGCGACGAGCTGATGGGCGTGCTCAAGGGACACTTCCGTCCGGAGTTCCTCAACCGCGTCGACGACATCATCGTGTTCCATGCGCTGTCCCGCGACGACATCCGCGCCATCGTCCGCATCCAGCTGCAGCGGGTAGTGCGCACGGCCGCCGCGCAGGACATCACCCTGACGGTCGATGAGTCCCTGGTCGATCACCTGGTCGACGTGGGCTACCAGCCCGAGTTCGGCGCCCGCGAGCTGAAGCGGCAGATACGCCAGGAAGTGGAGACGCGCCTGGCGCGGGAAATCCTCGGGGACAAGGTGGTTTCCGGGGACAGCATCGCCCTGGGCTACGACAAGGAGGCCGGCAAGGTGACGCTGGAGAAGGGCGGCGCCCAGCCCCCGGCGGCCGAGCCGCCCGCGCCGCCGGCCGACGCGGAGCAGACCGGAACCTGAAGACGGGCGGACGGGTAGCGCTCACCCCGGGCGCTACCCGTGCCCTCACCAGCGCGCGGCGGCCTGGCTGTCCGTCTCGCGGGCCGCCACCCATTGCCAGCCGTGGGGCGTGCGTTCGCGCTTCCAGAACGGGGCGCGGGTCTTCAACTGGTCCATGATGTATTCGCAGGCTTCGAAGGCGTCCCGCCGGTGCCGGCTGGTGACGCCGACGAAGACGATCGGCTCGGCCGCCGCGAGGGCGCCGACGCGGTGCAGCACTTCGAGGTCGAGCAGCGCCCAGCGCTCCCGCGCCGCCGCGGCGATCTGCTCCAGGCTCCTTTGCGTCATGCCCGGGTAGTGCTCCAGGAACAGCTCGCTGACTTCGGCGCCGCCGTCCAGGTCGCGCACGTAGCCGACGAAGCTCACCAGGGCGCCGGCGCCGCCGGAGCGCCCGCGCAGCCGCTCGATGAGTTCACCGGCATAGAAGCCCTGCTGTTGCACGCAGATGCTCATTCAGCCTCCCGTCACCGGCGGGAAGAACGCCACTTCGTCGCCATCGGCGAGGGGCTCGTCCAGGCTGCATAACTCCTGGTTGCGCGCGCACATCAGGTTGCCCTGGCTGAACACCTCGGCCCAGGCGCCGCCGCGGCTGGCCAGGTGGTCGCGGAGGTCGCCCAGCGTGGCCAGGGCCGGCTGCCAGGGCAGGGGCTCGCCCTCGCTGCCGAGCAGTTCGCGGTAGCGGGCGAAGTACTGCAGGCGGATCATCGCGCGTCCTCCACCTGGTACAGGCCCGAGCGGCCGCCGGCCTTGCGCAGCAGCCGCACCCAGTCGATCTGCATGCCGCGGTCGATCGCCTTGCACATGTCGTAGAGCGTCAGGGCCGCGACGCTGGCCGCTGTCAGGGCTTCCATCTCCACGCCCGTCGCGCCTTTCAGCCGGCAGCTCGCGACGATGCGCACCGAGTCCGGCAGCACCGGCTTGAGCTCGACGCTGACCGCGCTGAGCAGCAGCGGGTGGCACAGCGGGATGAGTTCATGGGTGCGCTTGGCCGCCATGATCCCGGCGATCCGCGCGGTGGCGAAGACATCGCCCTTGGGGTGGCCCTGTTCGAGGATCAGGTCGAGGGTTTCAGGTTTCATCCTGATCCAGGCTTCGGCCACGGCTTCGCGCTGGCTGTCCTGCTTCGCGGTGACGTCGACCATGCGGGCATGGCCGCGATTGTCCAGGTGGGTCAGCGTTGCCGCCGACTCATGGGCTTGGTTCATCGGGACTCCGGGGCGCGCGGGTCAGGGCGCCGGGCTGTAGAGCCTGGGCAGGCTGTGGTGGGGAAGGTGGATGAGGTTGAGCTGGTTGCGGCGCGCCCATTCCACGGTCAGGGCGGTGGGCGCCGAGAGGCTGACCAGGGTGCCGATGCGCGCCCGCACCGCCTTGTGAATGAGTTCCAGGCTGCAGCGGCTGGTGACGACGACGAAGCCCTCGGCGGGTTCGAAGCGCGCCTGGGCCATGGCGCCGATCAGCTTGTCCAGGGCGTTGTGCCGGCCGATGTCCTCGCGGCACAGGCGCACCTCGCCCTGGGCGTCGAGGTACAGGGCGGCGTGCAGGGCGCCGCTGTCGCGGGCGACCGTCTGGGCGGCGTTGATGCGCTCGCGCAGGCCCTCCAGCAGGCGCGCTTCCGGCAGCGGCGCGAGGCGCAGCGGGGTCAGCGCCGGCAGCGCCTGGTCCAGCGCCTCGACCCCGCAGATGCCGCAGCCGCTGGTGCCGGCCAGTTGCCGGCGGTGGTCCTTCAGCGCCCAGAAGGCGCGGTTGGTTATTTCGACCTGGGCCAGGTACGACTCGCCGGAACCGGTGATTTTTATATCGCGGATTTCATCCAGGGAAGTGACGATTTCATTGGTCAGGCTGAAACCCCTGACGAAGTCTTCCATATTACCCGGCGATACCATCATCACCGCCTGGTTGATGCCGTTATAACTGATGGCCAATGCCGTTTCCCGGGCAAGTACGGCCTCACCGATTATCCAGTTCTCGCCCAACTCGACATAACTATAGGTTTGCGCGGGCGCGGGCGGCGCATTGATATCGGATATATCGGTTCGAGCTTCGTCGATCAGCTCCATCACGGCACCTTGTGTCTTGTTGCCTGTTTTCAGGTTACGCAGGCGATCAAATAACGTCCAATCGCTTGTTCCGATCCGTCAATAAGACTCCTCTATGACGGAAACAACGCATTCGATGCAGGCCGGAAGTTGCTTTCACGGCCGGGTTTCGATGGTGCCGCTCTGCGCCGCCAGCAGCACTTCGGGGCTGTTCAGGTTCTGCAGGCGCAGGTCCTGGCAGGAGCACGGCAGGCCCTTGGCCCGGGCGGCCAGGAGCAGCCGCAGCAGGCTTCGCTCGCCCGCCGCCCAGGCCGCCTCCAGGGTCGGCAACAGGGCCTTGGGCAGCAGGCTGAACATCGGCTGCCATTGGCTGCCCTGGCGCAGCATCAGCGGGTAGCCGAGGCCCTTGCCGAGGTGCGCCAGCATGGCGCGGACGAGCGCCTGGTCGACCAGCGGCGCATCGCAGGGCAGCACCAGCATCCACGCGTGCCTGGCCTGTTCCAGGCCCGCGATCACACCCGCCAGGGGGCCCGGATAGCCGTCGACCGAATCGCTCACGCAGCGGTCCGAATAGGTCGCGTAGACAGCCTGGTTGCGGTTGCAGGAAATGATTAGGTCGTCGGTCAGTTCGCGCACCACGGCATGGATATGCGCGATGAACGGCTTGCCGCGGAAGAGCATCAGTCCCTTGTCCTTTCCTCCCATTCTCTGGCCTTTTCCACCGGCGAGCAGAAGTATGGAACAGGGTATTTCGATAGTGCTCATGCTCGTTGTATCCGAAGGCTCGGAATCGAAGGCGGAAAACTACAGAACTTGCAGCGGATGCGTCCAATTGCAAATGCTTACCGGAAGATAGATGCGCCTTATCGGGAACACTCTTCTTGTCGATAGAAGACTCCGATCGGAGGGTTTGCCATATCGATTGGACGACGCCGGTCTTTGTCTCTAGTTTCCACGGAAACTTCCAACTGGAGCGATGCCCCGTGAGTGTCAAACCGAATACGGAATTCATTCCGCTGAACATCGCGGTATTGACCGTCAGCGATACGCGAACTTTCGAAAACGATACGTCGGGCGAGTTGCTGGCGAGCCGCTGCGTCGAGATCGGCCACCGCCTGGTGGCGCGCGTGCTGCTCAAGGACGACCTCTACCGGATACGCGCGCAGGTCGCCGCCTGGATCGCCGACGATGACGTGCAGGTGGTGCTGATCACCGGCGGCACCGGCTTCACCGGCCGCGACAGCACTCCGGAGGCCGTCGCCTGCCTGCTGGACAAGCAGGTCGAGGGCTTCGGCGAGCTGTTCCGCGCGCTGTCGATCCTCGACATCGGCAGCTCCACCGTGCAGTCCCGCGCCCTGGCCGGCCTGGCCAACGGCACCCTGGTGTGCTGCCTGCCGGGCTCCACCGGGGCCTGCCGGACGGCCTGGGAGGGCATCCTGGTCGAGCAGCTCGATTCGCGGCACCGCCCCTGCAACTTCGTCGCGCACCTCAAGCCCGGCAACGCCTGCGGGCCGCGCCAATGAAGGGCGCGGCGCTGATGCCGGTCGACGAGGCCCTGGGCCGCCTGCTCGACCTGGCGCAAGGCTCGCCCATCGCCGATATCGAGGAACTGGCGCTGGCCCTGGCCGATGGCCGCGTGCTGGCGCGCGACCTGTTCGCGCGGACCGACTCGCCGCCCTGGGCCAACAGCGCCATGGATGGCTATGCCTTCAGGCTTGCGGACCTGGACGGGCGGGCGCTGCGCATCTCCCAGACGATCTTCGCCGGCCAGGCGCCGGCGCCGCTGGAGCCCGGCACCTGCGCGCGCATCTACACGGGCGCGCCGCTGCCGGAAGGGGCCGACTGCGTGCAGATCCAGGAGAACTGCAGGCTGCTCGACGACCAGCGGGTGCTGATCGAAGGCCAGCCGCGGGCCGGCGCCAACGTTCGGCCGCGGGCGGACGAGATCGCCGCCGGCGAACCTCTGCTCGAAGCCGGCCGGGTATTGGGGCCGGTATCCCTGGGGGTTCTGGCTTCCCAGGGCTATGAGCGCGCGCCGGTCGTGCGGCGCCCCCGGGTCGCGCTGCTTTCCACCGGCGATGAACTGGTCGCCGCGGGCCAGGCGCTGGCGCCCGGGCAAATCTACGACAGCAACCGCACGCTGCTGCGGGCGCTGCTCCAGCGCCTGGGTTGCGAGGTCGTGGAGCTGGGCCGCGTGGGAGACGACCCCGAGGCGATCCGCGCGGCCCTCGACGCCGGCCGCGCGAACGACCTGATCCTCAGTTCCGGCGGCGTCTCGGTGGGCGAGGCCGATTTCATCGGCCAGCTCCTGCGCGAGCAGGGCGAGGTGCTGCTCTGGAAGCTGGCCATCAAACCGGGCAAGCCGTTCACCTTCGGCCAACTGGACGCAACGCCCTTCATCGGGCTACCGGGGAACCCCGGCTCGTCCCTGGTGACCTTCCTGCTGCTGGTGCGGCCCTACCTGCTGCGGCGGATGGGCGTGGCCGCGGTCCGGCCCAGGCGCTACCCGCTGCCGGCGGGCTTCGACTGGCCTTCGGCGGGTACCCGCCAGGAATACCTGCGGGTGCGCATCGAGAACGGTGTCGCCCTGCTGCTGCCGGGGCAGAGCTCCGGCACCCTGCTGAGCGCGGCAGTGGCCGACGGCCTGCTGGAAGTCCCGGCAGGCAGGACTTTCGCGGCGGGGGAATGGCTGGACTTCCTGCCGTTCGACGGGCTCTGGGGCGCGGCGAATGACGCGCGCTGAGCATTACATCGTCATCGGCGACAACGCCCTGGCCTACAACGCCTGGCGGGAACTGAACGCAAGGGGCCAGGCCGCGATCCGCCTGCTGCCCAGCCGAACCTCGACGGCAGCCCCGGACGCCGTGCTGGGCGATCCTCAGGACGTGGAAGTGCTCCGGCGGGCGGGCGCGGAGAGAGCGGTGGCCATACTGGCGATGCTCGACGACGATTCGCACAACCTGGCCGTGCTGCGGGCATTGCAGGCGCTCGCCTGCAGTGCGCTCACGGTGGTGACGGTCAATGACTCGCGGAACCTTCCGCGTATCCGCCAGCTGCGGCCCGGCGCTGTCATAGCGCCGGTGATGGAGGATGGGGGAGTGGCTGCGCGGGTCGTTCAGGGTGGGCAGATACCTTTGGACCTGCTGCCGCACTGTGTGCTCCAGCAAGAGGGTGTTGCTGGCGAGCACGGCTTCTCGTAGGAGCGAGCTTGCTCGCGAACAAATACGGTGCCATGCGGTTCGCGAGCAAGCTCGCTCCTACGAAGAGCATCCTGGCGCGGCCCGGTGGCTTTCGTGCCTTGGGTTGGCTCCGCTCCCTCTCCCTGAAGGGAGAGGGAGCTTGTCCGTGCCGGCGGATAGGAATGGTTTCAACCTGAACCGTCATCTCCGGCTGACGCCGAAACATCCACTCACTCCGAACGGTCCCCTCTCCCTTCAGGGAGAGGGTTAGGGAGAGGGGCTCTTGGCTCTTGACTCCAACAGCCCCCAACCTGACCTAGAACAACGGCAACGTATAACTCACGATCAACCGGTTCTCATCCTGGTCCCGCTGCGTCGCCGTGCCCGAGCCGCTGACCGGCAGGCCGCTGCGCATGGTGGCGTTCTTCCAGGCCAGGCCCAGGCCCTTGAAGGTGCCCTCGGGGACCACGTAGCCCACCGCGATGTCACGTTCCCACTCGCCCTGGTCGCCGCGGCCGGTTTTGATGTCGTCGGCGTTGAGGTAGAGCACGCTGAAGGTCAGGCCGGGCACGCCGAGCTTGGCGAAGTCGTAAGCGTAGCGGCCGATCCAGGTGCGCTCGCCGGCGTGGTTGAACTTCAGCAGCTGGGCGTCGGTGTGCAGGTAGGTGCTGGTGCCTTCGCCGTCGCCGCGGTTCAGGTAGGGGAAGTCGCTGTCGCCGGTGAGCACTTGGTAGCCGGCGCCGATGCTGTGGCCGGCGAGGCTGTAGGTGAGCAGGCCGCTGTAGACGTTGTTGTCCACCTCGCCCTTGGTCAGGTTGTTGCCGTAGTAGCCGCTGCTGACGTAGCCGTCGGCGCGGCCGGAGGCGCTGCCGTTCTTGCCGTCGGAATCGCTGATGAACACCCGCAGGTCGGTTTTCAGGGTGCCCGGGCCGACCGCCCAGTTGTGCGTCAGGCCGAGGAAGTGCTGCTGGTAGAAGTCGGTCAGCTGGCCGTAATAGTACTGCAGCGTCAGGTCCTTGGTGGCCTTGTAGTCGCCGCCGGCGAAGTAGAACTTGTTGCTGTCGCGGGAGCTGGCGCTGCTGCCGTTGGCGCCGGCGATGGACATGCTGCGCCAGTCGGTGGAGTTGCGGCCCTTGGTGTGGGTCAGTTGGCCGCCGATCAGCGTCAGGTCCTTGAACTCGTTGGAGGTGACCTGGCCGCCCTCGTAGGTCATCGGCAGCAGGCGCGCGTCGTTGTAGACCACCACCGGCAGCTTGGGCTGCAGGGTGCCGTAGCGGAACTCGGTCTTCGACACTTTCGCCTTGGCGGTCAGGCCCAGGCTGCTGAACTCGTCCACCGCGCTGCCGTCGCTCTCCAGCGGGAAGATGGTGCCGGGCTGGCGGTCGATGCCGCTCTTGCCGGACTTGCCGCCGCCGTCCAGGCGCAGGCCGAGCAGGCCCAGGGCGTCGACGCCGAAGCCGACGGTGCCTTCGGTGAAGCCGGAGGCGTAGTTGAGCATGAAGCCCTGGCCCCATTCTTCCTGCTTGCTGGGCGAGGCGGGGCCGTTGCGGTTGTCGGTGTTGATGTAGAAGTTGCGCAGGCCGAGGCTGGCCTTGCTGTCTTCGATGAA
>NZ_FOLS01000019.1:41674-145670 GCF_900112375.1 Pseudomonas citronellolis | reverse complement strand
GCATAGACTAGGTGCTGTCGCAGGTAATGAGGGTGAAAGTCGAGACGATTTTTTAACGCTCATTCCTCTCGCTATCTTGAGTTATTGCCACAGAAACTACATTCGGCATGGAAGTGCTGGTGGACTTCCTCGAAGGCGACCCGGACCAGCCGCTGGTCAGCGGTTGCCTGTACCACGCCGAGCACCTGCCGCCCTACGAACTGCCGGCCCACAAGACCCGCACCCTGTTCAAGAGCAACAGCTCGCCGGGCGGCAGCGGCTACAACGAACTGCGCATCGAGGACCGCAAGGGCCAGGAACAGATCTTCATCCATGCCCAGCGCGACTGGGACGAAAACATCGAGCACGACCAGAAGGTCCGCGTCGGCCACGAACGCCACGACACCGTGGAAGCCAACGCCTACAGCGAGTTCAAGGCCGAGGAGCACCAGACCATCCACCTCGACCGCAAGGTGGAAGCCAAGCTCGACGACCACCTCGCGGTGGCCAACAACCAGCACATCCGCCTGGGCAACGCCCAACTGACCCGCGCCGGCCGGGAAATCCACCTCAAGGCCGGGCAGAAACTGGTGATCGAGGCCGGCCAGGAACTGACCCTCAAGGCCGGCGGCAGCTTCATCAAGCTCGACCCCAGCGGCGTCACCGTGTTCGGTCCGCTGGCGAAGATCAACGCCGGCGGCTCGCCGGGCAGCGGTTCGGGCCTGCGTCTTCGCGGCCCCTGGCTACCTGCCGCAGCGGCCAGCGCATTGGCAGGCCAACTGCTGGCCCGCGCCCAGCCATCCGCCCTGGCCCAGGCATTGGAAGAGGCGGAACTCCAGGAAGAGGAGGAAGAAGAGGAACTGGAGGAAGCCAAGGAGGAAACCGGCATCACCCTGCGGATCGGCGTGTTCTTCGATGGCACCGGCAACAACCAGGCGAACGCCGCGCTGACCGCCCAATGCCGCCGAGACGACCGCGAACTCTACAGCGACGAAACCCTGCAAAGCGTCGCCCAGCACTGCGCCCGATATGGCTTCAAGGACATGAACGAGGCAGGCGTATTCAGCACCACGCCCAATAACAGCTATGGCAATGCGCCGAGCAATGTGGCGTTGCTCTTCGATCTGTATACGGACAATGCAACCGACGCACTGACACCTGATGCACGACTGGGGTATGTGAAGACATATATGGAAGGAATAGGTACCAGCAGCGAAGGTGATGATTCATTGTTCAGCCAAGCCAGCGGCCAAGGCGACTCGGGGGTGATAAGTCGAGTA
Organism: Pseudomonas citronellolis; assembly: GCF_900112375.1. Taxonomy (GTDB): domain Bacteria; phylum Pseudomonadota; class Gammaproteobacteria; order Pseudomonadales; family Pseudomonadaceae; genus Pseudomonas; species Pseudomonas citronellolis. The sequence goes on along the minus strand of NZ_FOLS01000019.1, from coordinate 144,411 downwards.
AGGCAAAGCCTGGACAAAATTCGGCGTCAAATTGATTTTTTCCTACAAGTCAATCCTGGCACCCTAGTACGTAAACTGGAGTTCGATATCTTTGGTTTCAGCCGAGGGGCGGCAGCAGCACGGCACTTCGCCAATGAAATACTCAAGCCCCAGGGCGGGGTTTTGGCAGAAGCATTGAAACCCGGGCAATTCGGTCTGCCTGATAGCTTCGACTGGGAAACCGATGTACAGACCAACTTCATAGGCCTGTTCGATACCGTCGCCGCCATAGTCGCGCCTTGGCGCGGCGATTTCAGCCCAGCCAACCATCTCAACCCTGGCGTCAACCTCTACCTGCCACCAGGTTGCGCCCGCAAGGTGCTGCAGCTCAGCGCCCGCGACGAACGCCGCTGGAACTTCGCCCTGAACAGCGTGGCGCCCCATCACCAGGAAATCGAACTGCCTGGCGCGCATTCCGATATCGGCGGCGGCTACCTCCCGCAGGTGGAGGAAAAGGCGCTGCTGAGCAAGCCACAGGTCTTAGTGCTGACACCCAATCGCCCCCTGGAGCGGACTTCGGCCTGGCAACGCCTGGAGGCGGAAGCCTACAAATGGGAGACAGGGCGAATTTCCACCAGCGTGCAGGTAGCCCCTATTTACTGGAAAATCCCGGAGTCGCCAGGCGACAGATACAGCCAGACCGAAAAGGTAATGGTCGCTCTGGCAATTCAGCGCAAGGTATACGGGGACCTATCCAAGGTAGCCTTGCGGGTAATGCATAAGTTGGCAACTCACCACCAGGTACCTTTCGACGAAATCAGCGAGAAAACTCCCCATTTCAAACTACCAACGGATCTACAGCCCATCTCGGAGAAGATTCTGGCCTATGCCCTGGGCGGAACGAATACCTTAACCCTGGAAGAGAACCAACTGCTTTGGAGTCGCTTCATCCACCTTTCTGCCCACTGGACGCCTAACTCAGGGTTGCTGCTGAGCAAACCAGCACCCAACAAACGGCTGATATTCAATAACAAACCGCAGGAGGACTACCCGGAATGAAACCTCTCTGGGTAGGTCTACTCATCCTGACGCTGACCGGCTGTGCGAACGGTTATGGCCGCCCCAAGCTACCCTACGATGCCTGGTACATAGGCATAGCCGCTCCCCGCTATATGGAAGTCTGGGTGGAAAGCGTAGATGTGGTGGATCAACGAGGGCTGGCATTTGAACGTGTGCATGCTGGAGTAGCCGGCTACACCCGAAAGCCGGAGGGCTGGCATAACGGCGGAGGTTCGATGAAATCCATCGGTAATGTTGACCTCCCGGAAATCATCTTCGTGCGCTGGCAGTCGTTGGTAGAACCCCAGACCTACAACGTGCGCATCAACATCCCGCAATGGGTTCGCGATGAGATGGTCAAGCCGCAGCAGGCCTACTGCATAGGACGCAAGGTCTGGGAAACAGGCTACCGCGACAGTATTTCCATCGGCATGGCTCCCGGCGGCATCGCCAAAATATGGGTCGGTGGCCCCTGCCTGGCGTTCAAGGAGATCGGGCGCTTCCAGGCCAAGATCGATAAGCGTGGCCCTAATGAAGGACTGTCCGATGGAGAGTACTACCGGCCACCTACCGAAGCCGCTCGCAAGTATATCCAAGAACATGGCATTCCCTATGGATCATGGTGAAGGGAATCCCGCATGAAGAACTTCTACTTCTGTTTTCTCGTCCTGCTCCTTAGCGGATGCACGTCTTCTCAAGGCCGCCCCAAACTGCCCTACGATGCCTGGTACATTGCCATAGCTGCACCCCGCTTCATGGAAGTCTGGGTAGAAAGCGTGGATGTGGTGGATCAGCGAGGACTAGCGTTTGAGCGCGTACATGCAGGCGTAGTCAGCTATACCAGCAAACCGGAAGGCTGGCACAAGGGCGGAGGAAAAATGAAGCCCATCGGCAATGTCGACCTGCCGGAAATCATCTTCGTACGCTGGCAGTCGTTGGTAGAACCCCAGACCTACAACGTACGCATCAATATCCCGCAATGGGTTCGCGATGAGATGGTCAAGCCGCAGCAAGCCTACTGCGTAGCGGCCCGAAAAGTGGAACCCGACTTCGCCAAGATAATTTCCATCGGCATGGCTCCTGGCGGCATCGCCAAAGTCTGGCTTGGCGGCCCCTGCCTGGCGTTCAAGGAGATCGGGCGCTTCCAGGCCAAGATCGACAAGCGCGGCCCTGATGAAGGCAAGTCTGGCGGACGTTACGCATGGCCGGAGTTGGAGCCTGAATCCCGCGCCTATGTCGATAAGCACGGCATCCCCTACGGCTCATGGTGAAGCCACAACTCCACGGAAAAGGAATCATGAAAAAGTCACTGCTATTCGCCCTGGCGCTCCCTCTTCTATCCGCGTGCACTACGGACAAGCCCGACCGGGAAACACAAGCGCTCGCCGGCCTGTATACGCTGCAAGGCGTGATGGAAATGGGCTCGCTGCTGCGGCTGCGCGCAGACGGCAGTTTCGAAGGCAATGTCGCCTATGGCGCCGCCGATGGATACGCCAAGGGCACTTGGCGGCGCGTCGGTGGCAAGGTGGTGCTGAAGCCCAAGGCAGTCATCGGCCTGGGTGAACTGTTCCGCGACCGCGCCCTGCGCGTGGACGGGCTCTGCCTGCGCATCGCTGCCGAGGAAGGTGGCGGCTGTTACCTCCGCTCCCCCCATTGAATCCCCACGATACAAGGAGTCACGAATTGACCGCCATGGAAAAGAACGAAGCCCGGGAACAGGCACAGAAACCGAAGCCGTCCGCCAGGATGCTGTCCTTGCTGGGCCCCCTCGTCACCGCGGCGAGCCTGCCGATCCTGTACCTCAACGGCAAGGCCTATCACGATGCCTACCTGGGCTATTTCAAGCTCGAGCCCTCGATGTTTCCCCAGGACACCGCCTCGACGCTGATAAGCGCAGTCATCGGCTGGTTCCATGCAATGCTCGCCGGCCTGAAAGGGGTCCTCGGGCTGCTGGAGCAGCACTACGGCCTGGTCCTGGGCATGGCTCTTGTGATCGTGCTCATCATGGCGCCGATGAGCGTGATGCTGACCCGGCTGGGCAAGAGGCTGGACAGCCGCCGCAGCGCGTCAAGGCAGAACCGGCTGCTCTCGGAGTACGTCAAGGAGGCCGGTCTCTACCTGTTCTGGCTATTCACCGTCAGCTACAGCGTATTCGCGCTGATGTTCATGATCGCCCTGCTGCTGTCGCTTTCCATCTCCCCTTTCTACGCCATTGGCAAGAAGGTCGCGGCGGAGGACCTGAAGGCCGGCTTCGTCAATGCCCCGAGGGTCGAGCTGAGCGACCCGAAAGGCCGAAGCGGAGACTTCAGGATCATCGAGTGCTCGTCGATGTTCTGTGCGCTCTATGCCTCCGGGCGCGCCGTGGCCGTACCGGTTTCGGCGATCGACTGGGCCGAGTCCGACCTGTCCGACCGTCAGTGATACGGCCGTCGGGGCGCTGGCCAGCCACCTTGCCGTAGGCAAGCGCTGGGGGAAAACCAGGCGCGGTGCCTCCCTGGTGGCCAGGTAAAAACCGTTTTCAACGACGGATGATCGAGAGTCCGCGTTGCAGGCGAGCATGGCTTCTCGTAGGAGCGAGCTTGCTCGCGAAGGGTGTTGTCCGGTGGCTTCAGAGCGCCCTCTCCCCAACCCTCTCCCTGAAGGGAGAGGGGGCTGTCCTCTGCGCGCTGCAGGTTCGGCGTGATCCTGTGACTGCAGTTTGCTCGCGAACCTTGCAGTCACTGGGTTATTCCCCTTCGAGCCAGCGCAAGCGCTGTTCGCGATGGAGCCGCGTCCCGCGTTCGCGGGAATGACGAGGTGAAAGGACGGTGCCAGACCTACAAACCGCTCAGGACAGCCCCCTCTCCCGCTTGCGGGAGAGGGTTGGGGTGAGGGCGCTCTTGGGCCCAACACTGAAGCCACCGGGCAACACCCTTCGCGAGCAAGCTCGCTCCTACGAGAAGCCGTGCCCACCCGCAACGTAAGCGGACTCTGTCCACGATTGGATCAGGATGACTCCGGACTCTCCGGCAACTCAGGACGGCCCCCTCTCCCTCTGGGAGAGGGGGCCGTTCGGAGCAAGTTGGAAGCCCGGCCCACTCCTGATACCTCGAGCCACTTCAGCTGCAATCACAGGATTACGCCGAACCCACAGCGCGCAGCGGACAGCCCCCTCTCCCGCTTGCGGGAGAGGGTTGGGGAGAGGGCGCTCTTGGGCCCAACACTGGAGCCACCGGGCAACACCCTTCGCGAGCAAGCTCGCTCCTACGAAAAGCCAAAGCCCAGGCAAAAAAACGGCGCCCGAAGGCGCCGCGAAAGGCAAGCCTCAATACTCCGGCGAATACACCCCGTGCCCACCCTGCCCCGCCAGCAGTTGGCCGATGATCTCGTTGTGCATCGCCAGCAGGCGGCCGTTGCGTTCGTTGAGCAGGCGGCACTCTTCCACCTGCTCAGCCAATGCCTGCCAGTCGCGCTGCAGGGGCTGGCGGCCGGCGCCGGGGAAGTGTTCGAGCAGGCGCTGCATGCCGGCGCGGCCGATGTCCAGGCCGAAGGCCTGGAGCACCTTGGCGCGGCGGTCGGCGCGTTGGCGCACGGCTTCCACCAGTTCGCCTATACGGGTGTTGCTGCGGGCGATGGCTTCGCTGTCGCGGGCCAGCAGTTGGTCGTGCAGGTCCAGCAGCGCGCTGCGCAGGTACAGGTAGTCCGCGCGGTCGAGGCGGATGTCGGCCTCGATCAGTTGCAGCAGGCGGGCGCGTCTTTCGCTCATGCACCGCCGCCGTGGAAGTCGAGCATGCTGCGCGACAGCGCCCCGGGGTCGAGGGAGACTTCGCCGCGGGCCAGGGCGTCGCGGATCGCGGCGACCTTGTCCAGGTCCACTTCCGGCAGCGCGCCCAGGGCTTCCTGGACCTGCTCCAGCGGCAGCGCGCCGCTGCCGGCCGGCGCCTGGGCGGCGGGGCGGGCCGCTTCCTCGCGCTGGCTGCGCTGGGGTGCGGCGCTCTGCGCGGGGGCGCCGATGACGGGCTTGAGTTGCCGGGTGATTTCCATGTTCGCGTCCAGAAAAAAGGGGTTCTACCGACCGACAGGCGACCGGCTCGGCGAAGAACTTAAATGCTGCCTCATGCGCCCTGGCTCCGCCACCAGCTCTGCGCCGCCAGGCCGTCCTGGATCTTCTGCTCCTGGCGCGCCAGTTGCGTCTGCCATTGCTCCAGGCGCGATTCGATGACCTGCTCCAGCACCTTCTCGCCGCGCATGGCCTGCAGCAGCTCGCCCTGGATGCGCTCCAGCGTCTGCTCGGCCACTTCCAGCTCGCGCTTCTGCAGGGCCAGCATCCTGAACAGCGTGGCCTTGTACTGCTGCTGGTTGCCGCGCTGCAGCTCGGTGCTGGTGGGCACCACGAAGCCGCACAGGCGCGTCAGGCCGGTGATGTTGTTGCGGTAGCGCTGGCACAGGCCGCGCTGGTAGTTCACCCGGCCGAGCATCTCGCGCACGCGGTTGCTCCGCACGCTGGCCAAGCGGCGCAGGGTGTCGATCTGTTCCTTCATAGCCGCAGGGCCTGTTGCAGGTGTTCGAGGCTGGCGGCCAGGTCGGCGCCTTCGTTGACTTCCTGGCGCAGGAAGCGCTCCAGCGCCGGGGCCAGTTGCACGGCGCGGTCAGTGCGGGCGTCCAGGCCGGCGGTGTAGCCGCCCAGGGGAATGAGTTCGCGGATTTTCTCGTAGCTGCCATGCAGTTCCTTGAACTGCCGCGCCGCGCGCAGGTGCGCCGGCTCGCCGACCTGGGCCATGCAGCGGCTGACCGAGGCGCCGATGTCGATCGCCGGGTAGTGGCCGACGTCGGCCAGCCGGCGCGACAGCACGATGTGGCCGTCGAGGATGGCGCGGGCGCTGTCGGCGATCGGGTCCTGCTGGTCGTCGCCCTCGGCCAGCACCGTGTACAGCGCGCTCAGGCTGCCGCTGCCGGCCACGCCGTTGCCGGCGCTTTCCACCAGTTCGGGGAGCATGCCGAACACCGACGGCGGGTAGCCCTTGGTGGCCGGCGGCTCGCCCAGGGCCAGGGCGATCTCGCGCTGGGCCATGGCGTAGCGCGTCAGCGAATCCACCAGCAGCAGCACGTCGCGGCCCTGGTCGCGGAAGTAGGCGGCGATGCTGTGGCACAGCTCGGTGGCCTTCAGGCGCATCAGCGGCGACTCGTTGGCCGGCGCCACCACCACCACGGCCTTGCGTCGGCCCTCCTCGCCAAGGGAGTGCTGGATGAACTCCTGCACCTCGCGGCCGCGCTCGCCGATCAGCCCGACCACCACCACTTCGGCCTTGGTCTGCCGGGTGATCATGCCCAGCAGCACGCTCTTGCCCACCCCGCTGCCGGCGAACAGGCCGACGCGCTGGCCCTTGCCGAGGGTCAGCAGGGCGTTGATGGCGCGCACGCCGACGTCCAGCGCCTCGGTCACCGGGCGGCGCTTGAGCGGGTTGACCGTGGGCAGCTGCGCCGAGAGCGCGTCGCGCCCGCCCAGGCGGCCGCGTTCGTCCAGGGGTTCGCCGAGGCCGTTGACCACCCGCCCCAGCCAGGATTCGTCGATGCGCAGCGCGGCCTGTTCCTCGGCCGGGAACACCCGCGAGCCGGCGGCCAGGCCCACCGGCTTCTTGAACGGCATCAGGTAGGTGGTGTCGCGGTTGAAGCCGACCACCTGGGCGTCCAGCAGGCTGCCGTCGGCCTGTTCCACCAGGCAGCGCTGGCCGGTGGCGCGGCGGCAGCCGAGGCTTTCCAGCAGCAGCCCGGAGACGCGCACCAGGCGCCCGCTGACCTTGGCCAGCTGCACCGAGTCCAGCGAGCGCAGGGCCTGGTCGACGTCGAGGCTGAAGCTTTCGCCCAGGGCCATCGTCAGTCGTCGCCCAGCAGGTGTTCGCCGAGCACCTGCATGCAACTGTCCAGGCGTTGCTGGCAGCCGATGTCGGTTTCTTCCTCGGCGGTGAGCAGGCGGCATTCGCCCAGGGCCAGGCGCTCGTCGGGCACCAGGCGCCAGGCGGCGGCGCGTTCCGGCGCCAGCTCGCGGATGCGCGCGCATTCCTCGGGGTTGAGCAGCAGCTGCACGCTGTCCGGCTGTTCCGGCATGGCCGCCAGGGCCTCGTCGGCCAGGCTCAGCAGTTGCGTGGGGTGCAGCGTCAGCTCGCAGCGGATGACCTGCCGCGCCACCTTCTGCACCAGTTCCAGCAGTTGCTCGCGGCGCTGCGCCTCGAAGGCCTCGGCGAAGCGGCGGAATTCCTCGCACAGCCGGTCCAGCGGCTGGGCGGCGGTCTCGAAGACGCGGCGGCCCTCTTCGCGGCCTTCCTCGCGCCCCTGGCGCAGGCCTTCCTGGCGGCCCAGGCGCAAGCCTTCTTCATGGCCGGCCTCGCGGCCCTGCTCCAGGCCTTCGCGGTAGCCCTTGTCGCTGCCCTGCTGGTAGCCGTCGGCCACCGCCTTCTGCAGCTCGGCCGGGTCGCCGCCCTGCCATTGTTCCTGCAACGCCCCGCTGCAGCGCGGCGGGAAGCGGTACGGCCGCCAGTCGCGGGCGCCGCCGCGGATCACCTTGACCGTCATGGGCGCCTCACTCCACCGTCTGTTCGCGGAACAGCTGCAGCTGGATCTCGCCTTCGGCGGCCAGCTCGCGGACCATCGCCATGATGTCGCGGCGCACCTGCTCGACGCGGCTCAGCGGCACCGGGCCCTGGCGGCGCTTGATGGCGTCCATCTGTTGCGCCTGGCGCTTGGGCATGGCGCCCTGGATGGCCTTGACCAGCGCCGGCTCCGCGCCCTTGAGCGCCACCACCCACTCTTCCAGGGGAATGGCTTCGAGCAGCGCCTGCAGGGTGTCCTGGCTCTGCCGGGAGAGGATGAAGAAGTCGTACATCTCTTCCTCGATACGCTCCACCAGGCCGGAATCATGGCTGCGCAGCAGCTCGAACATCTGGTTCCGGTCGCCCTTGAAGCGGTTCATGATGTCCGCCGCCTGCTTGATGCCGCGCACCTGCGAGCCCTGGGTGGAGAGCACCGCCAGGCTGCGGTCGATCAGTTGCTCCAGCTCGGCGATGACCTCGCCGCTGACCTCGCTGAGGTTGGCGATGCGGTACAGCAGCTCGTCCTGGCGCTCGGCCGGCAGGCATTCGAGCACCTGGCTGGCCATCGACGGCGGCAGGAAGGCGAGGAACACCGCCTGCATCTGCGCGTGCTCGTTGGCGATGAGGGCGGCGAACTGCTTGGGGTCCAGCCATTCCAGGCGGGCCATGCGGGCGCGGATTTCCTCGCCGTAGATGCTGTCCAGCAGGCTGCGGGTGATGTCGCTGCCCAGGGCCTTGCCGAGCATGCCGGCGAGGTAGCCGCGGGAGGCGCCCTTGATGCTGCTCTGCTCCTTGTAGTCCTCGAAGAAGCGGCCGATCACGTCCGACACCATGGGCAGCTTGACGTTGTTCAGCCGCGCCATGGCCTGGCTGATGCTGATGATTTCCTCGCGGGAGAAGTGCCGCAGCACCCCGGCCGAGGTCTCGTCGCCCATGCTCAGCATGAGGATCGCCGCCTGCTCCATGGAGCTCATGGCGCGCCGGCGCACCGGCACGCGCGCTTCGTCAGCCGACGGGGTTGAGGTCTCGCTCATTGCGCCCTATCCATTGCTTGATCACTTCGGAGACCCGCTCGGGATCGTTCTTGGCGAGCATCTGCAGGTGCTCGATCTGGTGTTCCAGGCCCGAGCCCGGCGCCGGCAGGCGGATTTCCGAGAGCGGGTTGAGTTCGCTGAACACGCCCAGGGCGCGCGGCGCATCACCCACCCGCGCCAGCAGGCGTTCGCCGTGCTCGTTGCCCAGCAGCGTGCCCATGCCCTCCTCGCCCGCGGCCGGCGCCGGCTTGCGCTGGGTCAGGCTGCGCACCGCGGGGCGCACCACCAGCAGCAGCAACAACAGGCTGACCAGGCCGAACACGCCCAGGCGCACCCAGCCCTGCAGCTGGGCGTCGTCCCACCAGCGCACAGGTTCGTCCAGCGGCGCGGCGGCGACGAAGGGCAGCACCGAGAGCGACAGGCTGTCGCCGCGCGCGGCGTTGAAGCCCACGGCGTTCTTCACCGCCAGCTCCAGCTGCTTGCGGGTTTCCTCGCTCCAGCCACCCTCGGGGGCCGCGGCGGCGTTGATCATCACCGCCACGCTCTGCTGGCGCAGGTTGAAGGGCGCGTGCTTGACGTGGGTGATGTTCTGGTCGTAGTCGAGCTGACGGTTGGATTCCTTGCGCTGCGAGGTGGCCGCCTTGTCCTGGGTGTTGCTGGCCTGGGCGGCGCCGGCCTGGGCGTTGCCCTGGCCCTGCTGCGGCTCCGGCGGCTTGACCGGCGCGCGGTTGCTCAGCGAGCCGGGCACGCCCAGGGCCAGTTCGTCCAGGGTGCTGTCGTCGCGCAGGGTCTCGCGGCGCAGGCGCGGCGTGTCGCCGTAGCTCTGCAGCGTCTCTTCCTTCTGGCTGAAGTCGATGTCGGCGGCCACGCTGACGCGGTAGTTGCCCGGCCCGACGATGGGTGCCAGCACCTGCTCGACGTTGGCCACCGCCTTCTGCTGGAAGTCGTCCACCAGCTGGCCGTTCTGCTGCACCCCGCCCCAGGCGGCTAGCCCGCGGGAGAGCAGCACGCCGTGCTGGTCGACCACGCTGACGTTCTCCGGCTGCAGCTGCGGCACGCTGTTGGCCACCAGGTTGACCACCGCCGCCACCTGCTCCGGCTTGGGCCGGAAGCCCGGGGCCAGCTGCAGCATCACCGAGGCCTTGGCCGGCTCGCGCTGGCTGACCACGAAGGAGCTCTGCTGGTCGATGGCCAGGTGCACGCGGGCCTGCTGCACCCCTTCCATGGCCATCACGGTGCGCGCCAGCTCGCCCTCCAGGCTGCGCTTCAGGCGCACGTCCTGGACGAACTGGCTGGTGCCCAGCGGCTCGTCCTTGTCGAACAGTTCGTAGCCGGCCGGCACCGCGACCTTCACGCCCTTGGCCGCCAGCAACATGCGCGCCCGCGCCAGCTGGTCGTCGCGCACCAGCACCTGGCCGCTCTGCGGGTGCAGGCGGTAGGCGATGCTGTCGGCGTCCAGCACCTGCATCACCTCGGCCGCCGGGTAGGCTTCGCCGGCGCCGTACAGCGGGTGGAAGGCGCCCTGGTCGCGCCACAGGTACCAGGTGCTGCCCAGGGCCAGCAGCGCGGCGCCGCCGGCCAGGCCCAGCAGGCTCAGGCGCGGGTCCAGGCGCAGCTTGTCCAGGGGCAGGCGGTCTTTGATCTTCTGCAGCACGGTTCAGCCCTTGTGCGCCGTCACAGCGGCATGTTCATGACTTGGTCGAAGGCGGTGGTGAGCTTGTTGCGCACCTGCAGCAAGGCGCTGAAGGACACGCTGGCCTGCTGGCCCTGGACCATGGCGCCGGCGAGGTCGTCGCTGCGCCCGGCGTCCACCGCGGCCATGGCCTCGCTGGCCTGGTGCTGCTGGGCGTCGACGGCGCGCAGGGCGTCCTCGAAGGCGTTGCCGAAGCCCGGCTCGGCGCCGGGGGCCTCGCTGGCCGGGCGGATGGGCGCCGCCGACAGCGCGCGCAATTGCTGCATCTGCCCGAGCATCTCGCTGCGGGCCTGCTCGATGGGGTTCATGGCGACTCTCGTTTCAGAAGGACAGGTTCACGCCCTGCTCGCGCATGGCGTTGAGGCGGTAGCGCAGGGCCCGCGGCGTCATGCCGAGGCTTTCCGCGGCCTTGGTCTTGTGCCCGCCGAAGCGGCGGATGGTATCGATCACGTGCTGGTACTCGGCCCACTTGCCGCTGGCGCGCAGGGCCGCCTTGCCGCCCTCGCCCGGCAGCGGCACCGCCGCGGCCACGCTGGCCAGCTGCTCGGCCGGCGGCGCGAGCCCCAGGTCGCGCGGCTGGATGAACAGCCCGGCGCGCAGCACCAGGGCGCGCTGGATGACGTTCTCCAGCTCGCGCACGTTGCCCGGCCAGTCGTGGGCCAGCAGGGCCTGCCGCGCCGCTTCGGTGAGCAGCTCGGCGTGGCGCTCCTGGGGCGCGTACTGCTGGATGAAGCGCTGCGCCAGGGGCAGGATGTCGTCCTTGCGCTCGCGCAGCGGGCTGATGTGCAGCGGCAGCACGTCGAGGCGGAACATCAGGTCGGCGCGGAAGCGCCCGGCGCTGACTTCTTCCTGCAGGTCGCGGTTGGTGGCGGCGATGACGCGCACGTTCAGGCGGATTTCGCGCTGCCCGCCCAGGCGCTCCACGCGCTGCTCCTGCAGCACGCGCAGCAGCTTGGCCTGCAGGCCCAGGGGCAGTTCGCCGATCTCGTCCAGCAGCAGGGTGCCGCCGTTGGCCTGCTCGAACTTGCCCGGCTGGGCGCTGACCGCGCCGGTGAAGGCGCCGCGCTCGTGGCCGAAGAGGATGGATTCGAGCATCTGCTCAGGGATGGCGGCGCAGTTCACCGCCACGAAGGGCGCCTGCGGCTCGGCGGAGAAGCGGTGGATGTAGCGCGCCATCAGCTCCTTGCCGGTGCCGGTCTCGCCAGTGATCAGGATCGGCGCGCGGGTCTGCGCCACGCGCTGGGCCAGCGCCAGCAGGCGGCGCCCGGCGCGCGACTGCGAGACGAAGCCCTCGCCGGCCACCGCCGCCTGTTCCTGGCGGTGCAGCAGCGCGGCCAACTGGCTCTCGCTGAAGGGCGCCAGCAGGTAGTCGATGCAGCCCATCTCCAGCAGCTGGGCGGCCATTTCCTGGTCGGCGTATTCCACCACCGGCACCAGGCTCAGCTGCGGCACGCGCTGCAGCAGTTCGCCGATCTGCGGGAAGCTGCGCTGCGGGCGGCGCTCGGCGAAGACGAAGACCGGGCCACAGGCTGCGAGGTCGACGGCGTCCAGCCCGGCCGCGCTCTTCACCCGCAGCACGCGCCGGCCCAGGCGCGCCAAGCCGTCATTGAGCAGGTCCAGGCCGATCTCGCCGGCGCCGCCGACGATCACCACCTGTTGCGCCGCCAGGCTGGCTTCTTCATTGCAACTGGCCAATTGACTGAACTGTTTCAATGCAACTTTCCTGCGTCTGGACCGCCCTCGGGACGGCACTCGGTTATTCCATCGAAGCCATGGCGGCGATGAACTTTCATTTGCCGGCAGGCAGTGGCCGAATGAACTTCCGGCCGCTATAGGAAGGAATTACCGAACGCCTTCCCTTTTATTACGAAGGGGGCCTTAAGGAATGACTTTTTCCTGTCGCCCTTCAACTGTGCGAGGGAACTTTTCCAGCAGAACCTCGTCACAGGCGCAACGTTAACCAGCGCACACGGCGACCGCCGAGTCAGTTGTCGTCAAATCCGCTCAGGCGCGCGGGAATGACGATCAAAAACCTCATTTGATATCTATTGATTTAACCGCCAGGGCCCGCCTGCCTAGACTTCCGCCCCATCCGCAGGCTCTGCCGCGCGCCGAACCGGTGCCCGCGGCGAGCACCCAAGGTTCGCCCCGCGCAGCCCCCGGCCACGCACCGGCGAACACCTGCGCAGCCCCACTTCCGGAAGTCGACCCAACCCATGACTGGCCAATCCAAAGTCCACCACGGCGTGCCCTCGGAAAGACTCGTGCGCCTGCAGCCGCACAAGTTGGGCCGGCATTACCACAAGGTTCCGCAATATATTCGCGAGATCGCCCACAAGCATCCGCGCATCATCAGCGATTATTTCCTGCGTAGTTACCGCATCAACCTGGAACTGCAGAAAGTCGACGTCCAGGAAAGTGCGCCGCGGCCGGCCGAATGCATCTTCCGCTGCCCTTCCGGCAAGGTCGGTTTCGCCATCGACCGCCCGCTGCTGACCGAAGCCCTGGAGTGCTACTACGGCGGCACCTCGCTGCCCAGCCACGACACCCCGCCGATCAGCACCTCCGAGCAGCGCATGCGCAAGCGCCTGGGGGTGGACGTGACCCAGCTGTTCGCCCGCTCGCTGCTGCTGGGCGACACCTTCGGCGAGCTGACACCCCACGACAACGACTACGAGCTGGCGAGCTGGGAGTACGTGGCCGAGTTCCACTTCCTCAGCCACATCACCGGCAGCCAGGCCTCGCTGTTCATCTACCTGGACGCCGAGCTGGCCGACGCGCTCACCACCCGCCTGGCCGGCCCGCCGCCGGCGCGCCTGGGCGGCAGCCCGGCGCAGCACCTGCTGCACCTGCCGGTGCGCCTGGACTGCGTCATCGCCGCGCTGCAGATGCCGCTGGCCCAGGCCCTGCAGCTGCGCCCCGGGGACATCCTGCCGGTGCGCCTGCTGGAGCGCTGCGAGGTGCAGGTGAACCAGCAGAAACTCTTCCGCGGCACCCTCTTCGAAGAAGACGGCGGCCTCTTCCTGACCTCCCTTGAGAGCGTGAAAAGCCCATGAGCCAAGTCACCGACAGCGAACTGGACAACCTCCTCAACGACGCCGGCCTGGCCCTGGACGAGGCGCCGGCGGCCAGCCCCGAGGCGCTGGCCGCGCCGCGCCAGGACCTGAGCTTCTTCGGCAAGATCCCGGTGAACCTCACCCTGGAGGTGGCCTCCACCGAGATTTCCCTGAAGGAGCTGATGGAAGTCGACGCCTCCAGCGTCATCGTCCTCGACAAGCTGGCCGGCGAGCCGCTGGACCTGAAGGTCAACGGCGCGCTGTTCGCCAAGGCCGAGGTGGTGGTGATGAACGGCAACTACGGCCTGCGCGTGCTGGAACTGTGCGGCGCCGGCCTGGACGACCTGGCCCGATGAAGCGCGCGCGGCACTGGCTGGCCCTGGGCCTGGCGCTGGCCGGCATGCTGCCCGGCGTGGTGCTGGCCGCCGGCGGCGAGATTTCCCTGCTGAGCCTGAACGACACCGGCCACGGCCAGGAACTGAGCGTGAAGCTGCAGATCCTGGTGGTGATGACGCTGCTCGGGCTGCTGCCGGCCATGCTGCTGATGATGACCAGCTTCACCCGCTTCATCATCGTGCTGGCCATCCTGCGCCAGGCCATGGGCCTGCAGCAGAGCCCGCCGAACAACGTGCTGGTGGGCATCGCCCTGTGCATGACGCTGCTGGTCATGCGCCCGGTGTGGAAGGAGGTGTACACCGAGGCCTACGAGCCCTTCCAGGCCGATGCCATCACCCTGGAGGAAGGCCTGGGCAAGGCCAAGGCCAGCCTCAGCCGCTTCATGCTCGCGCAGACCGGCAAGACCTCGCTGGATACCCTGCTGGCCCTGGCCGGTGAGAAGATGCCGGCGGACAAGGCCGACCTGGACTTCTCCCTGCTGCTGCCGGCCTACGTGCTCAGCGAGCTGAAGACCGCCTTCCAGCTCGGCTTCATGATCTTCGTGCCCTTCCTGGTCATCGACCTGGTGGTGGCCAGCGTGCTCATGGCCATGGGCATGATGATGCTCTCGCCGATGATGATCTCGCTGCCGTTCAAGCTCATGGTGTTCGTCCTGGTCGACGGCTGGGCGCTGCTGATGGGCACCCTCACCTCCAGCATCCAGCCGTTCTGAGGCCGCCATGCTCACCCCGGAATACGCCGTCGAGATCATCGCCAACGCCGTGCACATCACCGCCATCGTGGTCTGCGTGCTGGTCCTGCCGAGCCTGCTCGGCGGCCTGCTGGTGAGCATCTTCCAGGCCGCCACGCAGATCAACGAGCAGATGCTCAGCTTCCTCCCGCGGCTGCTGATCACCCTGGGCATGCTGGTGTTCGCCGGGCACTGGATACTGCGCACCCTCAGCGACCTGTTCATCGAGACCTTCAAGCAGGCCGGGCACCTGGTCGGCTAGCCATGCACGCCAACGAGTCGCTGCTGCAGGCCAGCCAGTACCTGCAGGAACTGCAGCGCTACTGGTGGCCGTTCTGCCGGATCATGGCCATGCTCGCCATGGCGCCGCTGCTCAACCACCGCTCGCTGCCGCGCCAGGTGCGTATCCTCCTGGCCATCGGCCTGACCCTCGCGCTGGCCGGCGCCCTGCCCCGCCCGCCGGCCATCGAGGCGCTGTCGGCCGAAGGCCTGCTGGCGGCGCTGGAGCAGATCGCCGTGGGCGCCGTACTGGGCCTTGCGCTGCAGCTGGTGTTCGTGATCTTCAGCCTGGTCGGCGAGGTGGTGTCCACCCAGATGGGCATGGCCATGGCGCGTTACAACGACCCGGTGAACGGCGTGTCCTCGTCCTCGGTGGTCGGCCAGCTGTACTTCCTGCTGCTGGCCCTGCTGTTCCTCGCCAGCGACGGCCACCTGCTGGTGGTCAGCGTGCTCTACCAGAGCTTCCACTACTGGCCGGTGGGCGGCGGCCTGGCCTACGCCGGCTTCGCCACCCTGGCCTACGCCCTGGCCTGGGTGTTCTCCGCGGCCACCCTGATCAGCCTGCCGCTGGCGTTCTGCATGTTCCTCGTGCAGTTCTGCTTCGGCCTGCTCAACCGCATCTCGGCGGCGATGAACCTGTTCTCCCTGGGCTTCCCCATGGCCATCCTCACCGGTCTCGCGTGCATCCGCCTGACCCTGCCGGGCCTGCCCGACACCTACCTGCAGCTCACCCGCACGCTGCTCGACAACCTCGGCCAGCTGCTGCGAGGCACCGGCCATGGCTGAACAGGGCGGCTCCCAGGAAAAGACCGAAGAGGCCAGCGAGCACAAGCTGCGCCAGAGCCGGCAGAAGGGCCAGGTGCCGCGTTCCAAGGACCTGGCCGGCACCGTGGCGCTGCTCTGCACCCTGCTGGTGCTCAAGGCCTGCGTCGGGCGCTTCTTCGACGGCCTGGCCGACAGCTTCCGCTTCGCCTACCTGGACCTGAACCGCAGCGAGGTGGGCCTGGACGACCTGGCGCTGATCCTCGGCCAGCACATCTGGCTGATGGTCCAGCTGCTGCTGCCGCTGCTGCTCACCCCGCTGCTGGTGGTGGCCTTCGGCATGGTCCCCGGCGGCTGGATATTCGCCTCGGCCAACCTGGCGTTCAAGGCCAGCAAGCTCAACCCCATCACGGGCCTGGCGCGGATGTTCTCGCTGCAGAACCTCACCGAGCTGCTCAAGTCGCTGCTGAAGATGGCGGTGCTGCTGGGCGTGGCCTGGTACCTGCTGCTAGATGCCCTGCCGCAGCTCATCGCCCTGCAGCGCAGCGACATCCGCAGCGCCATCGGCGGCGCCCTGGGCCTGCTGTTCGACACCCTGATCGGCCTGCTGGCGGTGTTCGTGTTCTTCGCCCTGCTGGACATCCCGCTGCAGCGCTTCCTGTTCCGCAAGCGCATGCGCATGACCAAGCAAGAGCGCCGCGAGGAGCACAAGACCCAGGAAGGCCGCCCGGAAGTGAAGGCGCGCATCCGCCAGGTGCAGCGCCAGCTGCTGCAACGCCAGATCAACCGCGTGCTGCCCAAGGCCGACGTGGTGCTGACCAACCCGACGCACTTCGCCGTGGCCCTCAAGTACGACCCGCAGAAGGCCCAAGCGCCCTACGTGCTGGCCCGCGGCATGGACGACATGGCCCTGTACATCCGCCAGATGGCCGCCAAGCACAATCTTGAAGTGCTGGAGGTGCCGCCGCTGACCCGCGCCATCTACTTCAGCACCCAGGTCAACCAGCAGATTCCGGCCGGGCTGTACACCGCCGTGGCCCACGTCCTCACCTACATCCTGCAGCTGCGCGCCTACCGCCAGGGGCGAAGACAGCGCAAGCCGGAACTGGCCAAGAACCTCCCCATCCCCGACAGCCTGGCAAGCAGAGGCCAACCATGAACTTCCTCGAGCAGCTCCTGCCGACATTGCGCAGCGGGCGGATCGGCATCCCGCTGGTCATCCTCTCCATCCTCGCGATGATCATCCTGCCGCTGCCGCCGCTGCTGCTGGACGTGCTCTTCACCTTCAACATCGGCATCGCCCTGCTGGTGCTGATGGTCAGCGTGTCCTCGCGCAGCCCGCTGGACTTCTCGCTGCTGCCCACGGTGGTGCTGGTCACCACCCTGCTGCGGCTGTCGCTGAACGTGGCCTCCTCGCGGGTGGTGCTGCTCGACGGGCACACCGGCTCGGCGGCCGCCGGCAAGGTGATCGAGGCCTTCGGCCACGTGGTCATCGGCGGCAACTTCATTGTCGGCCTGATCGTCTTCGTGATCCTCACCATCATCAACTTCATGGTCATCACCAAGGGCGGCGAGCGCATCTCCGAAGTCACCGCGCGCTTCACCCTGGACGCCCTGCCGGGCAAGCAGATGTCCATCGACGCCGACCTCAACGCCGGCCTGATCGACCAGGCCGAGGCCAAGAAGCGCCGCGCCGAGGTGTCCAAGGAAGCCGACTTCTACGGGGCCATGGACGGCGCCAGCAAGTTCGTCCGCGGCGACGCCATCGCCGGCATCCTGATCCTGCTGATCAACCTGTTCGGCGGCGTGGCCATCGGCGTGTTCGTCTACGCCATGGCCGGCGCCGACGCCTTCCGCCAGTACGCCCTGCTGACCATCGGCGACGGCCTGGCGGCGCAGATCCCGGCGCTGCTGCTGTCCACCGCGGCGGCGATCATCATCACGCGGGTCAACGAGTCGGCGGAGATCACCGCGCTGGTGCGCCGGCAGATGCTCGCCTCGCCCTCGCTTCTGTACACGGTGGCGGGCATCGTCACGGTGCTGGCGATAGTCCCCGGCATGCCGCACCTGGCGTTCTTCGGCTTCGCCGCGCTGATCGCCTTCGTCGCCTGGCGCGTGTCCCTGGCCGAGCCGCCGGGCGAGGCGCAGAGCCTGGAGCAGGTCGAGGCCATCGGCAAGGCCATGGACCAGGAGCGCGCCCAGCAGCTGGGCTGGGAAGACATCCCGCTGGTGGAGCGGCTGTCCATCTCCCTGGGCTACAAGCTGGTCGGGCTGGTCAACGAGGCCGGCGGCGCGCCCCTGGTGCAGCGCGTGCGCGGGGTGCGCCAGACGCTGTCGGAGAGCCTGGGCTTCCTGCTGCCGGAAATCCACATCCGCGACAGCCTGCGGCTGAAGGCCTCGCAGTACGCCATCCACATCAGCGGCGAGCGCATCGACGGCGCCGAGCTGCACGCCGACCGCCTGATGGCCATTCCCTCGGCGGAAACCTACGGCGAGGTCGACGGCATCCTCGGCCACGACCCGGCCTACCTGATGCCGGTGGTGTGGATCCGCCCGGAGGACAAGCCGCGCGCGCTCAACCTCGGCTACCAGGTGATCGACTGCGCCAGCGTCATCGCCACCCACCTGAACAAGGTGATCCGCGAGCACCTGCCGGACATCTTCAAGCACGACGACGTCGAGCACCTGATGCAGCGCCTGGCGGCCCAGGCGCCGAAGCTCGCCGAGCACCTGCGCGCGCAGCTGAGCTTCAGTCTGCAGCACCGGGTGTACCGCCAGCTGCTGCAGGAACAGGTGCCGCTGCGCGACCTGGTGAGCATCGCCACCACCCTGGTGGAAGCCGCCGAGACCACCAAGGACCCGGTGCTGCTGGCTTCCGACGTGCGCTACGCGCTGCGCCGCAGCATCGTCTCGGGCATCGCCGGGGAGCGCGGCGAGCTGTCGGTGTTCATCCTCGACAACAACCTGGAGAACACCCTGCTCAGCGCCCTGGCCATCGCCCAGCAGGCCGGCCCGGTGAGCCTGGACAACATTCCGGTGGAGCCGAACCTGCTCAACCAGTTGCAGAACACCATGCCGGTGGTGAAGGAGAAGCTGCGCAAGGAAGGCCACCCGCCGATCCTCACCGTGATGCCACAGCTGCGCCCGCTGCTGGCGCGTTATGCAAGAGTCTTCAGCCCGGGGCTGCACGTGCTGTCGCAGAACGAGATACCCGAGCGGGTGGCGGTGAACGTCCTCGGCACCCTCGGCTGATCAGTTGGGCGTCGGGCTGCGACGCCCGGCGCGCAGCTCGGTCATCAGCTCGTTGAAGGAAACCGAAGGCTGCTCCAGCGCAAGGCCGGCCTCGTACTGGCCGGTCTGGGCGTTCTCCCCCGACCACACGCAGCGCACCTTCACCTGCGCCTCGCGCATGCGCTCCTCGCGGTCACGCATGCGCAGGCGCAGCTCCAGCTGGCTGTCCGGCGCCAGCAGCACGTCGCAGCGGATCTTCAGGCCGCTTTCGGAAAGGTCGGCGACATAGCCGAGCAGCTCGCCGCCGGCGTCGAGCACGCGGATGCGGAACATGGAGCGAAATACGATACGGTTGTGCTGGCGCATACCCGACCTCGTCGTGCGGGGGATTTGAAATGCAGGGCGACCGGGGGCGGGAGAATTTAAGCCGCGTTTTGCGATACCGGGCGAAACCGGCGCGGGGCTGGGCCCATCGCGGACGGAGTCCGCTCCTACGGCCGTGCTTCCCTGCGGACCGCACCGAGGCGCTCTTCGTAGGATGGGTATCGCTTCGCTCAACACCACCCTACGAAAAGCCATGCTCGCTCATGGAGTAGGAGCGGACTCCGTCCGCGATCCGCCTTGGCGCCGCCCCCGCCCATCCCCCACCGATTGCCAATCCCCATCCCACCTGATATCTGTATAAAGATACAGCCCCTGCCCTCGCCCATGCCCTTCCAGACCGACCCGCGCTTCTACTACCTGGCCAACTTCCACCGCGCCCTCGCCTGGCTGGAAGAACGCTACGACGACCTCTTCGACACCGCCGAGCGCGCCTTCCTCCGCGACTTCCAGGCCATGCCGCTGGAGGCCCGCGCCCTGCTGGTGCGGCTGATCATGCGCAAGGGCCCGCACTTTCGCGCCAGCAAGCTGGACTACGCCGAGATCGGCTGCCCGCGCCGGGCCGCCGCGCCGCTGCTGGAGGCCGGCTGGCTGGATGGCGCCGCCGCGCTGGGCCTGGAGGAGCTCTTCGGCCTGCTGCGCAAGGACGAAATCCTCGACTGCTTCGGCGCCCAGCTGTCCAGCCGCCAGCTGCGCAAGCCGGAGCTGCTGGCCGAACTGGCCGAGGCCGAACCCGCACCGCGGACCTTCGCTGACTGGTGCCCGCAGCTGGACGAGGCGGTCTACAGCCTGGCCATCGCGCCCCAGGTGGAGCGCCTGCGCCTGATGTTCTTCGGCAACCTGTACCAGGACTGGACCGAATTCGTCCTCACCGACCTGGGCATCCTGCGCTACGAGACGGTGCCGCTGACCCGCGAGTCCCGCGGCTTCGCCAGCCGCGAGGAAATCGACGCGCACCTGTTCCTGCAACGCTGCCGCGAAGCCTTCGACCTGGGCGCCGCCGCCCAGGAACTGCTGCCGCTGATCGCCAGCGTCGACTGCGGCACCGCCCAGTTGCAGCGCCGCCGCGGACGCGTGCTGTTCCACATTGGCCAGCAACTGGAGCGCGAGGCCGACTGGGAAGGCGCCTTGCAGGTCTATGCCGCCAGCGAGCACGCCAGCGCCCGCCAGCGTCAGGTGCGGGTGCTGGAGCGCCTGGAGCGCCATGCCGAAGCCTACGACCTGGCCCTGCAGGCCGCGGCCCAACCCCAGGACGCCGCCGAGGCGCAGCTGATCGAGCGCGCCCTGGTGCGCCTGCGCCGCCAGCTCGGCCACGCCCAGCCGGCGAAGGCCAAGGCCGCGCCGCCGCCACGCATCGACCTGGAACTGGAGCCGCAGCCCGGCCTGAGCGTCGAGCAGTGCGTGCAACTGCACCTGGCCCGCCCCGAAGCGCCGGTGCACTACGTGGAGAACACCCTGGTCCTCGGCCTGTTCGGCCTGCTCTGCTGGGAAGCCGTCTTCGCCCCGCTGCCCGGCGCCTTCTTCCACCCCTTCCACGCCGGCCCCGCGGACCTCTACGACAGCCGGTTCCGCGCCCGCCGCGCCGAGCTGTTCGCAGCACGCCTGGCACTGCTCGACAGCGGCGCCTACGCCGACGAAATGCGCCGCATCCACCGCGAGAAGCAGGGCCTGCAATCGCCCTTCGTGTTCTGGGAGCTACTGGACGAGAACCTGCTGGAACAGGCCCTGGCCTGCCTGCCGGCGGCGCACCTGAAGGCCTGGTTCGGCCGCCTGCTGCAGGACCTGCAGGCCAACCGCGCCGGCATGCCCGACCTGATCCAGTTCTACCCCGCCGAGCGTGGCTACCGGATGATCGAGGTGAAGGGCCCCGGCGACCGCCTGCAGGACAACCAGAAGCGCTGGCTGGCCTTCTGCGCCGAGCACGGCATGCCGGTGGAGGTCTGCTACGTGACCTGGGCCGGGGAGCCGGCGGAATGAACTACCAGGTTGCGGTGCGCGCCCTCTGCGAGTTCACCGCCAAGGTCGGCGACCTCGACCTGCGCTTCACCCCCTCGCCCAGCGCCCAGGAAGGCATGGCCGGCCACGCCACCGTGGTCGGCCGCCGCGGCCCCGGCTACCTCGCCGAGCTGCCGCTGGCCGGCGCCTACCGCAACCTGCTGGTGCGCGGCCGCGCCGACGGCTACGACCCGGCGCGCAACTGCCTGGAAGAGATCAAGACGCACCGCGGCGACATCTCGCGCATCCCCGACAACCACCGCCAGCTGCACTGGGCCCAGGCCAAGGTCTACGGCTGGCTGCTCTGCGCCCTGCAGGACCTGGAGGAAATCGACCTGGCGGTCGTCTACTTCAACGTCATGACGCAGAAGGAAACGGTGTTCCAGGAAAGCTTCAGCGCCGACGAACTGCACGCCTTCTTCGAGGAGCACTGCCAGCGCTTCGTGGTCTGGGCCGAACGCGAGATGGCCCACCGCGCGGCCCGCGATACAGCCCTGGAAGGTCTGCGCTTCCCCTGGCCGCAGTTCCGCCACGGCCAGCGCCAGCTCGCCGAGGCGGTGTACCGCGCCGCCCGCGACGGCCGCCACCTGATGGCCCAGGCCACCACCGGCATCGGCAAGACCCTCGGCACCCTGTTCCCGCAGCTCAAGGCCATGCCCGGCCAGGGCCTGGACCGGTTGTTCTTCCTCAGCGCCAAGACCCCCGGCCGGCGCCTGGCCCTGGAAGCCCTGGCCAGCCTGCGCCAGGACGAGCCCGAGCTGCCGCTGCGGGTGCTGGAGCACGTGGCCCGCGACAAGGCCTGCGAACACCCGGACAAGGCCTGCCACGGCGACTCCTGCCCGCTGGCCAAGGGTTTCTACGACCGCCTGCCGGCCGCGCGCCTGGCCGCCCTTGACGGCGCCTGGCTGGACCAGGCGCGGGTCCGCGAGGTGGCCCGCGAGCACGCCATCTGCCCCTACTACCTGAGCCAGGAACTGAGCCGCTGGGCCGACGTGGTGGTGTGCGACTACAACTACTACTTCGACATGAGCGCCCTGCTCTACGCCCTCACCGCGCTCAACGAATGGAAGGTGGCGCTGCTGGTGGACGAGGCCCACAACCTGGTGGAGCGCGGGCGCAAGATGTACACCGGCGAGCTGGACCAGGCCGACTTCCAGGACCTGCGCCGCGTCGCCCCGGCCAAGCTCAAGGGCGCGCTGGAACGCGTCGGCCGCCACTGGAACCAGCTGCACCGCGACCAGGAGCTGGAATACCAGGTCTACCCGCTGGCCCCGGAGCTGTTCATCCTCGCGCTGCAGAAGGCGGTGACCGCCATCACCGACCACCTCAGCGAGCAGCCCGACGGCAACAGCCTGGAGCTGCTGAGCTTCTACCTCGACGCCATGGCCTTCTGCCGCCTGGCCGAGGCCTTCGGCGAGCACTCGCTGTTCGACATCACCCGCCGCCAGAGCGAAAGCGGCCGCGTCTACTCCACGCTGTGCCTGCGCAACGTCATCCCTGCGCCCTTCCTCGCCCCGCGCTTCGAGGAGGCGCACAGCTGCACGCTGTTCTCCGCCACCCTGACGCCGGCGCACTACTACCGCGACCTGCTGGGCCTGCCCGAGGACACCGCCTGGATCGACGTGGAGTCGCCGTTCCGCGCCGAGCAGCTGGAGGTGCAGGTGGTGCGCAACCTGTCCACCCGCTACCAGCACCGCGCCCAGTCGGTGCGGCCGATCTGCGAGCTGATGGCGCGCCAGTACCACGAACGGCCGGGCAACTACCTGGCCTTCTTCAGCAGCTACGCCTACCTGGAGCAGGTGCGCGAACGCTTCGTCCGCGACGAGCCGGGCGTGCCGGTCTGGGTGCAGGCGCGCAACATGGACGAGACCGCGCGCGAGGGCTTCCTCGAACAGTTCCGCAACGGCGGCCGCGGCATCGGCTTCGCGGTGCTCGGCGGCGCCTTCGGCGAGGGCATCGACCTGCCCGGCGACCGCCTGATCGGCGCCTTCGTCGCCACCCTGGGGCTACCCCAGGTGAACACGGTGAACGAGGAAATCCGCCAGCGCATGCATAACCAGTTCGGCGACGGCTACGACTACACCTACCTCTACCCCGGCCTGCAGAAGGTGGTGCAGGCGGCCGGCCGGGTGATCCGCACCCAGCAGGACGAAGGCGTGGTCTGGCTGATCGACGACCGCTTCGGCCGCAGCGAAGTGCGCCAGCTGCTGCCGCGCTGGTGGACGGTGCGCAGCTGCCGCCTGGCCCTGCCGCCGCCGGAGCCGGAGGCGGAAAACAGCGCGCCACGCAAGACGCCCTTGCCACCGGCCCGCCAGCGCCCGGCGCGGCCGAAGCCGGAGCAGGCCCAGGGCGAGCTGGGCTTCAATGATTTCTAGATCGAATCACTGAAACAACCACTCATATCTGTTTCGCATGATTCAGACCGAGCAGACTCCTTCCAGCCCACGCTGATAAAGGAGCCCGCCATGTTCGCCATGCAATACAGCCACCGCCTGCCGGCGCAGCACGATCTCGACGCCATCCGCCAACGCGCCGCCGCCAAGGGCCCGCAGTGGGACGCCTGGCCGGGCCTGGCGTGCAAGGCCTTCGTCCTCCAGGAAAAGGGCCGCCACGGCGCCGAAGGCCACCTCTACGCCTCGGTCTACCTCTGGCACGAACCGGCCGCCGCCGCGGCCTTCCTGGCCGGCGAAGCCTTCCAGGGGGTGATCGACGCCTTCGGCAGGCCGGCGGTGGAAACCTGGCTGCCCCTGGACGCCCGCCGCGGCCCGGCCTTCGATCGCCCGGCCCGCGCGCTGTACCGCGAAGAACTACCCTTGCCAGATAGAGGCGCCGCCGCCCTGCGCGACGGCGCCCTGGCCGCCGGCGAGGCGCTGCTGGGCCGGGAGGATGTGCTGGCGGTCTGGGTAGTGGCCGACCTGCAACGCTGGAAGCTGCTGCGCTTCAGCGTGAGCGCCGGGGCGCTGGAGCTGCGTGCGGACAGCGTCGGCTACGAAATCCTGTACCTGGCACGGCCAGGGCTGGAGCGACTGCCATGAACGACAGGCAGAAACGGGAACTGGCGGCACAGCTGGCAGGGCTGGCCTTCGGCGCCTTCATGGTGCTGGGCATGGCCTGGGGCGTGGCGCGGGTGGCGCGGGTGCTGGTGGGGTGAGGGAGGACTCTACAACCCTGACAATCCGGTGCGATCGATGAGCCCATCGCGGACGGAGTCCGCTCCTACACCCGTGCTTCCCTGGAGGTGGAGGAGCACCTGTCTTGCGCCGAGGTGCTTTTCGTAGGATGGGTTGAGCCTTGGCGAAACCCATGCGGTCGTGGTGATGGGTATCGCTTCGCTCAACCCATCCTACGGGGTGTCATATTTGCTGGAAGGTGCAGGAGTCCGTCCATGATCGGCTCCCTACCCCACCGTACTCCGCACCGCCGCCGCCAACGTCCGCAACATCCCCCGCGCCTGCGCATCCCGCGGATGGGAAAACAGCAACACATCCCGCCCCGGCAACGCCGGCAGCCCCAGCCGCGCCCCCACGTCCTCGCAGCCCGCCGGCGCCACCCGGCGGCCCAGGGCCGCCACGGCTATCCCGGCGCTGACTGCCGCGCCAATGGTCATCAACCCACCACCGACGAACACCTCGCGCCAGGCCACCCCGGCCTGGTCCAGAGCCTCCACCGCCATGCGCCGCACGCTGCAAGGCTCGGCCTGGGTGGCCAGGGGCAGCGGTTGGCCGGGCAACGGCTGGAAGTCGGCGGCGCCCATCCAGGCGAAGGGTTCCTGCAGCACCACCTCCGCATCCTGGCGCGGCGGGCCCTGTTGCAGCACCAGGGCCACGTCCAGTTCGCCGCGGTCGAAGCGCTCCAGGGTTTCCCGCGAGCTGTCCACCCGCAGTTCCAGCAGCAGGCCCGGCTCGGCGCGGGTGAGCTGGCGCAGCAGGCCCGGCAGTTCGGCGCCGACGATATGGTGGCTGATGCCGACCACCAGCCGCCTGGGTTGGCCGCCGGCGAACGCGCCCAGCGCCTGGCGGTGCGCCGCCACCAGGCCGCGGGCCGCCTCCAGGAACACCCCGCCGTCGGCGGACAGGCGCACCAGGCGCGGCGTGCGCTCCAGCAGGCGGCGGCCGAGGTGGTCTTCCAGGCGCTTGATCTTCAGGCTCACCGCCGACTGGGTGCTGGCCAGGGCCTCGGCGGCGCGGGTGAAGCTCTTCAGCTCGGCGACCAGCACGAAGGCCTGCACGGCCTCGATGTCCAGGGCTTTCATGGCGGGCATGTCCATTTCCAATGATGGAGAACGGACAGCATTCGTTTTCGCCATGGAAAGGTCAAGCGCGCGAAGTGTTTCGTGGTGGCCGACGTAGGGCGGATAACCGTTCGCGGTTATCCGCCGTTACACCTGCCTTGCCGGCCACTCCATGGCTGAACCCGGCGCGGCTTCGAGGGCGGCTCCGTGCCCGGCAACGAGCGGAGTGTGGCCAAGGCCAAACGGCGGATAACGCGGAGCGTTATTCGCCCTACGCCCAGGAAACATAGTCGGCGATGACAGCTCAATCGAGCTTCTTGCGGATCCAGTACAGGTAGGTGCCCGCCTCTTCCTGCTGCTCCACCAGTTCGTGGCCGAGGAAGATGCAGAACTTGGGGATGTCGCGGCGGGTGGAGGGGTCGGTGGCGATGACCTTGAGCAGGCCGCCGGCCGGCAGGTCGCGCACCTTGTTGTGCAGCATCATGACCGGTTCGGGGCAGTTCAGGCCGGTGGCGTCGAGAATGGCGTCGACAGGTTGGGACATGGAAAGGCTCCGCAAAACGAATGGCGCATTGTCGCCCAAAGCGCGGGCAGGGTCACGCCTGGCGGGCGAACGGCGGCGGGCCAATCTTTCGTCGGGCCCGTGGCCTGGCCCGCTGGGCTAAGCTCGGCGCCTTCCCCGACAGCGGATGTCCCCGCCCATGCGCCTGCCCGCCCTGCTCTGCCTCGCCTTGCTGCTCGCCGGCTGCGCCGCCCGCGACAACCTCCCCGACTATTCCGCCAGCGCCGGCCAGGACCTGCCCGCCACCTGGTACGACGCGGTGATCAGCGCCCGCGACGGCACGCGGCTGTCCGCCACCGTGTTCCAGCCAGCGCTCAAGGCCGGCGAGACGGCGCCGCTGATCGTCCACACCCACGGCTGGGGCGGCTGGCGGGTGACCGGGCCGGAGGGTTTCTACGGCAAGAACATGATGTCCGGCCGCGCCGCGCTCAAGGCCTGGAAGGCCGGCTACTGGGTGCTCAGCTACGACCAGCGCGGCTGGGGCGGCAGCGACGGGCGCATCGAGATGATGGACCCGCGCTTCGAGGTGAGCGACGCCAGCGCGGTGATCGACTGGGCCGCCGCGCACCTGCCGCGGCTGCGCATGGACGGCCCGGGCGACCCGCGCGTGGGCATGCTCGGCGAGAGCTACGGCGGCGCCGTGCAACTACTGGCGGCCAGCGAGGACCCGCGCATCGACGCCATAGTGCCCATCGCCACCTGGTACGACCTGAGCGACGCCCTGGCCCCGGGCGGCCAGTTGAAGATGGGCTGGGGCGGCGTGCTGCTGGGCCTGGGCATCGCCACCGGCTACGACCTGGGCAAGTTCGCCCAGGCCGACTACCTGCACAGCGCCAGCGGGCGCATGGCCGAACCGGTGCGCGCCGAACTGGCCGCCCACAGCCTGGCGCGCTACTGCGCCGAGGGCCGCCGGCCCCACGCCGACGCCCTGCTGATCCAGGGCCTGCGCGATACCCTGTTCCCCCTCGACCAGGGCCTGCAGATCCGCCAGTGCCTGCGCCAGGGCAGCGCCGACGTGCGCCTGCTGGGCATGCAGGGCGGGCACATCCTGCCGCCGCCGCTGCAGGCCTGGAGCGGCCTGCCGCCATTCAACAACGAGCCGGTGATCCACTGCGGCGGGCGCGCCATCGACCTCTACCAGGGCATCCTCGCCTGGTACGAGGAGAAGCTGCGCCAACGCCCCGGCGCCGCCGACAGCGTGCCGTCGCTATGCGTCAGCCTGGACCTGGACCAGGGCCTGGCGCTGGACGAGCTGCCCGCCCCCGGCCCCGTCGTGGCCTTGCCGCCAACGCCGGTGAGGCCGGTCAGCAGCGGGCTGTTGCAGCCCCGCACCTTCATCCCGCTGCAGCAGGTCGCCGAACCCAGCGCCCTGCTCGGCAGCGCGGAGATTCGCCTGGCCCGGCCGCTCGGCCCGGGCGACCAGGCGCTGCTGTTCGCCTCGCTGGCGATCCGTGGCGCGGACGGCCGCACGCGGGTGTTGGACGAGCAGGTCAAGCCGCTGCTCAACCAGGGCGCCACGCGGCTCAACGCGGTCAGCGCCAGCCTGGCGGCGGGGGACGAGATCGGCCTGCTGGTCAGCGGTTTCAGCGGCCAGTACCTGTTCAACGGTTCCTGGAAGTTCGCCGCGGTGGACCTGCAGGGCGAAGTGCAGCTGCCCGCCCTGCTGCCGCTGCAGCCGCGCCTGGCGGCCGGCCGCTGAATCAGCGCAACGGCCCGGCGGGCGCCTCGTCCAGCTGGGCCAGCAGCATCGGCTCGTCGCCGCCGTCCACCGGCAGCAGCGCCCACTGTTCCTTGTGGCCCAGGCGGCGGTGGCTCTGGCGCACCTGGCTGCCCAGCGGCAGCGGCGCCTTGAAGTGCACGTCCAGGCGCACCTGCTCGGTCAGGCGCCGGCCGGTGAGGCTGCGCGCCAGGCTCCACATGCCGTGGGCGAAGGGTTTGCCGAAGCCGTAGCGCGAGGCCATCAGGCGCGACAGGTGCAGCGGGTTGAAGTCGCCGCTCAGGCCGGCATAGCGCCAGCCGGCGATCTTCGGCACGCGCCACTGCACGCCGGGGTGCGCGGGCACGTCGAGGGTGTGCCACTGGGCGCGCTCGGGCAGCACGTCGGGCTCGGCGTGGTCGTCGAGGAAGTCGCCGCGGCGCAGGTAGGTGGTGATCGACTGCCAGTAGAGCATGTCGTGGTGCCAGACCTCGGTCGCCACGTCCACCTCCAGCCCCAGCGGGCTGCGCCGGCTGGTGAGGATGCGGCAGTCCAGCTGCAGTTGGGCGTGCTCGTCGAGCATGCGGTAGCGCTGGATGTGGCTGCGCAGGTGGATCAGCCCGAGGATCGACAACGGCATGCGCGAACGGCTGAGCAGGCGCAGGTGCAGCGGCAGGCTGATCACCTGCGGGTAGAGCAGCGGCACGCCCAGCGCCGGGTCCAGGCCGAAGTGCTGGCGGTAGGCGCGCAGGTGGCGGGCGTCGAAGCGCAGGCTGCGGCTGTCCATGGCCAGGTTCGGCAGGCGCTCGCCGCGGCCCAGGCCACGGCGCGGCAACAACATGCGGCTGTAACTGCCCAGCAGCGAGGGCAACTTTCGCTTCACGAGCGGCTCCGGGAGGGGGTGCGCCGCACAGCATGGTCGCTGCGCGGCGCAACGGCAAGTCGCCGAAGGTCGCGGGTCGCAGGCGCCTACAGGCGTCGCAGGTGCACCGTGACTTCCTCGCGGTCGTGGTACAGCTGCTTGCAGCCGATGGCCACGCGCAGGCCGCGCTCGCGGAAACTCTCGCGCAGGCGTTCGAGGATCTTGCGCACCTCGGCGTAGCGCTGCTTCATCGGCAACTTCAGGTTGACCACCGCCTCGCGGCACAGGCCCTCGCCGATCCAGGTGTCGATCAGCCAGCCGGTGCGCGCCGGCTTCTCGACGATGTCGCAGACCATCCAGTCCACCGTCTGCCGCGGGCGGAACACATAGCCGTCGGCGCGCTGGTGGTCCACCAGGCCGGAGTAGATCAGGTTCTCGGCCATGGGCCCGTTGTCCACGGCGATCACCCGCATCTCGCGGTTGACCAGTTGCCAGGTCCAGCCGCCGGGCGCCGCGCCCAGGTCGACGGCGAGCATGCCCGGCGCCAGGCGCTTGTCCCATTCGCCGCGGGGGATGAAGTGATGCCAGGCCTCTTCCAGCTTGAGGGTGGAGCGGCTGGGCGCCTCGCGGGGGAACCTCAGGCGCGGGATGCCCATCGGCCACATGGCGCTGTTGCGCGGCTCGGCGAGGCCGGCGAAGACCTCGCGGCCGGAGCGGAAGGTCAGCAGCAGGCGCGGCAGGCTCGGGTCCTCGCGCAGCTTGCCGGCCTTGACCAGAGCGGCGCGCAGGGGCTTCTCGAACTTGCGGCAGAAGGTCGACAGTTCCTTGCCTTCGTTGCTGTCGAAGACTTCCAGCCACAGGCTGCCGCACAGCGGGTACGGGCCCAGCTCCTCCAGCAGCGCGCCGATGCGGTCCTGCTCGGGCAATTGGACGAAGCCGGTGCCGCGGGCCCACTGGCGCGGGAAGATCAGCTCGGCGAAGCGCAGGTGGCGCATCAGCCGGTCGGCGCCGTCGGCCTCCTGGCAGACGAACTCGGCATAGGCGGTGGCGGGCTTGGCGCGGGCGTAACCGGCCACGTCGAGGCCGGCGGCCAGGTCGGAAATCTCCGCGCAGACCTCGTTCTCGAAGCCCGGGCGGCAATGCAGTAGCAGGGTGTTCATCGGGGTGTCTCCTTGGCCGCGCACTATAGTCGCTGCGCGGCCGGCTTTCACCCGGATTCGCCGCATGCCAGGGGAACCCCCGGCTGCGGCAAAAGGTCCAGAACCCATGGCAGGACCGCGCGCAGCGGTCTAGTTTGAGAGTTCCGAAGTCGCGATCCAGGGCTTGCCGTGCCCCGGGGAGCGCTTGCCGGAAATCGCCAGGATGCCGCCCGATATGCAGAAGATGACTGCCAATCCGCATTCCTTTTGCGCCAAGCCAGGAAGTCCGCCCGGACTTTCCGCCAGTATCGCAGCGGTGCCGTCGATCACCGGCAGAATCCAGCCTGAGGAGAACGTCATGCCCGCAGTGGACAGCCTGAACAGCCTGCGCACCCTGGAGGTGGGCGGCAAGACCTACCACTATTACAGCCTTCCGGAAGCCGCGAAGCAGCTCGGCGACCTGGACAAGCTGCCGAAGTCGCTCAAGGTGCTTCTGGAAAACCTCCTGCGCTGGGAGGACAACCATACGGTCAACACCGACGACCTGCGGGCCCTGGCCGGCTGGCTGAAGGAGCGCCGTTCCGACCGCGAGATCCAGTACCGCCCGGCGCGGGTGCTGATGCAGGACTTCACCGGGGTGCCGGCGGTGGTCGACCTGGCCGCCATGCGCGACGCCATGGCCAAGGCCGGCGGCGATCCGCAGAAGATCAACCCGTTGTCGCCGGTGGACCTGGTCATCGACCACTCGGTGATGGTCGACCGCTACGCCAGCCACGCCGCCTTCGCCGAGAACGTCGAGATCGAGATGCAGCGCAACGGCGAACGCTACGCCTTCCTGCGCTGGGGCCAGAACGCCTTCGACAACTTCCGCGTGGTGCCGCCGGGCACCGGCATCTGCCACCAGGTCAACCTGGAATACCTGGGCCGCACCGTATGGACCAAGGACGAGGACGGGCGCACCTACGCCTTCCCCGACACCCTGGTCGGCACCGACTCGCACACCACCATGATCAACGGCCTGGGCGTGCTCGGCTGGGGCGTCGGCGGCATTGAGGCCGAGGCGGCGATGCTCGGCCAGCCGGTGTCGATGCTGATTCCCGAGGTGATCGGCTTCAAGCTCACCGGCAAGCTCAGGGAAGGCATCACCGCCACCGACCTGGTGCTCACCGTCACCCAGATGCTGCGGCAGAAGGGCGTGGTGGGGAAATTCGTCGAGTTCTACGGCGACGGCCTGGCCGACCTGCCCCTGGCCGACCGCGCCACCATCGCCAACATGGCTCCGGAATACGGCGCCACCTGCGGCTTCTTCCCGGTGGACGAGATCACCCTGGGCTACCTGCGCCTGTCCGGCCGCCCGGAAGAGACGGTCAAGCTGGTGGAGGCCTACTGCAAGGCCCAGGGCCTGTGGCGCGAAAAGGGCCACGAGCCGGTGTTCACCGACGCCCTGCAACTGGACATGGGCGAGGTCGAGGCCAGCCTGGCCGGGCCCAAGCGCCCGCAGGACCGCGTGCCGCTGGGCCAGGTGGGCAAGGCCTTCGCCGACTTCCTCGCACTGCAGCCCAAGGCCGCGCGCAGCCCGGAGGTCTCACGCCTGCTCAATGAAGGCGGTGGCGGCGCCGCGGTGGGCAGCGCCGAGAGCCAGGGCGTCGAGTACCAGCACGAAGGCAAGAGCTACCACCTGCAGGACGGCGCGGTGGTCATCGCCGCCATCACCTCCTGCACCAACACCTCCAACCCCAGCGTGATGATGGCCGCCGGGCTGCTGGCGAAGAAGGCGCTGGAGAAAGGCCTGCAGCGCAAGCCCTGGGTGAAGAGTTCGCTGGCCCCCGGCTCCAAGGTGGTCACCGACTACTTCAAGGCCGCCGGCCTGACGAAGTACCTGGACGAGCTGGGCTTCGACCTGGTGGGCTACGGCTGCACCACCTGCATCGGCAACTCCGGGCCACTGCTGGAGCCCATCGAGAAGGCCATCCAGCAGGCCGACCTGACGGTGGCCTCGGTGCTCTCCGGCAACCGCAACTTCGAAGGCCGCGTGCACCCGCTGGTGAAGACCAACTGGCTGGCCTCGCCGCCCCTGGTGGTGGCCTACGCCCTGGCCGGCAGCGTGCGCCTGGACCTGTCGAAGGACGCCCTCGGCACCGGCAAGGACGGCCAGCCGGTGTACCTGAAGGACATCTGGCCGAGCCAGCAGGAAATCGCCGAGGCCATCCAGAAGGTGGACACGGCGATGTTCCACAAGGAGTACGCCGAAGTGTTCCAGGGCGACGAGAAGTGGCGCGCCATCCAGGTACCGCAGGCACAGACCTACACCTGGCAGGCCGACTCCACCTACATTCAGCACCCGCCGTTCTTCGAGCACATCGCCGACGCCCCGCCGAAGGTGGCCGACATCGAGAAGGCCCGGGTGCTGGCGGTGCTGGGCGACTCGGTGACCACCGACCACATCTCCCCCGCCGGCAACATCAAGAAGGACAGCCCCGCCGGGCGCTACCTCAGCGAGCACGGCGTGGCCTACGCCGACTTCAACTCCTACGGCTCGCGGCGCGGCAACCACGAGGTGATGATGCGCGGCACCTTCGCCAACATCCGCATCAAGAACGAGATGCTCGGCGGCGAGGAAGGCGGCAACACCCTGCACGTGCCCAGCGGCGAGAAGCTGGCGATCTACGACGCGGCCATGCGCTACCAGGCCGAGGGCACGCCGCTGCTGATCATCGCCGGCAAGGAGTACGGCACCGGCTCGTCCCGCGATTGGGCGGCCAAGGGCACCAACCTGCTGGGGGTGAAGGCGGTGATCGCCGAGAGTTTCGAGCGCATCCACCGCTCCAATCTGGTGGGCATGGGCGTGCTGCCGCTGCAGTTCACCGGCGGCCAGGAGCGCAAGGCGCTGAACCTCACCGGCAAGGAAGTGCTGAACATCCGCGGCCTGGACGGCGAGCTGAAGCCGCACATGACGCTGAAGGTGGAAGTCACCCGCGAGGACGGCAAGCAGGACAGCTTCGAGGTGCTGTGCCGCATCGACACCCTCAACGAGGTGGAGTACTTCAAGGCCGGGGGGATCCTGCACTACGTGCTGCGCAGCTTGATCTGAGGACTGCGCGAGGACGCTTTCGTAGGATGGGTTGAGCTTGCGAAACCCATGCGGTTGCAGTGATGGGTATCGCTTCGCTCAACCCATCCTACGGAGCGCGGTGTTTGTAGGAGCGCGCCCTGCGCGCGATTCGCGGGCAGGGCCCGCTCCTACGGTTTCCCCTTTCGCACGATACCCCCCTGTAGGAGCGAGCTTGCTCGCGAATGAGCCCCGCAGAGGAGTTTGTTCGCGAGCAAGCTCGCTCCTACGAGAAGCCGTGCCCGCGCCTTTCATTCGGGCCAGGTCCGACGGACAAAACCTATGAGCTCATAGGAAAATCTCTTACGACTATGTGACAAGTAGCATTTTGATATCGTCCACTGCCAATATTCCCACGCCAAATATCGAACAAGGCTTCAACTTCCGTTGATTCCGGCCGATAACAAAACCGTCACATTGCCTTCTTCGTGGACCTTGCCCTGAATGCGCAACAACCAGCCCATCACCCAGCGTGAACGCACCTACCCGGCGGAACAACGCCTGATCTCCACCACCAACAGCCGTGGCGTGATCACCTATGCCAACGATGCCTTCATCGACATCAGCGGCTTCGCGCGGGACGAGCTGGTGGGCTCGCCGCACAACCTGGTGCGCCATCCGGACGTGCCGCCCGCGGTGTTCGCCCACATGTGGGCCACGCTGAAGAACGGCAAGCCGTGGATGGGCATCGTCAAGAACCGCTGCAAGAACGGCGACCACTACTGGGTCAGCGCCTACGTCACGCCCATCTTCGAGCGCGACGAGATCGTCGGCTACGAGTCGGTGCGCGTGCGCCCCACCGCCGAGCAGGTGGAGCGCGCCCAGGCCCTGTACCAGCGGATCAACACCGGCAAGCCGGCGATCCCGCGCCGCGACCTGTGGCTGCCGGTGCTGCTGGACTGGCTGCCGTTCATCCTGATCAGCCAGGTGGCCTTCCTCATCGGCGTCTGGCTCGACTCGCACTGGGGCTTCGCCCTCGCCGCCCTGCTCGCCGTCCCCCTCGGCCTGGCCGGCCTGGGCTGGCAGCAGCGCGGCCTCAAGCGCCTGCTGCGCCTGGCCGAGCAGACCACCTCGGACCCGCTGATCGCCCAGATGTACACCGACAGCCGCGGCGCCCAGGCGCGCCTGGAAATGTCCATCCTCAGCCAGGAAGCGCGCCTGAAGACCTGCCTGACGCGCCTGCAGGACACCGCCGAGCAGCTCACCGCCCAGGCCCGCCAGGCCGATACCCTGGCCCACCACAGCTCCTCCGGCCTGGAACGCCAGCGCGTGGAGACCGAGCAGGTGGCCACCGCGGTCAACCAGATGGCCGCCACCACCCAGGAAGTGGCGAACAACGTGCAGCGCACCGCCGACGCCACGCGCCAGGCCAACGAGCTGACGCGCCGCGGCCGCAGCGTGGCCAGCGAGACCCGCGAGGCCATCCAGCGCCTGTCCGCCTCGGTGGGCGAGACGGGCCTGGCGGTGAGCCAACTGGCCCAGGACAGCAACGAGATCGGCGGCGTGGTCGACGTGATCAAGGGCATCGCCGACCAGACCAACCTGCTGGCGCTCAACGCCGCCATCGAAGCGGCCCGCGCCGGCGAGATGGGCCGCGGCTTCGCCGTGGTGGCCGACGAGGTGCGCTCGCTGGCCCAGCGCACCGCCGAATCCACCGAGCAGATCCACGGCCTGATCGCCAAGCTGCAGCAAACCGCCGAGGGCGCGGTGAGCGCCATGGAAGTCGGCCGCCGCCAGGCCGACGAAGGCGTGGAGCGGGTGCTGCTGGCCGACCAGGCGCTGTCGGGCATCAGCGACTCGGTAGCCAACATCGCCGACATGGCCAACCAGATCGCCGCGGCGGCCGAGGAACAGAGCGCGGTGGCCGAGGAGATCAACCGCAACATCGCCACCATCGCTCAACTGGCCGACCAGACCTCCGACGAGGCCCAGCGCACCGCGCTGCTGAGCGAGGAGCTGACGGGGACGGCGCAGAGCCAGTATTCGCTGGTGGAGCGGTTCAACCGCTGAGTGTTGGCGTAGGGCGTACAACCGTTCGCGGTTGTACGCCGATACACCCCTCATCTATCCGGCTCCGTGGCCGGGAGCGGAGCGCCCTCAAGCAGGTGCTTCGGGTTCAAGTCCGCAGTGTTTGGATGCCAAGGTCAGGCGGCGGATAACCGCGAACGGTTATTCGCCCTACGCTCCATGGAAGGAGCGAGCTTGCTCGCGAACAGAGCGTCGCCTGGTTCAGCTTCGGAGCTACGCTGAAGTCCGTAACCCTCTCCCCAGCCCTCTCCCTGAAGGGAGAGGGGGCTTGTCCGTGCCGAGAGGAGGAATGGTTTCAGCCGGTAATTTCTGTGCTAGCCGGCTAACGCCGAAACATCAGCATCTGCCCAACGGTCCCCTCTCCCTTCAGGGAGAGGGTTAGGGAGAGGGCGCGCGGTCAAGCCGGGTACCGAAACCACCGGCAGAACGCCATTCGCAAGCAAGCTCGCCCCTACGAAAGCCCCTCCAGAAACCCCGCCACCACCTCCGCCGCGCTCTCCAGATGCTGCTCATGAGTCAGCCCTGACGCCTTCAACGGCTTCAGATCATGGTCCGCCGCCGCCAGCCACTCGACACGGATCGCCGGCGACAACACGTACTCCGCCACATCCGCCCGGTCGCCCAGGGCATCGCGTTCGCCCTGGACGATCAGCGTCGGCGTGCGCAGTTCGGCCAGGTGGGCCACCCGCGGCTTCTCCGGCTTGCCTACGGCGTAGAAGGGGTAGCCCAGGCACACCAGGGCGTCGGCGCCCAGTTCGTCGGCCAGCAGGCTGGCCATGCGCCCGCCCATGGACTTGCCGCCGATGGCCAGCGGGCCCTGCACCTGCCCGCGCACCTGCTCGAACACCTGGCGCCAGCACTCCAGCAGTTGCTTCTGCGGGTTCGGCGGGCGCCGGCGGCCATCCTCGCGGCGGGCGGCCATGTAGGGGAACTCGAAACGCGCCACCGCCACGCCGCGGGCGGCCAGGCGCCGGGCCATTTCGTCCATGAACGGGCTGTCCATGGGCGCGCCGGCGCCGTGGGCCAGGACGAGGGTTGCCGACAACGCACCGACCGGCCGGTTCCACAGCAGCGACAAAGCGCCACACTCCCCCGCCGGGCCGGCCGCCGGCGGCGATTGATCAAAATCAATATTCGGTTTCCGGGGTTTATCCATTCTTCGCTCCGCTAGTTGCGTAATTAGTACCTGTCCCTGGGGGAGGGGCGGCGTTCGCCGTAAGGAACCCGCCGGGATGGGCTAGCCCATAACCGTGGATGGAAGCCCATATACCATGAGCACAACCAATCAGACCGCTTATAACTACAAGGTGGTCCGCCAGTTCGCCGTGATGACGGTGATCTGGGGAATCGTCGGCATGCTGGTCGGCGTCGTCATCGCCGCCCAGCTGGTGTGGCCGGAACTCAACCTCGGCTTGCCGTGGACGAGCTTCGGACGCCTGCGCCCGCTGCACACCAATGCCGTGATCTTCGCCTTCGGTGGCTGCGCGCTGTTCGCCACCAGCTACTACGCGGTGCAGCGTACCTGCCAGGTACGCCTGTTCTCCGACACCCTGGCCTCCTTCACCTTCTGGGGCTGGCAGTTGGTGATCCTGCTGGCCGCCATCAGCCTGCCGCTGGGCTACACCTCCTCCAAGGAGTACGCCGAGCTGGAATGGCCGATCGACATCCTCATCACCATCGTCTGGGTCGCTTACGCCGTGGTGTTCTTCGGCACCCTGGTGAAGCGCAAGACCAAGCACATCTATGTGGGCAACTGGTTCTTCGGCGGCTTCATCCTGACCGTGGCGCTGCTGCACGTGGTCAACAACCTGGAGCTGCCGGTCGGCTTCATGAAGTCGTACTCCATCTACTCCGGCGCCACCGACGCCATGGTGCAGTGGTGGTACGGCCACAACGCCGTGGGCTTCTTCCTCACCGCCGGCTTCCTGGGGATGATGTACTACTTCGTGCCCAAGCAGGCCGAGCGTCCGGTCTACTCCTATCGCCTGTCGATCGTGCACTTCTGGGCACTGATCGCCGTGTACATCTGGGCCGGCCCGCACCACCTGCACTACACCGCCCTGCCGGACTGGGCGCAGTCCCTCGGCATGGTGATGTCGCTGATCCTCCTGGCCCCCTCCTGGGGCGGCATGATCAACGGCATGATGACCCTCTCCGGGGCCTGGCATAAGCTGCGCAGCGACCCCATCCTGCGCTTCCTGGTGGTATCCCTGGCCTTCTACGGCATGTCCACCTTCGAAGGCCCGATGATGGCCATCAAGACCGTCAACGCCCTCTCCCACTACACCGACTGGACCATCGGCCACGTGCATGCCGGCGCCCTTGGCTGGGTCGCCATGGTCTCCATCGGCTCGCTGTACCACATGATCCCGAAAGTGTTCGGCCGCGAGCAGATGCACAGCGTGGGCCTGATCAACACGCACTTCTGGCTGGCCACCATCGGTACCGTGCTCTACATCGCCTCGATGTGGGTCAACGGCATCACCCAGGGCCTGATGTGGCGTGCAGTCAACGCCGACGGCACCCTCACCTACTCCTTCGTCGAAGCGCTCGCCGCCGGCCACCCCGGCTACGTGGTGCGCATGATCGGCGGCGCCGTGTTCCTCAGCGGCATGCTGATCATGGCCTACAACACCTGGCGCACCATCGCCTCCTCCAAAGCCGAGGAAGCTGAAGCGGCCGCCCGGATTCCCGCCGTCGTAGGAGCCCACTGATGAAACACGAAGTACTCGAGAAGAACGTCGGCCTGCTGGCCCTGTGCATGGCCGTGGCCGTGAGCATCGGCGGCCTGACGCAGATCGTCCCGCTGTTCTTCCAGGACGTGACCAACACCCCGGTGGAAGGCATGAAGCCCTACACCGCCCTGCAACTGGAAGGCCGTGACATCTACATCCGCGAGGGCTGCGTCGGCTGCCACTCGCAGATGATCCGTCCGTTCCGCGCCGAGACCGAGCGCTACGGCCACTACTCCGTGGCCGGCGAGAGCGTCTGGGACCACCCCTTCCTGTGGGGCTCCAAGCGTACCGGTCCGGACCTGGCCCGCGTCGGCGGCCGCTACTCCGACGACTGGCACCGCGCGCACCTGTACAACCCGCGCAACGTGGTGCCCGAGTCGAAGATGCCGGCCTACCCCTGGCTGGTCGAGAACAAGCTCGACGGCAAGGACATCGAAGGCAAGCTCAAGGCCATGCGCACCCTCGGCGTGCCCTACACCGACGAGGACATCGCCGGCGCCCGCGAGAGCATCCAGGGCAAGACCGAGATGGACGCCGTGGTGGCCTACCTGCAAGGCCTGGGCACAGCGATCAAGAACAAGCGGTGATGGCCATGGACATCGGAACCATCCGCGGCCTCGGCACCGTCGTGGTGATGCTCGCCTTCATCGGCGTCACCCTCTGGGCCTACAGCGGCAAGCGCAAGCAACGCTTCGACGCCGACGCCCTGCTGCCCTTCGCCGACGATCCGCAGGCTCTGCGCCACGCCGAGCATGAACAAGCTTCTGGGAGCAACAAAGCATGACTACCTTCTGGAGTCTGTACATCACCGTACTGACCGTCGGATCGCTGATCGCCCTGCTATGGCTGGTCTTCGCCACCCGCAGCGGCGAGACCAAGGGCGCCACCGACCAGACCATGGGGCACTCCTTCGACGGTATCGAGGAATACGACAACCCGCTGCCGCGCTGGTGGTTCCTGCTGTTCGTGGGCACCATCGTCTTCGCCGTCGGCTACCTGGCCCTGTACCCGGGCCTGGGCAACTGGAAAGGCGTGCTGCCCGGCTACGACGGCGGCTGGACCCAGGTCAAGCAGCTGGAACGCGAGCAGGCCCTGGCCGACGAGAAATACGCGCCGATCTTCGCCAAGTACTCGGCCATGTCCGTCGAAGACGTGGCCAAGGACGCGCAGGCCATGAAGACCGGCGAACGCCTGTTCGCCACCTACTGCTCGATCTGCCACGGCTCCGACGCCAAGGGCGCCATGGGCTTCCCCAACCTGACCGACCAGGACTGGCGCTGGGGCGGCGACGCGCAAACCATCCAGACCACCATCCTCGGCGGCCGCCACGCGGTGATGCCGGCCTGGGGCGAGGTGCTGGGCGACCAGGGCGTGCATGACGTGGCCGCGTTCGTCACCACCAAGCTGGACGGCCGCAAGCTGCCCGAAGGCGTGACCGATGCCCAGGTGGCCAATGGCGAGAAACTCTTCGCCACCACCTGCGTCGCCTGCCACGGCCCGGAAGGCAAGGGCACCGCCGCCCTGGGCGCGCCGGACCTGACCCATCCGGGTGCGTTCATCTACGGCTCGGGCTTCGCCCAGCTGCAGCAGACCATCCGCCATGGCCGCCAGGGCCAGATGCCGGCGCAGGAAGCCTACCTGGGCAAGGACAAGGTCCACGTCCTGGCCGCCTACATCTACAACATTTCCCGTCCGGAAAACGCCAACTGATCCACCCTCCGCTCGCGCCCGCCCGGGCGCGAGCAACTTCCGCGCAGTTACGCGACCAAGTGTCGCACCTCGCGCGCGCCATTCCTTCACACTGCTCTAGATCAAGACTAAGCTCATTCCATCCGTGAGTCGGCAGTAATTGGGGGAATCCCTACGCTTATCAGGGTTTCCACGCCGATAGAAAGCCAGAAAAACATTGGCAGAAATGCCTTCAAAGCAGCATGCGCAGCGGCTCCGGGGCTTATTCCGGCGCGTTGCATTGCCTACTGGCTTTCTACATACTTGCCGCCGTTTTTTGTCCCTAAATAGCAAAAAAACCGTGGAACCTTAGAATGAGCACAGCAATCAGTCCGACTGCTTATAACTATAAGGTAATCCGCCAGTTCGCCATCATGACGGTGGTCTGGGGGATACTAGGAATGGGGATGGGGGTTTTCATCGCCTCACAGTTGGTATGGCCCGAGTTGAACTTCGGCCTGCCGTGGACGAGTTTCGGGCGACTTCGCCCGTTGCACACCAACCTGGTGATCTTCGCCTTCGGCGGCTGTGCTCTGTTCGCAACCTCCTACTACGTGGTGCAACGCACCTGCCAGACCCGCCTGATCTCCGATAGCCTCGCCGCCTTCACCTTCTGGGGCTGGCAGGCAGTGATCGTGCTGGCCGGCATCACCCTGCCGCTGGGCTACACCTCCTCCAAGGAGTACGCCGAGCTGGAATGGCCGATCGACATCCTGATCGCCATCGTCTGGGTCACCTACGCCGTGGTGTTCTTCGGCACCATCGTCAAGCGCCAGACCAAGCACATCTACGTGGGCAACTGGTTCTACGGCGGCTTCATCCTGGTGACCGCGATGCTGCACATCGTCAACAACCTGGAGATCCCGGTCGGCTGGTTCAAGTCCTACTCCATCTACGCCGGCGCCACCGACGCCATGGTCCAGTGGTGGTACGGCCACAACGCCGTGGGCTTCTTCCTGACCACCGGCTTCCTCGGCATGATGTACTACTTCGTGCCCAAGCAGGCCGAGCGCCCGGTCTACTCCTACCGCCTGTCCATCGTCCACTTCTGGGCGCTGATCACCCTGTACATCTGGGCCGGTCCGCACCACCTGCACTACACCGCGCTGCCGGACTGGGCGCAGTCCCTGGGCATGGTGATGTCGCTGATCCTCCTGGCCCCGAGCTGGGGCGGCATGATCAACGGCATGATGACCCTCTCCGGCGCCTGGCATAAGCTGCGCACCGACCCCATCCTGCGCTTCCTGGTGGTGTCCCTGGCCTTCTACGGCATGTCCACCTTCGAAGGCCCGATGATGGCCATCAAGACGGTGAACTCGCTGTCCCACTACACCGACTGGACCATCGGCCACGTGCACGCCGGCGCCCTCGGCTGGGTGGCGATGATCTCCATCGGCTCGCTGTACCACATGATCCCGAAAGTGTTCGGCCGCGAGCAGATGCACAGCACCGGCCTGATCAACGCGCACTTCTGGCTCGCCACCATCGGCACCGTGCTCTACATCGCCTCGATGTGGGTCAACGGCATCACCCAGGGCCTGATGTGGCGCGCGGTGAACACCGACGGCACCCTCACCTACTCCTTCGTGGAAGCGCTGCAGGCCAGCCACCCGGGCTTCATGGTCCGTGCGCTGGGCGGCTTCTTCTTCGCCTTCGGCATGCTGCTGATGGCCTACAACACCTTCCGTACCGTGCGTGGCTACAACGCTGCTGAAGTCGATGCCGCTGCCCGCATTCCCGCCGTAGGAGCTCATTGATGAAGCACGAAGCAGTCGAGAAGAACATCGGCCTGCTGGCCTTCTTCATGGTCATCGCCGTGAGCATCGGCGGCCTGACGCAGATCGTCCCGCTGTTCTTCCAGGACGTGACCAACAAGCCGGTGGAAGGCATGAAGCCTCGCACCGCGCTGGAGCTCGAAGGCCGTGACATCTATATCCGCGAAGGCTGCGTCGGCTGCCACTCGCAGATGATCCGCCCGTTCCGCGCCGAGACCGAGCGCTACGGCCACTACTCCGTCGCCGGCGAGAGCGTCTGGGATCACCCCTTCCTGTGGGGCTCCAAGCGTACCGGCCCGGACCTGGCCCGCGTCGGCGGCCGCTACTCCGACGACTGGCACCGCGCGCACCTGTACAACCCGCGCAACGTGGTGCCGGAGTCGAAAATGCCGGCCTACCCCTGGCTGGTCGAGAACAAGCTCGACGGCAAGGACATCGAAGGCAAGCTGCAGGCCATGCGCACCCTCGGCGTGCCCTACACCGACGAAGACATCGCCGGTGCTCGCGATGCCGTGAAAGGCAAGACCGAGATGGACGCCCTGGTGGCCTACCTGCAGGGCCTGGGCACCATCATCAAGAGCAAACGGTGACAGCAGATGGATATCGGGACGATTCGCGGCCTCGGCACCGTCGTAGTGATGGTCGCCTTCATCGGCGTACTGCTCTGGGCCTACAGCGGCAAGCGCAAGCAGCGCTTCGACGACGACGCCCTGCTGCCCTTCGCGGACGACCCGGCAGCCATGAAGCACGTCGAGAAAGAACAAGCTTCTAGGAGCAACAAAGAATGACAACCTTCTGGAGTCTGTACGTCACCGTACTTACCCTGGGCACCATCTTCGCCCTGGCCTGGCTGCTGTTCGCCACCCGCCGCGGCCAGCGCAGCGAAGCCACCGACGAAACCGTCGGCCACTCCTTCGACGGCATCGAGGAGTACGACAACCCGCTGCCGAAGTGGTGGTTCATGCTGTTCGTCGCCACCTTCATCTTCGCCCTGGGCTACCTGGTCCTGTACCCGGGCCTGGGCAACTGGAAAGGCCTGCTGCCGGGCTACCAGGAAGTCAGCGACGGCAAGCCCTTCGCCAATGGTCAGCCGGGTTGGACCGGCGTGCACCAGTGGGAGAAGGAAATGGCCAAGGCCGACGAGAAATATGGGCCGATCTTCGCCAAATTCGCCGCCATGCCCATCGAAGATGTGGCCAAGGACCCGCTGGCGCTGAAGATGGGCGGCCGCCTGTTCGCCTCCAACTGCTCGGTCTGCCACGGCTCCGACGCCAAGGGCGCCTACGGCTTCCCCAACCTGACCGACCAGGACTGGCGCTGGGGCGGTGCCACCGCGGACATCGAGACCACCATCAAGGGTGGCCGTCACGCCGCCATGCCGGCCTGGGGCGAAGTCCTGGGCGACCAGGGCGTGCATGACGTGGCCGCCTTCGTCACCAGCAAGCTGGACGGCCGCAAGCTGCCCGAAGGCGTGACCGACGAGCAGGTCGCCAACGGCGGCAATATCTTCGCCACCACCTGCGTCGCCTGCCACGGTCCGGAAGGCAAGGGCACCGCCGCCATGGGCGCGCCCAACCTGACGCACCCGGCCGCCTTCATCTACGGCTCGAGCTTCTCCCAGCTGCAGCAGACCATCCGCTACGGCCGCCAGGGCCAGATGCCGGCCCAGCTGGAGCGCCTCGGCGGCGACCAGGTGCACCTGCTGGCCGCCTACGTGTACAGCCTGTCCCAGGGTGATGCGCAGAAGAGCGAATAAGCGCTTCCGCCCTCCCCTCGCAACACCCAGCGGCGCCGGTTCCTACCGGCGCCGCTCTATTTCGGGGGACGAAAAATCTTCCGAATATTCTGACGCGACCAACGGTCGCACCGTTGCACACCGGGCCAAGTCGTATCATGTTTAGGCGTGCAGCCATATCCTGACCCTTTCGGCATGTATCGACAGGGCGCCCTCCCACTGCCGTGGTACGCACTGATGAGCAAACAGATTCCCGTGCAAGACGTCACACCGCCCGCGAAGAAGGGTGGAGAGAACGTCGACTTATATGCCTCCCGCGAGAAGATCTACACCCGGGCCTTCACCGGGTTCTTCCGCAACCTGCGCCGTGTCGGCGGCGCTTTCCTGTTCCTTCTCTACTTCGGCACCGTGTGGCTGACCTGGAACGGTCGGCAGGCGGTGTGGTGGGACCTGCCCGAGCGCAAGTTCTACATCTTCGGCGCCACCTTCTGGCCGCAGGACTTCATCCTCCTCTCCGGGTTGCTGATCATCAGCGCCTTCGGGCTGTTCTTCATCACGGTGTTCGCCGGCCGCGTCTGGTGCGGCTACACCTGCCCGCAGAGCGTGTGGACCTGGATCTTCATGTGGTGCGAGAAGGTCACCGAAGGCGACCGCAACCAGCGCATGAAGCTGGACAGGGCGCCGATGAGCGGCAACAAGCTGCTGCGCAAGACCGCCAAGCACACGCTGTGGCTGCTGATCGGCCTGGTCACCGGCCTGACCTTCGTCGGCTACTTCGCCCCCATCCGCGAACTGCTGATGGACCTGGTCACCGGCGAGGCCGACGGCTGGGCCTACTTCTGGGTCGGCTTCTTCACCCTGGCCACCTACGGCAACGCCGGCTGGCTGCGCGAGCAGGTGTGCATCTACATGTGCCCCTACGCGCGCTTCCAGAGCGTGATGTTCGACAAGGACACCCTGATCGTCTCCTACGACCCGCGCCGCGGCGAGAAGCGCGGCCCGCGCAAGAAAACCCTGGACTACAAGGCCCAGGGCCTGGGCGACTGCATCGACTGCACCATGTGCGTACAGGTCTGCCCCACCGGCATCGACATCCGCGACGGCCTGCAGATCGAATGCATCGGCTGCGCCGCGTGCATCGACGCCTGCGACAGCATCATGGACAAGATGGGCTACCCGCGCGGGCTGATCAGCTACACCACCGAGCACAACCTGTCCGGGCAGAAGACGCACCTGGTGCGCCCGCGCCTGATCGGCTACGCCATCGCCCTGTGCGTGATGATGAGCCTGCTGGCCACCGCCATCGTGATCCGCCCGCTGGTGGGCTTCGACGTCAGCAAGGACCGCGTGCTCTACCGCGAGAACGCCGAAGGCCGGATCGAGAACGTCTACAGC
This sequence comes from Pseudomonas citronellolis, assembly GCF_900112375.1. Lineage (GTDB taxonomy): Bacteria > Pseudomonadota > Gammaproteobacteria > Pseudomonadales > Pseudomonadaceae > Pseudomonas > Pseudomonas citronellolis. The sequence goes on along the minus strand of NZ_FOLS01000019.1, from coordinate 100,255 downwards.
CTGAAGATCATGAACAAGGACCAGCGCGACCACACCTACGTGCTCGGCGCCAAGGGCCTGGAAGGCCTGACCCTGGAAGGCCGCAAGGAAGTCCAGGTGGCCGCCGGCGACATCCTCGCCATGCCGGTGGAACTGGCGGTGGACCCGGACAAGCTGCCGTCCAGCACCAACAAGATCACCTTCACCATCCAGTCGGTGGACGAGCCGTCCATCAGCAAGGAAGCCGACAGCCGCTTCATCGGCCCGGTCGTACGCTGAACCCCGGCTGAACCGCAACGCATCCCGCCCCCGCGGCGGGATGCCAGCGGCACGCGGAGCACGTAGAATCCGCCCCACCCAGGCGCGCCGCCCACCCCTCGGGCAGGCCGCTTCCGCCCCGCGGACCACGAGAGAGAAAACCCATGCAGTCGGCGCCCGCCCAACAACCCTGGTACAAGCACCTCTGGCCCTGGATCCTCATCGGCATGCTCGCCACATCGGTGTTCCTCAGCCTGACGATGGTGCGTATCGCCGTGGAGAACCAGGACACCCTGGTCAACGACAACTACTACGAGGCCGGCAAGGGCATCAACCGCTCGCTGGACCGCGAGCACCTGGCCCAGCAACTGCACATGCAGGCCCAGGTGCGCCTGGACAAGCTCACCGGCGAGGTCGAGGTACGCCTGAAGGGCGACAGCCAGCCGGCGCAGCTGACCCTCAACCTGATCTCCCCCACCCTGGAATCCCAGGACCGCCACGTCGCCCTGCTGCCGGCCAACGAACCGGGCCGCTACACCGGCCGCCTGGACAGCGCCGTCGAAGGGCGCCGCTTCGTCGAACTGCTCGGCGAACAGGACGGCAAGGCCTGGCGCCTGTTCGAAGAAGAGAAGCTCATCGCCGACGGCGAGATCCTCCTCGGCGACGAACCCCTCAAGGGGGATGAAGTCCAGCGCCCATGAGCGCCCCCCTGCCCTGCTACCACTGCGCGCTGCCGGTCCCGTCCGGCAGCCGCTTCACCGCCCGGGTCCTCGGCGAGACCCGCGAATTCTGCTGCCCCGGCTGCCAGGCCGTGGCCGAGGCCATAGTCGCCGGCGGCCTGGAAGGCTATTACCGGCACCGCACCGAGACAGCCGCCAACCCCGAGGCGCTGCCGGCGCAACTGGGTGACGAACTGGCCCTGCTCGACCGCCCCGACGTGCAGCAGCCCTTCGTCCAGCACCAGGGCGAACTGGCCGAGACCACCCTGATCCTCGAAGGCATCAGCTGCGCCGCCTGCGGCTGGCTGATCGAAAAACACCTGCGCCGGCTGCCGGCGGTGGTCGAGGCCGGGCTCAACCTGTCCAACCACCGCCTGCACGTGCGCTGGGCCGACGGCCAGCTGCCACTCAGCGGCCTGCTCGCCGAGCTGCGCAGGATCGGCTACGCCGCCCACCCCTACCAGCCGGACAAGGCCGCCGAGCAGCTCGCCGAAGAGAACCGCCGCTCCCTGCGCCAGCTGGGCGTGGCCGGCATGCTGTGGTTCCAGGCGATGATGGCGACCATGGCCACCTGGCCGGAATTCAACATCGACCTCAGCGCCGAGATGCACGAAATCCTGCGCTGGGTAGCGATGTTCCTCACCACGCCGATCGTCTTCTACTCCTGCCAGCCGTTCTTCCGCGGCGCCCTGCGCGACCTGCGCACGCGCCACCTGACCATGGACGTCTCGGTGTCCCTGGCCATCGGCGGCGCCTACCTGGCCGGCATCTGGACCGCCATCACCGGCAAGGGCGACCTGTACTTCGACGCGGTGGGCATGTTCGCCCTGTTCCTGCTCGCCGGCCGCTATCTCGAACGCCGCGCCCGCGAGCGCACGGCGGCGGCCACCGCGCAACTGGTCAACCTGCTGCCGGCCTCCTGCCTGCGCCTGGACGAGGCCGGCAACAGCCAGCGCATCCTGCTCAGCGAACTGCGCATCGGCGACCGCGTGCTGGTGCCGCCAGGCGCTGTGCTGCCGGCCGACGGCCTGATCCTCGCCGGGCAGTCCAGCGTCGACGAATCCCTGCTCACCGGCGAATACCTGCCACAGCCGCGCCAGGCCGGCGACAGCGTCACCGGCGGCACCCTCAACGTCGAGGGCCCGCTGACCCTGCAGGTGCAGGCCCTGGGCGACGACAGCCGGCTGTCGGCCATCGTCCGCCTGCTGGAGCGCGCCCAGGCTGACAAGCCGCGCCTGGCGCAGCTCGCCGACAGCGCCGCGCAATGGTTCCTGCTGGTGCTGCTGGCGCTGGCCGCGGTGGTCGGCCTGTTCTGGTGGCAGCACGACGCCTCGCGGGCCTTCTGGGTGGTCCTGTCGATGCTGGTCGCCACCTGCCCCTGCGCCCTTTCCCTGGCCACGCCCACCGCCCTCACCGCGGCCACCGGCAGCCTGCACAAGCTCGGCCTGCTGCTCACCCGAGGCCACGTGCTGGAAGGCCTGAAACGCATCGACACGGTGATCTTCGACAAGACCGGCACCCTCACCGAGGGCCGCCTGACCCTGCGCGCCGTACAGCCCCTGGGCGAACTCGGCGGCGAACGCTGCCTGGCCCTGGCTGCGGCCCTGGAGAACCGTTCCGAACACCCCATCGCCCGTGCCTTCGGCCGCGCCCCGCAACCCGCCGAGGCGGTGGAAAGCCACCCCGGCCTGGGCCTGGAAGGCGTGGTCGACGGCCAGCGCCTGCGCATCGGCCAGGCCGCCTTCGTCTGCGCCCTGAGCGGCCAGCCCGCGCCGACCATGCCCAATGAGCACGGCCAGTGGCTACTGCTGGGCGATGCGCGCGGCCCGCTGGCCTGGCTGGTGCTCGACGACCGCCTGCGCGACGACGCCCCGGCCCTGCTGCAGGCCTGCCGCGAGCGCGGCTGGCGCACCCTGCTGCTGTCCGGCGACAGCTCGCCGATGGTGCAGAGCGTGGCCGCCGAACTGGGCATCGACGAAGTCCACGGCGGCCTGCGCCCGGACGACAAGCTGGCGATTCTCAAGCAGTTGCACGGCGAAGGCCGCCACGTGCTGATGCTCGGCGACGGCGTCAACGACGTGCCGGTGCTGGCCGCCGCCGACATCAGCGTGGCCATGGGCAGCGCCACCGACCTGGCCAAGACCAGCGCCGACGCGGTGCTGCTGTCCAACCGCCTGGACAGCCTGGTGCAGGCCTTCGTCCTGGCCCGCCGCACCCGCCGGGTGATCGTCGAGAATCTGGTCTGGGCAGGGTTGTACAATGGCCTGATGCTGCCGTTCGCCGCCCTCGGCTGGATCACCCCCGCCTGGGCCGCCATCGGCATGTCGGTCAGCTCGCTGACCGTGGTGCTCAACGCCCTGCGCCTGACCCGCGTGCGCGCCCTGCCGGCGGCCCCCGAAGCCGCGCCGCTGGCCATCCCGCTCGCCGCCCACTGAAGGCGCGCAGGCCTTTTCAACGGAGTCGATATGCCCGCTCTCTACGTAATGATCCCGGTGGCGCTGATCATCGTCGCCATCGCCGTCTGGATCTTTTTCTGGGCGGTGAACAGCGGCCAGTACGACGACATGGACGGCCCGGCCCACAGCATCCTGTTCGACGACGAGGACCCCAAGCACCAGGCCGGCATCGACGAGGCCGAAGGCGCCAGGGACACGCAGGCCGAAGCCCGGGACAAGGACTCGCGCGATGCTTGAGCTGGCGCCCATGCTGGCGTCCGCGCTGATCCTCGGCCTGCTCGGCGGCGGCCACTGCCTGGGCATGTGCGGCGGCCTGATGGGCGCGCTGACCCTGGCCATTCCAGCGGAACAGCGCGGGCGCCGCCTGCAGCTGCTGCTGGCCTACAACCTCGGGCGCATCCTCAGCTACGCCGCCGCCGGCCTGCTGCTGGGCCTGGCCGGCTGGGCCATCGCCAGCACCCCTTTCGCCTCGGTGCTGCGCGTGGTCGCCGGGTTGCTGCTGGTCGCCATGGGCTTGTACCTGGCCGGCTGGTGGAGCGGCCTGACGCGCATCGAGGCCCTCGGCCGCGGCCTGTGGAAATACATCCAGCCCTTCGCCAGCCGCCTGCTGCCGGTGGCCAGCGTGCCGCGCGCGCTGCTGCTCGGCGCGCTCTGGGGCTGGCTGCCCTGCGGCCTGGTCTACAGCACCCTGCTGTGGACCAGCAGCCAGGGCTCGGCGCTGGAAAGCGCGCTGCTGATGCTGGCCTTCGGCCTGGGCACCTGGCCGGTGCTGCTGGCCACCGGGCTGGCCGCCGAACGCATCACGGCGCTGCTGCGCAAGCGCAGCGTGCGCATGGCCGGCGGCCTGCTGGTGATCCTCTTCGGCCTGTGGACCCTGCCCGGCCCGCACCAGGCGTGGCTGATGGGCCACGCGATGCACTGAAGCCCCGCGCTTTTCGTAGGAGCGAGCTTGCTCGCGAACGGGCTTCACCTTGGTGCCTCGCCCGAAGAGCGCCCTCTCCCTAACCCTCTCCCTGAAGGGAGAGGGGACCGTTGGGCAGGGTTTGATGTTATGGCGTTAGCCGGCTAGCGCAGTGGCTGCCGGTGGAAACCATCACCTTTCTCGGCACGGACAAGCCCCCCTCTCCCTTCAGGGCGGGGCGCGCAGCCGAGGGCTGGGGAGAGGGTCACGGACTCCACCCCAACTCCAGAACCAACCCCGACACCACCTCCCACCAGCAAGCCCCCTCCAACGAGGTACCCCCTGCGACCGCTTGATGCAGGTCAAGAGGCTTTTCCCACAGTCTCCCTAGACTGCGCCGAAAAGCTCGCCTGATTCGGGGACTGCGGCATGCTCGACAATATCCGCTGGGACACAGATCTGATCCGTCGCTACGATCTGTCCGGCCCGCGCTATACCTCCTATCCCACCGCCGTGCAGTTCCACGAAGGCGTGGGCCCCTTCGACATGCTGCATGCCCTGCGCAACAGCCAGAAGGCCGATCGGCCGCTGTCGCTCTACGTGCACATCCCGTTCTGCGCCAACATCTGCTACTACTGCGCCTGCAACAAGGTCATCACCAAGGACCGCGGGCGCAGCGCGCCCTACCTCGCCCGGCTGATCCACGAAATCGAGATCGTCAGCCGCCACCTGGGCAAGGACCAGTGCGTGGAACAGCTGCACTTCGGCGGCGGCACCCCCACCTTCCTCAGCCCCGGCCAGCTGCGCGAACTCATGGGCCAGCTGCGCGCCAACCTGAACCTGATGGAGGACGACTCCGGCGACTACGGCATCGAGATCGACCCGCGCGAGGCCGACTGGTCGACCATGGGCCTGCTCCGCGAGCTGGGCTTCAACCGCGTCAGCGTCGGCGTGCAGGACTTCGACCTGGAAGTGCAGCAGGCGGTGAACCGCCTGCAGAGCTTCGACGAGACCCGCGCCATCATGGACGCGGCGCGCACCCTGCAGTACCGCTCGATCAACATCGACCTGATCTACGGCCTACCCAAGCAGAACCCCGACAGCTTCGCCCGCACCGTCGAGCAGGTCATCGGCCTGCAGCCCAACCGCCTCTCGGTGTTCAACTACGCGCACCTGCCCGAGCGCTTCATGCCGCAGCGGCGCATCAACGTCCAGGACCTGCCCTCCCCCGCGCAGAAACTGGAAATGCTCCAGCGCACCATCGAGCAACTGAGCGCCGCCGGCTACCGCTACATCGGCATGGACCACTTCGCCCTGCCCGACGACGAACTGGCCAGCGCCCAGGAAGACGGCACCCTGCAACGCAACTTCCAGGGCTACACCACCCACGGCCATTGCGACCTGGTGGGCCTGGGCGTCTCGGCGATCAGCCAGATCGGCGACCTCTACTGCCAGAACAGCGCCGACATCAACGACTACCAGAACAGCCTGGACAACGGCCAGTTGGCCACCCGCCGCGGCCTCTACTGCAATGCCGACGACCGCGTGCGCCGCGCGGTGATCCAGCAGCTGATCTGCCACTTCCAGCTGGACTTCGAAAGCATCGAGGAACGCTTCAACATCGAATTCCACGGCTACTTCGCCGACATCTGGGACGAGCTGGAGCGCTTCGCCAAGGACGGCCTGATCGAGCTGAGCCCGCGCGGCATCGACGTCACCGCCGCCGGCCGGCTGCTGGTGCGCAGCCTGTGCATGCTCTTCGACCATTACCTGCCGCACCAGAACCTGCAGCGGTTCTCGCGGGTTATCTGAAGGAATATGCTTAGAGATTAAGTGCGAATCTGGACTTTTTACATAAGGTTTCGGAATAAACGCCGGAATGTTCTGAAATCCATCCGGCAAGCTGGCAGCCGAACCCTTGGGTGCGTTACCCTTGCGTTTCTTGTGCCTTTCCACCCAAGGATCAACCATGGCCGAAACCATCAAGGTGCGCGCCCTGCCGCAAGCGCATTGCAAGGATTGCAGCCTGGCGCCGCTGTGCCTGCCCCTGTCGCTGAACAACGACGACATGGACGCCCTCGACGAAATCGTCAAGCGCGGCCGGCCACTGAAGAAGGGCGAGTTCCTGTTCCGCCAGGGCGACGCCTTCGGTTCCGTGTTCGCGGTGCGTTCCGGCGCGCTGAAGACCTTCAGCATCACCGACGGCGGTGAAGAGCAGATCACCGGCTTCCACCTGCCCAGCGAGCTGGTTGGCCTGTCCGGCATGGACACCGAGGCCTACCCGGTGTCGGCCCAGGCCCTGGAGACCACCTCGGTCTGCGAGATTCCCTTCGAGCGCCTGGACGAGCTGTCCGAGCAACTGCCGCAGCTGCGCCGCCAGCTGATGCGGGTGATGAGCCGCGAGATCCGCGACGACCAGCAGATGATGATGCTGCTGTCGAAGAAGACCGCCGACGAGCGCATCGCCACCTTCCTGGTCAACCTCTCGGCGCGCTTCCGCGCCCGCGGCTTCTCCGCCCAGCAGTTCCGCCTGGCGATGTCGCGCAACGAGATCGGCAACTACCTGGGCCTGGCGGTGGAAACCGTGTCGCGGGTGTTCACCCGCTTCCAGCAGAACGGCCTGATCGCCGCCGAAGGCAAGGAAGTGCGCATCCTCGACTCCATCGAGCTGTGCGCCCTGGCCGGCGGCCAGATGGAAAGCTGAAGGCGCGACCTTCCGGTCATCGCGCAAAACGGGCTCGCCTTGTGGCGGGCCCGTTATACTTTGGGGCTTCGCAAAGCAGTCACCAGGTACCTTGCCAGCATGATCCTCAACCAGCTCGACCTGAAATCCGTGATCCGCGCGGTCCCCGACTTCCCCAAGGCCGGCGTGGTGTTCCGTGACATCACCCCGCTGTTCCAGTCGCCGCGCGCGCTGCGCTTCGTCGCCGACAGCTTCATCCAGCGCTACGTCGAGGCGGATTTCAGCCACATCGGCGCCATGGACGCGCGCGGCTTCCTGATCGGCTCGATCATCGCCTACGAACTGAACAAGCCGCTGGTGCTGTTCCGCAAGCAGGGCAAGCTGCCCGCCGACGTGCTGGCCCAGGCCTACCAGACCGAATACGGCGAAGCCCTGCTGGAAGTGCACGCCGACAGCCTGTGCGAAGGCGACAGCGTGCTGATCTTCGACGACCTGATCGCCACCGGCGGCACCCTGCTGGCCGCCGCGCAACTGGTACGGCGCATGGGCGCCAAGGTCCTGGAAGCCGCCGCCATCATCGACCTGCCGGAACTCGGCGGCTCGGCCAAACTGGCCGACGCCGGCATCCCCACCTACAGCCTCACCGCCTTCGCCCTCGACGAGCAGTGAGGAGCATGTAGGAGCGCGCCCTGCGCGCGAATCGCGGGCAGGGCCCGCTCCTACAGGTTGCCGGGAAGCACGGCGCTTTCCCGTAGGATGGGTTGAGCGAAGCGATACCCATCACCACGACCGCAAAGGCTGTCTCGAAGACGGGCATGACGCGTAGGAGCGGACTCCGTCCGCGATGGCATATGCGCCGGCCCTGCCGGCGCAATCGCGGATAAATCCGCTCCTACAGGCAAGCACGGCTTTTCGTGGGAGCGAGCTTGCTCGCGAACAGACTCCGCCGCGGGCATTCGCGAGCAAGCTCGCTCCTACATCCTCAAATCGGCGGCGCCGAGCGCTTGAGCACCGACTTCAAGGCGAACGCCGACTTGATCCCGGCCACCCCGGGAATCTGCGTCAGGGTGGTGGTGAGGAAGGCCTGGTAGGCCGCCAGGTCCTTGACCACCACGCGCAGCATGTAGTCCGCGTCGCCGGTCATCTGGAAGCAGCTCATCACCTGCGGCGCCTGGACGATGCTTTCCTCGAACCGCGCCAGGTAGTCGCCGGTCTGTTTTTCCAGGGTGACCGAAACGAACACGCTCATGGCCCCGGACAGGCGCTCCTCGTCGAGCTGGGCGAAATAGCCCTGGATGTACCGCTCTTCCTCCAGGCGCCGCACCCGGCGCAGCGTCGGCGTCAGCGACAGGCCGATCTTCTGCGCCAGGTCGCGCCAGCTCAGGCGGCCGTCGTCGGCCAGGGCGCGGAGGATCTTGAGGTCGGTGCGGTCGATGTCGGCCATGGCGCTCACTTCTACGGAAGAGGGTTTTTGTAGTTCAAATACACTAAATCTTCTGTCCAAAGCTAGTCAAATTGGAGCAAAAAACCAGCCGGTCACACCTATACTGAAATCACAAGAACAACGAACGAGGACCTCACCATGAGTGATGTCAGCACCCGCCGCGCTACCGCGCGCGGCACCCGCACCGTCGCCCAACCAGGCCAGTCGCACCCGCCCGGTCCGGCGTCTTCCGTCTGCTGATCCCCACCCCCGATCACAACTGGAGACCCACCATGACCGACTACGCTCCCCTCCGCCTGCACGTCCCCGAACCCACCGGGCGCCCGGGCTGCAAGACCGACTTCTCCTACCTGCACCTGTCCCCCGCCGGGGAAGTGCGCAAGCCCGACGTCGACGTCGAGCCGGCGCAGACCGCCGACCTCGCCTACAGCCTCGTGCGCGTGCTCGACGACCAGGGCAACGCCCTCGGCCCCTGGGACCCGCAGCTCAGCCACGAACAGCTGCTGCGCGGCCTGCGCCTGATGCTCAAGACGCGCATCTTCGACGCCCGCATGCTCACCGCGCAGCGTCAGAAGAAAATGTCCTTCTACATGCAGTGCCTGGGCGAGGAAGCCATCGCCACCGCCCACACCATGGCCCTGCGCGACGGCGACATGTGCTTCCCCACCTATCGCCAGCAGGGCATCCTGATCACCCGCGACTACCCGCTCAAGGACATGATCTGCCAGTTGCTCTCCAACGAGCAGGACCCGCTCAAGGGCCGCCAGCTGCCGATCATGTACTCCAGCCGCGAGAAGGGCTTCTTCTCCATCTCCGGCAACCTCGCCACCCAGTTCATCCAGGCGGTTGGCTGGGGCATGGCCTCGGCGATCAAGGGCGATACCAAGATCGCCTCGGCCTGGATCGGCGACGGCGCCACCGCCGAGTCGGACTTCCACACCGCCCTGACCTTCGCCCACGTCTACCGCGCCCCGGTGATCCTCAACGTGGTCAATAACCAGTGGGCGATCTCCACCTTCCAGGCCATCGCCGGCGGTGAAGGCACCACCTTCGCCAACCGCGGCGTAGGTTGCGGCATCGCCTCGCTGCGGGTGGACGGCAACGACTTCCTCGCCGTGTACGCCGCCTCGCAGTGGGCCGCCGAGCGCGCCCGCCGTGGCCATGGGCCGAGCCTTATCGAGTGGGTCACCTACCGCGCCGGCCCGCACTCCACCTCGGACGATCCGTCCAAGTACCGCCCGGCCGACGACTGGACCAGCTTCCCCCTCGGCGACCCCATCGCCCGCCTGAAGCAGCACCTGCTGGCCCTGGGCATCTGGAGCGAGGAACAGCACGAGGCGCTGCACAAGGAACTGGAAGCCGAAGTGATGGCCGCGCAGAAAGAGGCCGAACGCCACGGCTCGCTGGTGGACGGCCACGTCTTCAGCGCCGCCAGCCTGTTCGACGACGTCTACAAGGACCTGCCGGAACACCTGCGCCGGCAGCGCCAGGAGCTCGGGGTATGAACGCCATGAATCCGCAACACGAGAACGCCCAGGCGCTCACCAGCATGAGCATGATCCAGGCGCTGCGCTCGGCGATGGACGTGATGCTCGAACGCGACGACGACGTGGTGGTGTTCGGCCAGGACGTGGGCTACTTCGGCGGCGTGTTCCGCTGCACCGAAGGCCTGCAGAAGAAGTACGGCACCTCGCGGGTGTTCGACGCGCCCATCTCCGAGAGCGGCATCGTCGGCGCCGCGGTGGGCATGTGCGCCTACGGCCTGCGCCCGGTGGTGGAAATCCAGTTCGCCGACTACGTCTACCCGGCCACCGACCAGTTGGTGTCCGAGGCGGCGCGCATCCGCTACCGCTCGGTGGGCGACTTCGTCGTGCCCATGGTGGTGCGCATGCCCTGCGGCGGCGGCATCTACGGCGGACAGACGCACAGCCAGAGCCCGGAGGCGATGTTCACCCAGGTCTGCGGCCTGCGCACGGTGATGCCGTCCAACCCCTACGACGCCAAGGGCCTGCTGATCGCCTGCATCGAGAACGACGACCCGGTGATCTTCCTCGAGCCCAAGCGCCTGTACAACGGCCCCTTCGACGGCCACCACGATCGCCCGGTGACGCCCTGGTCCAAGCACCCGCAGAGCCAGGTGCCCGAAGGCTACTACCGGGTGCCGCTGGACAAGGCGGCCATCGCCCGCCCGGGCAGCGAGCTGACCGTGCTCACCTACGGCACCACCGTCTACGTGGCGCAGACCGCCGCCGAGGAAACCGGCATCGACGCCGAGATCATCGACCTGCGCAGCCTCTGGCCGCTGGACCTGGACACCATAGTCGAATCGGTGAAGAAGACCGGCCGCTGCGTCATCGTCCACGAGGCCACCCGCACCTGCGGCTACGGCGCCGAACTGATGTCGCTGGTGCAGGAAAACTGCTTCCACCACCTGGAAGCCCCCATCGCCCGCGTGACCGGCTGGGACACCCCCTACCCGCACGCCCAGGAATGGGACTACTTCCCCGGCCCGGCCCGCGTCGGCGCCGCCTTCAAGCGTGCCATGGAGGTCTGAATGGGCATTCACGTGATCAAGATGCCGGACATCGGGGAAGGCATCGCCGAAGTGGAACTGGTGGAATGGCACATCAAGGTCGGCGACGAGGTCCATGAGGACCAGGTGCTGGCCGAAGTGATGACCGACAAGGCCACCGTGGAAATCCCCTCGCCGGTCTCCGGCAGGATTCTCGCCCTGGGCGGCGAGCCCGGCCAGGTGATGGCCGTGGGCGGCGAACTGGTGCGCCTGGAAGTGGAAGGCGCCGGCAACCACCGCGAAGCCGCGGCCAGGCCCCATGAAAGCGCGCCCGCCGCGGAAGCCGAAGCGAAAGCCCAGCCGCTCAGGGAAGCCCCGCGCGCCGAAGCGAAACCGGCCCCCGCGCCGCGCCCGGCAGCCGCCGCGCCGGCCCCGCGCCGCGCCCCCGGCGAGAAGCCGCTGGCCTCCCCGGCGGTGCGCCAGCGCGCCCGCGACCTGGGCGTGGAACTGCAATTCGTGCAGGGCTCCGGCCCCGCCGGGCGCATCCTCCACGACGACCTCGACCAGTACCTGGCCCACGGCGGCGCGGTGGTCGCCTCCGGCTACGCCGCGCGCCACGACGAGCAGCAGATCCAGGTCATCGGCCTGCGCCGCAAGATCGCCCAGAAGATGGCCGAGGCCAAGCGGCGCATCCCGCACTTCAGCTACGTCGAGGAAATCGACGTCACCGACCTGGAGGACCTGCGCCAGCACCTCAACGCCAAGTACGGCGCCAGCCGCGGCAAGCTCACCCTGCTGCCCTTCATCGCCCGCGCGATGGTGGTGGCCCTGCGCGAGTTCCCGCAGCTCAACGCCCGCTATGACGACGAAGCCGAAGTCATCACCCGCTACGGCGCGGTGCACCTGGGCGTGGCCACCCAGAGCGACAGCGGCCTGATGGTGCCGGTGCTGCGCAACGCCGAATCCCGCGACCTGTGGGGCAACGCCGCGGAAGTGGCGCGCCTGGCCGAGGCCGCGCGCCACGGCAAGGCCAGCCGCGAGGAACTCTCCGGCTCGACCATCACCCTCAGCAGCCTGGGTGCACTGGGCGGCATCGTCAGCACGCCGGTGATCAACCACCCGGAAGTGGCCATCGTCGGCGTCAACCGCATGGTCGAGCGGCCCATGGTGCTCAACGGCCAGATCGTGGTGCGCAAGATGATGAACCTGTCCTCGTCCTTCGATCACCGGGTGGTCGACGGCATGGACGCGGCGGCCTTCATCCAGGCCGTGCGCGCCCTGCTCGAACACCCCGCCACCCTGTTCCTGGAGTGACCGCCGTGAAGCAGAACCAGACACTGGAAACCACCCTGCTGATCATCGGCGGCGGCCCCGGCGGCTACGTCGCCGCCATCCGCGCCGGGCAGCTGGGCATCCGCACCCTGCTGGTGGAAGGCGCGGCCCTGGGCGGCACCTGCCTGAACATCGGCTGCATCCCCTCCAAGGCGCTGATCCACGCCGCCGAGGAATACCTCAAGGCCCGCGAGTACGCCGGCAAGTCCGCACTGGGCATCAGCGTGCAGGCGCCGAGCATCGACATCCAGCGCACCGTGGAATGGAAGGACGGCATCGTCGACCGCCTGACCACCGGCGTCGCCGCGCTGCTGAAAAAGCACGGCGTGGGCGTGGTGCACGGCTGGGCGCAGGTCGTCGACGGCAAGACCGTCGAAGTCGCCCTGGCCGACGGCGGCACCCAGCGCATCCACACCGAGCACCTGCTGCTGGCGGCCGGTTCGCGCTCGGTGGAACTGCCCTTCCTGCCAGTGGGCGGCAAGGTCATCTCCTCCACCGAAGCCCTGGCGCCCAAGGCCCTGCCCAAGCGCCTGGCGGTGATCGGCGGCGGCTACATCGGCCTGGAACTGGGCACCGCCTACCGCAAGCTGGGGGTGGAAGTAACTGTGGTGGAAGCCCAGCCGCACATCCTGCCGAGCTACGACGAAGAACTGACCAAGCCGGTGACGGCGGCCCTGCGCAAGCTCGGCGTGGAACTCTACCTGGGCCACAGCGTGGTCGGCCTGGAGCCCGACGGCAAGGGCCTGCGCCTGCGCGACGGCCAGGGCCAGCAACGGGTGATCGAGACCGACCAGGTGCTGGTCGCCGTCGGCCGCCGACCCAACACCGAAGGCTGGAACCTGGAGAGCCTGCACCTGGACCTGGACGGCCGCGCGGTGAAGATCGACGAGCAGTGCCGTACCTCGATGCGCAACGTCTGGGCCATCGGCGACATCGCCGGCGAACCTATGCTGGCGCACCGCGCCATGGCCCAGGGCGAGATGGTCGCCGAACTCATCGCCGGCAAACGCCGCGCCTTCACCCCCGCGGCCATCCCGGCGGTGTGCTTCACCGACCCGGAAGTGGTGGTGGTCGGCCTCACCCCGGACCAGGCCCGCGCCAGCGGGCATGAAGTGCTGACAGCGAACTTCCCCTTCGCCGCCAACGGCCGCGCCATGACCCTGGAAGCCCACGACGGCTTCGTCCGCGTGGTGGCCCGCGCCGACAACCACCTCATCCTCGGCTGGCAGGCGGTGGGCAAGGCGGTGTCGGAACTCTCCACGGCCTTCGTCCAGTCCATCGAAATGGGCGCACGCCTGGAAGATATAGCCGGCACCATCCACGCCCACCCGACCCTCGGCGAAGCGGTACAGGAAACCGCCCTGCGCGCCCTGGGGCACGCGTTGCATATCTGAGCCCCCTGCGATACCCGCCGATGGGTATCGCTGCGCTCAACCCATCCTACGTCGCACACACCTGGCACCCGTAGGATGGGTTGAGCCTGCGAAACCCATCGACACCCACGCCGCTAGCTGGCCGCCTCCTGCGCCAACAAACGCTGCTGCAAGCGCGCCAGGAAAGCTACCTCGTACGCCGTGCGTTGCCCCTCCGGAACCTGCCCTTCGCGGCCAACCAGCAGGACCGCCCAGAGGCTGGCCGGCTCCTTTTCCATCAACCAGCGCTCGGCGCGTCGCTGCCCGGCATCGATGGCGGCCTGGCAGTCCTGCAGCCAGAACAGCTCCAGCGCCGGCTGGCCGTCAGCGGCGGGGATGTGGGTGGTGAAGAGTTTTTCAGTCGGGTGGTGCGCGCGGGTAAAAGCTGGGCGGTGCATATCCATCACTCCTGCATAGATAGGTTCGGAAGCCACCACCCAAACTTTCCACAGTTGGGGTGGCAGGCCGTGCAAGGGTGGAAATACCGGCTATGCAGGACCCGGCCGGGCCGAAGCCCGCCTTGCACGGCCCGCCATAGAACGACGTACAGCGGGCACAAAAAAGCGCCAGCTGAACAGCTATGGCGCTACCGCGCCTGCATAGTTGGTCCGGGTTTCCACACCCGGTCACGACAATCGCCGTGACGGACGAACCCTAGCGAGCCCCACTCAGGCGCAACAAGGCGAAGTATCGCAGGCTTGTGCGTGAGCTTTCCCAATTTTCAGGGAGGACCGGAAATATCTGTAGGAGCGAGCTTGCTCGCGAACAATGGCGTCAGGTTTGACTCTGGAGCTGGGTTGGCGTCCGTACCCCTCTCCCCAGCCCTCTCCCTGAAGGGAGAGGGGGCTTGTCCGTGCCGGCTGAAAGCATGGCTTCAGCCGGACGCCGTAATATCCGGCTAACTCCAAAATACCCGAGCACACCGAACGGTCCCCTCTCCCTTCAGGGAGAGGGTTAGGGAGAGGGGCGAGGCCCAGCCCACCACCAAGCCTTGCATGGAAATGATCAGCCCAGCGCCCCGATGAATGATGGGTATCGCTTCGCTCAACCCATCCTACGTCCACCCTCCGACCGATTATCGACCAGTAGTTGTGCCCGGCAGCTTGCCTTCTCTCCGCCCCAAACAAGATTATGGAACCAAGTTCCAAAAACAATCCCGCGGAGTCCCCTGCCCATGTCCCCTGCCCCGAACCTGCCGCCCACCGACTGCGACCTGCTGGTGGTCGGCTCCGGCGCCGCCGGCCTGGCCGCTGCCGTCACTGCCGCCTGGCACGGCCAGAAGGTCATCCTGGTGGAGAAGGAAGCGGTGTTCGGCGGCGCCACCGCCTGGTCCGGCGGCTGGGCCTGGGTGCCGCGCAACCCGCTGGCGCGCCGTGCCGGCATCGAGGAGGACATCGAGCAGCCGCGCACCTACCTGCGCAACGAGCTGGGCGACTACTACGACGCCGCACGGGTGGACGCCTTCCTCGAAGCCGCGCCGCACATGGTGGCCTTCTTCGAGCAGCACACCTGCCTGCAGTTCGCCGACGGCAACGGCATCCCCGACATGCATGGCGACACCCCCGGCGCCGCCAGCGGCGGCCATCAGGTGATAGCCGCGCCCTACGATGCCCGCGAGGTCGGCGACCTGCTGCCGCGCCTGCGCAGGACCATGCGCGAAACCTCCTTCCTCGGCATGCCGATCATGGCCGGCGCCGACCTGGCCGCCTTCCTCAACATGACCCGCTCGCCACGCGCGTTCGTCCACGTGGCCAAGCGCGTACTAACCCACTTCTACCACCTCGCTCGCTACGGCCGCGCCATGCACCTGGTCAACGGCGTGGCGCTGGTGGCGCGCCTGGCCAAGTCGGCGCAAGACCTGGGCGTGCGCCTGATGGAGTCCTGCCCGGCGCAGCGCCTGCTGCTGGAGGATGGCACCGTGCGCGGTGCCGTGGTGAAGACGCCGCGCGGCGAACTGGAAATCCGCGCCAAGGCCGTGGTCCTCGCAGCCGGCGGCTTCCCCAACGACCCCGAGCGCCGCCGCCAGCTGTTCCCCCGCGACGCCAGCGGCCACGACAATCTCGCCCTGCCGCCGGAGTCCTGCTCCGGCGATGGCCTGCGCCTGGGCGAAGCCGCCGGCGGCAGCGTCGAGACGAACCTGCGCTCGCCCGTGGCCTGGGCCCCGGTGTCGAAGGTGGCGCACCGCGACGGCAGCGTCGGCCACTTCCCGCACATCATCGAGCGCGGCAAGCCCGGCATCATCGGCGTGCTGGCCAACGGCGAGCGCTTCGTCAACGAGGCCCACGGCTATTACGACTACGTCAGCGCGATGCTCGCCGCCCTGCCCGAGGACCAGGAGCCCTGCTCCTGGCTGGTCTGCGACCACCGCTTCCTGCGCCGCTACGGCCTGGGCTACGTGCGCCCGGCACCGCTGCCCATCGGCGCGCACCTGCGCAGCGGCTACCTCAAGCGCGGCGCCAGCATCGAGCAACTGGCGCAGCTCTGCGGCATCGACCCGCAGGGCCTGGCGCGGACCGTCGCCGACTTCAACCGCCACGCCCGCAACGGCGAGGACCCGGCCTTCGGCCGCGGCAGCACCGCCTTCAACCGCAAGCAGGGCGATGCGGCCAACCCCGGCCCCAACCCGTGCGTCGCGCCCATCGAGCACGGCCCGTTCTATGCGGTCAAAGTGCAGCCGGGCTGCTTCGGCACCTTCGCCGGGCTGAAGAGCGACGGCCAGGCCCGCGTGCTCGGCGCCGACGGCCAGCCGATCCCCGGCCTGTACGCCGCCGGCACCGACATGGCCAGCGTGTTCGGCGGCCACTACCCCTCCGGCGGCATCAACCTCGGCCCGGCGCTGACCTTCGGCTACGTCGCCGGCCGCCACGCCGCCGGCGCCCACGACTACGAACCCCAAGCAGGAGCCACCCCATGCAAGCACGCATCCGCAACCGCCACGGCCTGAACATGCCCAAGCTCGGCCTGGGCACCTGGCCGCTGACCGGCGCCGAGTGCAGCGCCGCCGTGCGCCAGGCCCTGGAGCTGGGCTACCGGCACATCGACACCGCCGCCGGCTACCACAACGAGGACGCCGTGGGCCAGGCGCTGGCCGACGGCCCGGTGCCCCGCGAAGACGTCCACGTCACCAGCAAGGTCTGGTGGGATCGCCTGGCCCCGGCCGACCTCGCCCAGTCCCTGGACGACAGCCTGCGCGCGCTGCGCAGCGACTATCTGGACCTGTTCATGATCCACTGGCCGGGCCAGAACGGCAGCCTGGTCGGCGACGACCTCAAGCGCAGCGTCGAGGCCCTGGTGGCCGCCCGCGACAGCGGCAAGGCACGCGCCATCGGCGTGGCCAACTTCCCCCTGGCGCTGCTGCGCGAGACCATGGAAACCCTGGGCGCACCCCTGGCGGCCGTCCAGGTCGAATACCACCTGATGCTGAACCAGCAACCGCTGCTGGACTACGCCCGCGCCCACGACATGGCCCTCACCGCCTACACCCCGCTGGGCCGCGGGCGCATGCTGGAGGAACCGGCGATCCAGGCCATCGCCCGGCGCCACGGCGTGCTGCCTAGCCAGGTGGCCCTGGCCTGGCTGCTGGAGCAGGACGGCGTGGCCGCCATTCCCAAGGCCGCCAGCCTGGCCAACCAGCGCTCCAACCTCGCCGCCCTCGACCTGCGCCTGGACGACGAGGACCGCGCGCAGATCGCCGCCCTGCCGAAGAACGTCCGCCTGGTCAGCCCGGAATTCGCCCCGAAGTGGGACTGACCGTCCGCTGATCGCACACTTCCGCGTTTCCCTCCTTCCACCCGGCCCGGCCAGAAACCGCGCCGGGCCTTGCCACGCCTGGCTTGCAGCGCTTTCTCCCAGAGTCCGGCGAGCCAATTGACGAAAGTAACCATTTAGTACATTTTCTGATGACCGCACTCCAGCGGCGACAAGACCTACAAGAGACACCCGCATGCCCCTCCCGATCCTGATCCTCAACGGCCCCAACCTGAACCTGCTCGGCACCCGCGAACCGGCCACCTACGGCCATGAGACGCTGGCCGACGTCGAAGCCCTCTGCCAGGCGCGCGCCGACGAACTGGGCCTGCAGGTGGCGTTCAAGCAGACCAACCACGAGGGCCAGTTGATCGACTGGATCCACGAAGCGCGCGGCCGTTGCGCCGGCATCGTGATCAACCCGGCGGCCTGGACGCACACCTCGGTGGCCATCCGCGACGCCCTGGCGGCGGTGGAGCTGCCGGTGATCGAGGTGCACCTGTCCAACGTGCACAAGCGCGAGGAGTTCCGTCACCACTCCTTCGTCTCGGGCATCGCCGTGGGCGTGCTGGCCGGCTTCGGCAGCAACGGCTACCGCCTGGCCCTCGACCACTTCGCCCACCTGCTGCGGGGCTGATGCCATGAGCCAGAAGACTTCCATCCTCGCCGGCCTGATCGGCGCCGGCATCCAGGCCTCGCGCACCCCCGCCCTGCACGAGCACGAAGGCGACGCCCAGGGCCTGCGCTACCTGTACCGGCTGATCGACCTGGACCAGCTGAAGCTGAACCTCGACGCCCTGCCCGAACTGCTCGACGGCGCCCAGCGCCTGGGCTTCACCGGGCTGAACATCACCTTCCCGTGCAAGCAGGCGATCATCCCGCTGCTGGACGAACTCTCCGAGGAAGCGCGCGGCATAGGCGCGGTGAACACCGTGGTGCTGAAGGACGGCAAGCGCGTCGGCCACAACACCGACTGCCTGGGCTTCGCCGAAGGCTTCCGCCGCGGCCTGGCCGACGTGAAGCGCAACCGCGTGGTGCAACTGGGCGCCGGCGGCGCGGGCGCGGCGGTGGCCCACGCGCTGCTCAGCGAAGGCGTGGAGCAACTGAGCGTCTACGAAGTGGACCCGGCCCGCGCCGAGGCCCTGGTGAACAACCTCAACCAGCATTTCGGCCATGGCCGGGCGCTGCTCTGCACCGACCTGCCGGCCGCCATGGCGGTGGCCGACGGCCTGGTCAACACCACCCCGGTGGGCATGGCCAAGCTGCCCGGCACGCCGCTGCCGGTGGAGCTGCTGCGCGCCGAGCAGTGGGTGGCGGAGATCATCTACTTCCCGCTGGAAACCGAACTGCTGCGCCACGCCCGCAGCCTCGGCTGCCGCACGCTGGACGGCGGCACCATGGCGGTGTTCCAGGCGGTGAAGGCTTTTGAGCTGTTCAGCGGCCGGCCGGCTGATGCGCAGCGGATGCAAGCCCACTTCCGCAGCTTGGATTGAGCGTAGGGCGTATAACCGTTCACGGTTATACGCCGATACACCTGGCCCCCTGCCCGGCCGCGAGGTTCTGCTGGACGCCTCATCGGCCACCAAAGCGGAGCCCCGTTCTACAACCAGCGGGCGCTCGACCACGGTCAGGCGGCGGATAACGCGGAGCGTTATTCGCCCTACGCTCCTTGGGTCCATGGTGTTTGCGTTGAAGAGCGCCCTCTCCCTAACCCTCTCCCTGAAGGGAGAGGGGACCGTTCGGTGTGCGTTGGTGTTTCGGCGTTAGCCGGCTAGTACGGAGATTGCCGGTTGAAACCAGGCCTTCTCTCGGCACGAACTAGCCCCCTCTCCCTTCAGGGAGAGGGCTGGGGAGAGGGTTGCGGACTCCACCCCAGCTCCGAAGTCAAACCTGACGCCATTGTTCGCGAGCAAGCTCGCTCCTACGAAAAGCCCTGCGCCCTATCCCCGACAATTCTCCCAAACCAACTGCACCCCGGTCGCCAGCAACCCCAGCCGCGCAATGCGGTAGAACCACACATGGTTGACCTTGTCCTGCAACCAGATCCCCAGCCACACCCCCAGCACTACGATGGGCGCCAGCAGCAGGCTGGTCCCCAGGTTGCTCCAGGTGAACTGGCCGAGCAGCGCGTAGGGCACCAGCTTGATGGCATTGGTCAGCAGGAAGAAGCAGTTCACCGTGGCGATGTAGCGCACCTTCTCCAGTTGCTGCGGCAGCAGGTACATCATCACCGGCGGGCCGCCGGCGTGGGCGACGAAGCTGGTGAAGCCGGCGATGCCCGAGAGCACCACGCCCTTGCCCACCGCCGCCGGTTTCGGCTGGGCGGCGGCGCGGGCCACCAGGGTGTTGAGCAGCACGAAGGCGATGGCGATGCCGCCGATCAGCAGGGCGATGAAGCGCTCGCTGAGCAGGCCGAAGCTCAGCGCGCCCGCCGCCACGCCGAGCAGCGCGCCGGGCAGCATGATCTTCAGGTTGCGCAGGTCCCACTTGCCGTAGAAGCGCCGCAGGCCGGTGAAATCGGCCATGCAGAGGATCGGCAGCATCAGCGCGGCGGCCTGGGTCGGCGGCATGGCCAGGGCCATCAGCGGCACGGCGATACCGCCCAGGGCGCCGCCGAAGCCGCCCTTGGAGACGCCGGTGAGCAGCACGGCGGGGATCGCCACCAGGAGGAATTCGAGGGTCATCACGCAACTCGTCGGCACACGGAGCCGCCGATTATGCCGCGTCGACGCGTCTGCGCCAGGCCCCGCGGGCGATCAGCGCCCGCTCAGTCCACCACCGGGCGCAACAGTGCCTGGGCCTCGTACAGCGCCGGCAGGTAGCGCAGGCGCATCTCGTCCAGGCCCAGGCGCGAGGCGTGGGTGGTGATGGCCAGGCTCGCGCGCATGCGCCCGCTGCGGTCCAGCAGCGGCACGCCGATCACGCGCATGCCGATCTCGTATTCCTGGTCCACCACGCAGTAGCCCTGCCGAGCGACCTTGGCGATCTCGGCGTGCAAGGCGTCCATGTCCGTCAGCGTGTAGGGCGTCAGCGGCCGTGGCGGATTGCGTTCGAAATAGGCCGCCAGCTCAGCCTCGCCCAGCGCCGCCAGCCACAGGCGGCCGCTGGCGGTGCAGTACATGGGCACCCGCGAGCCGGGGCGGATCGACAGCGAGGTGATGTGGCTGTAGCGGCTGCGCACCACGTGGACGATCTCGTCGCCGTCGCGGGTGCCCACCGAGACGTGCTCCTGGGTCTGCCGCGCCACCTGCTCGACGATAGGCCGCAGCATGCGCGGCAACTGCGCCGAATCCACGTAGGCCTGGCCGATGCGCAGCGCCTTGGGCGTCAGCCAGTAGTGGCGACTGTCGGTCTCGGCGAAGCCTTCGTGCACCAGGGTCAGCAGGAAGCGCCGCGCGGCGCTGGGGGTGAGGCCGGACAGCCGCGCCGCCTCGGGCACGCTCAGGCGCGGGCGCTCGGCGCTGAACAGCTGCATCAGCGCCAGGCCCTTCTGCAGGCCGGCGATCAGGTCGCGGGGATGGATGCTGGGGGTTTCCAAGGCACGGGCTCCGGGTAATTCGGCCGAATACTGCGATTATCGCAGCATCAATGCGAATAACGCACTAAAGCGCCGTCAATCGCATTGAGCGCAACAGCCCGCCGCCGCACCCTGGCCAGCAGAACAACGCCAAGAACCCCTGGAGGTCAGCATGATTCGCGGTTCCACCGAACTGGTCGCCATCGTCGGCACACCCATCGCGCAGGTGAAGTCGCCGGAGAACTTCAACACCTGGTTCGCCCACAACGGCCACGACCTGGCGATGATCGCCATCGACCTGGGCGCCGACGCCCTCGATGCCTTCGTCGCCACCCTGCGCGGCTGGCACAACCTGCGCGGCTGCGTGGTCACCGTGCCCTACAAGCAGGCCCTGGCGCCGCGCCTGGACGGCCTGAGCGCCCGCGCCGAGGCGCTGGGCTCGGTCAACGTGATCCGCCGCGAGGCCGACGGCCGCCTGCTGGGCGACAACGTCGATGGCGCCGGCTTCCTCAACGCCGCCCGGCGCCATGGCCTGCAACCGGCCGGCAAGCGCGCGCTGGTGGTCGGCTCCGGCGGCGTCGGCAGCGCCATCGCCTATGCGCTGTGCGAAGCCGGCATCGGCGAGCTGCGCCTGCGCGACCTCGACCAGGTGCGCGCCGCCGCCCTGGTCGAGCGCCTGGGCGCCCTCTTCCCCCAGGTGCGCATCGGCGTGGGCTGCGACGACCTGGCCGGCCTCGACCTGCTGGTCAACGCCTCGCCGGTGGGCATGGGCGGCACCGGCGAGTTGCCGCTGCCGGGCAT
Source organism: Pseudomonas citronellolis (assembly GCF_900112375.1). Lineage (GTDB taxonomy): Bacteria > Pseudomonadota > Gammaproteobacteria > Pseudomonadales > Pseudomonadaceae > Pseudomonas > Pseudomonas citronellolis. The sequence goes on along the minus strand of NZ_FOLS01000019.1, from coordinate 78,494 downwards.
GCTGCTCGACGGCCTGCAGACGCACACCCTGGTGGCCGACGTGGTCACCAAGCCGGAGATCACCCCGCTGCTGGAGCGCGCCCGCGAGGCTGGCTGCCGCATCCAGACCGGCGCCGAAATGGCCTTCGCGCAGCTGGGCAACCTGGGCGCCTTCATGGGCGTCACGCCGCTGGAGATCCAGCCATGACCAGCCTCAACGCCCCGGCCTGGAGCCGAGAGTGCGACCTGCTGGTGCTGGGAAGCGGCGCCGCCGGTTTCGCCGCCGCGGCCACTGCCGCCTGCCAGGGCCTGCGCGTGCTGATGCTGGAGAAGGCCGATAGCTTCGGCGGCACCTCGGCCATCTCCGGCGGCGCGGTGTGGATCTACGGCACCGACCAGGCCCGCGCCGCCGGGGCGAAGGACTCCGAAGAAGCCATGCGCACCTACCTGCAGCGCACCATCGGCCCGGGCTACAAGCCTGAGCTGGTGGACAGCTTCATCCGCAACGGCCACCAGGCCCTGCGCTGGCTGGAGGCCAACACCGAGCTGCGCTACGCGCTGCGCCCGCACTCGCCGGACTACTACCCCGACGAGGAAGGCGGCACCGAATTCGGCCGCGCCCTGGAGATGGTCGAGTACGACGGCCGCCACCTCGGCGAGCGTTTCCGCGACCTGCGCATGCCGCCGCCGGGCATGCTGCTGTTCGGCGGCATGATGGTGAACCGCGTGGACATCCAGCATTTCCTCAGCTTCCGCCGTTCGCCGAAGTCGTTGTGGCACTGCCTGAAGCTGCTGGCCCACTACGGCGTCGACCGCCTCAGCCACCACCGCGGCACGCGCCTGACCACCGGCAACGCCCTGATCGCGCGCCTGGCCACCACAGCCTTCGCCAAGGGCATGGAGCTGTGGCTGAACAGCGAGGCACAGCAGTTGCTGGTCGAGAACGGCGCCGTGGTAGGCGCGCAGGTGCTGCACGAAGGCCGCATCGAGCGCATCCGCGTGCACGGCGGCGTGGTCTGCGCCATGGGCGGCTTCGCCGCCGGCAAGCTGGCCGAGCGCTTCCGCCCGGCGAGCGACGACGAACACCTGAGCATGTCGCCGGAATGCAACGACGGCGCCGCCCTGCGCCTGGGCGAGGCCGTCGGTGCCGCCGCCGGCGAGGGCCTGGCGGCGAACTTCTTCTGGGCGCCGGTCTCCGAGCTGCGCCACGCAGACGGCGGCCGCGAGCGCTTCCCGCACCTGGTCACCGACCGCGCCAAGCCCGGGGTGATCGCGGTGAACCGCAGCGGCCGGCGCTTCGTCAACGAGTCCAACTCCTACCACCACTTCGTGCAGAGCATGTTCGCCAGCGGCAACACCGAGTGCTGGCTGATCTGCGACGCCAGCGCCATGAACCGCTACGGCCTGGGCCTGGCGCGACCGAAGCCGGTCGACAACAGCGCGCTGGTGCAAGCCGGCTACCTGTACCAGGCCGATTCGCCGGACGCCCTGGCCCGCGCCCTCGGCATCGACGCCGAGGGCCTGCGCCAGACGCTGGAGCGCTTCAACGCCAACGCGCGCAACGGCGTCGACGCGGACTTCGCCAAGGGCGGCAACAGCTACAACCGCTACATGGGCGACCCGGACCACCGCCCCAACCCCTGCCTGGCGCCGCTGGAGAAGGCGCCCTACTACGCCGTCCGCCTGCACACCGGCGACCTCGGCTCGGCCCGCGGCCTGGTCACCGACGGCCAGGCCCGCGTGCTCGGCCGCGACGGCCAGCCGATCCCCGGCCTCTACGCCGCCGGCAACGACATGAACTCGCTGATGGACGGCACCTATCCCGGCCCCGGCATCACCCTCGGCCCCGGCCTGACCTTCGCCTGGCTGGCGGCCAACCACATAGCCGCGCGCCTCGCCGCGCCGGCCTCGCAACAAGCAACCCTGGAGCACTGACGATGTACTACGAACTGCGCACCTACAGCATCGACCCGCTGAAACTCGCCGACTGGCTGGCCCTGTACCGCAGCCACGCCTACGAGGTGCAGACCGAGCACCTGGGCAGGCTGGTGGGCTTCTTCACCACCGAGTTCGGCGAATGCAGCCAGGTGGTGCACCTGTGGGCCTACGAGAGCCTGGACGAGCGCATGCAGCGCCGCGCCAGCATGGCCGCCGACCCGCGCTGGGCCGAGTTCGGCAAGCTGAACCGGGAACTGGGCGCCGTGCTCAAGCTGGAATCGCGGCTGATGAAACCCACCGGCTTCTCCCCGCTGCAGTGATGGCCCCGGCGCGCGGAGCCCTTCCGCGCGCCCCGATAACGACAAGAGAAAGCCCATGCCCACCTTGCAAACCCTCGACTGCGACGTCCTGGTGATCGGCTCCGGCGCCGCCGGCCTGGCCGCCGCGGTCAGCGCCGCGCACCACGGCCTGCGCGTGGTCGTCGCGGAAAAGGCCGCGCAGCTCGGCGGCACCAGCGCCTGGTCCGGCGGCTGGCTGTGGATTCCGCGCAACCCGCTGGCCCTCGCCGAGGGCCGCGTCGAGCCGGACGACGCGCCAGAGCGCTACCTCAAGGCGCAGGTCCATACCGAGCAACTGGACGAGCGCCAGGCCGCCTTCCTCCGCCATGGCCCGGAGATGGTCGAGTTCTTCCAGCGTCACAGCGCCGTGCAGTTCTTCAGCGGCACGCGCATGCCGGACATGCGCGATGGCGAGGGCTCCGCCGCCGGCGGCCGCTCGCTGTGCGCCCAGCCCTACGACGGCCGCGAACTCGGCCCCTGGCTGCGCCACCTGCGCGAGCCGCTGGACCTCGTCAGCCTGGCCGGCATGGGCATCGCCGGCGGCGCCGACCTGGCCAACTTCCTCGACGCCACACGCTCGCCGAAAGCCGCGCTCTACGCGCTCAAGCGCATCGCCCGGCACTGGTATGGGCGCCTGCGCTACGGGCGCGGCACGCAGTTGGTCAACGGCAACGCCCTGGTGGCGCGGCTGCTGCGCAGCGCCCTGGACCTGAAGGTGCAGTTGCTGACGCAAACGCCGATCCACGAACTGCTCCGCGAAGGCGGCAAGGTGACCGGTGCGCGTAGCGACACCCTGGAGTTCCGCGCCCGCCGCGGCGTGGTCCTGGCCTGTGGTGGCTTCCCCCATGACCGCGAGCGCATCGCCCGACTGATGCCCCACGCCCCGGACGGCTGGCAGCACCATTCCGCCGCGCCGCCGCAGAACAGCGGCGACGGCCTGCGCCTGGGCGAGTCGGTAGGCGCGCAGGTCCGCGACGACCTGGCCCACGCCGGCGCCTGGGTGCCGGTATCGCTGGTGCCGCGCCGCGACGGCAGCGTCGGCCACTTCCCGCACCTGATCGAACGGGCCAAGCCCGGCTTCCTCTGCGTGCGCCGCGACGGCCGGCGCTTCGCCAACGAGGCCGACTGCTACCACGACTTCATGAACGCCCTGTTCGCCGCCACGCCGCCGGGCGAGCCTCACGAGGCCTGGCTGATCGCCGACGCCCGGGCGCGGCGGCGCTACGGCATCGGCTGGGTGAAGCCATTCCCCTTCCCGGACCTGCCCTACGAGCGCCGCGGCTACCTGGTCAAGGCCCGCAGCCTGGCGCAATTGGCGGCGCGCTGCGGCATCGACGCCGAGCAACTGCAGGCGACGGTGGAGCGCTTCAACGAACACGCGGCGCTGGGCGAGGACGCGGATTTCCAGCGCGGCCGCTCGGCCTACAACAAGGCCCAGGGCGAGGCGCGGCAGCGCCCCAACCCGTCGCTGCGGCCCCTGGAAAAAGGTCCGTTCTACGCGGTGAAGCTGCTGCCCGGCAGCCTCGGCACCTTCGCCGGCCTGCGCACCGACGCCCACGCGCGGGTGCTGGACGGCAGCGGCGCGGCCATCGAGGGGCTGTACGCGGTGGGCAACGACATGGCCAGCGTGATGGCCGGCCACTACCCCAGCGGCGGCATCACCCTGGGGCCGGGCATGACCTTCGGCTACCTCGCCGGCCTGGAGCTGGCCGGGCTCAGCGCTGGATGTAGCGCTGCACCGCCTCGCAGATCATCTGCTTGTGGCGTTGCTTGACCTGCTCGTCGGCCAGGTCGATCTGGAAGATTTCGCCGAAGGTGTTGCGGTTGGATACGCGGTAGAAGCAGAACGAGCTGATGAACAGGTGCAGGTCCAGCGGGTCGATGCCCTCGCGGAACAGGCCCTGCTCGGCGCCACGGCGAAGAATCTCGGCCAGCGACAGCAGCATGTTGTTGCTCATCGAGCGGATCGCCGTGGACTTCTTCACGTACTCGCCGTGGTGGATGTTCTCGATGGAGACGATGCGCACGAAGTCGACGTTGCGGTCGTGGTGGTCGAAGGCGAACTCCACGGTGCGGCGGATCGCCTCCAGCGGCTCCAGTTCCGCCAGGTGCAGCTTGTCCTCGGTGTGGCGGATGTCGCCGTAGAGCTTCTCCAGCACTTCGACGTAGAGCTGCTCCTTGCTGCCGAAGTAGTAGTAGATCATCCGCTTGGAGGTGTGCGTGCGCTCGGCGATGGCGTCCACCCGGGCGCCGGACAGGCCCTGCTGGACGAACTCGGCGATGGCCGCCTGGAGGATGCCCTCGCGGGTTTTCTCGGGGTTGTTCTTGCGGCCCTTGCCACGCACTTCGGCGGGGTCCAGGGGTTCGACGACATTCGGCATGGTTGGCTCGCAGCCTCACGGAGAGCGCCGATTATGGGCCTCGCCACCCCGCCAAGGGAAGCGGCGCGGGGCTTGCCGCGCCGCCCCCGGGCACTACAGCTTGGGCTTGCGCGCGGCGCCGCTGCGCGCCTGGGCCATGGCCGCCAGGCGCACGGCGACGTTGGCCGCGCCGTAGCCGGCATAGCCGTTCCTGCGCTGGAGGATTTCGAAGAAGAAGCGCCCCTCGAACGGCTCGGTGTAGACGTGGAACAGCTCGCCGCCCTGGGCGTCGCGGTCGTAGAGCACGTTGAAGTAGGCCAGTTCGCTGAGGAACTCGTCGTCGAAGTCGAAGCGCGCCGCCAGGTCGTCGTAGTAGTTCAGCGGGATGTCCAGCAGCGGCACCCCGGCCTGCTTGGCGCGGGTGACCTCGGCAAAGATGTCCTCGCAGGCGAAGGCGATGTGGTGCACGCCCGAGCCGCGGTAGCTGGACAGCGCGTGGGAAATGGCGGTGTTGCGGTTCTCCGAGATGTTCAGCGGCAGGCGCAGGCTGCCGCAGCGGCTGCGGATGGCGCGGCTTTTCACCAGGCCGTAGGGGTCGGGCAGGACCACCTCGTCGTCGGCCTCGAAGTCGAACAGCGCCTTGTAGAACAGCACCCAGCTGTCCAGGCTGTCGGCCGGCAGGGCCATGGCCATGTGGTCGATGCGCTGCAGGTTGCCGCTGGCGCGGGCCTGGGCGTCGAGGCGGAAGTCGCTGTCGTAGATGGTCTGCCCCGGCGCGCCCGGCTCCACCAGGTAGATCAGGCTGCCATCGGGGGCGCGCACCGCGGGCACCTCGCGCTCGTTGGGGCCGACCAGGCCGCGGAACGGCTGGCCACGGAAGGCCTGGGCGCGCTCCAGGGCCTGGGCGCCGTCGCGCACCCGCAGGGCGGTGGCGCACAGCGAGGGGCCGTGGGCCTCGAAGAAGTTGTGGGCGAAGGAGTACGGCTCGGCGTTGAGCACGATGTTGATGTCGCCCTGGCGCAGCAGGCTCACCGCCTTGGAGCGGTGTTCGCCGGCGCGGGCGAAGCCGAGCTTCTCCAGCCAGTTGCCCAGGCGCGCGCCCAGGTTTTCGTCCACGGCGAACTCGAGGAATTCCACGCCGTCGTAGCGGCTGGCCGGCGGCGGCGCGAAGAGGATGCCGGGGTCGCCGGCGGGCGCGGCGTCCTGCTCCAGCAGGCGGCGCGTCTTCTCCTCCAGGTAGAGCAGCGAGCGCAGGCCGTCGGCGGCGTTGGAGCGGGTCGGCGCGGCGCGGAAGCCGTCGTTGAAGATTTCCAGCGACAGCGGGCCCTTGTAGCCGCTGCGCAGGATGGGCGCGAGGAAGCCCGCCAGGTCGAACTCGCCCTGGCCGGGGAAGCAGCGGAAATGCCGGCTCCACTCCAGCACGTCCATGGCCAGCACGGGCGCGTCGGCCATCTGCACGAAGAAGATCTTCTCGCCGGGGATGTCGGCGATGCCGCTGGGGTCGCCCTTGATCGACAGGGTGTGGAAGCTGTCCAGCAGCACGCCCAGGGCCGGGTGGTCGGCGGCTTTCACCAGGTCCCAGACCTGCTGCCAGGTGTTGACGTGGCGGCCCCAGGCCAGGGCCTCGTAGCCGATGCGCAGGCCGCGCTTGCCGGCGCGCTCGGCCAGCTCGCGGAGGTCGTCGACGAGAATGTCGCGCTCGCCCAGGGAATCGGCGACGGTGTTGCTGCACACCAGCACCAGGTCGGTGCCCAGTTCCTGCATCAGGTCGAACTTGCGCTCGGCGCGCTCCAGGTTGCGCGCCAGGCGCTCGCGGCGGCAGCCCTCGAAGTCGCGGAAGGGCTGGAACAGGGTGATAGCCAGATTCAGGTCGGCGCACATCTGGCGCACGTCGCGCGGGCTGCCGTCGTAGTACAGGAGGTCGTTTTCGAATATCTCCACGCCGTCGAAGCCGGCGGCGGCGATGGCTTCGAGTTTCTCGGGCAGGGTACCGCTCAGGGAGACGGTGGCGATCGAGCGCTGCATGCTGGGGCTCCTGTGCTGCTGGCTTCTGCGAGCCATGGCCTGGCCGCCGGCTGTCGGCGACCTTCGGAAATATCGCCAGCCGTAGGACGCACGGCTGGTCATTGGATTATTCGCAGGGTATTTTCCAGCGGCAAGGCAAATTGTACGAACCAGTTAGTTTTGTGTTCGATCAGCGAACAAAAGGCCGATCAGCGAATTGACGGTTTTTCGTCCAGTGGCCGACCATGGATTCACCGCGACACACCAGGGCCATGCCTCCCCTGGCCCGCGAGACGCCTTGCCCTATAACAATTTCAACAAGAGTCCCTGCCCATGTTGACTGCACGCCTCCTCACCGCCGCCGTCTCCAGCCCAACACGAACGCCGGCTCGCCCCCAGCCCTGAGCCGCGCCGCCCGGCGCATTTCCGACACGGGCCCCGGCCAGGGGCCTTAGCGACGACCTCAGTGCCCCTGTTCGATCAGCGCACACGCCCCCGAAGGGCGCGGTGCCCGGGCAGGCACCGACAACAACAAGAACCGGAGACAACGATGGCGACTTCCTCCAGCTCCCAAGCCAAGAAAGCCACCGCCAGTGGCTGGATCGGCTCGGCTCTCGAGTACTACGACTTCTTCATCTACGCCCAGGCCGCTGCGCTGATCTTCCCGCAGCTGTTCTTCCCCTCCTCCGACCCGAAGATGGCCATCGTCGCCTCGCTGGCGACCTACGGCGTGGGCTACCTGGCCCGCCCGATCGGCGCCTTCTTCCTCGGCCACTGGGGTGATACCCGCGGGCGCAAGAACGTGCTGCTGCTGTGCATGTTCATGATGGGCCTGTCGACCATGGCCGTGGGCCTGCTGCCGACCTACCACGACGTCGGCTTCCTCGCCCCGGCGCTGCTGGTGGTGCTGCGCCTGGTGCAGGGCTTCGCCGTGGCCGGGGAAATCTCCGGGGCCAGCTCGATGATCCTCGAGCACGCGCCCTTCGGCCGCCGCGGCTACTTCGCCAGCTACACCCTGCAAGGCGTGCAGGCCGGCCAGGTGATGGCCGCCGCGGTGTTCCTGCCGCTGGCCTACTTCATGCCCAACGACGCCTTCAACGCCTGGGGCTGGCGGATTCCCTTCCTGCTCAGCGCCGTGGTGCTGATCGCCGGCCTGATCATCCGCCGCGAAGTCCACGAGACCCCGGCCTTCGTCAACGAAGAAGCCAAGCAGCAGGTGGCCAAGTCGCCGATCTCCGAGGCCTTCCGCAACAGCTGGAAGCAGATGCTGCTGGTGATGGTCATGTCGCTGATGAACGTGATCCCGGTGGTGGCCACCATCTTCGGCGCGGCCTACGCGGTGCAGCCGGCCTACGGCATCGGCTTCGACAAGAGCGTGTACCTGTGGATCCCGGTGGTGGGCAATATTGTCGCGGTGCTGGCCATTCCCTTCGTCGGCAACCTCTCCGACCGCATCGGCCGCCGCCCGACGCTGATCTTTGGCGCCCTGGGTTCGGGCCTGCTCGCCTTCGGCTACCTGTACGCCATCAGCATCCAGAACGTGCCGCTGGCCTTCGTCATGTCGCTGCTGATGTGGGGCCTGGTGTACCAGGGCTACAACGCGGTGTTCCCGTCCTTCTACCCGGAGCTGTTCCAGACCCGCTACCGCGTCTCGGCCATGGCCATCGCGCAGAACATCGGCACCATGCTCACCGCCATGCTGCCGGCGCTGTTCGCCGCCGTCGCCCCGCCCGGCTCGGACAACGTCCCGATGCTGATCGGCAGCCTGGCCTTCCTCATCACCTGCCTGTGCGCCTTCGCCGCCTACCTGGCCCCGGAAACCCACCGCCTGCCGATGGAAGACCTGGGAAAGCCTGACGCCAAGCCGCTGGAAAAAGCCGCCTACGACAGCGCGCGGCAGAACAGCCTGCGGGTGGCGAGCCACTGAACAGGTAATGCCCGAGAATGAAAAAAGGCCCCAGCAGGGGCCTTTTTTCTTGGGGCGGCGTCAGGCGACATGCACCGCCCGCACCTGGATTTCCACCCCCAGGGTGCGGCGCAGGGCATCGAAGATCGCCGCCAGGTTGTCCATGCCCGGGTTGCCCGAGGCCGACAGCATGCGGTGCAGGCTTTTGCTCGGCCGTTCCGTCTCCAGCGCCAGGCGCTCGAAGCCCAGGGTGGCGTTGACCAGATCGCGGAGGATCAGGCGCGCGGCGTCCGGCTCGCCGTTGAGGAACAGCGAAGCGGCCTCGTCGAGCAGCGCGGTGGCAAATGCCGGTTCGCGCTGCACCCGCGCGACGACGGTCTGTTTGAAATCCCTGGTCAGTGCCATTGGAATCACCCTCTCATCTGCGGCCCGAACCGGGCCTTCTTCCGTTGCTTGTACTCGGCATGCAGCGCCTTCGCCTTGCGGATATCCGCTGCCTGGCCGGCCTTGCTGCCACCACCGAACAGCACGATGAGCGCCTCGCCGTCCCTCGCCAGGTAGATCCGGTAGCCCGGCCCCCAGTCGATGCGGTATTCGCCGATGCCAACGTTGGAGGTGTTGCCCACCGCCATGCGCACCTTGGCGGTGGCAACCTTGGCCGCCGCCTGGAAATGCAGGGAGTCGAACCACTCCTGATAGGGGCAGGACGCGTCTTCCCGGACATACTCGACCACCTCTATGGCCGCCATAGTAACCTCCTCGTTACCATTTACCAATAGGTCTCAGACGAGGCGAGTGCTGCTTCGGGAATGGAATCCCCCTCACCGGCGTCTGTGCGAGGGGGAGAAAGTACGGTTGCCGGGCGCCTGCCCGGGGTGCGCTGCTGCACACCTGGCTATCACCCTGGAGAAGAAACGGAAGCTGCCTACATCGCGAGAGCCCAGGTCCGACGCCCCGCAGCGGAAAATCGCGGACAGAGTCCGCTCCTACGGTTCCAGGAAGCACGGACGTAGGAGCGGACTCCGTCCGCGATTGGATTCACCGGCCCCGCCGGACGCATCGGTGGCACGGACGGAGGCGGATAACCGCGAACGGTTATGCACCCTACGCTCCAGGAATATCAGGATGACTCCAGACTTCCCGGCGGCTCAGGACAGCCCCCTCTCCCTCTGGGAGAGGGTTGGGGTGAGGGGCTCTTGAACCCAGCACCGACGCCACCGGAAAACTCCCTTCGCGAGCAAGCTCGCTCCTACACGGCCCCCTCACCCCCGCCGCTGCATCCAGGCCGCCGCCAACCCGCTCAGGCAGATCACTGCAATCCCCACCAGGGCACTGGCGCTCGGCACGTGGCTGAAGACCAGCCAGCCGATCACCCCGGCGAAGACGATCTGGCAGTAACCGAAGGGCGCCAACAGCGCCGGCGCGGCGTGGCGGAAGGCCTGGGTGAGGAACAGGTGGGCGGACATGCCGCAGGTGCCCAGGGCAAGCATCAGCAGCGCATGGCCAAGGCTCGGGGTGTGCCAGACGAAGGGCACCATCGCCGTGGTCAGCGCGGTGTTCAGCAGGCCGGCGAAGAAGTTGCTGGTGGTCGGGCTGTCCACCGCCGCCAGCTTGCGCGTCAGCAGCTGATAGAAGCAGAAGCACAGCGCCGAACCCAGCGGCAGCAACACCGCCGGGGTGAACAACTCACCGCCGGGATGGACGATCGCCAGCACCCCGGCGAAGCCCAGGCTCACCGCGGCCCATTGCCCGGCGCTGACCTTCTCGTGCAGCAGCGGCACCGACAGCGCGGTGACCATCAGTGGGGCGAGGAAGTTGACCGCCGTGGCCTCGGCCAGGGGGATGTACTGCAGGCCGGTGGTGAACAGCAGGCTGGTGCCCAGCAGACACAACGCGCGCAAAGTCTGCAGCCCCGGCCGGCGGGTACGCAGCACGCGCAGGCCCGACTGCGGCAGGAAGATGCCGGCCATCAGCAGCGTGTGCACCACGTAACGGGCCCAGACCACCAGCAGGATCGGGTAGAAACCGGAGAGGTACTTGGACAGGGCGTCGTGGGTGGAGAACAGCGAGGTGGCCAGCACCACCAGAAGGATGCCCTTCAGGGGCTGGCTGCTGCCGGACAACGCGGAGGCGGCGGTCATCGGGTTTCCCGTGGTTTACAAAGCAAGGCGCCCGGCAGTGTGCCGGGCGAACGGGTGGATGGGAATGGCGCAGTTGCCGGCATCAGAGCCGGGCGAGCACCGTGCGTGCCTTGTCCAGCGCCAGGCTGGCCCGCTCCAGGGCGCTGACGCCCTGCTCCAGCAGCTGCCGGGTGGGGATCTCCAGGCTCAGTGGCACGCTCGCCGGCAAGGTCCGCAACAGGCCCGCCAGGTCGCAGTCGCCATCGCCGGGGAAGCGCCGCTCGTTGCGCGCCTGACGGAGGATTTCCTGCATGTCGTCCGGGCGCGGGCCGGCCACGTCACACAACTGGGCATAGCGCATGCGCGAGGCCGGCAACTGTGCCAGGTCCTGTAGCGAGGAGCCGGAACGGTCGAAGTGGAAGGCGTCGACCAGCACGCAGCCGTTGTCGCGCCCGGCGTTGCGCACCACGCGCCAGGCCGTGGCCAGGTCGGGGGCGTCGGTCCAGGGCATGAACTCCAGGTGCGGGTGGATGCCGTAGCCCTCGGCCAATTCGCACAGCTCGGCGAAGCGTTCGGTCATGCGCGCCTCGTCCGCATCGTTGCCGGCCACCAGCAGCTCCGTGCCGCCGAACTCGGCGCCGACGGCGAGGATGGGCTCGAAGTCGGCCACGCGGGTCTCCGGCTTCAGGCGCAGGATTTCCAGGTCCAGCACGCGGATGCCGGTGTCGCGCAGGCGCGCCTGGGTCTGCCGGCGCAGTTCGGCATCGGCCACCAGCGGGAAGTGGTGCTCCTCGGCGGTGGCCGGCACCAGGCGCAGGCCGACGTGGCTGTAGCCGGCGCGGGCGGCGACCTCGACCATGTCCGGCGGCGACAGTTCGAGGACAGTCAGGGCGGCGAGGGAGAAGATTCGGTCGGTCATGGGATCGGTATCCGGTTCACAGGTGAATTGTAGGAGCGCCCCCTGGGCGCGAATCGCGTGGCTTGCAGGCCGCGCCGAGGCGCTTTCCTTTTCGTAGGAGCGAGCTTGCTCGCGAACGGTGTTTGCGGCCCTGGTGTCAGGTTCAAGAGCACCCTCTCCCCAACCCTCTCCCTGAAGGGAGAGGGGGCTGTCCGGCATGGGCGGGAAGCTCGGCGTCAACCTGTAGGAGCGGACTTTGTCCGCGATAACCGAAGGTGCCGATGTGGATCGCGGACGAAGTCGTAGGATGGGTTGAGCTTGCGATACCCATGCGGTCGTGGTGATGGGTATCGCTCCGCTCCACCCATCCTACGGTGGCCCCTCTCCCGTACGGGCTCATTCACCCAACCCGCGCCGGCGCACACGCCCGGCCGCTGGCGGCGGCCTCGCGGATGGCCTCGATCAGCGCCAGGGTACGGCCGCCGTCCACGGCGTCGGTCAACGGCTGCTCCTCGCCTCGCACCACGCGCACGAAATGCTCCAGCTGCCGGCGCAGCGCCTCGCCCGGGGTGAAGGGCTCGCTACTGCGCAGCAACGGCTGGTGCCAGCCGGCGCCCGGCTGCGCGTAGTGCCAGCGCTGCAGTTGCGGAATGCTCAGCGCGCCCTCGGTGCCGGCCAACAGGTAGCAAGGCTGATCGACCTGACGCGGGTAGATGGGGCTTTCACCGGAATCCAGCTCCCAGCTCCAGGGCGCGGCCACGCCGTCGGAGCCGGTCAGGCTGCCGAGGGCGCCGTTCTCGAACTGCAGGAGGATGGCCGCGCTGTCCTCGTTGACCAGGCCGCGCACCGCGTTGCCGGTGAAGGCCTGCACCTGCGCCACCTCGCCGCACAGGTAGCGCAGCAGGTCGAGGTCGTGGATCAGGTTGGTGAGCAGGAAGCCGGCGCCCGGCTCGCGGCGCCAGGGCACTTCGAAATAGCTGTCGGGCTTCTGCAGCTGCCACAGCGCGGTGACGTTGACCAGACGGCCCAGGGCGCCCGCGGCCAGGATTTCCCGCGCCTTGCCGATCAGCGGGTTGTGCCGGCGGTGATGGCCGACCAGCACCGGCACGCCGCTGCCCCGGCTCGCCTCCACCAGCTCGCGCACTTCGTCCAGGTGCACGCCCACCGGCTTCTCCAGCAGCACCGGCACGCCGGCGGCCAGGCAGTCCAGGGCGGTAGCCACGTGCAGGTTGTTGGGGTTGGCGATGATCGCCGCCTGCGGCTGCGCCTCTTCCAGCATGCGCCGGTAGTCGGCGTAGTACGGCACCCCGCACTCGGCGGCGAACCCGGCCGCGCCGGGGCCCGGGTCGGCCACCGCGCAGAGTTGCAGGGCAGGCACCTGGAGCAGGTGCTGGTGATGCTGGCGGCCCATGATGCCGGCGCCGATCAGGGCAATGCGCAAGGGAGCGGTCACGCGGGATTCCTCTTCTGCTTGTTGTGCTGGAGCCCCGATGCACAGGGCTCCATGGAATGGCATGAGCAAATTTAGAACTCGGTTCCATTTTTACTCAAGCGCAATGCGACAAGCAGCGGGCGATTATCGACCGCCATTGCGCCCGGGCAGGCGCAAGAGGCCCTCCTCCGTGGGAGGAAGGCCAGCAAGCAAGGGGGAATCAGGCGAAGAGGTCGGAAGCCTGGCTGGCGGCGGACAGCTCGGCGCTGGCGGCCAGCAGCAGCGGCGCCAGTTCGTGCAGGCGCGCTTCCGGCAGGCGCGCGCTGGGCCCGGCGATGCTCAGCACGCCGATCGCCCGGCGGTCTACCGGGCTGTGCACCACGGCAGCCAGGGCCGAGGTGCCGAGTGCCGAGGTTTCTTCGACCCAGGCGTAGCCACGCTCGCGGGCACGGCGCAGGTAGCCGAGCAGCTCGTCCTCGCTGCGCGGCGCGCGCGGGCCGAAGTTGGCGGGGTCGCCCACGCCCTGCCGGCGCACCAGCTCCAGGGCCTGGGTGTCGTCCAGGCTGGCCAGCCAGGCGTGCCCGGAGGCGGTGTAGAACAGCGGCGCGTCGCGGCCCATGTCCGGGTCGTAGCGCAGCCCCGAGCGGGCGCCCTGGGACTTGGCGATCCAGGTCTGGCGGCTGCCGTCGATCACCCCCAGGCGCACCAGTTCGCCGCTGTCCTGGGCCAGGCGGTCGAGGATCGGCTGGACGATGTCGGCGCCGCTGCAGGACAGGTAGCGGAAGCCCAGCGCCACCAGCTTGGTGGACAGCTGGTAGCGGGCGTTCTCCGGGTTCTGCCGCACGTAGCCCAGGCGGATCAGCTCGGCGAGCATGCGGTGGGTGGCGCTCTTGGGTATCTCCAGGCGCTCGGCGAGGGTCTGCATCGGCAGGCCGCGGGGTTCGCTGGTGAGGCTTTCGAGAAGGCTGAAGGCGCGTTCGATCTGGCTACCGGCCATGGGCGTCGTCCACTACGAGGATCGGCGGATTCTAATGAGATCGACCGGGCCGGGGAACCGCCGGGCTGGATCGGATAGCCTCTCTAAATGTTCGAACCAGTTAATTAATGTTCGCTATTCGCACAAGAAGCGTTTTCGCCGATTGTCCGCCGCCCGCCGCCCTTCCACTATCGAACCGTACCGAAACACCCGGCAGCGCCTGCTGCCCTCGGACGCGAATACCCTCGAACAATTACAAGAAGGTCCAGAGCAATGCCACACAGCACACGCCCCTCTCTCGATCCGCGAACGCCGGGCCACCCAGCCGCCTAGCGCCGCGTTTCCCGGCGCCCCGCCGCGCCGCACAAGCCTCTCCCACAACAATGACTCCAGAGAGATCGTCATGGGCTATCCCTGCATCCGTCGTTTTCCCCGCTACCTGCCCGCCGCCCTGGCCCTGGCCGGTACCACCCTGCCCGCCTTCGCCGACGGCTTCCTCGAAGACGCCAAGTCGAGCCTGACGCTGCGCAACTTCTACATGAACCGCAACTACCTGGGCGACACCGCCCAGGGCAAGGCCGAGGAGTGGACGCAGAACTTCATCCTCGACTTCAAGTCCGGCTTCACCCAGGGCACCGTCGGCTTGGGCCTGGACGTGCTCGGCCTGTACAGCGTCAAGCTCGATGGCGGCAAGGGCACCGCCGGCACCCAGTTGCTGCCGGTGCACGACGATGGCCGCCCGGCCGACGACTTCGGCCGCCTGGCGGTGGCCGGCAAGGCGCGCATTTCCAAGACCGAGCTGAAGGTCGGCGAATGGGCGCCGGCACTGCCGATCCTGCGCTCCGACGACGGCCGTTCGCTGACGCAGACCTTCCAGGGCGCGCAGGTGACCTCGAAGGAACTCGCCGGGCTGACTATCTACGGCGGCCAGTTCCGCCAGAACAGCCCGCGCAACGACGCCAGCATGGAGGACATGAGCCTGTTCAACCGCACGGCGTTCAAGTCCGACCGCTTCAACTTCGTCGGCGGCGAATACCGCTTCAACGGCGAGCGCACCCTGGTCGGCCTGTGGAACGCCGAGCTGAAGGACATCTACCAGCAGCAGTACCTGCAGGTGCAACACTTCCAGCCGGTGGGCGACTGGGTGTTGGGTGCCAACTTGGGCTACTTCTGGGGCAAGGAAGACGGCAGCGCCCGCGCCGGCGACCTGGACAACCGCACCGCCTCCGGGTTGTTCTCCGCCAAGTACGGCGCCGGCACCTTCTACCTGGGCCTGCAGAAGGTCATGGGCGACGACGAGTGGTTCCGCGTCAACGGCGCCAGCGGCGGCACCCTGGCCAACGACAGCTACAACTCCAGCTACGAGAACGCCAAGGAGCGTTCCTGGCAGCTGCGCTACGACTACGACTTCGCCGGCCTCGGCGTGCCCGGCCTGACGCTGATGAACCGCTACATCCACGGCAGCAACGTGCACAACGCCAGCACCGATGACGGCAGCGAATGGGGCCGCGAGAGCGAGCTGGCCTACACCGTGCAGTCCGGGCCGCTGAAGACGCTGAACCTGAAGTGGCGCAACTCGACGATGCGCCGCGACTGGGGAAGGACCAACAGCTTCGACGAGAACCGGTTGATCGTGAGTTATCCGCTGGATCTGTTGTAACGCCCGAACCGGGCGCTTTTCGTAGGATCGAGGGGGACGCCTGGTTCTTGCTCGCGAATGAGCCCCGCAGCGGAGTCTGTTCGCGAGCAAGCTCGCTCCTACGATGCGTCCGCCTCCGAGCCCACCTGTAGGAGCGGGCCCTGCCCGCGATTCGCGCGCAGGGCGCGCTCCTACAGGGGCATGGTTGTGCGCCGGAAACCGCGGTTATCGCGGACGGAATCCGCTCCTACGCTGGACCCACTTTCGAACCCACGTTCAAGTAGGAGCAACTGTCTTGCCAACTGCGTCAGGGTGCTTTTCGTAGGATGGGTTGAGCCTTGGCGAAACCCATGCGATGGCGGCGATGGGTATCGCTTCGCTCAACCCATCCTACGGGGCTGCCTTGCCGGCCACGCCGTGGGGCTCTCCGTAGGAGCGGGCCCTGCCCGCGATTCGCGCGCAGGGCGCGCTCCTACATTGGTGCGCCATGGGTGATGCAGCGGTCTATTGGGTTATTCCCCTTCGGGCCAGCGCAAGCGCTGGCCCGAAGGGGAATAACCCAGAAAACCGCGTAGGAGCGGACTCCGTCCGCGATTCGTGCGCAGGGCGCGCTCCTGCAGGGGCATGGTTGTGTGCCCGAGGCGCGGGAGAAACGCCGCCCTACCCGGCCTCCAGGCTGTAGCCCACGCCGTACACCGAGCGGATCGGGTCGTGCCCCGGGGCCACCGCCGCCAGTTTGCGCCGCAGGTTCTTCACGTGGCTGTCGACGGTGCGGTCGGCGACCACGCGGTGGTCCTGGTAGATGTGGTTCATCAGCTGGTCGCGGGACAGCACCTGACCAGGGCGCGCGGCCAGGGCGGCGAGCATGCGGAATTCCACCGGGGTGAGGTCCAGCGCCACGCCCAGGTAGCGCGCCTGGAAGGCCCGCGGGTCCAGTTCCAGGCCCAGGCTCGGCGCCTGGGCGCCGCTGCGGCGCAGCACGGCCTTGACCCGCGCCACCAGCTCGCGGGGGGAGAAGGGTTTGCAGATGTAGTCGTCGGCGCCCAGTTCCAGGCCGAGCAGGCGGTCGATCTCCTCGACCCGCGCGGTCATCATGATCAGCGGCATGCGGCTGAAGCCGCGCAGCTCGCGGCAGATGTCCAGGCCGTCGCGGCCGGGCAGCATCAGGTCGAGCAGCAGCAGGTCGTAGGCCTTGCCGCGCAGCGCCGGGATCACCGCGTTGCCGTCGGCGAGGTGTTCCACCTGGTAGCCGGCGACACGCAGGTAGTCGCCCACCAACGCGGCCAGCTTGGGTTCGTCTTCCACCAGCAGGATGTCGCCCTGGCTCATGGCGCGTCTCCGGCCTGCGGCAGTTCCAGCGTCATCAGCAACCCTCCCATGCTCGATGCCCGGGCGCTCAGGCGGCCGCCGTGCACCTCGGCGATGCCGCGGCAGATCGCCAGGCCCAGGCCGGTGCCGCCGCTGGCGCGGTTGCGCGAGCGCTCGGCGCGGTAGAAGCGCTCGAACAGGCGCTCCAGCGCCGCCGCATCCACGCCCGGCGCGGAATCCTCGCACTGTACCAGCACCCGTTCGCCCTCGCGCAGCGCGCGCAGCACGGTGCGGCCGCCGGGGTCGGTGTAGCGCCGGCTGTTCTCCAGCAGGTTGTGCAGCAGTTGGCCCAGACGCGACTCGTCGCCCAGCACCCACAGCGGCTCGTCGGGCAGCTCCACGTCCAGGGCCAGGCCGCGTTCGGCGAAGCCGGCGCGGAAGGCGTCGGCCACCACCGGCAGCAGCACCCGCAGGTCGATGCGCTCGCGGCGGTAGGTGGGCCCGCCGACCTCGGCCAGGGACAGGTCGAAGAGGTCGTCCACCAGCTTGGCCAGGGCCCCCACCTCGGCCTGCAGCGAGCGCAGGGCGGCGCCGTCCAGGGGGCGGATGCCGTCCTCCATGGCCTCCAGCTCGGCGCGCATCACCGCCAGCGGGGTGCGCAGTTCGTGGGAGATGTCGGCCATGAAGTCGCGGCGCAGGCGTTCGTTGCTGGCCAGGGTGGCGGCCATGCGGTTGAAGTCGGCGGCCAGCTGGCCGGCCTCGTCGGCCGAGCGCACCGGCAGCTGGATGGCGTAGTCGCCAGCGGCCAGGCGATGGGTGGCTCCGGCCACCTGGCGGATCGGCCGCAGCAGGCTGCGGGTGAGCCACCAGGCGATCACCGCCGTGGCCAGCAGGCAGGCCAGGCCGATGAGCAGGCTGGAGCGCAGTTGGTTGAGTTGGAAGCGCCGGTCGCCGACGCTGGTAACCGACTGCAGCGGCGCCAGGGCCATCCAGCCGACCACCTGGCCCTGGTGGCGGATCGGCCGCAGGACCATCTCCCGCGGCGGCGCCTTGTAGCCGATGATCAGGCGCTGCGCCTCGTCCAGCAGGGCGAAGCGGACGAAGGCGCCGGTGAGGTCGGAGACGGTCAGCAGGCTGGGGTCGAAGTCGCGGTCCTGGGTCGCCGCGTCGGGGCGCAGCATGTCGAACCACTGTTCGTGGTCGCGGCGGATGAAGTCCCAGCTGCCGTGGGTGGCGAAGGCCCGCTCGGCGCGCGGGACGATGAGTTCCATGCGCTCCTCGGCCTGCTGGTTGAGGTAGCCGAGGAAGCCGTACCTGAGGCTCAGGTAGGCGGCGAAGACCATGCCCAGCACGGCGAAGGCGCAGACCGCCAGCATGGCCAGGAAGAATTTGCTGGAGAGGCTGATTTTCATGGCACCGCCGGGCTCTGTCGGGATGCCGCCATTGAAGCGCGGCCCCCGCGGCCCTTCAAGGCGCGGCGGGCAATCTCCCAGATTTCTGCACATTGCCTGCACATTCGCCGAGCACCCTTGACGCTGAATCCAACCCAGGATCGGAGTCCCGGATGTCCCCCCTCGCCCCCCCGCTTTCCTCGCTGGCCCGCGCCCTGTTGCTGGGCGCCGGCCTGCTCGCCCTGGGCGGCTGCCTCGACGACGAGGCGGCCGCGCCGCAAGCCGACCTGCAGGAGGTCGGCATCTACCAGGTGCGCAGCGCGCCCCAGGCGCTCAGCCTCACCCTCCCCGGCCGCGCCAGCGCGCACCTGGTGGCGGAGATCCGCCCGCAGGTCGGCGGCATCATCCAGCGGCGGCTGTTCGAGGAAGGCCAGACGGTGAAGGCCGGCCAGGCGCTGTACCAGATCGACGCACAGCCCTACGAGGCCGCCCTGGCCCAGGCCGAGGCCAGCGTCACTTCCGCCCGCGCCACCCTGAAGGCGGCCGAGCTCAAGGCCCGGCGCGATGCCCAGCTGGTGAAGATCGACGCCATCAGCGCGGAGGACAACGAGAGCGCCCAGGCCGCGCTGCTGGAGGCCCGCGCCAGCCTGCAGTCGGCCCAGGCGGCGTTGAAGACGGCACGCATCAACCTGGGCTACACGCGGATCGACGCGCCGATCTCCGGGCGCACGGCCACCTCCTCGGTCACCGCCGGCGCGCTGGTCACCGCCGAGCAGACCACCGCCCTGACCACGGTGCAGCAGCTGGACCCGATCTACGTCGACTTCACCCAGCCCAGCACCACCCTGCTGCGCCTCAAGCGCGAGCTGGCCGAGGGCAAGCTCGCCCCCGCCGAGGCGCAGGACGCCACGCGCATCAGCCTGCAGCTGGAGGACGGCAGCGCCTACGCCCACGACGGCACCCTGACCTTCAACGGCGTGAGCGTCGACGAGAGCACCGGCAGCGTGACCCTGCGCGCCCTGGTGCCCAACCCCGAGGGCCTGCTGCTGCCGGGCATGTACCTGAAGGCGACGCTGCAGGAGGGCGTGCAGCCGGACGCCATCCTGGTGCCGCAGCAGGGCGTGGCCCGCGACGAGCGCGGCCAGGCCAGCGCCCTGGTGGTGGTCGACGGCAAGGTCGAGCAGCGCCAGCTGAGCCTGGCCCGCGCGGTGGGCAACCGCTGGTGGGTCGACAAGGGCCTGGCGGACGGCGACCAGCTGATCGTCCAGGGCGCGCAGAAGGTCCGCGTCGGCCAGCAGGTCAAGACCCTGGACGCGCAGCTGACCGCGCAGAACGACGCGCGCGACTGAGGACCCGCCATGGCACGCTTCTTCATCGACCGGCCCATCTTCGCCTGGGTGCTCGCCATCCTGGTGATGCTCGGCGGCACCCTGGCCATCTTCCAGCTGCCGCTGGCCCAGTACCCCAGCATCGCGCCGCCGCAGATCCGCCTCAGCGCCACCTACACCGGCGCCTCGGCCAAGACCATGGAAGACTCGGTGACCCAGGTCATCGAGCAGCAGATGACCGGCCTGGACGGCCTCACCTACATGTCCTCCAGCAGCAGTTCGGCGGGCAGCGCCAGCATCACCCTGACCTTCGACGCCGGCACCGACATCAACACCGCGCAGATGCAGGTGCAGACCAAGCTGGAGCAGGCCAAGGCGCGGCTGCCCGACGAGGTGCAACAGCAGGGCATCGAGATCCGCAATTCCTCCAGCGACTTCCTGATCATCCTCTCGCTGGTCTCGGACAACCCCGAGGTCGGCGCCACCGACATCAGCGACTTCATCGCCAGCACCCTGTACGACCAGGTCAGCCGCGTCAGCGGCGTCGGCGAGGTGACCACCCTGGGTTCCAGCTACGCCATGCGCATCTGGCTGGACCCGGACAAGCTCAAGCAATACTCGTTGATGCCCTCGGACATCAGCAGCGCCCTGCAGGCGCAGAACGTCGACACCTCCGCCGGCCAGCTCGGCGCCCTGCCGGCGCGCCCGGGGCAGCAGCTCAACGCCAGCATCAACGCGCGCAGCAAGCTCAAGACCGCGGCGCAGTTCCGTGAGGTGGTGCTCAAGTACGCCAGCAACGGCGCCGTGGTGAGCCTCGGCGACGTGGCGCGGGTGGAGCTGGGCAGCGAGAGCTACGACGTGGTCGCCGAGCACGGCGGGCGCCCCTCCGGCGGCCTGGCCATCAGCCTGGCCACCGGCGCCAACGCCCTGGACGTGGCCGAGGCGGTGCAGGCCAAGGTGGCCGAGCTGCAGCAGTTCTTCCCCAGCCGGCTGCAGCTGCGCGCCGAGGTGGCCTACAACACCGCGCCCTTCGTGAAGATTTCCATCGAGGAGGTGGTCAAGACGCTGTTCGAGGCCATCGCCCTGGTGGTGCTGATCATGTACCTGTTCCTGCAGAACCTGCGCGCCACGCTGATCCCGGCGATCGCCGTGCCGGTGGTGCTGCTGGGCACCTTCGGCGTGCTGGCGCTGATGGGCTACTCGATCAACACCCTGACCATGTTCGCCATGGTCCTGGCCATCGGCCTGCTGGTGGACGACGCCATCGTGGTGGTGGAGAACGTCGAGCGGATCATCGCCGAGCGCGGCCTGTCGCCACGGGAGGCCACGCGCGAGTCGATGGGCGAGATCAGCGGCGCGCTGGTGGGCATCGCCGTGGTGCTCTCGGCGGTGTTCGTGCCCATGGCCTTCTTCGGCGGCTCCACCGGGGTGATCTACCGGCAGTTCTCGGTGACCATGGTCGCCGCCATGACGCTGTCGGTGCTGGTGGCCATGACCCTCACCCCGGCGCTGTGCGCCACCCTGCTCAAGCCTGGCCACGGCCAGCCGCGGCACGGCTTCTTCGGCTGGTTCAACCGCAACTTCGAGGCCGGCTCGCGGCGCTACCAGCGCGGCGTCGGCAACCTGCTGGCGCGGCCCGTGCACGCGCTGGCGGTCTACGCGCTGGTACTGGCCGGCGTCGGGCTGATGTTCCACAAGCTGCCCACCGCGTTCCTCCCCGAGGAGGACCAGGGCATGCTGATGATGCAGATGACCCTGCCGGTGGGCGGCACCGACGAGCGCCTGCAGGCGGTCACCCGCCAGGTGACGGACTACCTGCTGCAGCAGCCGGAGGTGGACTCGGTGCTCACCGTGCGCGGCCTGGGCAACGGCGGCAACGCGCAGAACAGCGGCCGCGGCTTCATCAAGCTCAAGGACTGGAGCCAGCGCCAGGGCGAGGCGCACAGCGCGGCGGCGGTGGCGCGGCGGGCCAACCGGGCGCTGGCCGGGATCATCGATGCCGACGTCTTCGTCATCGCCCCGCCGGCCATCCAGGGCCTGGGCGAAAGCTCCGGCTTCGACGTCGAGCTGCAGGACCTCGCCGGCCTCGGCCACGCCGAGCTGCTGGCGGCGCGCAACCGCTTCATCGAACTGGCCCGCCAGGACCCGCGCCTGGCCAACGTGCGCGCCCAGGGCCTGGAAGACACCCCGCAGCTGGACCTGCACATCGACGACCGCAAGGCCGGCGCGCTGGGCGTGGCCGCCAGCGACATCAACGACACCCTGAGCGTGGCCCTGGGCGGCAGCTACGTGAACGACTTCCTCGACGCCGGGCGGGTGAAGAAGGTCTACCTGCAGGGCGACGCCGACAAGCGCATGCAGGCCGAGGACATCGGCGACTGGTACGTGCGCAACGACCAGGATGCCATGGTGCCGCTGGCCACCTTCGTCAGCACCGGCTGGAGCACCGCCTCGCCGCTGCTGGAGCGCTACAACGGCTTCGGCGCCTACGAGATCGTCGGCGAGCCGGCCGCCGGCGTCAGCTCCGGCGACGCCATGGCCGCGGTGCAGGCGATCATGGCGCAGCTGCCCGAGGGCATCGGCTACGCCTGGACCGGGCAGTCCTACCAGGAACGCCTGGCCGGCAACCAGGCGCCGCTGCTCTACGCCATTTCCATCCTCTTCGTGTTCCTTTGCCTGGCGGCGCTCTACGAGAGCTGGTCGGTGCCCTTCGCGGTGATGCTGGTGGTGCCCCTGGGCATCCTCGGCGCCCTGGCCCTGACCGGCCTGCGCGGGCTGTCCAACGACGTCTACTTCCAGGTCGGGCTGCTGACCACCGTGGGGCTGGCGGCGAAGAACGCCATCCTCATCGTCGAGTTCGCCAAGGAAGGCTACGACCGCGGCCAGGACCTGCTCGCCGCGACCCTGGAAGCGGTGCGCATCCGCCTGCGCCCGGTGCTGATGACCTCGCTGGCCTTCATGCTCGGCGTGCTGCCCCTGGCGCTGAGCCAGGGCGCCGGCGCCGGCGGGCGCCAGGCGATCGGCACCGGCGTGCTCGGCGGCATGCTCGCGGCGACCCTGCTGGGCCTGTTCTTCATTCCCCTGTTCTACGTGCTGGTGCAGCGCCTGGTTGCGCGCCGTGCCCCGGCCACCGTCGAAGGAGACGCCTGATGCGCACCTCCCCTCTTCCCTTGCTGCTGGCCCTGCTGCTGGGCGGCTGCGTCAACCTGGCGCCGGACTACCAGCGCCCCGCCGCGCCGGTGGCGGCGCAATGGCCCGGCGCCGCGCCGGCCGGCGCCAGCCAGGCCGACGTCGACTGGCGCGAGTTCTTCGTCGACGCCCGCCTGCGCGACACCGTGGCCCGCGCCCTGGCCAACAACCGCGACCTGCGGGTGGCGGCGCTGAACGTCGAGTACCAGCGCGCGCAGTACCGCATCCAGCGCGCCGAGCTGTTCCCGGCGGTCTCGGCCAGCGCCGAGGGCACCCGCCAGCGCGCGCTCTCCGACGGCACCACGGCGGTCAGCAGCCAGTACAGCGTCGGCCTGGGCGTGAGCAGCTACGAGCTGGACCTGTTCGGCCGCCTGCGCAACCTCAAGGACGCCGCCCTGGAGGACTACCTGGCCCTGGAGCAGACCCGCCGCAGCACGCAGATCAGCCTGGTGGCCGAGGTGGCCAGCGCCTGGATGACCCTGGCCGCCGACCAGCAGTTGCTCAAGCTGGCCAGCGACACCCACGCCAGCCAGCAGAAGACCTACGAGCTGGTGCAGCGCAGTCACGGCCTGGGCGGCGAGTCCGGGCTGAGCCTGGCGCAGGCGCGCAGCACGGTGGAATCGGCGCGCGCCGAGGTGGCCAGCTACGCCAGCCAGGTCGAGCAGGACCGCAACGCCCTGGAACTGCTGGTGGGCGAACGCCTGGACGCCAGCCTGCTGCCGGGCGACACCGGCCTGGACGCCGCGCTGCTGGTGACGGTGCCGGCGGGCCTGCCGTCGAGCCTGCTGCAACGCCGCCCCGACGTGCTCGCCGCCGAGCACACGCTCAAGGCGGCCAACGCCGACATAGGCGCGGCGCGCGCGGCCTTCTTCCCCAGCGTGAGCCTGACCGCCAGCGGCGGCAGCGCCAGCGGCGAGCTGTCCGGGCTGTTCAAGTCCGGCAGCCGCGCCTGGAGCTTCGCCCCCTCGATCAGCCTGCCGATCTTCGACGCCGGCAGCAACCAGGCCGGCCTGGACGCCGCGAAGATCACCCGCGACATCGACGTGGCCAACTACGAGAAGGCCCTGCAGACCGCCTTCAGCGAAGTGGCCGACGCCCTTTCCGTGCGCAGCCACATCAACGAGCGCCTGGACGCCCAGCGCGAACTGACGGCGGCCACCGACAAGAGCTACGACCTGTCGCTGGCGCTGTACAAGCAGGGTTCGGACAGCTTCCTGGAAGTGCTGGACGCACAGCGCTCGCTGTATTCCGCGCAGCAGACGCTGATCAGCCTGGAGCTGGCCGAGCAGGTCAACCGCGTCACCCTCTACAAAGTGCTAGGCGGCGGTTGGCAAGGCTAACGCTTAGAACAGGCGCGGCAACTCGATACGCACCAACAGCCCGCCGCCCTCGGCGGGCTCGGCGCTGATCCGCCCGTGGTGCAGTTGCACCGCGCGGCTGGCGATGGCCAGGCCCAGGCCGAAGCCGTCGGGGCCGGCGTCGGGGCCGCGCTCGAAGGGTTCGAAGATGCGCCCCAGGCGGCTCTCGTCGACGCCCGGGCCGTGGTCGCTGATGCACACCACCAGGCGTTCGCCGCCCTCCACCAGGCTCGCGCCCACGCGCACCTCGGTGCCCGCCGCGGTGTAGCGCACGGCGTTGCGGATGACGTTCTCGAAGGCCCGGTAGAGCAGCTCCTCGTGGGCGCGGCCGAGGAACGGCTGCTCGGCTACAAGGCGCACCTGGCAGCCCTTGCCCGCCGCTTCGAAGCGGGCGTCCTCGACTATCTGCGCCAGCAGCTCGACGACGTCCAGCAGGCGGTATTCGCCGCTGTCCTGGCGCGACTGCGCCCGCGCCAGGGTGAGCAGTTGCTCGATCAGCTCGTCCATGCGCCGCGACTCGCGCTCGATGCGCTCCAGCATGCCGGGCTGCCCCGGTGCCTGCCGCAGCAGGCCGATGGCGGCGCTCATCCGCGTCAGCGGCGAACGCAGCTCGTGGGAGATGTCGTGCAGCAGGTGCTGCTGCGCCTCCACCAGCGCCTTGAGCTGCCCGGCCATGCGGTCGCAGTCCTCGGCCAGGTCGACGATCTCGTCGCGGCGCCGCCCCAGGCGCGGCTTGACGCGCACCTCGAAGCGGCCCTGGGCGACCTGGCCCATGGCCTGGCGCAACCAGGCCAGCGGCCGCGCCAGGTACTGGCTGAGCAGCAGGGCGAAGAGCGCGCTCATCAGCATGCCGGTGAACAATGGGCCCAGGCTGCGCGGCGGCGGCGCCTGGTCGAGGGTGGTGGCGGCCGAGGCGCGCAGCAGCAGGCGATGGCCGTCCTGGCTGGTGACCGCCTGCTCGAAGCGCACCTGGGCCACGGCGCGCCCGGCCAATAGAGCGCCCTGGGTGTCGTAGAGGCCGACCTGGACGTCCGGCTGCTGCGGCGACACCTCCAGCAGCTGGCGCCCCGCCGCTTCGCCGAAGCGCTGCAGCAGGCGCACCTCGGTGGCCAGCAGCGAGCGCAGCGCCGGGGTGTCGCCGCGCAGCTCGTCGAACATGAAGGCGCCGGCGCCCACTAGGAAGGTCAGGCTGTTGGCCAGCCAGAAGGCCAGGAACAGCTTCCAGAACAGCCGCCCGCGCTTCATTCGACGATCAGCAGGTAGCCCATGCCGCGCACGCTCTGGATCCAGCTGCTGCCGTCGGCGCGCGGGCCAAGCTTCTGGCGGATGCTGCTGACGTGCACGTCGATGCGCCGGTCGTAGCGGGTCAGCGGGCGGCCCAGGGCGTCCAGCGACAGGTCCTGCTTGCTGACCAGTTGCCCGGCCCGGCGCACCAGCACCTCCAGCAGGCTGAACTCGGTGCCGGTCAGTTCCAGCGGCTGGCCATGCCACAACGCCTGGCGCTTGCCGGGCCAGAGCGCCAGGGCGCCGCTGCCGACGGCCTCCGGCGCGCTGCCGAGCGGCACCTGGGGCTGCACCCGGCGCAGGATGGCGCGCAGCCGCGCGACCAGCTCGCCGGGCGAGCTGGGCTTGGGCACGTAGTCGTCGGCGCCCAGTTCCAGGCCGGCGATGCGGTCGATGTTGTCGCCCCGCGCGGTCAGCAGCAGAACCGGCACCTGGCTGCGCGCGCGGATGCGCCGCAGCACCTCGATGCCGGACAGGCCCGGCAGCATCACGTCCAGCACCACCAGGGCGTAGGCGCCGCCCAGGGCCTCGGCCTCGCCCTCCTCGCCGGTGCCCACGGCGGTGGCCTGGAAACCCTCGCGGGCCAGGTACTGGCTGAGCATCTCGGTGAGTTCGCGGTCGTCATCGACCAGCAGTACGGGAATCATGCAGGGCACGCGGTTCAAGGCCTGGAGGGCGCAATGATCCCTTCCGCGGGGCCGCCCTGTCACCGCCGCGCGGGCAAACTTTACACATCTTTACCCTGGGTTAACCGCGCCGAACACAGCCCACTCTTATCCTCATCGGCCGCCAGCCCGGGCCGGGCGGCAGCGCCCGGACGATCGCCGTGCGAACCGTCCGCGCCCCCTGCCACCGCCTGTCTGGAAGTCACGATGCGCCCTACCCGCCTGCTGTTCCCGATCCTGCTGTTCAACGCCGCCCTGGCCCACGCCGCAGGCTTCAAGATCGCCGACATCCGCGTCAACGGCCTGCAGCGCGTCTCCGCCGGCAGCGTGTTCGCCGCCCTGCCGCTGAACGTCGGCGACCAGGCCGACGACCACGCCCTGGTGGAAGCCTCGCGCTCGCTGTTCCGTACCGGTTTCTTCCAGGACATCCACCTCGGCCGCGACGGCAGCGTGCTGGTCATCGACGTGGTCGAGCGCCCGTCCATCTCCGGCATCGAGATCGAAGGCAACAAGGCCATCAGCACCGAGGACCTGATGAAGGGCCTCAAGCAATCCGGCCTGGCCGAAGGCGAGATCTTCCAGCGCGCCACCCTCGAAGGCGTGCGCAACGAACTGCAGCGCCAGTACGTGGCCCAGGGCCGCTACTCGGCCACCATCGAAACCCAGGTCACTCCGCAGCCGCGCAACCGCGTGGCGCTGAAGATCACCGTCAACGAAGGCACGGTGGCGGCCATCGCCCACGTCAACGTGGTCGGCAACACCGTGTTCTCCGACGAGGACCTGACCGGCCTGTTCGAGCTGAAGGAAAGCAACTGGCTGTCCTTCTTCAAGAACGACGACAAGTATTCCCGCGAGAAGCTCTCCGGCGACCTGGAACGCCTGCGCTCCTACTACCTGGACCGCGGCTACATCCACATGGACATCGCTTCCACCCAGGTGTCCATCACGCCGGACAAGAAGCACGTCTACATCACCGTCAACATCAACGAGGGTGAGAAGTACAAGGTCCGCGAAGTGAAGCTGACCGGCGACCTCAAGGTGCCGGAAGAGGAAATCAGGAAGCTGATGCTGGTCGAGCCGGGCCAGGTGTTCTCGCGCAAGGTGATGACCTCCACCTCCGACCTGATCACCCGCCGCCTGGGTAACGAGGGCTACACCTTCGCCAACGTCAACGGCGTGCCCGAGGCCCATGACGACGACAAGACCGTGTCCATCACCTACGGGGTCGACCCGGGCAAGCGCGCCTACGTCAACCGCATCAACTTCCGCGGCAACACCAAGACCGAAGACCAGGTGCTGCGCCGCGAGATGCGCCAGATGGAAGGCGGCTGGGCCAGCACCTACCTGATCGACCAGTCCAAGCAGCGCCTGGAGCGCCTGGGCTACTTCAAGACGGTCAACGTCGAGACCCCGGCGGTGCCCGGCACCGACGACCAGGTGGACGTCAACTACAGCGTCGAGGAGCAGGCCTCCGGCTCGCTCAGCGCCAGCGTCGGCTTCTCCCAGAGCGCCGGGCTGATCCTCGGCGGCTCCATCAGCCAGAGCAACTTCCTCGGCACCGGCAACTACACCAGCATCGGCCTGACCCGCTCGGAGTACCAGACCAAGTACAACTTCGGCTTCACCAACCCCTACTTCACCACCGACGGCGTGAGCCTGGGCTACAACCTGTTCTACAGCAGCACCGACTACAGCAAGTACTACGACGACGATGACGAGGTGTCGTACTACTCCCTCGACAGCTTCGGCGCCGGCGTCAGCATCGGCTACCCGATCAGCGAGACCTCGCGCCTGACCTACGGCCTGACCCTGCAGCACGACGCCATCAGCCCCGGCACCTACAGCGCCGACGAGATATACGACTTCATCGCGCGCGAGGGCAAGAGCTTCAACAACCTCAAGGCCTCCATCGGCTGGTCCGAATCCACCCTGAACAAGGGCGTGCTGGCCACCCGCGGGCATTCCCAGAGCCTGACGCTGATGGCCACGGTGCCCGGCAGCGACCTGTCGTTCTACAAGCTCGACTACAGCGCCCAGCGCTTCGTCCCGGTCACCGACCGCACTTCGCTGCGCCTGCACACCAGCCTGGGCTACGGCAACGGCTACGGCTCCACCGACGGCCTGCCCTTCTACGAGAACTACACCGCCGGCGGCCTGGGCTCGGTGCGCGGCTTCAAGGACGGCACCCTGGGCCCGCGCAGCACCCCGGCCACCGGCAACTACTCCAGCGCCGGCCAGGCCTACTACTCCGACCGCGACGCCGAGGTGTTCGGCGGCAACATCCTCATCGCCGGCGGCGTCGAGTACCTGTTCCCGCTGCCCTTCGTCAAGGACCAGAGCCAGCTGCGCAGCACGCTGTTCTGGGATGCCGGCAGCGTCTTCGCCGACAAGTGCTACCTGTCCACCACCCAGGGCTGCGGCAACGTCAGCCTCGACCAGATGGCCATGTCCATGGGCGTCGGCCTGACCTGGTACAGCCCGCTGGGCCCGCTGAGCTTCAGCCTGGCGACGCCGCTGAAGAAGCCCGACGGCGCCGAGACCGAGGTGTTCCAGTTCTCCCTCGGGCAGACCTTCTGAGGCGCGCAATTACCCGCCTTTACCCCGGCTTAACCCAAGTTCACAGTCGCCTTCCCTATGCTGGCGGCACCTGTTCCGGCGGCCGCCCCGGCCGCCGCCCTGCCACTCAGAACCCGGGACGACCATGGGCCAGACCGACCCCACCGCGCTGCTGGAAGAAGTGCCGCAGCAACTGCTGCACGACGTGCAGCGGCAACTGGCGCGCATCCTCGGCGCGCACTTCACCGCCACCCTCGCCGGCAGCGGCGGGCGCAACGGCGCCAGCCACTACCACCTGGCCATCCGCCACGCGCCCAGCGGCCTGTCGGTGGAACACCAGGGCACGGTGGCGCCGCCCTTCATCGAGGAGCTGTTCGCCCTCGCCTGGCGCATGAAGGCCATGCTCGAATCCGCCGAACTGCAACGCCTGGACAAACCCGGCCCGGTGCGCCGCCTGGCGTGGATCAGCGAACTGGTCTGCCCGGCGGAACTGCAAAAGGTAGCCGCCAGCCTCTACCCCTCGGCCCGGGTGCTGCTGCCCCAGGGCTGAGCGACAGCGAAACCCATCACCACAACCGCACGAGCGAGCACGGCTCCTCGTAGGAGCGAGCTTGCTCGCGAACGGTGCTTACCGGCGGCAGCTGTGTTTCGGGTTGACCCCGCCCCCTCACCCCAGCCCTCTCCCGGAGGGAGAGGGAGCTGTCCGGCGCGAGGGGGAAGTTTGGAGTCATCCTGATACTCCTCACTCCCCCGTCGTTCCTGCGCGGGAGCGTAGGGCGTATAACCGTTCGCGGTTATACGCCGTTGGTGGGGCACCGATGCCATCGTGACTGTAGGAGCGAGCTTGCTCGCGAACGGAGTTTCCTGGTGGCGTAGGTGCTAGGGTTAAGAGCGCCCTCTCCCCAGCCCTCTCCCTGAAGGGAGAGGGGGCGTTTGGAGTGAAGGGAGAATCCTGAGTCAGCCTGAAACTCCTCCCCCCGTCATTCCCGCGAACGCGGGAACCTAGAGACTGCTATGTTCGCGAGCAAGCTCGCTCCTACGAAGAACCATTCCGGGCGACTTCGAAGTGGGCGCGGAAGACGGTTTCCACGATCAGCCATTGACCATCGATGCGCCGGTAGCGGTCCTGATAGAACCCACCCAACTGCCGCGTAGCGCCGGTCTCGCCGTCGCAGTTCTGATAGTGCAGCGCCCAGCGCGCGCAGGCGTTCTCTTCATCTTCCAGCTCGATTTCCGGATTGGCCGCATGGTGCAAGTCGATCACCCGCGGCACGCAGGCCAGTTCGCGGTACAGCGCCAGGAACGGCTCACGACCATGGAAGGTGCCCAGCGGACCATAGTCGATCAGCACCGCACCGCTGGCGAAGCAGGCGCGGATGGCGTCCACGTCCTTCAGGTCACAGGCGTTGAGGTAGCGGTGCTTCAACAGGCGGATGGCTTCCAGGGCCTCCAGGCGGGCGATGCGCTGTTCCAGGTTCATTCCGGCCTCCGCTCCAGGTTCATCTCGCCCCAGTAGGCCTTCATCGAACGGATGCGGCCCTGGGCGTCGAACTCCATCACGTCGATCGCGTGGATGCTGCAGGGCTCGCCGTTCCAGTTGAGGTCGACGCGGAACGGCATGGCGCCGCAGCCGTTGCCGGTGACGCGCACCGGCCCGGTCAATTGGGCACTGGCCTCGGCGCGGCCCAGGCCCTCGCGGTAGAAGCGGGCGATGGCCTGCAGGCCCTGCAGCGGCGGCGAACCCACCGGGTCCTCCACCACCGCGTCGTCGGCGTACAACGCGAGGATGCCGTCGATGTCGCCGGCGTCCACCAGTTCCACGTAGCGCGCCATGCGCCGGCGGATCAGCTGCGCGTCCATCAGGCCACCTCGAACAGCGCCGCGGCGCCCATGCCGCCGCCGATGCACATGGTCACCACCACGTAGCGCACGCCGCGTCGGCGGCCCTCGATCAGCGCGTGGCCGACCATGCGCGCGCCGGACATGCCGAACGGGTGGCCGATGGCGATGGCGCCGCCGTTGACGTTCAGGCGCTCGTCGGGGATGCCCAGCTTGTCCTGGCAGAACAGCACCTGGCAGGCGAAGGCCTCGTTGAGTTCCCACAGGCCGATGTCGTCCACCTTCAGCCCGTGGCGCTGGAGCAGCCTGGGCACCGCGAACACCGGGCCGATGCCCATCTCGTCGGCGTTGCAGCCGGCCACTGCCAGGCCGCGGTAGATGCCTAATGGGCGCAGGCCGCGGCGCTCGGCCTCGCGGGCTTCCATCAGCAACGACGCCGAGGCGCCATCGGACAGCTGCGAAGCGTTGCCGGCGGTGACGAAACGCCCCGTCCCGCTCCACTGGCCGCCCTGCCATACCGGCTCCAGGGCCGCCAGGCTCTGCAGGCTGGTGTCGGCGCGGTTGCATTCGTCGCGCTCGATCAGCACCGATTCGTGGCGGCTTTCGCCGGTTGCCTTGTCGACCACCAGGCGCTGCACTTGCAGCGGCAGTATCTCGTCGGCGAACAGGCCATTGCGCTGGGCGGCGGCGGTGCGCTGCTGGCTGCGCAGGGCGTAGGCGTCCTGGGCCTCGCGGCTGATGCCGTAGCGCGCAGCGACTATCTCGGCGGTCTCGATCATCGGGATGTAGGCCGCCGGGTCGCGCTCCAGCACCGCGCGGGACTGGTTGCGGTAGGCGTTCTTGTGCTTGTTCTGCACCAGCGAGATGGACTCCAGGCCGCCGGCCACGGCGATGTCCAGCTCGTTGCAGGCGATGGATTTCGCCGCCAGGGCGATGCTCATCAGCCCCGACGCGCACTGGCGCTCCACGGCCATGCCGGCCACGCTCGACGGCAGGCCGCCGGCGATGGCACAGAGGCGCCCGAGGTTGTAGGCCTGGGTACCCTGCTGGGCGGCGGCGCCGATGATCACGTCCTCCACCTCGCCCGGCTCGACGCCGGCGCGGCGCACCGCCTCGGCCACCACCGCGCCGCCCATGAGCGGCGCCTCGGTGTCGTTGAAGGCGCCGCGGAAGGCCTTGCCGATGGCGGTGCGGGCGGTGGAGACGATGACGGCTTCTCTCATGTGCGATTCCTCGGGTTGTTGTAGGAGCGAGCTTGCTCGCGAACCGTTGCTGCTGCGGGGGCCGGGGTTCGCGAGCAAGCTCGCTCCTACGAAGAGCCCCTTACGCGGGGTAGTAGCGGCTGATGGTGTCCACCACGCAGCCGGGGCGGTCTTCGCCGTCGATCTCGACGCTGACGCGGATGGTCGCCTGCACCGCGCCCTTCACCGCCTCGGCGGCGACCAGCTCGGCGCGGCCGCGGACCCGCGCGCCGGCCTTCACCACGTTGGGGAAGCGCACGCGGTCGCAGCCGTAGTTGACGCCCATGGCGATGCCGCGCACTTCGACTATCTGCGGCAGGAACAGGTTGACCAGCGCCAGCGTCAGGTAGCCGTGGGCGATGCAGGCGCCGTAGGGGCCGCTGGCCGCGCGCACGGGGTCGACGTGGATCCACTGGTGGTCGCCGGTGGCCTCGGCGAACCGGTCGATGCGCGACTGTTCGACGCTCAGCCACTCGCTCTCGCCCAGGGTTTCGCCGACGCAGGCCAGCAATTGTTCGGGGTGTTCGAAGACGCGTGGCATGTCAGGCCCTCTGGCTGGAGACCGAGAGCACTTCGCCGGTCATGTAGGAGCTGTAGTCGCTGGCCAGGAACATCATCACGTTGGCGATCTCCCAGACTTCCGCGGCGCGGCCGAAGGCCTCGGTGGAGGCCAGCTTGTCCAGCAGTTCCTGGGGCGCGGATTTGCGCAGGAAGTCGTGCAGGGCGATGCTCGGGCTAACCGCGTTGATGCGGATGCCGTGTTCCGCCGCCTCCAGCGCGGCGCAGCGGGTCAGCGCCATCACTCCGGCCTTGGCGGCGGCGTAGTGGCTCTGCTCCTTCTGCGCGCGCCAGCCGAGCACCGAGGCGTTGTTCACGATGACCCCGGCGCGGCGTTCCATCATGTGCGGGAGCATGGCGCGGGTCATGCGCATGGTGCCGGTGAGTGTCACGTCGAGCACGCGATTCCACTCTTCATCCGTCATCTCCACCAGCATGCGGGAACCGCCGAGGCCGGCGTTGTTGATCAGCACGTCGACGCCGCCCAGGCGCTCTTCGGCGACGGCCACCAGGGCGCGCACCTGGGCCTCGTCGGTGACGTTGCAGACCTGCCCGTACACCGCCTGCAGCCCGCAGGCCTGGCGGATGCGCTGCACCGCCTCGGCCAGGCGGCCTTCGTGGACATCGCTGACCATTAGCGCCCGGCAGCCTTCCTCGGCGGCGCGCAGGGCGGCGGAAAAGCCGATGCCGGCGCCGGCGGCGGCGGTGATCAGCACCGACTTGCCGCGCAGCAGGCCACGGCCGGATACGTATTCGGGTTTGAGCATCGTTGTCACTCCTGGCGGGGCGTCTTGGGTTCGCGGGGCAGGCCGAGGGCGCGCTCGGCGATGAGGTTGCGCTGGATCTCGTTGCTGCCGCCGTAGATCGTGTCCGAGCGACTGAACAGGAACAGGCCCTGCAGGCGGTTCAGCGCGTAGGGCGCGCCGTCGAGGATTTCCGCCTCGGCGCCGAGCACGTCCATGGCCAGCTTGCCCAGGCGCGCGTGCCAGTCGGCCCAGCACAGCTTGTAGATCAGCGCCTCGCGGCGCAGGCTGCCGTCCTGGGCGCCGGAGAGCATGCGCAGCGAGTTGTAGCGCAGCACCTTGAGCCCGCCCCAGGCCTCGGCCAGGCGCTGGCGCAGCAGCGGGTCGCGGGCGGCGCCATTGGCGCGGGCGATGCGGATGACCTCGTCCAGCTCATTCTGGAACTGCATCTGTTGGCCGAGGGTGGACACCCCGCGCTCGAAGCCCAGCAGCGCCATGGCGATCTTCCAGCCGTCGCCCGGCGCGCCGAGCAGGTTGTCGGCGGCGGTCTCGGCGTCGTCGAAGAACACCTCGTTGAACTCCGAGGTGCCGGTCAGTTGCTCGATGGGCCGCACCGTGATGCCCGCCTGGCGCATGGGCACCAGCAGGAAGGCCAGGCCCTGGTGGCCGACGCTGCCCGGCTCGCAGCGGGCGATGACGAAGCACCAGTCGGATTCGTGGGCCAGGGAGGTCCAGACCTTCTGTCCGTTGATCTTCCAGACGTTGCGCTCGGCGTCGAAGGTGGCGCGGGTCTTCACCGCCGCCAGGTCGGAGCCGGCGCCCGGTTCGGAGTAGCCCTGGCACCAGAACTCGCGGCCACTGACGATACCCGGCAGCAAACGGCGCTTCTGCTCGTCGCTGCCGAAGGCGGCGATGGTCGGCCCGGCCAGGCCCTCGCCGATATGGCCCATGCGCCCGGGGCCGCCGGCGCGGGCGTATTCCTCATGGAAGATCACCTGCTGGTTGATCGACAGGCCGCGCCCGCCGTGCTCCTGCGCCCAGCCGACGCAGGTCCAGCCGCCCTCGGCGAGCTTGCGCTCCCAGGCCTTGCGCTCCTCGGGGAAGGAGTGCTCGTCACCGGGGCCGCCACGGAAGCGCAGCGGCTCGAATTCGCCGCGCAGGTTGTCCGCCAGCCAGGCGGCCACTTCGGCGCGGAAGGCTTCGTCGGCGGCATCGAATCCGATCTTCATGGGCGTTCCTCCAGGATGGCCGCGGCGATGCGTTCGCGGTGCCAGGCCGGGCTGCCGAACAGGCCCTCGCCGGCGCGGGCGCGCTTGAAATACAGGTGCGGGTCGTACTCCCAGGTGAAGCCGACGCCGCCGTGCAGCTGGATGGATTCGGCGGCGCAGTGGAAGAAGGCTTCCGAGGCGTGGGACTTGGCCACCGCGGCAGCCAGGGGCAGCTCGGCGGCGAGGCCGGCGTCGCCCTCCCCCAGCGCTTCCTGGGTCACGCAGGCGGCGTAGTAGAGCGCCGAGCGGGCGCATTCCACCTGCAGCATCATGTCGGCCATGCGGTGCTTGAGCGCCTGGAAGCTGCCCACCGGGCGGCCGAACTGGCGGCGCTCCTGGGTATAGGCGACGGTGAGATCGAGGGCCTGCTGGGCGCCGCCGACCTGCTCGGCGGCCAGGGCCACGGCGGCCAGTTGCAGGACCTTTTCCAGCTTCGGCCAGGCGCCGCCGGCGTCGCCCAGCAGGGCGTCGGCGGGCAGGTACAGGCCGTTCAGTTCGATTTCCGCCAGTTGGCGGGTCTGGTCCAGGGTCGGCAAGGCGCGGCGTTGCAGGCCGGCGCTGGCGGCGGGCACGGCGAACAGGCTGACGCCCTCCTCGCCCTGGCTGCCCTGTCGGCGTGCGGGAATCAGCAGCAGGTCGGCGCTGTGGCCGTCGAGCACCGGGCGCAGGCGGCCGTCGAGAACGAAGCCGGCGCCTTCGGCACGCGCCTGCACCTGTATGGCACCGGCCGTGGGCGCGCCTTCGGCGCCCAGGGCCAGGGTGGCGCCCAGGCTGCCTTCGGCCAAGCCGGGCAGCCAGCGTGCCTGTTGCGCATCATTGCCGAGCACGCGCAAGGCGCACACGGCCAGGGCGCAGGCGAAGAACGGCAGCGGCGCCAGGCGCCGGCCCAGTTGTTCCTGGACGATGGCCAGCTCGACGAAGCCCAGCCCCAGGCCGCCATGGGCCTCGGGCACCAGCAGGGCCTGCCAGCCGAGTTCGTCGCGAACGCGCTGCCAGAGCGCCAGGTCATGCCCGCCGGCGGCCATGGCCGCGCGCACGGCGCTGGAGGGTGAAGCATCGGCGAGGAAGCTCTCCGCGCTGTCGCGGATCATCTGCTGCTCGTCGGTGAAGGCGAATTCCATGGGAAGCGGCCCTGTCGTTTCGGATGGCCGCAGTCTGGCGGGAGTCGGTGCGAGAGGAATCGTCCGAATGGACGTGGGGCAAAACACCAATGTCCGATGGAGCGTAGGGCGTATAACCGTTCGCGGTTATACGCCGCCACACCGCAAATGATCCCAAATGTCCCTGTTCAACCCGAAGCCCCCGCAACCAGCGCACCCGAGCCACCCCGGAAACACCCTGCGCCCATTGCCAAACTCTCCCGGAATCCACGCCAAGCTTGAAATTGGCGTTGACGAGGGCATCGGTGAAACGGCGTACAACCGCGAACGGTTGTACGCCCTACGTCCGAATCTGTTGTCAGGGGAATGGTGCCTCGCACTTTCCGCAAATGGATCCGGGTACGCTGGAGCTTCTGTTCGGACACATGGACGGTCCAGATGCCCAACTACCGACGTGCCTGGGTACCCGGCGGCACCTATTTCTTCACCGTCACCCTCGTCGACCGCCACGCCGATCTGCTGGTGCGTGAAATCGATCTGCTGCGCCGCATGATTGTCCAATGCAAGCGCCACCACCCTTTCCAGGTTGATGCCTGGGTGGTACTGCCGGAGCACATGCATTGCCTCTGGACGCTGCCTCCCGGCGACCACGATTTCGCCACACGCTGGAAGGTCATCAAATCGGGATTCTCGCGTCGTCTTGCCGAAGGGGATCCCCTCTCCCTGGCGCAACGCCGACGTGGACAGCGGAGCATCTGGCAGGCCCGCTACTGGGAACACCTGATCCGCAGCGAGCAGGATTACCGACGTCATTTCGATTACATCCACATCAACCCGGTGAAACATGGGCTGGTGAGCACCGTGAAGGACTGGCCGTTCTCGACGTTCCACCGAGCGGTTGCCGAAGGAATCTACCCCGTGGACTGGGCGGGCGATCAGTCCCTGAACCTGAACGCGGCAGAGCGCGATGGAGGGATGGGATGAGCGTAGGGCGTATAACGCTCCGCGTTATACGCCGGTTGGCCTTGGTTGCGGGGCGCTTCGGGTTGAACTGCGGCATTCGTGATCACTGGTGGTGTGGCGGCGTATAACCGCGAACGGTTATACGCCCTACATCTGCCGGGTTTGGTGTAGGGCGTATAACGCTCCGCGTTATACGCCGGTTGGCCTTGGTTGCGGGGCGCTTCGGGTTGAACTGCGGCATTCGTGATCACTGGTGGTGTGGCGGCGTATAACCGCGAACGTTATTTCGCCCTACTTCTCCTGGGTTTGGCGTAGGGCGTATAACGCTCCGCGTTATACGCCGGTTGGCCTTGGTTGCGGGGTGCTTCGGGTTGAACAGCAGCATTCGTGATCGCTGGCGGTGTGGCGGCGTATAACCGCGAACGGTTATACGCCCTAC